>CAVUCN010000017.1:0-243934 GCA_963739945.1 uncultured Alphaproteobacteria bacterium | reverse complement strand
CCGGTCGACATCGCCCTCGGTATTGTAGACATGCGGGCTGATCCGCATCCGGCCGAGCCGCGGCGCGACATGAATGCGCTCGGCGGCGAGTTTGCCGATCAGCCCGTCGGGCATGCCGCCGCTGAACCCGAGGCTGAGAATGTGCGGCGCGCGGAACCGCGCATCCGGAAACGAAACGCGATTGCCGCGGACGCCGTCGGCGAGCCGTTTGGTCAGCATCGCCAGCCGCTCGCCGATCGCCGCGCAGCCCCAGGCCGCGACCTGCTCGATGCCCATCGACGCCATTTCCAGCGAGATGAAATGATCGCGCTCGCCCATGTCGAAGCGGCGCGCATTGCCGACATAGTCGAGATCCTTGAAATAGGTGTCGGCTTCGGAATTCACACCGCGCCGGCCGGCGCTGGTCTGCTCCAGCGGAACTGCGCCCTGATGACGTTTGGCGACGTAGAGAAAAGCGCGGCCGTAAGGACCGAGCAGCCACTTGTAAGTCGGAAACACCACGAAGTCCGGATCGAGCGTGCGGACGTCGAGTGCGAGCACGCCGGTGCCGTGCGTCGCATCGATCAGCAGCGCCGCGCCCCGCGCGCGCAACGCCGGCGCGACGCGGTTCATGTCCACGACGCAGCCGTCGGTCCATAGCACCGACGAGATCGAAGCCACTGCGATCGGCGCGGCGCCGGGCCGCTCGATCGCCGCGAGCACCGCGCCGGTCCAGTCGTGATCGGTGGGGCTGCGCACGGTTTCGACGTCGAACCCTTGCGCCGCAGCGCGGCTCATCCATTCCAGGACCGGCGAGGAATGGTCGTCCTGCAACACCAGCACCCGCGATCCGGCAGGAACGGCAAGGATCTTCGCGGCGGTGGCGACGCCGTAGCTGACCGACGAAATCAGGGCGACATCGTCAGGATCGGCATTGATCAAACCGGCGGCGGCCTTGCGGGCCCGCTCGTGCTGGCCGGCGGCGAAGCTTGAGTTCGATCTCCCACGGCCGGCTTTTGCGCTCTACGGCTTGCCGCGCCGCCGCGACCGTCGCCAACGGCAATGGACCATAAGAAGCGGCGTTCAGGTAACAGACGTCGTCGGGTAGATCGAACAGCGCGCGTTGCGACGCCAGCATGAAGGCTAGTTGCTTTCGGCGACAAACTTGTTGCGCATCTTGCCCAGGCCTTCGATCTCGGTCTCCATCACGTCGCCGACCTTGAGGAACGTGTTGGTGCCCTGGCCGACGCCGCCGCAGGTGCCGCAGCTGAAAAAGTCGCCGCTCTGCAGCGAGAGAATGTCCGAGGCGTATTCGATCTGCTCCTCGGGCGTAAAGATGAATTGCGAGGTATTGCCGTTCTGCTTGACCTCGCCGTTCACCGTGAGCCGGATGAACAGGTTCATGTGATCTTTCACGAATGCGCGCGGCACCAGGAACGGACCCGTCGGCGCGAAATTGTCGTGGCTCTTGCCGTTGAGCCAGTCCGAGCGCAGGCCGGGCCGGTCGGCGCGAACCTGCAAGTCGCGGGCGGAGACGTCGTTGGTCGTCATCCAGCCGGCGACGTGATCGAGCGCGCGCTCGACCTTGATGTGCTTGCCGGGTTTCGAGATCACGCAGGCGATTTCGGCTTCCCAGTCGATCTTCTTCAATCCGTTCGGGATCGCGATATCGTCGTAGGCGCCGGCCAGCGTGCTGGGTGCCTTGAGAAACAGATACGGCTGCGAGGTCGATTTCTCGCCGGTGAATTTCGGCCCTTCCTTCGGTGTCATGCCGGCGCGGAGCATTTCATCGACATGCTCCTGAAAGTTCTGCGCGGCATAGAACATCTTGCCGGGCCGGCGCACCGGCGGCAGCACTTTCAGGTCCGACAACTTGAACGCACCGGGCCTGCCTTCTTTCTCAAGGCGGGCGACGCTCTCCTGCAACGCTGCGAAATTCGCGTCCCAGCTTTCCAGCAGCGTTTCGATGCTTTCGGTCGAGGTCAGCTTGCTGCCCGGAAGGGCGCGCAAGCTGAAAACATCCTCGCCGAGGACGACGCCGGCAAAGGCGCCGCCCAATGCTGTAAAAGTGCCAAGCTTGAAAGGCGTACCGTTCATGGCTTCTTCGCGTCTCCGTAGGGGTAAATCAGATCGCCGGTCTTGTACTCGTTCGGCCACACGACGACTTCATGGGTGGTGTCGCGGAAATTGTCGAGTGAATTGCCGGTGACGTGCTGGAACTGGGTGAAGAACACGCGCGACTTCGCCCATTCGCCGTCCTTGCCGAAGGTGATGTCGCCGACCACGGTATGAACGGTATGGCTGCGCAACCACGCCGCGATCGCGGCCTGGTCGGTGCCTTTCGTCGCTTCCACGGCCTGCGCCAAGGTCTGGCCCGCCGCATAGGCGATCGGCGCGAAGGCCCAGCCCATCGGATCGATGCCCTGCGACTTCGCCGCTTCCTGGTATTTGGCCAGCACTTCATTGGTGCCAGGGAATGCCAGCGACTTGGCCGGCAGGAACACTTCGTTGTTGACGATGCCGTTCATCAGCGGCCCAAGCGTCACCTTGATCGGCGTGACCAGCAGCCCGATGAAAGCGCCGCCGAACATTTTTGGCGTCAGGCCGATTTCGTTGGCGGCGCGAACGATGCCGACCGTGTCCGGCGGATACGCCGCGACAAAGACGATATCGGGATTGAGAGCCTGCGCCGCGCGCACCACCGGCGAATAGTCGGTGGTGGTCGGCGGATACTTCTGATCCATCACGATTTCGAAGCCGCCCATCTCCTTGATGGTTTGACGCGCGCCGTCGGCGGCGTTCTGCGCGAACTCGGCATCGGCGGCGATGATCGCGACCGTCTTCGGCCGCGGATTTTGCGCGGCGGCGAGCTGGAAGAAGCCGTAGGCGAAGGCTTTCTGCGGCTCCGGCCCGGTCGGCAGCATCGAGAAATACTGGTCGTAGTGGAATTTGCTGTTGGCGGCGTTCGCCAGGATACCGATGGTGGTCTTGTGGAACTGCATCAGCACCGGAATCGCCGGCGCCACCATATTGGTGGCGTAAGGACCGATCAGCAGGTCGACTTTGTCGACCTGAATGAGCTTGGTGTAGAGCTGCGGCACGTTCGCCGGATTGCTCTGGTCGTCGTAGAACACCAGTTCGACCTGACGTCCGAGCAGGCCGCCCTTGGCGTTGACGTCATCGCGCCAGATTTGCAGCGAGGTCAGCACCTGCTTGCCGATCGGCGCGACCGCGCCGGTCAGCGATACGCTCAAGCCCACGCGGATCGGATCGGCCGCCTTCGCCGCCTGCGGCAGGAGCAGCGCGCAGGCGACCAGAAGAGCCGCAAATCCCCGTGCCAAAAAGCTGAAATAACGCATGTTTCCTATTCCTCCCTCGTGCCCCCGTGAGCCTCTGCGGGCCTATCGGCGGTTCCATCCTACGGGTAACTCAGGTGCCGCGGAATACCGCTTTGCGCTTTGAGTGAAACGCTTCGACGCCTTCGCGGAAATCGTCAGATTGTCGCAGCCGGCTGTAGCAATGCCCTTCCAGCTCGATCGCGGCTTCAAGATTGGTGTCTTCGGTCTCGTTGAGCAGCGTTTTTGCCGTGCGTTGCGCCAGCGGCGAGAACGTGCGCAACTCGTCGACCAGCGCGTCAGTCACGGCCTCGAGCCTGTCGTCCGGCACACATTCGGTAGCGATGCCCCAGTCGTAGGCCTGCTTCGCCGGAATGCGCTTGGAGCGCATCACAATGTCCTTGGTTCGCGTAATGCCGATGATCTTCTGCAATCGCGCCGAGCCGCCAGATCCCGGAATCTGGCCAAGCCGCTGCTCCGGCAGCGCGTACTGGCAGGTCTCCGAAACGAGGCGGAAATCGCAGGCCAGCGAAATCTCGAAGCCGACGCCGAAGCAGTAGCCGCGATTGGCAACGATGACCGGCTTCGAGCAGCGCGCCGGTGCGGCGATATTCCACGCCAGTTTCGAGACGTGTTCGGGCGATGCGGCCAGAAAGCCCGCGATGTTACCGCCAGAGGAAAAATGCTCGCCCTTGGCGCGCAGCACGATCACGCGCACGCGCGCATCCTCATCGAGCGCCTCGAACACCAGACGAAGCTGGTCGCGTTGCGTCATTTCGATGACGTTGAGCGGCGGACGGTCGAGAATGATGTCAGCGCGCTCGCGCGCGGCGTCGATCTCGACGTGGAAGCCGTCGAGCTTTTGCAGGCGCGGATCGGAAAATTCACTCATGCTGCAGTTCCTTTTACGGAAGTTTCTGGCCGGGATGCGGCGGGTTGGTATTCGCCGACGACGAGCTTGCGGCGAAGCAGTTTTCCCACCGGGGATTTCGGAATGTCTTCGACAAAGATGTAGCGGCGCGGCCGCTTGAAGTTGGCGAGGCCGGAGTTGCGGCAATAGGCATCGAGATCGTCGGCTTCGACCGCGGCACGGCGCTTGATGAAGGCGGTGACGACCTTGCCCCAGCGCTCATCGGGCAAGCCGACCACGGCGACTTCCGACACCGCGACATGCAGCGACAGGCAGGATTTCGATTTCGACCGGCGACACGTTCTCGCCGCCAGTGACGATCATGTCATCGACGCGGCCGGTGACGAACAGGTCGCCGTCAGCGTCGACAAAGCCGATATCGCCGGTGAAATACCAGCCTTCGCGCAACGCCTTGGTGTCGGCTTCCGGCCGCCGCCAATAGCCTTCGAAAGATTCATCGCCGGCAAGGAGTGCGATGATCTCGCCTTCTTCGCCAGGTGCGGCAATGTCGTTGCACTGTCCTGGCGCCGAGCTTCACGACGCGCACCATCTGATTGATGCCGGCGCGACCGGCCGAGCCCGGCTTTGCCAGGGCATTCTGGTCGATGGTGAAGGTGTAGACCTCCGACGAGCCATAATGATTGACGAAGAGGTCCGGCTTGAATGCGGCTTGCAGGGTTTTCAGCAAGCCGTCGGTCATCGGCGCGCCGGCAAAGCCGAGCTTGCGCACCGAGCTCACGTCGCTGCTGGCAAACAGTCGGTGATGAACGACGTCGTGATAAAGCGTCGGCACCAGATAAAGATTGGTAACGCGTTCGCGATCGATCAACCCGAGTGCGTGCTCGACGTCGAAGCGGCGCAGGCAAATGAACGCGCCGCCGATCAGCGACATGGCGAGCAACGAGCGCACGCCCATAGTGTGGTAGAGCGGCATGACACCGAGCGTGCGCTCGCCATGCGCATAAAGATTTTGCGCGACGTGGGCCAGCGCCGCGGCGCGCTCGGCGCGCTGGCGGCGCGGCACGCCTTTCGGCCGTGCCGTCGTGCCCGATGTGTAGAGCATCACCGACCAGCTCTCGGCGTCGGCGCGCGCAAGTGCATCCGGCGCCGAACGCGAAGCAAGGTCAGCAAAGGCCATGTCGGAGCCACGGAGCGTATCGATCGCGATCCGCGGCAGCTTTTGCGCCATTGCCGAACCGGTCACGGCATCGGCGCAGGCGTCTTCATAGGCCAGCGCCTTTGCCTCGGCGTTTTCGAGATAGAAGTCGATCTCGTCCGCCGTGGAGCGCCAGTTCACCGGCGTGATGATGATGCCGGCAAACTGGCAGGCCCAGTGCAGGGTCGCGGCTTCCCATCGGTTGGTGAGTGCGGTGACGAGATGATCGCCGGCGCGCAGCCCGATCGTGTCCAGGCCGGCGACGACTGCCGAAATACGCCGGTACCATTGCGTGTAAGTGAGCCGCACGTCGCCATCGACAATCGCGAGAGCATCGGGGTCGCGGGCAACGCTGGCGAGGAAACTTAAGCCCAGATCGAGCATACGGAACGCGGGTCAGAGGTGCTGGCGCTCCATGATAGGCATTTGCTGCTTGATGACAAACATCCGGACGACAGAGCCCGGCAAGCGCAGGGTGAGCTGCGCCCCGTGCCGCCGGTTCAACGCCCTGCGCTACCGCCTGCGTCGGAAACAGCGCCGCCGGAAAATCCGCAGCGGAGCGGCGGGGCCGTTCGCGCGGTTGATAGTCCGGATGCGGATCGGGATCCGGCTCGATCGCACGGCGATAAAGATGCCAGGTTGCGTGGCCCAGTACCGGCATCACCGCGGTCAGACCCAGGAAGAACGGGATCGACCCGATCACCAGCAGCGCGGCGACAATGAAGCCCCACAGCGCCATGGTCACCGGATTTTCGGCGACCACGCGGATCGAAGTGGCAAGCGCCACGGCGGCGCCGACGTCGCGATCGAGCAGCAGCGGAAACGAGATCGCCCCGATGCTGAGCGCCACGACGGCGAACAGAAAGCCGATGCCGGTGCCGACGACGATCAAAGTCCAGCCTGCCGACGTGGTGAACACATCCCTGGCGAATTGGCCGATCGACGCCGGCGGCGCGTAGCCGAACGTGGCGACGTAGATCGCTTCCGCCGTCACCAGCCAGAGCAGGAAGATTGCCATCAGCAACAAGCCGAGCGCGACGATGGCGCCGAGCGACGGCGAATGCAGCACGTCGAACGCGCGACTTGAGGAGCTATCGAGTCCAGCTTCGCGGCGGCGACTCAGTTCATAAAGCCCGATGGCGGCGATCGGTCCGATCAGCGCGAAGCCGGCGGCAATCGGGAACGCCAGCGGCAACATCGTGCCGCCGACAGCTATTCCGATCATGAGCAGGCCGAGCAGCGGATAGATCACGCACAGGAAGATGGCGTGGCTCGGCATCGCCATGAAGTCGTCGACGCCGCTTGCCAGAGCGTGAAACAAATCCGATGGGACGATGCGACGCACGAGCGGACGTGCGGGGCTTGTGCTCGGGCCGGTGAGAATGTGCGCGTAAGACATAAGCCTTCCCTCCTGAACCTTTTGGGTTCGGGTTGCACCTGCGGCAGGGCCGCAAGGCACCCGAGGTTGCCATGACGCTTCATGATAGTGCCGCGCTTCGCCAACGTTCAGCGGCAGGGGTGCAAGTTTGCAACAATTCGGTTCACAAAAAGGTGTTGGTGCGCTGCAAATGCGCCGATAACGATCGGAAAATTGCAAACAAAGAGGGCCCCTTGCGGAGCCCTCTTGGCGCGAATTATTCGGCAGCGATCGGCAATCGCTGCGGTGTCTCTTCGTGCTCCGTATCCTCGCCGCGCAGCCACGACTGGAAGCGGTCGAGGTAGAGATAAACCACCGGCGTCGTGAACAGTGTCAGCAACTGACTGAGCGCAAGGCCGCCGACCATGGCGTAGCCGAGCGGCTGGCGTAGCTCCGATCCGGAGCCGTGCCCAAACATCAGCGGCAGTCCGCTCAACAACGCGGTCATTGTCGTCATGGTGATGGGGCGGAAGCGCAGCAGGCACGCCTGCCTTACCGCTTCGCGCGGTGGCAGGCCGGCGCGTTCGCGGCTGATGGCGAAGTCGACCAGCATGATGCCGTTTTTCTTGACGATGCCGATCAGCAGAATGATGCCGACAATCCCGATCACCGACAGGTCGAAGCCGCCGAGCAAGAGAGCAATCAACGCCCCGACGCCGGCGGACGGCAACGTCGACAGAATTGTCAGCGGGTGAATGTAGCTCTCATAGAGCACGCCGAGGATGACATAGACGACGACAAGCGCGGCCGCGATCAGCACCGGCTCGTTTGCCAGCGCGGCCTGGAACGCCTGCGCATTGCCCTGGAAGGTGCCGATCAGCGACGACGGCATATTGATCTCGTCCGCCGCCTGCTGGATCGCATCCACCGCCTGGCTGAGCGCCACGCCCGGCGGCAGATTGAAGGTCAAGGTCACAGCCGGAAACTGCCCGGAATGCGAAACCAGCAGCGCGCCGATATGACTGGTATCGACCGTCACGACGGTCGATAGCGGAATGAACTGCCCGGTGTTCGGCGATTTGATATAAATCTGATTGAGCGTTTGGGTGCTGCCCTGCAGCTCGGGCAGAACTTCTATCACGACATAATAGGAATTGTTGGTGAAGTACTGCGTGACCTGACGCTGGCCAAACGCATCGTTTAGTGTGTCGTCGATCAGCTGCGGCTGAATGCCGAAGCGCGCCGCGGCGTCGCGATTGATGGTGATGGTCATCAGCGGCGCGGTATTCATAGCGTCGGAGGCGACGTCGGCGAGTTGCGGCAGCTGTTTGAGCTTTGCCAGAAGCCGCGGCGCCCACAGATTGAGCTCGTGCAGATCCGGATCTTGCATGACATATTGAAACTGACCGCGGGCGATGCGGCCGCCGACGGTGATGTCCTGGGCCGGCTGCAGGAACAGACGTATGCCGGCAATCCGGGCAAGCTTCGGCCGCAGCCGGTCGATGATCTGTGAAGCACTGGCGTCGCGATCGTCACGCAGCTTCAGGCCGACAATAAAGCGGCCGGTGTTCTGGGTATTGCCATAGCTCGGTCCGAAGAACGAGACGACGTCGGCGACGTCGGGATCCTGCTCGATGACCGTGCTAAGTTGCCGCTGCAAATCCATCATCTTCAGCGGCGAGATGTCCTGACCGGCTTCGGAAATGCCGAGCATCATGCCGGTATCCTGAGTCGGGAAAAATCCCTTCGGTATCATCACGAACAGGACACCGGTGACGACAAGCGTCACGAGAAACACGATCAGTGTCGGGAATTGATGGTCGAGCACGAAGTCGAGGCCGCGGCGATACCCGCCGAGCAAGAGATCGAAACCGCGCTCGATGACGCGATACAGACGGCCGTGTTCCCGGTCGTGTTCGCTGACAAGAAAGCGCGAGCACAGCATCGGTGTCAGCGTCAAAGAAACCACGACCGACACGACGATCGCAGCGGTCACGGTGATGGCAAATTCGTGGAACAGCCGGCCGACGATGCCGCCCATCAGCAGCAGCGGAATAAACACCGCGATCAGCGAGACGCTGATCGATATCACGGTGAAGCCGATTTCGCGCGCGCCCTTGATTGCCGATTGCAGCGGCGTCGTACCGGCTTCCAGATGACGGAAGATGTTCTCCACCACGACGATGGCGTCGTCGACCACGAAGCCGACGGCGATCGTCATGGCCATCAGCGACAGGTTGTCGAGACTGAAGCCGGCAAGATAGACGATCGCAGTGGCGCCGAGCAGCGACAAAGGTACTGCGGCGCCGGGAATAAGCGTCGCCTGGATGCTGCGCAGGAACAGCAAGATCACCATCACGACCAGCGCGCACGATAGCAGCAGCGTGAACTCGACATCCTTGACCGAGGCGCGGATCGTCTGCGTCCGGTCGACGACGGTCTCGAGGTGTATGCCGGGGGGAATGAGCGCGCTCATCCCTTTCAGGGAGGCTTTGATCTGATCGACGGTATCGATCACGTTGGCGCCGGGTTGTTTGAACACCAGCAGCACCACGGCGATGTGCTGGCGATGCAATGCGCCGAGCGTGACATCCTGCGGTCCGTCGACGGCTTGGCCGACGTCACGAACGCGAACCGGCGCGCCGCCACGATAGTTGATAATAACGTCGTTATAGTCCGCAGCCTCGGTCAACTGATCGTTGGCGGCGATGGTGAAACTCTGCTCTTTGCCGAGCAGCGTTCCCTTTGCGGCGTCGCTCGTAGCGCCGGTCAATGCCGCGCGGACGTCTTCCAGCGTGGTCTGCTTCGCCTGCAATTTGGCCGGATCGACCTGAACGCGAATGGCGGGCCGCTGCTGGCCGCCGATCAGCACCTGGGATACGCCGGGAATCTGCGAGATCTGCTGGGCAACCACGTTCTCGGCAAAGTCGTCGACTTTGGGCAGCGGAATCGTATCGGAGTTCGCCGACACGATCAGGATCGGCGAGTCCGCCGGATTGACCTTGCGATAGGTCGGCGGCGTCGAGAGGTTTTTCGGCAGCTGCGAACCTGCCGCGGTGATTGCCGCCTGCACGTCGGTCGCGGCGCCATCGATGTTGCGATTAAGGTCGAATTGCAGCGTCACGACGGTCGAGCCAAGCGAACTCACCGAGCTCATCTGACTGACGCCGGCGATCTGGCCAAACTGCCGCTCGAGCGGCGTCGCCACGGTAGCCGCCATGGTTTCGGGGCTGGCGCCGGGCACGGTGGCGACAACCTGGATTGTCGGAAAGTCGACCTGGGGCAGCGGAGCGACCGGGAGCAGCGGAAACGCCACGATGCCGACCAGCGCCAGCGCCGCCATCAGCAGCGAGGTGGCGATCGGACGGCGGATAAAAACTTCCGAGATATTCATCAGTTCTTGTCCGCCTGCCGCTGTGCTCCACCTGGCGGCTCGCTCTGACTGCGAATGTCGACGTGCGAGCCAGTATCCAGCCGGGACTGTCCGTTGACCACGACTTGTTCGCCGGCGTTGAGGCCTTTCGTTGCGATAGCCAGTTCTTCGCCGACGATTTGTGCATCGATCGGGCGCTGCTCTACCGTCTTGTCGGGTTTCACGACCCAGACATAAAAGCCGTCCGGACCGCGCTGCACCGCGACCGCGGGAACCGTCACAGCATTTTTCTGCGTTGTAATCAGAACGCGGGTGCGGATGAATTCGCCCGGCCACAGCCGTTCGTTCTCGTTGGGAAATTCGGCCTTGAGCCGGATCGTACTGGTCGCCTGATCGATCTGGTTGTCGATCAGCAGCAGATGTCCTTCGGCCAGCTGCTCTTTGTCGTCCTGATCGAACGCCAGCACGGGCACGGTGCCGTGTAAGCATTGCTTCGCGCACCCGGCCAAGATTGCTCTGCGGCAGCGTGACAGATCGCCTGCGACGGTTTGATCTGGGTCAGCACGGTGAGCGGATTGGCGTCGGTCGCGTGGATGATGTTGCCGAGATCGATCTGACGGAAACCGACGACGCCGTCGATCGGCGCGACGATCGTCGCGTAGTCGAGTTGGGTCTGCGCCGCTTCGATCGCGCCCTGATCGGCGTCGATGGTCGCCTTCAACTGGTCTACCTTGGCCTGCTGCAGATCGACATTCTGTTGCGTCTCGAAGTTCTTTTTCACGAGCGTTGTGAAGCGCGCCAGATCGAGCTGAGCGTCGATCAGTTGCGCCTCGTCTGCGTGTTTCTTTGCGACGGCCTGATTGAGGTTGGCCTTGAACGGCGCCGGATCGATTTTTGCCAGCACGTCGCCCTGTCGCACCTCCTGGCCTTGCTGGAAGTTGATCGAAATGATCTGGCCGGTGACTTGCGCGCGGATTGCAACCGTGTTGTAGGCCTGCACGGTGCCGAGTGCATCGAAGTAGATCGGTACGTCGCGCTGCGCCGCTTCGGTGATCGTGACAGGCACGCGCGGCGCCGCCGCGATCGTGGTAGTCTTTCCGTGCCGCCAGATGACAACGCCGGCGATCACGACGACTGCCGCAAGCGCGGCGACCGACCAATAAATAAAACGGGGCTTGGACCGGGCCAGCCCAAAGCGCTGCGCCCCCTCAACTTCGCTGTGTGGCCGCGGCGGCTCTAGCCTGGCTTCCATCTACGGTTCCAACGCCTCACACTCGGTGACGGCCCTTTGCGAATATGCCGGTTGTTCTCAGGGGTGCAATGCCGCGCGGATTAAAGTTCGTTAAGGTGACCGGCGGCGTATCTATAAACAAACGTCTCGGCATGTAAATTCCGGTTCTTCCTGACAAACCGGCTCAGCCTGCGCGCCGGAACCAGGTCCTGACACGGCTACGTTTAACCAAACGCTTAACGCGCCGCATCTGCAAATAAACCTGGCCGGCGGCGGTCATCGCGCGTTCGTGATCGTAAAGCGGCAGGCGATGGTTAGCCCATGTCTGTTTGTAGGGTTCGTCGCCGACGCCGAAGTCGAACGTCTCGTCACCTTGTTGCGCCGACCGGTCGACAAGTTCACGCAACAAAAGATATCCGGGGCGATAGCGTGCATAGGCCGCATCGTACGCGGGAAGAATGTAGTAGAAGCTGCCGCGCCCAGTGTAGCCTATATGCGCCGAAACTATCGTTTTTCCTATAAAAAGAGCCGAGAGATGGCCTATCTTTACGTGCTGTTTCGGGCTGACGACCTCGCGGTAAAAATCAGCAACTCCCGGCGTGGCCAGAAAGTCGCGTACTTTCGTCTGCGTATATTTTTCGCGTTTCAGAGCGAATAATTTTTCCATAACCAGCCCGGCCATATTGCCGTTCGGGTTCACGACAAATTCAACTGCACCGAGTTCGCTGATCTTGCGATGCTCGCGATCGAGCTTCCGCCGCAGGCCGATTGAAGCGCTGCCGTCGGCCGCTGCGTCCGCTCCTTTGAGCAGCAACGAATGACCACTTTCGCCGTGCGATGTGCAGTCGAGAAAGGTCAGCGGATTGACGTCGCCCGATACGTCGCCCGCGATCTTTTTCAGATCGATGACATCGAAGTCCGGCAACAGCGACAGCATCTCGGCCCAGAGTGATTTGAACTCCTGGCGCGACAGCGCCAGGCCGGCTTTCAGAATTGGCGCGTTGTAGTCGGCAACGCCGCAATCCATGAAGCGGAGGATTCGGATATTGAATGTCGTCTCGATCGCAAGCGGCAGATACAGAACAGGCTCGCCGCCATCGTTCCGGACCACCAGCAGATAAGATTCGATGCCGTTTGCTTCACCAATCGTGCGCGTCCAGGCTTCGAGGAACTCGCGCGACTGAAAAACGTACATTTTGAAATTGCGATCATCCGCGGTCGTCGGCCAATTGCATTCTGCGAATTTGCCGCTGTCAAAAACTTCGATCTTAAATGAGGGGCACGCGGTGTGCTGTTGCCGCGGCAGATCAAGAACGGTCACGCTCATTCACCGGATTGCCGGTCGCTGCCGGGGCTGTCATCGATCGCGATCGACATGTTGTACTCCACGAAGCCGCTGACAGTCGTAAATGGATCGGCCGCCCCGCGCCTTGCGTGGACTATTGGTTAATTTCGCAACCTAAAGCACGGGCAAGCGACGCGGTGCTTGCGAATTATCCTTAACGCAACGCCGCTGCTGGAGCGTGTTTTGAACTTTAACGACATCGCTGTAGATCTGTTGGAATGAACATCCAGTTCAGCGATGCCGTTTCGGGCACGGCGTTTGCGCCGGGTAATGCGCATGCGCGCGGCCGCAATCTTTTTCTGTTGACCCCCAGCGGCGAGCAATGCGGAGTTGAATCGTTTGCCCGGCTGCTGGTAAGAAAACTCAACGCTGGCCATCCGGATGCAGGATACGACTTGCTGCCAGTGTCGCCGCACTGGCGCGATCTGCCGGCGCTGTTGTGGCAACTGCGCCACGCCAATTGCATCGTCTTCAGTGTGCCGCTCACAGCCTGGAAAAACCTGCTGGTTTTGCCGTTGATGATCCTGTTGTTCGCGCGCTGCGCGGGCGTTCAAGTCTCGGTCTTCATGCACGAATGGGCGGCTTTGCATTGGCTGCGCCGGATGGCGCTGGCGCCGTTTATCTGGTTCAGCCGCTCGATCATGGTGGTGTCGCCGCTGATCGCCGGTCAGATCGCGCAAACCAAATGGCTTTTCGGGGCAGGAAAGAAATGCAGGCTGGTGCCGAATGCGCCGGTTGTGCGGCCAGGCGAGCCACTCGTCACCGAGCGTGTCGAGCGCATTCGGAAGGCGGCCCGGAACTGTGATGTTGTCATCGGCCACTTCGGCGCACTCTATAAAGGCAAGGCGTCCTCCGCGTTGCTTGACGTCTGCCAATATCTGCGAGAACGCGGTGTCCGTGCGCTGATCGTATTCATCGGCAGTTTTCCGCCATCAATCGACGGTTACGAGCAGCAATTCATGGCCAAAGTGTCCGAATATAACATTGAGGATCAGGTCATCGTCACCGGTTTCGTCTCCGGCGACGCGGAGCTCTATACGCTGTTCAACGAAGTCGGCGTGTTTCTGTATCTGTTTCCGGAAGGACTGACGGCGCGCCGGTCCAGCGTCATTCACTCTCTGCAATCCAATCGGCCGGTGGTCGTTACCGAACCCCGCTCGATGAGCGAGTTCGCGCATCACCAGGGCTTCCGGTCGGTCATCGAGTCGGGGGAATTGTCGTTCATCCCGGCGGATGCGAGTCCGCAAATTATTGCCGATCGCCTGTTGGACGCTGTCAAACATGGCGGGCGCACGACACAGGCAATCGACGGCGCTGCGTGGTGGCGCGCCACGACCGCGGCAACGCACGCGGCGCTTTCCGAGCGCTGAAGGCAAGCTGTCAGGCGCCGCCTTTGGCAGCGAGTGCGCCCTGCACCATTTCAAAAGCGCGGATCAGGCGCTGCCGACCCTTGGCGATATTGAGGATCCAGCACATGGCGAAGTAGGTGATTATTCCAGCAGGAATGAGAATGATCAAAGCCGCCTTGCTCGATACCGCGAGCATTTCGTCAAGCGCTTTGATAACGGCGACCATCGTCATAGCCGCGATCAAAACGCGACCGATGGGGCGCCAAGGCAATGGAATCTGAAAAGCCCACCGCGTCAGCATGGCAGCGCTCGCAAAGCCGAAAATCTCCGTCACAAGACGTGCCCAGGCCGCGCCTACAGGCCCCATCTTCGAAATGAGAACGTAGACAAGGATGCAATTGAAAGTCATCGTCGAGCCCGCGTTGATCAGATAGAGCGAATTGCGGTCCGACAGCAGAAAGCCGATGTGGACGTACTGATATGTCAGAATCTGAAAGATCATCATGACGCAGATGATCGGCATGACCACCACGGCGAGGTCGCGGAAGTCCGGCCCAAGGATCACATAAGCGACGTGATGCGACACGACGGCAAAGCCCAGCGCCGCCGGGAGACTGATCGCCAGCAAAAGCTCCAGGCATTCGGTGAGATGTTCGCGGGCCGCCGCAACGCCGCGGTTGGACATGATCTGCACGGCCATCGGCATGAACGTCGCCGCGGCGCTGATGGCGGGAATGATCAGCGTTTGCCGGACGAGGTCTACCCCGGCTGCGTATTGACCGGCCGCCGCGGCGCCGGAGATATGCGCGATAATGAAGCGGTCGACTGTTGCCGAGATGGCCAATAGGGACAGCGATAGTGTCAGAGGTGCGCCGGCTTTTGCCAGAGTGAAAAGCTGCGGGCCGTCGAACCGCATGGAGGTGCCGCGCCATGTCTGCCGCGTCAGCAGCAGCGTCGTTGTGAAGTAGGTCAGCGCCGCGGAAATCAGCAGTGCGATCCCGGTTCCGAATATCAGGATGAAAATGACGCCGAAGATCAACAGCAGCGCCGCCCGTATTACCGTGGCCTTCATTACCGTGAAAGCCTGAAATTTGGCTCTCAGCAACTCGATCGTCGTGTCGAATACACTGAACGCAAGCCCGAAAATAACCGCGGCGATTGCCGCGCCGGACTGCAGCCCCGAAAAGAGTCCAGCGATGTAGGCGAACGGCGCGACCAGACAGGACAGCAACAGTCCTGGCAATGCGATCGAGCGGACGTCTGTCGTGCCGCCGCGCGGCTCCGTACGCATGATGTAGAGACGTACCCAACTGGCGATCACAGTGCTGACAATCGCGGCAAATCCCAGGCCGAGGGCGTAGATGCCAAATTCCGCGGTCGACAACAGCCGCGTGAATATGATGACGTTGAGTAGACCGAACGCGGCCGAACATGCGTTGGCCGCGAAATTGATCGCGGTCTGGCTGATCAGCTTCGGATGCTTGCGCTGAAGATCATCAATTAGTTTCGGCTGGTCCTCAGGGGGAAGCTCTGCCTTGCTGATAGAGTCGGACATCAGATCGGTCCCGTCGGGAATGGCTGCCGAGCAAGGCAGAATCGCCTCAGCATGGCGATCAAATAGTCCAACAGTGCCGCAGATGATAGATACCGGCGTGCTTGAAAACAACTCTTTTCACAACGCGACCTCGTGCTCGCTTAAGCCGGCGACCAGCACCGGCACACCATTTGTGTCGCCAAAGATTGCAGAACGGCCGTAAGCCGCCAGACGGACGACGCGCCCCGCTCTCCGGCGGATCGTCTCTTCAGCAAATGTTCATCGGAATCTCAAAATGCGGATTTTTACCGCATCGACGCATCACGCGATGAGCCGCGACTCATGCGGTTTCGCCATTCGCCAATGTTGAGGGGATGGCTACAAAATCCCAATGAGAATTCAGATCGAAGCATTGTTTAAATTCGCCAAAGTCCAGCGCATGTTTCTTTGACGGGGTGTATTCCTGCAAGGCAAACAGCGCGTATCCCAGAGTCTCGAAAAACTGGAACATCTTGCCTGCGTCAACTCCGAAATAATCGGCGCCGCCCAAACCAAATTCGAACAAGATAATCGGTCTGCACCGCGCTAACGTTCCACGCGCTCCTGTCAGCACATCATATTCCGCGCCTTCGACGTCTATCTTGATCAGATCGACGCGCCGCTCGCCGATAATGCGGTCAAGCGTCTCAACTTTGACGGCGATTTCGCGGACTTTATTCTGTCCCATGCGGTTGGGCCGGTCGTTGAGGCCGCTAAGTCCGAAATCGGTTTCATTGACGTAAAATTTGGCCTCGCCGGGCATGGAAGACAGAGCCAGATTGATCGGCTCCACTCGCGGGTCGGACCGATATTTGCTCAAAAGCAAGTCATAAAGATAAGGGATAGGTTCAAACGCGATAAAGTGACCCTGCGTCACCGCATTTCGCATCGGATCAAGGACCTTCCCTTTATTGCATCCGACATCGACGCATACCGCATTCTTTGGCAGCGCGGCGAAGATCAACTCTAATACGATATCTTCGACGCTTGGCTCATGGCCCCGGACCCGATCAAAAATCGGTCGAAGCCAGGGCTCAAATCCGAGGCGGATCGCCGTGTCTTTAATCTCTCTCAGCATGCCATTCGCCCCGTGGCTCGAAATGCGGTTAGTTTGTCTTGGCGTCCACGACGGATCCGGCGGCATGTTTGAGACCATCGGCAATCGGTACCACTGCGGCGCCTGACTGTTTTGCTGCTTTGACGGTCCATTCCAGCAGCCCGGGATCAATGCCGTACCGGCTCGGCTCGTCGCTGACGTCATGGCTGAAGAAAATCAACCAGCCATTGATTCGGACGGTTTCGGCGATCAGTGCGGCGATCTTTGAACGATCGAGCGACGCATTCTCCAGCGGGTAGGACTTGAGCGCGCCGAGGTTTGCAGTTCCGCTGTTGATACCGTTGTCGACGGAGCGGCAGCAATCAAACAACGCTTCGAGCTGACGGCGCGCACCGAAAGACAGATCGCCATAGGGATAGGCGAAATTCCGCACCGGTATATTGGCATCTATTTTTTTCAGCGCGTCCTGATTGCAGTAAAATTCGAGTTGCAGCTCGTCGCGGTTCAGCCGCGACACCGCGGAATGAAAGTGCGTCTGGCACCCGAGTTCATGGCCGCGCAACCAGATCGCACGAAGCTGGTCGGGTGTCGCGAGCACGCCGACCGGACTGTTCCGGCCGAAACCTGCGCCTGCGATGTAGAACGTGCCGCGGACGCCATACCGGTCGAGGATGCGCACGCCGGAATCGCAGGCCGACGCCGGTACGTCATCGAACGTGAATGAGATGATCGGTTTGGTGTTGCGCATCGCGAGTTTTTTAGTCGCGAAATTGCGGGCAAGATAACGCGAAATCTTGCCACGAATTTTTGCGTAGGACGTTTCGGGCTGGCCGGAGCGCGCCAATCCGAGCGGGATGCTGAAGTTGTCCGGTACGGGCGAACCGAAGTGTTGCTGAATTTGAGTCATGTGCGTGCCGCTATTCCACTTGCTGCAGTGCCGGCGTTCGGCAAACCGGCACTCAATTCGCGGCACATCTGCTCAAGGCCTCGATCAGACAGCGCCACGACGTCATCGGGTTCATAGCGCGAAAGCATGTAAAACTGGCGTAAAGCCGCGCATCGTCGTGAATCGTTAATCCTAATTCGCCGGCGAGTGAACGGACGCGGTTAACGCCAAGAGGGGCATTGCATCAGCGGTACTGCTCGTAGTGGAGATCGAACTCGGCGGCGATGCGGCCGGCGCCGCGCGCGGCACGGATCAGACTGTCCATGATCGCTGCGCGTCCTCTCAGCACAGCGAGAGGCAGCGACAGCAGGCCGATGCCGAGCAGGCCGAGGCCGGTGTACCAGCGCCGCGCAGCGCCGGTCACGCTGTTAAGGAATTTTCGCTCAAGCCGGGTCGCTTCGGTTCCATTGCGGAACTTGCGGCGCAGCAGGTAGCCGACAGTAGTCCGCGCCGGCGGCGTAGTCTCGAAAACCTCGGCCGTGTCGGCCCATGCAAAGCTGCGGCCGTCGATGCGGCAGCGCCAGAAGAAATCGAAGTCGCTGCCGCCGGTAAAAGCGAAATCGTGCAGGAACGGCTCGTCGAGATATTGCTCGAGCACGGCGCGGCGGATCAGCATGTTGCCGGCGCCGTAGATCATCGGCACGCGTCCGGTGGCAAAGCGAACCGGCGCAAACAGCCCGCTCTTGGCGAGCCAGTGATCGGGCTGGTCGAACACCGGCGAGACCGGCCCGCCGACGATATCGACGCCGTAGTCAAGCGCGGCCCGAATCATTCCGCTGAGCCAGTTTGGATCGGGATATTCGTCGTCATCCAGCACGGCAACGTAGTCGGGGCTGGACACGGCGCGGCAGGCGAGCCCGAAGGCGCGATTGTAAGCGTAGGTATGGCCGCGGCGTGGCTCGATGACGCAACTCAGGGGGAACCGAAACGTTTGCCGCATCTCGCGGACAACCGCTGCACCTTCCTGTGCATCGGCATCGTTGTCGACAACGACTACTTCGAGACGCGCCGGCGTAATTCAGGTGCGCCACGTGAGTGAGCAGCTTGCGCAATCCATCGGGCCGGCGAAACGTCGGCACACACAGAATGACGCGTGGAGCCGCGCTTTCGGTCATGGCACCGTTCATGGCACCAGTCATGGCGCCTCCGTCCGCGTCAGCAGCAGGTAAATTGCGTGTGGATTGGTCATCAGATAACGGCCCAGGAGGCGGCGCGGTTCAAGATAGATGCGATAAGCCCACTCAAGTCCGGCGTGCTGCATCCAGTCCGGCGCGCGTGAGTTTTTGCCCGACATGAAATCGAACAGGCCGCCGGAGGTTTTGATCAGGCCGACGTTCGACAACCGGTCGCGATAGCGCACCGCGAATTCCTGCTCGCGCGGCGCGCCGAGGCCGAGCCACAGGATGTCCGGTTGAGCATCGTTGATGGTCTCGATGATGCGTTCTTCATCGCCTTCGCGGCGCAGATAACCGCAACTGTGTCCGACGATATCGAGTTGCGGGTAAAGGGACTTGGCGCGCCGGACCGCCTGATCGACCACCGGTTTGGCGGCGCCGAGAAAAAACATGCGCGCACCGCGCTGCTGCCCAATCTTTGCCGCGTCGTGAAAGAAGTCTGTTGTCGCGACACGCTCGGGTAGCGGCGTCCGAAGAAGCAGACGCGATGCGAACACCATCGGCATGCCGTCGGCGTGAATGAAGTCGGCCGCGAGAAAGAGATCGCGAATGCGCGGCTCACTGGCGCAGAGCGAAAGCACCTGACCGTTTGCCGAGGTGAAGATAAGCGGTGCCTGCGCTTTGTCGCGCCGCGCCAATGCAACGTCGATCATCAGCTCGGCGGAGCGGTGGCGATCGATCACCGCAATGGGCAGGCCGCCGATTGTCGCGATCGGCACATCCCATCGTGCCGTGGCGTCGGTTGCGGCAAAGTTGAGACAGCCGGTTTGCTCCGGCATGGCAGTGCTCCTCGCACCGACACTTAGGAGCCAGGCTTCAAATGATAAAGGTTAATCAGGCGTTAGCCTTAAGGGTCGACCGGAATCGCGGCGGCTGGCCTGATATGCGGGTGACGGCAAGATAACGCAGCCCGAATACTGCGACGAACAGCATCAGCCAGAGCGCCCCGACCTCGGTAAACATGGTTTCGAAGCACGACTGGTATGCTGCGAACAGACAGATGCGCAAAAACAGCATTTTCAGCGGCGCGCTGACGGCATCGGCCGGCGCCCGGTAGAAGTCGACCAGCGGCAAGACGAAGAGCCATAGAGTGGCCAATACCGCTCCGGGAATACCGACGGTCAAGGCAAAATCGAGATAGCCGTTATGGGCGTGGCTGGCGGTGTTTGCCCAACCTTTTCCGCTCATGCCGTAGACTACATGGTCGGTGCCCCAAAACGCCGAGAAGCCGTAACCGGTGATCGGGCGCTGCGCGACCGAATCCTCGGCGAATTTCCAAACATCGGCGCGGCCGGTGAAGCTCGGGTCCGACATGATGGAGTCGACAAAGGAATGGACTGGCGCGAGGTAGATCGAGCCGATCGAAATCATGTTCAGGCAGAGCAGGACGAAAAGCGCAAAACCAATTCCGGCCACCGGCCGGCGAGCGTGCGCCATAATGAGCGATACGAAATAGACAATCGGAAACGCCGCAAGCGAGGTTTTCGAGTGCGTAAAATAGAGAAACGGCAACGCCAGCCCGATCAATATGACGCTGAGACCGATGCCGCGTGTATGCGCGACGAAAAGCGCAATGAGAATGAAAATCACCATCGCCGCGCTGGCGTCGTTCTTGTGGCCGAACAGGCCGCGCCAATCGCCGCCAAGTTCCGGTTCAAGGATGTCGGATGCCTGATGGATCGAATGCGCCGGTGCGAAGATAACGCCGAGATAACAGGCGATCATCACGATCAAAGCTGCCGACGACATGAGGTCGCCGAAATGCCGCGGGTCTCTCGGCAACAGCAGTACCATGCCGGCGATGCCGATGGTGATGAGCGCGTAAGCGAAACGCCGCATCGATAGAGACGGGTCCCATGACAGGACAACGGTCAAGGCAAACCAAAGCAGCGTGGCGATGAGGATCGGCCGGATCAAAAGCAACAGCCGCTGCGGCTGGTGGGTCAGATTCCAGCCTGCGAGCAGAATAAAGAGAGTGGAATAGCCAATCTGGGTGGCCGGGTCCCCCGCTTCAGTAACCTCAAGCGGCTGATCGAGCGTCGGAAATGGATGAAAGGTAAACCACACCCACAAAAACACCGCTGCGAACAGGGCGCTCCGGATGAGCATATCGGACGCACCTGCCGTGCTGGCGGTGCGGGCTTGCTGCGGAAAATAGCCGGTGTGCGACACGAAGAATTCCTCGCTCGCCGCGGCGAGCCGCTGATGCTCAGGCCGCTTCCACGCCCGTCAACACTGCACCACGGACTTTCAACGCATCGGGACCGAGCCGCGACATGAATTGCTCCGCAGCGCGCCGGTCGGCTTCGACCGGCCGCGCCACCAGCACGATATGATCGACCAGCCCGGCGAAGAAGCGCGTGCTGGGGTCGCCGTTAAAATCTACCGCCGCGACAATGACCATGTCGAAGCGCCTGGTCTTGTCGAAGGCCCGCTTGACGTC
Source organism: uncultured Alphaproteobacteria bacterium (assembly GCA_963739945.1). GTDB lineage: Bacteria > Pseudomonadota > Alphaproteobacteria > Rhizobiales > Xanthobacteraceae > BOG-931. The sequence goes on along the minus strand of CAVUCN010000017.1, from coordinate 222,705 downwards.
GGCGTCATTGATGCTGCGGTCGCGGCGGCTGTCCGGCGCGACGAATGGCAACAGATTGATGCTGGTGTCGCGATCGCAGACGATCAGGTCGGAAAGCTCGTAACGGCCGGTGGCGACGTCGACCAGTCCGCCTTCGCCCGCATCGGAGTCGAGTGCCGACAATGTCCGGCGCCGAAGGTCGGCGTCGATCAGCAGCACACGCTGGGTCGCTGCCGTTGCCGCAGCGAGCGACAAAGCGACCGTGGTGGTGTCGTCTTCGTCGCAGGATGCGACGACAAGAACGCTCGGATTGCCGCGCGTTCGGTGATTTTCACGCAGCACGTCGGATATTTTCCGGATCTCGCGGGCAAACCGGGAATTCGGATTTTCGACCGCGGAGAGACTGTAGGAAACATCGACCGGCGGCAGTTCCGCGATCACCGGGATCTGGGGCACGGGAGTTGGCGCGCGCCACAGCTTCTTCACCGCGGCGCTGAGCCGGCTCGGCCGTACTTCGACTTCTTCGCGGCGTTCGACGCCGGATTCATGGAGCGCGCGCAAGATGACGATGCCGGTGCCGCAGGCGGCGCCCAGCATCATGGCGGCGAGGGCGACCAGCAATCCCGACGGCGGCCAGCTGCGGGTCAGCGGCAGGTCGGCGCTCGAAATGACGCGGATGTTCTTGGTGTCGACCTGCTCCTGCTGCTGGGTTTCGCGGGAGCGAACCAGGAAGGATTCGTAAACCGTCCGGTAGGCCTGCACCTCGCGTTCGAGTTCACGCAGCCCGACGAGCGACTCGTTGGTAGACAGCGCGTTGTTTTTAAGCGCATCGACATGACGAGACAGCTGGGCCTCATCGTCTTTTGCGCGCTGATATTCCGCGCGCGCCGAAATCGCGATGCGATTGACTTCTTCCTCGATCGAGCGGTGCAGTTTATCCGCCTGTGCCTCGATCTCGATGACGGCGGGATGCCGGTCACCCAGCGTGCTTTTTTGCTCCGCTTCGCGGCGCATGATCTCGTTGTACTGGCTGCGCAGCATGGTCACGGTGGCGGATTGCACCGCCTCGGGGAATGCACCGAGAGCGCCCTTCGATTGCTGGAAGCTTTCGATCTGGTCGAGCCGCGCCTTGGCTTCCGCAGTCCGCGCGCGCGCTGCGTTGAGCTGGGTATTCAATTCAGAAAGCGTCTGCTCGCCGACAAGCTCGCCGTTGACGCCGACGATGTTGTGGCTCGCCTTGTACGCTTCCACCTTGTCCTCGGCGTCACGCACGCGGTCCTGCAACTCCCTCAGACGGGATGACAGGGCTTGCGATACCTGCCGCGCTGCGTTGGAGCGAACTTGGGTTTGCTCCACCAGATAGGCCTGAGCGACGGCGTTGGCGATGCGCGCCGCCTTGGCCGGATCCTCGCTGGTGATGCTGATTTCCACCACGTAGGTGCGTTCCGGGCGCCGGATCGTGAGATTTTTCTTCAGGGTGTCCAGCGCGGCAATTGATCCGTGATCCTGCGACATCGGACCGGTGGCGAATTCCGGATCGTGGTCCAGCCCTTCCAGAGCGACGACGCGGCGCAACACGTTATCGGAGCCGATGACCCGCGCCTGGCTTTCGACCTGAAGGACCGCGGCATCGCTTTGCGGGATGGTGGGCGAGATATCGCTCTGCGCCCCGCGCAAATCCATCGGGTCGATGAGGATCTGCGTTGTCGCGGTATACCGATGCGGCACCAGCTTGATGAAAGCCACCGCGAGACCAAATGCGGCAACGGTCGTGAGCAGGATTATCCACTTGCCCTGCCACAGCACCGACCAGAATTTTCTGAAATCGAAATCGCCGAGGATGCCGAAGCCCGGCGTGGCGTCGCTGTGTCCCGCAACTACGGTTTGGGCGTAACCCGGCGCTTCGAACATAACTTACGTAACTCTCTCACTTCGCACTGCACCCGCGGCCCCGCTATCTGCAACCAACGCCATGCCAACCGGCACGTCGAGGGACCCGGTTATGGTTAATCAATTGATGATGAAATAAGGTTAATACCCGGTGTATCGGGCCTGTTTCCCGGCGCGAAGTAAGGATTTGTTAGGAAGCAGCACGCGGCTTCAGCGCCGCAAAAACCGGTAGACGGCGGCGACAGCGACAAATAGCGCCACCACCGGAATCCAGATCAGGAATGCGCCGATAGCGGTGATAACGATCGCCGCCACGATCAGCGCCAACGCCAGCATCAGAACGGCAAAGCCAAGTGGACCGGGCCGCATCACAAAGACACGCTGTGTTTGCCGCGTGCCGTCCTGGCCCCAGTTTGTCTGCCATGTCGTTTGCCAGGGTGGATTGCCGCGATGGCCGCCGGTGCGATCCGGCGGAATAATCTCCGGTTCGGTGCGCGGCCGTTCCGGCTGTTTTTGGTCATCGGTCATTTTATCGTCAGCCATTTTATTATCGTCAGCTGTGGCGTATTCCGTCAGGCAAACCGCCTGAGTTTTATGTGGGATCGGCGGGTGCGGCCACAAGCGGCGCTTTGCCGCTACGCGCTGGCGCGGCTTTCGACGTGCTCGAGCCGCGCGAACCGGTACACCGCGACCGAGACCAGCCAGCTTCCAGCGAATATCGCGATGATGAGATAGCCGAGGCTGCCGAAGTGATCGTTGAGGGTGCCGATGAATGCCCAGAACGGTCCGTCGAGGTTCAGGCGGGCGGCAAGCAGGCCGAGCGCTTCGATGCCGCCGATCAAAACGGCGACCAGCACCGAAACGAAAGTAATCGTGAGGTTGTAGTACAGCTTGCGGATCGGCTTGTTGAAGGCCCAGCCATAGGCGCCGAGCATCAGCACACCGTCAGTGGTGTCGATGAGCGACATGCCCGCGGTAAACAGCGCGGGAAATACCATGATCGACCAGATCGGCAATCCCTTGGATGCTTCGGCGGCCGAAATACCAAGGACACCGATCTCGGTCGCGGTGTCGAAGCCTAGTCCGAACAGAAAGCCGAGCGGATACATATGCCAGCTTCGCGACACCATGCGGAACATCGGCTTGAACAGCCGTCCGAGAAAGCCGCGTTGCGCGAGCAGCCGGTCGACATCCTCTTCGACGAAGGCGCCGCCGCGCCGTACTTCGCAGAAAGTGCCGTAGACAGAGCGCAAGATCAGGAAATTCGCGGCGGCAACAACAAACAGAAAAACGGCCGAGATCAGCGTGCCGATCGTGCCGCCGATCAGCTTGAATTCCTCGAAACGGTCCTGCAGCGCGCTGGCGGTCAGCGCCACCGCGGCGGAGGCAATCACGACGACGGTCGAATGGCCGAGCGAAAAGAACAAGCCGGCGGATACCGGCCGCTTGCCTTCCTGCATCAGCTTGCGGGTCACGTTGTCGATGGCGGCGATATGGTCGGCATCGACGGCGTGACGAAGACCGAAGGCGTAGGCCAGGAACGCGGTGCCGACCAGCACCGGATAATCCCGGAATGCGATCAACGCCCAAACCCAGGCCAGAACATTGGCCGCGATCAGCGCACCGTAAATACCGGTTAGTTTACGGGCGAGTTCCGCGTTCTGATCGTTGAACAAATTGCCGAGTGCGCCGCGCATGACGGCGACACGCTAGCGACAGGGCAGGGTGGCGCGCAAGAGCCGATGAGCGAAAAATATTTAATCGTCATACCGGCCGAACGTCGGCTTGGGCCCGCCGGTTATTCCGGCTGAATTCCGGCAGCGCGGATTACCTCGCCCCAGCGCTTGGTCTCCGTTTTGAGGAACGCGCTCATCTCTGCCGGCGTACCGCCGCCGGGCGAAAGGCTGAGCGATCGGTAGCGCTCCAGCAGTTCCGGGTCCTTCATCGCCTTGTTGGCAGCGTCGTTGAGCTTGGCAATGGCCCCGTCCGGCGTTTTTGGCGGCGCCGTCAATGCGTTCCAGGTATCTGACTCGCAGCCCGACACGCCGGCTTCCGCCAGCGTCGGCACATCCGGGATCGCGGCGACGTGCTGCTTGGTCAGGACGGCAAGGATATGCGCCTTGCCGCCTTTATTGAGTTCCAGCGATGTCGCGAGTTCGTTGAACATCAGATCGACATGACTTGCGATCAGGTCGTTGAGCGCCGGCGCGGTGCCTTTGTAGGGTACATGAACAAGCTTGGTTCCGGTGAGAGTTTGAAACAACTCAGCGGTCAAATGAGATGTCGTGCCGACCCCCTGCGACGCGTAATTGAGCTTTCCCGGATTGGCTTTGGCGTAAGCGATCAGTTCCTGCACTGTCTTTGCCGGGAAATCCGGTCGCACCAGCAGCACATTCGGCACGTGCGACATGATCGCAATCGGCGCGAGCTGAGTCGGATCGTAATTGAGCGACTTGTAAAGGAACGGATTGGTGGTGATCGGCGAAGGTTGCGATGCCAGCAAGGTGTAGCCGTCGGCATCGGAGTGATAGACGAAGTCCGCGGCAATGCTGCCGGCAGCGCCGCTCTTGTTGTCTACGACCAGCGGCTGTCCCAGCAGTGACCCCATCTTTGCCGCGACGATCCGCGTGACGGTATCGACGCCGCCGCCCGCCGGGACCGAGACGAAAACGCGGACGGGATGCTCGGGGAAATTCTCCTCGGCACCTGCAACTGCCGATGCGCAAATCAGGCCGCAGGCGGCAATTGCAATCAGACGTCCGATCATGCTCGATCTCCCAAATCTCACGCGGGCAATGGCTCGAAGCCATACCGTAGAATAGCGCGTCAGTCCCGCGACCCGCTGCCGCGCTGCATGCGCGGTCCTCATGCGGGTCCTGCCTGATGGCGGTTCACAAAGCAAATGGCGAGCCATAGGATCGGCGCCCTCAAGGGAGAAACGCTGCATGAGCAAACTTGATTTCATTGTCGAAGAGTTGGTGACCGCCAACCGCATCCTGGCAAAAGAGGGGATCGTCGATTCCTTCGGCCATGTCAGCGCCCGCCATCCTGATAATCCGCAGCGCTATCTGTTGTCACGCGCCCGCGCGCCGGAACGCATCGAACGCGACGATATCGTCGAATATACGCTCGACGGCACCGCGATCGACGAGCGCGGCCGCGCGCCTTATCTGGAGCGTTTCATCCACGGCGCGATCTACGAAAAGCGCCCGGATGTCCACTCGGTCGTGCATAACCATTCACCAAGCGTCATACCGTTTGGCGTCACCGGAAAGAAGCTGAAGCCGCTGTTGCATATGTGCGCCTCGATCGGACACGAAGTGCCGATCTGGGATTCACATGACAAATTCGGCGACACCACGCTGCTGGTCACCGACATGCCGATGGGCCGCGATCTCGCGGATCACATGGGCTCAGGGCCAACGGCGCTGATGCGCGGCCACGGCGCTACCGTCGTCGGCCGCTCGGTACGCCACTCAGTCTTTGTTTCGGTCTACCTTGAGGTCGGCGCCAAGCTGCAAATGCAGTCGATGGCCATGGGCGACATCAAATTTCTCACACCGGGAGAAGTCGACAAGATCGTCGCGCGGGTCACCGACTACACTCTCAATCGCGCCTGGGAAAACTGGGCGCGCCGTGCCGGACAGGAAATGCAGCCAGAGGTCGGCTAGAACGGCGGCCATCCGCGGCCGCGTTATCTGCCGGAATTCAATTTTCAGGAGTATAAGTGGTCATGCTTTAACAATATTTTTTTAGAGGGCGAACAGATGGCCGTGAAAATTGCGATGTGCGTCGTCGTCACCACCGCCGGAATCGTCGGCGCGGCTTCGGGCGCGGAGGCGGCACCGCTTGCCATCGTCGACGTGGCTGCGCCGGCTACCAATTGCATCTTCAACACGACCCCTATTCCGAATGCTCCCCAACCCGCTTGCCAGGTTGTGGTCAATGATTCCATCGGCGAGTTCACGCCGCCGGGCGACACCGGCACCGCGCGGTTACAGTCGCGCACTTATCCTGGCACGGCGCCGGCACCGGCGGCCGGCAACATGGCCTACGTCTACCGCGTCGATTTGAGCGCCGTGAAGAGCGTGACGGCGGCGAATTGCGTCACCAAGCTCGCCCTCAAATTCGGTCCCGTGGTCAAGCTGCACTATGGGCCTAACGGCGTGTCCGACATATTCGTGGTGACCTCCGGCGGGCTTGGGTCTGTCGGAATCGGCTCGGCGGACCAGGTCGGCGGCACGGTTACATTGACGTTCGCTTCCCCGGTCTGTCCGGGCGCCACCAGCTATTTCTTCGGACTGGCATCGAAATCGGTGAAGCCCGTCGCAGGCAAGGCGACGGTTTCTTTCAGTCTCGGTGGCAGCACGACGATGGCAGATCGCGTGCCCTGAACCGGAGCTAAAGTCGATCGCCTGCGGCTGGGCCCGCATGCGCGCTGTGTAACGATTTTTCTGGAGCATCGACGGCCATGATGGCTGCGGTCTTTGCAACCTTGCTTGCGGCGCTGGCATTCGACTTTGCCGGGCGCAGCCGCGCCGCCATCGCCTGTCTGCTGCTGTCGCTCGGCCTCGGCGTCTATTTGTTCCTGTGGGAAGTCTACAGCCCCGACTATGGCTTCCGCATGCCGTGGCTTGAGTTATGACCGGCACAGTGCAAGTCGATAGTTCGCTGGCTGCAACGCTCGATCGGGTGCTGCTCGTGACCATGCTGATTGCGCTCGCGGCCGTTCTCACCGCGGCCACGGTGATGCAGTACGCGTTTGGCGAAATTCCGTGTCCGCTTTGCCTGCTGCAACGCTATGCCATGTTCGGCTGCTGTCTCGGGATTGTCATGCAATTGCGCGCTGCGGATTCGCAACGTGGCGCCGGTATCGGCGCTTTATTCGCGCTGCTGCTTCTCGTTATTTCCGTGCGGCAGACGCTGCTCGACCTGTTCCCGCGGCCGGGCCACGCTTATGTCGGCAGTGCGGTATTCGGCATTCATTTGCCGGTCTGGTCGGTGCTGATTGCCGTTGCGCTGCTCGCGGGCTTTGCCGTGCGGCTCGCGTTGTTTGGAGCGCCGCGCCCGGCGCCCGACAAATCCTCGTCGGGCGGCCGTTTGATAGGAGCGCTCGCACTTTACGTTGTGCTTATCTGCGCGATCAATTTCGCATCCGTCGTCGTGCAATGCGGTGCGGGCGAATGTCACACGACCGGGTATGCGCTGCTTTCTGTGTCGCATTGACGGCAGCGCGGGTGCCGGGCGAGAGATTAAGCAGACAGCTTGCTGCTCAGGGGGAGACATACAATGCGGTTGCGTTTTCTGATCGCGATTTGCTGCAGCGTTCATCGCGACTGCTTGTAGTGTTTACCCGACGTCCGCCCAGCAGACCTGGCCGAACCGGCCGGTCCGGTTCATCGTGACGCTCGGTCCGGGCAGTGGCGCCGACATTGGCGCGCGCTTGCTCGCTGATCGTTTGAGCCAGCGCTGGGGTCAGCCGGTGATCGTGGATAATCGGCCGGGTGGCGATGGCCATCGTCGCTATCAACGCCTTTGTCACAGCACACGACGATCATGTGCTGCTTTACTCGCCGACATCGTCATTTACCGCGCATCCATTCCTGCACGACAATCTGCCCTATAAGGCAAGCGATCTCGTACCGATCACGCGGATCTCCAACACCATCGTCACCGTCTCGGTGCCGGCTCGGGATGAAAGTGGAGTCGCTGAAGGATCTCGCGGCGATGGCGCGGGCGCAGCCCGGGCAATTGAACTGGGCCGGCGTGACCGGCGCACTCGACTTTCTGTTCGCCGGCTGGCTGAAGCAGGAAGGACTCAACATCAACAAGGTGCCGTACAAGAATCCGGTCGATGCCTCGAACGATCTCGCCGAAGACCGCGTGCAGGTTTACGAGGCGGCGTACGCGATCGTGCGGCCGCAGCTGGAATCCGGCAAGATCAAGCAACTGGCCGTCGCCAACTGCGTACGTGCGACGACTTTGCCGAATCTGCCGACGGTGGCCGAGGCCGGGTATCCAGCGCTGACGATCGACGGTCTGGTCGGCCTGTTTGGTCCGACCGGCATGCCGCTCGAGCTTCGTCAGCGGATCACATCGGATATCCGCGCGGTGGCCGACAAAACGATCGAGGATCGCCTGACCACGACCGGACAGCTCGCTGAACATCGGTGGGCCGGAAGAATTCGGCAAATCGATCGATGAGCAGCGCGATAAAGTCGCGGACTACGCCAAAGTGCTTGGCGTTAAGCCGCTTCCATAAGAGCTCCGCGGAAATAAAAACGGCGGCCGGGGTGGCCGCCGTTTTCAGATCAAGTGGGCCTAATCTTACTCGGCGGCGAGCCGCACTTCCGGCGCCGCAGCGCGGACGTCGGCGTCGACCTGCTTTTCGTATTTGACGAAGTTGTCCTGGAACATGCGCACCAGCTTGCGTGCGGTCTCGTCGAATGCGGCTTTATCTTTCCAGGTCTTCATCGGATAGAGCAGATGCGGCTCGATGCCGGGCACAGAAGTCGGCACGGCGAAACCGAAATACGGATCGGTGCGATAGCTCGCATTCTTCAGCGAGCCGTCGAGCGCGCCGGTGACCAGCGCCCGCGTCGCCTTGATCGGCATGCGGCGGCCGACGCCGTAGATGCCGCCGGTCCAGCCTGAATTGACCAGCCAGCAATCGACGTTGTGTTTCTTGATAAGGTCGCGCAGCAGATTGCCGTATTCAGCCGGCGGCCGCGGCAGGAACGGCGCGGCGAAGCAGGTGGAGAATTCCGGCTCGACACCGACCAGACCCTTTTCCGTGCCGGCAACCTTGGCGGTGTAGCCGGAGAGGAAGTGATACATCGCCTGCGCCGGCGTGAGCTTGGCGATCGGCGGCATGACGCCGAACGCGTCGGCGGTCAGGAAGATGATGTTCTTTGGCTGGCCGGCGCGGCCGGTCTTTGAAGCCAGCGGCATGAACTCGACCGGATAGGCCGAGCGCGTGTTTTCGGTGAGCTTGTCACTATCGAAATCGCAGACGCCGGTTTCCGGATTGAATACGACGTTCTCCAGCACCGCACCAAAGCGGTTGGTCGCAGCATAGATTTCCGGCTCGGCTTCCCGCGACAGCTTGATGCACTTGGCGTAGCAGCCACCTTCGAAATTAAAGACGCCGTTTTCGCTCCAGCCATGCTCGTCATCGCCGATCAGGACGCGGTTCGGATCGGCCGACAGCGTGGTCTTGCCGGTGCCGGACAGGCCGAAGAACAGCGCGACGTCGCCGTTCTTGCCGACATTGGCGGAGCAATGCATCGGCATTACGCCTTGCGCCGGCAGATAGAAATTGAGCGTGGTGAAAACCGCCTTTTTTATTTCGCCGGCATAAGAAGACCCGCAGATCAGCACAATCTTGCGGGTGAAATCGATCGCCACCATCGTGTCGGAGCCTTCACGGCCGCCGTGACGTTTAGCGTCCGGTTTGAACGACGGCATGTCGACGATGGTCATCTCCGGCACATAGCTCGCGAGCGCGGCGCTCTCGGGACGAATCAGGAGCTGGCGGATGAACAGCGAGTGCCAGGCAAGCTCGGTATAGACGCGGGCCTTGATGCGGTACTGCGGATCGGCGCCGCCATAGAGGTCCTGCGCAAACAACGTCTTGCCTTTGGCGTGTGCGATGAAGTCGGCCAGCAAATTATCGAAGTGCTGTTTGCTCTGCTTGCGGTTGCCGTCCCACCACACCGTGTTCTCGGTCGTCGCATCGACCACCGTGTGCTTGTCTTTCGGCGAGCGGCCGGTGTGATGGCCGGTCACGGCGCAAAACGCGCCACCCTGAACGAGGCTGCCTTCGCCATTGCGGATGGCATGCTCGACTAGCAGCGTGTCCGGAAAATTCCAGCGAACGCCCGCGAGATCCTTGAAGCCGAATTTATCGGCGCCGTGGGCACCGTTCCTCAAACCCGTTTCCTGCACCTTAAGCCTCCGCCTATTGGCCCACTATGGCACATCCGCCGTCTGTGTCCGGAGCCTTGGCCTGCTAACGATCGCCGCTGATTTTAACTCGCCCGCCGGCAAGCGTGCGACCCTATATCGAGCGTGAGACAATCTGCCAAGGCCAACTTTGCCTCAAGCCTAACCGGCCAGAAGTACCCGTTTTCCCTTGCTGCAATGCAACCGGCAACGCTGCCGTTCCGGGATGCGGTAACTATTGTTGCCGGTATTTTGGGCGAAGGGCTAAGAGGCCCGCGCACTTGCGGCCAGCGCGACGACTGTCTGGCGCAATTGCTCGGCAGTGGCGACCCGCTCCGGGAACGGCAGCCGCAATGTCAGGTCGCCGCGCGCGAGATCGAGCCCGTCCGGGTCGAGCCCGGTGAGATGCCACGGCCCATCGTCTGCACCGAGCAATTTGGTCGCGTAAAGCTTCACCGCTTCGGCGTGGTCGGCGTTCATATGCTCAACAGCGCTTGCTTCGGCACCGATCAGATTTTCCGCATCCGAGACATCGGTAAGCACGTCGGCGGCGTTGAGATCGGCAGCACGCGCAAAGCCGCCATTGAGATGTGCGGACACGACAGCAAGCCGCCAGAACGAGAAATCGGCAAAGCCGGCATAAAGCTCGGACTTCGGATGGCGCGAGAGAAAACGCCGGCGCATGCGCAGCTCTTGTGCATCGTCGCGGGCAATCTGCGCGAAAGTGCCGATCAGCGTCAGCCGCGGATGCGCCAGCGGATCGCCCTTGCCGGACATCGTGAGCAGGAGCGAAGCGCGCCCGTCAACTTCCAGATTGGCGGTATGGGTCGAGAGCCTTGACACTAAAATCAGCGGCGATCCGTCGGCGTCGGTGGCGACGTTAACCAGCGAGGCGAAGGGATGGCCGGTATTGCGGTCGATGGTCGCGAGCGCGCCGGCTCGTGTTGCCCGTAACAGGGTCTTGGCGACCGTTTTGGGGTCGAAATCCGGTGCCGGGGCATTTTCGGGAAGCCGGTTAGGCATGACGCCGGGCAACGGAGCAGTTTTATCAGCTTCAGCCATGCCAAGCCTCCAAAGGCGTCCTTTCCAGTTTCTTTCCCATCCTTTCCAATTCCCTTCCCATGTCACTCCATCTCACGGCAATTGCCCCGATTTCGCCTTGTCTAGTCACACTTCTGCCCCCACATGGGGTTTGAAAGGCATAGGGGCCGGGCAGGGTGATGCTGCGGCCGACTCATGCTAAAAGGCCGCCATGCCGACAATCGCTCTCGTCGACGATGACCGCAACATCCTGACCTCGGTCTCGATCGCACTCGAAGCTGAAGGCTACCGCATCACGACTTATACCGACGGCGCCTCGGCGCTGGATGGTTTCAAGTCGACGCTGCCGGATCTCGCCATTCTCGACATCAAGATGCCGCGCATGGACGGCATGGAGACGTTGCGCCGGCTGCGCCAGAAGTCCGATCTGCCGGTGATTTTCCTCACCTCGAAGGACGAGGAAATCGACGAATTGTTCGGCCTGAAAATGGGCGCCGACGACTTCATCCGCAAACCGTTCTCGCAGCGCCTTCTGGTCGAGCGGGTGAAAGCCGTGCTGCGCCGCGTGTCGCCGAAAGACGGCGTGGTGGTGAAGGAAGCTGACAGCAAGGTTCTCGAGCGCGGCCTGCTGCGCATGGATCCGGAGCGTCACACCTGCACCTGGAAGAACGAGCCGGTCACGCTCACCGTCACCGAGTTTCTGATCCTGCAGGCGCTGGCCAGCCGCCCGGGCGTAGTGAAAAGCCGCAACGCGCTGATGGACGCGGCCTATGACGATCAGGTCTATGTCGACGACCGCACCATCGACAGCCACATCAAGCGCCTGCGCAAGAAGTTCAAAGCCAGCGACGACGATTTCGATATGATCGAAACGCTTTACGGCGTCGGCTATCGTTTCAAGGAATGACGGGCTGAATTATGAGGCCGGGACCATGAGGCCAGTGTTATGAGGCCCTGGCCGGCAGGCCTCGTTTTTCGAGGCGAAAACGACCGGCCTTCCAATACTGACTGGGGCGGCGCCGTAAGCTAAAATGGCGGTATTAACCCCGGCAGGCGACGTGCTCGATAAAACCGCAGAAACGGCAGGGGCCGGTACAGCGCCCCACACATCGAACGACGCGGAAGCTCGACAGGGCTTCGGCGACGACGTTCGATTGCCGCCGCAGACAGATGCGCAAGACGTGTCGCAAGACGCGCCGGCCAAGCGCGGTGGGTTCGCCCGTTTCGGTGACTGGTTGCAGCGCGCGTTGCAATTCTTCACCGCGCAAGGGTCGTCGAGCCTCACCCGCCGCATTGTCGTGCTCAATGTGGCCGGGTTGCTCGCGCTCTCGATCGGCATCAGTTACCTGTCGCAATTCCGCGCCGGACTGATCGACGCGCGGGTGCAAAGCTTGCTGGTGCAAAGTCAGATTATCGCCGGCGCCATCGCCGCGTCCGCGACCGGCGATACCGACTCCTCGATCACCATCGATCCAAGCACGCTGCTCACCTTGCAGCCTGGACAAAGCTACGGTCCATCCGAGGATGCGCTTTACGGTATCGATTTTCCGATCAATCCCGAGCGCGTCGCCCCGATCCTTCGCCGGCTGATTTCGCCAACCAAGACCCGCGCCCGCATCTACGACCGCGACGGCGTGCTGCTGGTGGATAGCCGCAATCTGTTCGGCCGCGGCGACGTGCTGCGCTACGACCTGCCGCCGCCGACCGCGGAAAAACCCGGTGTATTCGAGCGCGCCTATCTTGCGGTCCGCCGCTGGCTTGGCCGCGGCGACCTGCCGCTTTATCGCGAACTCGGCGCGGAGAACGGCAAGGGCTACCCCGAGGTAGCGCAGGCCCTCAACGGCGACGACTCCAGCATGGTGCGCATCAACGATCGCGGTGACGTCATCGTTTCGGTCGCGGTGCCGGTACAGCGATTCCGCGCCGTGCGCGGCGCGCTGATGCTGTCGACGCAGGGCGCCGACATCGACGACATGGTCGAAGCCGAGCGGCTCGCCATCCTCAAAGTCTTTCTGATCGCCGCCGCGGTCATGGTGGTGCTGTCGATTCTGCTGGCGGGTACGATCGCCGAGCCGGTTCGACGGCTTGCGGATGCTGCGGAAAGCATTCGCCGGCGCATTCGCTCGCGCGTCGAGATTCCAGACTTCACGCGCCGGCGTGACGAGATCGGCCATCTTTCCGGAACGCTGCGCGACATGACCAGCGCGCTCTACAGCCGGATCGAAGCCATCGAGAGCTTTGCCGCCGATGTTTCGCACGAGCTGAAAAATCCGCTGACGTCGTTGCGCTCGGCGGTGGAGACGCTGCCGCTGGCCAAGACCGAAACCAGCCGCGAGCGGTTGCTCGATATCATCCAGCATGACGTCAAACGGCTCGATCGCCTGATCACGGATATCTCCGACGCCAGCCGCCTTGATGCCGAGTTGCAGCGTCAGGAGTCGGCGCCTGTCGATCTCTCGAAATTGCTCACGACGCTGGTTTCGGTTGCCAATGAAGTGAAGCGTGACGACGGCGTCAAAGTCATGCTGCGTTTCGAAGGCGGTGGCGATACACGCGCTCTTGTCGTGCCGGGCCACGATTCTCGGCTCGGCCAGGTGGTCGATAATCTGATCGAAAACGCTCGCTCGTTCTCGCCGCCGGACAGCATCGTGCGAGTGACTTGCCGGCGGTTCCGCAACCAGGTTGATGTTATCGTCGATGACGACGGGCCGGGCGTTCGCCAGGACATGCGGCAGAAGATCTTCGAGCGCTTCTACACCGATCGGCCGGATCAGAGCTTTGGCCAGAATTCCGGTCTCGGCCTTTCAATCTCGAAGCAGATCGTCGACGCACATGGCGGATCGATCTGGGTTGAGAATCGCACCGGGGCCAGAGGCGCTGACGGCGAGCCCGCAGTGCTCGGCGCGCGCTTTATTGTCCGCCTGCCGGCGATCTAATGGCTGGTGCCGCTCCGCTCATTCCCGCGCAAGCGGGAATCCAGAAAAAAACTGTTTATGGCGCGCGGGGCCAATGGGTCCCCGCTTTCGCGGGGACGAGCGGATGAGTGCGACAGTCCATGCTTCCGCAGTTTTGGTCGGCGCACGCGCGGTGTTGATCCGCGGACCGTCAGGTTCCGGCAAATCGAAGCTCGCGCATGATCTTATCGCGGGCGCTCGCGGCAACGGGTTGGGTTTTGCGCGGCTGGTTGGCGACGATCGCGTGCATCTTGAAGCCGCGAGCGGCCGGTTGCTGGTGCGTCCCGCCGGAACGCTGGCCGGCCTTCTTGAAGTGCGGGGCGTCGGAATTTTGCGGATCGATCACGAGCCGGTCGCCGTCGTCGGCCTAGTGGTCGATTTGAACGCGGCGGATGCCGAGCGATTGCCCGAGCCGGAGCGGCAACGCACCGAGATCGAAGGCGTGGTTTTGCCGCGACTAGCCGTCGCAGCGGGCGCAGCGGCCTTGCCGGCCGTGCTGGCGCACCTCATTTCATGACGACCGCCCGCACAATTTCAGGCGCAAGCCAGCAGGCCTTGAGCATTGACAGCGCCACCAGCGGGCTGGTGGAAATTGGTTAACCATAACGCCCGTAGACTGGCCAAAAGCCACGAAACACGGCTCTGGTCGCCGATTCGACTTTCGCCTGCTGCAATGCAACAAGCTCCGAAATCAAGGGGAAGGGCCCTTGCGCCGGGGCTTCGGATGGTCAAGATGAGCAGCCTTTCGTGCGGTGCAACCGGGAAGCGCCGGCGGGGAGTTCCATGATTGGTGTAGTGCTGGTCACCCACGGGCGCCTTGCTATTGAGTTTCGCGCAGCCCTGGAACATGTGGTTGGACCACAGGGGCAGATCGAGTCGGTCAGCATCGGCCCTGAAGACGATGTCGAAGAGCGCCGCAAGGACATTATTGAGGCGGTCAAGCGCGTCGATACCGGCGATGGTGTTGCCATCCTGACCGACATGTTCGGCGGTACGCCGTCCAATCTTGCCATCTCGGTGATGAGCCGGCCCAAGGTCGAGGTGCTCGCGGGCATCAATCTTCCGATGCTGGTCAAGCTTGCCAAGGTACGCGGCGAGTGTCCGCTCGCCGATGCCGTGACTGCCGCCCAGGAAGCCGGGCGCAAATATGTCACCATTGCTAGCCGCGTGCTCAACGGCAAATGAACGAACCGGCCCACAGCGGCGACGATTGCGTGGGCGATAAACCGCAGGCCCGTGAAGGCGCCGTCGTTCGTGAGCTCACCATATGCAACCGCAAGGGCCTGCATGCGCGCGCGTCGGCGCGCTTCGTGCAGACTGTCGAGAAATTCGACGCCGACGTGCGGGTCATGCGCTGCGGCGAAACCGTTGGTGGCACGTCGATCATGGGCCTGATGATGCTTGCGGCATCACCTGGCGCCAAGATCATCGTCGAAGCCACCGGCAAGGAAGCTGCCGAAGTCGTCGAGGCACTGACCGTGCTGATCAAGTCGCGCTTCGGCGAGAACGAATAGTCAGCCAATCATTTTCAGGGAGCGTCATCATGGCGGAAGAAACCAAGACCAGTCCACCAGCCGCTGCGCAGACCGCGGCGACGATCCGGCTTGTCGATCGGCCGGAGCTTGCCGAGACATTTGCCGATTCCGTCACCGGCCTGTTGTTTGACGGCCAGATGCTGCGCATCGAATTCGGCGTTACGCGGCTCGACGATGTGAAGCCGAAGACATCGTTGACCGGACGCCGCTATCCGGCGTGCCGCATTGTGTTGCCGCCTGCCGCGGCGGTCGACCTCATCAACCGCATGCAGCAGATCGCCAACGCGCTGACTCAGGCCGGAGTCGTCAAGGCGAACCCGCGGGCGGAAACCTCGAAGCCAAGCTGACCTGACTTTGCGTCTATCCTCATCCCGCTGATTTTACTGGGGTAATTCTCAGCTTCGCTTTATGACATAAAGGTATCTTTATGTCTTTATTGCCGTAACGGCAGCGGCCTGCTATAGGCAGCCGCGAAACTCCGATCAGCCCCGAAAAGGACCGTTATGAGCACCGCGAAAACCACCGACTACGTCGTCAAGGACATTGGCCTTGCCGACTTTGGCCGTAAGGAAATCTCACTCGCCGAAACCGAGATGCCCGGCTTGATGGCGACGCGGGAGGAGTTTGGTCCGAAGAAGCCGTTGAAGGGCGCGCGCGTTGCCGGCTCGCTGCACATGACGATCCAGACCGCGGTGCTGATCGAGACGCTGGTCGCGCTCGGCGCCGATGTGCGCTGGGTCTCGTGCAACATCTATTCGACGCAGGATCATGCGGCGGCTGCGGTCGCGGAAGTAGGCGTGCCGGTGTTCGCGGTGAAGGGCGAGACGCTGAAGGACTATTGGGACTACACCGCAAGGCTGTTCGATTGGCACGGCGGCGGCTATCCGAACATGATCCTCGATGACGGCGGCGACGCCACCATGTTCGTCCATGCCGGCGTGCGCGCCGAGAAGGGCGACACCGCGTTCCTCGACAAGCCGGGCTCGGAGGAAGAAGAGGTGTTCTTCGCGCTGCTCAAGCGCATCCTCAAAGAAAAGCCCAAGGGCTACTTCGGCGAGATCGCCAAGAGCATCAAGGGCGTCTCGGAAGAAACCACCACCGGCGTGCATCGTCTTTACGACATGCAGAAAGCAGGCACGCTGCTGTGGCCCGCCATCAACGTCAACGACAGCGTTACCAAGTCGAAGTTCGACAACCTGTATGGCTGTCGCGAGTCGCTGGTCGACGGCATTCGCCGCGGCACCGACGTGATGATGTCCGGCAAGGTGGCGATGGTCGCGGGCTTCGGCGACGTCGGCAAGGGATCGGCCGCCTCGCTGCGCCAGGCCGGCTGCCGCGTGATGGTGTCGGAGATCGATCCGATCTGTGCGCTGCAGGCGGCGATGGAAGGCTATCAGGTCGTCACGATGGAAGACGCAGCCCCGATGGCCGACATCTTCGTTACCGCGACCGGCAACAAGGACATCATCACCATCGAGCACATGCGCAAAATGAAGGACCGCGCCATCGTCTGCAACATCGGTCACTTCGACAACGAGATCCAGATCGCCTCGCTGAAGAATATGAAGTGGAACAACATCAAACCGCAGGTGGATGAAATCGAATTTCCGGACGGCCATCGCATCATCATGCTGTCGGAGGGCCGCCTCGTGAACCTCGGCAACGCGATGGGTCATCCGAGCTTCGTGATGTCGGCGTCGTTCACCAACCAGACGCTGGCGCAGATCGAACTCTACGCCAACAACGCGAGCGGCAAGTACAAAAAGGAAGTCTACGTGCTGCCGAAGTCGCTCGACGAGAAGGTGGCGCGGCTGCACCTCGCCAAGATCGGCGTCAGGCTCACCGAGCTGCGCGACGACCAGGCCTCCTACATCGGTGTGAAGAAGGACGGACCGTTCAAGGCCGATCACTACCGGTACTAATTGAGGCTTACGGCTTCGCCGGCGGCGGAATAATCACGATGTCGTATTTCACCGGCGTGTCGTCGGTGCCGAAATAGCGCCGCGCCAGGGTCACGGTTTCGACCTTGGCGCCGTAGCGCGCGGCGTAAGCGTTCATCTCGTCGACACAAGCGGTTTCCTGCTCCGGGCAGAAGATGGCGATGCCGTCGTGCGCGATGCGATCGTCGTCGACCCAGGGCGTGCGCCATGGGCTGGTGATGGCGAAGGTCGCCGGCCGGGTCGGGAAATACGGATTGCTGCCATCGACCACGGTGCGGAAGCTGCCGACAACGCGCAACGGCTTGTCGGTGTGCGCGCGCCACGCCTGCGCGACCGCCTTGGCGATCAGGCTGTATTGGGACTCATAATTGGGCACGCCATTCTTGTGAATGATGATCGCGGCCACCGGGGATGCCACCAGCGCCAGCAGCGGAAACACAATCGCCAGTGCCAGCAGCCGGATTGCTGCCGCGCGCTTGATCGACAGCAAGGGCGACGACAGCAACACGACCGGCAGCAAAGTCATACCGCGACATCGTCCACAACGGGTCGAGGCGGCTGCGCACGTGACCGCGACGATCGCGGCGACAAGGATCGGCGCCGCAGAAAGCCACGATAGAAAATTCGCGCGCTCCGTGTCGGCTGGCCACATCGAATCCTTGATCGCGGCGAGCGCTTGGGTAAGTTGTCGAGTGCACTGAGCACGACCGGTATGGCGATATAGCCGACGCACGCTGGCGAGGAAATAAAGCGACCATCCGAGCGCCATCGCGAACGTCGTTTCGTGCGCGGTCATGGCGAACGACACGGTGCTGAAGCCGTGCGTGGCGATGAAGATGACATGCGGCGCCAGCGCCGCCGCGCCGACGGCAATCGTCAGCCACGGCGCCGGCGAACGGAAATAAGCCGTGCGCCGCGGATCGGTGAGTGCGCCCAGCGCCAGACCCGCGAGCAGCAAGATCGACCAGTACTTGCCGAGCATGGCGGCGGCCGCGCCAGGCCGGCCAGCACCGCCCAGCCGGGACGCCGCGTTTCGAACGACAGCAGGAACCACCACGTGGTAACGGCCCAGAACGGGGTGAGGATCGAGCTCGCGTTATATTTGAGCGCGTGGAAATTGTAGAACGGCAGGAATGTCAGCAGCAGAATGCCGACCACGCGTTTCTCCGGCGCTGAGATAGCGGCCGGCGATCCGCCACGCGATCCACAGCGCCACCGTAGCGACGATGAGTCGCGAGCAAATAAAACGACCAGTCTTCGACCGGCATCACGCTGAACCAGGCCCGCATCACCCAGGCGCCCAGTGGCGGATGCGACGGTGCGCTCCAGACCACTTCGTGGGACCAGGCGAACATTTCGCCGATGTCGAAATGCAGATCCTGGCTGCTTTTGGCGACAGTGCCGTAGATCGTCCAGACCACCGCGTAGAGCGCGAGCAACAGTGCCATGGTGCGCTCGCAGCGCGCCGGATCGATCAGCGCATCGTAAAGCCGTGCAAAGGGATTGCGCGCCGGGCCGACGATATCCGTTGTCGGTCATCAACGGCCTGTCGCCGGCGAAAGCACGTCGGTCACCGCCGCATAGACCTCATCGACGCCGATGGCCTGCATGCAGACATTGTCGGTGCAGGCGGTCTTGCGATGATTGTGCGCGGAGACGCAGGGCGAACAGGCGAGCCCGGCATAGATCGCGCGCGAATTGCCGAGCGGCTGATAGAGTTTCGGTGTCTCCGGGCCGAACAGCACGATCGTCGGCAGGCCGACCGCGGCGGAAAAATGCGCCGGGCCGGAATCGTTGGTCACCATCAGTGCGGCGTGGGAATACAGCGCCGGAAGCTCGGCGAGCGCCGATCGCCCGGCGAACGACACCGCGCGCGGCGCGTTCATGGCGGCAAGCCGCTCCGCGCCTTCGCGTTCGTCGGGGCCGCCGGTGATCAGCACCACAACATCGGAATAGGCGGCGAGGATGCGCCGGATCAACTCGGCGAAACGATCCGGCATCCAGCGCCGGTGCGGCAAGAGTTCGCTGGCGTTCGGATTGATCAGCACCAGCCGGTTTTGCGCCGGATCGAACGGCACAAGGCCGCGGATGCGTTCCAGCACGTCGCCGCGGGCCCGCGCGCTGGCGAGCACGATCTCGACATTGATCTGATCGTCGCCGATCACGGTCTTGGCGTAAGGCGTCGTCGGCGCCGGAGCGACCAGCGCATCGATCAGCGCGATGAAATTCTTGGCGATGTGAATGTGGGAGTTGTAGGTCACCCGGTGCGTCAGCATCTCGCCGCGATAAAGCCCTTCCTGATGGAAGCGGTGAAAGCCGACGCGCCGGTCGGCGCCGCAAAGGCCGGCCAGCAGTGCGGTGAAGCGCGAAAACAATTCCAGATCGACGACGGTGTCGATGCCGTTGCGCCGGGTCCACCACAGGAACGCCAGCGTGTCGCGCGCCAGCGCGAAGATCGACGCGTCCGAGATCGTGAAGATGTTGTCCGGCGCGAT
The DNA here is from genome assembly GCA_963739945.1 of uncultured Alphaproteobacteria bacterium. GTDB lineage: Bacteria > Pseudomonadota > Alphaproteobacteria > Rhizobiales > Xanthobacteraceae > BOG-931. The sequence goes on along the minus strand of CAVUCN010000017.1, from coordinate 202,927 downwards.
GGCGCCGACAAGCTGAAGCGAGCCGACATTGCGGGCGAAGATGACGAAGTAGAGCTCGGCCGAGAGCTGGGCGCGGGCCTTGCGCATGGCCGGACTGGCCAGCACCGTCGAGCCCATCTCCGACAGCTCGATGAACAGAATACGCCGCACCGGCCGCACCGACCGGGCGCGCAGCCAGTCGCGAATCCGCACCAGCAGCGTGGCGACCGCGCATAGCGGCATGCCGGCCAGCCGGTCGATTCGGCGCATGGTGTCGATATTCATGGGCGGCATCGCCTTCTTAGCGCGTCCGGCTTCGGTTTGCGAACCCGGGCTCGTTCGCCATACAAGCCCATTCGCGACACCAATCGGCCGCGCTACAGTGGTGGGACGATGCGCAGATTTCTTCTTGCCGGACTGATGGCCGCCGTGGCTTCGACCGCGGCATTGGCCGATCCAATCGCCGATTTCTATCGCGGCAAGACCATCACCATCCTGATCGGGGTCGGCGCCGGCGGCGAGTACGATCTGCAAGCCCGGCTGGTCGGCAAATATCTCGGCCGCTATATCCCCGGCAACCCGACGGTGGTCGAGCAGAACATGACCGGCGCCAGCGGGCTGAAGACTGATCAACTATCTCGCCGGCGTCGCGCCGCACGACGGCACCTACATCGGCATGATTCAGAACGGCCTGCCGGCGCTGCAAGTCGTCGGGCTCGACGGCGTACAGTTCGACGCCGCGAAGTTCAACTGGCTCGGCGCCATGGCGCCGGTCGTCGAGACCATCGCGGTTTGGCACACGGCGGGCGTCAACACGGTCGATGGCGCGCGGCAAAAGGAAATCGTCACCGGTTCGACGGCGCGCGGTTCGATTACCTACACGTTCCCGCAAATGATGAACGAGCTGTTCGGCACGAAGCTCAAGCTCGTCACCGGCTATACCGGCGGCAACGAAATCAACCTCGCGATGGAGCGCGGCGAGGTCGAAGCGCGCAACAACACCTGGTCGAGCTGGAAGGCGACGCGGCCGGATTGGCTGCGCGACAAGAAGATTTCGGTCATCGTGCAGTCCGGTCCACGCGCGCCGGACCTCGATGCGCCGCTGGTCCGCGACCTTGCCACCACCGACGAGCAGCGCAGCATGGTCGATCTGGTGTTTTCCGGCTGTGCGCTCGGCCGTCCGCTCGCCATTACGCCGGGCGTGCCGGCCGACCGCGTCGCGGCGCTGCGTGCAGCCTTCGACCAGGCGGTGAAGGATCCGGAGTTCCTCGCCGATGCCAAAGCGGCCAATTTCGACGTCGATCCGATCCACGGCGTCGATATGCAGAAGACCATCCCGCATTCGACGTGCCGCCGGCCTGGCGGCAGCATCCTCGACAGGCGCCGCGCGGCCCCTCTAGGCGCGCCGAAAGCGCGCGAAGGCACGCTGGCTTGAGTTCGAGTACGCAGCGTTGCGCGCCGCTCCTCACCTCGCAGCCCTCTTCCTTGCCGCACCGCCCCGGTGTTATCTGCGCGCCATGAGCGCTGGCCCCATCGCCAATATCCGCAATTTCTCGATCATCGCCCACATCGACCACGGCAAATCGACGCTGGCCGACCGGCTGATCCAGCTGACCGGCGGCCTCGAAGCCCGGGAAATGGTCGAACAGGTGCTCGATTCCATGGATATCGAGCGCGAGCGCGGCATTACCATCAAGGCGCAGACGGTGCGGCTGAATTACCGCGCCCGCGACGGCAAGGACTTACGTTCTCAATCTGATCGACACGCCCGGGCACGTCGACTTCGCCTACGAGGTCAACCGGTCGCTGGCCGCTTGCGAGGGCGCGCTGCTGGTGGTCGATGCCTCGCAGGGTGTCGAGGCGCAGACGCTCGCCAACGTCTATCAGGCGATCGACAACAATCTCGAGATCGTTCCGGTCCTCAACAAGATCGACCTGCCGGCCGCCGAGCCGGAAAAGGTGAAAGAGCAGATCGAGGACGTGATCGGGCTCGACGCGTCCAACGCCATCCTGATTTCGGCCAAGACCGGCCTGGGCATCGAGGACGTGCTGGAAGCGATCGTCACCCGGCTGCCGCCGCCGAAGGGCGACGCCAGTGCGCCGCTCAAGGCGCTGCTGGTCGACAGCTGGTACGACGCCTATCTCGGCGTCGTCGTGCTGTTCCGCGTCGTCGATGGCGTGCTGAAGAAAGGCCAGCGCATCCGGATGATGGGGACCGACGCGGCCTACGACGTCGACCGCGTCGGCGTGTTCACGCCGAAGCGCGTCGAGCGCGAAGAACTCGGTCCGGGCGAGATCGGCTTTCTCACCGCCTCGATCAAGGAAGTGGCCGACACCCGCGTCGGCGACACCATCACCGACGACAAGAAGCCGGTCGCGGCGCCGCTGCCCGGATTCCGCGAAGCGATCCCGGTGGTGTTCTGCGGGCTGTTTCCGGTCGATGCCGCCGACTTCGAGGCGCTGCGCGCGGCGATGGGCAAGCTCCGCCTCAACGACGCCAGCTTCAGCTTCGAAATGGAAACCTCCGCCGCGCTCGGCTTCGGCTTCCGCTGCGGCTTCCTCGGGCTCCTGCACCTCGAGATCATCCAGGAGCGGCTGGAGCGCGAGTTCAACCTCAACCTGATCGCGACCGCGCCGTCGGTGATCTACAAGATCAAGCTGCGCAACGGCCGGCAGCTCGAGATTCACAATCCGGTCGATATGCCGGACCCGAACCACATCGAGGAAATGCAGGAGCCGTGGATCGAGGCGACGATCCTGACGCCGGACGAATATCTCGGCGCCGTGCTCAAGCTGTGCCAGGACCGCCGCGGCGTGCAGAAAGAGCTGACCTATGTCGGCAACCGCGCCATGGCGAAATACGAATTGCCGCTCAACGAAGTGGTGTTCGATTTCTACGACCGGCTGAAATCGGTGTCGCGCGGCTACGCCTCGTTCGACTATCACCTGACCGATTACCGGCCGGCCGATCTGGTCAAGCTGCAGATGCTGGTCAATGCCGAACCGGTCGATGCGCTGGCCATGCTGGTGCATCGCACCCGCGCCGAAAGCCGCGGCCGCGCCATGGCCGAGAAGCTGAAAGAGCTGATCCCGCCGCACATGTTCCAGGTGCCGATCCAGGCCGCGATCGGCGGCAAGATCATCGCCCGCGAAACCGTGCGCGCCTTCCGCAAGGACGTCACCGCGAAGTGCTACGGCGGCGACGTCACCCGCAAGCGCAAGCTTCTGGACAAGCAGAAGGAAGGCAAGAAGAAGATGCGCCAGTTCGGCAAGGTCGACATCCCGCAGGAAGCGTTCATCGCGGCGCTGAAGGTGGATGTGTAGAGACTAAAGGCGGCGGCCAATGTCTGCTTCCGTAGGGGTTACTGCAAAGCAGCCGGTGTCAGCCGCCGACGATCCGAGTTCGCAGCGGCTCTACCATGGCACGCGGGCTGACCTGAAGCCGGGAGACCTGATCGAGCCCGGGTACGTCTCCAACTACGGCAAGAGGAAGAAAGCGACCTACGTTTATCTGTCCGCCACCCTGGATGCAGCCACCTGGGGGGCAGAACTGGCACTCGGCGAAGGTCCCGGCAGAATCTACATCGTGGAACCGACCGGCCCGATTGTGGACGACCCCAATCTGACGGACAAGAAATTCCCGGGTAATCCGACGAAGTCATACCGCTCCCGGGAGCCGCTGCGGGTCGTGGGCGAGGTCACGGAGTGGCAGGGGCACTCGCCCGAAGCGCTCAAGGCCATGAAGGACAACATTGAGCGATCCCGGCAGCTTGGTATTGAGGCCATCGACTAAGCACTGTCTTCTGTAAATTGCTTGCTCTGCAATGTGAGCAAAGACAATGAATGATGACCGGAACATTCGCGCGGCGTTGGATCGCCACTGGGCCGCCTCGGACGCGAATGATTTCGAGGCAGAGCACGAGATTTACCACGACGATGCCGTGCTCGAGTACCCGCAGTCCGGCGAGCGGATCCGCGGCCGGCGCAATATTCAAGCGTCGCGTACTGCGCAGCCGAACAAGAAGCGCTTTACGGTGCGGCGCATCGTCGGCGCTGCCGAGCTTTGGGTCACCGAATTCATCCTTACTTACGATGGCCTGCCGTCTTACACGGTGAGCATCATGGAGTTCAGAGACGGCAAGGTTGCCCGTGAGACCCAGTACTTCGGCGATCCCTTCGAGCCGGGGCCCTCGCGCGCGCAATGGGTCGAGCGGATACGCTAAAGCGCCTCCGCTTAGCGCGGAGGCAAACGCTCGAATGTAGGCAAGCCTTCGGGAACAATATGGAAGGGTTGTTTGTCGACGGTATAGATCGCCATTTGCGGCGAGCCGAACAGACTTGGATCGTCAAGCGTGCCGACCTTGAGGATAATCCACGGCAGGCCCGGCCGTCGCGTTGCGAGATGGGTCCCGCATTCGCCGCAAAATTCGCGCGTCACCGGGCTTTCGAGATCGGAACGGGAGAATGTGCGCGGTTCGCCGCTGGTGTATCGAAAGCCCTGCGGCGGCACGAGCATGAACATGTTCGGCGCGCCGCCGCTGATATACTGGCATTCGCGGCAATGGCACTGCGCCTTGAGGCGAGGTTCGCCGTCAGCCACGTAGCGAATCTTGCGGCAATAGCATCCGCCTTCGAATTTCATGGCTGAACCCTCCGAAGGCGGTGAATTTAGCACGCCGCAGAAGTAGAGTTGCTCTCATTTTAGGGCGCGCCGGTGTAAACGGCTGAGTAGCCAACATTGCTGATGAGGAGGTGCCTGTGGCGCAGCGGAAGGACTTTCGGCGGATAGGGGTGCTCCTGCCATCCTCAAGCTCGGTCCAGGAGATGGATATCGGCAGAGCGCTGCCGCAAGACATCACGCTGCACGTCGCGCGCATGCGGTTGAACAACGTGGATGCGGAGTCGACGCTCCGGGTTGTCCAGGAAATCGAAACCGAAAGTCAGAAACTGGCCGATGTCGACGTCGACGTGATCATACTTCCAGCGACTGCACCGTCGTCGCGCAACGGCCCCGGATACGACCAGGAACTGATCAAGCGCATAACCGCGGCAAGCGGAAAGCCGGCGACCACGGCCTCAACCGCGCTGCTTGAAGCGTTGCGGGTGCTTTCGGTCAAACGCATCGCCCTCGGCGCGCCATGGAGCGCTTCGGTCAACCAGAGCGTCGCAGCGTTCCTGCAAGCAAACGGAGTCGACGTCCTCGCGCAGGAGGCGCTCGGGATTGTCCGCAATCTCGATATCGGACTGCTCGATGCGCAAACCGCCTTCGATATCGGGCAACGCGTCAACAGGCCGGACGCCGACGCGGTGATGCTGGCGTGCGGCAACTGGAGCACGTTTGGCATCATCGATCGGCTGGAGCGCGATCTGGGAAAACCGGTACTGACGACCAACCAGGTCACGCTATGGCATGCGCTCAAGATCATGGGCACGCGGCCGCTCGACGGGCTTGGCGTTTTGCTGCGGCAGCATCTGGGCGGCCAACCAGCGCGATAGATCGTTTGCGCGGTCCGTGATGCCCTGAGGCGATCATTTGGGTCGGTCACGGCCAAGGAATTTTATCCTTGACAAGTCCCATTTACGGTGCCATGTGTCCTCAAGACCTAGCTCATCGAAGGGCACATTCCGGATGCGATCCTGAAGGTGGAGCAAGGTGCGGTCCCCGCGGACGGTCTCGCAAACCGTTCCCGGGCGGCTCCGGGCATCAAACACGCCGGCATTACGACCGGTGCGGGAGGTGCAGTCCCTGGACTGGGACAGGTGAAAGCGGGTAACGCCCGCTAGTTTGACTAGCTGCGTGTGATCGTTTGGAGAACCGGTTGTTTCCGGATCACACGTTTCGCCACGTCCCAGGAAGCGTGGCCTGGAGCTGAGCCAGTTGCCTGCGGGCTTCTGGCGAGTGCCGTGGTGGAGCGCCGGAAGGCGAGCGGTCCCCGGTGGGGCCGCGGTCGTGCCCGCTAGGCACGGCCCGTGCGTGCGCCTTTCGGCGCTCTGCCTCCCTTCTTTTGGGAGGTGCCTGGAAGGGCTTTCTTGAAGCGTGAACAAAAGCTCGGATGCGAAGCCGCATCGCGAGAACGGAATGCCTCGTCCGCATTCTGAGGGAGATGGAGCCAGTGCTTCTACTGCTCGAGATGAATGTTGTTGTCGCGGATGACCTGGCCCCAGCGGGCAATTTCGCTTTTCAGGAAAGCTTCCGCGGCTGCCGACGATCTCTGATCCGGCGGGAACGCTGTTACATCCTGCGCCGCCCAGTTCTTGACGATGCCCGGATCGGCAACCGCCTGTTGCGCCGCGCTGTTGAGCGTCTTGATTACCGCAGCCGGCGTCTTGCCCGGCGCGAACAGCGCCTGCCAGTAAATGACTTCGAGCTTCGGCCCAAGTACGTCAACAAAGCTTTCCACGTTCGGGAAGCCGGCGAGTTTTTCCTTCGAGGTAATGCCGAAGGCTTTCAGCCTGTGGTCGGCAACCAGTTGCACCACCGACTGCGGCGTGGCGATGAAAAGATCGACCTGGCCGCCGAGCAGGTCGGTAACCGCCGGCGCCGCGCCACGATACGGAATCTGGTCGAGCTCGACCTTGGCCTCCTGCGCAAACAGCGTCGTGGCAAGATGTCCGGTGGCGCCATAGCCGGGAATCGCCGCCTTCAGCCGCTGCTGCTTCATCAGCGCGATCAGTTCGGTAAGGTTGTTGGCCTCCAGCGTGTTGCGGCCGACCAGCACCAGCGGGTTGCGGTTCACCAGCATCACCGGCGCGAAGTCCTGCACCGTGTCGAATGGCAGCGATTTGTACAGCGAGACGTTCGCGGAAATCTGCAGGTTGTGCATCAGCAGCGTGTGGCCGTCAGGCGTGGCACGCGCGATCTTCTCGCTGGCGACGATGGTATTGCCGCCGCTGATGTCCTCGACGATGAAACTTTGCTTGAGCTGTACCGACATCGACTGCGCGACGACGCGCGCGGTCTCGTCGGTCGGGCCGCCGGCCGGATACGGCACCACCATTGTCACGTTGCGGTTCGGATAATCCTGCGCCTGCGCGGGTGCAGCGGCGACACCCAGCCCGCACAAGATCGCGGCAAACAGCGTGAAACGGCTCATGGTCATGAACTCCTGGAGCATGAGCAGAGAGAGGGGAAACTACTTCGGCACGCTGACGAAAATCTGGCCGTCGCGCACCGCGACTTTCACCGGCGTCAGCCGCACCGTGGAGTCGCCCGGATGGCAGCCGGTGGCGAGATCGAATTCGTAGCCGTGCCACGGGCAGACGATATGGCGCTGCTTGCCGAAGCGAAGTCCCGCGCTCTTTTTGTCGGGCGTGATGATTTCCTCGACCTGATGGAAGATCTTGCCCTGGCAGACCGGGCCGCCGGCGTGCGGGCAGACGTTCTCGTAAGCCAGCACTTTACTGCCGGTGCGGAAGATGCCGACTTCAAGCTGTTCCACGGCAAAAATCTTGTAATCGCCATCAGCGATGTCGTTAAGTTTCCCTACCGCGATTTCTTCCATCCCTGCTTTCCCCTTCAATTGTTTCCCGGACGCGGTGCAGCGCGAAGCGGTGCACCGCTGATCCGGGATCTTTTCATACTCGGCGTTTTCGAAGGTCCCGGGTCTGCAGCGCACCACTTCGTGCTGCGCTGCGCCCGGGAAACATTTTCATCACTCAATCCCCTGCGGACGATGAAACCAGACCGCCACGTCGAACATATTGAGATCGGCGGCGCGGATGATGCCGCATGCGGTGACCACGGTTTCGGTCGCGGTCACCGCGTGCTGCGGAAACGGCACAACGTCATAACCGCGGCGCTCCACCTTGGCCGCGTAGAGCTTCACCGCGGCAGTCAGAACTTCCTGCAACGTCTTGTCGGAAATGGCGTCAGGCTCGCCGCGCTTGAGCGCATCGCGCGCTGCGGCGCAGAAGTCGGCGACGCTGTGCGCAGGCCGGCGCGGTTTGGTGCGTCGTTCGGCGCTGCGTTTAGCCGCTTTACGCTTTACAGCTTTCGGCATCGCGGCTCAGGCCGTCACCGGCTCGCGCTTTGCCGGCGCCTTCTTGCCGTTTTTCTTGAGCTGCTTGTGTTTCGGCACCTCAAGATCGAACAGCCGTGCCGCGTTGAAGCCGAGGATGTTGCGCTTGGCTTCCTCGTCGAGGAACGGCAGCGTGGTAATCGAGTTCGGCAGGTCGAAGTCCCAATGCGGCCAGTCCGACGCGAACAGCAGCTGGCTCTCGGCTTTCATCGCCTTGAACGTCGCTTCGGTGAGATCCATGTTGGAGCGTTCCAGCGGTTGGCTCGAATAGAACATCTCCTGCATGTATTCGCTCGGCTTGCGCTTGAGCAGCGGCGCCTCCGACGAGCGCATCATGTATTCGGAATCGAGCCGCTGCATCAGGAACGGTATCCAGGCCAGCCCGCTTTCGATCCACATCAGCTTGAGTTTCGGAAAACGCTCCGGCAGCCCGTTCATGATCCAGTTCGTCATGTGGATGATGTTGTAATAGACGAACGAGATGGCGTGCATCGAGATGAACTTGTTGCACTGCTGCATCGACTGGTCGCCCCAGTGGAAGCCGGAGTGGAACGACAGCGGCTTGCCGCTCGACTGGATCGCCGAATAGAGCGGCATGTAGCTGTCGTGGTTCACCGCGCGAAACCGGGTCGAGGTCACCGAGAAGCCGATCACGCTCGGATTGTCGGCGTAGGTCTCGACGCACTTCAGCGATTCCTCGGGATGATTGTACGGCAGGTACAGCATCGCCTTGATGCGCGGGTCCTGCGGCAGCACTTCCTCGGTCAGCCATTTGTTGAAGGCGTTGCCGATCGTGACTTCCATTTCGACTTGCGGATGCATGCCGAGCACCAGCATCGGCGTCGGGAACACCACCATGTAGTCGATGCCCATCGAGTCCATGGCACGCTGCACCAGCGTGACCTGGGCGTGGGTGCGGCCGCCCGGCACCGCTTCGCCGAGCCGTTGCTGATGCGGAATGCGGCCGAACACGTCCTGGTACAGCATGCCGGGCGTCGAATTGATCAAGCCGGGAGCGGGACTGCGATCCTTGAACGCGCGCGCCATCTGCCGGTAGACGTCGCTGTCCATACGATCGACAACTTCCGACCAGAACGCCGTCTCGGTGACATGGGCATCGACGTCGACGATGAAATAATCGTCCTGCCGCGCTTCCCTGGCGGCGTGCGCGAGGATTTCGCGAGTGTCTGTCGAAACCGTGATCTTCGGCAATTCGGTGACGCGCGAAATGCCTTTTCCGTTCTTGCCGTTGCGCGGCGTCTTGGTCAGCATCGGTTTCCTCCACACATCGCGCGGCTGTTCGAGCCTGGCGTGGCATCGCAATCAAAGACGAGGTTGTGCAAAAGCTAGCAGCAAATGGCCGCGAGGGACACGGCAATCTGACCCGCGCCAGCGCCGCAAACCATTATCAGCCATGCCCGATTGTGAAGCCGGAACATGCTCCCCTTCGCATCTGCGGCGGTATAGCCTTTGCCAGTAATCTAAGGGAGGTTCGGGCGGATGAGCTACAAGGATTTGATCTACAGCGTCGACGGCAAGGTCGCGACCGTCACATTGAACCGGCCGGAGCGGATGAACGCGCTGTCGCGCCCGCTCGAGGCCGAGATGCGTGCGGCCTTCGACGAAGCCGACGAGGATCCGAAAGTCCGGGCCATCATTCTCACCGGCGCCGGCGCGGCATTTTCCGCCGGCTACGATCAGGCCGCCGCGCCGACATCCGGCGTCCGGCCTTCGGATCCGCAGGGCAAATCCCACGCCGAATACATCAAGCATTGGGAACGCCTTGACGGGCATCGCATCGACAACTGGATGCATCTTTGGGCTTTGGGAAAGCCGGTGATCGCCGCGGTGAATGGCTGGGCGATGGGCGGCGGTTTCTGGTGGCAGCTTGCCTGTGACATCACCATAGCCTCGGACAAGGCGGTATTCGCGCAGCCGGAAGTGCGCCACATCTCCAATACCAGCTATCTGCTCACCGCGCTGTGCGGCTGGAAAGTCGCCAATCGCTGGGGGCTGACCGGCGATCACTTTGATGCGCAGGAAGCCTACCGCATCGGCATGATCAACGAAGTCGTGCCGCATGACGCGTTGATGCCGCGTGCTCGGGCGCTGGCGGAACGCATCGCATTGGTGCCGGAGCCGTCGATCCGCCTCAACAAGGCGATTGCGATGAAGGGTATTCAGGCTGCCGGCCTCAATGCCGCTCTGCTGCTCGAGGGGGCTTTGGGCGCGCTGGTACATTCGTCGCACAATGAGGACCGCGAGAAGCTGTTCGAGGCACAGCGCAGCAAGGGTCTCAAAGCCTATCTGGAATTACGCGACGGCCCGTTCCTGCCGGAGCCGATGGGTCCGAAGTCGAAACCGCGTGAGAAGAAGAGCGGATAATGCTGCGACGCGCGCTTGGATGGTTTGCTGTTTTGATTGTTGCCGGTTGGGCATTCGCAGAGCCGGTCTTGGCCGAGGAAGCTTGGCCGCAGCGGCCGGTAACTATCGTGGTGCCGTTCCAGGCCGGCGGCTCGGCCGATCTGCTCGCGCGCATTCTGCAACAGCATATGGAAGCTGATTTCCATTCGCCGTTCGTGGTGGAAAATCGCTCCGGCGCCGGCGGCAGTGTCGGCACCGCTTATGTGGCGAAGGCGCCGGCCGACGGCTACACCCTGCTGCTCGGCACGCTCAGCGGTAACGTCATCAATCAGTTCATCTACGGCACGTTGCCTTACGATCCCGAGCATGACTTCCAACCGATCTCGCTCTTGGTGCATCTGCCGAACCTGCTGGTCGTCAGCCAGAAGGTGCCCGCCAAGACCGTCGGCGAGCTGATCGCCTATCTGAAAGCCAACGACGGCAAGCTCAATTACGGCTCGTCGGGCATCGGCACCTCGTCGCATCTTTCGGTGGTGATGTTCGAGCTGGCGACCGGTGCTCACATGACGCACGTGCCGTTCCGCAGCACCACGGACGAACTGACCAGCATGATGAACGGCAGCGTCGATCTCGCCATCGACAGCATGACCACGCTGTGGCCGCAGGCGCAGTCCGGCGTGGTGCGGGCGCTGGCCGTGACCACGGTGAAGCGGGTCAGCACCGCACCGGACCTGCCGACCATCGGCGAGACCATCAACGGTTTCTCGGTAGAGGGCTGGCAGGGCCTGTTCGCGCCTGCTGGCACGCCGCGTCCGATCGTCGACAAGCTTGCCGCCGAGGTGAAACATGTCTTCGAAGTCCCCGGATGTCGTCGCTGCGCTGACCAAAGTCGGCGGCGAGCCGGCGCCGATGAGTCCGGATGCTTTCGCCGCCTTCATCGCCGGCGAGCGGCCGAAATGGCGTGACGTGGTCAAAGCCTCCGGCGTTCATATTGACTAGAATGACCGTCCCATGAGTTCAGTCTTATGAGTTCAGTCGGATTGATCGGCTACGGCGGCATCGCCAGGGATGTTGTCGCGGCGTTGCGGGAATCCGGCAGCGGTGTGAGCATTGCTGCGGCGCTGTGCCGGCCCGGCCGGACCGAGCAAGCCCGCGCCGCGCTTCCCGGTATCGCAATCGTGGAACTCTCTCGGAGACCTGCTGGCGCGCAATCCGAAAGTGATTGCCGAAGTCGCCGGACAGCAGGCCGTCAGCGAGCATGGGCCGGAGGTCTTGCGCAAAGGCTTTGATTTGCTGGTGATCTCGATCGGTGCGCTGGCCGAGCCGCAGTTGCTCGAACGTCTGAAAACTGCTGCCGTCGAAGGCAACAGTCGCCTGCTACTTCCGGCAGGCGCAATCGGCGGCATCGATGCGATTGCTGCCATGCGCGTCGGCGGCCTCAACACGGTGCGCTATCGCTCGCGCAAGCCGCCGGCCGCGTGGCGCGGCTCGCCCGCGGAAAAGGTCGCCGATCTCGACAAGCTTACCGCGCGCACCGTGCTTTATCGCGGCCACGCCGGCGAAGCAGCGCTGCGCTATCCGCAAAACGCCAATGTCGCCGCGGCGGTGGCGCTGGCCGGTCTGGGTTTTGAGAAAACCGAGGTCGAATTGGTGGCCGATCCGGAAGCGCCGGGCAACGTCCACGAAATCGAAGCCGAAGGCGCCGCCGGCAAGTTCGCCGATTTCCTTGCAGGGCCGGCCGTCGCGGACCAATCCGAAGACGTCGATGCTGGCGGCGCTCAGCGTCGCGCGCGCTTTGATCAATCTCGATGCGGCGATCGTCATATGACCGTTCCGACCCGACGGGCCACCAACGCTTTTATCGGCAGCCCGATCGAGCGGCTCGAAGACCTTCGCTTTCTCACCGGCCGCGGCCAGTACACCGACGACCTCACCAGCGCGGACATGCTGCATGCGGTGATCCTGCGCAGTTCGGTCGCGCATGGCCGCATTCGCTCGATCGATACCGCCGCGGCGCGAAAGATGCCGGGCATTCACGCGGTAATCACCGCGGCCGAGATTGGCGAAATTCCGACAATTCCATTGCGCCACGATCCGCTGCCGACGGCGAGGCTCTTCGTGCAGCCGATCATCGCCACCGGCAAGGTGCGCTTTGTCGGTGAAGCGATGGCCGTCGTCGTGGCCGATAGCGTTGCGCTGGCGGAGGATGCGCTGGAAGCGATTGTTGTCGACATCGAGCCGCTGCCGGCGGTGGTCGTGCGCGATGAGGCGCGGAGAGCCGGTACGCTTGCTGTTTGAGAGCACCGGAACCAATGTCGCCGGCACCATCACGGCGACACGCGGCGACACCGATGCCGCTTTCAAGACCGCGCCTTATACGCGGCGCGAGCGTCTTAGTGTTCAGCGTCATGGCGCGGTTCCGATGGAGCCGCGCTGTCTCGTCGCCCACTGGGACACGGCCAAAGCAGCAAATGACCGTGCGCGGAGCCTGCAAGGTGCCGTACACCAATCGCCGCGCGCTGGCGAAAATGATGGACCTGCCGGAAACCTCGGTGCGGCAGCTTGAATACGATGTCGGCGGCGGTTTCGGTGCGCGGGGCGAGTTCTATCCCGAGGACTACCTCATCCCGTTCGCCGCCAAATACGTCGGCCGTCCGGTGAAATGGTCCGAGGACCGTCGCGAAAACCTGATGTGTCTCAGTCACGCGCGCGATGCGGCGTGCGATCTGGAGATCGCCTGTGATCGCGAAGGAAAGATTCTCGCGCTGCGCGGCGAGGCGTTCGCCGATATCGGCGCCTATATGCGCACCAACGGCGCTACCGCGTCGCGCAACATCTCGCAGATCATGTCCGGGCCCTATCGCATCCCGCATGTGCGGATGGATGTGAACCTGATTGTCACCAACAAGACGCCGTCCGGCACCTATCGCGGGCCGGGCCGGTTCGAATCCGACTTTTGCCGCGAACGCCTGTTTGACATGGTGGCCGCCGATCTCGGTATCGACCGGCTCGAATTCCGCCGCCGCAACCTCGTTGCCGAAAGCGAGATGCCATATCAGCTCGCAACGGTGCAGGTGCTCGACATCAAGGCCGAATGTGACAGCGGCAATTATCAGGTCACGCTGGATCGCTGTGTCGCCGAATTCAAATGGTCCGAGCGGGCAAAGGTACAGGGCAAGCTGATCGATGGCCGCTATCACGGCATCGCGGTCGGTTGCTATCTCGAAGGCGGCGGCACCGGGCCGAAGGAAAACGCCAGGCTCGTCATCGAAGATAGCGGATCGGTTGCGGTTTATGTCGGTTCGTCGTCGGTCGGGCAAGGTGTCGAGACGGTGTTTTCGCAGATCGCGGCCGACGCGCTCGAAGTACCGATGGAGCGCATCAGCAAAGTCTACAAAGGCTCGACTGACTATCTCGCCGAAGGTTTTGGCTCGTTTTCGTCGCGCTCGATCGTCATGGGCGGCAATGCCATCGTCAACGCTGCCAACACCCTTCGCGATCAGATTCGGGCTGCTGCGTCGAAGAAGCTTAATTGCGCGCCGAACGAAATCGCGTTCGATCGCGGCATGGCAGTCGGACCCTCGCGCGCCGCGATCGATCTCAAGGAATTTGCCGGACTGTCTGCCGACGGCTCGCACGCCAGCAACAAGCGCACTTACTCGTATGGCGCGCACGCCGCTTACGTTGCGGTCGACCCGAAAACCGGCCAGGTTGAACTGATCGACTATGTTGCCGTCGAAGACGTCGGCCGCATCGTCAATCCCTTGACGCTACACGGCCAGTGTGTCGGCGCGGTGGTGCAGGGCCTTGGCGGCGCGTTGCTCGAACACTTCCAGTACGACGAGAACGGGCAATTCCTGACCGGCACGCTGGCCGATTACCTGCTGCCGACGGCGAGCGATTTCCCAAGCATCCGCGCCGTCGCCCTCGAAGAGGCGCCGTCGCCGATCAATCCGATGGGTTTCAAGGGCGCGGGCGAGGGTGGCATCATTCCGGTCGGCGGCGTGATCGGCAATGCGGTCGCTGCTGCGCTTAATTCGCTCAATGTGAAGCTTTGCGAGTTGCCGCTGTCGCCGCCGCGGGTGTGGCAGTTGATACAGGACGCTGCGGCGCGTTAACGTGGTGCGATCATGAAGCTCCCGCTTTTCGCATACGCCTGTCCGACAACGGTTTCCGAAGCCGTGGCGCTCCTGGCGTCGCATGACGGCGAGGCCAAGGCTCTCGCCGGCGGCCAGAGCCTGGTGCCGATGATGGCGTTTCGTGTCGCTTCGCCGTCATTGCTGGTCGATCTGCGCAAGCTTGCCGAGTTGCGGGACATCAAGATCACGGCAGAAGGTGTCACACTCGGCGCCATGGTGCGCTGGCGCCAGATTCTCGACGATGAACGGCTGCGCACGGCGCATCCGCTGCTGGTCGCGGCGGTCTCGCACGTCGCCCACTATCAGATTCGTAATCGCGGCACGGTCGGCGGCAGTATCGCGCACGCCGATCCGGCGGCGGAGATGCCGGGCATCGTCGTCACCTGCGAAGCCAAAATGACCGTCGTCGGCAAATCAGGGTCGCGCGTCGTCGAAGCGAAAGATTTCTTTCAGGGGCCGCTGATGACGGCCTTGCGGCCGGACGAGATCATTACCGAGATCAAATTGCCAGCGTGGCCGGCAAAACGCCGGTTCGGCTTTCAGGAATTCGCCCGCCGCAAGGGCGACTTCGCACTGGCTGCGGCGATGCTGTTCTACGATGAAGAGGGCGGCAAGGCGCGCAACGCCCATGCCGGCGCCATCGGCGTCGGCGACACGCCATTGCGGCTCCCGGCGGTCGAGCAGGTGCTCAACGGCAGCGCCATCGACGAAGCGACGATCACCAAAGCGGAAGCTGCGGCATCGGCAGCCGTCAGTCCGCATGACGACATCCATGCCAGCGGCGCCTACCGCAAGGCGCTGGTCGGTGTCATGGTCGAGCGCGCGTTACGCGCGGCGGCGGCGTAATTCCATGCCGGTGAAATTCGAGGTCAACGGGAAGCCGGTTGAAGTTGATGTCGAGCCGCGGCTGACACTGGCGGATTGTCTGCGTCATCATCTGCGGCTGACAGGCACTCATGTCGGCTGCGAGCATGGCGTGTGCGGCTCATGCACGGTGCTGATCGACGGCGCGGCGGTGCGCTCATGCCTCACGCTCGCGGTGCAGGCCGAAGGCGCCAAGGTAACAACAGTCGAAGGGCTGTCGTTGCCCGAAGGAGAAGGACTGACGCCGTTGCAAGCTTCGTTCCGCAAGCATCACGCGCTGCAATGCGGCTTCTGCACGCCGGGCATGATCACAACGGCGCATGCATTGCTCAGTGAAGAACCCGATTGCGATGCGGATCGTGTGCGTGATGTGCTTTCCGGCAATCTGTGTCGCTGCACCGGCTACATCTCTATCGTCGAAGCGGTGCTCGATGCCCGCTCGGCCTACAAAAAAACCATGCTATGACAAGCGCCATAAGCGGCGCACCGCAAGGCGTGATGTGATGCGCGCGATTAAAAATACTTTCATCGGCGCGTCGATCGAGCGCCGCGAGGACGTGCGCTTTCTGCGCGGCCGCGGCATCTACGTCGACGATCTCCAGGTGCCAGGTCTGCTCTACGCGGTGATCCTGCGTAGCTCCGTGGCGCACGGCTGGCTGCGCTCCATCGATGCCTCCGGCGCGCTGAAGATCGAAGGCGTCCACGCCGTCATCACCGCCAGGGACATGGCGTCGGAGGATTACCCCGCCGGCGTGCCGATTGTGCCGATGCGATTGCAGCCGCTGCCCGAGTTCAAGCCCTACGAGCAACCGGTCATTGCTTATGAGAAGGTGCGCTACGTCGGCGAGCCGATCGCCGTAGTGCTGGCGACGAGTGTCGCCGTCGGCGAGGACGCGCTGGAGCAGATCGCAGTTGAGATCGAGGAGTTGCCCGCGGTCGCCACGTGGCAGGCGGCATCGAAAAATCAAAGTGTGCTGTTCGAGGCTACCGGCACGAATCGCTCGCTCACGTTCGAGGCGCGCAAGGGCGATGCCGACGCGGCGTTCAAAGATGCTCCCTATACGCGCCGCGAACGCTTGCGCACCGGCCGCCACTACGGCCTCACCATGGAGCCACGCGGGGTGCTGGCCGAGTGGAATGCGGCCAGGCACAAGCTCACCGTTTCGGGCGCCGCCAAGGTGCCGTTCTTCAACCGCCGCATTCTGGCGAAGCAGATCGGGCTGCCGGAATCCGGCATCGAGATGATCGAGAACGACGTCGGCGGCGGCTATGGCGCGCGCGGCGAGTTCTATCCGGAAGACTTTCTCATCCCGTTTGCCGCGAAGCACGTCAATCGCCCGGTGAAGTGGATCGAGGATCGCCGTGAGAACCTGATGGCGATGAACCACGCCCGCGAGACCGAGGCCGATCTCGAGATCGCCTGCCATCGCGATGGCACGATCATCGCGCTCCGCGGCGAGGTGCACACCGACATGGGTGCCTACATGCGCACCAACGGTGCGGTCGGTGCCCGCAACGCGCCGCAGTTTCTCACCGGGCCCTATCGGGTCCCGCACCACAAGGTCGACTCGCATCTGTGGATGACCAACAAGACGCCGGTCGGCACCTACCGCGGGCCAGGCCGCTTCGAGGGCAGCTTCTACATGGAGCGGCTGCTCGACATGGTCGCCGCCGATCTCGGCATCGATCGCATCGAACTGCGCCGCCGCAACCTGATCGGCAAGGCCGAGCATCCCTACACGCTCGCCACCGCGCAGCCCACCAATGCCCATGACCAGACCGACTCGGGCGACTACGAAGAGACGTTCGACCGCTGCCTGAAGGAGTTCAACTACGCCGACGTCTCGAAGCTCGGCGGCAAGCTGATCGATGGCAAGTATCACGGCATCGGGGTGGCATGCTTCATCGAGGGCGGTGCGGCCGGTCCGAAAGAAAGCGCGCGGCTCGAGGTCAACGACGACGGCACCATAACGGTCTACATGGGCACGTCGTCGGTCGGGCAGGGCGTCGAGACGATCTATGCGCAGATCGCCGCTGACGCACTTGAAGTGCCGATTGAGTGCATCCGCCACGTTTATCACGGTTCGACCGGGCTCGTGAGCGATGGCTACGGCGCCTATCACTCGCGCTCGGTGGTGATGGGCGGCTCGGCGGTGCTCGACGCGACGCAAAAATTCCTAGGCCTGCTCCGCGAGGCGGCGGGCAAGCGGCTCGGCTGTGCCGAGTCCAGCGTCACGCTCGACGTCGACAAGGTCGTCGGCGCTGGCGGCTTCTCGCTGCCGCTCACGGAATTCGCCGGCCTCACCGCCGAGGGCGCGTTCCTCAACCACAAGCACACCTACAGCTACGGCACCCATGCCGCGCACATCACGGTCGATGCGCGGCTCGGCCATATACAGATCCTCGATTACGTCGTGGTGCAGGATGTGGGCCGTGCCATCAATCCGATGACGGTCCGCGGCCAGGTGATCGGCTCGCTGGTTCAGGGACTCGGCGGTGCCGTACTGGAGGATCTGAAGTACGACGCGCAGGGCCAGTTCCTCACCGGCTCGCTCGCCGATTATCTGCTGCCCACGGCTTCGGATTTCCCGAACCTGCGTTGCTTCGTCACCGACGACCATCCGTCGCCGATCAATCCGCTCGGCGCCAAAGGCGCGGGCGAGGGCGGTATCGTCGCCGCCGGCGGCTGCCTAGCGAACGCGGTGGCGAATGCGCTGCAAACTTTCGGCGCGGAGCCGCGCGCACTGCCGCTCTCGCCAGCCTACATCTGGGAACTGGTGCAGGATGCGCGGAAGGTAACTCCCGCCAGCGGGGCATGACAATGAAGGGTGCCTCGCATAAGTTTGAAGGCAATCCAATTACGCAGGAGCCAGCTATGAGCGTCGCCCGCCATCCGCGCCCGAAAGAGCTTGAAGGTGTTCCGATTGAAGACATCATGAAGCGCTATGTCGGCCGCTTCAAAGAGAAGAAGCCGGACTGGGCCGCGTTCGAAGATGCCAGGGTCGAAGGCTTCAAGCGCGCCCAGCACCGCTTCATTGGCGCCGGCGGCTCCGGCAAGCACGGCGATACGAGCGTCATCCCGGCGGGCAACTTCACGCTGTCGATCATGTATGTCGAACCGGGCCAGGGTAACGCGGCGCATACCCACGAAGTCGAGGAATGCTTCTTCGTCCTGCAGGGCTATCTTGATGTGTTCGTCGAGGACGAGAGCGGCAAGCGGCTGACCACACGGCTCGGGCCCTGGGAAACCATTTGCTGCCCCGCCGGCGTCATCCACGGCTACCAGAACGACTCGCTGGAGCCGGTCTACTTCCAGGTCATGATCGGGCGCGGCAAGCCGGAGACCATGGGCTACGCCGACGACGATCTGTTCAAGCGCAAGGACGCGCACCTCAAAGCGGTGTAGGCGGCGTGTGGAGACTTTCCGCGGCCGTCGCGCTGCTGCTCTGCTGTTCGCCGGCACTGGCGGCGACGCCGAGTTTTTCCTGTACCGAAAGCCTGACGCCGACTGAAAAGACGATCTGCGCCGACGACAGCCTGGCGGCGCTCGATTGCAGGCTGGCGACGGCCTATCGCAACAAGTTCGACGGCCTCCCGGTGGAATCCAGCAACGCGCTGGACGAGGTCGTCCGCTCCGTGGTGCTGACGCAAAGGGCCTGGATCGCCCATCGCAATAGCTGCGGCACTGACAGAACCTGTATCCGCAAGGCCTATGTGTCGCGCACCAGTGCTCTGACCGCCGGCGACGACGCCAAGGACGTGCCGTGCAGCGATGTTGCCGGTGCCGAGCAGGCGGCTGCTTACGTCGAGCAATGCAAGGCGGTCGCGACCGAGACACACCCGCCCTGCAACGCGCAGAATTCCTGCGAGCTCATCATCTCGCACAATATCTACCGGTGTACTGGCCTCGGCGACGGAGCACCGAAATTCTGCGCCGGCTACGCCCTACCCTGACCGGAGCAGGCTGCGAACTCTCAGCCGTAGGTCGGCACGAACAGCTTCTCGATCGGGATTTTGTCCGGGATCAGGCCCTGATCGACCATGTAGCCGACCATAGCCTCCAGCGTCGGCCGGTTCGGCTCGACGCCATAAGGCCAGCAGTCGCCATCGAACAGGTCGTCGATCTCCTGCACGTCGTCGGGCAGCCACGGCAGCATGTACCGCAGCGTTCCTGAAATCCGCATCTTCTCCCAGGCGAGGTTCTTCGCGGCTTCGAAGGCGTTGTAGAGGCTGGTCGCCACGAACGGGTTCTTCTCGTAGACGTCGTTGCGGATGACGATCAGGTGCATGATCGGGAAGATTTTGGTGCGGCGGTAGTAATCCTGCTCCTTGTCGCGATAGTCGGGGAACAGCCGCACCACGTCCGGGCTGCGCTTGAGCGCCCGCGGCAGGTTCGAGCCGATAAGAGCCTGGATTTCGCCGGCTTCGAGCATGTCACTGAGCGACTTGCCGCTGGTGTTGTTCTTGAGATTGACCGGTTTGAGCATCGGCACGACGTTCGGATTGCCATAGCCGCCGGGCTCGTTGATGGCGCCCTGCACCCATTCGATCCCGGAGAGGTCGACGCCGAGGTCGTGCTGCATCAGCCCACGGATGAACAGCGCCGCCGTCTGGGTGTAGAGCGGCACGCCGATCCGCTTGCCCTCGAGGTCCTTGGCGGTTTTGACGTGCTTGCGATTGACCACAATGAAACCGTGGCGGAACACCCGCGACGCGAACACCGGGATCGCCACGAACGGCAGCTTCCTGGCGGCAAAGCGGCTGATGAACTCCGAGCTCGACATCTCGCAGGCGTCGAACTCCAGCCGGTTGGACATGCGGTCGAAAATCTCCCGCGGATTGTCCATGACCAGGAAGTTGAGATCGATGCCTTCAGGCTTCACGTCGCCGGTGTAGAGAGCGAGCATTCGATCGTAGAGGCCGCAGGCGAAGGTGATCGGCAGACCAGACATTGAAACACCGTTAAGAATTGTTCAGAAGGGAGCCGAAGTATCACACACGCGCTCTCGCGCGTCATCCGAGGCGCTCACGCGACGCGCTCCACGCTCGCGACAGTCGCTCGCCGCCAAAAAATTTGCGCTCCGAGTCATTTTTTTCTTGCAATAACTTTCTAATGGCCCTATGTGCCGGTCGCCCAAATTCGCACGTGCCTGTGGCCGTGTGTCGATCGGTAGGCATCCGGACAAGAGGCCGGACAGTCGCCTGAGGTTCGGAGTTTAGAGCCTCACTACGTGATCGGCAGCCGGAGGCGAAACCGGCGCACCCCGCGCTCAACGGGGGACGCGGCTTAAAGCAACGACGGAGCGGGCTTTTTTGGTCTCGTTGGCTGTCCAAAAGCCAACACCGAAGAGGCTTGTCCATCTTGCCGGCCGTGCGGAACGGGTCTTCCCGCTCCAATCCAAGGCAGCACATCGGCGAAGAGCCGCGCGCGTCCACCGTGTCCCCAACGCACGGTCGTCTCGTGAAGCTCGAAGCCGCTGACGCCGGTCGTCTGCGCGCAATCGCGGGCGGCTGAACTTCAACGCTGGGCCGAAAGGCCCCTTTGAACCTGGATGAAGGAGCACGCCCATGACCGAGCGTATCCGCGAATTCCTGCGCCGCCGCCGTGAGGACGGCATCGACGAGGGCCCGTGCCTGGTCGTCGACCTCGACGTCGTGCGCGACAACTATAAAGGCTTCGCCAAGGCGCTGCCGGACAGCCGGGTGTTCTATGCCGTCAAGGCGAACCCGGCGCCGGAGCTGCTGTCCCTGCTGGCTTCGCTGGGCTCCTGCTTCGACGCCGCCTCGGTCGCCGAGATCGAGATGGCGCTCGCCGCCGGCGCCACCGCCGACCGCATCTCCTACGGCAACACCATCAAGAAGGAGCGGGATGTCGCCCGCGCCTTCGCGCTAGGTGTCCGTATGTTCGCGGTCGACTGCAAAGCCGAGGTGGAGAAGGTCGCCCGCGCGGCGCCCGGCTCCCGCGTCTTCTGCCGCATCCTCTCCGACTGCGTCGGGGCGGAATGGCCGCTGTCGCGCAAATTCGGCTGCGAACCGGCGATGGCCGTCGATGTGCTCGAGCACGCGCTGAAGCTCGGGCTGGTGCCGCACGGGGTTTCGTTCCACGTCGGCTCCCAGCAGCGCAATCAGCACGCCTGGGACCGGGCGCTCGCTTCGGCGGCGGCCGTGTTCAGGGAGTGCGGCGAGCGCGGCATCAACCTCGCGATGGTCAATTTGGGCGGCGGCTTCCCGACCAAATACCTGAAGAACGTCCCGTCGGTGAAATCCTACGGCACGGCGATCTTCAAGGCCCTGCGCAAGCACTTCGGCAACCAGATCCCGGAGACCATCATCGAGCCGGGACGCGGCATGGTCGGCAATGCCGGCCTGATCGAAGCGGAGGTCGTCCTCGTCTCCAAGAAGAGCGAGGAAGACGACGTGCGCTGGGTCTACCTCGACATCGGCAAGTTCGGCGGCCTCGCCGAGACGATGGACGAGTCGATCCGCTACCCGATCCGCACGCCGCGGGACGGGGACGCCATGGCGCCATGCGTGCTCGCCGGTCCGACCTGCAACTCGGCTGACGTAATGTACGAGAAGGTGCCCTACATGCTTCCGGTCAGCCTCGAAATCGGCGACCGGGTGCTGATCGAGGGCACTGGCGCCTACACCTCGACCTACGCAGCGGTGGCCTTCAACGGCTTCGCTCCGCTGCGCACCTTTCACATCTAACGACGGTGAGAGCTGCTGCCCCTGTGCCCGCCTCTGGCGGGCGCAGGGTGCTGCTGCCGAAAGGAGTGGGATCATGGTGACCATTCGGGACGAAAAAATCGCCGACATCGCAGCCCGCGAGGCGCTGCTCGATATCGCTTACGGCGCGGAGCGCTTCACCAAGGCGTCCGAGCGTCTGCGCGAAGGCCGGCTGCCGGCCGACCGGCTGGCGCTGGTTGCGGTCGAGCACGGCCAGATCATCGGCACAGTGCGGCTCTGGCAGGTCACCGCGGGTCCCGGACGCGAGGCGCTGCTGCTCGGCCCGCTCGCGGTCCATCCGCAGCATCGCAACCGCGGCATCGGATCGACGTTGATGCGCCGCGCCATCGCCCGTGCGCGCATGCTCGGCCACCAGGTCGTTCTGCTGGTGGGTGACGCGCCGTACTACAGCCGCTTTGGCTTCGCCGCAGCGCAGACCGGAGAGCTCTGGATGCCCGGCCGCTATGACCGCGACCGGCTGCTGGCGCTCGAACTGCAGCCGGGTGCGCTCATGGGCGCGCGCGGCATGATCGGCGCTGCCGGTGAATTCGCGCCGGCGCCGGCTCTCGCCACGCTGGTGGCGCAAGACCGCCGCAGCGAACGCGCCCGCGTTCGCCGTTTGCGCGCGGCATAATTCGTAAAACCGTCAAACTGGGGACGCCTTGGACTAAAAAAGTCCGGGGCGTCCCTTCCGTTTCCGCATTGCCGCAGATATCACCCCGCTATTCCCCTGGAGGTTTGGACAATGACCGAATGGCACGCACGTATTACCGGCCCCATTGTGATGATCGGGTTTGGCTCGATCGGCAAAGGGGTGCTGCCCTTGATCGAACGCCACTTCACTTATGACAAAACGCGTTTCGTCGTCATCGATCCCGAGGACAAGGACCGCAAGCTGCTCGACGAGCGCGGCATCCGCTTCATTCATCAGGCGGTTACCCGCAAAAACTACCGCGAACTGCTCGGGCCGCTACTGACCGAAGGCGGCGGCCAGGGCTTTTGCGTCAACCTGTCGGTCGATACGTCGTCGGTCGAGCTCATGGAATTCAGCCGCGAAGTCGGCGCGCTTTACATCGATACCGTCGCCGAGCCGTGGCCCGGCTTTTACTTCGATCCCAAGCTCGGCCCGGAAGCACGATCGAACTACGCGCTACGCGAAGCCGTACTGGCGGCACGCCGCAACAATCCCGGCGGCACCACCGCAGTATCCTGCTGCGGCGCCAATCCGGGCATGGTGTCGTGGTTCGTCAAGCAGGCGCTGCTCAATATCGCCGGCGACATGAAGCTGAAATTCACCGAGCCAACGACGCGCGAAGGGTGGGGCAAGCTCGCCAAGAAGGCCGGCGTGAAGGGCATCCATATTGCGGAACGCGACACCCAGCGCGCCCGGCAACCCAAGCCGCTGGAAGTATTCGTCAACACCTGGTCGGTCGAAGGCTTTCTGTCGGAGGGCATGCAGCCGGCCGAGCTCGGCTGGGGCACCCATGAGAAGAAGCTGCCGAAGAACGGCCACAAGCACAAAGCCGGCTGTCAGGCGGCGATCTATATGACGCAGCCGGGCGCCAACACGCGGGTGCGCTCATGGACGCCGACCGCCAAGGCGCAATACGGCTTCCTGGTCACGCACAACGAGTCGATTTCGATCGCCGACTATTTTACGCTGCGCAACGGCCGCAAGGTCCTGTACCGGCCGACCTGTCACTACGCCTATCATCCGTGCAACGACGCGGTGCTGTCATTGCATGAGCTGTTCGGTCAGGCCGGCAACCGCCAGCCCGCGATCCACATTCTCGACGAGCACGAGATCGTCGACGGCATCGACGAGCTCGGCGTGCTGCTCTACGGCCACAAGAAAAACGCCTATTGGTATGGCTCGCAGCTCTCGATCGAGGAGACCCGCGAGATCGCGCCGTACCAGAATGCGACCGGCTTGCAGGTGACCTCGGCGGTTCTCGCCGGCATGGTCTGGGCGCTGGAAAATCCGAACGCCGGCATTGTCGAGGCCGACGAGATGGATTTCCGCCGCTGCCTCGAAGTGCAGATGCCGTATCTCGGGCCGGTGATCGGCGCCTATACCGACTGGACGCCGATCAAGGACCGGCCGGGCCTGTTCAAGGAAGAGATCGACAAGCGCGATCCCTGGCAGTTCACTAACGTGCTAGTCGGCTGACGAGAAAAGGAAGCGTTATGGCCGTGAACGAGCGTTTCGATTTCACCGGCCGTAGCGTCATCATCACCGGCGGCGGCAAAGGTCTCGGCAAGGTCTACGCCGAGGAGTTTGCCAAAGCTGGCGCTCGCGTCGTCGCCGCAGATATCGACGTCAAAGCCGCGGAGGCGGTGGCGTCATCGTTGCGCGATGCAGGGCTGAATGCGCTCGGGTTCGGCGTCGATGTCGCAAGCGAAGACTCCACCAAAGCCATGGCGCAGGCGGCGCTTGATCGCTTCGGCAAGATCGACATCCTGATCAACGATGCCTCGCTGATGAGCGTACTGCCGCGCCGCTCCTGGCTGGAAATTCCGGTCGACGAGTGGGACCGCGTCATGGCGGTCAATCTGCGCGGCATGTTCCTGTGCTGCCGCGCCGCGTTTCCGGCAATGCAGGCGCAAAAGCGCGGCAAGATCGTCAATATCTCGTCGTCGCGGGTCTGGGAGGGCGCGCCGAACCGGCTGCACTACACGACGTCGAAAGCCGGCGTCATCGGGCTCACCCGTGCGCTGGCGCGCGAAGTCGGCGAGTTCGGCATCACCGTAAATGCGCTCACCCCGGGAATGACGCAGAGCGAGACCCAGGTCGCCTCGTCGTCGGGGAATTATCTCGCGACCCGAGTCGCGGGCCGCGCCATCGAGCGCGTTCAGGTGCCGGCCGATCTGGTCGGCGCGGTGATGTTCCTGTCGGCGCCGGCCAGCGATTTCATGACCGGTCAGACCATCAATGTCGACGGCGGCAAGTCGATGCACTGATCGAGTCAATTTGCAGCGGCGCTATTTCAGCCGCTTCGCCGCTTCCTCGACCATGCTCAGATCGGAATATTTTTTGACGTCGAAACTCGCTTTGGAGAAGCCGAGGTCGTGCGTCATGTCGACGTTTTTCTGCAAAGCGTCGAGGTTCGGGATCATGTTCGGGTCGTGATAGGTGTCTTTCTTGGTGAAGGCCCAATCGAAGGTCTCCGGCGGCCGCTTCACCAGATCGCCAAGGATCTGCTTGGCCGCTTCGTGGTTCGCCGGGTCGAGATACCAGTGCACGATGCGCAGCGAGTCTTCCATGAAGTCGACCATGGCTGCGCGGTTCTTGTCGATGAACGGCTTGCGCGCTTGCCACACGATCATGTCGGTGACGCCGATAGCGTCGCGCTGCACGAACAGGTCACGTGCGATCTTTTGCAGTTCGGGATCGTAGGAAAATGGCAGCACGGCCGTGATGAGATCGACCTTGTGTTCAGCCAGCATTGCTTTCATCGCCGGGAACGGCGCCTCCACGACGGTGTAGTCGCGGTTCGGCTCAAGTCCGTGCTTGTGCAGCATCGCCTTCATCGCGACGTCGACGGCGCTGCCGGCGGCATTGGTAGCGACGACCTTGCCCTTGAGGTCCTCGACCTTCTGGATCGGGCTGTCTTTCAGCACCATGAATTCCTGCGAGTAGTAACCCGGCACACCGTCCTGGAATTCGTCGGCGATGATGCGCAGGTCATCGAGTCCGGCGTTGCCGATGGCGATGCCCAAGGTGGAATAGGCGAGGTTGGTGACTTCCACTTCGTTGGCGGCAAGCGCCGTGATCATTGGCGGCGTGCCGACATAGTGCACCGGCTCCATCACGTAGGACTGGCCAAAATGTTTGGCGAGGTCCTTCTTTTGCAGCCAGATCGAGCCCCAGTTGCCGGGCGCCACCCAGCCTTCACGGATCTTGATCGGATCGGCGCCAGCCGCGCCGGCTGAGGTGAAGGCGATGGCCAGGCCGCAAAGGCCGGCCCATGCGATAGTGATCGGACGCATTGCTTCCTCCGTGTGATGCGGACGCCGTTGGTTCGGCGTCTCGCGGTGTGGTGACTTATTTCAGCCGCTTCGCCGCTTCTTCGACCATGCTCAGATCGGAATAGGCTTTGACGTCGAAACTTGACGCGGCGTAGCCAAGCTCCTTGGTCAGGTCCACGTTGCGCTGAAGCGCAGCGAGATCCGGCAGCATGTTCGGGTCGCGATACTCGTCAGTTTTGGTGAATACCCAACCCATCCGTTCCGGCGGCGCTTTCACGAAGCGCCCGGCGATCTGCGCCACCTCGTCATGGTTCTTCGGGTCCATGTACCAGTGCAGGATATTCAGCGTGTCTTCGAACCAGTCGACCAGCGCGGCGCGATTTTTGTCGATGAATGGCTTGCGCGCCTGAAAGCTGACGAATTGCGAGATGCCGATGGCGTCCTTGGAGGTGAACAGTGTCGTCGCCATCGCCTGCAATTCCGGATCGAGCGCGAACGGCAGCACCGCCGGAATCAAATCCACCTTGTGCTCGGCCAGCATCGCCTTCATGGCCGGAAACGGCGCCTCAATCACGGTGTAATCGCGTTTGTTTTCGAGGCCATGTTTGTGCAACATCGCCTTCATGCCGATGTCGACCGCGCTGCCCTCCGCATTGGTGGCGACAACCTTGCCCTTGAGGTCCTCAACCTTTTTGATCGGGCCATCTTTGAGTATGGAAAAGCGGACCGAATAGCTGTCGTCGACGCCGTCGCGGAAATCGTCGGCAATGATGCGGATGTCATCAAGGCCGGCGTTCTTGATGGCGATCGGCAGCGTGGAATAGGCGAGGTCGCCGATTTCCACCTCGTTGTTGGCCATCGCCGTGACCATTGGCGGCGTCCCGGCATAACGAACCGCCGCGAACGTATAGGACTGGCCTAAATGCTTGGCGAGGTCCTTCTTGTCGAGCCACAATGTGATCCAGTTGGCCACCGGCGCGACCCAGGCGACGCGGATTTGAACCGGCTCGGCGCACGCTGCGTCAGCCGACGTGAAGGCGATGGCCAGGCCGCAAAGGCCAGCCCATGCGATAGTGATCGGACGCATTGCTTCCTCCGGTGTGAAGCGGACGCCGTTGGTTCGGCGTCTCGCGTTGTGGTGACTTATTGCAGGCGCTTGGCGGCTTCTTCGACCAGGGTAAGATCCGAGTGCGCCTTGACGTCGAAGCTCGCTTTCACGAAGCCGAGCTCGTGCGTCATGTCGACGTTCTTTTGCAGCGCATTGATGTCGGGCCGCATGTCCGGCGCGCGGTAATAGTCGTTCTTGGTGAACAGCCAGCCGAAACGCTCCGGCGGCTGTTTGGTGACGTTGCTGGCGATCTGTGCGACCGCGTCGTGATTTTTCGGATCGAGATACCAGCGCTCGATACGCATGGTGTCTTCCATGAAATCGATGATCGCGGCGCGGTTCTGGTCGATGAACGACTTGCGCATCACCCACATGGCGAACTGCGAAACGCCGATGCCGTCGGTGATCGAGAACAGCGGCTGTGCGATCTTTTTCAATTCCGGATCGAGCGCGAACGGCAGCACGGTCGGGATCATGTCGACTTTCTTTTCCGCCAGCATGGCGCGCATGCCCGGGAACGGCGCCTCGACGACGGTGTAGTCGCGGTTCGGCTCCAGCCCGTGCTTGTGCAGCATCGCTTTCATGGCGACGTCGACGCCGCTGCCGACCGCATTGGTGGCGAGCACTTTACCCTTGAGATCTTCGACCTTCTTGATCGGCCCATCGGTCAGCACCTGGAAGTCGTCGGCGCGATAGCCGGGATAGCCGTCCTGGAATTCGTCGGCGACGACGCGCAGGTCATCCATGCCGGCATTCTGGATCGCGATCGGCAGCGTGGAATAGGCCAAGTCGCCAATCTCCAGTTCACCTGTTGCCATCGCGGTGATCATCGGCGGCGTCCCGGCGTAGCGGGTGCTCTCGAATACATAGGACTTGCCGAAGTGGACGGCGAGATCCTTCTTCTCCAGCCAGATCGAGGCCCAATTGGAAACCGGCGCCACCCATGAGCCGCGGATTTTCAGCGGATCGGCATGGGCAGTTCCTGCCAGTGCCGCGGCAAACAGGCACGCACATGCGAATTGTTTAGTACGCATTTTTCCTCCCGATTGTGCGGTCCTGCCGGTCGTCAGGCCCGGTCATTTCTTTCGGTCAGGATTGTGGGCGTAAAGCGCGACGCGACGCAAGCCTGCGGCTTGCCGCACCGGCGCGCCGCCTGCTAGCTAGATGTCGCAGACTCCAGCAGTTTTGGTTTCGCGATGTCGAACCCGGCTTTCGATACCATTGCGGAAACGGCGTCGAGTACCGATCCCTCGCTGCATCGGGTCCTGATCGTAGGCGGCGGCGCCGGCGGGTTACGCCTCACGTCGCTGCTGGGGGCTTCGCTCGGGCGGCGACACAGGGCCTCGATCACACTGCTCGACCGATCCCGTATCCACGTCTGGAAACCGCTGCTGCACGAAGTCGCGTCCGGTTCGATGGACAGCGAGACCGATTCAGTCGAGCTGATCGCCCACGCGCGCTGGCGGCACTATCGCTACCGCATCGGCGAAATGATCGGCCTCAATCGCGGCAAGCGGCAAATCTATGTCGCACCAAGCCTGGACGAAGACGGCCAGACCGTGATTCCGCCGCGCGTGCTTGGTTACGACACGCTGGTCGTTGCGGTCGGCAGTCAATCCAATGACTTCGGTACACCGGGCGTTGCCGAGCACGCCATCGCGCTCGACACCGTCGATCAGGCGGCGCGATTCAACCGCCGCATGATCAATGCCTGCTTGCGCGCCAACGCCCAGTACGAGCCGCTGCGCCCGGGGCAACTGCATTGCGCGATTATCGGCGCCGGGGCGACCGGCGTTGAACTGGCTGCCGAGTTGCACAAATCCATGCGCGACCTGGCTTCCTATAATCTCGACCGCATCGACTTCGACAAGCAGATCCGGATCGAGCTGATAGAGGCGGCGCCGCGTATCCTCCCCGCGTTGCCCGAAGACATCGCGGCGGCGACGGCCGACGTATTGCGCAAGCTCAATGTCAATATCCGTACCGGAACACGCGTCATGGAAGTGCGCGCGGGCGAGGTGGTTCTGGCTTCGGGCGAGACCGTTCCGGCCGAACTCATCGTCTGGGCTGCCGGCATCAAGGCCCCGGACTTCCTGCGTGATCTGGACGGACTCGAAGCCGATCGTATCAATCGGCTTGTGGTGCGGCCGACACTCCAGACGACGCGTGACGACGATGTGTTCGCGATCGGCGATTGCGCCAACTGCATTCTGCCTGGAGCGAAGGAACCGCTGCCGCCGCGGGCCCAGACCGCCCATCAGCAGGCCGACTTCATGGTCAAGATCGTCAACGCGCGGCTCAAGGGTCGGCCGTTGCCGCAATTCACCTACCGCGATCTCGGATCGCTGGTGGCGCTGGCCGATTACGGTACGCTCGGTGTCCTGTTCAAAAATGTGAAATTGCAGGGCTTCATCGCCCGGCTGGCTTATCTGTCGCTGCACAAACGGCACTTGCAGGCAGTGCACGGCACTTTCAAAGTCGCGCTCGATACGCTGGTCAAAGCGGCGACCCGCCGCACCGAGCCCCGGGTCAAACTCCACTAGACCGGATTGCGCTTGCTCATGTGCGTTCGGCGGTTTCCTGATGCCAGACCAGCAGCCGGCGGCGTGCCAACGCCATGATCTTGATAAGGGCGTAGCCGACCACGGCGATCTCGACGATGCCGGCAAACACGCCGGGCGAGTTGGCGAAGCGCGATGCGCCCATCATGGCGCCGCCCAATCCGTAACCGCCCATTACCATCTCGGCGATGATGGCGACGATCAGCGAGATCGGCAGCGCGACTTGCAGGCCGGTGAGGATTTGCGGTGAAGCCGCCGGCAGCACCACCTGCCACATGATCTCATGCTCCCTGGCGCCCATGTTACGCGCCGACCACAGCAGTTCCTTGTCGACCGCGGCAATGCCGGCGAGCGTCGCCGTCACCACCGGGAAGATGGCGTCGAACACCACGATGGAGATTTTCGAGAAGTCGTAAAGGCCGAGCCAGAGGATGATGATCGGCAAGAACGCGATCTTCGGCATCGGGAAGCCGACCGAGATGATCGGATCGAAGAACCAGTGCGCGATCTTCGAGCGCGACATCGCCATCGCCAGTGCAATCCCGGCGACGGTGGCGATGACGAAGCCGGTCATGGCGCGATAAAGCGTCAGGCCGAGATTGACCCAGAGATCGCCGCTGACGGCATCGTTGTAGATGTATTCGAGGACGGTGCTGAAGCGCGGCAGCATGAACGGCGTCACCTTGCCGCTGCGGGCAAACAGCTCCCAGGCGATCAGCATGACGAGGATCGAGAAGATCCCGGCGCCGAGGCGAAACACCGTATCGAGCCGCCGCGTCGATTCCGACGCGAGATCGGCCGCTGCCGCGGCAAGCGTCGCCTGGTCGTCTATTCCCGCCATCGCAGCAGCCTGTTCACCAGAAGCCGATAAGTGCGATCGGCCCCAAAGCCGAGCAACGCGACGGTCAGCACCACCGCGTACATGCCTTCGTAAGCGCCGGTCGAGCCGAGATAACCGATCAGGTAGCCGAAACCTTTCTGCGACACGATCAGTTCGGAGCTGACCAGCAGGATGAAGGCCAGCGCCAGCGCGGTGCGGACGCCATTGAGGAGTTCCGGCAACGCGCTCGGCACGATCACGTCCCACATCATGCGCAGGCTGCCGGCGCCCATGCTGCGTGCCGACCAGACCAGCGTGTGATCGCTGCCGCGTGCGCCGTTATAGGCGCCGATGGTGACCGGGATCATGCAGCCGAGAAAGATCAGCAGAATTTTCGATCCGTCGCCGAAGCCGAGCCACAGCACGGTGACCGGGATCAGCGCCGATTTCGGCAACGGATAGAACAGCTCGACCAGCGGATTGATGAATACGTCGAGCAGCCGCCATCGCGCCATCGCTATGCCGAGCCCGCCGCCGACCGCAATCGCGAGCGCGAGCCCGGCGAAAGCGCGATAGAGCGAGGCGCCGCCGTTATCGATCAGTTCGCCGTCACGCATCAGGTCGACCCATGCGGCCGCCACTTTGGTGAGCGAGGGCAGCGCCGACGAGTCGACGAGATTGAGCCGCGCGGTGAGCTCCCACGCCACCGCGAGCAATAACAGCGGCGAATAGCGGATGAAGGTCTTCATAAGGCCTGCGCCTTGATCGCCTCGTCGCGGACCAGATTCCAGATTTCGTCGACTTTATCGACGAACGCCTTGCTGCGCATGACGTTCGGATCGGTCTTGTCGAATTTGGTTTCGATCATCGCCTTGATCTGGCCGGGCCGCGCCGACATCACGGCGACCCGCTCGGCGAGATAGACGGCTTCCTGCACGTCGTGGGTGACGAAGATCACCGTCTTCGGCGTGCGCTGCCAGATGCTGAGCAATTCGGTCTGCATCAGGAGACGGGTCTGGGCGTCGAGCGCGCCGAACGGCTCGTCCATGAGGAGAATTTTCGGATCGATCGCCAGCGTACGCGCGATCGCGGTGCGCTGCTTCATGCCGCCGGAGAGCTGCGACGGGAAGCTGTCCTCAAAGCCGCGCAGGCCGACGAGGTTGATGAAATCCTGGGCGCGTTTTTCCCGCTCCGGGCGCGGCAGGCCTTGCCGCTCGAGTCCGTAGAGAATGTTGCCGCGCACCGTTTTCCACGGAAACAGCGCGAAGTGCTGAAAAACGATGCCGCGGTCCGGTCCGGGCGCGGTGATCGGCTTGCCCTCGACGGTGATACGGCCGGCTTCGGTCGGCAGAAATCCCGCCGACCAGATAGAGCAGGGTGGACTTGCCGCAGCCGGACGGGCCGAGCAGCGCCAGAAACTCGCGGGAGCGGACTTGCAAGCGAAACATCGGACAGCGCCCGCACCACCCGCCCGTGGGACGGCCGGTAGGTGTGCGTCACCCCCTCGACGACGATCTGCGCTCCGTCCGCCATGGATGTAAGCGTATCCCAGTGTGTCCCCACGCACGCCGGTGCGTTCTTCTTATTGGCTGCGTCCCGGGCGGCACACTAGCCGGAATGACGGGTTCGGCAAAAGCGGCTATATGTCCTTCAAAATCGCATTGCCCTTAAATTTGCGGGAAATGACCTGATGGAACGCTCGTTCAAAAAGGAAGTGGATGCGCTGCGGCTCGGCGACGGCGAGATGTTTCGCGGCGAGGGCATCCTCGCGGTCACCAAGGCGCTGCTGCAATCGGGCGTGAGCTATGTCGGCGGCTATCAGGGCGCGCCGGTGTCGCATCTGCTCGACGTCATGGTCGATGCCGAGGATCTGCTCGCCGATCTCGGCGTCCACGTCGAGACCTGCACCAACGAGGCGGCTGCCGCGGCGATGCTCGGCGCCTCGATCAATTATCCGCTGCGCGGCGCGGTGACCTGGAAATCCATCGTCGGCACCAATGTCGCCGCCGACGCGCTGTCGAACCTGGCGTCGCCCGGCGTGATCGGCGGCGCGTTGATCGTGCTCGGCGAGGACTACGGCGAGGGCGCGAGCGTCATTCAGGAGCGCTCCTACGCCTACGCGATGAAATCCTCGATGTGGCTGCTCGATCCGCGGCCCGACCTGCCGACCATCGTGCACATGGTCGAAAAGGGCTTCGAGCTGTCGGAGGCGAGCCACGCCCCGGTGATGCTCGATCTGCGAGTGCGCGCCTGCCATGTCACCGGCGAGTTCGTCGCCAAGGACAACAAGCGCGGCGCCTATAGCGGCGTGCATCGGCTCAAGGGTCCGCCGCGGTTTGAATACGGCCGGCTCGCTCATCCGCCGGTGATCTTCACGCAGGAACGGCTGAAGATCGAGCAGCGCCTGCCGGCGGCGCAGAAATTCATCCGCGAACAGAAACTCAATGAGGTCATTCCGGGCGAGCTCAACGACGTCGGCATCATCGTTCTCGGCGGCCTGACCAGTGGTCTGTTGCGCGCGCTCGGACGGCTCGATCTCGCCGATCTCTACGGTAAGTCGCGAATCCCGATCTATGTGCTCAACGTCGCCTATCCGCTGGTGCCGGAGGAAGTGAAAGAGTTTTGCGCCGGCAAACGCGCGGTGCTGGTGGTCGAGGAAGGCTCGCCGGAATATGTCGAGCAGCAGCTCAATAGCATCCTGCGCAACGCCGACATCAACACCCGCCTTCACGGCAAGGACTGCCTGTCGCGCAGCGGCGATTACAATTCGGAAGCATTGCTGCGCGGTCTCTCGGCCTTCATGATCAAGGCGCGACCGTCAGGCGTCGATGCCGACGATGTCGCTGCGCGGGTCGAGAAATTTCTCGCGCACAAGCCGGGTGTGATGGACGCGATCGGCGATATTCCGCCGCGTCCGCCGAATTTCTGCACCGGCTGCCCGGAGCGTCCGGTGTTCGCCGCCATCAAGCTGGCGCAGCGCGAGCTTGGCCCGATGCATATCTCGGCCGACATCGGCTGCCATTCGTTCGCAACCTTTGCGCCGTTCTCGATGGGCAATTCGATCCTCGGCTATGGCATGTCGCTTGCCAGTGCCGCCGCGGTCGGTCCCAACATGGAAAAACGCTCCATCTCGATCATGGGCGACGGTGGCTTCTGGCACAACGGACTGATCACCGGCGTCGCATCCAATATGTTCAACAAGGGCGACGGCGTGCTGATCGTGATGCAGAACGGCTACGCTTCCGCGACCGGCCAGCAATATCTGCCGTCGAGCGCCGCCAACCGCAGCGGCACGCCGACCGGCATCACCATCGAGAAGACGGTGCGCTCGCTCGGCGTCACCTGGCTGCGCACCGTGCGCACCTACAGCGTCGCGAAAATGGTCACGACGCTGAAAGAGGCGATGCGCACGGCAGAGCGCGGCCTGAAAGTGATTATCGCCGACGGCGAATGCATGCTGGCGCGGCAGCGCCGCATTCGCGCCGACGACGCCGACAAACTCAAGCGCGGCGAGCGGGTGATGAAGACCCGGTTCGGCGTCGACGACGAGATCTGCACCGGCGACCATTCCTGTATCCGCCTGTCGGGCTGTCCGTCGCTCACCGTGAAGCCCAATCCCGATCCGCTGCGCACCGATCCGGTCGCCGCCGTGGTCGAAAGCTGCGTCGGCTGCGGCCTGTGCGGCGAGGTCGCGCACGCCGCCGTGCTGTGCCCGTCGTTCTACCGCACGGATGTCGTCACCAATCCGACGTGGTGGGACCGCGCTCTGTTCCGAATGCGCAGTGTAGTGATTGGCTGGTTCGCCGGAAGACCTTCTCCTTCGCCCCAGCCGACCGCGCAGACGACTTTGTCTCAACCGGCCACGGGGGCGCGCTTAATCAAGCCTGTCACCAGCCCGACGGCGGTTCGTCCGATGACGGTGCTGATCGCGGCACTCGGCGGCGAAGGTGGCGGCGTGCTGACCGACTGGATCGTCGCGGCAGCGGAGAGCCAGAAATTTCCGGTGCAGTCGACGTCAATTCCCGGCGTCGCGCAGCGCACCGGCGCGACCACCTATCATATCGAAATGGTGCCGATGCCGCGGGCCGAATCCGCCCCGCGTCCGGTGCTGGCGCTGGCCCCCGGCGTCAGCGACGTCGATCTCGTCGTCGCCAGCGAATTGATGGAAGCCGGCCGCGCCATTGCCAGCGGTTTCGTCACGCCGGATCACACCACGACCATTGCCTCGACCAGCCGGTCGTATCTGACGGTCGAGAAGATGGCGATGGGCGACGGCCGCTACGATCAGCAGAAGCTGCTGCAAGCGGTCGGGAAAAATTCGCGCGACACCTTGCTGCTCGACCTCGAAACCATCGCCCGGCAAAGCGGCGCCATGATCAGCGCGGTGATGCTCGGCGTCGTCGCCGGCTCCGATGCGTTGCCGATTCCGGCCGCGGCCTTCGAAGCGGCGATCCGCGACGACGGCAAGGCGGTGGAGTCCAACCTGCGCGGTTTCCGGGCCGGCTTTGACGCTGCCAGGGGCGGTGCGCAAAGGCGCCGCGATCCGCTCAAGCGTTATCGCGCCGCCGATGCCACGGTTACCGATCTCGAGCGCGAGATCGAACAGATGCCGGAGGCGGCGCGGACGTTCATGATCGAAGGCGTGCGCCGGCTCGCCGCCTATCAGGACCTCGCCTACGCGCGGCTTTATCTCGATCGGCTCGGGCCGGTCCAGGCCGCCGATGCCAAGGCCAATGCGGACGGGCGATTGCTCGCCGAAACCGCGCGGCATCTTGCCGTGCGCATGTCCTACGAAGACGTGTCCCGCGTCGCGCAGGCCAAGATCGATCCGGAACGCTTCGCCCGCATCAAGATCGAGCAAGGCGTGAAACCGGATCAGCCGTTCGCGGTGACGGAATTCCTCAAGCCCGGCGTCGAGGAATTCTGCTCGGTGCTGCCGCCGGCGCTGGCGAAACGGATCCTTGCATTCGCCGAGCGGCATCCGAAACTGGCCGCCGCGCATTGGGGCATGGAGATCAATACCCAGTCGGTGTCCGGCTTCCTGCGTTTCTACATTCTCGCCAAACTTCGCGGCTACCGGCCACGGACATGGCGTTTTAAGGAAGAACAGCGCGCGATCGAAAGCTGGCTGAAGACGATCGTGCGCGCTGCGCCGATATCCGCCGAACTGGCCATCGAGATCGCGGAGTGCGCGCGGCTGATCAAAGGCTACGGCGACACCCACAAGCGCGGCAGCGACAATTACCGGACCATCGTGGCGTCGGTGATCGAACCGGCGCTGGCCGGCGCCATGGCGCCACGCCAGGCGGCGGAAGCGATCGCCAATGCCCGCACCGCCGCGCTGCTCGATCCCGAAGGCGAGGCGCTGTCGAAGTGCATTGCCGCTATCGCTTCGCCCGCGGCTCATGCGATCGCGGCGGAATAGGCCAAAATCGCGGATTTTTCCGGCGATTTTACCTCGAATTAACCACCGGCGTTAATCCTGCCCGGACCGCCGGTGATCCGAATAATGGCCAGCTACGATTTTTCGATCCGCACGAAGCTCGCATTGTGGGCTGGTCTCGGCGTGGCCCTGGTCGCCGGGATGCTGGCGGAGCAGCAGATCGGCGACAGATATGCGGCGGGGCAACGCACTGTCGCCAACGCCAAGCAGCTTGCCGCCATCGAAGCGTTGCGCGCCGCCAAGGACCTCGGCGCGATGCGGCTCGAATTGCGGGAAATACGTCTTGCCATTGCGCAGAGCGAGGTCGACCGCGCTCTCGAACGGCTCCGTTCCGACGCCGGGTCGGGTATCGCGCATATCGAGATCGCGGACGAACTCAGCGACGACGAAGCGGACCAGCAGGGTCTCGGCAAGATCGCGGCGCTGGCCCGGAACTATGCCGCGGTCGCTGACGAGCTGGCGGCCGTCGCCAAGGACTACGGCGACACCGGAGAGAGAGTGCAGCGCGCCGCAAAGCTCGGCAACGAGATGAACGATCAGATCGAGAAGTCGACCACCGCGCTGATCGCCGAGGCCGAAGCCCGCAACGGGGAAGCCAGCCGGCAGCGTTTGCATGTCGGCCGGATCGATCTCGGCATGGGCCTGTTCATCATTCTGGTGCTCGGCGGCATGGCCGTGTTCGGCGACCTGGCGATCGGACGTCCGATACGGCGGATCGGCGAGGTCCTGCTCAAGCTCGCGCACGGCGACAAGGGCGTGGAAGTGCCCTACACGCGGCGGCGCGACGAAGTCGGCGACAACGCGCGCGCCGCGCAGACTTTCAAGGAAAAGCTAGCGCGCATCGACCAGCTTGAGAGCGCGGAGCAGGAGACCGCGCAACGCAATGCCGAGCAGCGGCGCGCCGATATGCATGCGCTGGCCGGAAAGTTCGAAGTAACGGTAGCAAGCGTCGTGCGTTCGGTGTCGTCATCGTCAACCGAGCTTGAAGCGGCGGCCGAAGCGCTCGGCGCGACCGCGGGGACGACGCGGGACCTGACCGGGCGTGTGCTGGCCGCATCGACGGAGGCGTCAACCAACGTGCAGTCGGTGGCGGCGGCGACCGAGCAGCTCGTCGCCTCGGTCGACGAGATTTCCCGGCAGGTCGGGGAATCGACGCGGATTGCGTGCGACGCGGTCAGTCAGGCCGAGAAGACCGACGGGCGCATCGCCGACCTGACGCGCGCTGCCGGCCGCATCGGCGACGTCGTCAAGCTGATCACCGCCATTGCCGAGCAAACCAACCTGCTCGCGCTCAATGCCACGATCGAGGCGGCGCGGGCCGGCGAAGCCGGCAAGGGTTTTGCGGTGGTCGCGCAGGAAGTGAAGGCGCTGGCCGCGCAAACCTCGAAAGCGACCGATGAGATCGGCGTGCAGATCGCCGGCGTCCAGGCGGCGACCCACGACTCGGTTGCCAGCATCAAGGAGATCGGCGAGACCATCGGGCGAATTTCCGAAATTGCCGCGGCGATCACGTCCGCTATTGTGCTGCAGGCGACGACGACGCGCGAGATCGCCGGCAACCTGGAGTCGGCGACCACGAGCGCGGCAGACGTGGCGGCCAACATCGCCGAAGTCAACGACGGCACCGGCGATATCACGTCGGCCTCGTCGCAAATCCTGTCATCGGCAAGGTCGCTGGCGCAGGACAGCAACCGCCTGACGGCCGAGCTGGAGCAGTTGCTCGCCGCGGTTTACGCCGCCTGAGCACGCCCGCGGTTCGGGCGGATTACCGCGGCACCGGGCAGTAGAACGTCCCTTCGACCTCGACGACATCGTCCTGATTGAGGCGGCTCACCTCGACGATGGTGCGCGGCGGGTAGGGACTGGCACCCCAGAATTCTTCCTGAATTTTATTCACGATGGGCCGATAGCGGTTCATGTCGACGACGTAGACCACGAGCCGCACCGCGTCGCGCGGCGAACCGCCTGCCGCTTCGACGATCGTCTTCATGTTGCTGAACGCCTGGCGCACGCGGGCCTCATCGCCTTCGACGAGTGTGTTGGCCGCCGGATCGATGCCGCGCATCCCGGCGACGAAAACAAAGTCGCCGGCGCGCACGCCAAGGCTCCAGGGGCCGGTCGGCCTGATCGCGCCGGTCGGTGACAGGAATTCGATTTTGTGTTGCGGCATGCGAGGGCCCCCGATGCGATCGAGGCTGTAATCATAGCAATTTCGGCCGCCCATTTTGGCCACCTTGCCGCCCACTGCCGCGCTTCGCTATCCTCGGCGCCGAGCGCGGGCGTAGTTCAGTGGTAGAACATCAGCTTCCCAAGCTGAGTGTCGTGGGTTCGATTCCCATCGCCCGCTCCAACCTTCGCGCCTGCGGCGCTTCGGTTGGCAGGCCAACCTTGATAGCGATGATTGCGGGCCAGCGAGCCCGACAACAAAAGAGGGAGCGTCAAATGCCCATCACCAAAATCAACGGCATCAACATCAACTGGCAGGTCATCGGTGACCGCGGCCCGTGGGTGATGGCGACCACCGGCGGCCGCCGCGGCTACGATGAATTCATCCCGATGGCGCAGAAGATCGCCAGGCACGGCTTCCGCGTCATGCTGCACGATCGCCGCAACACCGGTGCGTCCGATCTCTTTATTGAAGGCGGTCAGGGCGAAGAAGCGCCGTGGCTCGGCGACATGTATGAACTGATGCGCCAGAACGATGCGCTGCCGGCATTCTTCTGCGGCTCGTCGGCCGGGGCGCGCACGTCGATCCGCTTCTACCTGAAATATCCGCAAGCAGTGCGCGGCCTGCTGCTGCTGCGTGTCACCGGCGGCGAATTCGCCGCCAAGCGGTTGCCGGAAAATTACTACGGCCAGTTTCTCAAGGCTGCCAAGGAAGGCGGCATGGCCAAGGTGATCGAGATGGATGCGTGGAAGGAGCGGTTCAAGGAGAACCCGGCCGGCCGCGATTATCTCGCCAAGCTGCCGGCCGACAAGTTCATCGCCGTGTTCACGCGCTGGAAGGAAATCTTCGAGGCCGGCGGCAAGCATCCGGTGATGGGCGTCACCGAGCAGGAGCTGCGCTCGATCAAGGTGCCGGTCATGATCATTCCCGGTAACGACCAGACCCATTCCAGCGCCAGCGCCGCGGTGGCGCACAAACTCATTCCGGGCAGTGAGCTGCACCAACTCCCGATCAAGGATCAGGAAGTGCCGCTGATCCCGTTCCCGGATTGGGGCCCTTACGAGGAAGAGATCGCCGACACGTTCGTGAAATTCATGCAGCGCGTCGTAGCGGCGAAATCCGCAGCCTGAGGCGCATTGCCGCGCCTTGGCAATAAACAACAACAAAAGAATTTGTGCAGTGCGTTAGACTTTCGTCCAGCGCGCTGCGCGCGCGGTAGTTGTTGCTTTTCTCCTTGATCGGTCCGGAACACGGGCTATCTTCGCCCCAAGAGCCTCAAATGGCTCGGGGGGATGGAAAATGGATCAGCAAACCGGAAAGCGGTCGGCCTGGAGCTGGTGGTATCTGCTCCTTCTGGTGCAGTTCGTCTTTCTGCTCTGGGTGCCGTCGTACAACTCTGTCGAGCCGTCCTGGGCGGGGGTGCCATTCTTTTATTGGTACCAGATGCTCTGGGTGATCATCAGCGGCGTTCTCACCGCGATCGTCTATTTCGCAACGAACGATTAGCGCGCTCGCGCACCGCTGACAGTGTCTCGCGCCAGCGCGGGGCTCCAAGCTGAACAAATCTGAATTGGGGGGGAATGCCGTGGCAGACATCAATTGGACCGCACTGACCGTTTTCGTCGTGCTGTTTGCTTTCATCACCTGGCTGGGCTTCGCCGCCGCCAACTGGCGCAAGGGCGATCTCGATCAGTTGCACGAATGGGGTCTCGGCGGCCGCCGCTTCGGTACGCTGATCACCTGGTTTCTGGTCGGCGGTGACGTCTACACCGCCTACACCTTCATCGCGGTGCCGGCGCTGGCGTTCGGCGCAGGCGCCATCGCGTTCTTTGCCGTGCCCTACGCGATTCTGATCTATCCGATCCTGTTCGTATTTTTTCCACGGCTCTGGGCCGTCTGCCACAAGCACAGCTACATCACCGCAGGCGATTTCGTGCGCGGCCGCTACGGCAATCGCTGGCTGGCGCTGGCGATCACTGTCACCGGCATCGTTGCCACCATGCCGTAT
This sequence comes from uncultured Alphaproteobacteria bacterium, assembly GCA_963739945.1. Lineage (GTDB taxonomy): Bacteria > Pseudomonadota > Alphaproteobacteria > Rhizobiales > Xanthobacteraceae > BOG-931. The sequence continues at coordinate 162,758 of CAVUCN010000017.1, read as the reverse complement.
ATCGCGCTGCAGCTGGTCGGCTTGCAGGTGGTGATCGGCGCGATGGGCGTTGGCGGCACCGGCTTGATGGCGGACCTGCCACTCCTGATCGCGTTCGTCATCCTTGCAGCTTTCACCTATTCGAGCGGTCTGCGGGCGCCGGCCTCAATCGCCATCGTCAAGGACATCCTGATTTACATCACCGCGTTTGCCGCGGTGATCGTCATTCCGATCCAGATGGGCGGCTTCGGCAACATCTTCGCGAAGGTGCCGCCGGCCAAATTGTTGCTGGCTGTTCCCGGCGCCAACACCACAGGTTCGTATGGAGTCTACGCGACCCTGGTGCTGGGATCGGCGCTGGCGCTGTTTCTCTATCCGCACTCGATCACCGGTATCCTGAGCGCATCGAGCGGCAAGGCTATTCGGCGTAACGGCGCGTTGCTGCCGACTTACACGTTCATGCTCGGCCTCCTTGCACTGCTGGGCTTCTTTGCCATCGCCACCGGCGTCGGCACGGCTCCGGAATTCGCCGCGGGCTTCACGCAGTTCGGCAACAGCTTCGCGGTGCCGGCGCTGTTCCTGCACAGCTTCCCGTCGTGGTTCGTCGGCATAGCCTTTGCTGCCGTCGGCATCGGTGCGCTGGTGCCGGCTGCGATCATGTCGATCGCCGCTGCCAATCTTTACACGCGGAACATCCACAAGGAGTTCTTCAACAAGAATCCGAGCGACAAGCAGGAATCGCAGATCGCGAAGTGGGTGTCGCTGATCGTCAAGCTCGGTGCGCTGGTCTTTATTATCTTCGTGCCGACGCAATATGCCATCGAGATGCAACTGCTCGGCGGCATCTGGATCATCCAGACCGTACCGGCGATGATGTTCGGCCTGTATACCCGCTGGTTCAACGACTGGGCGCTCCTGGTCGGCTGGCTGGTCGGCACCGTGGTCGGCACCTGGATGGCGGTGTCGGTGAATTTCGCCGCGGCCTATCCGCTGGCGTTCGGCGGCTGGACCTTCCCGGGCTACACGGCCTTCTACACCGTGGTGCTCAACTTGGTCATCGCTGTCATCCTGACGCCGATCTTCAATGCAATGGGCGGCAAGACGTCGGACGAGACGGTTGCGTCGGATTACTACGTGTAATTCCGATCGGCTGTTCCCTCAAGAAAAGAACCCCGCCGCGGTCACCGCGGCGGGGTTCTTCATTTCAGCGCGGGTGAATGCTTCGCTGGGCTTACATGTACTTGCGGAGGTCCGCTGCCGCGGCGTCGGGCGATTGCCTGGACAGATCGAACGGGGCGACGAAATCGCCGTTCTTGTCCATAAGATAAACAATCGCGGTGTGGTCCATGGTGTAGTCGCCATCCTTGAGCGGAATCTTCTTGGCGTAAACCCGGTATTCCTTGATGGCTGTGTTGATCGCGGCTTGATCGCCGGTCAGTCCCCGCAGATGGGGGTCGAAGTTCGACATGTAATCTTTCATCAGCGCGGGCGTATCGCGCTCCGGATCGACGGTGATGAACAGCGCGCCGATGCGGTCGGCATCAGGGCCGAGTTTTTTCATCACCTGCGACATGTCAAACAAAGTGGTGGGGCAAACATCGGGGCAATGGGTATAGCCAAAGAACACCAGGAACGGCTTGCCCTTCATGTCCTGCTCGGTGACGACCTTGCCGCTCTGGTCCTCGAGATGAAACGGCCCGCCGACGGCCGCCGCGGCCGAGCCGATCGGCGAGGGCGCACGCCCGGTGATGAACACGATGGCGCCGAAAAACAGCACCAGGCCGCTGAGGAACGCGGCGAATATCAGCACGATACGGGAGGTTTTGTCGTTCACCGCCGGTCTCCGGTCATCCGAAGCAGGCGACAAGGCCGGCTGCGGATCGTCTCGAAAAAAACCGTGGTTCCGTAATGCGCCCAGAGTAGGGCCGAGGCGGCAAGCAACACGGCAAAGGCTGCGGTGCCGGCCAGTAAGGGCCTCAAGGTCAGACGTGGGGCGGCGGCTTGTGGCATCGGCAGATTCCGGCTGCCCTGTAGATAGGCCGGAACTTGCCGAGCGACAACGGGCTGCGGAGGGCTTACTCGCGGCGCTTACCGGGGGGTCTTTGCCCGCAAGCCTTTGCCCGCAGTCCTTACTCGCAGGTGTGATAGAGCGCGGAAAGCTCGCGGCCGCGAAGCTCGATCAGGTGCGGCGTCAGGCCGCCGTGATGGACGATCCAGTTACGGATTTGCGCCGGATAAAGGTGCATCACCAAGGCGCTGCCTTCGCGGGTCGGCACCAGCGAATGCGAGGCATCGTCGAGATATGACGCGGCATGGAAGCCGAGCACGGCGCGATGCGTGACACAGACATGGTCGGCCGGAACGATGCCGGTCAACAGCGTGCAGGCCGAGAGGCAGGGGCCGTCGATGACGACGCGCTGTCCGCTGTCGCGCACTTCGTGGAACTTGCGAATGTAGGCGGAAACCTCGCCGCCCGGGTCGCCGACGATGCGAACGTCGGCGGATGCGACCGATGGCGCCACAATGGAAGGATGCCGCGAAGATCATAGCAGCCAGCGCGAGCGCGCCAGCAAAGACCGCCTGCCATTTCATTGTAGTCACCCTCTTTCCCTGCAATCGCTCCCGATGCTTGCGCGCGCCATTATGGCAAGAGTTCGTGGATATGGAAAATTAATTCGCGTTGTGTGCTGCGGTTTTTGTTCGCAGCAATTGCCGCAAGTTCCATCACCCGCTCGCGGCGATGTTATAAGGGAACTCATGCATCGAACGAAACTCTTCGATGCGAGCCGAGCGCTATCAGGCGGGATCTGAAAATGGCGCGGGATTTCGAAGATCATTGCTGGCAGGACGTCGTCGACGCCGACACCATCGCGATTTATCAGGCTTACCGGCGCAAGACATTTGTCGGCGACAATCCCGCGGTTCTCGCCATCGATCTCTACAACAAGGCCTATCTTGGCGGTGCGCGGCCGGTGCGCGACGTCGATCGCGAATTTTCCGGCTCCTGCGGCGAGAATGCCTGGAAGGCGCTGCCGCCGACACAGAAACTGCTGGCCGCGGCGCGCCGCGCCGGCGTGCCGGTAATCTACTCGACCCGCCATGTCGATACCGGGGACGTGCAATCGACGCACCGCAACATCGGGCGTCAGCCCGACGACATTTACGACATCAAGGCCGAGCTTGCGCCGGAGCCCGGCGAACTCGTGATCTACAAGGAACGCGCCTCGGTATTTTTCGGCACGCCGCTGATCGCGCATCTGCAAATGCTGCGCGTCAATTCACTGATCATCTGCGGTGAAAGCACCTCGGGCTGCGTGCGCGCCTCCACCGTCGATGCGTTCTCCTACGGGTTCCACAATGTGGTGGTCGAGGAATGCACCTATGACCGCTCGATGCTGAGCCACAAGGTCAATCTGTTCGACCTGCACCACAAATACGCCGACGTGCTGCACGTCGAGGAGGTGCTGGCGCATCTCGACGGGCTCGCGGGCAAGCGCAAGGTGGCGTGAGCCCACTGTGGTGCCGGCCGAAACCGCTCCCTATATGTGAACCATGCCCGGACGCCCCTGCAGACCCAGCGCCGACATGAAGGAGCTTTGGCGGCTCCTGCTTCCGGGCATGAATGTTCCGGCCTGCGGCGTGTCGGAGGATACGCCGGCAGCTACAGACAATGAGGCCGCGACGCAGCCTGCGACGCCTTCCGCAGATTCCGCGGTGCTCGGCAAGCCGAACGGATCGAAATCGTAGCAGCCGCCCGCGTTGGCCGGATGGTCACTCCGCCTTGATATTGGCGTCGTGAATGATCTGACCGTAGCGTGCCATTTCGCTGGCGATGTATTTGGCAAATTCGTCGGACGTCGAACCGATGGCCTCGAAACCGAGCGCCGCGAGCTTCGCCTTGACCTCCGGCTGCGCCAGAATTTCGGCGACGCTCGATTGCAGCTTCGCGGTGATGTCCGCGGGCAGGTTCTTCGGTCCCCATAATCCGTACCACGACACGAACTCGAAGCCCGGCAGGCCGGATTCCTCGATCGTCGGGAATCTCCGGCGCCGCGGCCTGGCGCTTGAGGCTGGTGATGGCGAGCGCCTTGATGCGGCCGGACTGCGCCTGCGGCAGCGACGACAGCATCGGATCGGCAACAAGCTGGATTTGCCCGCTCATCAGGTCGGTCAGCGCCGGGCCGGTGCCCTTATAGGCGACCACCAGCGTATCGACCTTCGCCTCGCGCTTGAGCAGTTCGACGACCAGGTGGCTCGCCGAGCCGACGCTGGTGGTGCCGAACGTGTATTTTTGCGGATCCTTGCGGACGAGGTCGAAGAAGTCTTTCAGGTTGTTCGCCGGCACGCTCGGCGTGGTGCTGACGATCAGCGGACCCTTGGCGATCAGCGTGATCGGCGTGAAGTCCTTCACCACGTCGAACGGCACGTCCTTGTAGAGAAACGGCGTGACGACATGCAGCGACGCGGTCTCGAGCAGCGTGTAGCCGTCGGGATCGGCCTTGGCGACGACATTGGCGCCGACATTGCCGGAGGCGCCGCCGGCGCGGTTTTCGACAATGAAATGCGAGCCGAGCGGCGTCTGGTTGAGCTTGTCGACGATGATGCGTCCCACGCCGTCGACCGATCCGCCGGGCGGGAACGGCACGATCACCGATACGGTGCGGCTCGGATAATTCTGCGCCGAGGCGGCAACGGGCGAGAGCGCGACGGCCAGTGCCAGCATAACGCAACACGCAATACGCTTCACCGCGATATCCTTCCTTGCTCAGAACGCGCCGGGATAACCGCCGCCGTCGATCAGGATGCTCTGCCCGGTAATGTAACCCGGCATGGGTCGAGCAAAGATATGCACAAAACGCGCCGAGTTCGGCCGGATCGCCGTAGCGTTTCGCCGTGCTGGCCGCGGCGCGCTCCGCGAAAATCTGCTCGAAGGTCTTGCCGCTGCCGGGGACGAGGCCGCGGATGTGGCGGTGCTGGGCGTCGCTGTCGAAAATCCCCGGCAGCATGTTGTTGATGGTGACGTTGCGGGCGGCGGTTTGCCGCGCCAGGCCCGCGGCGAAATTGACCAGCCCGGCGCGGGCGCCGTTCGACAGGCCGAGTTCGGTTTGCGGCACCTTCACGCTGCGCGAGACGATGTTGACGATGCGGCCGAAGCCGCGCGCCATCATGCCGTCGACCGTCAGCCGCATCATCTCGATCGGTCCGAGCATCATGTCGTCGAGCGCGGCAATCCAGTCGTCGCGCGACCAGTCGCGGAAATCGCCGGGCAGCGGCCCCTGCGAATTGTTGATCAGGATATCGGGCTGCGGACAGGCCTGCGATGGCGGCGGCGCGGCCGGCCGCCGTGGTGAGGTCGCCGGCAACGGTCGTGACCTTGACGCCGGTTGCCTGCGCAATCTCGGCGCCGGTGCGTTCGAGCGCGTCGCGGGTGCGGGCAACAATGGTCAGATTGACGCCTTCGCGCGCCAGCGCAAAAGCGCAGGCTTTGCCGAGCCCGCGGCTCGCGCCGCACACCAGCGCGGTCTTGCCCTTGATGCCGAGGTCCAAGTGCCTCGCCGTGCGTGCGGCGTTCAGGCCGCGACGGCCGACAGCGGCTTGAGCTTGTAGCCGTAGGTCTTGTCGAGGCCGAGCTCGGCGACGATGCGCAAGCCCTTGCCGATCGCTTCGGCGTCGAGCCCGGTCAGCGGCTTGCGCAGTTCGCCGGCCGGCATGCCGAGCGCCTTCATCAGCGACTTCACCGCGACGGGATTGATCGCCGAATAGGTGAAGTGCAGCAGCGGCAACAGGTGCAGATAGGCTTTCTTGAAGTTCTCGGCCTCGGTGTAGCTCGTCCACGGCGTCGAGATCGTCGCCAGTTCCGCCGGGGCGACGTTGCCGGTCATGTTGGCCGTGCCGTGGCCGCCGAGGCTCATGGTCGGCACCACCAGTCCGAGGTTCGGGCTGTCGCAGCACATCACCGACACGTCGGTCTTTGCCGCCAGCACCTGCGCCACCTGGCCGACGCGCGCCGTCGATTCCTTGTGCACCACATAGTTCGGGTGCTTGAAGATGCGGATCAGATTGTCCCAGTGCAGGTCGCTCTGCACCCGCGGCGGATTGTTGTAGATGCCGAGCGGCAGGTCGGTCGCATCGGCGATGTCGAGAAAGAACCGCTCGATATCGGCCGCCGGCGCGCAGATATAGGCCGGCGCGGCGAGGATCGCGCCGTCGCCGCCGTTGTCCTTGGCGAAGCGGACATTGGCGATCGTCGATTCGGTGTTGTTGCCGGTGCAGCCGTAGAAGATCGGCATGTTCGCCGACTTCATCTTCGCCGTTTCGACGATGATTTTCTTTTTCTCCTCCGGCGACAGCATCGAGGTCTCGCCGGTCGAGCCCATGATCAGAACGGCCTTGCTGCCGTGCTCCTCCTGGAAGCGGAGCAGGCTGCGGAATGCCGCGAAATCGACGGAGCCGTCCTTGTTGAACGGCGTGATCAGCGCGACGAACGAGCCGGTGATTTTCTGCTTGGGCATCGCGCAACTTTCTCCGTTGGCGTCATGGCCGGGCTTGTCCCGGCCAGCCCGATTAGTGATGCACCGTGCCCGCCTGAGCGGGATGCTCGGCATCATAGTGTCGAGTCAAAGCGACGCCGTTCTTTGAACGCTATCGGCCGGGCATGACGGTGAATCGGACGTCAGATACTCACGTGATTGATGAACTTCTCCGGCGGCCGTTCGCCCCACTGCGAGCGCAATGCCTCCTCGGCCTCGATCAGGTTCGAGCCGTTGGCGAGATTGAGCCGATCGCTGTCGGCCCAGTGCTCGTGGACGCGGCCCCACGGATCGGCCCAGTAGTCGTAGACCTGGCTGCCGAGCACATGGCGGCCGATGCCCCACATGTGTTCGTACTTGCCGGTTTGCTTGAGATAGTCGTGGCCCATGCAGACGTCGTCGATGTCCGGCACCTCGAACGAGAAATGGTTCAGGCCGGTCTTGTCCGAGTTCAGGCAGAAGAAGACGTGGTGATCGACAAAGTCGTCGCCGCGGTCGCAGCGGTTGAACGAGCCGATCAGGTTTTCTTTTTCGCCGGCATAGACGTCGTCGGAGCAGATCATGCCGAGCGTTTCGCGGAACCACTTTATGGTTTCGTGAAATTTCGTCGACATCATCACGCCGTGGCCGATGCGTTTGACGTGCGCCGGGCCCCGCGGCAGCCGCATCAGTTCGCCGGCGCGCGCTGTGGGCTGTTCGCCTGAATTCAGCCGCTGCCGCTTCACCGGGATCGGCGCGAGTTGCTCGATGTCGCAGACCACCTCGATCTGGTAGCCGTTCGGCTCGGTGAGCCGTACCCGCTTGCCGCCGCCGGGCTCGTCCATGTGCTCGACGCCGGTCGCGCCCGGCGCCTTGGAGAGCTTCTTCAGATCGTCCTCGTTGTTGACGTAATAGGCGATGCCGACGAATTTCGGGTCGCCCTTCTCGGTGATATGGATGTGATGCGCCGGATCGGTGCCGCGCATGTAGAGCGCATTCGCGGTGCGCTCGACGCGCTGCATGCCGAACTGTGTCAGAAATTCTTCCTGCACATCGAGGTCGGGCGACCGCAGGCGGCCGTAGGCGATATCGGTTACTTTAGACCAAGCCATTTCGTGTTCTCCCCGGTTGTTGGTTGTTGCCGGATATGGCCGATAATCTGCCACGATCCGTGCGTTCGGGCTACTGCGCCCTGCTTGCAGGCCGCGGCGGATTGCCAGCGAATTCCAGCATGGCTCCGCGCGGCGCAGTGATTATCGCTGTCGGGGCGACAGGCGTGATTACAGGCGTCCTGCGGTGCCCAAACTGCCCGCGTTGGCTCACCTTTTTGAAGCGCTTGCCGAGCAACCTTGAGTTTTTGGCCAATCCGTGTTCGGTTTTTTCCCACTTCAGCGGGTCACTCAACAGCTGGAACAGGGCGCGCCATGCGGCCCACGACAGCAGAAACCAGTAGATCGGTGTGAAAGCCAGGATCCAAGCGTGACGTAAGAGCCCGCGGCGCGCCAGTCCCATCCAGTCCGGGATAATGGTCGAAGCATAGCCGCCTAGCAGCGTTGCGGCATAAATCGGTAAAGCGCCGTCCAGATCGCGTATGATTTCAAGGGGGGACTTAACGAACAGCAGGTAGCAAAATGCAGCCGAGAAAAAAGGGTGGATCAGGGCGGACAGCACATTGCCGGCGAGCAGCAACTGGAAGGCCAAGGCGCCGCCCGGTTTGAGGTCGCGCAACAGCCGGCGCGGCCGGCGCATGTGCACAAGCCATGTCTGCATCCAGCCTTTGTACCAGCGCGTGCGCTGCTTCAGCCATTGTGAGAAACGGGCCGGCGCTTCCTCGTAGGTCGCGGACTGCAGCACCGTGGATCGATAGCCGAGGCGGCTAAGACGAACGCCGAGATCGGCATCCTCGGTGACGTTATAGGGGTCCCAGCCGCCGGCCTTGCGCAGCGCGGCGGTGCGGAAGTGGTTGGACGAGCCGCCGAGCGGCAGCGGCAGATGCATGGTGGCCAGCGCCGGCAGCACGACGTCGAACTGGCCGGCGTAGCTCGCGGTGAACATCCGGGTCAGCAGGCCATCGGTGGTGTTGTCGATAGTCAGCGCGGCCTGTACGCACGCCAGCCGGCCACCGCCGCTGCGGAATGCCGCGACGGCGCGGCGAAGCTGGTCCGGCTCGGGCGTATCTTCGGCGTCATAGACTACCGTGTACGATCCGCGCGCCAGCGGCAGCGCGATATTGAGCGCCTTCGGCTTGGTGCGCGGGCCGAAGCTCCGGTGCGGTAATGACCTCAAACGGCAGGCCGAGCTGGAGATTGTCGAGGGCATCACGTGTTTCGTCGTCGTCAGCTTCAATGACGAATTTCACATCGAGCTTTTCCGGCGGGTAGTCGAGAGTGCGGATCGCAGCGACAAGATTCTCGACCACGGCGGCTTCGCGATAGAGCGCGCAAATGATGGTGTAAGTTGGCAGTGAGCGATCGTCGATGTCGCGCAGACTCCGTGCGGGTGCTTTAACGGTGAACGCACTCCAGAGCCGCAGCGCCGCGGTGCTGAGGAAAGCCCCACACAGCAATGTGCCGAGGAGTCCGATCGTCGCTGCCGGCTTCATACCGAGGCAAATGTCGACGAGCACGATAAGCGCAAAGGCAAGCGCGCTACGCCAGCCTTTCGTGCGCGGCGCATTCGAGAATAGCGGCCAGGCCTGGCGCAGTCCGTTGGCCGCGCGCTCGCCGAGCGCTCTCTGGGTGTGGCGGGTGACGAAGCGCTGTAGTTGTCCGGATGAGGTCAAGCGAAATGGCTGCAGCCACTCCGGCGGCCGCGATTGTGGGTCGGCCAGGCGGCGCGCCGTCAGGTTACGCGGTGCAATGATCCAGGTCAGGCGGCCGTCGCAGTACAGCGGCATCAGTCCGGCTGCGGCGGCCTGGATCAGTTCTTCGTCACTGAGCGGGCAGTCCGAGCGTGGCGTGCGATCGAGCGGCTGATAATTCGTGCCAAGCGATCCGGCGAGTGCGGCGAGATAGCCATCTTCGGTGATCGCATCGGCGCAGATCAGGACGCGCTCGGCGCCAAGGCCGATCTGTCGTGCCCGTTGTTCTGCGGCTGCGATAATGGGTTGGGGCAGCAAATGGCGGATGCAGTCGATTTCCGGGCAGGCGCTGGGCAGCCGTGTCGGCTGCATGCGCAACACCGGCCTTGCGCGGCGAGCGGCGCCGAGCAGACTGCCCGCAGGCCGAACGGCCGGCCCATCAGCACTCAACAACGACACAAACGCCCCCGAAGCCCCGAAAATGCTTACTAATTCGCGTCCCCGCCTCGACTTTTCCGCAAGCCCCCGTTAAGCGGGCCGTGGCCAATTGATAGAGCTAATCAACCAGGACGTTCAATCGTTACCGATGCGTGCCCGTAAGACAATAGCGCGCCGCCACAGAACGTTAGCCAAAACGGCGGTGCGGTTAATGGCACTGTTGGTCTGCGCTCTGATGTGGGTACTGACCTGGGTCTTCGCCGGGGCGCTGCCCGTGTCGGCGCAGGATGGTGCCGGGCAAGGTGGAGCGTCTCAGGGGACCGCAGCCCAAGGCGCGGTGTTTCAGGCGCAGCCGGTCGTAGTGCCCGGATTCTGGGACCCGCGCCGCCGGCCGGAGCGCCCGGACCTGTCCCGCCTGCAAACCATCCGCTTCCTCACCGATCTGGATTTTCCGCCGTTCGATTACGCCGGGACCGACGGCAATCCGGCGGGCTTCAATGTCGATCTGGCGCGGCTGCTCTGCGACGAGATCAAAGCGACCTGCACCATCCAGGCGCGCCGCTTCGATACCTTGCTCGATGCGCTCGACGACAATCGCGGTGACGCAGTGATCGCCTCGATTGCCCCGACTGCCGAGACGCGCAAGCGTGCCGACTTCTCCGATCCATATTACCGCACACCGGCGCGCTTCGTGGCGCGCGCCGACAGCCCGATCGGCGACGTGCTGCCGGAACTGGTCGAAGGCAAGAAGATCGCCGTTGTCGCCGGCACCGCGCACGAGGCGTTCCTGAAAGAAATGTTCACCGGGGCCGAGCTGAAACCTTACCCCAATGCCGATGCCGCGCGGGCGGCGCTGCGCAACAAGGACGTCGATCTGCTGTTTGGCGACGGCATTGCGCTGGCGTTCTGGCTTAACGGCACCGATTCCGGAGGCTGCTGCGCGTTTCGCGGCGGCGCTTTCACGGAAAGCAAGTTCTTCGGCGAGGGCGTCGGCATCGCGGTCAAACGCGGCAACGATCTGCTGCGGCAGGCGCTGAACTGGGCGCTGTTCCGGCAATGGGAAACCGGCAAGTTCACCGACCTCTGGCTGCGCTACTTTCCGATCAGCCCGTTTTGAAACCGCGGCGATTAGGTTCTAAAGATAGGCATGCCGACCGATACGATCGAAAGCCCCACTGATCTGCGCCAGTTCGCCGAGCAATCCCATGCCTGGCCGTTCGAAGAGGCGCGCAAGATCGTCGCGCGGTTAAAGCGCAAGCCGAAAGACGAAGTCATCTTCGAGACCGGCTACGGCCCGTCCGGCCTGCCGCATATCGGCACGTTCGGCGAGGTCGCGCGTACCACCATGGTGCGTCACGCCTTCCGCGTGCTGACTGACGACAAGATCAAGACCCGGCTGATCGCGTTTTCCGATGACATGGACGGCCTGCGCAAGGTGCCCGACAACGTGCCGAACAAGGAAATGGTGGCGCAGCATCTCGGCAAGCCGCTGACGCAGGTGCCCGATCCATTCGGCACTCATGACAGTTTCGCCGCGCACAACAATGCGCGGCTGCGCGCCTTTCTCGACCGGTTCGGCTTCGAGTACGAGTTCCTGTCGTCGACTGCCTGCTACACATCCGGGCTATTCGATACCGCGCTGCTGAAAGTGCTGGAGCGCTTCGATGCGGTGATGAACATCATGCTGCCGTCGCTGCGTGAAGAACGCGCGGAATCCTATTCGCCGTTCCTGCCGATATCGCCGCGCAGCGGCATCGTTTTGCAGGTGCCGGTGACGGCGCACGACGCCAAGGCCGGCACCATCACCTACGAAGACCCCGATACCAAAGAGCGCGTCACCACGCCGGTCACCGGCGGCCGCTGCAAGCTGCAATGGAAGCCGGACTGGGCGATGCGCTGGTATGCGATGGGTATCGATTACGAAATGGCCGGCAAGGACCTGATCGACTCGGTGAAGCTGTCGAGCGAAATCTGCCGCGCGCTCGGCGGCACGCCGCCGGAAGGGTTCAACTACGAACTCTTCCTCGACGAGACCGGCCAGAAGATTTCCAAGTCCAAGGGCAACGGCCTGACCATCGACGAGTGGCTGCGCTACGCCAGCCCGGAAAGCCTTTCGCTGTTCATGTATCGCGAGCCGAAGGCGGCAAAGCGGCTCTACTTCGACGTCATTCCGCGCCACGTCGACGAGTATCTGCAATTTCTCGACGCTTACGGCCGCCAGCAGCCGAAAGAGCAGCTCGGCAATCCGGTCTGGCACATCCACAGCGGCAAGCCGCCGAAGGCCGACAATCCGGTGCCGTTCGCCATGCTGCTGTCGCTGGTGACGGCGTCGAACGCCGAGAACGCCGACACGCTGTGGGGGTTCATCGGCCGTTATCGCCCGGGCGTGACGCGACAGACGCATCCGCACCTCGCGGCGATGGTCGATTACGCCATCCATTATTTTCGCGACTTTGTGTTGCCGGAGAAAAAATTTCGCGATCCGGGTGCGGGCGAACGTGCCGCGCTCAACGACCTGCGCGATGCGCTGTCGCAATTGTCGCCGGACGCCGATGCTGCGGCGATCCAGGACGTGGTCTATGAAGTCGGCCGCCGCGAGCCGTTTCTCGATCAGAAGAAAAAGGGCAAGGACGGCAAGCCGGGCGTTTCACTCGACTGGTTCAACATGCTCTATCAGGTGCTGCTCGGTCAGGAGCGGGGACCGCGTTTCGGCTCCTTTGTCGCGGCTTACGGCATCAAGAATACGATCGATATGATCGACGGGGCGCTCGCACGCTCGGCGTAATCGCTTATGCCAATCACCTTAGCCGCCTGTGCCCTGATCGCGGTCACTATCCTGGTGAGTTCGTTCATCTCCGGCGTGTTCGGCATGGCCGGCGGTATGATCCTGCTCGGGGTACTGCTCAATTATTTCGATGTCCCGAGCGCGATGATCCTGTTCTCGATCATCCAGCTCTGCGCCAATGGCTGGCGTGCCTGGCAGTGGCGGCACTATGTGCGCTGGCCGATCTTCTACAAATACCTCGCCGGCGCGGCGATCTCGTTTGTCGCGATGTATTCAGTCAAGTTCGTGCCGAACAAGATGATGGTCTATTTCGAGCCTCGGCCTGATGCCGTTCGCGATCGAGGCGTTGCCGCGCGACTGGCGGCCGAACATCGAGTGGCGCGGCGTACCGTTCATCACCGGCGTGCTCACCACCGTGATCCAGGTGCTGGCCGGCGTTGGCGGGCTTGTTCCTCGATATTTTCTTTCAGAAGAGCATGCTCGACCGCAAGACGACCAATGCCACCAAGGCGACGGTGCAGACATTGAGCCACGTGGTGCGCATTGCTTATTTCGGCACGGTGTCAGGAATGGCCAATGTTCCGAAATGGGCGCTGGCGCCGGCTATTGCGCTGGCGATCGCGGCAACATCGCTGGCGCCGCTGGTGATCGAGCGCATGACCGATCACGGCTTCCGGCAGTGGACGCGGCGGATCATCTTCGCCGTCAGCATCGTCTATCTGTTCCGTGGCGCCATGCTGTGGTGGCACGGGTAAGTCAGTGTCATCATCCGCGAAGGCGGATGATCCAGTAATCGCCGCCATTGAAATTTGGCACAGTGGATCAACCGGGAGGATAGCGATTACTAGATGCCCGCATTCGCGGGCATGACAAGATTTACTGACTCGACCACAAAATCCGCGCCATCAACACCACGTCGCTCATCGCGAGCGTGCGGTCGGGGTGGTCGGTGTTGAGCGATTTCAGCTCGATTGACTTTGCGGTCTGCCGCTTGAGCTCTTTCGCCATCACTTCGCCGCTTCGAGTCTTCACCACGACACGGTCGCCACGGCGGATCGGCGCCGCCGGCGACAAGATGATGACGTCGCCGTCACGATAGGCCGGCTCCATCGATTGGCCGGAGACTTCGAGCGCATAAACATGCTCGTCGTTGAGCGCGGGAAAAGCGATTTCATCCCAGCCTTCGCCGGCGGGAAAACCGCCGTCGTCGAAATAGCCGCCGGCACCGGCTTCGGCAAAGCCGAGCAACGGCACGCCGTGCGACGCGACCGTATTGTTGCCCTCGACCAGATCGACAAACGTTCTGAAGGTCGTGCCGGTTGCAGTCAATGCCTTGCTGATCGACTCGGTGGAGGGCCAGCGGGAGCGGCCCGCTGTGGTGACGCGCTTCGACTTGTTGAACGTGGTGGGATCGAGACCGGCCCGCTTGGCAAGTCCCGATGCAGAAAGGCCTGCCCGTTCGGCGAGACGATCGACAGCCGCCCATATCTGCGCATGCGTCAGCATCAGCACCCCACGACAAGGAACTGCGGCAGCATAGGAATTATTGCCTGCGTGCTCAAGGGCCGATAGGGTCGCGGTCCGAAGGCGGGGCGCCCATGGCGACGATCTACAAAATATGCGAGCGGCCGGAGTGGCAGGAGGCGCAACGCGACGGGTGCTATAGCGGCTCGGCTGTCGATCGCCGCGATGGATTCATCCACTTCTCGACGGCGACACAAGCCGTCGAGACCGCTGAAAAACATTTTGCCGGCGTGAAAGACCTGATGCTGGTCGCGGTCGATGCCGACGCGCTTGGCGCCGGCGCTGCAAGTGGGAACCGTCGCGCGGCGGTGCGCTGTTCCCGCATCTCTACGGTGCAATGCCGCTCGCTGCGGTACGCTGGGCGAAGCCTTTGCCGAACGAAAGTGACGGCAAGCGCGCGTTCCCGGAGCTTGAACCGTGATCGGCTTCCTCGAAAGGCTGGCGCGGCCGTTTCTTCTGGCGCTCGATCCCGAAGATGCCCATGGCATGACGGTCCGGGTATTGAAGCACCTGCCGCTGCCGCCGGTTCCGCGCGACGACAGGCGGCTGGCGATGCGCGCGTTCGGTCTCAATTTCCCGAACCCGATCGGCATGGCCGCGGGCTTCGACAAGAACGCCGAGGTCCCCGATGCGCTGTTACGCGCGGGATTCGGCTTTGTCGAAATCGGCACCATCACGCCGCTGCCGCAGCCCGGCAATCCGCGGCCGCGGCTGTTCCGCCTCAATGCCGACGGCGGCATCATCAACCGGCTCGGGTTTAATTCACAAGGCGCCGATGTGGCGCTGGTGCGTCTGGCAGCGCGCGCCAATGCCGGCGGCATCGTCGGCATCAATGTCGGCGCCAACAAGGAATCCCCCGATCGCGTTGCCGACTATGTGACGCTGATCGAGCGCTTTGCCGCGGTGGCAAGCTACGTCACCGTGAACATTTCGTCGCCGAACACGCCGGGCCTGCGCAACCTGCAGCAGGCATCCGTGCTCGACGATCTGCTCGCTCGCGTGATCGATGCCCGCGACCGCGTCGTGCAAAACTCCGGACCGGCCCCGGTGCTGCTCAAGATCGCGCCCGATCTTGCGCTCGGCGATCTCGACGATGTTGTCGGCATTGCGCGTTCGCGCCGGGTCGACGGCATGATCGTCGGCAATACCACGCTGGCGCGCCCGCCCAGCCTGCGTGACACCAAAGCCGCGGCAGAAGCCGGCGGCCTTTCCGGCCGGCCATTGTTTCCGCTGTCCAACCGGATGCTCGCTGAAACCTATGTGCGCGCCGAAGGCGTGTTTCCAATCGTCGGCGCCGGCGGTATCGACAGTGGCGAAGCCGCGCTCGCCAAATTTCGCGCTGGCGCCAGCCTGATCCAGCTTTACTCCGGACTGGTGTTCCACGGCCTGGCATTGGTCGCCGGGATCAAGCAAACGCTGCTCGCCGCGCTCGATCGCGAAGGGCAGGACTCGATCAAGGATTTTATCGGAGCCGATGCCGCCGCTGTCACCGCGGAGCCGTGGCCAAGTTGAGCGGCGGGGCGTTACAATAACCCACATCAAAGACAATCCATTCGGGAGGACGACATGATCGATTGCTACACGTGGATTACCGACAACGGCTACAAGCCGCGCATGATGCTGGAAGAGACCGGACTGCCTCACAAGATCATCCCGGTCGATCTGCGCAAGAAAGCGCAGATGGAGCCGGATTTCATGAAGATCAGTCCTGGTCACAAGATTCCGGCGATCGTCGATCACGACGGTCCCGGCGGCGCGACCGTGACGATCTCCGAGTCCGGTGCGATCCTGAAATACCTCGGCGAGAAATCCGGCAAGTTCTATCCGGCGGATGCGGCCAAGCGCGCCAAGGTCGATCAATGGCTGTTCTACGGCTCGGCGACGTTCACGACTTTGGCGCAGCAGTTTGGCCACTGGGTCATCCGTTCCCCGGTCAAGCCGCAGCCGACGCAGGACCACTACACCGCCAATCTGAAAGACATGCTCGGCATCCTCGACCGGCATCTGGCGACCCACGACTATTTCGGCGGCGATTATTCGATCGCCGACATGACGATGTATTCCGACGTGCACATCCACGGCGTGTGCGACATCGGGCTCAACGACTATGCCCATGTGAAGCGCTGGCACGATGCGATCGAGGCGCGGCCAGCGGTGCAGCGGGCCTGGGTGCCGTTCGCGTCGTAATACGGAGGGAATGAACAATGCCGGGCGAGTTTTCGGGAAAAGTAGCGGTCATCGCCGGCGGCAGCCGCGGTATCGGCCGCGAGATCGCGGTCGAGTTTGCGCGCGGCGGCGCGCAGACCGTCATCGTGTCGTCGTCGGCGGAAAACCTCGCGGCGGCGGCCAAGACCGTCGCGGCGGCCGGCGGACCGCCGCCGCTGACGCTTGAAGCCGATCTGCGCAAGCTCGAGGGCTGCCAGCAGGTGCTCGACGCGGTGAAAGCCAAATTCGATCGTTGCAACATCCTGGTGTGCTCGGCGGGTGCAACGCGCGCCGGCAACTTCGTCGATCTGCCCGACGAAGCGTGGCTGGACGGCTATTCGCTGAAACTGTTCGGCTGCGTGCGGATGTGCCGGCTGTTCTGGCCGATGCTGAAAACGGCGCAGGGTTTCGTGGTGAATATCGGCGGCGGCGCCGCGCGCTCGCCCGGCGCCGACTTCTCGATCGGCGCCTCGGTTAACGCGGCGATGGGTAACTTCTCCAAGGCGTTGTCGCAGCTCGGCAAGCGCGACGGCGTCAACGTCAATGTCATTCATCCCGGCGCCACCGAGACCGAACGGTTCTATCAGCTGATCGAGCAGCGCTCGAAAGCGTCCGGCAAATCGGTGGAGCAGCTCAAGCAGGAAGCCACCGCGAAAGACGGCTTGCGCCGGCTCGGCAAGACGGAAGATGTCGCCGCGCTGTGCCTGTTTCTCTGCTCGGAAAAGGCGCGGCACATCCAGGGCACCGCGATCGCGGTCGATGGCGGCTCGACTGTTGGATATTACTGAAACACCCGACGGACAAAGCTAGCGTTGCCGCTAACGTTCCTCTCCGGGAAACAGCCCGTGCGCGCCTAGAAAATCGATCATGTGCCGATTGAACGGCCCGGGCTGTTCGATCTGACAAGCGTGGCCAGCACCGTAGAGGACTTTCAGTTCGCACCCACGGATGTGCTTCTGTAACGCGCGGGCAGTTTTGTGCGTGTTGTCCTCGCTGCCGGTGAGAATGATGGCCGGGCAGGCGACTTTGGCGTGATGGTCCTCAGGCTCCGGCTCCCGATAGGCCCGGAACTGGGTGATGATGGTGTCGACGTCGCCGAACCTGTTGCGTTCGGTGAACATGTCCGCGAAGAAATGCGCCATCGGTGTCGCGCGGAACGCGGGGCTGAAGTCCTCGAACGTATAGCCCCAGCGATAAGTGATGCCTTGCTCTTCGTAAGCCTGGATCCGCGGCGGGATGAAATCCTTCGCCGGGTTGTAGCCGGTGCCGCACATGATCAGTGCCGCGGTTTGCTGCGGGCGCTCGTTGTGCATCCAGATCAGCATCGACGAGCCGATCGAGCAGCCGACCAGGATGCGCGTTCGTCCGGGTAGGCATCGTCAATCGCTTCCCAGCACGCCTGCGCGATATCGCGCCATGGTCAGGCCGGCGTGGGCCTTCGGTGACCTTCCGTAACCCGGAAGATCAATGGCGATGCAGCGATACCATGTGGACATCTGCGCCATCTGGAAAATCCAGCATGACTGGTCCATCGGGTTCGGGTGCACGAAGGCCATCACCGGGCCGCGCTTGCCCATGGCTTCGTAGTAGAGCGGCCCGTCAATATGGTCAGCCATGCCGCAATATCCCCGTGCGGGTGCGCGAGTTCCCACAATAGCATCGACGTTTTTGTCTTAATTGCTACTAAAATCCTTGGATTTGAGCGGCAAAGTCATAAAGAGGCGGTCGCATAAACGCTCCCGCCGTGAGTCGCAGAAATTTCCCCATCCGCAGCGCTCACAACAGGAGAGGATTTGAAAATGAAATCGGCGAAATTGATTGTTTCTGCACTGGCGGTAGTGTTGCTGGCGACGCCCAGTTTTGCGCAAAAGCCTTCGTCCAAGTCTCCCGGTCAATCGACGGCTTACGTCGTCGTTGACGGCACCGTTGTCGGCGCCGATCCGGATGTTCGCATCCGTAGCGCGCTGGAGCGTGAGTGGTACTCGCTCCACGGCGAATGATCGCGCACGTACGTTTGCGACAATTGGAGGACTCCAGGTCAACGCCTGGAGCCCTTTTATTTTAGGCGTAATCACTTCCGATAGATGACTGCATAACGACTTGACTGTCCGCCGGGGCTGACGCGCCGCTTGTTATTCCGCCTTGATGCCGATGTCGTGGATCGCCTGCGTGTAAAGTTCGTACTGGCGGTGAATATGCGCGTCGAAGTCGGCGCCGCATTTCGGATTGGGATAGAGCGCGAAATCCGACCAGCTTTGCCTTGACCTGCGGCGCCGTCACGGCGGCGCGGAACCAGTCGATCAATTGCGCCGTGACGTTTTTCGGTGTCTTGGCCGGCGCGACGACGCCGAACCAGACGTCGGTCTCGAAACCCGGAAAGCCGGATTCCGCAACCGTCGGCAGATCGGGCAGCGGCTCGATGTGCTGCGCCGCCATGGTCGCCAGAGCGCGGGCACTTCCTGCGGTGATCTGCTGGCCGATCTCCGACCAGTTGAGAACGGCGGCGTTGACGTGGTTGCCGAGCAACGCGTTGGTCATGGTCGCGCCGCCGGGATAGGGCACGTAAGTCAGGTCGGCATGGGCCAGCCGCTTGAGCCGTTCGATGCCGATATGCTGCGTGGTGTTCGGCCCGACACTGGCGATCGTCAATTCGCCGGGCTTCGCGCGGGCGGCGTCGAGCAGCTCGGCGAGCGTGCGATAGGGCGACGCGGCATTGACGACGATGATTTGCGGCGTGGTGACCAGATCGCAGATCGGTTCGAAGCTGGTCAGCGGATCGTAGTTCACCTTGTGCAGGATCGCGCCGGTGATGATGGCGTTGTTGTTGCTCAACAGCGTATTGCCGTCCGGCGGCGCGTGCGCCACGTATTCCGCGGCAATGATGCCGCCGGCGCCGGGCTTGCTCTCGACGATCATGTTGATGCCGTTGGCCGTCGAAATCTGCTCGGCGACGATGCGCGAGAAGATGTCGATCGCGCCGCCCGGCGGCACCGGCAGGATGACGCGGACCGTTCTCGCCGATTGCGACCAGGCATCGTGATCGAATGCGGCGATGCCCAAGGCCAGCGCGGCCAAGGCACCGATCGTCGCTCCGAGAAATTTCTTCATCACCGCGCCGATTTCGAGCGTCCGCTGCCGGCGGGATTTAATGCCACGGAAGCCTCGGTGGTGAGCAGGAGGAATGTGAATGTCTCCTGCAGGTAAAGACGCACGGCCGTGTCGGTATGGCTCAAATAACCGATCGATATGTCCTGGCCGATATGGAAATCGAAGTCGCCGCCGCGAGTGGTGAGCACAAAAGCACCTGCAATCGCAGGAGCCCAGACGATCTCGCCATCTACCAGCCGTTTGACGTGCTCCATCACCGGATAGCCATGGTCGCTGGTTTCGCTCAGTCCGGTATAGGCATCGGCGCTTAACACCACGGAATACGGACCGTTGACGCCGACCTGGCGTAACTGCGTCAGCGCCTGCGCGATAACATCAGGATAGGCGCGCACGTCTGCTGGAAGCGTCATCACCGGATTGCTGGTGCCCTGACGGATACCGCCGATGCCACCCGCCGCGTAGCCGTCGAACACGGCGCGGTCCTCCGCAAAGGCGAGAAGGCGCGCGGCATCTTTCGCCGGTTGCCAGTCGGAGTCCTCGGCGCCGCGTTCCACGTCATCGATCTGCTGGCGGTTGAGCTCGAAGGGCACACGAAGCTCGACCATGGCATTCACTTCGCGCTGTCGCGCAATAATTCCCTGATCCGGTGTCTTGATCGTACGCAGATGGCCGGTGCCGATGGCCGGAAGTGCGACGCCGCCGGGGCCATGCACGTCCACAACATGCCGAGCAGCGAGATAGCGCTTGAGCGTGCGCGTCGTTTCTTCCTCGATGTCCGCCCATGCCGCTTCTGAAATCGGGGCAAGCTCGCGATAAAGATTATTCATGAGAATGGTCTCCTTTGAGGGAACCGATACCAAGCGAACCGTCACGCGGCGGCGTGGCTACCGGCGCTTCGGGAGGCGTTGCATCGGCAGGCGTCGCATCCGCTGTCGTTGCGCTGCCGGTTGCGGTTTCGAGAAATGTTGCCGACGGCACGAAAAACAGGCTGCCGGTCTTGGCGACGCTGAAATCCAGCAGCCGGTCGTAATTGCCCGGAGGACGGCCGATGAACATGTTTTCCAGCATCTGCTCGATCGTTCGCGGCGAGCGCGCATAGCCGATGAAATAGGTGCCGAACTCGCCGGCTGCGGCGTTGCCGAACGACATGTTGTCGCGAACGATATCTATTTCCTTGCCGTTCTCGACAATCGTGGTCAGCGCGTTGTGGGCGGATGTCGGCTTGACCGCATCGTCGAGTTCGATGTCCGACAGCTTGGTGCGGCCGATGATGCGCTCCTGCGCTTCGGTGGACAGCGCGTTCCAGCCTTTCAGATCGTGCAGGTATTTTTGCACGATGACATAACTGCCGCCGGCGAACGCGGCATCTTCGGCGCCGATCGTCACCGCATCGATCGCCGCCTGATCCGTCGGATTCTCCGTGCCGTCGACAAAGCCGATGAGATCGCGGTCGTCGAAATAGCGGAAGCCATGCAATTCCTCGACCGGCTCAACGGCGTCGCCGAGCCGGGTCATGATCTGGGTCGCCAGTTCAAAGCAAAGATCCATCCGCTTGGCGCGGATGTGAAACAGCAGGTCGCCGGGCGTGGCGACGGCGTGGCGCGAGTCCGGACTTGATCTCGCGAAAGGGATGCAGTTCGGCCGGACGAGGCCCGCCGAAGATTTTGTCCCAGGCCTCCGATCCGATCCCCATCACGCAGGACAGGTTGCCCTCGATGTCGCGGAAGCCGACGGCGCGGACCAGCGCCGGGAGATCGTCGCCGCCGAACGCCCGGAGAGCGGCGCGGCTGTCGGCGCCGGGTTTTATCGTCACCACCAGGAAAATGGCGGCGCGCGTCAGCGCCTGAACGACCGGCTGTGCCAGGGGAGATAATGCGCCTTGTGTTCCCGATGCTGTCACGCGGCCGAACTCCGTCAGCGCTGCAAAATACAGGAAATAGTCCTGCTTCCCTGACGACGATGCGACAGACGATGACGGTGTGCAATACCACCGCGTTCAGCGCATCGCCGCCGCGCCGGGCGAGGGCGCCAGCACCGGTTCGAGTGACGGGACGAGGCGGCGTTTCTCGCGCCGCGCCGGGATCGCGCGGTAAACCTGCTTGGTCGCTTCGACGATGTGCACACCGGCGAATGGCGAGGCGACCATCGCGCCGGCACGCTCCCACGCCGGCGCCGAGCGCAGGAACCAGCCGCGCTGGATCGGCGGCACATAGAGCGCTTCGTCCCAGCCGGTCGGCGTGAACCAGGTCTCGCGCAGCAGCTGCATGATCTGCGAGCGCGAATAAGGCCGGCCATGACCGAACGGCGTGGTGTCCATGCGCGCCCAGACGCCGCGCCGGTTCGGCACCACGACAAGCAGCCGCCCGCCAGCCGCCAGCACGCGCCAGGATTCGCGCAACAGCTCCATCGGGTCTGCCGACATTTCCAGCGCGTGCACGAGCAGGATGCGGTCCACCGCCGCGTCGGTCAGCGGCAGTTCGTCCTCTTCGACCAGCGCGGCGAGCGCCGGCCGTGTCGATGGCCAGCGCACCACGCCTTGCGGCGCCGGCATCAACGCCAGGCATCGCTCGGCTTCCTCGCGAAACAGTCCGAGATAGGGCGTGGCATAGCCGACACCGAGCACGCGCATCGCGCGGGTGTCTTTCCAGCGCGCGCGGATGCCGCGGCCGATGAAGCGGCGCGCCACGACGCCGAGGCGCTGGGCGTAGAAGTTGCGAAGGTCGACAACATCCATGGCGTCAAAATAGCACGGATTGCCTTGTCATTCCGGGGCCGAGTGCAGCGAGGAGCCCGGAATCCATACTCCCTGACCTTGCGGTTAATAGTTCGGCGTGCCTACTTGTGACCTTATCGTCAATGCCCGGAACGAATCACGGTGAGAACCATGCCCGCGCAGACCTATCTGTTCCCCTGTCTGAAGGACAATTTCGGCGTGCTGCTGCACGATCCGGCGAGCGGCGCCACGGCATCGATCGACGTGCCGGAAGCGGCGCCGGTCGAAGCCGCGCTGCAAAAGACCGGCTGGAAACTGACCGATATTCTGGTCACCCATCATCACGCCGATCACACCCAGGGTATCGGCGAGATCAAGGCGCGCCACAAATGCCGCGTGGTCGCGCCACGCGCCGAAGCGCAACGCATCGCGCATGTCGATGAAACCGTGGGCGAGGGCGATACCGTGAAGGTCGGCGGTCTCGCGGCCCGTGTGATCGAAACGCCCGGGCACACCGCGGGCCATATCTCGTACTTCCTGCCGGCGGACAAACTCGCCTTCGTCGGCGACACGCTGTTCTCGATCGGCTGCGGCCGCGTCATCGAAGGCAATCCGGAGATGATGTGGAATTCGCTGCTCAAGCTCCGCGCGCTGCCGGACGACACGCAATTCTTCTGCGGCCACGAATATACCGATGCCAACATCCGGTTCGCGAAGACCATCGAGCCGCACAACAAGGCGCTGGCGGCACGCGCCGACGACGTGAAGCGTCAGCTCGCCGCGGGTAAGGCAACCATTCCGGCGACCATCGGCGCGGAGAAAGCCGAAAATCCGTTCCTGCGCGCCGACGATGCCGAAGTGGCGAAATCGCTGGGCCTCTCCGGCAAGCCGGCGTGGCAGGTGTTTGCCGAAATCCGCGAACGCAAGAACAAGTTTTAGGTCCGTCATCGCCGGGCCGGTGCGAGCAAAGGGGGGCTTATGACTATTCGTGTGGCCGCAGTCGCGGTCAGCCACTGGCATGCGCTCAACGACGCCGCTTATCTCCGGCATCTTCTGGCGATGCCCGACGTCGAACTGGTCGCGATCCAGGATTCCGATTCCGGCAATCCTCGCGAAGCGCGCGGCAGAGGTTCGGAAATCCGCCGACCTATACCGACTACAAAACAATGTTGGCGGAGAAGCGACCCGATTTCGTGCTGGCGCTGGGACGGCACAGCCAGATGGCGAAGATCGCCGGCGATCTGATCGACGCCGGCTATCCGTTCCTGATGGAAAAGCCGATGGGAGTGAACTCCGCTGAGGTCGACGCCGTGGCGGCGAAGGCTGCACAGCGCGACGCATTCGCCGCGGTGCCGATGGCGCAACGTTACGCGCCATTCGCGACCCATGCGCGCGAGCTGATCGCTTCCGGACGGCTAGGCCCGCTGTCGCACATCTATGTCCGCATCAACCGGCCGGCGCCGCCGCGCTACGCCGCGTGGGATTGTCCGTGGATGATGGATCCGGCTGAAGCTGGCGGCGGCTGTGCGCGCAACCTGGCGCCGCATGGCCTCGACATGTTTCTCCACCTGACCGGCGAGGACGCGCGGGTGACGGGTGCGCAACTCAGCTACCGCGCCCATGAATGTCCGGTCGAGGACTACGCTTCGATCATGCTGCGCTCAACGAGCGGCATTCTCGGCACCGTCGAAGTCGGCAACGGCTTTCCCCGCGATGGCACCGACGGCGAGTGGAAGATCGCCGGACGCCACGGAATCCTGACCATGAAAGACGGCGTTCTCAAATTCGCCACGGCCAAAGGCGACGAAACGCTGCCCGGCACCGAGCTCACCGCGCCTTATTTCACCGCGACGCGCGATGCGCTCGATCGCTGGAAGGACGGCAAGCCGCCGACGGTGAGCGTGCAGGACTGCGCACGCTTCGTCCGCCTGATCGATCAGGCCTACGAGCACGCCGGCTTTAAGTTCGGGCCGAAAGGCTGGGCGCCTGCGTAATCGGATCGCCGTGCGCGCAGCAAGGTAGGAGTGTAAGGCCGCGACGACCTGGGCGCCCTCGCCGACCGCGGCAGCGACGCGCTTGACCGAATTGGCGCGGACGTCGCCGATGGCGAACACGCCGCGGCGGCTGGTCTCCAGCGGATGGCGATCGGAACCGGCTCTGCGCCGGTTAACACGAAGCCTTTGGCGTCGAGCGCAACGTCCGAACCGGCCAGCCAGTCGGTGTTCGGCTCGGCGCCGATGAAAAGGAACAGATGTCGGATCGACTCGGATTTCTCTGCGCCGGTTGCTTGCCGGTAGCGCACCGTTTCAAGAATTCCGTCGTTCCCATCAAGGCTCGAGATGGATGCGCGTGTCATGACCTCGATATTGGCGTTGCCTTCAATGCGGTCGACCAGATAGCGCGACATGGTTGCGCCGAGATCGGCGCCGCGCACAATCATCTTCACTCTGGCGCCCTGGCTTGCGAGATAGACCGCGGCCTGACCGGCCGAGTTGCCGGCGCCGACCAGCGCAATAGCCTGACTTGAACAGAGCTTGGCCTCAAGCGGCGAAGCCCAATAATGCACGCTCGATGCTTCGAATGCGTCGAGGTTATGGACTCCGAGCCGGCGGTAACGTGCGCCACTCGCAATCACCACCGCGCGCGCGGTGACGCGTTCGCCGTTATCAAGCCGCAGAACGAAGTGATTGCCGTCTTCGTCCAATCCGTTGACCTGATCGGGGATCGCCATTTCGGCACCGAATTTTTGCGCCTGATTGTAGGCGCGTGCCATCAGCGCCAGGCCAGTAATGCCGGTCGGAAAGCCCAGGTAATTTTCAATTCTGGCCGACGCTCCGGCCTGGCCGCCGAAAGCGCGGCAATCGAGCACCAAAACGGAAAGTCCCTCGGATGCGGCATAGACGGCGGTTGCAAGTCCCGCAGGTCCCGCGCCGACAACGGCGACGTCGAAAACCCGCGCCGGATCGATCGGGCCGACAAGTCCGAGGCAACGGGCAAGCTCATTTTCATTCGGATTGCGCAGCAACTGTCCGCCCTGACAAAGCACGATCGGCAGTTGCCCTGGATCGACGTGAAAGCGCTCGATCAGGGTTTTTGCCTCGGTGTCGGTGGCGGGATCGAGCAGGCGATGGGGATAGCCGCTGCGGCGGAGGAAAACCTGCAGCCGCAGCACGTCGCCGTTTTCGGCCTGGCCAACGATGATCGGGCCGGCCTGGGTTTCCAGAAGACCGACGCGGCGCAGGATCAGGGCGCGCATGATCCGCTCGCCGAGATCGGCCTCGGCGATAAACAGCGAACGCAGCCGGCTGGGTTGGATCACCAGCGCCTGCACCGCTTCGGTTGCCGTTGCGTCGACCAAAGCCGGCCGGCCGGCCATCTGCGCCAGTTCGCCGATGAATTCGCCCGGGCTCGTGGCTGACGATTGTTTGCAGGCGACCGGAGGACTCCCGATACGTGACGTCCACTTTTCCGGAGAAAATAATCATCAGGCCGGGACCGATTTGGCCGGCGGCTAATAGCGTTTCACCGGCGGCGAAAGCCTGCGGTTCTCCCGAGATGCCGCACCCGCTCGATCTCAATCGGATCGAGCTTGGGAAACATTTGATCGTGACGCTGTTCGATCAGCGTCTGAGGTGAAGATGCCATGCTGTTCCGCTGCCCAAAATAACCGTGCCGCGGAATATATAGGAGCTCAGGCGGAATATTGCCTGCCGTTTGCCGTCAGCGCCGCGCGGCTTGGCGCGGCAGTCGCGGCGCTCAAGCGCGCAGCAGACCTGACGACGACAGTGCCTCGACAAACGTCTCGAACCAGCCGCCGTCGTTGCCAATGGTGAACTCGTCAGCGCTGACGATGCCCCATGGAAAGGCCGGACCAAATCCGCGCTGACAATAGGCGATGTCGAAACCTCTGGGCGGCGGGACCCTGAGCACGGTCCAGCATTGATAGCGCTCGCCCACATTGCCGTAGTCCCAACTGCGCAGGACGACTTCCGGCTCGACCAGCATTGTGCGAACGCGCGCCAGGACACCTCCATCGGATATCCCGGCGAGCTCGCTCTCGACGAGTGCCTTCAGCGATTGCGCATCAATCGGTGCCGGTGCACCGTTCATTGCCGGAATCCGGAATTAGGCGAAGTACTGCCCGCCGTTTGCCGTCAGCGTCGCGCCGGTGATCAGGCCGGCGTCGTCGGAGGCGAGAAACACCACGCAGCGCGCGATCTCCTCCGGCTCGCCGAGCCGGCCGATCGGAATTAACGGCAGGATGTTTTTCTCCAGCACGTCCTTTGGCACCGCCTGCACCATTTCGGTGTTGATGTAGCCGGGACAGATCGCATTGACGGTGATGCCGGCGCGCGCGCCTTCCTGCGCCAGCGCCTTGGTGAAGCCGATCTCGCCGGCTTTGGCCGCGGAATAGTTCACCTGGCCGAACTGGCCTTTTTGGCCGTTGATCGACGAAATGTTGACGACGCGGCCGAATTTGCGTTCCCGCATGCCTTCGATGACGTTGCGGCACATGTTGAACAGCGAATTGAGATTGGTGTTGATGACCGCGGTCCACTGCTCGGGCTTCATGCGATGGAGTTGGCAGTCGCGGGTGATGCCGGCGTTGTTGACCAGCACTTCGATCGGGCCAAGCTCGGCTTCGACCTGTTTGATGCCGGCGGCGCAGGCGTCGAACGACGACACGTCCCATTTGTAGACATTGACGCCGGTCTCGGCCTTGAACTTGTCTGCGCCGCTTCGTCGTTGCCGGCGTAATTGGCGGCCACCGTGTAGCCGGCGGCCTTGAGTGCCTTGCAGATCGCCGCGCCAATGCCGCGCGTACCACCCGTCACCAACGCAACGCGGGCCATGATGTCCTCCCTGGCTACTCGTCGTGCCCGACTTTACGCCGGGCATCCACGTCTTGCTTTTTGAGCCAGCTTAAAGACGTGGATGGCCGGGACAAGCCCGGCCATGACGCTGATGTGATTCTAGAACGGGTTGTTGCCGCTCACCGCTCCACGCACATCGCGATGCCCATGCCGCCGCCGATGCACAGCGTGGCGAGGCCTTTCTTGGCGTTGCGCTTGCCCATTTCGTGCAGCAGCGTCACCAGCACGCGGGTGCCGGACGCGCCGATCGGATGACCGATGGCGATGGCGCCGCCGTTGACGTTGACCTTGCCGGTATCCCAGCCGAGATCCTTGTTGACGGCGCAGGCCTGTGCCGCGAACGCCTCATTGGCTTCGATGAGATCGAGATCGCCGACGTTCCAGCCGGCCTTCTTCAGCGCCGCGCGCGAGGCCGGGATCGGGCCGGTGCCCATGATCTTCGGATCGACGCCGGCCTGCGCCCACGACACGATGCGCGCCAGCGGCGTCTTGCCGAGCTTGGCCGCCTCGCTCGCCCGCATCAGCACCACCGCGGCAGCGCCATCGTTGATGCCCGAGGCGTTGGCGGCGGTGACGGAGCCTTCCTTGTCGAACGCCGGCCGCAACTTGCCGATCGATTCAAGCGTGGTGCCGTGCTTCGGATATTCGTCGGTATCGACCACGACGTCGCCCTTGCGGCTCTTGATCGTGACCGGCGTGATCTCGTCCTTGAACTTGCCGGCCTTCTGCGCGGCTTCGGCCTTGTTCTGCGATTTCACCGCGAATTCGTCCTGCTGGGCGCGGGTGATCTGCCACTGCTTGGCGACGTTCTCGGCGGTGTTGCCCATGTGATAGCCGTTGAAGGCATCCCAAAGGCCGTCCTTGATCATGGTGTCGATCATCTCGAAGTTGCCCATCTTCACGCCGGCGCGCAGATGCTGGCAGTGCGGCGCCATGCTCATCGAATTCCTGGCCGCCGGCGACCACGATGTCGCTGTCGCCATTGACGATGGCCTGATAGCCGAGCGCGACCGAGCGCAGACCGGAACCGCAGAGCTGGTTTACGCCCCACGCCGGGGTCTCGACCGGGACGCCGGCGCCGATCGAGGCGATACGGGCCGGGTTCTGGCCTTGGCCGGCGGTAAGGATCTGGCCCATGATCACTTCGGAGACCCGGGCCCCCTCGACGCCGGCGAGGTCCAGGGCCGCCTTGATCGCGGTCTTGCCGAGTTCATGCGCGGGAAGGGAGGCAAACGCGCCGTTGAAGGCGCCGACCGGCGTGCGCGTTGCACTGACAATGACGACATCATCTGACATGGAAAAGTCCTTCCAGGCTTTGGGTTACTTGGCGGGTATTCTGCCGTTATCCGGCGTGCGGGCTGGCCGCTTGAATAGCTCCCCTATGTCATAAGGACGTGACCCGCCCTCGACAAGACTGCCGTGCGGCAAGGACGCATCACAAAACGGTAGCCGTGCCCTGCGAAACCGCCTACTTTAGAAGCACAGTTGGGTGATTGCCGCATGTCCGATACCAGCACGACGACCAAAACCGCCGAACCTATTACGATCAAGAAATACGCCAACCGGCGGCTCTACAATACCGGCACAAGTACCTACGTCACGCTCGAAGACCTCGCCTCGATGGTCAAGTCCGGCGAGGATTTCGTCGTCTACGACGCCAAGAGCGGCGAGGAAATCACCCGCTCGGTGCTGACGCAGATCATATTCGAGCAGGAGAACAAGGAAGGGCAAAATCTTCTGCCCATCACGTTCCTCCGCCAGCTCATCCGCTTCTACGGCGACAGCATGGGCATGCTGGTGCCGCGCTATCTCGACATCTCGATCGCATCGCTCACCCGCGAGCAGGAAAAGTTCCGCAACCAGATGGCGCAGGCATTCGGCGGCAGTCCGTTCGGTGCGCTGGAAGAGCATGCGCGGCGGAACATGGAAATGTTCGAGCGCGCCTTCGCCATGTTCACCCCGTTCGCGCGTCGCGAAGTGCAGGGCGGCGATGGCGCGGCTGAAGCCGAGAAGTCGCCAGCCAAGGGCGGCGATATCGACGACCTCAAGCGTCAGCTTGAAGATATGCAGCGCAAGGTCGACAAGCTGAGCGGCAACTAATATCCGGCGGTACGCCGGACTCGTTTAAGCAGCGGCGGTTACGCCGGATAATCACAAAATATCAGGCGACCAATTGCTGTTGCCGCGGCGGCGGCGCCATTTCCGCCAGCAATTGCGGCACCTGCGTGGCCGGGACCGCTTTGCCGAACAGGAAGCCCTGACCCTGATCGACGCCGTGTTGCAGCACGGCAGCCGCCTGCGCCTCGGTTTCGACGCCCTCTGCCGTAATCGACAAACTCAGTCCTTTGGACAGGCCGACCATGGCGCGGATGAACACCGCGCTTTCGCCGGTAGTGACCAGCTCGGCGATGAAGCGCTTGTCGATCTTGAGCTTGTCGAAGCGCAATTCGTAGAGGTGATAGAGACTCGAGTAACCGGTGCCGAAATCGTCGATGACGATACGCACGCCGGCGTTGCGTAGCGTCTGGATGGCGTGGCGCGTTGCTTCGAGGTCTTCGACGAGCGCGCTTTCGGTGACTTCCGCTTCGAGCCGATGCGGCGGCAGTCCGGTCTCGCGCAGCACCATCAGGATGGCGTCGGCGAAACTTCGGTCGCCGAATTGCGACGGCGAGAAATTGAACGTCAGGGAAATGTCTTGCGGCCAGGTTGCGGCATCGCGGCAGGCATCGCCGAACAACTGGCCTGACACCAGGTCCAGAATGCCGAGCTCTTCGGCGAGCGGGATGAAGGTATCGGGCAGGATCATGCCGCTGACCGGATTTTGCCAGCGCGCGAGACTCTCGAAGCTGACGATGCGCCGCGTCTTCAGATCGACGATCGGCTGGTAATACGGCTTGAGCGTATCGCCGCCGATCGCGGCGCGCAGATCTTTTTCCATAAGCGAACGCTCGCGGATATGCGCGTCCATCTTCGGATCGAAGAAACAGAATTCGGTGTGAATGGTGCGGGAGCGCGACAACGCGACGTGGGCGCAGCGCAGCAGCTCGTCGACGGTGGCGTGACCGCGGCCGGTCTGCGCGATGCCGACGCTGGCGCCGATGATGTGCTGTTCGATGCCGATCTGGACCGGCCGCTTGACCACTTCCACCAGAGTGCAGGCGGTCCGGCGCGCGCTGTCGGGATCGGCGCCGGCAAGACATAAGGCGAATTCATCGTCGCCGATGCGCGCGAAGATATCGCCCGGCGCGGCGCGCTCGCGAATACGCGCACCGATCTGCAACAGCGCCTCGTCGCAGCCAAGATGCCCATAAACCTCATTGAGCTTCTTGAACTGGTCGATGCCGAGCAACAGCACGCTCATCTTGTTGTCGGAATTTCTCAGCGCCGCGCTGACGTCATTCTGGAATTGACGGCGGTTCGGCAATTGCGTCAGCGGATCGCGCATCGACGCGGTCTGGGCGCTGAGCTCGGCGGCGACGCGCTTGGTGCGTTCGTTGCGCTGGTCACCGATGCGCCGCAGGCTGAACAGCACCAGCGCCATGCCGAAGAAATAAAGGAACGACGGTTTCTCGGCCTGGGCGCCAAGGACGCCTTGCAGGAGCGTCATGCCGCCCCAGTCGGAAACGGCTTTGTAGGTGAGGAAGGTGATCGAGAAGATCACCAATACGTCGGTGAGCTCCCGCGCTGTTGGCGTGGACTGTGCCGAGGCCAGCTTTTCCTTCCAGGACTTACGCAAACGCCACCCTTAAAACCAAGATTTCTGGCAGAAGGAGTTCACTTTTTCATGAATCCGCAGGCGCAAAACTCGCTTTAGAAGTCGTTTACCTAAAGCAGTTGCTAACCCGTCCTGGTGACGGCTCCGATCCACGGCCGCTCGGGGGTGGCGAGGCCGATCAGCGCGCCTTGCAGGTAATCGCAGCCCCAGGACTGCAGGGTCTTCGCCACATCTTCGTTCTGTACCCACTCGGCTACCGTCACAAGCTTGAGCCGCTCGGCAAGATCGATCAGCGTGCGCACGAAAGCGCGGTCGTCGTCCGAGCGCGTCATGTCGTGCACGAAGGCGCCGTCGATCTTGACGATATCGACGCCGAGCTTGCGCAGATTGCGAAACGACGTGTAACCGGCGCCGAAGTCGTCGATGGCAATGCGGCAGCCGAGATCCTTGACGCGGGCGACGAAGCCGCGGGTTTCGTCGAGGTCCTGGATCGCCGCACTCTCGGTGATCTCGACGATAAGCCGCTCGGCGACGCCGCTTTGCGCGCGCAGCAGCGAATTCAGTCCGGCCCACCAGTCGGGATCGGTGGTCGACGCCGTCGAGACATTGAAGCTGGCCTGCAAGTCCGGCGCCGCGGCCATTTCATCGATGACGAGTTCGAGCACGCGATGATCGAGCAGCCGCACCAGCCCGAGCCGCTCGGCGACCGGAATGATGTCGTTTGCCGCAATCAGGCTGCCGTCGGCGCGCCTGATCCGCATCAGGCATTCATAGAACGAAGCCTTGCGGTCGGCTGCCGCGACCACGGTCTCGTAAGCGAGGAAAATGCGGCGTTCGTTGAGCGCGGCGACGATCTCGTCAGTGGCGCGGATGTTTTCCCGGCGCAGCGCCTCGCGCTCGATGTTCGGGCGGAAGGCGAGGAACGAGCCGCGTCGGCGGCTCTTGGCGGTATCGAGAGTTTCCTGCACCCGCGTCAGCACTTCCGTCACGCTGCGGGCGTGGCGCGGTGCGGTGATACCGCCGATGGTGACCGTGATCGCAACCGGTCCGGACGAGGTCGGCACCATCTCGTCGCGGATGCCGACTGAGCATGCGTTCGGCGGCAATCGCCATATCGTCAGGCGTGCAGTCGCGCAGCACCAGGCCGAATTTGTTGCCGGAATAGCGGCCCAGCGTGTCCTTGCCGCGCATCCGGCTGCGCAGGCGCTTGGCAACCGTGCCGATCACCTGATCGGCGATGTCGAAGCCGTAGGATTCGTTGATGCGTGCGAGATTGTCGATCGCGACCAGCAGGAATCCGCACGACGAGCGGAAACGGATCGCGTCATCGATGGTGTCTTCGAGCACCTCGGTGAGATGGTGGCGATTAAGCTCGCCAGTCAGGCCGTCGCAGCGCGCCAGATGGGTCAGCTTGCGCTCATGCTCGTAGCGCTCGGTGATGACCCGGACCAGTCCGTGCGCGCGCACCGGCTTGCCGTCGGCGCCGGCAAACCAGCGGCCGTTGTCCTCGACCCACAGTCTCGTGTCCGCGGCGGGATCGGGGCGGATGCAATATTGAATCTGGTAGGCAACGCCATGGCCGTCGTCGCGTTTGCCGGATTTGGTCACCGCGTCGAAGCGTGCCTGGGCATTTTCCGCGTCGAGGAATTTCGCGAAGCCGGTGCCGCTCGCGATTGCGGCGCGATCGCGGATCAGCAGCACGTCAGCGGCGTTTTCGCTCCACCACAAGGCATCGCTGGCGATGTGCCATTCATAGGCAACCTCGCCGATCGAGCGGAGGATCGCCGCGGCATCGGGCGTGCCGGGAGGAGTTGCGGGAGGAGTTGACTGACCGCCGGTGGTCACATGTGCCCCGTTTTGCGCCCCGTTTTGAGTTTTTGCCGTCCGCGTGTGGCGGCTGCGGATGGCTGTTGAAGCGGCAAGCTACAGACGGACCATAAATATTTCGCAAAATCCCCGCGGCGGGTCATTCTGCGACGGCACGCCGCTTGCGATGGCACGTTGCTTGCGAAACTCCTGGCATAAGGCCAGGAGTGTCCCGTTCCGGGACAAAAAGCATCGATGTCCGGAGCTCTCGTTCCTCTGACACCTGTTTTAGCGCCCGCGCACCGTGTTCGCCGGTCATCCGTGCCAACGCGGCATTCATCGCGCATTTGATCGCGACACGCGGTTCAGGCCCCGCAAACCCGCATGCGCCGCCGCGCCGAGCCTGCGG
Organism: uncultured Alphaproteobacteria bacterium; assembly: GCA_963739945.1. Taxonomy (GTDB): domain Bacteria; phylum Pseudomonadota; class Alphaproteobacteria; order Rhizobiales; family Xanthobacteraceae; genus BOG-931. Next base: position 129,893 of record CAVUCN010000017.1, on the reverse strand, counting down.
AAGCCGCCGCCGTCTATGGCGGAGTCGGCCAATGGCCGAGCCCGTCGGGCCGCACGCTGTCGCAATCGCTCTGATCAGATGGCCCGTTCGGGACCGTCGATTTCGATCTGCCGGCGTCCGCTGCGCATGCCGATGATGAAACCGGCGAGCACGTCGACCAGTGCGATCACCATCAGCAAAAAGAACGTCGAGGTCGCGGCGCGCGTCACCAGCAGGAATTCGACCAGCATGCCGATGAACAGCACCATCGCCAGGATGTGATCCATCACCGAGCGCATGCCGAGCCGCGTCGCTTTGATGATCTCGATCCAGAGCAGGAAGATGCTGAACGCGAGCAGCAGATCTTCCCAGGTCAGCACCCAGTCCACACCGGACATCATGTGCACGGTGGTGGCCGGTCCGACCCAGAATTCGTTGGGCAGGCCGAAGATGAAGCCGACGATGTTGTAGATGACGAAGGGAATGAGCAGCAGCGGAAAGCCAAGAGCGAACATGACGCGCGTCTCCGCAGCTATTCCCGTCGTCATCGCGAAAGCATGCGACGAAGAATCCAGCGACCGCTGGCATTGAGCGCTGGGTTGCTTCGCTGTCGCTCGCAATGACGAGGCTTACGCCTCGCTCTTCTTGGCCAGCACCTGCCGGCCGCGATACATGCCGGTCTTCAGGTCGATATGGTGCGGGCGGCGAAGCTCGCCGGAATCCTTGTCTTCGACATAGGTCGGGGCTTTGAGCGCGTCGGCGGACCGGCGCATACCGCGCCGTGACGGCGACGTTTTTCGCTTGGGGACGGCCATTTCTCGTTCTCCAGATCAGGGGTTGGCGGGCTTATAGAAGAACGAGGCTCGCGACGCTAGTGGGCCCGGATACAGGCGTCCAGGTTCGGAAAATCGGCGGACCGGCGCACATAAACGCCCGCCAGCCGGCGCACCAGAGGGCTTGGGCGTGCGCGCGCTGCGGCGGACCGGATTGGGCAGGATCGAGGCGAGTTCCGCGGCTTCCTGGGTGTTCAGGCTGCGCGCCGGTTTGTTGAAGGCCCAGTGCGACGCTGCCTCGGCGCCGAATTCGCCGTTCGGGCCCCATTCGACGATATTGAGATAGATTTCCAGCACCCGGCGTTTCGGCAGCACGATGTTGAGCCAGAGCGCCAGCGGCAGTTCCAGCGCCTTGCGCACGAAGCTGCGGCCCTGCCAGAGAAAAAGGTTCTTCGCCGCCTGCTGGGTGATGGTCGAAGCACCGCGCGACGCGCCGAGATCGTCGTCGGATTGCTCGACCGCTTCGCGCATGGCGGCGAGATCGATGCCGCGGTTATGGCAGAACGTGCCGTCCTCGGCGCCGATCACGGCGAGCGGCAGCGCCGGCGCGATGCGCTCGATCGGCGCCCAGACGCGCTCGACACGCTGCCCGGTCATCCAGCGCCACAGCATCAGCGTCGAGACCGGATTGGCGAAGCGGTAGAGCGGCGCGATCAGGTACGGCAGCGCCAGCAAAACAATGACAACGATCGCAAGCCCGCGCGCAATGCGCCACCATGGCCAGTTGGCTTTGCTGTTGCTGCTTTTGCTGCGCGGCATGCGGGCTGCATTGTAGCGCGGCTTCGCGACGAATGGCTGGCCGCTTCGCGGACGGTTCGCCGCATTGCCGCGTCAGGCCGTCTGCCAGGTCCGTCCCAGCACACGCAGCCAGTTGCGAAAGCAGACTTTCTCGATCAGCGCCTGGCCGAACTGGCGCTCGCGCATCGTCTCCACCAAAATTTGCAGACCGGCGGCGCTGCCGAGTTCCGCCGGGATCGTGGCGCCGTCGAAATCGGAGCCCAGGCCGACGCCGTCCTCGCCGAGATGTTCAAGCAGATACGCCACGTGCTGGACGATCAGGTCAGCCGGCGTATCCTTGTCCTGCTTGCCGTCCGGACGCAGGAAGCTCGCGGCGTAATTGACGCCGACCATGCCGCCGGACTCGCGGATCGCGGCGAGCTGCTTGTCGGTCAGATTGCGCGAATGCGGACTGATGGCGTGGGCATTGGAGTGCGTCGCGACCAGCGGCGCATTGCTGAGCGCGGCGACGTCCCAAAAACCTTTCTCGTTGAGATGCGACAGGTCGATCATAATGCGCAGCCGGTTGCATTCCGCGACCAGCGCCTTGCCGAGATCGGTCAAGCCGGGTCCGGTATCGGGCGACGACGGACAGCGGAACGGCACGCCGTAACCGAAGGCGTTCGGCCGGCTCCACACCGGGCCGAGCGAGCGCAAGCCCGCCGCGTGCAGCACATTGAGCACGTCGAAATTCTCGTCGATCGCTTCCGCGCCTTCGATGTGCAGCACCGCGGCGAGCGTGTCGTTGGCGAAACAGTGTTCGATATCGCCAGCGCCGCGGCAGATGCGGACGCGGCCTTGCGACTCGCGCTCGATGCGCAGCAGCAGCGCCGCCATGGCGAAGGTGACGCGTTGCGCCTCGGCGAGATCGACCGCGGGCGCGTCCGTGGCCGTCAGGCTCTGCGTCTCGCTATTGGTCTTGCGCCGCACCGGCGGCACGAAGATCGCGAACAAGCCGCCGGCAAATCCGCCGGTGCGGGCTTTGACGAAATCCAGTTGCCCCGCTTCTTCGCCTTGCAGGAATGCCGTCACCGGGTCGCCACCGCTGCGCCGGTGCAGGCGCAGCAGGACGTCATTGTGGCCGTCGAAGATCGGAACGGGTGGGGATGATGCCATCAGCAATCCGTCGAGTTTAGTCCGACCTGTTTGTCATTGCGAGCGCAGCGAAGCAATCCAGCCCTCAATACAAGCCGCCCCTGGATTGCTTCGCTGCGCTCGCAATGACGGTGCTTACGCCGCTTCGGCCGCGGGCAATGCTGGACGGCCGCGGATCAGATCGGCGCCTTTTTCGGCCATCATCAGCACGGCGGCATTGATGTGAGCGGAGACCAGATCGGGCATCGCGGACGCATCGCAGACGCGCAGGCCCTCGATGCCGCGCACCTTGAGATCGGAATCGAGCACGCCGTCCGGCGCGATCGCACAGGTGCTCGACGGATGATGCGCGGTGATCACGACCTTCTTCAGCCAGGCATCGATCTCGGCGTCGGTCTGGACCTGCGGTCCGGGATTGATCTCGTCGCCGCGATACGGGTCCATCGCCTTGTCGAGCGCGACTTCGCGCGCCAGCTTGAATCCCTGCCGCAGCGTCGGCAGGTCGTTCGGCGCGGTGAAGAAGCGATAGACGATACGCGGCGGCTTCATCGGATCGGCGGAGCTGAGCAGGACTTCGCCGCGGCTGTCGGGATGCAGCAGCGTCGGGCGAATGCCGAAGCCGTCGAGGAACGGCGGACGCACCAGCGGAAACCACAAATGCGGCGCGGCGACGTGCCGCGGAACATGAACTCGATGTCCGGCACCGACAATTCCGGCCGCGTCTTGATGAAGGCGTGCAGTCCGCCCGGCACCACGGTGCCCGGTCCGCTGCCGAAGAAGTACGCGCGGAGCATGCTCACCGCCATGCGGTCGAACCGCATCTCGCGATGGAACGAGCCCGGCTGCTTGCGCGTGTAGCTCATGTAGGCGCCGAGATGATCCTGCAGGTTCTTGCCGACCGGCAGATCGGCAGCGACGCTGACGCCGAACGAGCGCAGATGCTCGGCGGGCCCGATGCCCGACAGCATCAGGATCTGCGGCGTGTTGAATGTGCCGGCAGCCACAATGACTTCGCGCGCGGCTTCGGCGCGGACGCGCTGGCCGTTCTGGACATATTCGACGCCGGTGGCGCGCGAGCCTTGCAGGATGACGCGCGTGGTATGCGCGTTGACCTCGACCGTGAGATTCTTGCGATTGCGCGCCGGCTTCAAATAGGCGTTCGCCGACGACGAGCGGTAGCCGTCGCGGATGGAGTACTGCCCGGTGCCGAAACCTTCCTGCTGCTTGCCGTTGTAGTCCGGATTGAACGGATAGCCGTGGGCCTCGCCGGCCGCGATCCAGCCGTCGTAGAGTTCGTCCTTGGTGCGCGCGAACTCGGTGCCGAGCGGGCCATCGCCGCCGCGCCAGGAATTGGCGCCCTTGTCGTGGGTTTCGCCGCGCTGGAAGTACGGCAGCACGTCCGCATAGGACCAGCCGCGCGCGCCTTTCTGCGCCCAGCGGTCGTAGTCGCCGCGATTGCCGCGCGTATATGCCATGACGTTGATCGACGACGAGCCGCCGAGCACCTTGCCGCGCATCGCTTCGATGCGGCGGTTGTTGAGGTTCGGTTCCGGGTCGGTCTCGTAGCCCCAGTCGAACATGCCGTAGTCGTGCATGCGGCCCATGCCGAGCGGGATGTGGATGTAGGGATGCCAGTCGCGGCCGCCGGCTTCGAGCAACAGCACGCGTGGCGAAGAATCTTCGCTCAGCCGGTTGGCGAGCACGCAGCCGGCGGAACCGGCGCCGACGATGATGTAATCGTAGCCAGCCATTTCACTCCCCTCTACGCCACACGCCGTGTCCGGCGAACTAGTCGCGGCCGTAGCCGATCAGCGGCCTTTTCTTGCGGCCGAGGAGGATGAGAATAGCGGCCAGAATTCCAAGCACCACCCATGTTGGCGCATTGAGCACTGCAAGGGTCACGGGGTCCCACAGCCAGTGCGGCGCGTGGGCCTCGATGGCGGGCTGCAATTTCACCAGCGAGCCTTGATCGACGATGGCCCAGGCATCGCTGACCTTCATGTAGATCGGCGCCTGGTTGGCGATGGTTTTGGTGCCGTCATAAACGAAGAAAATGAAGGCCAGCGCCAGCAGGCACAGGCCGATAAAGCGAAACAGGAATCTGATCATGGGGGCGCCGAGCGGCCTGGACGGAGGGGTAGTTTACGGCACGATTACTCTGCTGCGCGCCGTTGTTCAATGCGGTGCGATGGCAGCCGATGTCGGCCGGCCGGCATCTGTCCCTTGAGGTAGGGCCGCCGGTTTCGCTAAGGTTCCCTGAGCCCGCCTTTTGTATCGTGAGTTCAGCGTAAGCAGGGATTGAAATGGCCACCAAGAACGGCCGGTCGAACCGGCCGACTTTCACCGACCAGGAAGCCCTGCTGTTTCACAGCCAAGGCCGGCCCGGAAAACTCGAAGTCGTAGCCACCAAGCCGATGGCGACCCAGCGGGACCTGTCGCTGGCCTATTCGCCCGGTGTCGCCGTCCCGGTGCTGGCGATCGCCGAGGACGAGTCCAAGGCCTACGACTACACCACCAAGGGCAATTTCGTCGCGGTGATCACCAACGGCACCGCCATCCTCGGGCTCGGCAATCGCGGCGCGCTCGCCGCCAAGCCGGTGATGGAAGGCAAGTCGGTGCTGTTCAAGCGCTTCGCCGACGTCGACTTCATCGATCTCGAAGTCTCGACCGAAGACCCCGACGAATTCATCAATTGCGTGAAACTGCTCGGCAAGAGCTGGGGCGGCATCAACCTCGAAGACATCAAGGCGCCGGAATGCTTCATCATCGAGCAGAAGCTGCGCGAGCTGCTCGACATTCCGGTGTTTCATGACGACCAGCACGGCACGGCGATCATCGCCGCCGCCGGCCTGATCAACGCGCTGGAACTCACCGGCCGCGAGATCAAGAACACCAAGATCGTCTGCAACGGCGCCGGTGCTGCCGGCATCGCCTGCCTCGAGCTGTTACGCGCGATCGGCTTCCGCCCGGAAAACCTCATCCTCTGCGACACCAAGGGTGTCATCTACGAAGGCCGCACCGACGGCATGAACCAGTGGAAGTCGGGCTATGCGGTGAAGACTTCGGCGCGCACGCTCGCCGAGGCGCTGGCCGGCGCCGATGTGTTCTTCGGCCTTTCGGTCAAAGGCGCGGTCACCAAGGACATGGTGAAGGCGATGGCGGACAAGCCGATCATCTTCGCCATGGCCAATCCCGATCCGGAAATCACCGTCGAGGAAGTCGTCGAAGTGCGCAGCGACGCCATCGTGGCGACCGGCCGCTCCGACTATCCGAACCAGATCAACAACGTGCTCGGCTTTCCGTACATCTTTCGCGGCGCGCTCGACGTGCGGGCCCGCGCCATCAACATGGAGATGAAAATCGCGGCGGCGCGGGCGCTGGCCGCGCTGGCGCGTGAGGACGTGCCCGACGAAGTCGCGGCCGCTTACGGCGCGCGGCCCAAATATGGGCCGGACTACATCATTCCGGTGCCGTTCGATCCGCGGCTGATCTCCGATATTCCGCCGGCGGTGGCGAAAGCCGCGATGGATTCAGGTGTCGCCCGGCGTCCGATCGAGGACATGGAGGCCTATCGCCAACAGTTGCGCACGCGGCTCGATCCGGTCGCGGGCGTGCTGCAAGGCGTCTACCGGCGGCTGCGCAATGCACCGCGCCGCGTGGTGTTTGCCGAGGGCGAAGAAGAGCAGGTGATCCGCGCCGCGGCGACTTTCGTGCATCAGGGCCTGGGCTCGGCGCTGCTGGTCGGCCGCGAGCGAGCGGTGCGCGAGACCGCACAGGCGCTCGGTATCGAGCTCGGCGGCGACATTCAGATCATCAACGCGGCCTTGTCGAAGCGGAATTCCAATTATGCCGCTTATCTCTATGAGCGGCTGCAACGGAAAGGTTATCTGCAACGCGACTGCCAGCGCATGATCAACCAGGACCGCAATCACTTCGCTGCCTGCATGGTCGCGCTCGGCGATGCCGATGCGATGGTGACCGGCGTCACGCGCAACTTCTCGGTCGCGCTCGAGGACGTGCGCCGCTGCATCGATCCAAAGCCGGGCCACCGCGTGATGGGTATTTCGCTGGTGCTGGCGCGGGGCCGCACCGTGCTGGTCGCCGACACCGCGGTCACTGAAATGCCGGACGCCAACGACATCGCCGAGATCGCGATCGAAGCGGCGCGTGTGGCCCGCTCGCTCGGTTACGAGCCGCGGCTGGCGCTGCTGGCGTTCTCCACCTTCGGCCATCCGGCCGGCGAGCGCTCGGAGCGGGTGCAGGAAGCGGTGCGCATCCTCGACAGCAAGCGCGTGGACTTCGAGTACGACGGTGACATGGCGGCCGACGTGGCGCTGAACATGGAGCTGCGCGAAGCCTATCCGTTCTGCCGCCTGTCCGGCCCGGCCAACGTGCTGATAATGCCGGCGTTCCACTCGGCGTCGATCTCGACCAAGATGCTGATGGAACTCGGCGGTGCCAATGTCATCGGTCCGATGCTGGTCGGGCTCGATCGCTCGGTGCAGATCGTGTCGCTGTCCGCAAATGACGCACAACTCGTCAACATGGCGGCGCTGGCGGCTTACAACGCCGGCGGCGACTGAGCGCCGGTTAAACCGATGCAGAAGCGGAAGCTTGGCGCTTTCGGTCCGGACGTTTCCATCGTCGGTCTCGGCGCCAATAATTTCGGCGGCCGCACCGATGCCGCGACATCGGCGCGAGTCATCGCCACAGCGCTCGACTGCGGCATCACGCTGATCGATACGTCGGACAATTACGGCAACCGCGGCGGCTCGGAAGAAATCCTCGGCAAGGCGCTCGGCGCGCGCCGCAAGGACGTCGTGCTTGCCACCAAGTTCGGCTTGCCGATGGATAACAGCGGTGAATTGCGCGGCGCGTCGCGCCGCTACGCGGTGCAGGCGGTCGAAGCAAGTTTGCGAAGACTGAACACCGACTGGATCGATCTCTACCAGGTGCACTTTCCGGATTCGAAAACGCCGATCGAGGAAACGCTGCGCGCGCTCGACGATCTGGTCAAAGCCGGAAAGGTGCGCTTCATCGGCTGTTCGAATTTTTCCGCAGCTCAGTTGCAGAAAGCACTCGGCGTTTCGCAGCAAGAGCACATTGCCACCTTCGTCACCTGCCAGGATCAATACAATCTGCTGGAACGCGGTCTCGAAAAAGATCGCCTGCCGGTCATGCGCGAGCACGGCCTCGGCCTGCTGCCGTATTTTCCGCTGGCGAGCGGTTTGCTCACCGGCAAATACAAGCAGGACGCAGCGCCGCCGCCGGGCACGCGATTTGCCGGCTCAACGCCGCGCGGCAACGACGCTTTCATGAACGCGCGCAACTGGCGTCTCGTCCACGCGCTGTCGGATTTCGCCGCCAAGCGCGGCCACACGCTGCTCGAACTGGCGTTCAGCTGGCTGGTCAGCCGGCCCTACATCCCGAGCGTGATTGCCGGCGCCACCCGGCCGGAACAAATCGAGCAGAATATTGCCGCTGCCGGCTGGGCGCTCACGGAGGCCGATGTTGCCGAGATCGATCGCATAACTCTTTGACTTGACGTCGTAAAATCGCGAGCTTCGATTCACGAGACCGAAACCTCTCTCGATTAGCGTGCGAGGAAACCCTATGTCCCAGCGCATGCAGTACGCGATGTCATCGCCAAAATTCGCTCTCGAAATCAGCGGCCTTTGCAAAGCTTTCGACCGGCCCGCCGTCGACGGCCTCGACCTGAAAGTCCGCGAAGGCGAGTTCTACGCGCTGCTCGGCCCGAACGGCGCCGGCAAGACGACGACGTTGCGCATGGTCGCCGGCCTGCTGTGGCCGGATGCCGGTTCGATCGCGCGTCAGCGGCATCGATGCGCTGGCCGATCCGGTTGCGGCCAAGCAGATCATGGCGTGGATCTCCGACGAGCCGATGATCTACGACAAGCTGACGCCGCGGGAATATCTGGAATTCGTCGCCGGCCTGTGGGGCATTGCGCCTGACCTCGCCGAGGCGCGTGCGCAGGATCTGCTGTCGTGGCTCGATCTGACCGCGCACGCCAACGAGCGCTGCGAAGGTTTTTCCAAGGGCATGCGGCAGAAAGTGGCGCTGGCCGGTGCGCTGGTGCACGAGCCGCGCGTCATCATTCTCGACGAACCGCTCACCGGCCTCGACGCCGGTTCCGCGCGTCAGGTCAAAAGCGTGCTGCGCGAGCGCGTCAACGCCGGCGGCACCATCGTGATGACGACGCACATCCTTGAAGTCGCCGAGCGTATGGCCGATCGCATCGGTGTCATCGCGCATGGCCGGCTGATCGCCGAAGGCACGCTCGACGAACTGCGGATCGCCGCCGGCGCCCAAGCCGGAAGCAATGCCGCCGCCAGCGCGACGCTTGAAGATACGTTTCTCGCTCTGGTCGCCGAGCAGGCGCAAGCGGCATGACGGCAGCGCCGGGAACGACAGTCTGGTTTGCCCGGCACGAGTCGCGGCTTGCCTGGCGCGACTGGCTGTCGATGATCACCGCCGGGCGGCGCGAACGCTTGCGCCGCGTCGTGATCGCGATCCTCGTCTTCGCGGTGTTCATGCACTTCGTCGCCTACTGGATGGTCGGCCCCTACGCCGACGCCGCAGTCGACAAATCCATGCTGGTGACGATCAGTGGAAGCGTTTTGCTGTCGTGGCTGCTGATGGTGTCGCAGGCCATGGAGTCGATGACGCGGGCGTTCTATTCGCGCTCCGATCTCGATCTCATCCTGGCGTCGCCGGTCGCCGCCAACAAATTGTTTGCGATCCGCATCGCCACTATCGCCATTGCGATGGCGGCGATGGCCGTTCCGCTCGCCGCGCCATTCATCAATATCCTGGTCGCGCAGGGTGGCTGGCATTGGCTCGGCGCTTACGGCCTGATCGTGGCGATGGGCGCGACGGCAACCGCGCTGGCGGTCGGGCTGACTGTTACGCTATTCCGCCTCATTGGCCCGAAGCGCACGCGGTTGATCGCGCAAATCGTTGCCGCGGTGATCGGTGCGGCGTTCGTCATCGGCCTGCAGGTCGCGGCGATCCTGTCCTACGGCACGATCTCGCGCGTTTCGGTGCTGCAGTCACAAGCAGTGCTGGCGCACGCGCCCGATCTTGACAGCATCGTGTGGTGGCCGGCGCGTGCCGCGCTCGGCGACAGTCATTCCTCTCGTTGGTGTGCTGGCTTTGAGCCTTGCGCTGCTTGGCATCGCCATCGTGCTGGTTGCGCCGCGCTTCGGTGAATATGCGCTGGTCGCCGCCGGCGCCGGTAATTTCAGCCACGCCGCCGCACGGCGGCAGACCGCATTCAAACCGGCCTCGCCGCAGAGCGCGTTGCGGCGCAAGGAGTGGCTGCTGCTGCGGCGCGATCCCTGGCTGGTGTCGCAGACGCTGATGCAGATGCTCTATCTGATCCCGCCGGCGGTGCTGCTGTGGCACAGCTTCGACGACGGCAACGGCGCCTACGCTTTGCTGGTGCCGGTTCTGGTCATGGCGTCAGGACAATTGGCTGGCGGGCTCGCCTGGCTGGCCATTTCCGGTGAAGACGCGCCCGACCTGGTTGCGACCGCTCCGGTGCCGTCGCGCTTTATCCTGCGGGCCAAGGTCGAAGCGGTGCTCGGCGTCATCGGCATTGTCTTTGCGCCGCTGGTTGCCGCGCTCGCCTTGATGTCGCCCTGGCATGCGCTGATCGCAGCGGCCGGCATCATCATCGCCACCACGGCGGCGACCTCGATCCAGCTCTGGTTTCGCAGCCAGGCCAAGCGCAGCCAGTTCCGCCGCCGTCAGGTCTCCTCGCGCGTGGCGACCTTTGCCGAGGCGTTTTCGTCGATCGGCTGGGCGGCGACCGCGGCTGTCGCCTCGGCGAGCCTAATACTGGCCATCGCTCCGGCGATCCTTGCCGTCCCTCGTCGTCCTCGGCGCCCGCTTCATGGCTCCTCGCCAGAGCTAGTGGTCCAGATCACGCTAGGCAGGGTTGCGCGTTTTGGCCGCGTCCCCATCTCGACGCGGCGAACCTTCGTGTGATTTATAATGAATTCAAGCGGGCGATATGCGCCTGCCGGGGACGTGAATGAAGAAGAAGCCGCCCACCTGGAGTAGGCCGGAGTGGACGTGGCCGAACGGCAAACGCATCGCCGTTATTTTCAATGTCTGTCTCGAAGCCTGGTCTGACGGCAAAGCCCCCGGCATCAGCCCGATGGGCAATCCGCTGCCGGCCGGCGTGCTCGACACCATGGCGATCTCCTGGGCCGCCTACGGCGTCGAGGTCGGCATTCATCGGCTGATGGATGCGTTCGACCGGCACGGCGCCAAGGCCAGCGTGATGACCAATGCCGTCATCGCCGAACGCGCGCCGGACACCGTCAAGGCGATCGCCGACCGCGGCCATGAAGTGCTGTCGCACTCCTATGCCATGGACGTGATTCCGGCGCTGCTGTCCGACGAAGACGAGCGCAAGAACATCGAGCGCTGCACGTCGCTGCTGGAGAAGACCTCCGGCAAGAAGATCGTCGGCTGGCTGTCGCCGCGCGGCACCTCGAAGCTGACGACGCCGAAGCTGCTCGCCGATGCCGGCTATCGCTGGTACGGCGACGTGTTCGACACCGACCTGCCTTACGTGATGAACCACGGCAACAAGAAGATCGTTGCCATTCCGCTGTCCTACGACGTCAACGATATGCCGTCGATGAAATACGGCCATCCGCCGCGGATGATGCTGGAATCGTTCAACGAGGTGATCGGCATCGCCCGCGTCCGCGACGACGAGCTTCGCATCATCGACGTGACCAGCCACGCCCACATCTTCGGCCATCATCGCGGCGCGCATTTTTACGAAAAGATCATCGAGGAAGCGATGGCGGCGCCGGATATCTGGGTCGGCACCCGCGCCGAAATTGCCGAACACGTTCTGAGCCATGAAGCAATTAGCCGTCATGCCCGGCCTTGTGCCGGGCATCCACATTTCGCCTTGCTCACGACACCGGATGCCGGGACGAGCCCGGCCATGACGAGAAAAGGGTAGGAAGTCCCGAATGATTCCGTTCGATATGGTGGAACCGACCTCGCTGAAGGAAGCGATGTCGCTGCTCAATCCCGACGAGCCGACAATTCGTGCGGTCGCCGGTGGTACCGCGCTGATGCTGATGATGAAGGCCGGGTGTATTTCAGCCGAGCCTTCTGGTCTGCCTGCACAAGATCGAGCCTGAGCACTCGCGCATTACTGTCGCCAATGGCGCGCTGAAGATCGGCGCCATGGCGACGCTGAGCGATCTCGAACACGATGCCAACGTCGCGCAGCGGCTGCCGGTGCTGAAAAAGGCGATGAAGACGCTGTCGAACCCGCGCGTGCGCAATGTCGCCCGCGTCGGCGGTGCGCTGGCCCACGGCGATCCGCACATGGATTTGCCGCCGGTGCTGGCGATGCTCGGCGCCAAGGTCGCGATCAGCGGCCCGAAAGGCGATCGCGAGCTGGCGCTCGAAGACCTTTACGCCGGCTACTACGAGACCGTGCTGGAAAAAGATGAACTGATCACGTCGGTGACAGTGCCGGCGCTCAACGGCCGCAAGGCGGCGTACATGAAAGTGACGTCGCGCACCGCGGACGACTGGCCGGCGCTTGGCGTTGCGGTATCGTTCGCGCTCGAAGGCGGCGCGATCAAGGATCCGCGTGTCGTCATCAGCGCCGCGACCGAGAAGGTGACGCGCATGGCGTCGGCGGAAAAAGTGCTGCAGGGCGCGGCGCCGGACGATGCCGTGCTCAATCGCGCCGGCGATGCCGCCGTCGACGAGGCAACGATCCTGTCCGACGCGCACGGCTCCGCTCCCTACAAGCGCGAGCTGCTGCGCGTCTATATGCGCCGCGCCGTGCGTCAGGCGATCGAAGGCGCTTAATGAACCAGGTCGGCCAGTCGATTCCGCGTCTGGAAGTTCGCGCCAAGGTCACCGGGCGCGCCAACTATACGCATCACCTGCAACTGCCGGGCATGCTGTATGCCAAGGTGTTCCGCTCGACCGTACCTCACGGCCGGCTTCTCAGCATTGATGTCGAAGCGGCGCGCGCACTGCCCGGCGTTTATCGGGTCGTCACCGGTGCGGACATCAAGAAACTGATCCCGGAGCCGTATTACGGTCCGGCGTTTCATGATCAGCCGATCCTCGCCATCGACAAGGTGTGCCATGTCGGCGAACCGGTCGCCGCCGTGCTGGCGCGCGATCCGCATGTCGCCGATCAGGCGGTGCAATTGATTACCGCAGAGTATCGAGGAGCTGCCGGCGGTGTACGACGAAGTCGCGGCAATGAAGTCCGACATTGTCGTGCATGAGATGCTCAAACCCGCCGGCACCTTCGCCGATCTCAAGCATCTCAAGGGTCGCACCAACACCAACATCGCGCTCGACTATCATCTCAAGCGTGGCGACCCGGAAGCGGGCTTCGCCAAGGCCGACAAGGTTGTCGAGCACACCTTCAAGACGCAGCAGTGCCTGCATCTGCCGTTCGAGCCATTTGTTGCCGTCGCCGAACCCGGCGACGGCGTGCTGACGATCCATACCTCCAACCAGACGCCGTCATTTGTGCGCACCGAGATCGCGCGATTGTTCGGCTGGCCGGAGAACAAGGTGCGGGTGAAGGTACCGCATCTCGGCGGTGGTTTCGGCGCCAAGGTCTACGTCAAGGTCGAGGCGCTGGCTGCGGCGCTGGCGATGCTGGTGCGCCGGCCGGTCAAGATCGCGCTGACCATGGAAGAGCAGTTCTACGTCATCACCAAGCATCCGACGACATTCCGCATCAAGAGCGGAGTCAACAAGGATGGCAAGGTAGTGGCGCGCACCTGCCATGTGCTGTGGAACGGCGGCGCCTATGCCGACATCGGTCCGCGCGTCACGCAAAAATCTGGCTTCACTGCGCCGGGCCCTTACGACATCGACAACATCAACATCGATTCCTACTCGCTCTACACCAATCGCACGCCGGCCGGCGCGTTGCGCGGCTTCGGTATCCCGCAAATGGTCTGGGCCTACGAGAGCCACACCGATCTGCTGGCACGCGAAATCGGCATGGATCCGGTCGAATTCCGCCGCAAGAACATCCTGCGCGAGGGCCGCGAGCAGGCCACTGGCACTGCCATGAAGGATGCCGCGATTGCCGAGGTCCTGGAAGCGGTCGTGAAGGAAATGAACTGGAGCGCACCGTTCGATCGCGGTGGCAACGGCCCGGTGCGCCGCGGCCGCGGGATTGCCATCGGTTTCAAAGCGTCGATCTCGCCGACCACGTCGGTCGCGATCGTCAATATCGCAGGCGACGGATCGACGACGCTTTACACCTCGACGGTCGATATGGGGCAGGGCTCCGATACAGCGTATGCGCTGATGGTTGCGAAAGTACTGGACATAAGCGCTGAAGACGTCCGCATCGTTCATCCCGACACCGACGTGACGCCCTACGACATGGGCACGCTCGGTTCGCGCTCGCTGTTTCACATGGGCAACGCGGTGCGGCTTGCTGCCGAAGACGCGCGCAACAAATTGCGCGCGCTGGCCGCCGAAGCGGGCCTGCCGGAGGGCACCAATTATCCGGCGGCGGAAATCTTCAAGAAGCGCTACGGCATGCAGGCCGGCAACGTGATCGGCACCGCGACTTACGTGCCGACTTACAAGTCCCCCGATGCAAAGACCGGGCTGTCCGACAACGTCACGCCGTTCTGGATGATCGGTGGCGCCGGTGTCGAGCTCGAAGTCGATACCGAAACCGGAAAGATCCACGTGACCAAACTGGTCAATGCCGCCGATTGCGGCAAGCCGATCAACCCCGGCGTGGCGCGCACGCAGTTGTCCGGCGCCGCCATCATGCAGCTTGGCTTCACGCTGTCGGAAGAAATGAAGCTCGACGGCGGCCAGGTCACCAACGCGTCGCTCGCCGACTACCGCATTCCCGGCATCGCCGACATTCCGCCGATGACCAATGAACTGGTTGAGGCTGAACAGCACAGCGGGCCGTTCGGAGCCAAGGGGCTTGGCGAGTCCGGCACGTTTGGCGTGTCGCCGGCCATCGCCAATGCCATTCACGACGCCGTCGGCGTCCGCCTCACCGAACTGCCGATCACTGCCGAAGCGGTGCTGCGCGCGCTGCGCGCCCAGCAGGGCCGCCCACTCGAGGACGAATGATGAGCACGCGTACCATCAACTTCACGCTTAACGGCCAGGAAGTCTCGACCGAGATCGAGCCGCACCGCAACCTTGTCGAACTGTTGCAGCGGTTCGACCTGTTCGGCGCGCGCGAAAGCTGCGGGCAAGGCCTGTGCGGCTGCTGCACGGTGCTGGTTGACGACAAGGCCGTGTCGGGCTGTCTCTATTTTGCGCCGTGGGTCGACGGCAAGACCGTCACCACGGTCGAGTCGCTCGATGCCGAAGGCGCGCTTTCGATCGTGCAGCAGGCGTTCATCGATTGCGGCGCGTTCCAGTGCGGCTTCTGCACGCCGGGTTTCGTGCTGATGGTGCACCAGCTCCTGAAGGAAAATACCAACCCGTCCGACGAAGACATCAAGCACTATCTCGCCGGCAATCTCTGCCGCTGCGCCGCCTATCCGGAGATCATCGAAGCGGTGAAGGTCGCGGCGAAGTCGGCGGTCAAGCCGGCTGCTTAGGCTGAGTCGCTGTGTCAGGTAAAATTCAACGCCTCAATAAATCCTTGCTTGATCTCATGCCCGTTATACTGCGGCAATGGCTCGGCCAGGCGCGTCTACGTGTTCTCGGGCAATACCAACCGATAGCGGACAAAATCATCGGCCCTGGCAAACTCGTCGTAAAGCCGCCGCGCCGGGTTGTTCGCGCGGGTGTGCCAATAGAGCCGCGACCAGCCTTTCGAGCGGGCAGCATCCACCAAATCCGCAATCAGCAACCGTCCGATCCCGCGACCGCGAAATTTTGGCGCGACGAATAGGTCTTCAAGATAGCAGATAGGTGCGATCGTCCATGTGCTGTTATGCAGTAAGCTGACGCTGAAGCCTGCGACTTCACCGTCTGCCGCCGCGAGCCGGCCGAACATTGCCGACGCCGGATCGAGAATCCGCTGCCATGTTTGGGCCGTTACGGTCTCCGGAATGTCGACTTCATAAAAGGCGTTGTACTGCGACCACAGGCTCCGCCACGCCGTCTCATCTGTCGCCGCCGGATCGCTGATGATGATGGCCGAGTGCGGCATCAGACGGAATTCATCGCCTCGATGAATCGCTGCTTGATGGCGTGGCCGTCGCGGATCGGCAGCACCCGCGGCACGTCTTCTTTCTTGATGCGGGCGCTGACGAGGATCGGACCTTCGCCAGCGTGCAGCAGCCTGCGGACATCGGCGGCTTCCTCGATCCGCGACACCGCGCGCGCCTGCCTGAAGCGGCAGGCCAGCGCAGTGGCCACGAGATCGATGCCGGATTTGGTTGCGCTCGGCTGCATGCCGGTTTCGCCATAGTGCGCGTTGTCGAGCACGACGATCGCCAGATTCTTCGGCTGCTTGACGCCGATCGTGGCGAGGCTGCCGATCCCCATCAGCATATCGCCGTCGCCGGTCAGCACCACGACGCGGCGATCGGGCTGTGCCAGCGCCAGTCCAAGCCCGATCATCGCGGTGCCGCCCATCGCGCCCCAGAGATAGAAGTTGAGCGGATGGTCGCCGGCTGCGGCAACGTCGTAGGTCGCGGAACCAAGCCCGCTGACGACGAGCAGATCGCCGCGGTCGGTCAGTAACTCTTTCACGAAGGCGCGGCGATCAAGCATTGTCAGGTTCTCATTTGGTCCATTGCTTGCGGCCGATCAGCCGCTGCGACAGCAGGATCGCGACCTGCAGGTTGCCATCATACGCCATGTCGCAGGCGGCGCCGACGACATCATCGACCGCGTCCGCGTCGTCGATCCGATAGGTGAGGAAGCCGGCGAGCTTGAGCACATCCTCGGTGATCGCGCCCATCGGTACCTGCCATGGATTGAACTCGCCGAACTCGCCGCGCATCGTGACCACGATCACGCAGCCAAAACCGCAGTTCTTCAGCAGCGAAAACATGTTGATGCAGTTGCCGACGCCGCTTGATTGCATCAGCAGGGCGGCGCGCTGGCCGCCGAGCGCGGCGCCGGCGACAAGGCCGACGCCTTCTTCCTCGGTGGTCAGCACCACGTCATTGATGCTGTTGTCGGCCCGGCAGCGCTCGATCAGCCGGCTGTGACCGGCGTCCGGCACATAGCCGATCTGGCGAATGCCGGCCCGCCGGAAATGGGCGTAAATCGCATCCGGCCAGGAAGGCTCGTCCAATGAAGATTCGTTCGGTTCGGTCGTCATTGGCCTGTTCAGGATATCGGCGTGTGCAGGATCGTCTTGCATGCCATGAGGAAAGCGCGGCTTTGCAAATATCGCACTGCTTATTATGGTGCACCATCCCCCGATGAGCAGGAACGGAGACGGCCATGGCTTCCAGACTTCGACATATCGCCATCATTACCGACGATCCGGAGCAGGCCGCGACATTCTACGAGCAGGCTTTCGGCATGACGCGGGCCGGAACGGCGCGCCGCGGCATTTATATGACCGACGGCGTGATGAACGTCGCTCTCCTGAAGACGGAAGGTAACGAGAAGCCGGGCATCTATCACTTCGGCATGTGGGTCGACGATCTCGACGAAGCCGAGAAGAAGGTGACGGACGCCGGTGGCAAATATCTTGCAGGTCGGCCAACGTCGCCGAACTCTTTCTATGAGGCCAAGTACCGCGCGCCGGATGGCGTGGTGTTCGATCTCACCCATCACGGCTGGGCCGGCGCCACCAAGGAAGTGGTTGCGAAAGTCTAGTGGTTCGATTCAAACATTCGCATCTGTTTCGGAACCGCCTTGTGCGAATGTTTGAATCAACAGAACCACTAGCAAATACAAAGTGCTAGTGGAGCCTTTGGATTTGACATTCGCTTGACGAACCAGCGACATGGCAAGTAGCGAATGTCAAATCCGCTCCACTGATTGGCGAAGGCCTGATTGGCAAAGTATCCCGACCGTATTGTCGTTATCGGGGCAGGTCCGGTCGGGCTCTGCCTGTCGCTGGCGCTCGCACAGGCGGGACTGAAAGTCTGTCTCGCCGAAGCGCTGGGCGACGATAACTTCCTCGAACAGGTGCCGCGCGCCGGCACCAATCATCCGGCGACGCTGGAAATGCTCGACCGGCTCGGGCTTTACGAGAAGCTTGAGCCGCGCGGCATCATCGCGCCGGAGTTTCATTATTGGGACCGGCACGAAGGCAAGCGAATCGCGGCCTTCGACCACGCGTTGCTGAAAAACGACACGCGCTTTCCCTACGTGCTGCAATGCGAGCGCATCAAGATCGTCGCGGAAGCGCTGAAGATGGCTAAAGCGCATCCGAATATCGATCTTCGCCTCAAGACCGAATTCGCCTCGTTCCAGCAGGATGCCGACGGCGTCAAGGCGCGCGTGATCAACATCGCGGGCGAGGATGAGACGATCGAAGGCCGTTACCTGGTCAGCGGCGAAGGTGCGCGCAGCATTGTGCGCAAGGATCTCGGCATCGCTTTTGAGGGTTTTACTTACGACGATCGCACGCTGAACATCGAAGTGGCCTACGATTTCAGCAAGCACGGTTACGCGCACCGCAACTACATTTCCGATCCGAACGAGTGGTCGAACCTGTTCCACTGGAAAGGGCCGCCGGACCGCTGGCGGGTACATTTTCCAACCGATCCGAAGGCAGACGAGGCCGATCTGTTGCGGCCCGAAGTCCTGCAGGCGCAAATGCAGAAATTCCTGCCGACCGGGAAGCCGTTCGAGATTGTCGGCTGCAACCTTTACGTGGTGCACCAAAGAGTCGCGGATAGATTTCGTGCCGGCCGCGCTATTCTTGCCGGCGACTCGGCACACGTGAACAGCCCGATCGGCGCCATGGGTATGAACTCCGGCATCCACGACGCGATCAACCTTGCCGACAAGCTCATCGCCATCTCGCGTGGTGAGACGGATGACTCCGTGCTCGACCGCTACGAGCGGCAGCGTCGTCATGTTGCGGTCGCACATACCCAGGCGCAGACCATGCGCAACAAGAAGCTTCTTGCCGAGCAGGATCCGGCAGTGCGCAGGCGCAATCACGACGAGCTGCGCCGTACGTCGGAAGATCCGGTGCTGGCGCGCAAATTCCTGCTGCGCACCGCTTTGTTCGAAAGTCTGAAGGAAGCCGAAGCGATTACCTAGGAAAATCGAGGCGTGTGATGAGGGGCGTTGTACTGGCGTTGTTGCCGTTGTTCGCGGTGTTGCCTGCGAACGCACAGACAGGCGTGTGGCCGGAACGGCCGGTCCACCTGATCGTCCCGTTCCCGCCCGGCAGCAGCTCCGACATTGTTGCGCGGATCGCTGCGCAAGGTCTAAGCGGCAAGCTCGGCCAACCGGTCGTGGTCGAAAATCGTCCCGGCGCGAGCACCGCGGTCGGCGGCGAATATGTCGCCCACGCCGCGCCAGACGGTTACACGCTGGGTCTGGTCAACACCAGCTCTACGATTACGCAAAGCCTCAACCCGACCCAGAGTTTCGACGTCGTCAAGGACTTCGTGCCGATATCGATGCTCGGCGCTTCGCCGTTCGTGCTGGCGAGCTATCCGGGCTTGCCGGTCCTCACCACGCAGGAGTTAATTGCCCTGGCCAAGGCCGAGCCGGGCAAACACACTTATGCGGAAGCGGGTCAGGCGACCCTCGCCAATTTGGCCGGCCTGCTGTTCAACAAGCTCGCCAATATCCAGATCACCCCTATTGCTTATCGGGGCACGGAGCAGGAAGTGCCGGACCTGATTGCTGGCCGGGTCGATACTGCTTTCGTCACCATCCCGCCAACGCTGTCGCTGATCCAGCAAGGCCAGGTGCGGGCGCTGGCTGTGACCAGTGCCACGCGAAGCGCTGCGCTGCCGGATGTGCCGACGATCGCGGAAGCCGGACTGGCCGGCTACGAGGCGGTACTCTGGCAGGCCATCAACGCTCCCGCCGGCACGCCCGAAGCGATTGTGACGAAAGTGAATCGTGCGGTGAATGAACTTTTGGCCGACCGTGAAACAGTAGCCGCAATGACCAAAATTGGAGTGGAGGCGCAGGCCAGCACGCCGCAACAGCTCGCTAACCGCGTCGCAGCAGACTTCAAGAAGTGGCGTGACGTTATCGTAGGGTCCGGCCTTAAAGCGGACTGATCTCCCGTTCGGCAGGCGTCCGTCTTGACGCCCCGGCGAGGCGGGAGGATGCTTTGCGCCAACCAACAACGATCCATCGGAGGTTACCCATGGCTGCACGGCTTCGTCACATCGCTCTGTCGGTTTCCGATCCGGACAAGGCGGCGAAATTCTTTGAGGATGCGTTCGGCATGAAGCGCGTCGGCAAGGCCGGCATCGGCTGCTACGTGTCCGACGGCACCATCAATGTCGCGCTGCTGAAATACGAGACCGGCGACGTTCCAGGATTCCCGAAGAACTATCTCGGCATCGTGCATTTCGGCATGTGGGTCGACAACCTCGACGAAGCGGCCAAGAAGGCCACCGACGCCGGCGCCACCTATTTTGGCGGCGCGCCGAAGGACAATCCGAACGCCTTCTACGAGGTCAAATACAAGAATCCGGACGGCGTGATTTTCGACCTGACGCATAACGGCTGGGGCGGCGCGGTGAAAGAAGTCGTGCCTGCCGAATCCGCCAAGGTCGCGGCGGAGTAATTTCTTCTCGCTCATTCCCGCGTAAGCGGGAATCCGAGAGAAGCACTAGGTCCCCGCTTTCCGCCTTCGCTCTCCGAGCTTCCGCGGACTCCAAACCCACCGAAGCTCGCCGAGCGAGCGTAGGTGGGTCGCGGGGACGAGCGGTGGACGTCTGGTTCAATCCCTCAGCGTCGCCAGGGCAATCCCGACGCATCTTCGACAAAGAACCAAGCGCCCTCACCAAGCTCGATGGGAAAGCTCGCGGCGATGCCGCCGTCGAGGCTGTGCCATGCCAAATTGGCAGCCTCCACGGCCATTTCGGCGGTGGCGAGCGATTTCACCCGCAGCGCATAGCCGATCATGAACGGTAGCGTCGGAAATGCGAGTTCCGGTAGTCGCTCCGCTGCCAGCTCATGGGAGACGAGGTTGATGCCGCCGCGATCGAGGCGGATTAACGCTCCCGCTCCGCTCGGAGTCCGCGTAGCCGGGCGGCCGGTAAAGCGTGAAAACCGCCGTGCGGCTTCCTCGACATCGGCGACCGCAATGACGACGTCGATTAGGCCCATGGTGCTGTTGGGATGTGTCAGCCAGCGTTTCTGCCACACGGCCTGCTCGGTGTGATGCGTCAGCATCTGGATGCGGCCTTCCGGCATGACGCCGGGTTCGACGCGGGCGATGGTGAAAGCCGCCTTGTCTGGTCCGGCCTCGGTTTCGACCGGGCGCGACATATTGACGAGGTCTCGCACCCGAAAGTCTGCGGTCGCCAGGCGTTGGTGTGATTTTGCTGCATCCGCTACGGCAAACGCGGCGAGATGCATCCCGGCATAACGTTCAATCGCGGTGTCGAGTTCGAGCGACAGCGGCGTATCGGAAGTCTTGAACAGGATTTCCGTGTAGCCGCGTTCGAACATCACGGTGATGTTGCCGGTTCCGGTCGGCTTCGTGCCACCGGATGGATCCGGACTTCGCCTGGATCGAGATCGGCGTCGGTGCAAAGCCGCAGCGCACCAGCGCATCGCTTGCAGCGTTCGCATCGCGAACGAAATGGGCGACGTGATCGAGAAAGATTTCGTCGCCTAAAGGAAGCTGGCGATCGACTTCTCGGTTGGCCGCGGTTTCCGACAAGTGCTCACTCGGTTCCGGCAACGCCTGCAGCCTCGACGACTTTGCCCCAGCGGCCGATTTCCGAACTCGAGGAATTTCTGCAGCTCGGCCGGCGAACCTTTGCCGACGGGGGTCATGCCGAGATCTTTCATGCGCGCGCGTACGTCGTCCATGGCAACGATGTCGTTCAGTGCATCGTTGAGTTTGATCAGAATATCCTGCGGCGTTCCAGCCGGCGCAATCACGCCCTGCCATGCGGCGGCATCGAAGCCAGGCACGCCGGACTCAGCAAGTGGAGGGACGTCTGGCAGCGCTACAAAGCGCGTCCTGGTGGTGACTGCCAGCGCGCGTAGCTTGCCGGCATTGATCAGTGGCAATGCCGGGCCAAGATCGCTGAACATGAACTGGATGTAGCCGCCCATGAGGTCGGTCAGTGCCGGTGCGGTCCCATGATACGGCACGTGGGTCGCCTTGATGCCGGTCATGGTGGAAAACAGAGCGCCGGCAAGGTGATGGAAGGCGCCGATGCCGCCGGAGCCGTAGCTCAGCGACCTGGTCTTTGCGAGCTTGATCAGTTCTTCGACGCTCTGCACCTGCAACGATGGGCTGACCACCAGCACGAACGGCACCGTCGCGATCATCGCGACCATGGCGATGTCCTTCACCGGATCGTACGGCAGGTTCTTGTACAGCGTCGCGTTGATGGCGAGCGATGATACTGACATCATGATGGAGTGGCCGTCTGGCGCCGACTTGGCGATGAAATTGGTCGCGACCACTGTTCCCGACCCCGGACGATTCTCGATCACGAACGGCTTGCCGAAGCGGGCTTCAAGCTTTTGTCCGAGCAGCCGGGCGAGGATGTCGGTGCCGCCGCCGGGCGTGAACGGCACGATGAAGCTGACCGGGCGGTTTGGATAATCGTCGGCGTCTTCGGCGCGCGCGATGCTGGCCGTCATCGCTGGCAGCGCGATGGTGAGCAATGTGCGGCGCGACAGAAGGGCCATATGCCTGTCCTGCGTTGTCTATTCCGTTCCGGCGATGCCGACTTTGCGCACGATGTCGCCCCAACGGCCGATTTCGGATTTCACGAAGCTCTGCAACTCATCGACTGACGGCGTATCGGCCGGAATGAGACCCATCGTGATCATCTGCTGCCGGATATCGGGCGATTTAACGACGGCTTGGAACGCATCGTGAAGTTTATCGACGATCGGCCGCGGCGTGCGGCTCTGCGCGACGATCATGTGCCAGGACACCGCTTCGAAGCCCGGCACGGTGTCGGCAATCGCCGGCACGCCCGGCAATACGTCCACCGGCGTCTTTGACGACACGCCGAGCGCGCGAATTTTTCCGGCGGCGATCAGCGGCGGTGTGATCGCGGTGTCGGCGAAGAACAACTGGATCTGGTTGCCCATGACGTCGTTGAGCGCCGGCGGTCCACCCTTGTAGGGCACATGCACCATGTCGATTCCGGCCATGCTCTTGAGCATCTCGCCGGCGAGATGCGGCACCGCGCCGGTGCCGGTCGAGGCGAATGACAACTTGCCGGGATTCGCTTTGCCGTAGGCGATCAGTTCCGCCATGGTCTTGAACGGCTGGCTGGCGCCGGTCACCAGCACGAACGGCACCCGGCAACACAGCGCAATCGGGATGAAGTCGGCGACCGGATCGTAGGAAAGCTTTTTGTACAGCGTGACGTTGGTGGTCATGGTGCCGCTCGGCGCATCGAGCAGCGTGTAGCCGTCGGCAGCACCGTGGGCGACGTCGTTGGCGGCTAGAACGGTCCCGGCGCCGACCCGCTCCTCGACCAGCACCGACTTGCCGAGACGCTCGGCGACCTTCGGGGCCATGGTGCGGGCGATGATGTCCATGGCGCCGCCGGCTGCGAGCGGGACCAGGATCGTGACCGGGCGGGTCGGATAGTCTTGGGCCAGCGCCGGCTGACGCAAGGTAAACGCCAGCGCCAGAACGGCGGTCATGAGGGCTGCGACGAGAGGTGAAACCCATTGTCTGGCCAGCACAGGATCCTCCCGTTTACGCGCAATGTTGCCGGCATTTCCAGCGGTTATTTGCGGATAAAGAACGCCAATAGACGGGCTTCTGCAAGCAATTTAGCGTTATGGCGCCGCGGCTTATTTGTCTTTCTTGACAAGGGGCTCCGGCCTTCGCCATAACGACGCCGGTTCAATGGCCTTTTGGTGCGGCTTTGGCTGTTATCAAGCGCCGATGACCATCAGCAGAAACGACTGCAAGAAGCCGGTGCGGATGCAAATCCGATTATCGGAATCGAACACGAGGAAAAAAGATGTTCGCGGTCTTCAAAACAGGCGGCAAGCAATACCGTGTTGCTGCCGATGACGTCCTGAAAGTTGCCACGGTTAAAGGTGAGCCCGGCGATATCGTCGAGTTCGGCGAAGTTCTGGTCGTGGGCGGTGACAGTGTCACGCTCGGCGCTCCGACTATATCCGGTGCGACTGTCGCGGCCGAGGTGATCGAACAGGGGCGCGGTCCGAAAATCATTGCGTTCAAGAAGCGCCGCCGGAAGAACTCGCGCCGCAAGCGCGGCTACCGTGAGGAATTCACCCTGCTGCGCATCACAGAGATTCTGACCGACGGTCAAAAACCGAGCAAAGAGGCGCGGCCGAAGCGGGCCAAGGCGCCGAAGCCCGAATCGGCCCCGGCGGCGGAAGGTGACGAGAGCGCGGCCAAGGCAACGACTGCGAAAAAGAAAAAGGCTCCGGCCAAGGCGAAGGCTTCGGCCACTAAAAAGCCGGCTGCGAAGGGCAAAAAAAAGAAGTAATCCGAAGTGACGTAGAGTGGTGACGCTTTTGTCACCAATTCTATATAAGACTTAGGCAAGAAAGGTTTGGAGGCCAGCAATGGCACATAAGAAAGCAGGCGGATCCTCGCGCAACGGCCGCGATTCGGCAGGCCAGCGCCTCGGGATCAAGATTTTCGGCGGTGAGCAGGTCATTGCCGGCAACGTGATCGCGCGTCAGCGCGGCACCAAATGGCATCCGGGCCGCAATGTCGGCATCGGCAAGGACCACACATTGTTCGCAAAAATCGACGGCAAACTTGAGTTCCGTACCAAAACCAAAAACCGCACTTTTGTATCGGTACTTCCGATGACGGAAGCAGCGGCCGAGTAATACGGTGGATCATAATCGGTCCGCCGGCACCTAGTCGCCCGGCGGACCCGAATGGGCTCCGAGAAAAGGGGGACCGGGATGCCGGTTCCCCTTTTCGATTTTCTAAAGGAGCCACGCAATGACTCTCGCGGAAGAAGTTGTTGCTCAGATCCCACGGTTACAAAGTATCCCGGTGCTCAAAACGGAGCGGCTGATATTGCGCGCACCGTGGCTGGCCGACGTCAAAGCCATGGCTCAGCTCGCCAACGATCGCCGTATCGCGGCAAACACTGCGCGCATTCCGCACCCTTACGGCATTGAAGATGCCGAAGCGTTCATCGAAACCGTCAACAAATACGACGGCGAGGCGTGTTTCGTCGTGGCTTACGGCGGCGCCGTCATCGGTGTGTGCAGCATCGATATGCGCGAAGAGGGCGCCGAGCTTGGCTATTGGTTCGGCACCGATTACTGGGGCCATGGCTTCGCCACCGAAGCCGCGCGCGCGGTGATCGATCACGCATTCGGCGATCTCGGGCATCCGGCGCTGCAATCCGGGGCGCGGGTCAACAATCCCGCGTCACGGCGCGTGCTGGAGAAGTGCGGTTTCCAATGGACCAGCGTGCGGCTCATCCGCATCCGCGCCATCAATTCTGCTGCGCCGGCGGATCGCTTCCGACTCGATCGCGGATTGTGGTCTTCGCTGAAATCGTGGCAGCTCGCCAAGCGAGTTGCCTAGAACATGACCCGGAAAGGCAGACGCGGCCGCGCAGCTACTGTCCGTCCGGACCGGCCTGGAAAACCGGCGCAAGCCTGGCAACCAGTGCCGGTCCAAACCAGCCCTGCGGGTGGGACGGTGCTATCCGATCCATGAGCTCCCAGCCTTGAATCAGAATGCGGGCATGATTGAAGGCCTGCTGGAAATCATTTCCGGGCAGCAGGCTCTGATGGAACAACGCGTCGCCGAAATAGGTCCACTCACGCTCCGGCGCGCAGCCGAATGAAGTGCTCTTGTCATCGGATGCGGTCATGACGACGGAGTTGTCGTTTTGCAGCGGGGCCATGAAGATTCCGGCAAAGCAGGCCGACACGATGACGACACGATTTTTGATGCCTTCGCTGTCGAGCGTGGTTGCGACCTGCTGCGGCGTCAGCTCGGCGGGTGCATTGCCGGGAAGCTGAAGTGCAAAGCCGGTGCGCTCGCCATGCGAGGTCATGAAGACCAGCAGCACGTCTTCATCTTTGTCCATGACACCGCCGACGGCGTGAACCGCGGCCGCAAAATTCTGCGCGCTTGCCAGCGGGACGGTGTTGACGGTGGCACGATTGTTGATCAGCCGCAGCACATGGTCCTTGATCGGCAGTACCGTTCCGATCGAGGCGATGGCGCCTTCAAGCTCCTTGATGAAAACATCCTGGGTGGCCCAACCGGCGACACCGATGAAGTAGACGTCGGTTATTCCTTTGCGTTGCGGCGCGAGGCTTTCAGCTTCGGCCTTCAGCAATCCGGCCTGTGCTTTTTCCAGTTGTGCGAGCTCGCCTTGCGCGCCGTAGCGGGCGAAAAGATATTCCCACCAGTTGGCACTCCGGATGTCGAAGCCAGGTGGAACAAAAACCGGCGCTTCGGGTATCAATGCGTGCGCCGCAAGGAGCACTATCCATAACGCCGCTGCACGTGCCAGTGAGCGAAGCCGCGCCTCCGGTTGCACGCTGGCCAGCAGACACGTCATCGCGCCAAGCCACCAGATGATTTGAATGGCGAAACTTGCGCTGGCCGTTATATCGCGCGACCAAAGCGCATCGAGCTGGTCTCTGGCCGCGAGCAGCCCGAAGCCGATCTGGATCAGGGCCGCGGCGATATCGGCGCCGATCGAAAGAACGAACATCGCCGCGAGCGCAATGGCGCGCGCTGGCGGCCGTACAAAGAACGCCGCGATCGCGAGTTCGAGGGCAAGCCGCGCCGCAATCGCGTTCAGACCATAGGGATTGAAGTGAAGAGGTCCGTCGGCGACGGCCAGATATTGCAGCGCGACGCGGACCGCAGCCAGGACTAGCGTCCAGCCGATCAGGCTCGCCAACCCGACAAGCGGAGGATCAGGAGTGGTTCGCCAGATTGCCGACCGCGCCGCAAGCTTGAAGACCGACCACACGCTTACCAACTCCTGGGGCAACGGGCTTAAGGCATATTACAGATTGCCATTGCACGAAAAGCGCCCGCCGACTACGGAATGCGACATGAAATTCCTCGATGAAGCCAAGGTCTATATCCGCTCCGGCGCCGGCGGAAACGGCTGCGTCGCGTTTCGTCGCGAGAAATTCATCGAATTCGGCGGTCCTAGTGGCGGCGATGGCGGCAAGGGTGGGGATGTGATCGCGGTAGCGGTCGACGGGCTCAACACACTGATCGACTATCGCTATCAGCAGCATGTTACCGCGAAGAACGGCCAAGGCGGCATGGGCAAGGATCGCCATGGCGCCAGCGGGGCTGACGTGATCCTCAAGGTGCCGGTCGGCACGCAAATCTATGACGAAGACGGCGAGACACTGCTGGCCGATTTCACCGAGGCGGGCGAGCGCACCACGCTCGCCCACGGCGGTAACGGCGGTTTCGGCAATGCTCGCTTCAAGAGCTCGACCAATCGCGCGCCGCGCAACGCCAATCCCGGCCAGCCCGGCACCGAACTCACGCTCCGGCTGCGGCTTAAGCTGATCGCCGATGCCGGCATCGTCGGCTTGCCCAACGCGGGCAAATCGACCCTTCTCGCGGCGGTCAGCGCCGCCAGGCCGAAGATCGCGGATTATCCGTTCACCACGCTGCACCCGCAACTTGGTGTGGTCGATGTCGATGGCCGTGAATTCGTGCTCGCCGATATTCCGGGCCTGATCGAGGGTGCCCACGAAGGTGTCGGACTTGGCGATCGTTTTCTTGGCCATGTCGAGCGCTGCCGGGTTTTGCTGCATCTCATCGACGGCACCGGCGAGGATGCCGGCGAGGCCTACAAGACCGTACGCGCCGAGCTTTCGGCCTATGGGCAGGAGCTCGCCGACAAGCCGGAAATTGTTGCGCTCAACAAAGCGGACGCGCTGAGCGCCGACGAGATCAAGCAGCAGATCGCCCGTCTCAAGCGGGCGGCGAAAAAAACGCCGCTGGTTCTTTCCGCCGTGAGCGGCGAGGGCGTGCCGGAGGTGCTGCGGGCGCTGCTGGATGTGATCGAAGACGCGCGGCGCAACGTCGGCGAAGCTAGCGCTTCGCCTGCGGCGTGGCATCCCTGACGGAGAATTTCATGCCCAGCACATTTGTTCTGGTTCACGGTGCTTGGCATGGCGGCTGGTGCTGGCGGCGTGTTGCCGACCGGTTGCGCGAAGACGGCGACCGCGTATTCACGCCGACGCTGACGGGTGTCGGCGAGCGCGCGCATTTGCTGCGTGCCGGTATCGACCTGGAGACTCACATCACTGACATCGTGAATGTTCTGAAGTGGGAAGATTTGAAAGACGTCGTACTATGCGGCCACTCCTACGGCGGCTTTGTCATATCCGGCGTGGCTGAGCAGGCAGCGCCGTTGATCCGCTCCATCGTCTTTCTCGATGCTTTCGTGCCGAAGAATGGCGAAAGCGTTCAGGACCTCACCGGACCCGCGGTGAAAGAAGGCATCGCCAATGCCCTGCAGCGGGGCGATATCGCCATTCCGCCGCGCGCCGCGGAGGCTTTCGCTGTCAACGAAGCCGACCGCGCCTGGGTTGACCGCATGTGCGTCGGGCAGCCGATCGCAACGTTCACCGACAAGATCGCACTGACCGGCGCCCGCGATCGCATTGCGCGCAAGAGTTATATCCGGGCGGCAAATTACGCCAATCCAGGATTCGACCGGGCGCTTGCCGAAGCGCGCGGCGACAAGGCGTGGCGCACCTACGATGTGCCGTGCGGCCACGACGTGATGGTCGACATGCCGGAACGGCTTTCGGAAATCCTGCTGGAAGTCGCGAACTAAATTAGCGATGCGAGAATTTCAGCGACCCATCGCGCTCGATGCGTGGCAGCAGGTCGATCTCCCACGCCAGATATTCGTTCATCGCTGCCTTCTGGTCACCGCTGCGCTCGTAGGGCTTACGCCACTGATCGACAGCTTCGTCGGCCATCTGCGCATCCTTCGATAACGGATAACCAGCGGCCTGCCACGCGGCATTGCCGCCGGCGAGCGCGCAGACCGGCGCGCCGACCAGCGCTTCCGCCTCGGCCGTCGCCAGCCGCGCTTGCGCACCATCTTCGGATGTCAGCACCAGCATGCCATGTAACGGAATCTTCTTGAGTGCGCGGTCGAGCCGGTTGCGGATCGCAAACCATGCTCCGGGAATATGCCCGAACTGATAATCGCGGCTGAGCGACAGATCGAGCACCGTGGCCTCGTTGCGTGCGAGCATGGTTTTGAGCGCGGCACAGTCGATAGCAACACCACGGTGCACGCCGCTCTCAAGGATCGTGGGAATCGGCGCAGCGATTTCCGTTCCGGTTTCGACCAGTACGAAAACGTCTTTCCAGCCCATTTGCCGCAGCCACGAGCCGGTCATCGCGGCGCGCACTTCCTTGTCGTCGACCAGAACGATGCGGGCGCCGAGGGTGCCGACATATTGATCGGTAGCCTGCACAAGCTGGCCGCCAGGTGCCGAAATTGCACCGGCGACATGGCCCGCCGCGTATTCGGCGGGATCGCGGACATCGAGCAGATAGAGCGTGCGTTGCGTATCCTGCCGCAGCGCATCGAGCTTTTTGCGGTCGATAGTCTCGACGCCGCAACCTTGCGCGACCCTTTGTGCGGCCTGCCGCGCCCAACCGAGGGTCTGTTGAGAAACATCCGGAGCACGATTGTTCTTGCCGCTGTCGCAGCTAAAGCCGGCGAGGCTCCATCCCATCGTGCCGTTGCGCAGCGCGACAACTTTATTCGGCAGGCCGGCATTGATAAGCGATTGCGCGCCGATAATGCTTCGGGTGCGCCCGGCGCAATTGACGACCACCATCGTCGCCGGCGATGGCGCGATCTCGCGGGCGCGCAACACCAGCTCGGCGCCGGGAACATCGATGCCCGTCGGGATCGAGACCCGCGAGTATTCATCGAACGGCCGGCTGTCGAGCACAACGATGTCGGCTTTGTCGCGTAAAAGTTGCTCCAGCTCGGCGGCGGAGATGCTGGGCGTGCGGTTGGCGTGTTCGATATATTCGCCGAAGGCTTTGCTCGGCACATTGACGCCAGAGAACACTTCGAAGCCGGAGGCCACCCAGCTGTCGACGCCGCTCAAGAGAATGGCGACTTCGGAATAGCCGTTGCGCTCGAGGATCGCCGCGGCGCGGGCCGCCAGTCCGTCGTTGTCGTCGCACAGCACGATGCGTGTTGCGCGGCGCGGCACAAGCTGCGCGAATTTCAGCTCGAGCCGGCTCAGCGGGATCGAGCGCGCCAGCAGCAGGTGGCGTTGCGAAAAAACCAACTCTTCCCGAACATCGGCAAGCGCCAGCTCGCCGCCGTCGGCAATCATGCCCCGCAACTGCGCGGGGCTTATCGTCGTTGTCACGTGGCCTGCTGCGGCGTCATCTGGTGCACTTCGCCGGTTTTCAGGTCGAAGCGCACGCGGTCGATCTTGTCGAGGTTGGTGCCGGTGACGCGCACGAAACGGGAGTAGTCCGGATAGTCGATCGAATGGATCTTGCCGTCCTCGTAAATACCGGCATGGCCAGGCTCGAGACGATATTTCTTCACCGGCTTGAGCTTGGCGTGCTTGTTGTCGCTGCCGTTATCCTCGCGCTCCCATTCGGTCATCTCGGTGTAATGGGTCGCCTGGCCGTAGATCGCCCAGGACGCGCCGTGATCGTGCGGCGGTGAGACACGCGCCTTGTCGTTGATATGGGCAAGGATCTGAAAGCCAAGGTCCTTGTCCTCGTAGAGCGTGTGCAGTCCGCGTGGCGCATCTTCGCAATGCTGTTTCACGAAGCTCTTGTTTTGCAGCAATTGCTCAAGATGCTTGCGCACATCCTCGCGGCCTTTCGGGCCGGGGTCGCGCGACAGGATGGAACGGCAATCCGTTATGAACTGGTCAAGCTCATAGGTCATTGTGATTACTCCTCGGAAGGGCTCGTTGGGCAATAGTTTTGCTCATTCGCGGGCCTCACACCAGCGGCAACTTGCCAGCGGCAACTTGCCCTGTCTGCAAGCCGCGCCAATCGCTACATTGACCGGCATGTTCGGTCTGCCCCGGCTTCATGACCGGCCGCGCAATGTGCGGCTGGATACGCTGGTCCGGCTGCGCTGGCTCGCCGTTTTCGGCCAGTTCGCGGCGGTCCTTGTGGTGCATTTCGGCCTCGAATTCGAAGTGCCGATCTGGGCCTGCACGGCTGTAATCGCGATCTCGGCGCTGCTCAATGTGGCGCTGCGGGTCGGGTTCCATCAGACGCAATGGCTCGAGCCCGATCGGGCGGCGTGGCTGCTTGGCTTCGATATCGCCGAACTTGCGGCGCTGCTCTATTTGACCGGCGGTTTGGAAAATCCGTTTGCGTTCCTGTTGCTCGGGCCGGTGCTGATCTCGGCGACGGCATTGCCGCCGCGCATGACGCTGCTGATCGGCACGTTCGCCATGCTTTGCGCCACGGCGCTGGTATTCTTCCACTACGACCTGCCGTGGGACAGCGAAGATCCGCTGCAGCTTCCCGAAATCTACATGGTCGGGGTCTGGCTCTCGATCCTGCTCGCGATCGGCTACATCGGCGTTTATACGTGGCAGATCGCCGAAGAAGCGCGCCAGCTTTCCGATGCGCTGGCGGCAACCGAATTGGTGCTGGCGCGCGAACAGCATCTGTCGCAGCTCGACGGTCTCGCCGCGGCGGCGGCGCATGAACTCGGCACCCCGCTCGCTACCATTACCGTCGTGATCCGCGAAATCGAGCGCGCGCTCGAAGCGAGCTCGCCGCACGCCGACGACATAAAGCTGTTGCGCGAACAGGCGCAACGCTGCCGCGAGATTCTGGCGAAGATCACTGAGCTGCCGGCAGGCGATCCGTTCGATCGCGTGCCGATCTCGGCCTTGATCGAAGAAGCCGTCGCGCCGCATCGCAACTTCGGTATCCAGATCGGCGTGACGATGCCGCCAAACCGTTCAGCGGAACCGGTCGGGGCGCGCAACCCGGCCATCCGCTACGGGCTCGGCAACCTGATCGAAAACGCCGTCGACTTCGCGCACCGCCGGATCGAAATTTTCGTGCAATGGAGTGCGGCGGAAGTCAGCATCACCATCAGCGACGATGGACCGGGCTTTGCTCCCGAAGTCGTGGATCGGATCGGCGCGCCCTATGTGACCCACCGCAAACCCGAGCCGCGCGAGCCGGACGACGACGGAGCGGCGTCATTCGGGCTTGGATTGGGTTTTTTCATCGCCAAGACGCTGCTGGAGCGCTCCGGCGCCACGCTGTCTTTGAAAAATCAGGCGCCGCCGATGCACGGCGCGACCATAGCTATCACCTGGAGCCGGGGCGACTTCGAGCGCGCACTGGTTTCACCCCCTCTTGAGCCGATAGCCCAAGCCTCCTAATTGTTAGGTCAGGCATTGACCGGTTGTTGATGCAAGGGGCGGACGATTGCTTGATGGAGTTGGATTGCCCATGACCACTGCAACAATGACCACTGCAACGGCTGCTGCGGTGCCGGCTGAGCGCACGCTTCTCATCGTCGAGGACGACAAGTCATTCCTGCAACGCCTGGCTCGGGCGATGGAAGGCCGCGGCTTTGTTGTCGCGACCGCCGAGTCGGTGGCAGAAGGCCTATTGCAGGTCGAAAAGGCGCCGCCAGCCTTTGCCGTGGTCGATATGCGGCTCGGTGACGGTAACGGCCTCGACGTTATTTCGGCGATGAAAAAGCGCCGTCCGGAGGCACGCGCCATCATTCTCACCGGCTACGGCAACATCGCGACCGCGGTTAACGCGGTTAAGCTCGGTGCTGTCGATTATCTCGCCAAGCCGGTCGATGCCGACGATGTGGCGGCAGCACTGCTGGCGCTGGACAACCGGAAGATCGAGCCGCCGGAAAATCCGATGTCCGCGGACCGGGTTCGCTGGGAGCACATCCAGCGCATCTACGAATTGTGCGGGCGCAACGTCTCGGAAACGGCTCGGCGGCTGAACATGCATCGCCGCACTTTGCAGCGTATTCTCGCCAAACGCGCGCCGAAGTAATCAGCCGTTAACCTCGATCATTTCAAATTTTAGCGAATGGCCTAAGCCAAGTTTCGCGGACTTTTCCTATTGTTGGGGAATAAGGGACCGGTTCTTTGTGGGGGCTTTGCCATGCTCGATCAGAGCATTTTGTTTGATTCAAATAAGGATGGCGCCAAACCGCGCCTTCTTGTCGTTGAAGACGATACGCTGCATCGCATGATGATTTGCCGCGCCGCCGCCGTGGCGGGTTACGCGCCGGCCGGCGCTGCGACTTACGACGAGGCCGCCAAATCTCTCGGCCAGGGTCCGTTCGACTGCATCACGCTCGATCTCACGCTTGGCGCGCGCACCGGCGCCGACGTGTTGCGTCATCTGGCGGATATCGGTTGCGTCGCTCACATCATCATTGTCAGCGGCCGTGACGAGGATACCTGCGAGGAAAACGTCGATCTGGCCAAGTCGCTGAACCTCAACATTCTGGGTTCGATGCAGAAGCCGGTCGATCCTGCCGAACTCCGCTCCTGGCTCGATCGGCTCAAAAGCAAAGATGCAGCCGCGGTCGCCGCCGCATAGCGCAATTTCAGAAATCGTCGGCGTAAGGTCCGTGCGGATCGGCAAGCGCCTGCAAGCGAAGCGCCGCCGCATGGGCAAAGCGCAGCATCATCGCCTTGCGCGTTGCTGCGGACAGGCGATGTTCGGGGGCCTCGTTTAGCACCGCTGCCCCGAAGGCATCGGCGACGATGAGGCCAGCATCGGGCGGAAATATCTCGGTGGGTACCTCAACGACTGTGGCGAAGAACAGCCGGTCGCAGTGCATCCCGTAATCCATCCATTTCTGGTCGGCGCGAAAATCGGCGATCGACGATTTAATTTCCACGATGACGATCTCACCGTCGCCGCCGAGCGCTACGAGGTCGGCGCGCCGGCCTGACGGCAGCGGCAATTCGCTGACCACACAATAACCGAGCGCATGCAGATAGCGGGCTGTGCCGCGCGCGACGGCCAGCGCCGTCGGCGATTGCCGGCCATCGATCGGGAAAGAAACCGCAGCGAGCGTCATCGTGCTGGATCCGCGCGTTCGGGAAACGCTGCGGCGAGCGCCTGACGCGAAGCTTCGAGCACGCCGCGCTCGGTAATCAGGCCGGTCACCAGCCGCGCCGGCGTAACGTCGAAACCGTAATTCGCGACCGCTGATCCGTCGGGCACGATACGCACGCTTTCAATGCGGCCGTCGGAGGTGCGTCCGGTCATGGTCGTGACTTCGTCGGCGCTGCGCTCTTCGATAGGGATCTCGGCAACGCCGTCAGAAACGGTGAAGTCGATGGTCGGTGACGGCAGCGCGACGTAGAACGGCACGTTGTTGTCGCGGGCAGCGAGCGCTTTCAGATAGGTGCCGATCTTGTTGCAGACATCGCCGTTGGCGGTGACGCGATCGGTACCGACGATGATAAGGTCGACCATGCCGTGTTGCATCAGATGGCCGCCGGTATTGTCGGCGATGACGGTGTGAGGCACGCCATGCTTGCCCAATTCCCACGCCGTCAGCGAAGCACCCTGGTTGCGTGGCCGCGTTTCATCGGCAAACACATGAATCGGGATACCTTTGTCATGGGCGAGATAGATCGGCGCCGTCGCTGTGCCGACATCGACCGCGGCCAGCCAGCCGGCGTTGCAGTGGGTCAGTACATTGATCTTCTCGCCGGGTTTCTTGCGTGCGGCGACGGCCTCGATCAGCGGCAAGCCGTTACGCCCGAGCGCGGTATTGATGGCGATGTCTTCTTCGGAAATTTCGGCCGCGCGTTTGTAAGCCGCGGCGGTGCGCTCGGCGCGCGGCCGATTGCGCACCGCGGCCGACATCTCGTCGAGCGCCCATTTCAGGTTGATGGCTGTCGGGCGTGTTGCGAGCAGTGTCGCGTAAGCCCGTTCCAGCGCCTCGTCGGAGGCATCGGCGTGCAGCGCCAGCGCCATGCCGTAGCCGGCGGTCGCACCGATCAGTGG
This sequence comes from uncultured Alphaproteobacteria bacterium, assembly GCA_963739945.1. Taxonomy (GTDB): domain Bacteria; phylum Pseudomonadota; class Alphaproteobacteria; order Rhizobiales; family Xanthobacteraceae; genus BOG-931. The sequence continues at coordinate 95,095 of CAVUCN010000017.1, read as the reverse complement.
CGCACCGCGGATCACCATGGCGCGGATCGCGTGAGCCACCTCGTCGAGCGAGGTCAGCTTGACGATACTGAGCCGATGCGGCAGCGCCGTCTGGTCGATCACGCCGACCGACCAGCCGTCCGGCTCAAGCCAGATGGTGCGCATTGCCTTGCCGTCGACCTTCATGGGCTCCACCTACCTGATTCTGGCAGCGAGGGGCGGACGATCTGCGGCAACTTGCCAGCGGGTTGGGCTTACCGCAATGTCGCATGCAGTTCCTGCGGGGAGCTGCGCATGGCCGCCATCGATTACGAAGCCGAATATAACAACCGCGCCCGCGTGCCGGATCACGAGGAGATATTCGCGCGCTGGGTGAGCGACGGAGAGGCTTACCGGCTTGACGCCCTTAAGCGTGGCCGCGTCGAGCTCGGACTGTCCTATGGCGACACGCCGCGGCAATCGCTGGATCTGTTCATGCCGGACGCCGGCGGAGACGCGCCGCTTGCGCTGTTCATCCACGGCGGCTGGTGGCGCTCGCTCGATCGCTCCATGTTCAGCCAGATGGCGCGCGGCCCTAATGCGCACGGTGTCAGTGTTGCCGTGGTGGGCTACGATCTGTGTCCCAATGTCGGCATCGACACCATTGTCGAGCAAATGCGCCGTGCCTGTGTGTTTCTCTGGGAGCGCTTCAACAAGAGGCTGTTTGTCTTTGGCCATTCGGCAGGCGGGCATCTTGCCGGAGCCTTGGTGGCGACCGATTGGGCGTCGCTCTATCCCAAGGCGCCGGCCGATCTGGTGCCTGCAGGTTATTCGGTCTCCGGCGTGTTCGATCTCGTGCCGCTGGTCGGCATCGCCCCGAATCAGGATCTGAAACTCACGACTGAAACCGCAAAGCAGCTTTCGCCGGCACTTTGGCCGATCGCACCGGGCCGGGTTTTCGACGCGGTCGTCGGCGGCGCCGAGTCGAGCGAGTTCCTGCGGCAGAGCAAACTCATCACACAAGCCTGGCAAGGCGCGGCGAAGACCCGCTACGAGGAACTTCCTGGCAAGAACCATTTCAACGTGCTGGATCCGTTCACCGATCCGCAAAGCGCGATGACCGCGCGGGTTGTCGAGATGGCCCGGCAGGTCAAAGCATAACGCAAACTACTCCGCCGCTTTTTTCAGGATCTCGTCCGGCGTCGAGGAAACCACCTCAACGTATTTCGGCACGAACTTGTGCCCCTCGATATATTTGATGAATTCCGGTTTGATCTCGTCGGCGAGGATTTTGCGGATCTTGGCGTGCTCTTCGATGTCGGCCCACTCGGCGATCAGGAAAAACCGCTGCGGGTCCTCGGTGTCACGGCATAGGACGCCGTCTTTCACCTGCGCCGAGGATTTGTGCATGGGATTGCCGTCCGAATAGTCAAACGCTTCGAACAGGCGAATGAATTCGTCCTCCTTACCCTTCATCACGCGGAAATCGTAGATGTGCAGATAATTGCCCCGGGTAGCGAGCGGCTCTTGCGCCATGATGTGCTCCTTCTGACTTTGGCAAAATCGTACGCCGCGGCCTGGCGCTGTGCAATTGAAGCCGACTTCGGCTATCCTCAAGGTGCAATCCTGCCGGCCTTGCAAGGCGAACCGCATGGCGCTGGAAATTAAAAACAATACCTACGTCTGGCCAGACGACGATCTGACCGTCATTCCGGACTGGGTCTATACCGATCAGGCTGTTTACAACCGTGAAGTCGAGCGCATCTTTCACGGCCCGACCTGGAACTACGTGGCGCTTGAAGCCGAGATCCCAGATCCCGGCGACTATATCCGCTCCAATGTAGGGCCGACCGCGATCGTAGTGGCCCGCGCTTCCGACGGCTCAATCAATGCCTTCGAGAACCGCTGCATTCACCGGGCATCGGAATTCTGCCGGGAGCTGAGCGGCCATGCCAACGAGTTGATCTGCCCCTACCACCAGTGGACCTACGATCTGAAAGGCAATCTGATCGGCATACCGTTCCGCCGCGGCGTCGCGGGCAAAGGCGGCATGCCCGCCGATTTCAAGATGCAGGAGCATGGACCGCGCAAGCTCGCGGTCACGACCCATCGCGGCGTGGTGTTCGCTTCCTATTCGGACAACATGGAATCGGTTGCCGGCTATCTCGGGCCGGAAGTCCTGCGGGAATTCGAAGCAACTTTCGACGGCCGCAAGCTGCGAATCCTTGGCCATTACCGGCATTCGCTGCCCGGTAATTGGAAGCTTTACCACGAGAATCTGAAAGACCCGTATCACGCTACGCTGCTGCACTCGTTCCTGGTGAATTTTGGTCTGCTGGTAGTAGGCAACCGCTCGATGATGCTGGCAGACGAGAGCGGCCGTCACGGCGTGATGGCCTCGGCAAAGTCGGATGCCAAGGCGATCTCGGGCGATGCCAAGAAGGAAATGCGTAACTTCAAGGAAGGCATGTCGCTCAATGAGCCCCGCTTCATGGATTTTGTGCAGGAGTTCGACAGTCCATGGTCGGTGACCATGACGACAATCTGGCCGAACCTTATCGTGCAGCGCGAGATGAATACGCTCGGCGTGCGCCAGATCGTGCCGACCGGCCCGAACGAATTCATCATGAAGTGGACCATGTTCGGCTTCGAGGGCGACGATGAGGAAATGACCCGGCATCGTCTGCGCCAGGGTAACCTGATGGGTCCGGCTGGTTTCCTTGGACTCGAGGACAACGAGGCGATCAAATTCGTTCAGGACGGCATGCTGCACGTTCCGGACGGCAAGCATCTGGTCAAACTCGACCCGAAAACCGCGGCTGGGACCGCCGACACGCTGATTTCCGAATCCGCGATCCGTGCCATGTACAAGCATTGGCGCGAAGCCATGGACCTGTAGGACTCTCGGCGATGCTTGATTCGCGAAACGGTACGGTCAACGAGCGGAGCCTGGACGCGCTGTTGCTGCATCGCGAGATCGAAGCATTCAACAACGCCTACGCGGCGGCGTTGGACGAGAATCGTCTCGCCGACTGGGCGGAAATGTTCACCGACGATTGCTTCTACATCGTGATCTCTCGAGAGAATGCCGACCGCAACATGCCGGTCGGTCTGATCTATTGCGAGAACAAAGGCATGATCCTTGACCGCGCCAACGCGATGAAGACGGAAATGTTCGCCCCGCGGTATCTCCGGCACATCATCGGTAATCTGCAAGTGCTCGGCAGGGAATCGAACGGCGACGTTCGCGCTCGCGCTAATTATCTTGTGACGCAGGTGTTGCTCGACCGGCCGGATGCTAAGTTGCATCAGGTCGGAGTTTATTACGACCGGTTCCGCAAGATCGGCGATCAGTTCAAGCTTTCCGAACGGCGCTGCGTCTACGACAATCTTCTGGTCGACAACGCTCTCTGCCTGCCGGTCTAGGTATGCTGTTCGGCGGTTTCGGCGATCGCCGGCCGCGAGAATAGTGCGCAGGCCGATGCGCAGAGAATCAGAACGAAGCCGATAACGTCGGTGATCGTCGGGCGTTCGCCGAGCAACAGCATCGAAGCGAAAACGCCGACCACGGGACTGCCGAGTATGCCGAGCGACGCCGTCATCGCCGGTAGCCGCCTGATGATGGTGAACCACAGTCCATAAGCGGTGCCGGTGCCGAGCAGGCCGGACAGCACGGTGGCGAAAATGCTTTTTGCGTGCGCCGCGTGAAAGTCCGGGCCGCCTTCGAAGATCATCATGCATGCGCCGATGATGAAGAACGACACCACGATCTGCCAGAACGCGATGGCCATCGGATCGGCATCGATCCGTGCCCATTTCAGATAGATCGTGCCGGCGGCCCAGCTCACGCCGGTGGCGAGCGCCAGCACGATGCCGATAGGAACGCCGGATGCGGTCAGCGGATAGATCAATATCGCGAGACCGATAATGCATAGACCGATAGCGATCGACTGCATGCGTTCCGGGCGCTCGCCAAGAAACAGCCAGGCCAGAACGACCGACCAGATCGGCATCGTGTAGGAGAGGATCGCCACCCGCGACGTTGGGGCACTGAGCTGGGCGAAGGTCGAGAACACACTGAAGCTTGCAACGTTGAGAATCGAAGCGACAGCGACATGCAAACAACCCTTGATGCCCGGAAGCTGCATGTTGCGGCCGCATGAAGAAGGCAACTGCGAAAAGCGCCAGTCCACCGGCAAAAGAGCTGGTCGTGCGCATGGTGAACGGCGGCACTTCGCTGAGCGCGATCCGCATGATCGGCCAGGTAACGCCCCAGACGATGCACAGCACGACAAGCAGCAGCTTTGCCGTCGTGTCGTCGGCAGCCGGAGTGGTGACGCGTTCGGGATTTCTCACTAGCTGCTCAAGGCTGTTTGGGCTGCTCAAGGCTTTTTGGACGGCTCAAGGCTGCTTCGGTCCGGCGCCAAGATACCATTCGAGGATTTGCTCACCTGTCCAGAACAGCACGTCCTGCTTTTTGCTGATGTGTTCGATGACGCGGCGGAAATATTTCAGCCGGTGCGGGGCGCCCATGATGTAGGGATGGATCGAGATCGCCATCACCCGCGCCGAGTTGGCGGAGTCGGCGTAGATCTGCTCGAACTGATCGATCGCGCGATCGGAATATTCCGATGCCTTGTGATGCTGGATCAGCATCATGGCGACGTCGTTGCATTCCTGCGTGTAGGGCACGTTGACGATCGGCTTGCCGCGGGTTTTCAGCCACACCGGCTGATCGTCGAGTACCCAGTCGGCGACATAGCCGTAGCCTTCCTCGGCCAGCAGATCGGGCGTTTCCCAGGTTTCGGTAAGGCCGGGTCCCAGCCAGCCGCTAGGCGGCTTGCCGGTGGCCTTGAGAATGGCTTCGCGCGTCTTGCGGATATCGGCGCGTTCGTCCGGCACTTTCTGCATGTTGCGCTGGGTGAAGCCGTGGCCCATGAATTCCCAATGCCGATCGACGGCGGCACGCACGATCGCCGGATAGGCGGCCAGCGCCGAGCCGTTGATGGCGATCACGCCGGGAATCGAGAATTCGTCGAACACCTTTACGAAGCGCCAGAAACCGACACGGTTGCCGTATTCGTGCCACGCCCAGTTCGGCACGTCGGGCATCGGCGAGCCGCCGGCCGGCGGCGTGAGCACGGTGCGCGGCATCGGCTGCGTCGCGTCCCATTCCTCGACGTTGACGATGACCCACACTGCCATTCGCGCGCCGTTTGGCAGCTTGAGCGGCGGCCGTTCCGTGATCGGCGAATAGGCGAGGCGGTCAGTCGGCAGCATCGGCCCTTTTTTTGCGGCGCGTTTCTTGGGCGCGAGTTCTTGGGGGCGGATTTTTTTGGGCGGTTGGTCATGACGAAACTATGCCTCTTTCGCTCGGAGTTGGATAGCGCGCGGCGATGACGCCGAGGATGGTGAGCGCTACCGCACAAATGCTCGGCGGGACGAAAGCGGTCCACGGTAGCCCGGTGACATCCCACAACGCGCCGCTGATCGTCGGGATGATGATCGCGGTGGTGTAGCTGATCGTGAACATCCCGGCCGTGATGCGCGGCAGGTCAGCCGAACTGCTCAACAATGGCGGCAATGCCAATATGGCGGTCAGCGTGACCGCGGTGGTCAGGCCGATCAGTGCGGCGCAGATGACGATGACGGCTTCGGACTGCTCGAACATCAAGCCGAGAAACGAGAGCAGCAGCAGCGGCCCCAGGGTCACGAACGGCCATGCGCGCCGCTGCAAGCGGTTCGCCATGAACAGAAGAACGAATGGCGCCACGATCTGGGCGCCGTTAAGCCAGCCCAGGGCCGAACCCAGCAACTGAAATTTTCCCTCGCTGGCGAGGTAGTCGCCGAGGAATGCATTGGTGGCGAAGAACGGGCTGTTGTTGCTGCCGAAGGTCAGGCCGAGCAGCCACACCAGCGGGTCCTTGAAATCCGGCCACCAGCGTCCGCCGACCTTGCTGACGCTGCCCGGCTGCGAACCGTCCTTTGGGCTCAACAGCAGAAAAACCGGAACGATGAGCAGCGCGAGCACGGCCCACGCCATAAGATCGAGCCGCCACGAACCGCCAACCAGCGGCAGCACCAGCGGGATGGTCAACGATGCTGCAAACATCGAGCCGATCAGCATGCCGCCGGTATAAGAGACTGTGCCGAGTGCAATCCGCGTCGGTAGCCACTCGCGCGTCAGTGTTGGCACGCCCGGCTGCATGATCGCGACGCCAAAGCCGGTGACGATCGATGCGGCATAAAGCGTCCAGACGTCGATCGATGCGCCGCGTGCGCCGGCGGCAAACGCAGCGATGATCATGCCGATGATGACGGCGTTGCGGGTGCCGACCCGGGAAATCAGCAGCGAGCCCGGCACGGCGGCAATCGCAAACATTGCCAGAGGAAGGCCGATCAGGAGACCGATCTGCGTCTCCGACATGTGCAGCTCGTCATGCACCTGCGGGATCACCGGCGGCATGGCGAGAATGCTCACGCGCATGGCGACGCCCGCGAACCAGAGCGCGAACATGGGCTTGATGAGGCGGCCGATCGAGCGGTCGGCGGCGGAAGTCCCGGCAGGCGGCATTTCAGAGGGCAACTGTTGAGGACGCAAAGTGCCTCAGCGGATGCCAAGGCGCAAGAAATGCCGCGCGGATCGGCCTTATCGCCCTTGCCGGGCTTGCGACCTGGTTGGAACAAATATAGAACAATTGGCTGAGGGACTTGTCATGGCGGATCTCGCCGTAGCCCAGCAAGAGCTGCGTGCCACGTTCGGTTTTGCGGCTTTTCGGCCGGGTCAGGCCGATATCATAAGCGCCATTCTCGATGGCCAGGACGTGCTGGCGGTCATGCCGACCGGCAGCGGTAAGTCGCTCTGCTATCAGCTTCCGGCGCTGGTCCGCGGCGGCCTGACCGTCGTGGTCTCGCCGCTGATTGCGCTGATGCGCAATCAGGTGGCGCAGCTCTGCGGCTACGGCGTTGCCGCTGCCGCGCTCAATTCGGCAAACGATTCATCCGAAAACCGCACGATCCTCGACCGCATTGCGCGTCGGGAGATGCGGCTTGTTTATGTGGCTCCCGAGCGATTGGTGAGGTCCGATACGCTGGACCTTCTCAAGCGCGCCAAGGTCGGCATGCTCGCTGTCGACGAAGCGCATTGCATTTCGCAATGGGGACACGACTTCCGGCCGGAATATGCCGAGCTCGGTGCGGTGAAGAAAGCGCTTGGCGGGGTGCAGACGATTGCGTTTACGGCCACGGCTGACGCCGCGACCCGCACCGATATTGTGGAAAAGCTTTTCAGCAAACCGCCGGCGGTTTTCGTTCACGGATTCGACCGGCCTAATTTGCGGCTGGCGATGTCCGCCAAGATCGGCGGCCGCAAACAGGTGATGGACTTCGTCAAAAATCATGCGGGGCAGAGCGGCATTGTCTATTGCAGCTCGCGCCGCAAAACCGAGGACCTGGCGCAGTATCTGCGCGATAACGGCGTCAAGGCGCTGCCGTATCATGCCGGCATGGAGCCGCAGCTGCGCTCGCGCAATCAGGACGTTTTCTTGCAGGAGGACGGCGTTGTCGTCGTCGCCACCGTGGCCTTCGGCATGGGGATCGACAAGCCGGATGTCCGTTTCGTGCTGCATGCCGACATGCCGGCGAACGTCGAGAGCTACTATCAGGAAATAGGCCGCGCCGGCCGCGACGGTTTGGCGGCCGATACATTGACGCTCTACGGCATGGGCGACATCCGGCTGCGGCGATTGCAAATTGACGACAGCGATTCCAGCGATGAACAGAAACGGGTCGACCGCCAGCGGCTCAATGCGCTGGTTTCGCTCTGTGAATCACCGCGTTGCCGGCGGCAGACGCTGCTCGGCTATTTCGGCGAAACGGCAGAACCGTGTGGCAATTGCGATTTCTGCTGCGACGGCGCCGAGGTGATCGACGGCACGATCGCGGCGCAGAAGGCACTCTCGGCCATCGTACGCACCGGCGAGCGTTTCGGCACCGAGCATCTGGCCAATGTGCTGCTCGGCGAGAACAGCGAAGCGGTCGAAAAATTCGGTCATAGTCGCCTGCCGACTTTCGGCGTTGGCAAGGAATACACCAGGCAGGAGTGGCGCTCGATCTTCCGGCAGCTCCACGGCGCCGGCGTCATCGCGCTCAATATTACCGGTTATGGCACTTGGTCCGTTACCGACGTCGGCCGGCATGTGCTCAAAGGCGCGGCCAAAGTCGCGTTGCGCAAGGATACGCTGAAGCCCGCGACCCGAAAGAATACCCGCGCCGCCGCCAATGCGGCAGCACTCGCCGATGGTACCGCAGGCGATCAGGCGCTGTTCGAGGCGTTACGCCAGCGCAGGTCGGGGCTCGCCAAGGAACAGGGCGTCGCGGCCTATGTCGTGTTTGCCGACAAGACCCTGATCGACATGGCGCGGCGCAAGCCGATAACGCTCGGCGAGATGGCCACTGTGCATGGGGTCGGCGCTACGAAACTGCGCCAATATGGCGACATCTTCCTCGATGTGATCCGGCAATATACGGCTGCCTCGGCCGCCTGACCTCTGGCGTCCTTATGCACGGTGAGAAGCCGGTTTTGCGGTGTTTACGCCGTGTTGCACCCCATGGCCCGGTATGTTAGCAAACCCCCGATTTTCGCGGCTTTCGCAGGATTTTCTGCGGTTTCCGCGGACATCCAAGTCCCGCTTAAATCCCAAGGGCTTGCGCGGGTCCGTCGGGACCGCGGCGCGGTCATTTGGAAAAAATAAAGCTCCCGAGAACAGGCGCAGCGAGCACTCACTTTGGCAGGCCGAAGAAACCATCGTATCCGGCATGGCCGGCCGCTATGCCACGGCGCTGTTCGAGCTGGCGCGCGAAGACAATGCGATCGACGCCGTAAAGGCGGACCTTGATCGCTTCGACGCGCTGGTTGCCGAAAGCGCCGATCTCACGCGGCTGGTGCGCAGTCCGGTATTTTCCGCCGAGGAGCAGCTCCAGGCGCTCACGTCGATCCTCGACAAGGCGGGGATCGGCGGATTGGCCGCGAAGTTTCTCAAGATGGTGGCGTCGAACCGCCGGCTGTTCGCGGTACGCGACATGGTCCGCGGCTATCGGGAACTGGTGGCGGATTACAAAGGCGAGGCGACAGCCGAAGTGACGGTCGCCGAAGAGCTCAAGGGCGACCATCTCGATGCGCTGCGCTCTGCGCTCAAGTCGGTCAGCGGCAAGGACGTCGATCTTAACGTCAAGGTCGATCCGTCGATCATTGGAGGCCTTGTGGTCAAACTCGGCAGCCGCATGGTCGATACCTCGCTGCGCACCAAGCTCAATGCAATCAGGCACGCGATGAAAGAGGCTCGATAATGGATATCCGCGCCGCGGAAATTTCCGCAATCCTCAAAGAGCAGATCAAGAATTTCGGCCAGGACGCCGAAGTCTCCGAGGTCGGCCAGGTTCTGTCGGTCGGTGACGGTATCGCCCGCGTCTATGGTCTCGACCAGGTGCAGTCGGGCGAGATGGTCGAGTTCGAGAGCGGCGTGCGCGGTATGGCGCTCAATCTCGAAAGCGACAACGTCGGCATCGTGATCTTCGGCACCGACCGCGAAATCAAGGAAGGCCAGACGGTCAAGCGCACCCGCGCCATCGTCGAAGTGCCGGTCGGCAAGGGCCTGCTCGGCCGCGTGGTCGATGCGCTCGGCGACCCGATCGACGGCAAGGGGCCGATCAAGGCCGATCATAAAGCCCGCGTTGACGTGAAGGCGCCCGGCATCATTCCGCGCAAGTCGGTGAACGAGCCGATGGCGACCGGATTGAAGGCGATCGACGCGTTGATCCCGATCGGCCGCGGCCAGCGCGAGCTGATCATCGGTGACCGCCAGACCGGCAAGACCGCGATCGCGCTCGATACGATCCTGAACCAGAAAGCGCTCAACGCGACCGGCGACGAGAAAATCAAGCTCTACTGCGTCTACGTCGCCATCGGCCAGAAGCGTTCGACCGTCGCGCAATTCGTGAAGGTTCTCGAAGAGCAGGGCGCGCTCGATTATTCGATCGTGGTCGCCGCCACCGCTTCCGATCCGGCGCCGATGCAGTTCCTGGCGCCGTTCGCCGGCTGCGCCATGGGCGAATACTTCCGCGACAACGGCATGCACGCCGTCATCATCTACGACGATCTGTCCAAGCAGGCCGTGGCCTATCGGCAGATGTCGCTTCTGCTGCGCCGTCCGCCGGGCCGCGAAGCCTATCCGGGCGACGTGTTCTATCTGCATTCGCGGTTGCTCGAGCGCGCCGCCAAGATGAATGACGAGCACAAAGGCGGCTCGCTCACCGCACTGCCGGTGATCGAGACGCAGGCCAACGACGTGTCGGCCTACATCCCGACCAACGTCATCTCGATCACCGACGGCCAGATCTTCCTCGAAACCGATCTGTTCTATCAGGGCATCCGTCCCGCGGTGAACGTCGGCCTCTCGGTGTCGCGCGTCGGCTCCGCCGCGCAGACCAAGGCGATGAAGAAGGTCGCCGGACGCATCAAGGGCGAACTCGCGCAATACCGCGAAATGGCGGCGTTCGCGCAGTTCGGCTCCGATCTCGACGCCACCACCCAGCGCCTGCTCAATCGTGGTTCGCGGCTCACCGAGCTGCTCAAGCAGTCGCAGTTCTCGCCGCTGTTGATGGAAGAGCAGGTCTGCGTGATCTACGCCGGCGTCAACGGCTATCTCGATCCGCTGCCGGTCAACCGTGTTCGCGCCTTCGAAGACGGTCTGCTCGGCCTGCTGCGCAATCAGCACAGCGACATCCTCAAAGCTATCCGTCGACTTCGCGCGATCTCGACGACGCGACGGCGGCCAAGCTCAAGGGCGTCGTTGACGCTTACGCGAAAACCTTTGCTTAAAACGTTGGTCTGATGCCGAGCCTCAAAGACCTGCGCAACCGGATCGCCTCAACCAAGGCGACGCAGAAGATCACCAAGGCCATGCAGATGGTCGCGGCGTCGAAACTGCGGCGTGCGCAGGCGGCTGCCGAAGCGGCGCGGCCTTACGCCAGCCGCATGGACACCGTGCTCGGCAATATCGCCGCGTCGGTGGCCGGTCTCGACAGCGCCCCGCGGCTCCTGCGCGGCACCGGCAGCGATCAAAGGCATCTTCTGCTGGTCTGCACGGCAGAGCGTGGCCTGTGCGGTCCTTTCAACACCGCGATCGTGCGGCTCGCCCGCGAGCGCGCCAATGCGCTGATGAGCGAAGGCAAAGAGGTCAAATTCTTCTGCGTCGGCCGCAAGGGCTACGATCAGTTGCGCCGGCTGTACGCCTCGCAGATCGTCGAAATGGTCGATCTGCGCTCGGTGCGCACGCTGCGCTTCGAAAACGCCGAGATGATCGCGGAAAAGATCATCGCGCTGTTCGACAAATTCGAATTCGACATCTGCACGCTGTTCTACTCGCGTTTTCGCTCGGTGATCGCGCAGATCCAGACGGCGCAGCAGATCATTCCGCCGGTGTTCGACGAGAAATCCTCGGATGCGCTCGGCGGCGCGGTCTACGAATTCGAGCCGGACGAGGAAGAGATCCTCAAGGACCTGTTGCCGCGCAATATTGCGGTGCAGATCTTCCGGGCGCTGCTGGAAAATTCGGCTTCATTCTACGGCGCGCAGATGTCGGCGATGGACAATGCCACGCGCAATGCCGGCGACATGATCCGCAAGCAGACACTCACCTACAACCGCACGCGCCAGGCGATGATCACCAAAGAGCTGATCGAGATCATCTCCGGCGCCGAAGCGCTTTAATCGGATAGGGAGCGCAACATGGCCTATACAACAGCAGCAACGACCAAAGGCGGCCGCAACGGCCGCGCGGTGCTCGAGAACAACGGCCTTGCGCTGGCGATGGCCTTGCAAAAGGAACTCGGCGGCAACGGCGACGGCCACAATCCCGAACAGCTTTTCGCGCTCGGCTGGTCCTCGTGTTTCGGTCAGGCGATTTTGGCGCTCGCGAAGAAGCACGGCCTTGACGGTCAGGATGCGCGGGTGACCTGCACCGATCACGATGGACAAGGACGAGGTCAGCTTCGGCCTTAAGGCCGAGTTGAAGGTTTCGCTTCCCGGCGCCGACAAGACCAAGGTGCAGGCGCTTGTCGAAGACGCACACAAGATTTGTCCCTATTCGCGGGCGACCCGCAACAACGTGCCGGTCACGTTGACGGTCGTCTGATACGGTTGCAGGAGCATCCTATGGCTAGTGTCGGAAAAATCACCCAGGTTATCGGCGCCGTCGTCGACGTGCAGTTCGAGGATCATCTGCCGGCGATCCTGAATGCGCTCGAAACCAACAACCAGGGCAACCGGCTGGTGCTCGAAGTCGCCCAGCATCTCGGCGAGTCGACCGTCCGCACCGTGGCGATGGACACCTCCGAAGGTCTGGTGCGCGGCCAGGAAGTTACCGATACCGGCGCGCCGATTTCCGTGCCGGTCGGCGCCGGCCTGCTGGGCCGCATCATCAACGTGATCGGCGATCCGGTCGATGAGGCCGGGCCGGTGAAGGCGGAAATCCATGCGCTCCATCCATCAGGAAGCGCCGTCCTATACCGACCAGTCCACCGAAGCCGCGATTCTCGTCACCGGCATCAAGGTCGTCGATCTGCTCGCGCCATATGCGAAGGGCGGCAAGATCGGCTTGTTCGGCGGCGCTGGCGTCGGCAAGACCGTGCTGATCATGGAACTGATCAACAACGTCGCGAAAGCCCACGGTGGCTACTCGGTGTTCGCCGGCGTCGGCGAGCGCACCCGCGAGGGCAACGACCTCTATCACGAAATGATCGAGTTGAAGGTCAACAAGGACCCGAAGGAAGGCTCGGTCGAAGGCTCCAAGTGCGCGCTGGTCTATGGCCAGATGAACGAGCCGCCGGGCGCCCGCGCCCGCGTCGGCCTCACCGGCCTCACAGTCGCCGAGCACTTCCGCGACCAGGGCCAGGACGTGCTGTTCTTTGTCGACAACATCTTCCGCTTCACCCAGGCCGGCTCGGAAGTGTCGGCGCTGCTCGGCCGCATTCCTTCGGCGGTCGGTTATCAGCCGACGCTGGCGACCGACATGGGTGCGTTGCAGGAGCGCATCACCACCACGCACAAGGGCTCGGTGACCTCGGTGCAGGCGATCTACGTGCCGGCCGACGACCTCACCGACCCGGCGCCGGCGACGTCGTTCGCGCACCTTGACGCCACCACGGTGCTGTCGCGCGATATCGCGGCCAAGGGCATCTACCCGGCGGTGGATCCGCTCGACTCCACCTCGCGCATGCTGTCGCCGCTGATCGTCGGCGATGAGCACTACAACACGGCGCGGCAGGTGCAGCAGGTGCTGCAACGCTACAAGGCGCTGCAGGACATCATCGCCATTCTCGGCATGGACGAGCTGTCGGAAGAGGACAAGCTGACGGTAGCGCGGGCGCGCAAGATCGAGCGCTTCCTGTCGCAGCCGTTCCACGTCGCCGAAGTGTTCACCGGCTCGCCGGGCAAGCTGGTCGATCTGCAGGACACCATCAACGGCTTCAAAGGCCTGGTCGAAGGCAAATACGATCACCTGCCGGAAGCCGCCTTCTACATGGTCGGCACCATCGAAGAGGCGGTCGAAAAGGGCAAGAAGCTCGCCGCCGAGGCGGCGTAGGTCGCTCATGGGCGAGCTTCACCTCGAATTTGTCTCTCCCGAGCGCGTGCTGTTCTCCGGCGACGTCGATCAGGTCGACTTGCCGGGCACCGAAGGCGACATGGGCATTCTGGCCGGCCATGCGCCGCTGGTGACCACGCTGCGCCCCGGCATCGTCACGATCTTCAACGGCAATACCAAAGTGCCGGTCGTGGTCATTGGCGGCTTTGCCGAAGTCGGTCCCTCCGGGCTGACCGTGCTCGCCGACAAGGCGGTCGCGCGTGAGGATTTCGACATGGCGACGCTCGCCAGCGAGATCAAAGACACCGAGGAAGATGTCGCCGACGCCACCGACGACGCGGAACGCGACAAGCTTGCCCGCCATCTCGATCAGCTGAAGTCGCTGCAGGCCGCGCTGGCGCAGTAGTTCCCCGCTACCGCTGACGCTTTAATACCGTTGCGAGACACCGGGGCTGTCGGGCATTCTACGTGCCTGCTTCGGGCTTTGCGGCGGATTTCCCATGAAACGAAAAATCGCGGCTATTTTTGCCGCCGACGTTGCCGGTTACAGCAGGCTCGTTGCCGAGGACGAAGAAGAGACGCTGCGGCGGCTCGCGTCCTATCGCAGCGTCACCGACGATTTCATCGCCCGCGCCGGCGGACGGATCTTCAATACCGCCGGCGATGCGGTGCTCGCCGAATTTTCCAGCGCGGTCGAAGCGGTGCGTTGCGCCATCGATATCCAGGAAAGCCTGCGAACGCGGAACATGGCTTATCCGGCCAGCCGGCAGATGAACTTCCGTATCGGCATCACCATCGGCGATGTGGTCGAACGCGACGGCGATCTTCTCGGTGACGGCGTGAACATCGCGGCTCGCCTCGAAGGCATTGCGCCGGTCGGCGGCATCTGCATTTCGCGCGCCGTCCATGAGCAGGTGGCGAACAAGCTCTCCGTGCACTTCTCCGATATTGGCGAGCAGCAGGTCAAAAATATCCCGACGCCGGTGCACGCCTACCACGTCGAGATGCGGCCGGACGAAATGCGCGCCAGCGCGGCTCAAGTCGCGAAGCCGGTTGCTCCGGCGCGGCGCGGGCTGGGTGCTGCCGGTTGCGATTGCGGCGCCTGTTGTGGCGCTCGTTGTCGGAGCGGCCGCGGTCTATCTGGGGCTTAGGCCGAATGCGCCGCAGCCGCCGAGCCAGCCCGTCGCGGCCGCGACGGCTGCGGCAGTACCGGCTGCCTCTGCAATAGCTCCCGCTCCGGCTGTCGTTCCTCCAGGCGCTCCGCCGCAACAAGCGCAGCGGCAAGCCGAGGCGCTGGTGCCGGAAACAATTCCGTTCATTCTGGATCGTGCCCGCAACGTCATTCGCAATGAATATATGCCGGCCGCCGATCACAAAGCGCTTGCGATCAGCTCCGGGCCGATGGGGTTCACGACAGGCCAGGCTGACGACGAAACGGCAAAGCAGGCGGCGCTCGATATCTGCCAGAAACGTGCCGATGCGCTGCCGCAGCCGCGGAAATGCGAGATCTACGCAGTCGGCAATACAGTGGTGTATGCGCGCGGCCGCCCGCCGCTGCCGTCACCGTTGTTCAAGAACGATCCCTCCGTCGTAAAGCCGATCGTCGCCGCTCTCGTGCCGCTGGTGCCGGAACAGGGCAAGGCAAATATCGAAAGAGTTTATGTGCCGGCTCGAGAAGCGAAAGCGCTGGCGATCGGTCCGCGCGGCGGGTTCTTTTTCGACGTCAATCAGGAAAACAATGACGAGGCGGTTCGCCGCTCGCTGGAGAGCTGCGGCAGCAATGCCGGCGTTCCCTGTCTGCTGCTTGCCATCAACGGGAATTTTGTCGTGCCGATTCCGGCGACGATGAAAGTCACAGGGTTTTTCCAGCCGGCCGGCGCCGCGACCATTGCGCCGGAGCAGCGCGCGAATGTCGCGCAGCGTCTTGCTGCCGGAAGCGGCTGGACCGCTGTTGCGACTGGCTCCGCCGGTCATACCGGCGTCGCCGTTGGCGCCGCCAACGAACAGGACGCAATCATCGGGTGCGCTGGCGGATTGCGCGAAGCAGGACAGCTCCTGCCGCGTGATCGCAATCGGGCCGTTCGCCGTCGAATCCAGATAATTTATTTCGCGAGGTGGGAGAATTCCCGGACAACGCGCTCATAGACGGCGCGTTTGAACGGCACCACGAGGTCCGGGACGTTCTGCATCGGCTCCCATCGCCACGCCGCAAACTCCGGCTGATGCGTGCCGGCCGGGTTGGCGAGGTCGACTTCGCTCTCCTCGCCGGTGAAGCGCAGCGCAAACCACTTTTGTTTCTGGCCGCGGTATTTGCCCTTCCAGGCCTGTCCGACGAGATCGCGCGGAATGTCGTAAGTGAGCCATTCGCCGATCTCGCCGAGCCGCTCGACCGAAATGATGTTGGTTTCCTCGCGCAATTCACGCAGTGCCGCCGGCCACGCGTCCTCTCCCGGATCGATACCGCCTTGCGGCATCTGCCAGGAATGGGCGGCGTCGACGTGCTCAGGTCCCTCGATACGGCGGCCGAGGAAGACCATGCCGTCGCGGTTGAGCACCATGACGCCGACGCAAGGGACGATAAGGAAGATCTTCGAAGCGCATGCACCGACAGCAAATGGCGAGTAGCGAATTGGCGACACTGTATTCGCTATTTCGCTGTCTTCGCTATTCGCTCAGGTCTGTCTTGGCTTTAGCGCAACGGCGGTGATCGGAACCAATACGATGCCGCGGCCCTCCAGGCCTTTCGCCCATTTGGCGATGTGCTCGATCGATACGGGCAGCGCCGAGGATACGCCGACGACAGCGCCATGCTCGCGCGCGGCGGTTTCCAGGCGTCCAAGGGCGCGGTCGATTTCGACCGGTGTCGTAACCGAGTCGATGACGACATCCGCCTTTGCAAACGGCGTATTGCTGGCGCCGGCAATGCGGCCGGCGAGACTGCGCTGGTTTGAGCCGTCGTCGACAAAGATCAAACCGCGCTTCGCCGTCTCGCGCAGCACCGGCGTGAACGACTGTTCGGACGAGGTAAAGCGCGCGCCCATCGCGTTCTCGATGCCGACATAGCCCTGGAACCGGCTCATCAGCCAATACAGCCGTTCCATATTCTGTTGCGGCGCCAGCGTGGTGAGCAGCGTCTGCGGGCCCGGATCGTTATTGGGATAATCGAACGGCTCCATCGGCACCTGCAGCAAAACTTCATGTCCTTGACTGCGGGCGCGCGCGACCTGGCTTGCGACTTCGGTGCCATACGGCATGAAGCTGAGCGTCACCGGCCCCGGCAGTTTGCTGATGGCATCGGACGTCGCGCTGTCGCTGACGCCAAGCCCGGTAACGATGATGGCGATACGCGGCGCATCGGGCTTGCCGGCAAGCGTCTTGGCCGGCTGGGCGAAGGCATCCGCCGGCCGCATTCCGTCGGCCGCGACCTTCGGAATGAGCCCGTTGGGCGTCATCTCGGCGAGCTTCTGATTGGCCGGACCTGGCGCTGCCACCGGAGCAGCGTCGCTCGCCGGTGCGGCTAGCTGGATTTCCTGTCGCTGCCCGGTCTTGCCGTCGATGATGGTGACGGTTTGCGGGGCGCTCCCCGGTGCTGCGGGTGCGGCAGCCTGGGCGGCCTGGTTTGGCTGCGGCTGGGTGGCGTCAGGGCCGTCGTAGCGGTTTGGATTGCCAGCGATCACGGTCGGCGGGCCGTTCGCTGCGGTAGCCGCCGGCGCGGCCTTGATCGGCGCGACGGCGATCGGCTCGCCTCCGAACGGATTTTCGGCAAGGACGGCCCACAGCGCGAATACGCCGAAGAAAAGCGCCAGCGCGCCGCCGAGCGCCTGCGACGCATTGATCGGGATCGAAATCCGCCGCTTCTTTGGTCCCTGGCCGAGCGGTGCGTCGAGATCGTCCGCTGTCATGACCGGTTGAATGATCGCTCGCGAATCATGCGCAGCAGTCTATCACGGCGGCCCAAGCCGTAGCCCCAAGCCCCGGCCCAAAGCACTCAAATTCGTGTTTTTGCTGGCCTACGCCGGATCGCTGTGCGTCAAAAAAGTTCGGGGCGGCTTTTTTATCGCCGCCCCGAAACAACTCTGGCCGTAAGGTCCCGCTTAGTTCGGGACGGCAGCCTTCGGATTCGGCGGGAACGCCGCGTTCGTCGTCGTGCCGCGCAGGAGATTGAGCGCGCTCTTGAGCGCCGCGTCGTCCTTTTCATCCGGCGGCACGTAGGACTGTGAACCGGACTCCTCGGCGCCCTCGGCCTTGAGGTGTCCGCGCAGCGAGGCCTCGCCCTTGGTGTCGGTGCGGTTCTTCAGATCGTCAGGCACGTCCTGCAACACTTCGATGTCAGGAACGATGCCCTTGGCCTGGATCGAACGGCCTGACGGAGTGAAGTAACGCGCCGTGGTCAGCCGCAGTGCGCCGTTGCCGGCGCCGAGCGGGATGATGGTCTGCACCGATCCCTTGCCGAACGAGCGGGTGCCGACCAGCGTCGCGCGCTTATGGTCCTGCAACGCACCGGCGACGATCTCGGATGCCGAAGCGGAGCCGCCGTTGATCAGGACGATCACCGGCTTGCCTTTGGTCATATCGCCCGGCCGTGCGTTGAACCGCTGGGTCTCTTCCGCATTGCGGCCACGGGTCGAAACGATTTCGCCCTTGTCGAGGAACGTGTCCGAAACCGAGATCGCCTGATCGAGCAGGCCGCCCGGATTGTTGCGCAGATCGACTACGAAGCCTTTGATCTTGTCGGCGCCGACCTGGCTGTTCAGATCGTTGATCGCTTGCTTCAGGCCATCCGTTGTCTGTTCGTTGAACTGCGTGATGCGGATGTAGCCGACATCGTCGCCTTCCGGATGCGAGCGCACCGACTTCACGCGAATCACGTCGCGCATGATCGTCACCTGGATCGGCTTGTCCGATCCCTTGCGCATGATCGTAAGCTTGATCTTGGTATTGACCGGGCCGCGCATCTTGTCGACGGCCTGATTGAGCGTCAGGCCCTGCACGTTCTCGTCATCGAGCTGCGTGATGATGTCGTTCGCCATCACGCCGGCCTTGGCCGCCGGCGTTTCGTCGATCGGCGCCACGACTTTCACGAGACCGTCTTCCATCGTCACTTCGATCCCCAGACCGCCGAACTCGCCACGGGTTTGCACCTGCATGTCGCGGAAGCTCTTGGGGTCCATGTAGCTCGAATGCGGATCGAGCCCGGCGAGCATGCCGTTGATCGCCGATTCGACGAGTTTGGAGTCGTCGGGCTTCTCGACGTAGTCGGCGCGAACGCGCTCGAACACATCGCCAAACAGGTTGAGCTCCCGGTAGGTATCGGAAGCTGCCGCCCGGGCGGCCGAGCCGGCGAGCAATGAGTGGGGTTGCGTCGCCAGTAGCGTCGCCACCGCGCCTGCTACCGCACCGAGAAAAACCAGAGATGTCTTGCGCATCATCCGCGAACCTTTTCGCCTTCGGTTGTCGCCCACCAGGGGCTGGGATCAATGGGAGTGCCGTCCTTGCGGAACTCCACGTAAAGCACAGGTTGCTTGGTCCCGGTAGCGACAATGGAGGACACCTGCGATCCACCACCCATTACAGCCACGGGTTCACCGGTCAGTACAAACTGCCCGAGATCGACGGAAATACGTTCCATCCCCGCTAGCAGCACATGATACCCGCCGCCGGCGTTGAGGATCAAGAGTTGCCCATAGCTGCGAAACGGTCCGGCGTAAACAACCCAACCGTCGCACGGGGCGGTAATATTCGCTCCGGTGCGGGCCACGATGGAGAGGCCTTTCTGGGTTCCACCGGCACCGTCCGAGGCACCGAATTCCCGGATTCGCGCTCCATTGACCGGCAGGTGCAAATGCCCGCGCGTCGCCGTGAAGGCGACGGCAGGCGTCATCCGGCCGGGATCCTTGAGCGCCGCGAGGTCAGGCCGCGTCGCATCCTCTTCGATAGAGCGGGCCTGGAGGCGTGCTTCGCGGCTGGTGCTGTCGAGCCCCTGCTCCAGCTTGCCGATCAGGTCTTTCAGACTGTCGGCCTGATGGGCCAGGTCGGCGGCGTGCTGTTTTTGTGTGTCGAGCGCTTGCTCGGCCGACTGCTGTTTTTGTTGCCGCTCGTCGATCAGGATGTTGAGCCGCAATTGTTCGCGCGCGAGCACGGCAAGATCGCCGTTCAGCCGCGTATGCTCCGCTTCGATGTCCTTGCGGACACGTAACAGCTCGGCAAGATCGCCCGCCAGCGCGTCAGCCTGCGACCGAATTTCCGGGACCACGGCACCGAGCATGATCGCGGTCCGTACTGCTTGCAGGGCATCTTCCGGCTTCACGATCAGCGCCGGCGGCGGTTGCCGGCCAATTCGCTGAAGCGCTGCGAGTATTTCAACGATGACGGTGCGTCGCTCTTCGAGCGATGTCCGGAACACCTGCTCGCGTTCGTCGAGCGGGTTCAGCCGGGCCTGCGTTGCGTCGATGCTGGCTTCAATGTCGCGGATGTGTGCGGCGGTGTCGATGAGCTGCTGATTGAGCGCAGCGCGGTCGACGCCGATCGCGTCGATATCGCGCTTGAGTTTGTTCTGCTCTTCCAGCGACAGCCTTTGCTGGGCGCGCGCCGCGTCGAGCTCCTGGTCATGCTGCTTGAGCACATCCAGGCTGGGCTGTGGCGCTGCGGGCGGCGTAGGGGCGGCTTGTGGCGATGGAATTTCGGTGATCGGTGCCGGCGGGATCGGATTTTGGGCAAAAGCGGCCCAGTTGGCTCCAAACGGCAATACGAACGCCAAGGCCGGACCAAGTACAAGGCACGGCTCGGCACGGCTCGACCGTCGGAGAATCATCGTATTCAAGGGTAAGCCCAAGCCTCTGGAAGGCAAGGATCAAGCAGCAAGATTGGACCGGATTAAGACCACCCGCGCCGGGATCGTCACAATTCGGTGAGATTGCGAAATGTTAAGGAGGTTACGCGCGGTGGTAGGGGTGTCCGGCGCGAATGGTGCCGGCCCGGTAGATCTGCTCGAGCAACATCACCCGCACCAGCTGGTGCGGCCAGGTCGCAGTTCCGAAGGCCAGCGTAAGGCGCGCCCGCTCCCGCAACGTAGGCGCCAGACCATCGGCGCCGCCGATGATGAAGCAGACCGCGGGCCGGTCCTCGGCGCGCCACTCGCCGAGCCTGGCGGCGAGCGTGGCGCTGTCGATACTGGTTCCATGCTCGTCGAGAATGACGACCACCGCCCGTTCCGGGATGACGTTGGCGATGGCGATGGATTCTTCGACGCGGCGGCGCTCGACGTCTTGCGCCCGGCTCTCGCGGATTTCGACGATCTCGATCTCGCGCAATCCAAATGCACGTCCGACCGCTTCGGCGCGCTTGCGATAATTCGCGGCGAGTTCGCGTTCAGGCCCTTCCTTGAGGCGGCCGACCGCGGCGACCAGGATACGCATCCAATCCCGCATGAGTGGCTAATCCGGCATGAGCATAAGTGGCCGGAGCAGGTACCGGTCTTATCAACTCAATCGAGTTGCGAGCGGTCTAGCTCGCGCGCCGCGTCTGACGGCCGTTGGTCCACATCTTCTCGAGATTGTAGAAGTCGCGGACTTCAGGCCGGAAGACGTGAACGATCACGGCTCCCGCATCGATCAACACCCAGTCGCACTGCGGCATGCCTTCGACACGGGCCGCAAGGCCGACTTTGTGCAAATCCTCAACCACCTTGTCGGCGACCGAGCCGACATGGCGCGCCGACCGGCCGGATGACACGACCATGTAGTCGCCGATCGAGGATTTATCGCGAAGATCGATGGTGAGGATATCCTCGGCCTTCATATCGTCGAGGCGGGTGAGGATCATTTGGAGGATCTCCTCTGCGTCAGGACGCATTCTGGAGACCGCTTTTGGGACGCGACGTTCGTCCCGAGGGACTACGACTGTGGACAGGGGTCCTTATCCTTTCGCTCCTTACGCGGCCCCGGCCACCGAATCCGGGGCACCGGCCTTAAGATAGGCATGCCGGGTTAACGGTTTCAACTGCTTTGCCGTCAAGCAAATGTCATTTAGCGACGACGTGACGCGCGTGCCGCACGCAGCGCCGTCGACGACAGCGGCGATTTGAGACCGTGCAAATAAACCCACGCCGGCGGCTTGTGATCGGCCAATTTTGTTGCCGAGGTTTCCGGCAGCCGGTACGGGGCGAGTGCCTGGCTTGCAGCGCTGACCGTTGAATAGAGACTTGGGCCAAGACGGTCGACGACAGCGATTGGAACCAGGTCCGGCGATGCCGCGCCAGCGTTGCCAGCGATGGAAGCTGCGCAAATTGTCCGCGCCCATGATCCAGACGAAATGCACGCCCCGGCAGCGCCGCACCAGGTAAGAAACGGTCTCGTAGGTGTAGCTGGTGCCGAGTTCCGCTTCGAGATCGGTGACGTCGATCAGCGGATGATGCGCCAGCCTTTCGGCCGCGGCGACGCGTTCCGCCAGCGGCGCGAGGCCGCGCGTGTCCTTGAGCGGATTGCCCGGCGTCACCAGCCACCACACCCGATCGAGGCCGAGCCGGCGCAGCGCCAGCAGACAGGCCGCGCGATGCGCCGCATGCGGCGGATCGAAAGTGCCGCCGAACAGGCCGATACGCATGCCGGGTGCGTAGAGCGGCAGTACAACGCGTTCTCGGACCGCGGGCTTTCTGGCAGCCGAGCGCGCAGGAGGGAACTCCCGCTTCATGATTTCAGAAAGGCCCCCTCCCGACGCATCCTTAGCGGCAGTCATCGCGATGCGATGAAAGCCGATCTGTTACGGCCTCGTTTGTCCGCTGCCGCGGATGCGGTACTTGAAACTTGTGAGTTGTTCGACCCCGACGGGGCCGCGCGCGTGCAGCCTGCCGGTAGCGATGCCGATCTCGGCGCCGAAACCAAACTCGCCGCCGTCGGCAAATTGCGTCGAAGCATTGTGCAGCACGATGGCCGAGTCCACTTCACGCAAAAACTTTTCCGCCACCGCTTTGTCTTCGGTCACGATCGCATCGGTGTGATGCGTACCATGACGCTCGATGTGTTCGATGGCTTCATCCACGCCGTCAACGACACGTGCAGCGATGATGGCGTCGAGATATTCGGTGCCCCAATCGGCTTCGTTCGCCGGTTTGACGCGGCTGTCGATAGCCCGCACGGAATTGTCGCCGCGCACTTCGCAGCCGGCGTCGAGCAGCATAGTAATGAGCGGCTTGAGCAGCTTCGGCGCCCCCGCCCGATCGACCAGTAGAGTTTCGGCAGCTCCACATACGCCGGTGCGGCGCATCTTGGCATTGAGCACGATCGATTTCGCCATCGGCAGTTTTGCCTTGCCGTCGACGTAGACGTGGCAGACGCCTTCGAGATGCGCGAACACCGGCACCCGCGCCTCGGTTTGCACGCGCGCGACCAGATCCTTGCCGCCACGCGGTACGATCACGTCGATTGCGCCGTGCAATCCGGCGAGCAACATGCCGACAGCTGTCCGGTCACGTGTCGGCACCAATGAAATTGCCGCAGCGGGCAGCCTGGCGTCGACCAGGCCGTGAACCATCGCGGCGTGAATGGCGCGCGCTGAACGGAAACTGTCGGAGCCGCCGCGCAGGATTACGGCATTACCGGCTTTGAGGCAGAGCGCGCCGGCATCCGCGGTCACGTTGGGCCGGCTTTCGTAAATCACACCGACGACGCCGAGTGGTTCGCGCACGCGTTCGATTCGCATGCCGTTGGGGCGCCGCCACGATGCCAGCACGGTACCGACCGGATCCTTCAGTTTGCGGATCACGTCGAGACCCTCGGCCATCGCCTCGATCCGGTCCGCGTCAAGGGTCAGCCGGTCAAGGAAGGCCGGGGTTGCGTTCGAGGCGCGCACATCGGCCAGGTCCTCGGCATTGGCGGCCAGAATGTCAGCCTTGGAACCTCGAATCGCCTCCGCCATGGCGGTCAGCGCCTTATTCTTCTGGGACGCGGGAGCCAATGCGAGTGCCCGGGCAGCCCGGCGCGCGTCGCGGCCGATCTCCCGCATGACGGCATCCAGATTTTCAGTGCCGCCGACCGCCTTGAGCGGAGCGTTCATGGCATTGATCCGTCTTGCATTCGGGGAGTTCCTATCACGTTCAGCTGAGGTCGGCGAGGCGGCTCGGCTCGCATGCTTACCCACAGCAATTCACAGCAAGTCACTCAAAGTCATGGGTCCGTCAGACAACTGGAGGAACTTGGGCACGTTCGCCGCATTTGGAAATCAAGGTTTCACCGCAGCAATTAGAGAGGGTGCTATGCATCTTTCACATAGTCGATCTGGTTCTACCGCAGTGAGTTCCCTGCCGGCGCGCTTTCCGGTCGGCGCCCGGTACGTCGTCGAAGGCCACGGCGGCAAGGACGGGCAATTACGCGTGATTTCGCGCTATGTCGTCCTCCCCGGCGGGCAGCGCATCAAGCTTCCGGCCGATTTCGGCCAGTTGAGCGGGACGGCTGAACCGGCCCCAAGGCGTGCCCGGAACCGGAACACCAGCGGACGAAGCCGGACGAAAAAAATTATCGGCCGGGCAGGAACCACGCGGCAGCAACGGAATTGACTATATGCGCCGGGCGAAGCCCCCCAGCCCCTCACCCTCAATCACCCGGCGTTGAGCCCCGGCCGCTTTTAGCGGCCGGGGTTCCTCTTTTTGGCAGGCTCTTGGATGTGGGCCTAAGGCCGCTGCAGGTTGGTTTGCCACCCGTTAGCCATCGCCGCCGCTTTGGCCCCGAGCGTCCGGAACTCGGGCGGCAGCCATAAAGTTTCTGTAGCGTGGCGTTGTGTGTGTTGTTTGTGCGTAATGAAGCGAGGGCTGGGTGTGCGGACCTTAACGGACGTCACCCAGCCCTCTCTCATTCTCGTCGTTCTTTTATTCCCTGCCGATCACCAGATTGTCGCGATGGACAATTTCGGCGCGGCCGCTGAAGCCGATGATCGAGGCTATTTCAGCCGATGCGCGGCCGACGATCTTCTGGGCATCCTCGGCGTCGTAAGCACACAGACCGCGGCCGACCTCGGCGCCGTCCGGACCGCGAATGATAACAGCATCGCCGCGAGCGAAACTGCCCTCGACCTTCACCACGCCGACCGGTAGCAGGCTGTTGCCCCGCCGCAGCGCTGCAACCGCGCCGCCGTCGATAGTGAGCGTACCCTTCGGTTCGAGCGAACCTGCAATCCATTTCTTGCGGGCGGTGACCGGGTTCTCCACGGCGGTGAACCATGTTGAGCGCGCGCCATCACCGATTGCGCGCAACGGATGCTCGACGCGGCCCGAGGCGATGACCATGTAGGTGCCGGCGCCGGTCGCGATCTTCGCGGCTTCAAGTTTGGTCTGCATGCCGCCGCGCGACAGCTCCGAGCCGGCAGCGCCCGCCATGGCTTCGATCTCCGGCGTTATGCGATCGACGCGCGGAATATGTTTTGCCGTTTTTACAGCGCCGGGCGGCGCGTCGTAGAGCCCGTCGATGTCGGACAGCAGTACGAGCAGATCGGCGCTCACCATCGTGGCAACGCGCGCGGCCAGCCGGTCGTTGTCGCCGTAACGAATCTCGGACGTTGCTACCGTGTCGTTCTCGTTGATCACCGGCACCGCGCGCCATTCCAGAAGTTTGTCGATCGTCGAACGTGCGTTGAGGTAGCGCCGCCGCTCTTCGGTATCGCCGAGCGTCACCAGCACCTGTCCCGCGGTAAGACCGTGCCGCGACAATGCCTCAGCCCAGGTTCGCGCCAGCGCAATCTGTCCGACGGCGGCGGCGGCCTGGCTGTCTTCAAGTTTGAGCGATCCCTGGGGCAATTTGAGCACGGCGCGGCCGAGCGCGATGGCGCCCGACGAAACAACGATGATGTCGCGATGGTCCCGATGCAGCGGCGCAAGATCGGCGATCAGCGAGGCGAGCCACGAATTCACGGAGGCTGCCGGCCGCGGTGTCGACCAGCAGGGATGAGCCGACTTTCACGACGATGCGGCGGAAGTCCTCAAGCCGGGGCGTTTTCATGATCGTGCTTTTAGCAGGATTAGCGGCTGGCTGAAGCTGTTACAGCTCGGCTTCGTGCTGCAGCTGCGCCTTGTTCTCCAGGCAATAGTAACCTGACAGTCGGCTGACCAGCTTGCGCCGCTTCCAGTCGTTGAGGATACGGCTGACGTTCTCGCGGGCGATGCCGGCCATCGCCGCAAGGTCGGCCTGGCCGATCTTCTGGCGAATGACGATGCGGCCACCGCCGACGTCCTGGCCGAATTCGTGAGCCAGTTCGAGCAGCGTCAGGGCAACGCGACCGCGCAGTGGCAGGAAACTTCCCGCGGCAATCACCGCATCGGTCTCACGCAGGCGCGCGGCCAGCATTGTCACCAGCGATTTGTAGACTTCCGGATGCGTTTTGGCGAAGTCCTCAAATGCGGCGCGGCTCAGGAAGCTCAATTCCGCGGCGCGCACGGCCACGACCGATGCCGAGCGCGGCAGGCCATCGAGGATCGAAAGCTCACCGACGACCGCGCCCGTGCCTAGAAAAGCGAGGATGCGCTCGCCGCCGGCACGCGACACCATCGTGACCTTCAGCAGGCCCTCGTCGACGCGGTAGCAGCCGTCGCCGGCGTCGCCGGCCATGAACAGGGTCTCGTCGGCGGCGAGCTTTACCGGGGTCGCGGCGTTGAACAGGTTTGCCGAGAGGTGCTCGGGCAATCCGGAGAGCAGGCTCTGGTTCGCTACCACCGGCCGGTTCGGCGGCATATTCAATGGCTTGATCAGTGGCATGGCCCCTCGCCACTCAAGAAACTTTGGGACGGCACAGCCATCCTGTCGGAACCATGCGGCAGTTTCAGGCAAAGTAAAAGCCCGCCCGGACGGGGGATCCGGGCGGGCGGGGTGCTGACCCTGAGGGGTCAATCGGGGGGGGGACTGTTGGGGACCGAGATCCCCCCTTTAAGGACGCCGATATCGGGGGTGACGAGGCCGGCGTCCGAACCGAAGTTCGATGGTGTTAACTTATCCAGCTCCGTTGCCGGCCGAAGTGACCGCCATCACAGAATCGCGCTTTTGCCTAAGCATTTGAATCTAAATGTAATAATGGCCGCCCTGGAGAGCGCGGTGCGCGCCAAATCGCAATCCGTCAGGCAGCGCGGCCGGTTAAGATTTTCGCGACCCGACCTCAACGCCGGCCCGCTTCTCGATCGGCTGGATCACCGTGGTGATATCAGAATCCGGACCGAGTTCGTCGCAGGTCAGTTTGAGCAGGGCGGCGACGGCCTCGCAGGTCTGCACCGGCACGCCGAGCGCCTTGGCTTCCGAGAGGAAGAGATCGACATCCTTTTTCATCAGGCCGGCGGAGAAGCCCTGATTGAACGTGCGCGGCAGCACGACTTCCGGAAACTTCTGCTCCGTCGCCGTGCTGCGTCCCGAGCTCGCGTTGATCACGTCGAGCATGATGCGCGGATCGAGCCCGGCTTTGACGCCGGTCACCATCGACTCCGACGTCGCCACCGTGGCGGCAGCCGACAGCACGTTGTTGCAAAGCTTCATGGTCTGACCGGCGCCGGATTTTTCGCCGATGAAAAAGAACTTGCCGATGACATCGAGCGCAGGTTTGACCGCTTCAACGTCGGCACGCGGGCCCGAGGCCATGACAGCGACAGTGCCTTTCTCCGCACCGCGCACGCCGCCGCTGATCGGCGCATCGATCTGTACGATGTTCTTCTCGGCAAGCAGTTTGAAAACGCGCTGCGCCATCACCGAACCGGTGGTCGAAAGATCGACAAAGCGCTTCACTTTTTTGCCTTCGATCACGCCACCCGGCCCGGTCGCCACTTTGAGAACGATGTCAGGCGTCGGCAGGCTGACCATGACGGTCTCGGCCGAGGTCAGCGACTTCTTTCGGCGAACGCACCGCTATGCCGCCAATCGCCGCGATATTGCCGATCGCTTCCTGCCGGGTGTCGTAAATGAAAACCTTGTGTCCGGCCTGCACCAGCCGCCGCGCCATGTGCGCGCCCATATTGCCAAGACCGATGAAGCCGATGTCCATGACGTTTCTCCCTCAATCACTTTGCGTTCATTGTAGCGGGCATGAATTCGCCGCGCACCCTGTCGGTATGCTCGCCGACTGCAGGCACCGGCCCGTAATGACGTGAGGCCGCGGCGCGGGATTCCGCCGGCGCCGGGTACGACACCGGGCCGCTCGGCGTGCCGACAGTGATACGGCGCAGGTGCGGGTGTCTTGAAAGGTCGGCCGGCGTATTGACGCGCGCGAAAGCGATATCGGCAGCGGCAAGCTTTTGCTCCAGCGCGTCGGAATCGAGAGCGCCGAACACCGCGGCGACCTTGCCGTCGGTTTGCGGGCGGCGTTTCACACGCTCGACATTGGTGGCGAAGTCCGGATCGGCGGCGAGCCTGGTGTCGCCGAGCACTTTCTCCGCAAGCGCGCGCCATTCGCGGTCGCTCTGGATCGAAATCAGGATATCGACGCCGTCGCGGCTGCGGAACGCGCCGTACGGCGAGATCGAAATATGCGCCAGCCCGATCCGCTTCGGCGGGAAACCGGCTTCCTCCTGCAACAGCGGCACCGTCATCCAGTCGGCGACCGCGTCAAACATGGAAATCGCCAGATCGGCGCCTTCGCCGGTCCGCTCGCGCGCCAGCAGCGCTTCCAGAATTGCAGCCTGCGCGTTCATGCCGGATGCGATATCGACCACCGAAACGCCGACACGCGACGGCTCCGTCGTGCCGGTGATCGATGCAAGACCGGACTCTGCCTGGATCAGCATGTCATAGGCCTTGCGCTGCGCCAGCGGCCCGCTCTCGCCGTAGCCGGAAATCGAGCAGCAGATCAGCCGTGGATTTTCGCGGCGTAGACGTTCCGGCGAAAACCCCAGCTTGGCCGCGGCGCCGGGTTTGAGATTTTGCACGAACACATCGGCGCGCCGGAGCATCGCCGACAACAGCGTCTTGTCTTCGGCCCTGGTCAGGTCGAGCACGACCGATTCCTTGCCGCGATTGAGCCAGACAAAGTAGCTGCACTCGCCGTGTACGAGATTGTCGTAACCGCGGGCGAAATCGCCTTCGGGGCGCTCGATCTTGATCACCCGTGCACCGGCGTCGGCGAGCCGGCATGTGCACATCGGTGCGGCCACTGCTTGTTCGAGCGACACCACGAGTATGCCGGAGAGGGGCAGAGAGTTGCTTGGCCGATAGCGGCTGGCCGGCACTTGCTGATCAAGAGCCTGGTGCGGCCGGTCGAGATTGTAGATGGTTCGCCAGCGATCGAGCGCGCGTTGCACTTCGGCAAGATCGCGGAAGCACTGCAGCGCGAACACTTCAGCCTTGAGCGTGCGCTGAAAGCGCTCGCTCTTGCCGCGGCTCTGCGGGTGATACGGCCGGCTGTGTAGAACGGCGACGCCGAGCTTTAAAAGCCACACGCCGAGGCGGGTCCAGCGCTGTCCCGATGAATCGCCCCACGGCGTTCCATTGTTGACAAAGAAGGCATCGGGCAATCCGTAGCGACGAAATGTCTGCTCCAGCCGGCTTTGGACGGTAAGAGCTTGCTCGTTGGCGCAGGCTTCAAGGCCTACCGCGTAGCGCGAGTGATCGTTGACGATGGTCAGCGGATGGCACCGGCCGCCGCCCAAAAGCGGCATGTGGCCTTTGAAGTCCATCTGCCAGAGCAGATTAGGCGCGGGCTTCTCAAAGCGCTTCAATACGACCTCGGCAGGCCGAGCACGTGTTCGGCAATGTAGGACAGCACCAGATTGGTCGATATCGGCGCCACGGTGTAGAGCCGGGTCTCGCGGAATTTCCGCTCGATGTCGAATTCCTCGGCGAAGCCGAAGCCGCCGTGGGTTTGCAGGCACATGTCGGCTGCGGCCCATGAGGCTTCGGCGGCGAGGTGCTTGGCCATATTGGCTTCGGCACCGCAGTCTTTGCCGGCCTCGTAAAGCGCCGCCGCCTCACGCACCATCAGTTCGGCGGCGCGCATATTGATGTAGGCCCGCGCAATCGGAAACTGCACGCCCTGGTTCTGGCCAATCGGCCGTCCGAACACGACGCGTTCGCCGGCATAGGCGGTCGCCTTCTGGATGAACCACTTGGCGTCACCGATACATTCTGCCGCGATCAGGATGCGCTCGGCGTTCATCCCGGACAGGATGTAGCGAAAGCCTTCGCCCTCGACGCCGATGAGGTTTTCGGCCGGCACCCGCATGTTCTCGAAGAACACTTCGGTGGTGGCGTGATTCATCATGGTGCGGATCGGCCGGATGGTGAGGCCTTTGCCTTTCACCTCGCGCATGTCGACCAGAAATACCGACAGGCCGTCGGTGCGCTTCTTCACCTGATCGCGCGGCGTGGTGCGGGCGAGCAACAGCATGAGATCGGAATACTCGGCGCGCGACGTCCAGATTTTTTGGCCGTTGACGACATAACTGTCGTTGCCGTCGCGCACCGCCGTGGTGCGCAGGCTCAGCGTGTCAGTCCCGGACGTCGGCTCGGTAACGCCAAAGGCCTGCAGGCGAATCTCACCGCTGGCGATCCCAGGCAGGAAGCGTTTTTTCTGCTCGGCGCTGCCATGCCGCAGCACCGTGCCCATGGTGTACATCTGGGCGTGGCAGCCGGCGCCATTACAGCCCGCAGCCTGAATCTCCTCCATGATCGCGATGGCCGCGCTCATGGTGAGGCCGCTGCCGCCATATTCTTCGGGAATGAGAGCAGCGAGGAAACCGGCCTTCGTCAGCGCGGTAACGAACTCTTCCGGATAGGCGCGCTCGCGATCGACCCTGCGCCAATACTCGCCCGGAAAATCCGCGCACAATGCGCGCACCGCCTCGCGGATAGGAGCGAGGTCGGCGCTTTCGGTCATGGCCTGACCTCGGCGCGGCCGTTGTTGACGGCGACAACGTCACGTTCGACGACGCGGGCGCGGAAGCTCACGACATTGCCGTCGCGCCACATCTCGGTGCGGATGGTCTCGCCGGGGAACACCGGGGCGGAGAAACGTGCGGCAAATGATTTGAGCTTGTGCGGGTCGTAGCCGCAAAAGGTCTTCAGCACCGCATGCGCCGAGGTGCCGAATGTGCCCAGGCCGTGGGCGATTGGCCGCGGATAGCCAGCTTGCTTTGCGATCGCCGGATCCGAATGCAGGGGATTGAGATCGCCGCTCAACCGGTAAATCAATGCCGCTTCCGGCCGCGTGCCGAGGTCACAGGCAATATCCGGTGCGCGCGTCGGCAGCGGATGCGGTGCCGGCGCCTCGCGCGGCGGACCGCCAAAGCCCCCATCGCCGCGGGCGAATGTGGTGTGCGTGACGGTCGCGATCGGCGCGCCGGTTGCCTTATCGGTGATCGTGCGCTCGGAAAGGATCAGCGCACCCTTGCCGGGGCCCTTATCGACCACCTCCACAATCTTTTGCTTGCCGACGACGGCGCCTTCGCTTTTCAGCGGCTGATGCAGCGTGATGCCTTGTTCGCCATTGACGATCTTGACCCAGTCGATGCCGGTATCGCGGTTGCGCGCCCAGAAGCCGGGATGACCGAGCACGGTGCCCATGGTCGGCAGCGCCTTGAGGTCTTTCTCATAAACAAATGG
The DNA here is from genome assembly GCA_963739945.1 of uncultured Alphaproteobacteria bacterium. Taxonomy (GTDB): domain Bacteria; phylum Pseudomonadota; class Alphaproteobacteria; order Rhizobiales; family Xanthobacteraceae; genus BOG-931. The sequence goes on along the minus strand of CAVUCN010000017.1, from coordinate 63,939 downwards.
CAGCTCCTCCTCGTTCATCGGGTCGTGTCCGAAGCCGACGCCGAGCGCATAGAGAATGCAGTCCCTTGCCGCATAGGTCTGTTCCGCCGGCGGAAGGTCGAGCGCCATCAGCTTGTCGTAGACGATAGCCATTACACGGGATCCCACGAGAATACGTCGCCCGAACGTTCGAGCGGGGTGAACGACGGCGCAAACGTGCCCTTGAGCTGCGCTCGCGATCTTTTCCGGTGTCCAGCCATCGGATCGGTGCAGAGTACGGACCGGCCGGTTCTGATTGAACAGGTAAATCTCGTTGTTGCGTACGCCGAAGATCTGTCCGCTGATGCCCGCGGCCTCGTCGGACCCAAGATACACCGCAAGTGGCGCGATCTTTTCCGGCGTCATTTCCCGCAAGCGGGCGACCCGCTGCTTTTCCGCTTCGGTCTCGGTCGGGATCGAATTGATCATTCGCGTCCAGGCAAACGGCGCGATGCAGTTCGAGCGGACCTTGAAGCGCTCCATGTCGAGCGCAATGCCGCGCGATAGGCCGACGATGCCGAGCTTTGCCGCCATGTAGTTGGCCTGGCCGAAATTGCCGACGAGGCCCGACGTCGACGTCATATGAATGAAACTGCCGGAATTCTGCTCACGGAAATGCGTGGCGCAGGCGCGGCTCATGTTGAAGCTGCCGTGCAGGTGCACCCCGATCACGTCCGACCAGTCCGACCAGCTCATGCGGTGGAAGATGCGGTCGCGCAGGATGCCGGCGTTGTTGACCAGGATGTCGACGCGGCCGAAGGCGTCGAGCGCCGCCTTGATGATCTTGTCGGCATTGCCGGGTTCGCTGATCGACAGCGTCGAGGCGATGGCATCGCCGCCGTCTTTCTTGATCTCGTTGACGACGTCCTGCGCCGGACCGGCGTCATGCCCGGCGCCGTCGAGGCTGGCGCCGATATCGCAGACCACGACCTTGGCGCCTTCTTTCGCCATCAAAAGCGCAATGCCGCGGCCGACGCCGCGCGCCGCGCCGGTGACGATCGCGACTTTTCCGGAAACGATGCCGGCCATCAGTCCCCCCACACTTCGCGGGTGATCTCGACGATCATCCGCAGCTTCGCCCACTGCTGGTCTTCCGCCAGCGTATTGCCTTCCTCGGTCGAGGCGAAGCCGCATTGCGGCGACAGGCAGAGCTGGTCGAGATCGACGAATTTCGCCGCCTGGTCGATGCGGCGCTTGATGTCGTCCTTCTTTTCCAGCACTCCCGGATTTGCTGGTGACGAGGCCGAGCACGACGGTCTTGCCCTTCGGCACGAAGCGCAGCGGCTCGAAGCCGCCGGCGCGGTCGCTGTCGTACTCCATGAAGTAGCCGTGCACATTGATCATGTTGAACATCTGCTCGGCCACCGGCTCGTAGCCGCCCGACGCGACAAAGCTTGAGCGGAAATTGCCGCGGCACAGATGCATGGTGATCGCCATGTCGGCCGGGATGCCGGAGATCGCCGTATTGATCATCCGAGCATAAACCTCCGGAGTTTTTTCCGGATCTTCGCCGCGGTCGCTGAGCACTTTGCGCAGCGACGGATCGCACAGATAGGTGAGATTGACTTCGTCGAGTTGCAGATAGCGGCAGCCGGCGTCGGCGAAAGCATTCACGGCCTTGCGATAAGTCTCGCCAAGATCGCGGTAGAAATCGTCCATCGACGGATAGATCGATTCCGGTACTGCGTCGCGGCCATAACGAAAATGCAGCGACGAAGGCGAGGGGATCGTCAGCTTCGCCGTCTGCCTGGTGTGGGCTTTGAGAAACTTGAAGTGCTCGATCATCGGATGCGGCTTGTAGCCGCCAAGCTTGCCGATGACGCGAAGCAGGATCGGCCTTGGCTGCGGGCCGCCGGAAGCGAACTTGATCTTGCGTTCGCCGAGATACGATTCGACGTTGTGCAGATTCTCGAGGAAGTCGTAGTTCCACGAGATGCGCCGGAAGTCGCCGTCGGTGATCGACTTGAGACCGATGTCCTCCTGCTTGCGGATGATGGCCTCGATCTCGCGATCCTCGATTTCAGTCAGGGCTTCCGCCGAAATTTCGCCGCTCTTGCGCTTTTCCCGGGCTTCTTTCAGAGCGGCCGTGCGCAGCAGGCTGCCGACATGATCGGCCCGGAACGGCGGTTTAACGCGTTGCATTCTCAACCCCACACTTCATCTGCGAGTTCTACGATCATCCGCAGCTTCGCCCATTGCTCGTCTTCGGACAGCACATTGCCTTCCTCGGTCGAGGCGAAGCCGCATTGCGGCGACAGGCAGAGCTGATCGAGCGCAGACGTATTTCGCCGCTTCGTCGATGCGGCGCTTGATGGCGTCCTTGCTTTCCAGCTTGCCGATCTTCGAGGAGACCAGCCCGAGCACGAGCTGCTTCTTGCCTTTCGGGAAGAAGCGCAACGGCTCAAAGCCGCCGGCGCGGTCGGTGTCGTATTCGAGGAAATAGCCGTCGACGCCGACTTCGTTGAACAGCCGTTCCGCCATGGTGTCGTAACCGCCTTCGGCGATCCAGGTCGAACGGAAATTGCCGCGGCAGGTGTGCATGGTGACGGCCATGTCGGCGGGCTTGCCTTCGAGCGCCTTGTTGATCATGCGCGCATAGACTGCCGGCAGTTTCGACGGATCGTCGCCGCGCTCGCGTGAATGGCCGAGTTCGCGCGGGTCGCACATCATCGACCACGTGGTGTCGTCGAGCTGCAGGTAGCGGCAGCCGGCATCGTAGAAGGCGCGCACCGCCTTGCGGTAGGCGTTGCCGACGTCCTCGAAATACGGCTCGAGGTCGGGATAGGCCTGCTTGCTGATGGATTGCCGCCCCTGGCGGAAGTGCAGCACGCCCGGCGCCGGAATCGTCATCTTCGGCACGACCTTGGTGTGGTCTTTGACGAACTTGAAATCGGCGATATGCGGATGGGTTGAATAATCGACCTTGCCGGTCACGCGCACGCTTTCCGGCTTGGTGTCGACGCCGTGAAACTGGATGCCGCCTTCGACCTGGTAGAGTTCGACGCCGTCGAGCTTGGCGAAGAAGTCGAACTGCCACCACGAACGGCGAAACTCACCGTCGGTTGCGAATTTCAGGCCGATCTCTTCCTGTTTCTTGATGGCCTTCTCGATCTCGCGGTTCTCGACCTCCCGGAGCTCGGCGGGCGTGATTTCGCCCTGCGCGCGCTTCTTGCGTGCGGCCTTCAGTGCCGGCGGCCGCAACAGGCTGCCGACGTGATCGGCGCGGAATGGCGGCGTGATGCGTTGCATTGAAGCTCCTCCCGACTGTCTTTTTTGTGACGCGCGATATCGTTCCCGGCGCGCTAGTTCTTTTTCAGCACGTAGCGGCCATCGTCGTCGCGGCCAAGCTGCCGTGACGCGTAAAGCTTGTCGAGCTGGCGGACGATTTCACGGCCGTCCCTGCTGTCGAGCGCCGCCATCAATTCCAGGAAGCTCGCCGGACCCGCGGCGAGCGCTTCCTCTGCCGATTTGTAGGACTGCCTGCTTCTTCGCAACCGGCGGCATCGGCACCGAGAACTCCAGCGAATTCGCTTTGCCGAACGGAATGGTGCAGTCGAAGCCAAGCTTGGCGCCGGTGCGTGCGCCGCCGAGCGACGGATCGAGCGGCACGACGCGGAAGCCCGAGCCGGTGACAAGATCGCGGTCGCCCTGGAAGCGCGTGGCGAACGCCCAATCGCATTCGGCGTCGGAGAACACGTCGATGTCGGGATCGAAGGCGAAAACATGCTTGGCTTCGGCGTGCGAGCCGAAGATCGCGGCGATGGCGTTCTTGGCGTCGCCCGGCACGCGCTGGCGCAGCGAGACGCGCACATTGTACATGCCGCCGCTCGACGGCGTGGCGTAAACCGCAAGCGGTTCGCGCACCGATGCCATGAGCGCGGCCCATGCCGCCGATTCCGTTTTCATCGCGGAGAGCTGCGCGGTGTCGGTGCGCGCCAGCGCCCGGCCGCCGATGGTCAGGGTCTGGAACAGCGCATCCTCGCGGTGCGTGATCGCGGTGATGTGCAGCACCGGATTGCGCTTCACCACGCCGTAATAGCCGACATATTCGCCGAACGGGCCTTCCGGCTCGACGTGACCGGCCGGATCGAGATAGCCCTCGATCACATACTCGGCGTCGGCCGGGACATAGATGTCATTGGTCACGCATTTCACCACCGGCACCGGCTGGCCGCGCACCGCGCCGGTGATCGCGAGTTCGTCGACGTTGGGGATCGCCGTCATGGCGGCGAGATAATCCGCAGGGTGCGAGCCGACGGCGAAAGCCATCGGCGTGGGTTCTTTCTTTGCCGCGCCTTCGAGGTAGATCGCGCGCATGTCGCTTGGCGCGATCAGGTCGACGCCGGCCTGCCGCGGGCCGCGCAACATGATGCGGCGGCAGCCGACATTGGTGAAAGCGGTGCCGGGGATCAGCGCGTAGTCGATGCCGGCGGAAATATACGGCGCGCCATCGGCGGCATGTTGCAGATGCGCGGGCAGGGCGCAGAGGTCGGCTTCGTTGTCTCGCAGCACGACCTGCTGCACCGGCGCCTGCTGCGACGATACTTTGACCGGCGGATGCAGCGTGTTGAGCCGTTGGGCAAGCGTGCCCAGCAAATTGCGTTCATCGGTGTCGAGCGCCATCGCGATCCGTTTGCGTGACGCCATCACATTGCCGGCCAGCTCGGCCTTTTCAGGTCCGGCCGCCTTGAACAGCACCGCTTTGGGATTGCCTTCGAGGACGCCGCCCACGTCGAGGAGGTCAATCGGCTTCTGGTGCACTTCGCACTCGCCGCTATCGACGAGCTTGTCGACGAAATTGCGCAGCCTGAAACGTTCGGTATCGACTGTGGGCATGGGAAATCCTCGGATTGGAGGCCGATTTAGCAACGGCTGCGCACGGGTGTAAATGCCGCCTTTTGCATTATCGGCCCTGCGAAACCGGGGGCCCGACAATCGCAAGTTTTGTTGTAAAACAACAGGCGATCAGATTAGTGGCTCGTCGGTCTCTCGTCCGACGACCATCAGGAATGGCATTAATGCAACCGGTGCTTCGACTTTATGAGGACGTGCTCTCGAACGGCAGCGAGGCGGCCTTGCCCGCGCTGCCGCGGATGATCTTTGTGGTGCACGGCTCGCTGACCGTCGCCGATCGCACCGTTACTGACGGCGAGGCCTGGAGCAGCGAGGGCGCAGCGACGCTGAAAGCCGGCAACGACGGCGCGGCAATCTGGCGTTGGGAGCTGACCACTGGTGGCGCAGTGGGCGGCGCGGCCAAGGGCAACGGCGTCACCTCGCGCGAAAAACTGTCGGCCGAACTCGCCACGATGCCGAAAGGTGCGCTGCTGCTGCGCGGCGACAGTGTCGCATTTCCGCCAGGCGGCTGCGCCTATCTGCATCGCCACCAGGGTCCCGGGCATCCGCTGTCTGCTCGAAGGCGGTATCCGCATCGATACCCACGGCCGCTCGACCTCGTACGGCCCCGGCGGCGCCTGGTACGAGACCGGACCGGATGGCGTGTTTGCGCAGGCCGCCGACCGGCCGACCCGCTTTGTCCGGGTGATGATCCTGCCGGCGTCTTACGCCGGTAAAAGCTCGGTCGAGTATCTCAACGAAGAAGACAAGGCGAAGCCGAAATCGCAGCAGTACAAGATCTTCGCCGATATGCCGCTGACTGCAGCGGGAAAGACAGGGTAAACGCGGCCTTTCCGGCTTGCGCGCAATTTCAATTATCTGCCGGCCAATTATTCAAATCATTGTCGGTACACAAAAAGCCCAGCACGCATCGGCGTGACTATTCGCCAAGGGCTACCGCGATGAACCAGCGCGATCGGGACCTTCTCGACAAGCAGTTTGCCTGGATGCGGCCGGCACCCCGTCAGGTCAGTTTGAAGGTCGGGGCCATATCCGCAATTTTTCTGGCCGGGATCAGCATCAGCAGCATGCTGGTACTGCGCGATCCCAATTCGACGCTCACGTCCTCAGCGAGCGCGCCGCAGACGATTTTGGCGTCCAATAGCGCGCCACGCATGTACTAAGCGCGCGACACTCTCAGCATTTACAGCCAAGCGCGGTCGATACCGCGGTCCGCCATCAGCTCGGCGATGCGCTTGCGCGCATGAAACACCCGCGTCTTCACCGTGTTCGGCGGTATGCCGACAACTTCGGCGACCTCTTCGATCGATTGGCCGTGATAGTAGACAAGGTCGATTACCTGGCGGTGCGCTGTCGACAGTTGCGCAAGGCAGGACTGTACGATCGCGCTGCGGTCGGCGTGTTGCATGGCGGCTTCCGGACTATCCGCCGGGTCCTCGATCGAGGCGATGACGTCGTCGTCCAGCGCATCGAAGGTCCGGCGGCGCATCGCCGACATCGCCTTGAAGCGTGCGATGCCGAGGATCCATGTCGTCACCTGCGAGCGGCCTTCAAAGCGTCCAGCGCTGCGCCACACCTCGGTGAAGACTTCGCTCACCAGATCCTCGGCGGTGGCGTCGTTGTGCGTCATCCGGACCAGGAAGCGAAACACGCGCACGCCGTGCCGGGCGTACAGGAGGCGGACTGCATCCTTGTCGCCCTTCGCAATCAGGCGGATCAGTGCTTCGTCAGAGGTTGCCTTGCCGGAGGCTGGCCCGCCGATGCAGGCCGTGGCGGTGACTGCTTGGCTGTAAGTCATTGTGACACCCATCCCCCGTCCAATCGTCTCGACTGGCGTGGCGGTGTCTTAGTTTTCTAGGGAACTTGTCTCCATTCTACGTTGGGTAATGCGCGGTATCGGAAGCGGTAAGAGATCCTATACGTAGGTATAGTCCGCGGACGGACAGGCCGTGTGCCGTGCGTTGATTGGAAGTCGCTACGGGAGCGAGGCTGCTAAGGCGCTTCGGATGGATTGCTCAGGCGTGCGGCCGGTTGAGGGCCCTGTCGAGGCATGCGATCAGGCTCTCGTCGTCGAACGGCTTGCGCAGGAAGCCCGATGCACCGGCGTCCATGAACGCGGTCCCGGACTTTCTCTTCAAAATAGGCGGTCATGAAAATCATCGGCGTCTGCCGGCCTTCGGCAATCAGCCGGCTCTGCAATTCGGTGCCGCTCATGCCCGGCATATGCAAATCGGAGATCAGGCAGGCGGAATCCCGGCCCTGAGCCGATTCGAGGTACTCTTCGGCGGACGAGAACACAGCTGCGGCATGCCCCAGCGAGCGGACAAGCCTCGCGGTCGCTTCGCGCACTGATGCGTCGTCATCGATGATGGAGATCACGCGCTTGCTTGCCAATCAGAGTCCCTGCTTGCCGTGACGTAGCGGACGGTGGCGCGCACCCACCATTGTACACGTGCAAGTTTTGGGTATCGCATAGGGCTACTGAACTATACTTAGGTATAGGTTGTTATTCGGCGCGGCGGATACCGAGGGCGTCGGCCATCCGCACCAGTTCGGCCAGCGACTTCGCGGCCATTTTCCGCATGACGTTGCCGCGGTGGACTTTAACGGTGATCTCGCTGACGCCAAGCTTGCCCGCGATCTGTTTGTTCATCAGTCCTGCGGTGACAAAGCCCATAATCTCCTGCTCGCGCGAGGTCAGTGAATCAAAGCCGATGCGCAGCTTCGCGGTATCGCCGGCGTTTTTTCGGCTGCCGCGGTCGCGCTCGAGGCCGGTCTGCACCGCGTCCAGCATGTCCTGATCGCGAAACGGCTTTGGCAGGAATTCAACCGCGCCCGCCTTCATGGCGCGCACGGTCATCGGGATATCGCCGTGCCCTGTCATGAATACGATCGGGATGCTGATGCCAGCCTTGCCCAGTTCGCTCTGGAAATCGAGACCGCTCATTCCCGGCAGCCTGACGTCGAGCACCAAGCAGCACGGCCCGTCCGGCATCTTGAATTGCAGGAATTCGGTCGTCGAAGCGAACGCCTTGGCCTTCAATCCGACCGACAGGAACAGCCGCGACAACGCCTCGCGAAGTTCGGCGTCATCGTCGATGACAAAGACGGTGGGTTCAATGCTGGGCCGGTTCACGGGCCTTCCTCTCGTCGTCGGTGATCTGTCCGGCAGGCAACAGAACGCGGAATATCGACCCGCGCGGCTGAGCGGGCGAGACCGAAAGTTGTCCGGCGTGACGCTCGATGATCATCCGGCAGATCGCCAGACCCAAACCCATTCCGCTCGCCTTCGTCGTAATGAAGGCGTCAAAAATATTATCCAGTTGCTTCGGGTCAATTCCAGTTCCAGAATCTTCGACATACAACGCCACGGCACCGTCGCCGTGTCGTTCGGCCCGGACATGCAGCACACGTTGGCCTTCATCGACGCCGTCCATCGCCTCGATGGCGTTGCGAACGAGATTGATCAGCACTTCCTGCAATTGGCCTTCATGGCCGGTGATCGGCGGCAATTCGGACCGCAGCGACGTTTGCGTCGTGACGCCGCGATCCTTCAGGTCGTCGCGCAGTGTGTGCAGCACGCCCAGCGCTAGGCTATTCAGCTTGATCGGTTCGTGGCCCTGATCGGCTTTGCCGAACAGCGCGCGAATGTTGTCGAAGACCTTGCTGGCGCGATGGCTGCCCTGAACCATGCTGTTCAAGGCCGAGCGCGCCTCATCGAGATTCGGCGGCTCGTGCTTGAGAAACCGCAGCGCCGCACCGCCGTTGGAGGCGATGCTGGCGAGCGGCTGGCGCACTTCGTGCGAGATCGACGCCACCATCGCTTCCAGATTCATCAGCTTGTTGTTGCGCTCGCGCTGCAATTCCCCGATCGAGCGGTCGAGATCGTCGGTGCGCGCCCGCAGTTCGTTGAACAGTCGGGTGTTCTCCATGGCTATAATCGCCTGGCTGGCGAAGCTTTGCACCAGCTCGACCTGCTTGTCCGTGAAAGGCCGGACGGTGGTTCGCATCAAAACAATGATGCCGATCGGCTCGCCCTCACGCAACAGCGGGACACCGAGCACGGTGCGATAACCGAGCCGTTGCTGAGCTCCCTGAAGCTCGTAGTCAGGATCGGCCAGCACATCGGCAATCTGTACGGATTTCCGCTCAGCCATCGTCCGTCCGATGACGCTGCCGCGCCCCGGCTGCAACGGAACGTCGTTGGCGGCTTCGCGGTGGCTGGCGGGACCGCCGTAAATTGCGATGGCGCGATTCCTACCCGCTTCTACCCGGTGCATGGCGGCGAGGTCGGCGTCGCACAGTCCCGAGACCAGCTCGACCAGGGTGTCGAGCACCGCCTGCAGATCGAATGTCGATCGGCTGATGATCTTGAGGATGTCGCTGGCGGCGGTTTGCTGGCGTAGCGATTCCCGCAGCTCGTGAATGAGGCGCCCTTTCTCCAGCGCGATGGCCGCCTGATCGGCGAAGCCGGTCAGCATCGCAATCTGTTTGTCGGTAAACGGACGGACCTCCTGCCGGAAGATGGTGATGGCGCCAATCACCTCGTTTTCCTTCATCATCGGCACGCCGAGGTAGGTCCGCACCCCGCCAAGCTCGATTGCAGCAACCAGCGAAGGATCGCGCCGTTCGGTGTAATCCGGATTGTCCGTCGCGTCCGGCACGTGCATCACCGATTTCGTCCGCACCATGCGGCCGATCAGACTCGTCTCGCTCGGACGGAACGGGCCGCGCGTGCGGTACGCGGCGAAGGCCGGCGGCGTGTTGTGCCAGGCAGCGAGGTGCAGCGCTTCGCCATCCCACGTGTAGATATTGCCGAACTCGGCGTCACAGAGCTGCATGGCGTTCTCAAGCACCGTGTCGAACGCCGGTTCGAGAATGCCGGGAGAGTTGCTGATGACCTGCAGCACCTTCGCGGTCGCTGTCTGCTGTTGCAGAGCCTCGCGCAATTCGTGGAACAGCCGCGCATTCTCCACGGCAATCACCGCCTGATTGGCAAAGCTGGTGACGACCTCGATTTGCCGTTCGGTGAAGGGCTGCACTTTTGTGCGCCCGACGGTGAACGAGCCGATGAACTGACCATCCTTCATCATCGGAATAGCCAGCGTGGTGCGGACGCCGCCGAGTTCGACAGCGGCTACGGTCGGCGGGTTACGTTCGGCATAGGACCGGTCGGCGGCCAGATCGGCGATGTGGACGGGCCCCTTGCTGGCCAGCATGCGCCCGCTGGCTGAATGCTGATTGGGGCGGTACGGCGAGCGCCGCCGTATCTCGGTGAAGGCCGGAGGCATGTTGTGCGTTGCGACCAGATGCAGCGCCTCGCTGTCCCACCGGTTGATCGCGCCGTTGTCGGCGCGGGACACCCGGACGGCATTCGCCAGAATGGTCGCGAAAATCTGCTGAAGATCGCCCGACGAACTGCTGATGACGTGAAGAACTTCTTCGGTCGCCCGCTGCTGCTCGGTAACCTCGGCGAGCTCTCGCTTGACCCCGGCGGTGGCAGGCTCGCGCTTCGCAACCGACGATTTGGAACGGGAAACCACCCGGCGACGTGGACGCGCCGTCGCGGCCTTCCCGCGGCGCTGCGATTTGGCTTTTTTACGACCAGGCTTTTTGCGATCAGGCATTTTACGAGCAGCCTTGGAGCGCCCCCGCATTAAAATCCCCTGCTCCCGGGCAACTGGCAATCTACATCGGCTTGTAACCGCGCTCCATATCGACTTCGATCAACATCGGCTTGCCGTCCTTGAGTGCTTTGCCGATCAGGTCGGTGGCGTCCTTCACGGTGCCGGCACGCGCGCCGTCGATGCCGAGCGAACGGGCAAGACCAATAAAATCGATTGCCGGATCGGTCAGTTCCATGCCGACGAAATTGTCGGCCTGCTCGGCAAGGCCGCGCAGCATGACCAGCCGCTGCTTGAGAATGCGGTAGCTGGTGTTGTTGAAGATCACCCAGATCACCGGCAGCTTGTAGTGCGCCGCGGTCCACAATGCCTGCACCGTGTACATGGCGCTGCCGTCGCCGATGAGTGCGACTACGGGACGATCCGGCAACGCGACCTTGGCGCCGATCGCCGCCGGCAGTCCCCAGCCGATGCCGCCGCCGCGCAGGCCGAAGAAGCTTTGCTCGTCGTTGCTGTTGATGAGCTGCCGGATGCCCGGTGCGGATGACAGGATTTCTTCGATCACCACGGCGTCTTTCGGCAGCATCGCGCCGATCGCTTCGAGCAGCGCCAGCGGCTGCACCGGCGTCTTGCCGGCCATGGCGCGTGCCTTGGCGCGGAATGCTTCCAGATCTTTCTTGATGGTTTCGGTCGCCGACTTCAGCCGCGCGCTTGCTGCGCTTTTTGCCGCCGCCGACATGCGCGTGCAGATTGCGGCGGTGATGTCAGGCAGCGCTGCCTTCGGATCGCCGAGGATCGCAACCTTGGCCGGATAGTTCTTGCCGATCTGCCACGGATCGGTGTCGAGATGGATTAGCGGCAAACCGGCGGGCCAGGGATCGATCGGTGACGGCAGCGACCAGGTGAACAGGTCGCCGCCGACGGAAAGCACCAGGTCGTGTTTGTCGAGCACTTCGCGCACGCCGGCCTGCGTACGGGTCATCATGCCGCGATAGAGCGGGTGCGACGCCGGGAACGACGCCGTGCTCGGAATGAACTCGACATAGACCGGCGCTGCGATGGCCTCGGCGAGCGCGACAAGCTCCTTATGCGCGCGGCTCTGCGCCACCGCATCGCCGGCGATGATGACCGGCCGTTCGGCCTTGGCCAGCATCTCGGCGGCGGCGGCCACAGCGTCGGCGTCACCGCGAATCCGCGGCGCAACGCGCGTCGGTTCGAGCAGATTGATGTCGGCGTCATTTTTCAGAATGTCGCCGGGCAGCGACAGGAACACCGGGCCGGTTGGCGGCGCCAGCGCGGTTTTCACTGCACGATGCACGTAGGTCGGCAAATCCTCACCACGATGGACTTCGGCCGACCACTTGCAGAACGGCCGCGCCAGGGTCGCCAGATCGGCGGTCAGCACCGGCTCGGCGACGATGTATTCGAGATCCTGCTGGCCGGCCGTGATGAGTATCGGCGAATTGGCCTTCATCGCGTCGTAGAGCATGCCCATGGCGTTGCCGAGACCGGGCGCGACGTGAAGGTTGAGCACGGCAAGACTGCCGGAAGCCTGTGCATAGCCGTCGGCCATGGCCATCAGTGCGGCTTCCTGGAGCCCGAGGATGTATTTGATGTCGTGCTCGACGGCGAAGGCATCCATCAGCGGCAATTCGGTGGTGCCGGGATTACCGAACATGACCTTGACGCCTTCCTGCTTCAGGAGATCGAGGAAGGCGCGTTTTCCGGACATCACTGGCAAGTTTCTCTCCCCGAGTTTTGCTTCCGTAGCGTTTGCGTGTTGCGCAATGATAGCAAGGCTTCTCTGCTTTCACCTAGCTCTCTGGGTTGCAGGCATGTGGCGGAAGCGGGCTTTGCGAGAGCAGCTATTTGCGCTGGGGCGCACGGCCAGCAGCCGGTTGCGTGAGGTGACCTGCGGTCCTTTTCATAATGTCCAGGAGATAATTGGCGGCAGGCGCCAGCGGCACGTCGCGGCGGGTCACGACGATAATTGAGACTGCGGAAAGCTCTTCCTTGACCGCAATGGTGCGCAACAATTGATTGGCGATCGGCGAGTTGACCCATTGCGGCGGCGCCATCGCCAGGAGGTCGGAATTGGTCAGGCAGGTCAGCAGCGTCAATGCTGACTGGCTTTGCAGCACCAGTTTCGGCTCAGGCAGGCGGTAGCGTTTGAATACGTCGCCGATTTCATTCTCTGCCTTCGGTGTGATCGAGGTGGTGATCCATTCCGCCTCGCGTAATTCCTTCAGCGATGTCGCGCCGGCGAGCGGATGCTTCATACGGCACAGCACAGCGCGTTTGCTCGACAGCAGTGTTTCTCTTTTCAGGGCCGCTGGAAACCGCAAGCCTGGATCTGGACCGATGTAGAAGTCGACGCTGCCGTCCTGCAGTCCCGGCGCCAGCGTCGGATAAAAGCCTTCGATGACGTGCAGACGAATTTTCGGATGACGGTCACGGAATGGCCGCAGCGATCCGGGCAGCAGGCGGAGGTGTGCCGCGATCGAAAGCCCGATCGTGACTTCGCCAGTGACATTACCTTTCAGTTGCTCGAACTCGTCCTTGGCGCGGCGGACATCGTTGAGGATGGCAGTGGCGCGCTGCACGAAGGCTTCACCGAGGGATGTTGCGATCATGCCGCGGGCGTGCCGTTCGAATAGCGGGGCGCCGAGTTCGCGCTCCAGCTCGGCGATGCTGCGCGAAAAGGCTGGTTGAGCGACGCCGAGATGGCGCGCCGCGGCGCGCAGGCTGCCCTGTTCGGCGATGGCGGCGACGTAGCCGAGCTGGCTCAGTTTCATCGGTCCAGACTAGCGATACCGAAACGGTATCGCTAGTACGACTTTGCCATCTTCGCGTGATCCCAGTCTTCCGGTAGGCTGGGCCTTATAAAATCGGAGGAAACGCTATGGCCGTGGTCAGCATCAGAACCAGTGCGCCTCGTCCATCGGTCGCCGATCTGGTGGCGCGCGCGACCGAGATCGCGCCTTTCGTCCGCGACCAAGCCGAGCGAACCGAAAACAACCGGCAGGTTTCCACCGAGGCAATGGCCCGGCTGCGCGAAGCCGGCCTGTTCCGGATCATGACGCCGGCGGTCTACGGCGGTTACGAATACGGCTTCGATGCCTTGATCCGCGTCGCCGCGCCGATCGGCGCAGCGTGCGGCTCGACCGGCTGGGTGTTCAGTCTCGGCATCGTCCATCAGTGGCTGGCTGCGATGTTTCCGAAGCAGGCGCAGGACGAGTTCTGGTCCGATCCGGATGCGCTGCTGTTCGGCTCCTATCCGCCGGTCGGCAAGGTCGTGCCGGCCGACGGCGGTTATCGGCTCACCGGCAACTGGAGTTTCACCAGCGGCTGCGATCACGCGCAGTGGCTGGTGCTTGGCGGCATGATCCCGCCGCGCGGCGAGGGTGCGCCGCCGACACCCGCATTCTTTTTGCTGCCGATCTCCGACATTCGCATCGACGACACCTGGTTCACGATGGGCCTTGCCGGCACCGGGAGCAAAAACGCGGTGACGGATAATGCCTTCGTTCCGGCGCATCGGGTCGTGGCAGTCACCGACCTCTGCGCGGGCACGGCGCCCGGCGCAAAGGTGCACGATAATCCGCTGTACCGGCACGCCATGATGTCGGCGCTGCCGTTCACACTCGTCGCGCCGGTACTCGGCATGGCGGAAGGCGCACTGGCGGATTTCATCGATATGGCGAAGGTGCGCACCACGCGCGGCGCGGTCACCGGCGGCAACAATCGCATGGCGGAGTTCGCCACCATTCAGAGCCGCGTTGCCGAGGCAACCGGTTCGATCGAGGCGGCGCGGCTGACGATCCTCGATGCGCTCGACAGGGCGATGACGGCCGCGGCCGCTGGCGATCAGGCGAATACGGACATGCGGCTGCGCAACCGGCTGGCGCAGGCGTTCAGCGTGCGTTTGCTGCTCCGCGCGGTCGATGCGATGTTCGAGGCCTCCGGCGGGCAGGGCATCTTCACCTCAAAGCCGATCCAGAGGGCGTGGCGCGATGCCCACGCCGCGGCGGTGCATGTCAGCATGAACTGGGACGCGGTGAGTACGATGTACGGCCAGCATGCCCTTGGTCTCGATCCCAAAGGGCAATACTGATACGGCTCGATACAGCAGGCAGGCGGCACCATGAGAGATTATTGGCTCAACAAGCTGTTCTACGACATTCAGCAGCCGGCGCTGGCGGCCGAATACAAGAAGGATCGCGACGCGGTGCTGGCGCGCTATCCGATGAGCGCCGATCTGCGGCAGGCATTGCTGGCCGATGACATCGAGACGATCGCGCCGCACGTCAACGCCTATCTGTTGCGCTTCTACTACGCGATCACCGGAATGAAGGACGCCGAATTCATCCGCCGGCTTAATGAAATTCCGAACGCTCAGTCGGAGCAAAAGGGCAAAGAGGGAGTTTCACACCATGGCTAAACTAGTCGGTGTGTTCGCGGCCAGTCACGGCCCGATGATCGCGCGCGAATGGGACAGTCTCACGCCGCCGACGCGCGCTTCGGTCGAGCAGGGCTTCGGCCAGGTCGGCAAACGGCTCGTGGAGGCACGGCCCGACGTGCTGGTGATCGTGTCGCCGGATCATTGGGTGAATTTCTTCCTCAATAACTTTCCGGCGTTCTGCATCGGTGTCGGTGCGGAGCATGACGGTCCGCCGGAGCCGTTCCTGAAAAAGGTCTTTCATCATCCGACGCTGGCCGGGCATCCGGGTTTCGGTCAGCACATCATGAATACCGCGATCGAGCGCGAGTTCGATCCGTCGATGTCGCACCGGCTGACGCTGGATCACGGCTTCTGCCTGCCGTTGTGGCGCATGGGCCTCGATCCGATCCCGCCGATCGTGCCGATTGTCGTCAACGAAGTGGACGATCCGATGCCGACGATGCGACGTTGTCTCGCCTTCGGCTCGCTGCTGAAAGACGCCATCGCGAGCTATCCGGAAAACCTGCGCGTCGCGGTGCTGGCCACTGGCGGCCTGAGCCATTTCATTGGCGAACCCAAGATGGGCCAGATCGACGAGAAATTCGACCGCACCTGTATCTCGCTGTTCGAGCGCGGCGATCCCGCGGCGCTTGCGTCCACCCTTGAAGAAGAAGTGCGCCACACCGGCAACGGCGGCCACGAGGTGCGCAACTGGGTGGTGGCCCACGCTGCGGCCGGAAACAAAGGCTTCGAACTGATCGGCTACGCCCCGCTGGAAGAAGTCTATGTCGGCTGCGCTTTTGCCGAATGGCGCGTGGCGGCCTAGAAAGTTAGAACACCAAGTATTCTAGTGCTGACAGGTCTTCGGCTCTCGATCATTCGGAGAGCTGCTGCCATGCTCGTCATGGATAGGTTATAGTCCTAGAGGCTGGTGCGCGGGCTCCCTGCGAATCCAGCGGAACGGTCATTTGGGGTGATCGCGGATCCCGACATTTTCATCACCTACTCGTCGAAGGACCAAAAGGTCGCCCGGATCATCTGTACGGCGCTGGAGAATCGCGGTCTCACGTGCTGGATTTCGTCGCGTGATGTGAAACCGGGCCAAAATTTTCAAGAACAGATTGTCAGGTCGATCCGCGCCGCAAAAATCATGGTCTTGGTGTTCACCGCCAACGCCAACAACTCCAACGAGATCAAGAAAGAACTGGCGCTCGCCAGCCAAAACAACCTGCTCGTGATTCCAGTTCGCATTGAAGACGTCGCTCCCAACGAGGCCTTCGCCTACGAGTTTGCGACCCGGCAGTGGATCGACCTGTTCGACGATTGGGAAACCTCTGTCGCGCGATTGGTCGAACTCATTGCCGGTGCCATCGACGATCATCGATCGGATGGCCGGGAGAACGCCGGTCCGGGATTGGCGCGCAGTGCAGCAGCTTCGTCCTTCGTCAAAATGGACATGTCCGGGGCGGCGCCCGACGCCGGCCTATCGGTCCCGAAGCAACGGTCGGGCTTGCGTTGGGTCGTAATTTCAGGTGTTGCCATCCTCATTGCCGCCGGCATCGCCTATGAAGCCGTCACATCATTGCAGCAGCCGTCATCAACTGCAGTGGCCGTTTCCAATAGATCCCCAACGCAATTGGAAATACGTAATCCTGTGACTTCATCTGCGCCTGCGGTGCCGACGGCGGAGCCACCATCGCGCGCGTGCCTCGCGTACCTGGCGTTCACGGACTATGATTCCATTGTTCGATGGTCTGACAGCCACTCAGTGGATTCGATCCGGACAGACGTCAACGAGATGGTCTCGCGTTTTTTCGCATGTCAGTCGCTGACCGACGCTCAGGCTTATGACCTGTTCGCAAAAATGTCCGTTCTCGTCGCCCAGGCAGTCCCGAACCCGTCGTGCTTCGATGGCGACGCGGGCGTGGTCAGCACGAACCCGGCCGTTCATTTGAGCTATGCGCAAAAGAATGGACGTTCCGTGGCAAGCAGTGGTTTGCAGTGGAAGATCGGCAAAGCGCTCGCCTGTGCCGACAAAGACCGCCGGGGCCGATTGTTTGCGGATCTAGAGATGGCGCTTAAAAGCGTCTCGCAATAGTGAGAGGGTGATCGCAATCCCTGTAGTATCTTGGCTGCGCCGCGGCGACGTATAAGGGGTGGCTTGCCAGTCGTAGCTCGCGCCGGTTGCCCGCCTTCGCCCCGTGGCGCGTCGGAGACGCACGTGAACGTGCTTTAGGGGCTTCGGCGTGGCAGTCTTTACTCGCTTCGCGAGCGAAGATGGCGTGCCAGTCGTAGCTCGCGGGGCTCATGCCCGCCTTCGCCCTTTGGGCTTCGGCGTGACAGTCTTCATTCGCTTCGCGAGCGAAGATGGCGTGCCAGTCGTAGCTCGCGGGGCTCATGCCCGCCTTCGCCCTTTGGGCTTCGGCGTGGCAGTCTTCATTCGCTTCGCGAGCGAAGACTGGTGCCGCGGAAGGATTCGAACCTCCGACCCCCGCATTACGAATGCGGTGCTCTACCGGCTGAGCTACCGCGGCGGTAGAATGGCCGTACTAATACCCGGCAAATATTAACGCAAGGCGTCGGAGAACGCCCAACGCCGGATCAGGGAGCCACCCATGCGCCTCACGGTATTATTGCTCGCTTCGGCCGCCAGCCTGACCATTCTGACACCATCGGTCTTTGCCCAGAACTCGGCCCAGAACGCTGCCGCACTTTCAGGCAGCGTCAGTTCCGCCAAGGAAGGCGCGATGGAGGGCGTCGTCGTCAGCGCCAGGAAAGACGGCTCGACCATCACCGTCTCGGTGATCAGCGACGACAAAGGGCATTTCCAGTTTCCCGCATCGCGGCTCGATCCCGGTCATTACGCGATCAGCATTCGCGCCTCAGGTTACGACCTCGACGGCCCGAAGGACGCGACCGTCGCCACGGATCAGGAAGACAAGATCGAGGTCAAGCTCGCGCCGACCAAAAATCTCACCGCGCAAATGACCAATGCCGAGTGGCTGATGAGCATGCCCGGCACCGACGATCAGAAGCGCCTGGTGCTCGACTGCAACAGTTGCCACACGCTCGAACGCATTGTGCGCTCGACCCACAGTGCCGACGAGTTCCAGCAGGTGTTCCTGCGCATGGCCGGTTATTACCCAGGCTCGACGCCGCTCAAGCCGCAGCGCCTGGTCGGTGACGCGGTGCGCCGGCTGATCCCCGCGGAGGACGCGCCGAAGGCGGCGGAATGGCTCGCCGGTCTCAATCTCAGTCAGCAGGACACCTGGAGCTGGCCGCTGCAAACATTGCCGCGGCTCACCGGCAAGTCCACCCACGTCATCATCACCGAATACGACATGCCGAACCGGCTGATCGAGCCGCACGATGTCGTGCTCGATCACGAAGGCAACGTCTGGTACTCGGACTTCGGCCAGATGTTCATCGGCGAGATGGACCCGAAGACCGGGCAGGTCACGCAATTTCCGATTCCCGTCACCAAGCCCGGCTATTCGCTCGGCACGCTCGATCTGGAAATCGACAAGGACGACAATCCCTGGATCGGCGTGATGTATCAGAGTGCGATCGGCAAGCTCGATCGCAAGACCGGCAAGTTCCAGATGTGGTCGACGCCGAAGGAATGGGACAGCGACGCCGGACAGCTCGGCCATCTTGCGGTCGAAGGCACGCCGGCCGACAGCAAGGTCTGGATCAAGAACTCCGCCGGCGGTCACATCTACCGGCTCGATCTCGCATCCGACAAAATCGAGGACGTCGGCGTGCCGAAGGATCCGCGCACCGGCAAGCGCATCGGCACCTACGGCATCCATTCGGATGCGGAGAACAATCTTTATCTACTCGATTTCTCCGCCGGCAACATCGTGCGGCTCGACGCCAAGACCAAAGAGCCGACGGTATTCCTGACGCCGACGTCGAACTCGCATCCGCGCCGCGGCCGTGTCGACGATCAGGGCCGGCTCTGGTTCGCCGAATATTTCGGCGATGCCATCGGCATGCTCGATCCGGAGACCGGCAAGATCGCGGAATGGAAAGTGCCGTCGCCGTGGTCATCGCCGTATGACGCGGTGGAGGACAAGAACGGCAATGCCTGGACCGGTTCGATGAACACCGACCGCGTGGCGCGGCTCGACATCAAGACCGGGCAATACACCGAGTATCAGCTGCCGCGGCCGACCAATATCCGCCGCGTGTTTGTCGACGACTCGAAAAATCCTGCGACGTTGTGGATCGGCAGCAACCACGGCGCCTCGATCGTGAAGGTCGAGCCGCTGGATTAGGCCTGTACCCATAACGAGGTCAGGTGTCCAACGACTGGCCAAGCAGTCGCTTTCGAACCGAAGCGGACAGGCAATACCCGGCCAAATCGGTCGAAAGTGACCCATAGCGGACATTCTGAACGGAGTTGACAATTGCCTCGCAATCCGAAGATGGCGACTTGTGAGGCAAAATACGTTGGTAGAAATACTACACGGCAGCTTCGGCCGTGGTTGGGTCGATAATCGACCGCACGCGCTCCACGCTGTTCGCCGGGAATCCGCCCTTCTGGGCATGCGCACGCACCGCCGCCTCATCCGGTGCGATGTAGACACAGTAGATCTTGTTGTCGGTGACAAAGCTTTGGAGCCATTGGATCTGCGGTCCCATGCTTTGCAGCACACCGCACGATTTCTGTGAGATCGCCTGCAGTTCACTCTTTGGCAGCTTACCCGCCCCCGCAAGTTCGCGTTCAATCATGAATTTGGGCATTGCCCGCTCCTCTCGTTGATGAGGGCGTAGAACGCCCTCTCGATGTCACCGTGAGGCATCGGGGTCCGCCTGTCGTGAGGCGAAGGTCCTGAAGTTGAAGGCTTTTCAAGCTGCGAACCGGGACAACGGTCCTGCTTCAGCGCGCAGCCGTGCCGGTGCCGAGCCCGGCATCGCGTGCGCGCACGATGGCCTCATATCGATGCTGCACCTGAAGCTTGTCGAATACGCGCGTGATGTGATTGCGGACAGTCTTTTCAGATAGTCCAAGCGCACGCGCAATGTCAGCGTTGTCCAGCCCGCTTGCAATCCCTTCGAGGATGGCACGCTCGCGCGGCGTGAGGCTTTCGAGGGGCAACTCCTTCTGCGTCGGCATCGAGCGGTCGCGTGCCGCCAGAAAGCCGCGAATTTCAGAGATTAACATCGGCCACGCGGGCTCATCAAGTAAAGGCATGTGATTCTGACTATCGAGTTGAACAAAACGGCAATCCGGAATAAGGCTTGCCAACAAGCGGCCTTCAGCGAGCGGCACCGCGCTATCGCGTTCCGGATGAATCACAAGTACCGGGCATTGCAGTTTGCGGGCGGCTTCTGCTCACGTCGACGTTCCACCCGATATCGAGGAGGCGAACAGCCGTCTCGGCCGAAGTTGCGAGTTGCATCTGTTCGGCCCAGGAGCGCAAGTAGTCGAGGGAGCCGCCGGGCTGAAACGTTGATGCCCAAACTTGCATAAAGGCATGGTTTTCCTGACCCCAGCCCAAGCGCGTCAGCTCCAGCATCAACCTCGCCTTCTCGCTCACGTCCTGCCGCCCAACGCGAAATCGTCCGCGCGCATACGTGCCGTAAAGGACGAGATGGCTGACCCGCTCTGGATAGCGTGCTGCATATTCAATAGCGACCGGCCCACCCCAACACGTGGCGACGACCGGAAAGCGCTCCAATCCCGCAGCATCGACTACACGGGCGAGGTCGCTTACCCAATTGTCGAACGACAGTCGGTCGTTATCGCGGTCCGACAGCCCACATCCGCGCGAGTCATGCCGCAGAACCCTGAACTCGCGGAATGCGTCGAGCCACGGCCGCCAAGCGAGGCTACGCCACTGGTGCTCAAGGTGCGTAAGCCAAGTCGCCGCCATGACCAGCGGCGGTCCGTTACCACTCGTTGCATAGGCCAGCCCCACGCCGTCAGCAGCCTTGCAGAAGCGGATGTCCTGTTGCATGGCGCAAACTCCGGACCGGCGAGTTCGACTAAGGCTAGCATGGCTTGGTCAAACAGAGGCCGTCTTAATCTCCGACAGCACTATCCGCGGCAGCGTGGCAATTCGGTCGCTTTCGGGGTGAAGTGGACATTGAGCCGGATTTATGAGTGCACGGCCTAGTTCGATCATTTCAATTTCAGCAATAAGGCGCTGAGTACGCTAAGACCCCGGCCCACCGTTGCGCGCGCCGCGCCCGCGGGCAGAAGCGGATCACTTCCCGTCCGCCTCCGCCCGCAGCTTGAAGCGCTGGATCTTGCCGGTCGCGGTCTTCGGCAAATCGGTGCGGAATTCCAGCCAGCGCGGGTATTTGTAGGCAGCGAGTTTCGCCTTGCAGTGGTCCTGCAGCTTGCGCGCCAGCGCGTCGTCGGCGCCGCTTTGCGATTTCAGCACCACGAAGGCCTTCGGCTTGATCAGCTTGTCGGTGTCCGGCCAGCCGACCACGGCGGCCTCGAGCACGTCGGGATGGCTTTGCAGCACCCCCTCGACCTCGAACGGCGAGACATACATGCCGGAGACTTTCAGCATGTCGTCGCGCCGGCCGCAGTAGACAAAGTAGCCGTCGTCGTCCTCGACATATTTGTCCCCCGAACGCGTCCATTCGCCGAGGAAAGTCGAGCGCGACTGCTCGCGGTTGTTCCAGTACATCATCGCGCTGGTCGGCCCGCGCACCTGCAACTCGCCCATCTCGCCGAGCTTGGCGACGATGGCGCCGTCGTCATCGACCAGCCGCAGGTCGTAACCGGCGAGCCGCTTGCCGCTGGTGCCGTATTTCACATCGCCCGGCCGGTTGGTGAGGAAGATGTGCAGCATTTCGGTCGAGCCGATGCCGTCGAGGATATCGACGCCATAACGCTCGCTCCAGCGACGCCCGACATCGGGCGGCAGCGCTTCGCCGGCCGAAACGCAGCGGCGCATTACCACTTCGGCGCGTGCAGGCGCGGCGGGGTTGGCGAGGAAGCCGGCATAGAATGTCGGCACCGCAAAGAACACGGTGACGTCGTGCTTTTTCAGAATCTCCGTGACCGCTTCCGGCGTCGGCCGCGCCGCCAGCAGCACCGTGGTCGCGCCAACCGACATTGGGAAGGTCAGCGCATTGCCGAGGCCGTAGGCGAAGAACAGTTTTGCCACCGAGAAGCAAATATCCTTTTCGGTGATGCCGAGGATCGGCGCCGCATAAAGCTCGTCGGTGAGTTTCAGGTCGGCGTGGGTGTGGACCGCGCCCTTCGGCCGTCCCGTCGAGCCGGACGTGTAAAGCCAGAAGCCCATGTCGTCGCGCGTGGTCGGCGCGGTGTAGGCGTCGGTCTTTGCCGCTTCGAGCAATTCGTCGAAACGTTGATGCCCTTTAGCGTCATCGCCGGAGACGATGATGTGGACGAGGTTCTTGCTGCTCTCGATCGCCTTGGCGAATTTCGGCAGCAATTCCTCGGACACCACCAGCAGCCGCGCGCGGGAATCCTCGAGCATGAAACGGTAGTCGTCTTCGGTCAGCAGCGTGTTGACCGGCACAGCGACGACCCCGGCCTTGATCGCGCCGAGAAATGCCGTCGGCCAGTCGACGGTGTCGAGCAGGCAGATCAGGATTCGCTCTTCGCGGCGGATATCGAGCGCGCGCAACACGTTGCCGAACCGCTCGACCCGCGCAGCCAGCGCTGCATACGTTGTACTGCCGCGGTGGTCGATATAGGCGGCCTTGTCGCCACGCCCGGCGTCGAGATTGCGCTTGAGAATATCGGCGGCGAAGTTGTAGTCGCGCGGCACGGCGTCGTTGGACGCATTCATCGCGGCATTTCCCCCTGAGGCACGGGCTGGGATGTTGCCCATCTCAACGCCCACACAAGGCATTATGCCGACATGAAAATTCGGCGGCAATGGTGGATGGCGGACTGCTGGTTTTGCGCTATGACAGGGCGCCTTTAGTTGCGCATGCCGGAGCAAAAAACATGATCACCAGCCGGGACCGTATCCTCACCACCCATGTCGGTAGCCTGCCGCGCAACGAGAAGCTGAGCGAGCTTCTGGTCGAGCAAGAAGAAGGCAAGAGCCTCAATCCGGAAGGCGCTCGTCGAAGAGATGGACAAGGCGGTTCGCCACGTCGTCAGCAAACAGATGGAAGCCGGCATCGACGTCGGCAACGACGGTGAGCAGCGCCGCATCGGCTTTCAGACCTACGTGCCGCAGCGCATGTCTGGCTTTGCCGGCGTGTCGAAGCGCCGCCGCGGCCGCGAGTTCGAGGAATTCCCCGAGCTGATCAGCTATCTGATGCGGCGTTTTCCCAATCCGCCGAAAAGCCAGCAGGGCGCGCCGGAAGCGCAAGCCGAGATCAAATACCGCGATCTCAAGCCGATCGCCGACGAGACCACGGGCTTCAACAAGATCGCCGACGAGCTGCACGCGTTTTCGGAGCGGTTCATGACCGCGGCGTCACCCGGCATCATTTCGACCACGATGCTCAACGCACACTACGCGTCGCACGACGATTATCTCGATGCGATCGCGCGCGAGATGAGTAAGGAATACCAGGCGGTGCACAAAGCCGGGCTGGTCCTGCAGATCGATGCGCCCGATCTCGCCATGGATCGCACCATGATGTACCGCGATCTCTCCGACGCCGATTTCGTCAAACGCTGCGAGCGCCATGTCGCCGCCATCAACAAGGGCATCGAGGGCATTCCGCGCGATCGGGTGCGGCTGCACATCTGTTACGGCAACTGGGAAGGCCCGCACATTCATGACATCGCGCTGGAGAAGATCCTGCCGGCGCTCTATCAGGCCAAGGTCGGCGCGCTGTCGATCGAGTTCTCCAATCCGCGCCACGCCCATGAATATTCCGCGCTCAAGCGCGTGCCGTTTCCGAAAGACATGATCCTGATCCCCGGCGTGGTCGAGACCACCTCGAATTTCGTCGAGCATCCCGAAGTGGTGGCGCGGCGCATCGAGGAAGCGGTCGCGACCATCGGTGACCGCGAACGCGTCATCGCCTCGACCGATTGCGGCTTCGGCACCTTCACCCGGCGTGAATGGGTGATCGAGCCGGTGGTCTGGCTCAAGCTGAAAGCAATCCGCGACGGCGCCGATATCGCCTCGACGCGGCTGTGGGGCCGGAAGGTGGCGTGAATCCGAAAGAGAGTCTCACATGAGCCTCATCCTCTACGACTTCGGCAATTCGGTCTGCTGCCAGAAGGTGCGGATCACGCTGCGGGCGAAGGGACTGGAATGGGAGGCCGTCAGGATCGATCTGTTCAAGGCCGAGCAATACGATCCGAAATATCTCCTGCTCAATCCGAAAGGCGTGGTGCCGACGCTGGTTCATGACGGCAAGCCGGTGATCGAGTCGACGCTGATCTGCGAATATATCGACCAGACGTTTCCGCATCTGCCGAAGCTCATTCCCGCCGATCCGTGGCAGCAGAGCCGGATGCGGCTGTGGAGCAAAATGGTCGACGAGGGCCTGTTCGACGGCGTCACCGAGATCAGCTTTTCCGCGATGTTCCGCGAGCGGATGAAGACCATGCCGGCGGAGATTCGCGAAAAACGTTTCCGCAATATCGGCGATCCGCGCCGCACCGACCGCTTCAAATCCACCTACGAACATGGCGTGGATTCGCCGTTCGTGGTGCACGCCATCGCGGCCTACGAGCGCGCCTTTGCCCATCTGGAGCACACGCTCGCCGAAACCGGCGGCCCCTGGATCATCGGGTCCGATCCGACGCTTGCCGACATCAATTTGATGCCGTTTGCCGCCCGGCTCGACTATCTGAGGCTGCTCGACCTCTGGACAGAAAACCGGCCACGGGTGCAGGAGTGGTGGGCGCGCGCCAGCGCGTGGCCGAGTTTCAAGGCCGGCCTGCACGAATTGATTTCGGCCAGTGAATTCACGGAGATGGCGACCCATGGGCCGAAAATCCGCGATGGCGTTGCCGCGCACCTGCAAGGGTTGCGGCGTGATGTCAACGCGGCGGCGATGAATACTTTTTAGAATTTTCTTCCCTTAAAACCGACAACAGGACAGGAAACGCACCGTGATCGATCTCTATACCTGGACGACGCCGAACGGCCGCAAGGCTTCCATCGCGCTCGAGGAAATGGGCCTGCCGTACACCGTGCATGCGGTGGACATCGGCAAGGACGAGCAGTTCAAGCCGGAATTCCTCAAGATCAGCCCGAACAACCGCATCCCGGCGATTGTCGATCGCGACAACGGGCTCAGCCTGATGGAGTCCGGCGCGATCCTGATCTATCTCGCGGACAAATGCGGCAAGCTGCTGCCGAAGTCGGGCGACGCGCGCTATCACACCATCGAGTGGCTGATGTGGCAGATGGGCGGCCCGGGCCCGATGTTCGGGCAGGTGCATCACTTCACCAAATACAATCCGGGCAAGGCGCCGTATGCCGAAGAGCGTTATCTGAAAGAGGCGCATCGCCTGTATGGCGTGCTCGACCGGCGCCTTGCCGATCACGAATACGTTGCGGATGAGTATTCGATCGCCGATATCGCGATCTGGCCGTGGGTGTCGCGCTACGAGTGGCAGACCGTCGATCTGAACAAATACCCGAACGTGAAGCGCTGGTACGTCTCGATCGCCAAGCGCCCGGCGACGCAGAAGGGCTACAAGATACCGAAGGACACCGGCGAGATCCCGATCCCGGCTTAAGTTTTATTGTTCCCCGGACGCGGTGCGTCACGAAGTGATGCACCGCTGATCCGGGGTCTTCGCAAGCGAGGCGCTGCTGCTCCGAGCCTATAACGATCCCGGGTCTGCAGCGCATCACTCCGCTACGCTACGTGCTGCACTGCGCCCGGGAAACAGCGTATTGGGGTCTCATGGCCAAGCGCTATTTCGTCTACATTCTCGCGAACAAGCCGCAAGGCGTGATGTATGTCGGCGTGACTAATGATCTCGCGAGACGAACCTTCGAGCACAAATCGAAAATCCTGCCGGGGTTCACGACCAAATATGGCGTCAGCAAGCTGGTTTATTTCGAAGAGCATGGTTCCATACTTGAGGCGCGGGACCGTGAACGGGCAGTGAAGCGCTGGCGTCGAGCGTGGAAATTCAAGCTTATCGAGCAAATGAACCCTGACTGGCAGGACCTTTATGATCAATTGGTTTTGCTCTAAATCGTTCCCCGGACGCGGTGCGTCACGAAGTGATGCACCGCTGATCCGGGGTCTTCGCAAGCGAGGCGCTGCTGCTCCGAGCCTATAACGATCCCAGGTCTGCAATGCATCACTCCGCTACGCTACGTGCTGCACTGCGCCCGGGAAACACTGTATAAGTGCGTGCCAATACCAAGGAGCCGGCCATGGACGAACTGACCCGTGAACCCACAACGATCCGCGCCGAGGACGTCAACCCGCGTTACAACTGGGGCCGCGCGCTGCCGGCGCTCGGCATCACCGGCGTCGATTTCGAGGAGCGCGTCGATTACCGGCGGCTGCATCGCTACCGGCTCGGCCGGGTCAAGCAGGCGCTGGAAAAGTCCGAGCTCGGCTCACTCCTGGTGTTCGACGTCAACAACATCCGTTACTGCACCTCGACCAAGATCGGCGAGTGGGAACGCGACAAGCTGTGCCGCTGGGCGCTGATCACGCGCACCAGCAACGATCCGATCCTGTGGGACTTCGGCTCGGCGGCGGTGCACCACAAACTGTATACACCCTGGCTGAAACCAGAGAACTGCAAGGCCGGCCTGATCGGCTTGCGCGGCACCGTCGATCCGTCGTTCGGCCTGATGGCGCGCCACGCCAAGGAGATCGCGTCGCTGCTCAAGGAAGCCGGCGTCGACAAGATGCCGGTCGGCGTCGACATCATCGAGCCACCGATGATGTTCGCGCTGGAAAAGGCCGGGCTGAAAGTCGCCGACGGCCAGCAGACCATGCTGGAAGCGCGCGAGATCAAGTCGTCCGACGAGATCGCGCTGCTCAATCGCGCCGCGGCGATGGTCGATGGCGCCTATCACCTGATCCATGAGCAGCTCAAGCCCGGCGTGCGCGAGAACGACATCGTCGCCGAGGTGAACAAGTTCCTCTACACCCATGGCTCCGACGACGTCGAGGCGATCAACGCCATTTCCGGCGAGCGCTGCAATCCGCACCCGCACAATTTCACCGACCGCATGCTCCGCCCCGGCGATCAGGCGTTCTTCGACATCCTGCAATCGTTCATGGGCTATCGCACCTGCTACTACCGCACCTTCAATGTCGGCAAGGCGACCCCGGTGCAGCACGACGCCTACAAGAAAGCGCGCGAGTGGCTCGATCTCGCCATCGACTTGATCAGGCCCGGCGTTTCGACCGACCGCGTCTGCAGCGTGTGGCCGAAGGCGGAGGATTTCGGTTTTCCCGACGAGATGACGGCGTTTGGCCTGCAATTCGGCCACGGCATCGGCTGCGCCATCCACGAGCGGCCGATCATCTCGCGCGTGGTGTCGCTCGATCATCCGACCGAGATCAAGGAGGGCATGGTGTTCGCGCTGGAGACTTATTGCCCCGCCACGGACGGTTTCTCCGCCGCGCGCATCGAGGAAGAAGTCGTGGTCACCGACAAGGGCTGCCGCGTGATCACGCTGTTCCCGGCGGAAGAATTGCCGATCGCGAACCGGTATTAAAGGCAAAAGGCGTCGGTTCCCCGGACGCGGTGCAGCGCGAAGCGGTGCGCCGCTGATCCGGGGTCTTCACAAGCTTGGCGATCATCTGCTCTGAGTTGATGACGATCCCGGGTCTGCAGCGCATCATTCCGTTTCGCTTCATGCTGCGCCGCGCCCGGGAAACGAACGTAATAAGTACTCATGACATCAAACACCCTCCCCAAAGTCGCTATCGCTGAAATTCTGGCGCAGAAAATTTGCGCATTCGATATTTCACGGCTGCCGGCAGCCGTCCGCGCCAAGTGCGAAGACCTGCTGGTCGATGTCGTCGGCCTCGCCGTCACCGCGCGTAACGAAGATTATGTGAAGGCCGCGCTCGCAGCCTGCGATGACGACGGCCCGTGCGTCGCGATCGGCCACGACCGCCTGCTGTCGGCTGCCGCGGCGGCGCTGGTCAACGGCACGGCGATCCACGGTGAGGATTTCGACGACACCTTTGAAGGCGGGCCGATCCACGCCGGTGCGGTGATTGTGCCGGCGGTGCTCGCAGCTTGTGAGCGGCATAAGCTCGACGGCCGCGCCGCGCTGCGCGGCATCGCGGTCGGCGTCGAGACCATGTGCCGGCTATCTACGGTAGCGCCGACGCTCACGCACAAGGCCGGCTTCCATCCGACCGCGGTGTTCGGCGCCATGGGCGCGGCGGCCGGGGTCGGCGCGGCGTTCAAACTCAACGAGCGGCAACTGGTCGATGCGTTCGGCACCGCCGCCTCGATGGCGAGCGGCATCATCGAATATCTCGCCGAAGGCGCCTGGACCAAACGGTTGCATGCCGGCTGGGCGGCGCAATCGGGCTTGCGTGCGGCGCTGCTCGGCCGCGCCGGCTTTGTCGGTCCGCGCACGGTGTTCGAGGGCGTGCACGGTTTCTTTCATGGCTTCGCCAACACCACCAAGGGCGACTACGACGCCATTGCCGGTGATTTCGGCGAACGCTGGGTGACGGAGACATTGGCGTTCAAGCCGTATCCGTGCGGAACCATGACGCATCCCTACATCGATTGCGCGCGGCGGCTCGCCAAACGCATCACGGCGGACGACATTGTCGAGATGGTGTGCGACGTCGGCGAGGGCACGGTGCATCGGCTGTGGGAGCCGCTCGCGGCCAAGCAGAAACCGGCCAACGGCTACGCCGGGAAATTTTCGACGCCATACTGCATCGCCGCCGGCTTCGTGCGCGGCAATGTGGGCTTGAGCGATTTCTCCGAAGCTGCGGTGCGCGATCCCGCGGTGCTCGCGTTGGCGGGAAAGGTGCGTTACCGGATCGATCCCAACAATCCTTATCCGAGGAATTTTACCGGCCACATCCGCGCCACGTTGCGCGACGGCACCGTGGTCGAGGAGCGCCAGCCGTACATGCGCGGCGGCGCGCAGGAGCCGCTGACCCGCGCCGACATCCAGGATAAGTTCCTGCTCAGCGTCGCGCACGGCGGCTGGACTGCCGCACGCGCGGCGCAGGCGCTCCAGACGCTCGGCACGCTGTTCGAGGGGCCGGTGACACTGGAGGCCCTGCGAGGTTGATTCGGCTGCGAGGTAAGAGTTCGGGGGTTGCCGTTACGCCTGTGACGGAGCCGGCAAGGCCGTCACCATTGATGCCGGCCGCCTGCTGCCCAGCCTAGTTATTATCCGGACTATCGGGATCGTTGGGATCGTCTATGGCCGGAGGCGTGGGATAGCCGCCATACCGCCTGTCATCGACAACGAGATCGGCGGTACTGTTCCGGGCAGATGTTACACAGTCCGGATGAAGGTATTGCACGCAGTCAGGCCCGCGAAAGGCCTGATCTTGCGCGATGGCAAAGCAAACGTATCCAAGAAATAAGAGAATTGCCGATGCCAAAAAGTAGGCGCGCATAATTGCGACCCTGTAGCCCGGCAGCAAAATCTAACACCGATTCGTTTCTTTGTTCGAGGCCAAGTGGGAGGCACAGTGCCTATTCGAGCACCAGTCTCGAGCCCTCGACGCAGGCAAGGCTCTGCCAACAGAACCTGCGGCTAATTCGGATCGGCGGCGCAACATGCTGCGAGTGCAAAAATATAATTAAGTGTGCCATTTCAGGCACGGCAGAAACCTGGCGCCTTTGCTAATGTAAGCATGGCGTCCGACAGCGCTTCGGGCGCATTCGCGCCGGCGCCACAGAGGGGCAGTCATGAGGACGCTTGCTGCAGCGACGGCGGCATTTGCCTTAGTGAGCGCAAGTTTAGCATCCGCGGCTGATATGCCTTTGAAGGCACCGCCGCCAGCCGCGCCCGTGTTGAGCTGGACAGGCTTTTACGTTGGTGGAGTTGCCGGCGGCGCCTGGAGCGGCGACAAAGTAAATTATTCTGCTAACGATCCACTCTCTGCCTTCGAGATAGCAGGGCCCGCCGGGGGAAACCCATTGGTGACCTCCTATAGCCTCAACCGGTCCGGGCCGGTTGGAGGCCTCGAGATCGGCTATAATTGGCAAGCCGGAAGCAACTTTGTGCTGGGCGTCGAAGCGGACATCAGCGCCGCCGCTGTGTCAGGTAGCGCAACCGCTACGTCGATCCGAATCGCAGTGCCCGGTCTTCCTACGCAATTCCAATCCACCACGTCCGAGCAGGACACGAAATGGTATGGCACGGTCCGAGGTCGGCTGGGCTGGTTGGCGACGCCCAACCTCCTGCTGTTCGGCACGGGAGGGCTCGCCTATGGCCGAACATCGGTAACGGGGAACTTCGCCTTTAGCGGGCCGGCGGGCGTGCTCACCGGCAATTTCGGAGGCTTCAGCCTCGTTTGCGCCTTCAATGCCCCCTGCTTTGCCGGCGCTGGCGCGGCGAGCCGCACCGGGTGGGTAGCGGGCGCCGGCGCTGAATATCGCCTCGACGCGCATTGGAGTGCCAAGCTCGAATATCAGTTTGTTGATCTAGGGACGCAGCTGCTGACCGTGACCGCGCTCGCCACCGTTCCTGGAACGGCACCGGCATCGTTTACCGCAGCATTCCGCGATCAAATGAATGTCGTGCGGGCTGGTCTGAATTATCATTTCTAGGACGCGCCCGCGTGCGCAACACTGCGGCTGGCGAAGGTTGGCGGGCTTGGTCCGATAAAGTTCATGCCTTCTTTTGCTTCCGCGGCCGGCGCGCGTAGTCCCGCACGCAGCGCTGCAAGTCGATGAAATTCTGGTGGAGCTGTTCAAGCGCAAAGCCGAGCGCAAAGACCGGCTCGACCTCGTTGCTGGTCAAGGGCAGCGTCAGGCCCTCGTGGCGCACCGTTTCCACCTGGGCGATGTAGACGGCAAGTGCGGCTTCGAACGCATCGCGCGGCGGCGGCGTGTCGCGTCTGTCGAGGGCCGCTGCGCTGTCGTTGAGAAAATCTCTTGCCGCAGCGCCAACGTTGCTCAGCGGTTCGCTCAGGCGCTCGCGTAAAGGATCAGGCAGCGGCTTAACCCCGGCGCGGCCGATGATGACGAAGTCGTGGCGTAATCGCAGCATCGTGCGTGACAACGGACCAGGATCCGGTTGCGATGCCAGCGTGATAATAAGCTCGTGCTGAGCTTCCGTTGTAATTTGCTGGAATCGTGCGACGGCCGCGCCGATGTCGTTCTGGATCCGGCTGTTCTCTGTCGCATCAAGCTCACTCGTGAAGCCGGTCAGGAGTTGCGGCAAGTCGCGCGCGAACTGTTGCAATAGACGAACTGCCGCACTCAGGCGCATATGATTCGCCCGTTGCGGAAAAACCAGGAGCGAAACGGCCACCGCGATGAGACCGCCCAGCGCCACTTCACCTGACCGCGTGATGGCCGACTCGATCGGTCCCTCGCCGAACCGTCCGGCGATCAGGATCACCAGCACCGCCGAAAAGGGCGCGACCCGGAAATTCGGATTGGATGCAGCGACCAGCGCCAAGGGTGCGATCGCAAGCGCCAGGATCAAAGCCTCCGTCAGCGGCGTGTTGCGCGGAACGAGCACGCCGATGACCGCGCCATAGATGGCGCCGCCGACCGTACCGATGATGTATTCGAGCGTCGCCCGCATCGATCCGCCGGCGCTCATCTGTGTCACCACGATGGCGGTGATGATCACCCAAAGTCCCTGCAACGGAACGTTCAATGCCTGCGCAACGGCGAATGCCGCCAGGCCCGACGCTGTCATGCGCACGCAAAAGCGCCAGCGCGGTTTTGAGGCGCGCAGCAAAGCACCGATTCGATGCACGAATGTCGGATGGTCAGCGGTCATGCGGCAGAGTTTTGCTCGCAGTAAGAATAGCAAATTTGCGGTTCACCCATTCGGTTCCAATGGCACGGTCCATGCTTGCCTCTCCAGTGCCGGAGATAGCGAGGATGGATGCAATTCGGACCATTTGTAAGCGTAAAAATCACCTCGGCTCTGCCAGCGGTTGCAATAGCCGTGACGCTTTCGGCCGGTGTCATCACGCCGGGTCAGCCTGCCGTTGCGCAGGACAGTAAAACCTATGTGATGAAGCTCAGCACGGCCACGCGTAACGATCCGCAGGAAGAATGGCTGAAACGTTTCGCGGCGGCGGTAGAGAAAGACAGCGACGGCCGGATCAAGGGCGAAATCTATAATGCCAGCCAGCTCGGCTCGATCCCGCGCCAGATCGAAGGCACGCAGTTCGGGGCCATCCAGGCCTGGATCGGTCCGCCCGAGTTTCTGGTCGGCGTCGACGAACGTTACGAGTCGCTGAGCGCGCCAGGCTTGTTCAAGAATTTCGATCAGGATGCCGCGGTGATCAGCGATCCGCAGGTCAGGGATATGATGCTCGACCTCGGCGGCAACAAGGGCTTGACCGGCGTTGCCATCATGCCGACCGGGTCGTCGTCGATCGTGGTGCGCAAGCCGGTGCATCACCTCGCCGAATTTGAAGGCATGAAAATCCGTGTGCTGGCGTCGTCATTTCAGCTCGAGATGATCAAGCGTATGGGGGCCTCGCCGGTCGCGATGTCGCTCGGCGATGTGCTGCCGGCGTTGCAGCAGGGCGCCATCGACGGCGCGCTTGGCACCATTCCGGTTTTCGTGCCGCTCAAATATTCGGACGTGACCAAATTCATGGTCGAGACCGAACAGCCTTACGTCAATGTCGTGACCGTGATGAGCAAGAAGTGGCTGGAAGGGTTGCCGGCCGATCTGCAGAAGATCATTCGCGATGATGCCTCGGCGGTCACCGCGGACATCGTTCCGTTCACCAAGGACTTCATCACCGCGCAGAAGAAGGCGTGGATCGAGCAGGGCGGCGAGCTGTTGAAGCTTCCGCCGGAGGAGCAGGCCGCGCTGACGGCCAAGGTCGCCAGTATCGGCGCTGACCTCTCGAAGGACAAACCGGCGTTGGGCCAGGCGGTCCAGATGGCGTTCAACGCGGCGGCGAAGTCGAAGTAGACCCGGCCGGCTTCGGGTCCGCTTTCGGGTGCGAAGCAGACATGAACCGGCC
Organism: uncultured Alphaproteobacteria bacterium; assembly: GCA_963739945.1. Lineage (GTDB taxonomy): Bacteria > Pseudomonadota > Alphaproteobacteria > Rhizobiales > Xanthobacteraceae > BOG-931. The sequence continues at coordinate 30,945 of CAVUCN010000017.1, read as the reverse complement.
TGCAAGACTGGCCGGATCAGTCGGAAATGACCCGAAGCAGACTCTTCCGCGCTGGCAACAGTTCGCAGTAGAGTGTGTTTGCTCACCCGGTCGCTGCGGACTCGACGCAACGCAATTCAGCGGAGCCGTCGTACGAAGCGAAGATCGAGCCCGGACAACGGCGCGCCGACCTGATGCATTGCCCCGCCCTTGGCAAGGGACCCGAGGTCAATAGCCACGAAGCCAATGCTATCGATCAGATCGATCACGGTTTTCTTAGCTTCGCTATCGTCTCCTGACGTGAAGATCACGGTCTTTGGCTTATGCGATGAAAAGTCTTGTATCCAAGCCATGGGCATATTGCTGATCGACTTCACAAGTCTGGCGCCCACCGCCAATTCTGCGACCATCTCGCTCGAAGTGCGCCCCTTCAAAGCGGCGATCGATCTCTTCACTCCTTCAGGACTGATATCGGGATTGGTATTCATGTGAGCATTGGTCGCATCGATCAGGGTCCGCCCATGCCAATCGATATTCTTTAGCGCCTCGGGCACGTTCACCCATCGTGTGGCGAGGATGACGAGATCGCTTTCGGCCGCCTGCGCCTTCGTGCCGGCCGTTGCGCCCGGGCCGAGATCGGCGACCAGTCCAGCCAGGGTCTCCGGTCCTCTCGAATTAGATACGATGATCTCATGACCAGCGTTCATCAGATGACGCCCGAAGGTCTTTGTTACATTCCCCGCGCCGATGAAACCGATATGCATGATGATTTTCCTTTCCGAACCGGTGCGGCTGCTGTCACGCAGCGATGTAAGAGGTCGACATGAGGTCGGCACGGGACCTGTCAGGGCTTCACGAACCGATAGGCGAAGCGATCGGTCTCGCCCTTGATCGAGGGATCGAACACCTTGATCGAGCGCGGATCGTCCTTGTTCGCGAGCATGGTGCTTTCCGCGTCCAGTACGAAGCCGGCCGCCTCCGCCTCCTCGCGAACTGATGCAGGCTCAATCCGATGCAGCGACTGGGCGTCGCTCGTGCCCGCCCCGACGGCGGCGGCGTGGTCTACGATAACGTAGGACCCGCCGGGCTTCAGCCGCTCGTAAACAGCTCGATTGAAGTAGGCCGCCGTCGCGCCCCTAGCTTGGATCAGCGCGGTGTGGAGATCGTGGTAGAACAGGTGCAGCCATAGGACATCCGCTGGTTGCGTGACCTCCGGCATCGCGACGAGGTCCGCCGAGACGGCTTCGACGTTCTCTCGGCCCGGCTCCTTCGCGAGCGTCCGCATGCGGCCGACCGGATCGTTCTTGAAGTGGGCGACTTCCGCCGGCACGAAGCCGAAGACCCGCCCTTCGGGTCCCACGACGTCGGAGAAGAGACGGGTCCAGTCGCCGTCGCCCGGGTAAACGTCGATGACGGTGGAGCCCGCATTTACGCGTGCGAACCGGATCAACTCGGATAGCTTGGATTGGTCGTACATCGGGACCTCCATTACGGTTGGGATTTCAAAGAGAGCACGGGTGTGTGAGGCGGCGATCCACGGCTCACTCACCGTCGAACTCGACTACGTCTTTGCGTCGGTCTGCGAGGCCCGCGCCAGTGCTTGCGTGTCGATGTATTCTTGGATGTGGGCGACTTTGCCGTCTCGAACGGTAATGTCGAAGACCCACTCGTCCTTGAACGGCCTATTCGTGGCTTTGATTTTCCCCGTAGCGACGCCGACGACCATAACCCGGTCTCCCTGCGCCACGAATTCGGGGGGCTTCGGGTATTGCGTTTCCACCTCTTCGGACGCTTTCTTGAGCACAGCCGCCAACTCCGCGTGCCCGCGGTGCGTGCCTGCCAGCGGCCAGCCTTCGCCCGGAATGATCCACTCGATATCTTCAGCAGCCAACGCCAGCAGATCGCGCGCGTTGCTGCTGCCCATGGCTGCAAAGAAATTCTTCACAAGCTGGATATTCTCTTCGGTACTCATCACATCTCTCCGTTTTCGCTCGGCGCGAATTCAGATGGCCGAGAAGCCGCCGTCGACGGACAACTCCACGCCATTCACGAAGCTGGAATCGTCTGAAGCGAGAAACAACGCGGCCGCCGCAATTTCCTCAGGACGCCCCATCGTTCCCCGCGGGATCAGAGATTCGAACATCTGCTTCGCCTCCGGGGTGAGAACCTGGTCCTGCATCGGTGTGGCGATCGGTCCCGGATGCAGCACGTTCACCCGGATGTTCCTGCCCTTGAGTTCGTTGAGCCACCCGCGTGCGAATGCGTGCAGCGTCGCCTTGCTCGCCGCATACACACTGTAACCGGGAAAACCTTTGATCGAAGCAACTGACCCGGTCATGAAGATTGATCCGCCATCGTTGAACAACGGCAGCGCCTTCTGAACCGTGAACAGCGTACCGCGCGCATTCAGGCCGAAGGTCGCATCGAAATGCTGCTCGGTAATCTCGCCCAGTGGGACGGCTTCGCCCGTGCCAGCGCTCGCGTATAGGATGTCGATCTTGCCCTTTGCCCGCTTAACCGTGTCGAACAGGCGGTCGAGGTCGTCGAGATTGGCCGCGTCGCCGCGCACGCCGGTCACGTTCCGGCCGATCAGCTTGACGGCCTCATCGAGCGCTTCTTGTCGACGACCGGTAATGAAAACATAGGCGCCTTCTTCAACGAACCGCTTGGCGCTCGCCAGCGCCATGCCGCTCGATCCGCCCGTGATGACTGCAACTTTACCCTCAAGTTTTCCCATGACTTCTCCTGCGAGGCTCCGTCCTTGGACGTCCCGGGGAGGCCCCCGAGAACCTCGACATGGGGCTGCCGGTGTCAGGCGTTGAGTGCGGAAATGCGCACACCGATGGTGCGGAAACGATCCGGCTGCACGCCCGACGCGGGCTGCGGACGATCGGTGCCGGCCGTTCGGAATGGGCCGCGCTCGTCGAAATAAGCCATGATAAACGCCGTACCGCAGTTCGATGTGCTAGACACGGGCTTTGGAAGGCGCACCGTACGGTGCCGAATTGCACCATGATCGACTGGGATGACGTTCGCTACTTTCTAGCCGCAGCGCGCGGAGGCTCAGTGCGGGCCGCCGCCAAGCGCCTCGGAGTGAACCACGCGACCGTCCTGCGACGCATCGCTCAGCTCGAGGAACGCCTCGGGACGCAGATGTTCGAAAAGCTGCCTTCGGGCTACCGCCTGACGGCTGCGGGCGAGGAGGTGCTCGAGCTGGCGGACCAGATGGAAGCGTCGTCGCACCAACTGGAGACGCGCGTCTTCGGGCGCGACCAGAGCGTCCGCGGGCTTCTGCGGGTGACGCTGGCGCCGCCCCTCGCGGCCCACCTGCTCATGCCGGACTTCGCCGATTTCGCGCGTCTGCATCCGGACATCGAGATGGAAATCTTGTCATCCGGCGAGCTGGCAAATCTGACTAACCGAGAGGCCGATGTCGCCATCCGCGTCGTCTACGACCGCAAAACCCTGCCGCTCAATCTTCACGGCCTGAAGGGACCGGAGCTGTTCGGCGGCGTCTACATATCTCGCGATCGACTAGCCGCATGGCGTGCGGGCGCGCCTGATCCCATCCGGTGGATCGTCATAAGCATTTATGGAATTCCGGAGTGGGCCAGCGAGGGCGAGGTTCGCACCACCGGGGTTCCATTCAGGACCACGGACGCCGAGGCGCAGATCGTTGCTGTACGGCAAGGGCTCGGGATTACGACACTGCCGTGCTTCGTCGGCGATGCCGACCCCCTACTGGTGAGGGTGCCGGGCACCGACCTGCACATGTACGGAACGCTCTGGCTTCTCACACAGGGGGAGACACGCAAGACGAAGCGCGTGCGGCTCCTTACCGAGTTCGTATCCCGCAGGCTCGCCGGGTACGCTCCGCTTCTCGCGGGGCTCTCCATATCGCGCGACTGACGCGCAGCAGATCGCCGGCGGTCGAGCAGCCCACTAAGTTTGACCTCGTGATCAACCTCAAGACCGCAAGGCGCTCGGCATACGAGCGCCGGATCATTTGCTCGCCATCGCAGACGATGTGATTGAACAGTGGATCACTTTGCTGCGCTTGCTCACGTCCGTTGTTGGCCCAAGGCGTCGTCGTGACCGTGATGAGCAAGAAGTGGCTGGAGGGATTGCCGGCCGATCTGCAAAAGATCATTCGCGACGATGCCACGGCGGTCACTGCGGACATCGTTCCGTTCACCAAGGACTTCATCACCGCGCAGAAGAGGGCGTGGATCGAGCAGGGCGGCGAGCTGTTGAAGCTTCCGCCGGAGGAGCAGGCCGCGCTGACGGCCAAGGTCGCCAGTATTGGCGCTGACCTCTCTAAGGACAAACCGGCGCTGGGCGAAGCGGTCCAGATGGCGTTCAACGCGGCGGCGAAATCGAAATAGACACGGCCGGTTTCAGGTCTGCCTTCGGGGCGAAACAGACATGAACCGGCCGGCAAGACTGGCCAGATCAGTCGAAAATGACCCACAACGGACGTCGTGGATTGTTCATCTTACCCGTCGCGCATACCCAGCGTCGCGTGCGAGCGCTACCGCCTGGGCGCGACTCCTTAACTGGAGTTTGCTGAAGATCGTCGACACATGATTACGCACGGTCTTTTCGCTGATGTCCAGGCGTGCGGCGATTTCGTGATTGTCGAGGCCTTCAGCAACGACTTGCAGGATTTCTCGTTCGCGCGCTGTGAGATCGTCAAGAACAGGTGAAGTCTCGCGCTCGGCCGAGACGACAGGCAGGAAATCGCTGAGCGCGCTATCGAGTTGTTGCCACGCCGGCTCCGTATCCAAGACGATACGATTGCGACTTTCCAGCGACACGAAGCGAGCCTCCGGGATGAGGGCCGCAACCTTGCGACCCTGATCGAATGAAATGATGGGGTCGCCGCGCGAATGCAGCACCAGCGTGGGGCACGCAACCTTGGGCACGATGTCTTGCACATTGAGGCGGTTGAAGGTGTTCAGCAGACTGATTGTGTTGGCTGGAGAAGTGGTGCTTCGCAAAAGGTCATTGTACGAGCGACATTGCTCTGCCGTCGCATCCGGGATGTGCATCGAGGCGAAGAACTGACCGTAACCTGGATTTTCGTTTGGCCAGCCGAGCTCGAAGACTTTGAGCCGCGCCTGTGCCTCTGCCTCTTGCTCGGCGGTAGGACTGTCCCCCAGCGGGCCACGGGTATTGGGGCCGCAAAGGACGAGATGGGTGACGCGTCCCGGATTGCGGACCGCGTAAGTCATGGTCACCGCACCGCCGCTTCCACTCATGCCGAACAGCACGAAGCGATCAAGGCCTGCAGCCGCAATAACAGCATCCAGGTCCTCGGCGTATCTGTCGAAAGAAAACTGCACGCGCTCGCGATCGGAAAGGCCACAGCCCCGCCAGTCGTAGCGGACCAATGTGTGATGCCTCGCCAGCAGAGACAGCCAGGGAGCCCAAACCGGGCTATCCCAGTCGAGTTCCAAGTGGTGATTCCAGGGCTGCACCCACACCAAGGGGGGACCGGAGCCGCAGATCGCATAAGCGATGCGCGTGCCATCGGCGCTCGCGCAGAATTGAATTTTCTGTCGAGACTGCGACATGCGGACCAGACCCCTGCGAACTGATCCTAATTCTCGACGTTCGTGAAAGCGAGCCCTCGGCAGTCGAGCTGTTACCCCCAACAGCGGTGTAGCCGAGCCAGTCACGGCTAAAGAGTGGAACGAAGGAGTTGACCCAAGCCATCGTCTATTACTCGGGCTCAATGCGCGCGAACTTGATAACCTTGGCCCACTTCTGGGTTTCATCGGCGATGAATTTGCCGAATTCATCAGGCGAAACAGGAAATGCCGATGAACCGAGCGCGGCAAGTCGCGCGGTCATGCCGGGATCAGCGAGACCTATGTTGATCTCTTTGTTGAGCCTGTCGACGATCTCGGCCGGCGTCTTTTTCGGCGCGCCGATGCCGTACCACGTGCTCGTCTCGTAGCCGGGCACGAAATCGCCGAGCGGCGGTACGTCCGGCAGTGCCGCCACGCGTGCCGCAGTAGTGACTCCGAGCGCCCGCAGCTTGCTGGTCCTGACATACTCGATCGATGTGGAAAGAGGCGCGAAATAAACCTGCACTTGACCGCCAAGTAGATCGGTAATTGCCGGCGCGGAACTGCGGTAGGCCACGTGCGTCATCTCGATCCCAGACATGTACTTGAACAGCTCACCGGCCATGTGGGGCCCCGTTCCGATGCCGGGCGACGCCATATTGATTTTTCCAGGATTTGCCTTGGCATAACTTATGAATTCGGGAGCTGTTTTGGCTGGAAACGACGGATTGACCACCATCACCTCAGTCTCTCGGCTGACACCCCCCACCGGCGTCAGGTCACGCGCGAAGTCGTAGTTCAGGTTGTGGTAGAGCGACCCGTTGATAGCAGCATTGCTGGGGACCAACAGCAGGAGCGTGTAACCATCGGGCTGTGCTTTGGCGACTTCCTCAGTGGCGAGGTTAGTGCTACCTCCCGGTTTGTTCTCGACAACGAACGGTTGGCCGAGACGATCTGATAGCCATTGCCCAATCAGCCGCGCCAATATGTCCGGCCCGCCGCCGGGAGCAGTGCCGACCATGATGCGGACCGGCCGAGACGGATAAGCTTCAGCTTTCGCGCTCCGCAAGACGGCCGGCAGGCCGGGCACTCCGGCGAGCAGGCGCAGAAATCGGCGGCGGTGTACTTGCATGGTCTCCTCCCTACGGCTTCTGCCTGCCCGCGGGCCGACGTCCTCGAACTGCCCACATGATCGGCGACGGCATCATGAAGTCCGGCTTGTCCAATTGCAGCAGATCACGCTCGATTTCGGTCGCGGAGATTGCTCCGGCATCGATCATTTCGTCGCGCGTCTGGGAAATAGAGGCACGCGTCAAATCCGCGCCGCCCGTTCCCCCTTCATACATGAACACGCGGCCTTCGGCCGAAATCTCAGCCAGATCATAAGCGCGCAGACGAGCGACCAGCCGGCGGCCGTAGTAACCGTCGAACCTGTGCCGCCCCATCACAGTTTGCATGGCCGCGAAGGCTTTGAGAGAGGTTTCCGCCTCGTTGATCGAATGGTCGGGACGAAGCGACCATGAGTTCAAACTCCTCCGCCAGAATCCAACCGCCGGGCCGGAGCGCAGTAACGAGCCGGCCAAGAACCTCGTCTCGATTTGGCAGGTGGCCAAGCACCAGGCGAAAATGCACGAGATCGAATTTCGCCAACGGGAGGGGATCGGATTCGATATCGTGCCGGCTGACTTCCAGATTCGATCGGTTCAGCGTTTCGAGGAATTGAGTATCTATGTCGGTCGCAAGTACGTGCCCGTTGCTGCCGACCCGGTCGCAGAGCCACGTTGCGATGCTGCCTCCTCCAGCCCCGACTTCCAGGCAATGCCAACCGTTGCCAACGCCGATTTCCGTAAGGTGCCGGATCGTTCCGGTATCGAAGATATCGGCCAGCGCTGAAAAGCGCGTTGCTGCTTGTGCTCCCGAGTTCTCGAAGGTGTAGAGCGTGTCGGCGGTCGTTTGGAGGTCGTGACGCGACATCTGGGCTTCCGCAATGTTTCGATCGCGCCCATTCTGCCGACTAAAAAACTGGTGTCATGATGCTCAAGTCCCAGGCGCATGCCCGGATGGGGTGGTCGCGTGGCCCGGATTCTGGGACCGGCGTCCCAGCCTTAAAGGGCGCAGCGTGACCAACACTGGTCGGGTCTGCTCGGATGGCTCCGCGTTGTATTTCGGTTATCGCTCATGACAGCGGTCTGCGATCATGCTCTGACGGAAGGGGGACGTGATCACTCCGCCGCCCGGCCTGTGCTATTCGCCAGACCAGCCACTACCTCGCTCGTGTTCATCACGTCGGCGAACTGCGTCACCATGTTGCCGAGGGTCGCGTTGTGCTCCTCATCGGTGTGCGTTGCGGTCCCATCCGAGACAAAGATCACCTTGTAGTTCATCATCATCGCATCGCGCGCGGTGGATTTCGCAGCACACATTGGTGGCCGTTCCAGTGATGATGATGGTGTCGATGTTGCGCGCTTGCAGGATGCCGTGCAGTTCCGAAGAGCCGGGCACGAATGCGCCGAAACGGGTCTTGTTCACCTTGAGATCGTCAGGCAGAACCTCAAGACTAGGCCACAGCGAATGGCCATAGCTTCCTTCGGTAAAGGTCGCTGCCAAAAGCTCCCAACGCTTCTCACTGGACATGTAGCTGTACCACGTGGACCAAGTCTCTTTGACGGTGGCATCGATAGTGTTCTGGACGTAGACAATGCATCCTCCTGCCGAACGCAGCGCAGCGCTGATACGATTGACGTTTGGGATAATCTCGCGGGCTAGCGGAATCTCGGCCGGTTGGCCCGGCGCCATGAACCCATTCTGCAAATCGACAACGATATGCGCTGTGCGCGAGGCATCGAAGTCGCCGAAAACGTGAAGGGACTGACGAAGTCTTAGAGCGCGGTCAACGGCTTCTTTGGGTATCGCGATTTTGTGCATTGCAGAATTCCGCAAAAGATCTCTTCGGCGAGACGCGACCGATTTGAGAGCGGCTCATTCCACCTTGATGTTGGCCTCGCGAATGACGCGGCCGAATTCGTCATATTGTTTGCGAAGAAAGGCGCCGAAATCACCGCCACACATGACGGCCGGAAAAAGCCCCTGGGTAACAAGCTTCGCCTTGACCTCGGGCGCCTGCATCGCTGCAGTAAACATGCCGGCGAGTTGGGCGATTGTTTCCTTCGGCGTCTTTGCCGGCGCTACCACCCCGTACCAGATGTCTGCCTCGTAACCCGGGTAGCCGGATTCGGCGACAGTCGGCACCTCGGGCAGCGCCGCAATCCGCGTTCGCGTCGCGACGGCGAGCACGCGCAGCGCGCCCGCGTTGAGTTGCTCGGACACCTCCGCGTAGCCGACGAGCACCGATGTCACCTGATTGCCCAGCAGGGCGTTAACTGCCGGAGGTGTTCCGGGATATGAGATGAACGTCATATCAACATTGGTTGCTCGCTTGAGCATCTCGAACGCAACTTGGCTAGCGCTTCCAGGACCAATAGATGCCAGTGTCACGTCCCCAGGCTTAACGCGTGCTGCGTTGAGCAGATCGGCGAGCGTGCGATACTGCGAGCCGGCATTGACGGCAATAACCAGCGGCACGCTGACGAGGTAGCAAACCGGCTCGAAGCTGGTCAGCGGATCGTAGTTCAACTTGCGCAGTTGCGGCGTGACGACGAACGCAGTTGGAGTCATCAACAGGGTATTACCATCAGGTGTGGCGCCCGCGACCGCTTCGGTTGCGATAACTCCGGCAGCGCCTGGGCGGCTCTCGATCACAGCCGTCGGGCCTTTGGTCCTGCCGATCTGCTCGGCCAGCAGGCGCGCCAGAGTGTCGATGCTGGTGCCCGCGCTGAAAGGAAGAACGAACTTCATCGCTCTTGTCGTCTGTGACCAGGCGCCGTGGCTGAATGATATGATGAGGACGACGGCTGCCGCGGTTCGAACGATTTGAAGAAAGTGACGATGTACGTACGCCATGATGCTGTTCCCTCTGAAATAGAGAAGCACTCTTGCTCGAGGAGTTCGTCTGCTGAAGGAGCCGGGACGGTTACCTGAAATCTCGATTAGAACCCTGATCCATTCTGGCCATAGAAGAAAATTCTATTTATCTTTACCCCTATAGCTTTTTTGGATAGGAGGGCCGCGATGCAACCTTCACCACACACCAGCCGCCGGCTCAAACTCCGACAGTTGGAGGTCCTCCTCTCGGTTGCGCAATGGGGCGGTATGGCGAAAGCGGCTCAGCATCTCGCGATTTCACAACCGGTGGTGTCGAAGACGATCGCGGACTTGGAAAATGCGCTCGGCGTGCGTCTTTTTGATCGCGGTCCCGGAGGCGTCGAGCCGACGCTTTATGGCCGTGCATTACTTAAGCGGAGCATTGCCATCTTTGACGATCTGAGAACAAGCGTTAGTGAAATCGAGTCCCTTGCCGATCCCACTGCAGGTCAATTGCGGATCGGATGTAGCGAGATCATGGCGGCGGGATTCGTAGCGACCGTCATCGAGCGGCTTTCCTCCAAACATCGCCGCATCGATTTTCATGTGGAGCAAGCCACCTCGGCAACGCTGATCGACCGACTGCGTGAGCGACAAGACGAGTTGATGATTGGACGACTGCCCAAGCCGTTCCTCGACGAGGATTTGACAACGACGATCCTTTACCACGACCGCTTGCGCGTGGTGGCAAGCCTGCAAAGCCGCTGGGCTAGCCGGCGCAAAATCACGCTCGCCGATTTAGTTGATGAGCCGTGGTGTGTACCGTCGCCCGACATCAATGCCACCGGATCTCAGTTCGCTGATGCTTTCCGGGCCAGCGGACTTATGGTCCCGCGTATCGTCGTGACGGCGGTCTCTGCCCAGCTGGCGACCAGCCTGCTCGCACACGGTCGATTCCTAGGGATACTCGGCGAGTCCTCCTTCATGCATTTCAATGCAAAACGCCTGTCGCTCAAGACGTTGCCGATCGAACTCCCAACTCAACCGTACCCTGTTGCGATCGTCATTCTGAAAAATCGGACGATCAGCCCGGTGGCTCAACTCTTCATTGAGTGCGCACACGAAATAGCAAAGCCGTTGGGAATCGGAGGATCATAGGTCGGTCAATAACTCGTAGGACAAGGTCTGTTATTGGCCCAACGCGTCATTCCGCTGCGGTCCGGCAATTCGGTGGCTTTTGAACTGAAGCGGACATCGGACCGATTTTATGAGTACGCGACCTGGTGAATATGCGCTGCAAACGCGAATCAAAGTGTCTTTTTGGTGGCGTGGCGATTTTGTATTAATGCGCATCAAATATTTTTGCGGCCAAAGTCCGCACCACTTCAGCGGCTTAGCCAATGTGTCACAGAAACCGGAAATTTCCGTTTGACTTTCAGGTCCGCAAAGTATTGAAAGCGCGCCGCTCGCTCGTCGTGAGGGACGTCAACCGGTGACTACTTTTGACGGAGCGGGTGCGGTTTCTGCGGATTTGGGTTCGTCGCCCTGATCTGCAGACGGCCTGGGCATCATGCCCGTCCGGCACGTGATCGGACTGCAGGGTGCCTGCTGCACTGGCATCGGAGAGGCTCGTTTAGCCGTCGACCCGGTGATTCCAGGAAGCGCTGGCCCGGGCCGGGGTGGGAGGCAACTTCCATCAAACCGTAGAGGAGCGCCGAAAGGCGAGCGGCCCTTGTCATGAGGGCCGCGGCTGTACCTGGTAACGGGTGCAGCCCCGCGACTGTGCCTGGCAGTCTCCAGGTGCGCCATTCGGCGCTCCGCTTCCCTCGTTAGGGAAGCAAACAACGCGGCCCCACGTGTATTCGGGGCGAGCTTTCGTGCCGCTTGAACGACAACTCGGACGCGCTGGCGTCGCGAGAACGGTTTCGCTTATCCTTCACGCCAAATGGAGGAAACGAAATGGCGACGATGATTGCCGCACGGCTGCACGCCTACGGCCAGCCGATGACGCTGGACCGGATTGAGGTGCCGGAGCCGCGCCCCACCGACGTGCTGGTCGAGGTGAAGGCTTGCGGCGTGGTGCCGAACCTCACCCGCGTGGTCAGCAATTTCTTCGGCTCGCTGACCCCTGACAACAAGATGATGCCGCCGCTGCCGGCGATCTTCGGGCTCGATCCGTCGGGCGTGGTCGCCGAGGTCGGCGCGCAGGTTTTCAACGTCGCGCCGGGCGATCGCGTCTACGTCAATCCGGGGCGCTCCTGCGGCTCGTGCAAGATGTGCCGCAGCGGCCAACCGTACGATTGTCCGTCATGGACACTGCAAGGCTATTTCGGCCGTTCGCAGGAGATCATGCGCGCGTATCCCTACGGCGGCCTCGCGCAATTCATCACCGCGCCCGCGACCGCGCTGGTGAAATTGCCGGCCAATGTCAGCTTCGAGGCCGCGGCGCGGTTTGGCTATTACGGCACCGCCTATTCGGCGATGAAAAAGATCGGCGTCGGACCCGGAAGAACGCTGCTCATCAATGGTGTCAGCGGACAGTTGGGCCTCAACGCAGTGTCGCTGGCGCTGGCGATGGGCGCGACCAGCATCCTCGGAACCGGCCGTAATCAGGCGCTGCTCGATCGCGTCAAGGCGCTGGCGCCTGAGCGCATCGACGTCATCTCGGTGCCGAACGCGGCGCCCGGTCCGGCCGATCCGCTGGTGGCGTGGGCGAAGCAAATGACCGAGGGCTATGGCGTCGACGGCATGATCGATTGCCTGCCGCCCGGTGCGCCGGCCAGTGCGATGATGCGCGCCTTGTTCTGCCTCCGCCGCGGTGGCCGCGCGGTCAATGTCGGCGCGGTGCTGGAAACGCTGCCGCTCAACGCGTTCTGGATGATGACCAACGCAATCGGCCTGCAAGGCTCGGTGTGGTTCACCACCGGCGAGGGTGAGGAAATGGCGGCTATGGCCAAGGCGGGCACGCTCGACTTGTCCATCCTTGAACACCGCGTGTCGCCGCTGTCCAAGGTGAACGAGGTGCTGGCCGGAATGGATGCCCGCGACGGCGGCTTTACCAACTTTGTCATCGATCCGACACGCATCAATTAGGCGGAAGGCCACCCTCCCGCGCGCCGGTAAAAGCTGCTAAGTTCTTGGCTCAACGCCCGACCAAAAAGACGTAATCACGCGTAGCCCAGCGAGGATGTCATGTACGGTAATCTCGAACTCTACATCGGCGGCAAGTGGCACGGCCTCGATGGCCGCAAGAGCGAGGATGTGCTCAACCCGGCGACGGAGAAGCCGCTCGCCAGGCTGCCGCATGCCGGTAAAGCCGATCTCGACGCGGCGCTTGACGCCGCGCAGAAGGGCTTCGCGGTATGGCGCGCCACGTCGGCCTATGACCGCTGCAGGATCATGCACAAGGCCGCCGACCTGATGCGCGAGCGCTTCGACGCGATTGCCAAGATCATGGTGCTGGAGCAGGGCAAGCCGTACCCGGAAGCGCGCGCCGAAGTCATCGGTTCCGCCGACATCATCGACTGGTACGCTGAAGAGGGCCGCCGTTCTTACGGCCGGATCGTGCCGGGCCGCGGCAAGGGCGTGCGCCAGCTCGTGGTGCAGGAACCGATCGGTATCGTCGCGGCGTTCACGCCGTGGAATTTTCCGGTGCTGACGCCGGCGCGCAAAATCGGCGGCGCGCTCGCCGCCGGCTGCTCGCTTATTCTGAAAGCCTCGGAAGAAACGCCGGGCGCATGCGTCGAGACGGTGCGCTGCTTCGCCGATGCCGGCGTGCCGGCAGGCGTGCTCAATCTGGTGTTTGGCGTGCCTTCGGAAGTCTCCGAATATCTGATGAGCAAGGATGCGGTCCGCAAAATCTCCTTCACCGGCTCGATCCCGGTCGGCAAGCATCTCGCTGCGCTTGCCGCCAAAACCATGAAGCGCACCACCATGGAGCTCGGTGGCCATTCGCCAGTCGTGGTGTTTGCCGACGCCGATCCGGAGAAAGCCGCCGACACCATCGCGGCGTTCAAGTATCGCAATGCCGGCCAGGTCTGCATTTCGCCGACGCGTTTCTATGTGCAGGAAGACGTCTATCCGCGCTTCCTTAAGCGCTTCACCGAATATGCCAACGGCATCAAGATCGGCGATGGCATGGAGAAAGGCATCACCATGGGACCGATGGCGAACGCGCGCCGCGTCGAAGCCATGGAAGGCTTCGTCAACGACGCCAAGAGCCACGGCGGCAAGATCCAGACCGGCGGCAAGCGGCACGGCAACCAGGGCTTCTACTACGAGCCGACCGTGATCACCGACGTGCCCGATGATGCGAAGATCATGAAGAATGAGCCGTTCGGCCCGCTAGCGCCGATCGTCACCTTCAAGACTTTCGATGAAGTGGTCGAGCGCGCCAATTCGCTGGAATACGGTCTTGCGGCTTATGCTTTCACCACGTCGAACGCGACGGCTGCGGCAATCGGCGATGCGCTTGAATCCGGCATGGTCGGCGTCAACTCTGTCGCGATCTCGACGCCGGAGACGCCGTTCGGCGGCGTCAAGGAGAGCGGCCACGGCAGCGAAGGCGGTGTCGAAGGTCTTGGCGCTTACTTGGTCACCAAGTTCATCTCGCAGGGCTGAGGTGTATTCGGGATGAAGCGATAGCGGAGGCGGGGCAAACGGCGTGGACTACGGGGTCGTTGCGTTTTACGTCGTTCTGTTCCTGCTGCTCCTCGCGTTCTACTCCCGCAAGGAGATAAGGGCTCGGTGGCAGCGCCGCCGAGCGAAGGCGGCGACGGCGTCCGCTGCAGCCGATCCCGGCAAGCTTGCCGATCGCCTGCACGAGCTTGAAAAAACCTTCGGGCCGTTCGGCGCCAATGCGGCGCATCCAAGCGCGCTGCTGTCGCGGCTCGACTTCATTGAAGCCACGCAGCGCCTGGCTGCGCCGGCGGTGCCGATCAGCACTGTGCTGCAATATGTCGAGGGCAACAGCTGGGCGTTGTCGAGCGCCGCGCTCGCGGCGCTGCGCAAGCGCGCCGACGCTTCCGCCGCTATCAGCCAGGTGCTGACCCAGTGCGAATACTATTCGCCCTGGGCGATGTATTTCGCGCTGGAGTTCCTCGCCGAGGCAAAGCCGCGTCCTCCGGTCGGCGCGCCCGCTGCTTACGCCAGGGAATGGTGGGTCGATAACCGGTGGATGCCGAATGTCTTCCGCGATTACTTTGCGGGTTGCGTAGCGCGCGGCGAAGTAGCCGCTTTCGGCGACGCCCTTCGCGCGCCGAGAACGTCGTCGCGGCAATTCATCCGGCGGTTTCTTTCCAATGTCACGCATCCGTTTGCGGCGACGCTGATCAAGGAGCTTGACGATACCGCGCCGCCGACGCTGGACGTGAAGCCGAACCCGGTCCACGCGACCCTGAATGCCGTCGGCCGCTACTGGTCGGCCCCGCAAGCCGCCGATGCGCTGATCGAGCCACAGGGCTGGCGTGAAGCGCTCGCGCTTGCCGAAGCGACGCTGCACCAGCTACCGCCGCGCTCGCTGCTGATCTCCGGCGAGCCGTTTGTCGGCAAGACCTCGTTCCTGCGGCTGCTGGCGCAACGGCTTGCGGTTGATGACTGGACCGTGTTCGAGGCAGGCGGCGCCGATCTGCAAGCCGATCAGGTTTATATCGGTGAGCTGGAAGGCCGCATCCGCAAGGTGATCGAGGAATTGGCCAACGGTCATAAACTGATCTGGTACATCCCCGATATTCTGCAGATGGCCACCAGCGGCCGTCATCACGGCCAGAGCGCAAGCATACTCGACCAGATCGTGCCGGCCATCGCGTCCGGCCGGCTGATCGTCTGGTGCGAGGCAAGCGCTAAAGGCACGGCGCGGCTGGTGCAGCTCAAGCCGTCGCTGCGCGGCCTGTTCGAAACCGTAACGCTCGAGCCGTTGTCGCCGGAAGAATCCCTGTCGCTGGCGCGCGAGGTTCTCGCCGAACTCGATAGCCGCGCCCACATCCGGTTCGAGCCGGACTGCGCCCAGATCGCGCTCGACACCGCGAGCCAGTATCTCGGCAGCAGCGGCCTGCCGGGCTCGGTGCTGTTCATGCTGAAACTGACGGCAATGCGTTCGGAAAATTCGGTAGGCGTCATCACGGCTCGGCGCGTTCTGGAAACGCTGTCGCAGGTCTCCGGCCTGCCGCTGTCGATGCTCGACACCCGGGAACAGCTCGATCTTAAATCGGTGCGGGATTTCTTCACCGCACGGGTAATCGGACAAGACGAAGCGGTCGAGGCCATCGTCGAGCGCGTCGCCATGCTCAAGGCCGGGCTGAACGACCCCGACAAACCGATCGCCGTTTTCCTGTTTGCGGGTCCGACCGGCACCGGCAAGACCGAACTGGCAAAGGCTGCATCGGAATTTTTGTTCGGCACGGTCGAGCGGATGATCCGCCTCGACATGAGCGAGTTCCAGTCCTTCGAATTCGCTCAATAAAATTCTCGGGCAAAATACGGCATCGGCGATCGAAAGCGATTCGCTGATCAGCCGTGTGCGCAAGCAGCCGTTCTCGGTCGATCCTGCTCGACGAGTTCGAGAAGTCGCACCCGAATATCTGGGATTTGTTTCTGCAGGCCTTTGACGAGGGCCGGCTGACCGATGCGATGGGGCAGGTGGCCGATTTCCGCCATTGCCTGATCATCCTGACGTCGAATCTCGGCGCCACCGCGCATCGCACGCTCGGCCTTGGCTTCGCGCCGCAGGCCGATGAATTCACCAAGGAACAGGTGCTGCGCGCGATCAGCCAGACCTACCGTCCGGAATTTCAGAACCGGCTCGACAAAGTCATTGTGTTTCGCCCGCTCACCCGCGACCTGATGCGGAGCATCCTGAAAAAGGAACTCGCCGCGTTGCTCGATCGCCGCGGGCTGAAAGATCGCGCCTGGGCGATCGAATGGGAATCCTCGGCGCTGGAGTTTCTGCTGGAGAAAGGGTTTTCGCCGGAAATGGGTGCGCGGCCGCTCAAACGGGCGATCGATCAATATCTGGTGGCGCCGCTTGCCGCGATCATCGTGGAAAAGCGGTTTCCCGAAGGCGAACAGTTTCTGTTCGTGCGCAGCGACGGCAACGGCATCCAGGCAGAGTTCGTCGACCCTGACGCGGATACGGCGAATGTGGGCCTGAACGCCGGATCGGAGCCGCCGTCAAAATCGGAACTTGCCTCGGTGATCCTCGCGCCGAAGGGAACGCGCGAAGAGTTTCAGCGCTTGCAGGCGGACTATGACGATGTCGCGCACACGCTGCAGTCGCCGGAATGGGACGCCCTGAAAGACAAATTAAACGCTGCGATGGCGGCTGCCGATTTCTGGAGTCGCCCGGATCGTTTCGACACGCTGGCCCGCCTGGCGTTGATGGATCGGGTCAAGCTCGCCAGCGAAACCGCCGGTACATTGAAGAGCCGGTTGACGCGTTCTGCGCAATCGCCGCGCGGATATTCCGCCGAACTATCCGGCCGGTTGGCGCTGCAGCTTCATCTCGTCAAGGACGGTATGCAGGATGCCTTCGACAACAGCCCCATCGAGCTCGCGCTGGCCGTCGAGCCGGTGTTCAACAATGCCGCCGAACATGCGCAGGCGCTGGCGTGGTGCCGCCGGCTGATGGCGATGTATCGCGCCTGGGCCGGTAAGCGGCGGATGCAATTTCACGATGTCTCGGCCAGGGATAACGAGCCGCCGACGATTGTGATCAGCGGGTTTGGCGCCTACCGCACGCTTGCGCCGGAAGCGGGCCTGCACGTCTTCGAACAATCGGAAGGTCCCGTCGGCCGGGTGACGGCGAGGGTGCGCCTCGCTCCGGTCCCGCTCGGCGATGTTCCGGCATCGAAAGAACGCGCCTTGATCCTCAAGGCTCTTGCGGCGGCGCCAAAGACAAACGCCGTGGTCCGGCGCTATCGCGAAGAGCCGCCGCTGGTGCGCGATGCAGCGGGAAACTGGCGCACCGGCCGCCTCGATCTCGTGCTCGGCGGCGACTTCGATTTGCTTCAGAACGTGCAGAAGCAGTGACGGCACTGCTCACATGGAATCGGCCCGCCAGCCCGAACTCCGGCCCCAGCAGTTGCCGCACGCGCCGTAGTTCGGTGCGGGCGGCAAGCGCGTCGATTGCAAGACGCATAAGCTGCGCGAGTTGAGAGGGTTTCGTCATCAGATCGCGCAACAGGGCGGCGAAGTCGAGTGTGGAGTAGTGCTGCTGTCGTTTTGATGCGAGATTGCAGATCTCAGATTTCAGATTTAAGAATTTAAAGATCTTAAGATTACGGATGCTTCGGTTCAAATCTGAAATCTAAAATCCCTAAATCTGAAACGTCCTCTTACCACTTCACCTTCATTCCAAACTGGAACTGACGGGGATCATAGGCGGCCGTGGCCTGTCCAGCGTTGGTGAAAAGTGGGCTCACTGCGGCAACGTTGTAACGATTCGCGACATTGAACATATCCACGATCAGTTCCAGGCTGGCGCGCTCGCCGACTGGGACATGCTTCGATACACGCAAGTCATCGAACACCGTCCACGGAGTTGTGCCGGCGTTGCGCCCAAGATTCCCGTCCAGCGAGAGCAGAGAACCATCAAAATTGGCTACGCAAGGCTCCTGAAAGACGCCGGTGGGTGAATATTTCGACGACACCGGGAAATTGCCTACCGCGGTGCAGGCCGGGTTCACGAAGGTGTTAGGACGCGAAGTCAACGATGACAACTGCAGGTTGTCGCCGTTGCCGGTGAGGATATTAAAGGGACGTCCCGAGCCGAATTCAATAAGGGGAGCGAACGTCCAGTCGCTCAGGAATGCCCGGGCAAATCCGCTGGAGCCCACCTGACCTGTCTGATACATGCCGCTGAAAACGAAACGGTGCCGCTGATCGAAGATCGAAGTCGAGCGATCAAGGCCGGGGAAAAAGCTGTCTTGCGGAGTCAGCGTCGATTGCAGATCGGTTGAATCGTCAATCGAATGTGACCAAGTGTAGGATGCCAGGAACTCGAAACTCTTCGCCCGCTTGCGCAGATTTGCGCTGAAACCATGGTAAATCGAGCTGCCATTTGAGAAGTTGGCATCCATGTCGCCAAATGGCACGCAGTTGGCCAGAGTGGACAAATCGCAGCTTGCGTTCAATCCATACTCTTGCTGAACGAGCGGCAATACAGCAGTGACACAAGGCGCTGTCAATGGACTCGACAGAAGGGCTATGGCCACCGATGCGTTCGTCCCGGAGGGGCGGAAGAAGTTTGTCAGGGCGGCAGGCACGAAAGGACCGCCGGGGCCGACTCCACAACCGCTGACCGTGAAAGGGCTGTCCGTGGGCTGACTAGCGCCAGCAGCAACCGCTGCATTCAGATTTCTGACCATGAAATCGCCACGAATGGTATTGGCATTGATGGGCCGATTCAGATGGCGTCCGCCATTGAAGTTATATGCCAGGCTCAGCGCGTATCCATGCCCCAGATCCCGCTCGACGCTCAGGTTTGCCTGTTGGGCGTAGGCATAGACGAATCCCTTTCCCTGCGGATATCCAAAGGGCTGAAAGCCCAGCGGCAGAAAGGTCGAGGGGTTCAAGTAATTCTGGTTGAGGAAAATGGATTGCGGAAAGTTCAAAGCCTGAAATCGCTGCTGGTTGGGGTCGTAGCCGAGCGCGGCGGTAACGGCCGGATTGATCGAAGCCGCGCAGGGGTTCGCGCCATTCGCAACATTGATCGGCAGTACCCTGGAAAATCGGGATTGCGTTCAGATTGCCAGGATTGCCGGCGCCGCTGCAGCCTCCTGTTCCGCCAAATGCGAGCTGGCCGCTGGTGGAACCGTCAGAGGCATCGCCAAGGAAGTAGAGACCAAGCAGCGGGTGGTCGTAGAAGATTCCGTATGAAGCGCGAACCACGTTCTTCCCGCTACCTGTCGGGTCCCAAGCTACGCCGATGCGCGGCTGGAAGTTGTTCGTGTCGGTCTGAATCCCTTTTTGCAATCCGAGGAACTGATACCCGGTCGCGGCCAGGCCGGTAGGAGCTTTGAATGACGGCGGAATCTCAACGTCGTAACGGACACCGTAGTTCAGAGTGAGATTCGGACGCGCGCGCCAGGAATCCTGCCAGAAGAACCCCATGGGGATGTTGTTGAAGGAATCGCTGGGGCTGCCCAGACCCTGCACGTAGCTGCCGGGAAGTCCGCCGCCATAGGCTTGGACCGCATTGGAGAAATCCCCGGAAAAGCCGCGAGGGCTGAACCCGCAGATTTGTGGCACTGAACGAGCCGAAGTCGTAAACGCCCCCATAGTTTACGGTGAAGATAGCCTTTACAGCGGAATGAAGTTGAAGTCCGCGCCAAGCTTCGTGTTGTGCTGGCCGATATTCCAGGAGAGATTGTCGGTGAACTGATATCGCTTCTCGGTGCGTTGAATGTAAGAGTACGGCTCACGCCCGAAGTACGCAAATCCCGTAATGTTAACAGCGGGGTCCGAGCCGCCGGGAATATGTCGTGTTGTAGAAATATGACAACCCGCGGCGCGCGTATTGGAAGCGGAATTCGTTGACCTTGTTGTTGCCGATGCGTCCAGGTGTCTTGCACGACGCCGGCGACATCGCGATAGGTTTGCTGCGAAGTGCGCGAATAAGCATTCTGCCCGAACGGCTGGTCCTCACCGCTGACCTCAATTCCGTTAATCGTGCTGGGACTGACGTTGGCGCGGAAGGTAAGCCGATTGGTTGACGTCATATTATGGTCGATGCGCAGCGAGTAAAGGCTGGTGCCCTCAAAAACCGGAAAGTTGCCGCGTTGTGATGCCAGAGTCTGGTACGACGCCGGGACAGAAGCGCAAGGACCGGGAGGAGCGCAACTGGTGGGGAACCGGGCCCAATTGGAGAGAGCTCCGCCGGTCAAGGCCTCGACCATTCCCGACGGCCATGCGCCGTTGACGGCCTGCCCTGAGGATGCGCCGGCGAGCACCACGTATGCTCCTATGGACTGGGCGAATGCGCCGGTGGGGTTAGCGCCCTCGGCGGCCAGCGTTGCTGGATTTGTCAGGAAGGCAATCTGATCCGGCGTCGATGAAAGCGTGCCGAAGGGCAGCCCAATTTGCGTTGTATCGAACGGCTGCAGCCCGAAGTTGTCCGACCCGATGCTGGAAAATCCCGTCTCGTGACGGCGCGTGACTTCGTAGGAAAAGTAATAGAACGTCTTGTCTTTCTTGATGGCTCCCCCGAAAGCCGCTCCGGCTTGAACGCGGGTATAGGCGGGATCAGAAACCGTACTGAAGGGGTTCACCGCCTGAAAGGCGCGATTCCGCAGGTAGCCGAACACGTCGCCGTGGAAACCGTTATCACCTGAACGAGTCACGATGTTGACCACGCCACCGGCAGCGCGTCCGTATTCCGCGGCGTAACTGTTGGTGATGATCTGGAATTCCTGCACTGCTTCCTGGGAGACGGTTGAGCGCACGCCGTTAACGGAGTTGTCCGTGGCGTCGGCGCCATCCACGTTGACCAAGTTTGAGCGGGCGCGCTGCCCACTCATGTTAAGGCCCGACGTCGGCGCCGCCCCAGTGTTGGGAGCGTTGTCGCGGACCACCTGCGAATCTGTGAGCGTGTAGTTGATGTAGTTACGCCCGTTGATGGGCCAGTTATCAATCTCCTTCTGACTTACGGTATGCGTGGCGGAACTGCGCGTGGTCTCAACTACATCCGGGACAGCGCTCACCTCTACAGTTTCCGTCGCGCCCGCGATGCCAAGCGTTACCGGCAGTTCTTCGGATCCTCCCACGGTGATGACAACGCCCGGAAGTTGTGCGTTCGCGAAGCCTTGTGCGCTGACCGTGACCGTGTAAGAAGCAGGAGGCAAGGTACGAGCGTTATATTCCCCCGCGCCGCCCGGAGACGCTATGCGCTCAATTCCTTTTGCTTCATCGCGGACGGTGACCGTGGCGCCGGTGACCAGGCTGCCCTTCGGATCTTTGACAGTGACGTGCAGATCGCCGCTGGCCACAGCCTGGCCGTAAGCAAAGGAAGACAGAACCAGAGAGACGAAGGCGATGGTCAGGTTTTTTAGGATTTGCATAGCAGATCTCCACGCGCAAGAGTACTCCGGAGCCGGCTGTTCGCCGACACTCGAAGGCTGCTGAAAAGCTCGATGTTTACGGAAAGCGAAGGTTCGCTGGTTTTTACATCACTTCGTAGAAGGAAAGCAAGCAGGATGTGTTGGTGTTTGAGGCACCGGAGAGGGGTGCCCAGTGCCTCAGCACCGCAGAGATCGTGAACCATCAGGTTTGATGGAAACTCCCTTTTCATTCCGACCTCCGCACCAGAGAAGCAGTTCGGCATACTTTCTAAGCCGCGCCTGCCATGGGGGCACTCTGGGGGAATTGCAGGAATTGGTCAATGCAATCCTCGTCATCTCTGTTTCACAAGTTCCTCGCGGTGTAAGCCATTGAGGATAATGGCGATTTTGGTCGTAGTCACGCCAAAGGTTCAGTGCCGGTGCACGCCGGACTCTGACTTGTCACAGGTGCGGAGAGCCCATGCCATGCGTGGCGTGTTGTGTGCGATGCCGACGTGGCCCTGGGAGTCCAGCAGGATAATGCCGCCATGACCGTTAACCCGGTCTTTCAAGTAGTTCATGGCTTCGGCTGCGACCCACTGCGGCAGATTTCCCGACACCACTCGATCGGCAGCCCATTTTGCCAAAACCAGCTTCATGATCGGCTCTCCCCATCCGGTAGTCGAAGCCGCCGCACTTTGGTTGTCAGCATAACAGCCGCAGCCGATTAGCGAAGAGTCCCCCAAGCGGCCTGGGGCCTTGTTGAGAGTTCCGCCGGTTGAAGTTGCAGCGGCGATGTTGCCTGCGTTATCAAGGGCAACAGCCCCGACAGTGTCATGGGAAATCGTGGGTGCAAAAATGTCGGGGTTCCCGGAATCGGCGCTGGCTTGAAAAGCACGAAGGCGCTCAATTTCACGAGGGATGATCAAATCTTCGTTTTTGCAGAGCGGAATAGCGTGTTCCTGCGCAAAGCGTTCCGCACCTTCCGCCACGAAATACACGTGAGGACTTTCACTCAGTACTTTTCGCGCTGCGCGGATGGGATTGGCAATGTGCTCTACGCAACCAACGCCACCAGCGCTTAGCGTGGCGCCGTCCATGATGAGCGCGTCGAGTTGAACTTTGCCCTCGCGGTTCAGAAAACTGCCGCGCCCGGCGTCGAAAGTGTCGTCGTCTTCCATAACGACTACGGCTGCTTCGGCGGCGTCGAGGGCCGAGCCGCCGTTGTCGAGAATTTTCCATCCGGCAGCGATGGCATTTCGCACGCCGTTGAGGTGCGCGTCGACCATGTCGTCGGGAATGGCCCAGGCGCCGCCGTGAACCAGGAGAACGGGACTATTGCTCAATCAAAATGCCTCGCGAAAACTCGTCAGTGTAGCACTTGCTTTCGAAATACGGATTAGATTGCGAGCACTTGGGCATGGCCCGCCAGCGGGACCTCACGGGCACCGTGGAAGACTATGGATGCCGTACCATTTCCGGTACCGTCACAAACTCATAGCCCTCAGCTTTGTATCGTGTGACCATCCTGTCCACCCCTTGCACTGTCTTGGATCGATCTGTTCCGAAGGCCGCATGGCCGCCATCGTGAAGCAGGACAACATCGCCGCCACGAATCCGCCGAGAGACTTTCTGGTCGATGTAATCCGCGGACGGCGCATTCCAGTCGTATCCGGTCACGTTCCACATGATCGGTTCGAGGCCAAGCTTGCCGCGCGAGACGAGAACACGCCCGGCCGGCGGCCTCCCCACGGGGGCCGAAACAAATTCGAATGTTCGCCTACCGCGTCAGTCAACGCCTCGCGGCATTGCATGATTTCCTCGCGAATGCGCGATATAGATTGGACCGTCAAGAGCGGATGGGTGAAGGTGTGATTGCCGATGATATGTCCTCGCTTTGCAACCTCGGCGGCGACATCAGGCCGCTGGCGTACGTAGCGCCCGATCATGAAGAATGTTGCGTGAACGTTGTGCTTGGCGAGCACGTCAAGCAGGTGTAACGTGTGGGGATCGTTGGGGCCATCGTCGAAGGTGAGCGCAATTTGTTTTGATCCAGTGCTGCAGTCCGGAAAAAGCCTTGCCGAACCATTGTCCCGTTGGCGCCATGGACTGATATCCGGCAGCTGCCATTCCTAATGCCGCGGCAGTCTCGATCGCGAGTCCGACCATGGGTGGATTATGCAAGCCGATCTACGAATTGTCGAATTTCCAGATTGCCGAATTGCTCTGGACGCCATCGTGAATTCGACAATTCGAGATTTCGACAATTCGTCAATCCCTGTTAACTTCTTCCTCAATTGCGCGAGAGTTGCACTCGGGATATTCTCAATAGCGATCTCCTCACATTCATGGCCAAGCTTTTCGATCTTCCCCGGTACATAGCGGTTAGAAGGCCCCATACGCGTCGGCAAGAGCACGCTCTCGACGATACTTGCCGAGCGGCTCAATGCGCAGCGGGTCACCGATCCCGAGCAGCAATTCATTCCTCGGGCCTTTCTATCACGGGAAGCCGGCGCGGCCTTCCAGACGCAGTTTACGTTTCTGGTCCGCCGATTCGAGCAGCTGCGCGCCTTGGATCTGGGGGCGCGATCGCAGAAACTCGTCGTCTCGGATTTCATCTTTGAGAAAGACAAGCTTTTTGCGTACCTCAACCTGAACGATCAGGAACTCGACACCTACAACCGCTACTACAACTATTTTCGCGACCAGTTGCCGACCCCGGATCTCGTGATCTATCTGCAGGCCACGCCCGAGGTGCTCAAGAAGCGCCTGAAGAAGAAAAACGTTGCCGGCGAAAAGGCGATCAGCGAGGAATATCTGGAAGAAGTGATCAAGGCCTACGAGCACTTCTTCTTTCACTACACGTCTTCTGACTTGCTGATCGTAAACACTTCAGAGATTGACTTCGTCGAGCGCAACGAAGACCTGCAGGAACTGCTGCGCAAAGTCTCGGCGCCCGATTAAGGGCACGCAGTATTTCCTGCCATTAGGCAGCCAGGAAGCCGCCAGCGCGTGAGGGGCTTGGCGCCATTCCGGATCACCGCAGCAACCATCTTGCAAACCAGCCGAGTTCATAGACGAAGCAACCGAAGATAAGCGTGCGCAGAAGGATCTTTTCGCAGATCAAGTAGAACCCATCTACGCGGTGCTCAAAATCACGATTGCTTTTTCCAGCCATGCCGACATCCCTGTATTCGTGTCCCGGCCAAGCTCTGTACGCATACCTAATGCGCAACCCCATAATGTCTGAGTTCCCCCGTTCTAACTGCAGCCCTCGCGAATTCTCAGCCAACAATTTTGTTTGCGCGCCTGAGAGAGAGTTATTACAATTGTAATAACATGGTCGAACTAAAAGTCCGCAAATTTGGGAATTCGCTCGGTGTCGTTCTGCCGAAAGAAGTGATCAGGCGTTTGCAGACGGGCGATGGCGAAAAACTGTTTCTCACTGAGGCGGCGAATGGCGACTACCTTCTGACGCCATACGATCCGGCTTTTGAGAAGCAAATGGAAAAGGTTGAGGACGTGATGTCTCGCTACCGCAATACGCTTCGCGCTCTGGCAAAGTGAGAAAGGCAGAACCTGTCTGGATTCTGGAACGGGTTGTCCTCGCGGCACATGACCGTCTCTTGGCCGCGCACGGAGGAGCGGGAGGACTGCGCGATGCCGCCCTCTTGAAATCGGCCCTCGCCCGACCCCGTCAGCATTACGCTTACAGTTCTCCCGACCTTGTTGAGTTGGCAGCTCTGTACACGGCCGGCCTGGTTCGTAACCATCCGTTTGTTGACGGAAACAAGCGAACAGGCTTTGCAATCGGCGTTGCATTCCTCGAACTGAGTGGCTTTGATTTCACAGCTTCAGAAGAGGACGCTACTCAGGCCGTTTTGGCGTTGGCTTCAGGCGAGATCGATGAAACAGGGCTCATCGACTGGCTCCGGCCCAATGTCAGACGAAAATGCTAGCGGGGGTTGCGTGTAGCAGCGGTCCTCTTTTCGCACAATCCCTCCCCTCGCGTTAGACTTATCGGTTCATGGATTCTGAGGCCAAGGCATCACTGCGCGGCTCGGCCGTAGGCTTGTTTCTCTTTGACGTATGCGAAGAGGTTAAGCTGGATGAACTGCGCACCATTCTTGGCGCGCGTCGCCTGGGCGAAGGATTGAAGCACGCTGCCGCGGAGCAGCTCTTCTTCGAGCGGCCGCCGGTGGTTGAAAGACTTCAGATTCCTGGCGACTCCCAAGCTCAAGTGCGGGTGAAATATTACGACTACGGCGTCGTGAGCGTGCTGTTTGAATTTCCCTTTGCCGGCGATTGGTCCGACCTGATTGCGCTTTCGTCGCGCTGGATTTCAGGAACCGATCTGCCCACCCGCGCCGAGCAAATTGCCAAAGAACGGGTGGCGCGCACGCGTCCAGCACTCGTAAAACCCTATGAAACCTGGCTGAGTGAGGACTATTTCATTTTCTTTTTGCGTGAGATAGGCGGCAATCCGTCTGCAACGCAACTTCTGAATTCGTGCGGGCAACAGATTTCACAAGTGGTTCGCGGCGAGAACCTGGTTCTTTCCGATGACGAGCGCCGCGAAGTGGTGCAGTCAGCGATGTCTTACTATCCGAACGATCTCGCGGTGCTGGGATGGAATGCGGCTTTCGTTTACGACTCTGCCGCCGGCTCGGAAACCACCATGCAGTTGCTGGAATATGCCAATTCGCAGCTGCTCGAATTCCGCCACTACGATGATCTGCTGACCCGTGAACTAGCGGCGGTTTACGATTCGCTGGAAAAGAATTCAAACTTCATCGGACGGTGGCGGCTGCCGCGCGAAGCCTCCCGCCTGCAGACCGTCTTGCTGGACGTCACCGAACTCACCGAGCGCGCCGACAATGCAATCAAATTCCTCAGCGACATGTTCTCCGCGCGGCTTTATCGGTTGGCAGCCAGCAAAGTCGGCGTGCCCGACTACAAAAGCCTGGCAAAAGAAAAGCTGCGCACTGCGGAAGACTTGTACCGTTTCCTGATCGACGAATTTCACCAATCGCGGACCTTCTGGCTGGAGGCAATGGTGGTGCTGATTCTGCTGATCGAGTTGGTGTACGTGTTCCACGGGAAGATGTGAATTCCCAACTATTTCAGATCGCTCTTTCAGCGCTACATGTAAAACAAACTGAACCGTGGCAGGCCATACTTTTCCAGTAGCTTTTTGTGGGCATATTGCTTTTGCAGTTGCTCGATTTGCGCGGCCGGCATTTTACTGCGATAAGGGGCGAGGTCGCGGTCGGCTTGGCTGCGGACCGCGACTGCGTCATCATCAGGGATCGCAGCGAGAAGAACCGAGAACAATTTTTCTTCGAGCAGGGTGAGCTTTCGCTCTAAGTCTTCCAGTCGGGAGGTTGGCGATTTAGTTTCAGTTTCTGCTGCGATGTTGCGGAGAGCCGCAGAAATTTCTCGCGCCACTGTTTCCGGCGAGATCCCAGGCCGCGAAGGTAGTTTGGCGGACTCCAATTCACCCGCGTTGCGGCGCAAGAAGCCTGCAATCTCTGCGGATCAAAGCCTTTCGCTGCACTTGGTGCACTCGATGTGCCCACCGACGCTTGTTTCATGTGTTCAGCCGCGGCCAGCACTTCCTGGGAGCAATAGGCAAGTCCGTTGACTTTTCTGCTTTTCGAAGGCCTGGCGTTGTACTTTTCAAATGTCGCATCAATTCCGCGCAGCACCGCTTCGAGTGGAATTCCTGCGTCTTTCCAGGTCTCAATCAGCGCCCAGTCGAGCGTTGAAAGCATCAGGATCGTCCCGCGCCCGCGCTGAAAGTGCTCTTCGATTTCCGTGAAGTAATTGAAGTAGTTTTGCACGGGCAGCGCTCAGCTTTTAGCCATTTAGCTCTTAGCCTTTAGCTTAATGCAATGAAGTTGTGAGCTGAGAAGACCAACAATAAATTTCAGTCAATGCGAGCGAGGCTTCGCCGCGGAGTTCACAATTTTGGAAACGGAGGCGTTTTTGTCGGGAGCATTTCGTTCCCACAAAATTCGTAGACCCTCGAGAGTCAGAAATTCGTCGACATGCTGAATGTATTTTGATCCCGATCCAATCAACGGCGCCAGCCCGCCGGTCGCAATCACCTTTGTCGATTTTCCGAGTTCACCGATCAGTCGCTCCAAAATCCCGTCCACCAAACCGAGATAGCCATAATAAAGACCGGACTGCATGCTTCCCACCGTGGTAGTTCCAATGACGCGGGTTGGCTTACGAATGTCGACTCGCTGCAAGCGCGCGGTGCGGGTAAAGAGCGCATCGGCAGAAATACCGATGCCCGGACTTATGACGCCGCCCTGATACTCTCCCTTGGCAGTGACGCAATCGAACGTTGTAGCAGTACCGAAATCCACCACGATGCAGGGGCCACCATGCTTCTCAAACGCGGCCACTGAATTCACGATACGGTCGGCACCGACTTCTGCGGGATTATCGTATAGCACGGGCATGCCGGTCTTCACTCCCGGCTCAATGAACAGGGGCTTACGTTCGAAGTAGCGCTCGCAAACTCGCCGCAAGGTCGAATCGAGCGGTGGAACAACCGACGAAATCACGATCCCGCCAATATCTTTCGGCTCCAGGCCTTCCATCGAAAAAAGATTGCGGAAGAGCACGCCGTATTCATCGATAGTTTGCGCCGCACGCGTGGTCACTCGCCAATTCGCCGCCAGCTTCTCATATTTCGCGCGAGAGTCTGACGCAGTCCGCGTGAATACGCCAAGGACCGTGTTCGTGTTACCGACATCGAGAACAAGCAGCATAAGCAGTGATTAGTGCGCAATGCCAAATGCGCGATCAATAAGGCAACATAAGCGAGCCGCGATTGTCGATAGTATGCCCCTTAGTGTCTATAAGGCGAAAGTTAATACAACAGACGGATCGCAATCCCAACAATGTGAATGGTTCTGAGTCGAACTGCCCCAGAAAAAAGTTTGCGCCAAAATTCCGCCTCGTTACGGCAGTATCTGAAAGGCAGTATTTTTTCTGAATTCGATATTACGCATCCACTCCTTGTGTCGCCCTTTCGCAATTAACTAGATTCCGAAAAAGCTAACTCCACGATGTCACCGGTAAACTTGCACATCTCCATCCACTCTCCTGGCTAGTGATCAGTCTTACCGTTCCACTGTACACAATTCGCGTTCCCTCACCGGTCCTGACCCGCAAAAACCCACGCGGATCGAGCCCTCCGGTAACTCCTTCGAAACCACCGTTTTCTTCAACTCGCACTGCTCTGCCTCGGACCATGGAAGATTGCTGTTCAAAGCGGCGCAAAATATCGTTGTGAGCTTCGGGATTCGAAGTCAAATTCTGGTATTCGCGGTCGAGCGATTTTAGCAAAGCAGCGCACGAGTCCACGCGCGACCATCGTCTTCCGGTCACGGCGCGCAGTGACGTTGCGGGCTGCTGCAGATCGCCCGGAAACTCAGACTGGTTGATATTGATACCGATTCCAATCACGATGTGCCGCACTCGTGTCGCTTCGGCATTCATTTCCGTCAGGATTCCGCAGAACTTCTTACCCTCGATCAATACATCATTTGGCCACTTCAGATCAGCCACGACACCCGAATCAATTTCCTGCACCGCGGCTCGTACTGCCAATCCCGCTGCCAGAGACAGGACCAGAACCTCAGATGGGGGCAGCGCTGGCCGCACAATCACAGAGCAATAAATTCCCGCCGACTCCGCCGAGTGCCAGTGATTATTGCCTCGTCCGCGCCCGGCGATCTGTTGCTCGGCAAGGAACACGCTGCCTTCGGAAGCGCCTGCAGCTGCAGCTTCCATGGCAATCGTATTGGTCGAACCGGCGCGGTAGTAGTGATGAACGTGTTCGCTGAAAATCGTGCCGCGAACCAGCGGCTGCAATAATTCCGGCAAAAGCAGGTCGGGAACTGCCGTCAGCTGGTATCCGCTCGCTGGATGGCCGGCGATTTCGACGCCGAAGGTCCGCAGCTGCTGCACCAGTCGCCACACTTCAGAACGGGTCGCGCCGATCTCCTGCGCCAGCTTGGTCCCACTGATCACAGTGGTCGAGTAGTTCATCAGCACTCGGATGATGCGGCCCAGACGGACGTCGGTCTGATGTTCGGCGGCCTGCGACGCCGTACGCGGGCTTCGGATTGTGGTTGTTTTGGCGATCGCTGGAATTATGCGGGAGAGAAGCTATCACCGCAAACTGCCGCTTAAGCGGTGACCATGCGCAGGCTCATGTCCACAGCCGGCGCCGAATGGGTGAGCGCGCCTACTGAAATGAAGTTGACTCCAGTCTCGGCATACGCGCGGACGTTTTCCAAATTAATCCCGCCTGAACTCTCAAGCGGAATGCGCCGCTCGGACTTGGAACAGCGCTCGACCGCCGCGCGCGTCTCGGCTACGGCCATGTTATCGAGCAGAATGGCCTCGGCTCCGTTTGCAAGGGCTTCTTCCAACTCAGCCAGGGTGCGCACTTCGACTTCAATGATCTGGGTACCGCGACGATTGCGGTGAGCCCGTTCCAGCGCCGGCTTGATTCCACCTGCCAGCGCTATGTGGTTGTTCTTAATCAAAACGCCATCCGATAAATCCAGCCGGTGATTCTGTCCACCACCGCAACGCACGGCATATTTATCCAGCGGACGCAGGCCAGGCGCGGTTTTTCGGGTATCGAGAATTTTTGCTTTAGTGCCGGAGACGGCATCAACAAATTGCCGGGTAAATGTAGCGATTCCGCTCAAGCGCTGCAAAAAATTCAAAATGACCCGCTCGCAGGAGAGCAGCACTCGCGCATTGTGGCGAATGACTGCGATCGTCTGCCCCTTGTGCAATCGCACGCCGTCAAAAATTTCAGGATGGCTGGTCACTTCGTAGTGCGAGACCACCGCGCCGTCGAGCATGGCATAGACGTCGAGTATGCGCGCCACCGCGCCCAGCCCGGAGAGAATGCAATCCTGTTTGGCGAGAATCGTGCCGGCCGCGCGCTGGTTGGGGTCTATGCAGGCGTAACTGGTCGAATCACGCGTGGCCCGGTCTTCGAGCAGTGCGTTTTCGATAATCGCGGTAATGCGCCGGCTATTGAAGTCCATAAGGTCGTCGTGCGTCGTTGGTCGTGCGTAGTCCGCAAAAACCACCGGGAGTGGAGCTCGCGTGCCGACCGCGTCTACGCTAATGATTGTGGAGCGACGGGCGTCTCGCCCGTCAACTCTTATGATCCTAATTCGTCGAGCTTCTTTTCCAGCTTTTCCCTGAGTACCGTCAGCTCCTTTTTCCTCGTTCGCAGCTTTTCGACAACGTGCTCCGGAGCTTCTGCAACGAATTGCTCATTCGCGAGTTGCCGGTCAATGTTGGCCAACTCTTTGTCAGCCTTTTCCAACTCCTTGTTCGACCTCTCGCGCTCCGCGGCGACGTCGATCTTCTGTTCGTAGATCAGGCGGACA
>CAVUCN010000016.1:0-295663 GCA_963739945.1 uncultured Alphaproteobacteria bacterium | reverse complement strand
CGGTGGCAGCGAGATCGTCAGTGCCGGTGGCACTGACAGCGGCGCGCAGATCGGGAGCGGCGGCACAGAGACCGTCAGTTCTGGCGGCATTGCTCTCAACACGACGATCTCCGGCGGCCAACTACCGCGCCGGGTCAGGCCAACGGAATCACGATCTCGCCGGCGACAGCGAGACCGTCAGTGCGGGCGGCACTGACAGCGGCGCGTAGATCGAGAGCGGCGGCACGGAGGTTGTATCGTCCGGCGGCACTGCGATCGGCACTATCAATAGCGGTAGCGAGATCGTGAGTGCCGGCGGTACTCGCGATCGGGACGGTCGATAAGGGCGGGACCGAAATTGTCGGCTCAGGCGGCACTGCATTCAACACGGTCATCTCCAATGGCGGTCTGGTTGAACTGCTAAGTGGCTCGTTCAATAACGGGACGACAATCTCCAGCGGCGGTACGCTATTGCTCGTTGGCAGTGTGACGCAGTCGGGCGGTAACTCGATCCTGTCCGGAGGCACCATCGAGGTCGGCTCCGGCTACATCACTCGCAGCGGTTCACCGGTCAACAGCGGCGCCACCAACATCGTTCTGTCCGGCGGTACGGGCTCCAGCAGACTATAAACAGCGGTGGCACCGAAATCGTCAGCGCTGGCGGCATCATTCTCAACACCACAGATTCTGGCGGCTTGCTTACTGTGTTGGGTCAAGCCAGCGGGATGACGATCGCTGCCGGTGGCAGCGAGATCGTCAGTGCCGGTGGCACTGACAGCGGCGCGTAGATCGGGAGCGGCGGCGCAGAGACCGTCAGTTCTGGCGGCATTGCTCTCAACACGACGATCTCCGGCGGCCAAATCACCGTGCTGGGTCAGGCCAACGGAATCACGATCTCTGCCGGGGCAGCGAGACTGTCAGTGCGGGCGGCACTGACAGCGGCGCTTTGATCGAGAGCGGCGGCACGGAGGTTGTATCGTCCGGCGGCACGGTGGTCGGCGCCACGGTATTCAGCGGCGCCGTGCTGGACATTCTTGCAGGCGGCATAGCGACCGGTACGGTCAACAGCGGAAGCGAAAGTAGTCGTAGTGCTGGGGGTACGGCAAGCGGGACGGTCGTAAGTAGTGGCGCCGTCGAAATTGTCTCCGTCGGCGGCACGGATGAGGGTGCGCAGATTTCCGGCGGTGAGCAGGATGTTTACGGCTTTGCCGGCGACGCGACGGTGTTTGTTGGATCTCAAGTTGTCGAGGCCGGTGGGTCGGTGAGCGGTACCGTTATCAATAACGGTATCACGGAAACCATCTCTGCTGGAGGAAGCGCCACTGGGCTCATTGCCGGCGCCGGCGCTTCCATCGTGCTCGCAGGCGCGCTCGCCAGCGCGACCATCGGTAGCGGCACAGTTGTATCGGTCTTGTCCGGTGCGACTTGAACACGGCTGCGATCAGTGGCGGTACGGAAATCGTCTATGCCGGCGGTCGGGATAGTGGCGTTACCATCTCGGGCGGTATCCAGGACGTTTTCGGCCTCACCAGCGCCGCGCTTCTGTCCGGTGGCTCGCAAACCGTTGAGGCTGGCGGTGTGGCGAGCGGGACTCTTGTTGTCTCAGGCGCGTCCGCCAAGATTTTGGCCGGGGGTTCGGCAGTCAACATTTCTGTCGGCAGCGGCGGTACTGAGCTAATCCAATCCGGAGCGACACTCGCCGGGAAACGAATAGGCGGCGGCACCCTCGATCTGGGGGCGGGCGCAAATGTTTCCGGTGATTTCCTGTTCGCCGGGACAGGCGGTGTTCTCACGATCGAAAGCGGTACATTGCCGACCGAAACAATCAGTGGGTTCGGCGCTGGCGATGCGATCGATCTAAAAGGCGTTGCTTTTGACAACAGCGGTACCGTAAGTCTCATCTCGTCCGGCGGCATCAACAACATACTTGAGATTGTCGAAAGCGGCGGTACGAGTTTCCTTTACTTCCAGCAAAACGAAGTCTTCATCAGTGAGAACTTCACAGCCAGCGGTGATGGTGGCAGCGGCACCGAGATTTATTTGGTGCAGACGCCGCTGACATCAGGGGCGGTTGTCGGGTCGGGGCTTGAGGCTTTCAACGTCCTAGTCGCAGCGGTGGATCCTGTCGGTGTCGAACCGGGTGCCCAGATCAGCGGCGGTACCGTTAGCAGCGGTGGTGCGATCAATATTTCCAGCGGCGGAACTGCTGCGGGCGCAACGATCAGCGACGGCGGTCAGCAGACAGTGGCGTCGGGCGGCTTTGCCGCAGACACTATCCTGACTGATCCGGCCTCCGGATTCATCTCCGGCGGGGGCTCCGCGTCTGGCACGATCGTTAGCGGCGGCATACTTACCGATTTCGGCCTCGCCAGCAGCACGCTTGTCGAATTCGGCAGTGGCTTTGCCGGTTCGATGTTTGTTGAGAGTGGCGGAAGTGGCGTTGCGACGACAATCGCTAGCGGCGGCTCCGAAGTTGTCAGTACCTTTGGCGTGGATTCCGGAGCCCAGATAACGGGCGGCGAGCCTTTCGCGGATTCCGAGCCAGATACCGCGAGAGGATGTACTCGGATATGCCAGCGGTGCGATCGTATTCTCGGGTGAACAGCTGATCGAGTCTGGCGGCAGCGCCAGTGCGACGCAGGTGTCTAGCGGCGGTTCGGAGATTGTCAGCAGCGGCGGTATCGACAGGGGTGCAACAGTTTTCGCCAGCGGCGACATGACGGTCTACACAGGCGGCACGACGATCTCCGACATTATTATTGGCGGCGGTGTCGGTGTCAGTGCGGTTGAGGCCCTGTCAGGTGGTACGGCGAGCGGCGCAACGGTCTCGAGCACCGGCAAGTTAATTGTTTATTCCGGCGGCTACGCTTTCGATACGACGGTTGTCGACAATCAGTTTGGCAGCGGCAGCAATGGTGCTTTGACGGAATCGTCTGGCGGCAGCGCCAGCGACACCATTGTCGACAGCGGCGGCCTGGTGAACGTGCGCTTTGGCGGCACGGACATCAGTGCCACGGTAAACAGTGGTGGTCGCCTGAACATTTCCGGAGGCGGCGTAGCGAGCGGAGCACTGGCGCTTCCGAGTGGCACGATATTTGTGTCGTCTGGCGGGATCAGCCTAGCGGCTATTGTTTCCGGCGCTGCGGTGAGCAGCGGCGGTGCGGAGATTGTGTACGGCAGCGGTGTGGCGTCCGGCACGCAGGTTCTGGGAACGGGCGTCCTGATACTATCCGGTGGCACAGCGTTCAACGCCGTGATGTCCGGGAACATCAACGTATCGGGCGGTGGCGGGCTAAACATATCGTCTGGCGGCACGGCGCTCGGTGCGGTGCTCAACAGTGGCGGACGCGCTTTTGTCTTCAGCGGCGGCACGGACAGCGGGACGACGATCAATATCGGTGGCATCGAGACTGTCGACAGTGGCGGCATTGACAACGTGCGACGGTTTCCGGTGGGACGCAGTTTGTTATGGCCCGGCGTCCGGGGTGACGATATATACGGGCGGCTTGCAGATTATCGAGGCTGGCGGTGGTGCGAGTGGCGACGCTTGTTTCGAACGGCGGGAAGTTGCGACTACGGCGTCTGGATCTGGTACGACGTCAGCAGCGGCGGCGTCGAGTACGTCGAGGCTGGCGGCGTTGAGACCAGTGCTACGGTTGCCGGCGGAGCGCGGTTGAATTCGTTGAACTCGGCGGTGGCATGGCGGACGGCCGGATGGTATTGAGCGGCGGCGTAGTTGCCGATTACGGCTCGGCGTCCGGGACGCGTCGTTAGGGTGGTGGCACGGAGTACGTGCAGGCGGCGCCCGGTTGAGACCAGCGCGACGGTGGCAGTGGTGGCGTTGATATTCATGAGTCGCGGGCATTGCCAACGGCGTGACTGTTTCGAGCGGAGGTGTCATTGCCGACTAAGGCTCCGCGTCCGGAACAATCGTCGAGAGTGGTGGTATGGATTACGTAGGCTTGGTGGTGTTGAGAGACGGCGCAACGGTGTCGGGTGGTGGTCTTGAATACGTTGTCGACCGGTGGGGCGGCAGCGACCTGGTGGTGTTGAGTGGCGGTGATTGTTGGCGACTATGGCTCGGCGTCGGGACGCAGGTCAGCGGCGGCGGGCTGGAATTTGGTTTGAGCGGGCGGCGACGAGGCCGGCGCGACGGTGTCGGGTGGCGGTCTTGAATACTTGTTGACGGCGGCACGGCGGCCGGGTGCAGTGTCGAGTGGCGGCGGTCGATGGCCGACTATGGCTCGGCGTCGGGACGACAGTTAACGGTGGAGCTGGATTACGTCCAGGTGGCGCGGACGAGGTTGGGGCGACGGTGTCGAGTGACGGCATTGATGTTCATTGGCGTGGTGGTGTTGCGGTGGCGTGGTGGTGTTGAGTGGCGGCGATCGTTCGCCAATAAGGCTCGGGGTCAGGTCGTGCATCAATCAGTGGCAGCTGGATTTGTGCTGGTCGGTGCGGCTGAGACCGGCGCAACGGTAGTCGAGTGGCGGCCTTGATTTATTGTTGCCGGCGCGTACGGCAACGGCACGGTGGTGTTGAGTGGCGGTGTGATGGCAATTATGGCTCGGGATCGGGACGCAGGTTAGAGCGGCGGGGTCGAGTTATATCCAGGGGTGGCGCCGAGACGGGGGCGACGATATCCGCGGTGGTCTTGATACGTTGTTGGCGTCGGTGTTCGGCAGCGGCGTGGTGGTGTTGAGTGGCGGCGAATGTCGCCAATAATGGCTCGGGGATCCGGCTGTCCTGAGAGTGGCGGACTAGGCGTACATCTGGGCGGTGCGGAGAGACCGGCGCGACGGCGATGGTGGCGGTGGCACTGCATAGTTGTCGGGGCACGGCGGCGTGACAGTGTCGAGTGGTGGTCTCGTCGGCGACTACGGCTCGGGTTCCGGACCGTTATTAAATTGTGGCACGGCAGTTCGGGGCGGAGGGGTTAGCGGCGGACGGTTCAGATGCCGGGCGGTTGGCGACACGGATCGGCGTCGGACGATCATCAAGAGCGGCGGTACGGAGTTCGTCGAGGCGGCGGCGGTTGCCAACGGCGCGATGGTGTTGAGTGGCGGCTTGAATCCTAGCCGCCGACGGCTCGGCACGCGGGTGACAGTGATTGGTGGCGGCTATTGCCGATTACGGCACTGCTCGGGCGGTCCTTAAGAGCGGCGGTGTGGAGTACATCGAAGCAGCTGACAGAGACTAGCGCAACGATGTCGAATGGCGGGGTTGACGTTGTTTTCGCGAGGCCGGGAGCGGCCTGATTGTGCCGAGTGGTGGGGTGGTGGCAATTGACGGTCGGCTCTGGAACACTGTCGAAGCTGGCGGCACGGATTACGTTGAGTTGGTGCGGTTGAATGGAATGCAACGATCTCCGGCGGCACCGTTGATGTCATCAGCGGCGGGGTATCGTCAGCGGTACTGTCAACTTCTCGAGCAGCGGCGAGCTGATCCTGGCGGCATCGCAGAACTTCCACGGTCTGGTTGCCGGCTTCAGCGGCACAAGCGTGGAAATGGATCTGCAGGACATTACCTATGTGGCGTCGGGTGGCAGCGGCGCCACCACCGTGAGCTGGACGCAGCTGGTCAGCGGATCGAGCGGCAGCGGCACCCTGACCGTGTCGGGCGGCGGTCACGTAGCCAACATCACGCTCCTCGGCCAGTACGCCACCGGCAACTTCAGCATCTCAAGCGATGGCAACGGCGGTACACTCGTCACAGACCCGCCAATCACCCCAACCGACAGCGCGACGGTACTCGTCAAACCACATTAATACTTTGCAGTTTTGGATACTTAGCAGTTTTAAGGTTGGGTTCTCAGACGGCACTGATCTGGTGTTCCGGCGTCGCAAATTGCATGCCGAGAATGCTGCGAAACTGCCTGATTCCGGCCAATAAATATTAATATTCGAGGCAGTAGGTTAGAATACCTGCATAGATTAGCGCTGCTGGCGTCGAGCAGCGCTGTTTTTTTAACCCTTTCGCATAATCGTATTACCCGAGTATCAGTCCCTGACAGAACGGGGAATTGGAACGGCAATCCGAGATGACCGCGTGGACCGCAAATCCCAAGTTTTTGGCCCGGCCCGCGAAAAATCCGTCGGGAAACGATCGGACGCTCACCGATGCGGACGTTGCTTATGCCGTTGAGAGACGTGACCGGTCCGGATACCGCAGTGGCGCACTTCAATTCGGTGGCCGGGGGCGGCTTTATCGATCGCGAGATCGGAGGATCATCAGGCGCCGGGGCGGCCGGATCAAGTGGTGGCCCCAGCTCGAGTACCGCTGTGGGTTCGTCTGGTGCGGCCGGCTCATTCGTCATCAATGTAACGTACGACCAGGCCCCGAGCACTCTGCCGAGCGGGTTCGTAGCCGCGATAAATTACGTCGTCAGCTACTACGAAAGTATCTTTACTTCCTCCGCCACCGTTAACATCGATGTCGGATACGGAGAGATCGACGGTCAATCACTAGGTTCGGGAGCGCTTGGTGAGAGCGAGACCTACATTGATTCCGACAGTTACTCGCAGGTCGTTACCGCCTTGAAGTCCAATGCTACATCCTCTGCTCAGCAAGCCGCCTACGCAACTCTTCCCGCGACCTCGCCTTTGACGAATGGGACTTTGTGGCTGGCTACCGCCGAGGAAAAAGCGCTCGGACTAATACCAGCAAGCAGCGATATCGATGGCTACGTAGGGTTCAGTAGCGTTTATCCGTTCAGTTATTCTGCGAACGTGGCACCTCCGTCAGGTGAATATTATTTTATTGGTGTCGTCGAACATGAATTTTCGGAGGTGATGGGACGAGACTTGTTTCTGGGCGACGGCATTGCCGGCACCACCAGCTACAGTGTTATGGACTTGTTTCGGTATTCTGCTCCAGGTGAGCGTGACCTGACAGCAACACCGCCAGTTGCGAATACCGCATATTTTTCGATCGATAACGGAAATACGAATTTTGCTAGCTGGAACACCAGTCCAAATGGAGATCTGGGCGATTGGGCCAGTACCGCGAGAGCTGATGCTTACCTGGCGTTTAGTCCATCAGGTCAAGTCAACTCTGTGACATCGACCGACCTGGAGCTCATGAATATCCTTGGCTACCAGGAATCGACATCGACCAGTAGTTCGGGACCTTCCGTCGTCAGCGGTGGCGTCATCTACTACGTTTCATCTGGACAATCCGCCAGCGGCATTAATGTGCTCTCGGGAGGGATTTTGGAAGTCGTGTTCGGCGGCGTTTCAATTAGCGCCGTCGTGTCGGGAGGCGGTGAGATCGCCAATAATGGTTTGGCGTCAGGTACGCAGGTTAGTGGCGGACTGGACTATGTATTAAATGGCGCTGAAGAGACCGGTGCCACGCTATTCAATGGCGGCCTTGAGGTTGTTGAAGCCGGCGGCGTTGCGAGTGGCGCGGTGGTATCGAGTGGTGGCGAACTCGCCAATTACGGCTTAGCGTCGGGTACGAGGATTAATGCTGGAGGAACTGACCTTGTTCAGGGTGGCGGCGAAGAGGTTGGCGCAACGATAGGCAGCGGCGGCATTGAAATTATTGACGCCGGCGGCGTTGCCAGCGGCGCAGTGATATTGGTTGGCAGTGAGATCGCCAATTATGGCTCGGCGGCGCATACGCAGGTTAGTGGCGGATTGGATTATGTCCTGGGTGGCGCTGAAGAGACCGATGCCACGATAGCCGGCGGCGGCGTTGAGGTTGTTGAACCCGGCGGTGTGATCAGTGGCGCGGTGATACTGAGCGGCGGTGAGATCGCCAATTACGGCTCGGCGTCGGGTACGCGCATTAGTGGTGGCGGAACAGATTATGTGCAGAGCGGCGCCCAAGAAGTTGGCGCAACGATAACGAGCGGTGGTCTTGATGTTGTTGACGCCGGCGGGTTCACGAACGGCGCGTTGGTATTGAGAGGCGGCGAAGTCGTCAATAACGGCTTGGCGTCGGGTACGCAGGTTAGTGGCGGGGTGGATTATATCCAGGGTGGCGCCAAAGAGGTTGGTGCGACGATAGCCAGCGGCGGCATTGATGTTGTTGGCGTCGGTGGCGTTGCCAATGGCGCGGTGGTGTCGAGCGGGGGTGAGTTCGTCAATAACGGCTCGGCGTCGGGTACGCGGGTTAGTGGCGGACTGGATTATGTACTGGGCGGTGCACAGGAGACTGCCGCGACTATCGCGAGCGGCGGCACTGATATTGTTGAGGCTGGCGGTGTCACGAACGGAACGGTGATATCGAGCGGCGGCGTGCTTATTAACTACGGCACTGCTTTGGGTGCGCGGCTTAGTGGTGGACTAGACTATCTTCAGGTTGGCGCCACGGAGAGCAATACCACGATAGCCGGCGGCGGAATTGATGTTGTTGAAGCTGGCGCTATTGCCAACGGTGCGGTGGTATCGAGCGGTGGCTATGAGTACGTCGAAGCTGGCGGCACGGCGAGCGGCGTAACGATCTCCGGCGGCACCGTCGATGTCATTAGTGGCGGTGTGTTCTCTGGCACTGTTATTTTCTCGAGTAGCGGCGAGCTGATCCTATCTGTTTCGCAGAATTTCCACGGACTTGTTGCTGGCTTCAGCGGCACTAGCGTCGAGATGGACCTGCTGGACATTCCTTACGTAGCGTCCGGTGGAACAGCAGCGGCAACGACCGTGACCTGGAACCAGATCGTCAGCGGGTCGAGCGGCAGCGGCACCTTGACCGTGTCGGGCGGCGGTCACGTCGCCAATATCACGCTCATCGGCCAGTACGCCACCGGCAACTTCAGCATCTCAAGCGATGGCAACGGCGGTACACTCGTCACAGACCCGCCAATCACCGCAGGCCAAACAGCGCAACAGACGCTGACAACACCGCCTCATCACGCCTAAACAATTTGAACTGATGTCTATACCTAGTGCGGCTAGCGTGCCCTACTTCGATAGTTGGCCAGAAGCTGCTCCAAAACTCTCGATTTTGTAGACGGCGTCATAATTTGATTGTCATCAAGAACGATCTGCGCGTCGCACGAAACACAACGTACGATATCTTGCGCGTGTGTGCTGCCTTCGCGGGGGGCCTCCTCAACCACAAAGCTTAGCCCACCACATCGCTGACACACGCTTCCTGCACCAAACATCCCTAGCTCCACCATCAGTTGCGATGCTAGGAGCTGATATTTACGTGGTCAACATTAGCTCCAACTTATAATTAACCCTGGTGGGCAATCCGGCTGACTTTCTACCAGACGGATTGAGTGGCAGACGGCGATTGGGGATTAAAAATCGAGATCGAGCAGCCTTCGTTTCGGGCGCGGCGATTTTGCAGCCTGCAAAGCAGGGGCCCGCGGGAACCCAGTGGGTGGAAGACAGCGGCCTTTATCAGGGCGACGCGACCGACGTCCGATAGCGGCGGTACCCAGTGGGTCTTGAGCGGCGGCACGGCTTCGCTTCGGGTCATTAGCTGTCACGGAGCGGTCAAATCGGAATGTCCGCTTTGCCCCCGAAAGTTGCCGCGCCGGAGCAATTGGGCAAACGCCCAATAGCCCTTAATGGTGCGTTAACCACACGCCGTCCAAAATACCTTAGGCGAATGCTGTCCTCACTCCATGAACAAGGACAGTTTCCGCAATCCCGTGCCCCAGGAAAAGTCGATGAACAGCAATCAAATTGGAATTGCGATCGTTCTTCTTTCCAGTCTCGCTGGCGGCGCGGTTCTAGCGGAGAATGTCGCCGCCGATACCCAGATCGTTTTTGGTCAGGTTGCGGCACTTAGCGGGCCAGCCCAAGACCTGGGTCAGGGCATGCGTCAGGGAATATTAGCCGCCTTCGGCGATGCAAACCGTAATGGGAGAATTTTAGGCCGAACGCTCGAGCTGAGGTCCCGCGACGACGGCTATGAGCCGGAGAAGACGGTCGAAGCAACAAGGGCCAGCCTCGATGAGGATAAGGTTTTTGCGTTGGTCGGTGCGGTAGGGACGCCG
Organism: uncultured Alphaproteobacteria bacterium; assembly: GCA_963739945.1. Lineage (GTDB taxonomy): Bacteria > Pseudomonadota > Alphaproteobacteria > Rhizobiales > Xanthobacteraceae > BOG-931. The sequence continues at coordinate 285,729 of CAVUCN010000016.1, read as the reverse complement.
ACCTCGAAAGCCGGTCAACCGATCGCCACAGATGCAAAGGTGCCCTTCATCGGGCCGTTCACGGGCGCTGAATTCTTGCGCGATCCGTACAATCGTTACGTGGTCAATGTCCGCGCGTCCTATTTCCAGGAGACCGAGGCTTGGATCGATCACCTGACCAAGGATCTGGGAATTACAAAAATTGCCATCCTCTATCAGGATGACGCATTCGGTCTCGCCGGTCTCGATGGCGTGCAAAGGGCACTCGCCAAGCGAAACCTGACGCTGGTCGCTTCGGGTTCGTTCAAACGCAACACTACGGCCGTGAAGTCGGCATTGCTCGACATCATGAAAGCCGCACCGGAAGCGGTTGTCACTGTTGCCCCCTATAAACCGGTCGCGGAATTCATCAAGTTTGCCCATCAAGTGCAGATGAATGCCGTGTTTGTCGCCATATCCTTCGTTGGGTCGGATTCGCTTGCCCAGCAACTCGGAAAGGACGGCGCCGGCGTAATTGTCAGCCAGGTGGTGCCTTTCCCGTGGGATGAGTCCTTGCCCGTTGTCGCGTCGTATCAACACGCGCTGACTGCAATGGATCCCAACGCCAAGCCTGGTTTCGTTTCCATGGAAGGCTACCTGGCCGGCCGTCTCGTGACCGATGCGCTCCGCCGCATGAAGGGCGAGCCGTCCCGTGAAGATTTGCTGGATGCGATCAATTCGGCGCCTTTCAACATGGGTGGGGTGACGCTGACCTATGGGCCAACCAGAAACCAGGGCTCGGATCAGGTTTATTTCACGATCCTCCAGGCCGATGGAACATTCCGGCCCGTTACTCGGCTGGTGAAGGTGGCCGCGCAGTAACGGCAGCCAATGTTCAGGCGATGGCGCGGTTGGGGTACATGCGGAATTGAGATTTGATGGCACACGCGACTAGCTCAGCATGATGAACCGGCTGAAGACGATCCGCTGGCGCCTCTATCTGGCGTTCGGCTGCGCCGCCGGCATGACCGTGGTCGGTTCGCTGCTCGCACTTTATGCATCGTCGAACGTTAGCGCGACCATGACGGAAATCGTCGCGCGCAGTATACCGGCAACAGCGGAATCGCTTCGGCTGGCTGAGGAGGCAAGCACGCTTGTCGCTTCCGCACCGCGACTAATGACCGCGCAAAGCGACAAGCACCGCGACGCGGTTGCCCGCGACATTGCCGTGCAATCGCAGACCCTAAGCGCGAGAATCGAACGCTTACGCCAGCTCAACGCCATTCACAACAATGATCTGGAGCAGGCGCGGACGGCAGTCGTCACGCAGCTCGATGTGCTCAACCAGACGGTCACAGAGCGTATGAAGGTATCCGCGCAACGGCGAGCCTTGACGCTTGCGGTGAGGAAGGTTCATGAGGATCTTCTTGAAGTGATCACGCCGGCTATCGACGATGCCAATTTCGATCTGATGACGCGAAATCAGATGTCCGGAGGCGAGTTGTCGTTGAATCAGTCGATCGACTCGCTCCGCCGACTTCTTGAAATCCAGGCGGGAGCCAATCTCCTCGCGGGTCTGCTCATCGAGGCTTCGCAGATCACCGATCCCGCGAGCCTGACGCCGATCCGCGATCCGATCGCGGCGGCCGAGCGAGGTATCGAAGCCGATTTGAAGCAATTGCCGCAATCCGATCAGCAGAAAAAGCTAGCCGATCTTTACCAGAAGCTCGCGTCCATTGCCGGCAAGGATGGAATCGTCTCACAGCGCATGAACGAGCTTAATCGTGAGCGGGATGCGCAACAGGTCTATACGGCGGCTGTTGCGGAGGCTGCGCGGCTCCGGCACGCCGTCGAAGGTCTCATTGCGCGAGAAAATGGCCTTGCTCAAGCGCTTTCCGCGCGTGCAACCCAACAACTTTGGATCTGCCGTATCCTTCTCATAGCCCTCAGCTTTGCGGCACTAATCTCCGCGGCTCTGATTGCTTGGCTCTATGTTGGCCGCAACGTCATCGGCCGCTTGGCTGTACTGAGCGCCGCAATGCGGCGGATTGCGGACGGTGAATCCAATGTGCCGGTGTCGGTTGGCGGCGAAGATGAAATCGCCGGCATGGCCAAGGCATTGCTGGTGTTCCGCCAGGCCATCGCCGACGTAACGATCGCCAGGCAGGACGAAAGCAGACGGGCCGAGGACTCCGAAGTTCGCAGAAGGCAAGTTGAGGCAGCGACCCAGAACTTCGAGCGCGCGGTCAGCGAAATTATCCAAGCCCTCGATGCCGCATCGAAGTCAATGGACAGCTGCGCTCAGATCATGGCCGAGGCGGCGGGCCACAATAAGAGCCGCGCCGCGGCTGCCGCAACCGCTTCGGAACAAGCGACAAACAATGTCGGAAATGTCGCCATGGCTGCGGAAGAGATTGCTCAATCGGTCGAACAAATCTCCAGTCAAGCTGCGACTTCGGCGAACATCTCGCGCCAGGCCAGTGATGAAGCAAAGGCGATCATTAGTTCGATGGAGCAGCTGGTTGCTTCGGTAGGTCAGATCAACAATGTCAGCAATCTAATTCGAGGCGTTGCGGCGCAAACGAACCTTCTCGCTCTCAACGCGACGATTGAAGCAGCACGCGCAGGCGAAGCGGGGCGGGGTTTTGCCGTCGTCGCGCAGGAAGTCAAATCGCTTGCTGGCCAGACCGAAAAGGCGACTGGCGATATCACGCAACAGGTTTCAGCCATCGAGGCGATAACCTCGAATGTCGTCCGGGCGATGAATGCGGTCGCAGGGACGATCGTACAGCTCGACGAGAATGCTGAGGTTATTTCGGTGGCGGTGCTGCAGCAAGATGCCGTGAGCAAGGAAATCGCTCGAACCGCCAACGCCGCTGCCGAACGCACGCGTGAGGTTTCGGCGAGTGTTGCGCAGGTCTCCGCCGCCGCCGCCAATACGGATCTAGTAGCGACAGCGGTACTTAACGCCGGTGGTGAGCTGGCTGCGCGTTCCGGCAAGCTGCGCGCCGAAGTCGAGCGCTTTCTTGCTCAGATGCGAGTCGCATAGTCGACACATAATTCGGTGTTATAGGTCGCGGTGAGCTAAAGGGCAGCAGATGTCCGCTTAAGGGCATTAGCCGCAATCGCGGTCAAATCGGAATTTCCGCTAATGGAATGGTCCGGCCGTGCTCCTGCCCCGCCAGCGATAGAAGCTGGCAAGGGGCGCCAAAGACAAGGAGCACGCCATGTCTCAGAAGCCACACACCGCAATAGCCGTAGTCGGCATCGATATCGGCAAGAACTCGTTCCACGTTGTTGGCCTTGATCAACGCGGCGCGATTGTGCTGCGTCAGAAGTGGTCGCGTAGTCAGGTGGATGCACGATTTGCCAATATGCCGCCGTGCCTGGTCGGCATGGAAGCTTGTGTCGGCGCGCATCATCTCAGTCGCAAGCTCAAGGCGCTTGGTCACGACGCCCGGCTGATGCCGGCGAAGTACGTGCGACCCTACTCGAAGGGACAGAAGAACGACTTCCGCGATGCGGAGGCGATCGCCGAGGCGGTACAGCGGCCGACGATGAAGTTTGTGGCGACGAAGACCGCCGATCAGCTCGACCTGCAGGCGCTGCACCGGGTGCGGGAACGACTGGTCAGCCAACGCACCGGCATCATCAATCAGATTCGCGCCTTCCTGTTGGAGCGCGGCGTAGCGGTGCGGCAGGGGTTGCGGTTTTTACGTGCCGAGCTACCGCACCTCCTTGCTACACCCCCGGATGTCCTGTCACCACGCATGGTGCGGATTATCGAGGACTTGGCTGGCGACTGGCGCCGGCTCGACGAGCGGGTCGAGAGTCTATCGCATGAGATTGAAGCTGTTGCGCGCCAGGATGCCGGTTGCGAGCGGCTGATGAGCGTGCCCGGCATCGGCCCCATCATCTCCAGCGCGATGGTGGCGGCGATCGGCACTGGTGATGGGTTCTCCAAAGGCCGCGACTTCGGCGCCTGGCTCGGACTGGTGCCCAAGCAGATGTCGACGGGTGACCGCACGATCTTGGGCAAGATATCCAAACGCGGCAATCGCTATCTTCGCGTCCTGTTTGTGCAGGCGGCCTGGGTCGTGCTGATCAAGCCGAAGAGCTGGGAGCGCCACGGGCTCAAGCCTTGGATCGAAGCCGCCAAGAAGCGGCTGCACCGCAACGTGCTGGCAATTGCGCTCGCCAACAAGCTGGCCCGCATCGCCTGGAGCGTTCTGGCCCATGGCCGGAACTTCGAAGCGAGGAAGATCGATGAGGCTGCCGCTCAGCCGGCCTGATACTCATTCGACACCGACGATCACAGACAGCGCGTGAGGAGCCTGCGATGACATAATCAGATCGACACGCTTTACCTGCCGAGGTCTGCGAGAGGATGAGAAGAGATGGAGGTTCGGTCTTCCCGGCGCATGCGAACACTGGTGACCCGAATGGCCCGGTTGAGGCCTGTCCGCTAACGAGATCGCACGCGCGCTGATATCCATGATGGCCCGGAGCACGACACACTCCAATTAGAGGCCGGATACATTGATGCAAGACCGTTACCGTCCGATCGACAAAACCTCTTGCGACGCACGGCCGGACCATACATTCGGGTCATGAACTGCCTCGCCCGAATTTAATGGGCGCGGCAGAAAGACTTCCTGAAAGCGGACACGAAGCCATGAGGCTGCGCGACCGCTACCGGCTAAGCGAATACGACTGAAGGAGCGTCTACCAGGATTTGGCTTGCGTTCTTTTGTTCGGCGAGGAAACGCTGCGACAGGCGATTTATCGCTAGCCAGGAGCCATCACGAAACGCGATTGGCGCGTCGATTATCGAAAGCACAGCCCGCTCAACCTGTGCCTGGTGGTAGTCGTGACCTGCAAGCCATCCATCCGGCTTTACGATCCTCGTGCATGCCAGGATGTCGCGCTGGACTGCCTCATAGCTGTGATCGGCATCGATATAGCAGAGGTCAAACTCCGGACCGAACCTGTCGAGTGCCTCAGGGGATTTGCCCCGGCAGATTTCGAGATGCGGGTAGGCGGCACAGCGGTCGACGAATTCCTCGAAAGTGCGTTGGTTGTCCCAGGGGTCTACCGCCACAACACGCGCCGCGGTCAACAGAAACAGTTCCGTCGAAACGCCCCGGTCGGATCCGATTTCGATCACGGTCCGCGGCCTGGTGCGAAGGATGAGCTCGACGAGACCGGGCAAAAAATTATGCACGTCAGTTGCGTCGCCCTGATAAAGACACCGCTTTGTCGTGAGCAACGCGTCGACGCGGGCTTTCTGAAATTCCCGAAAAGTCATCGCGATACCCGCTCCGCCGGAGGTCTGGCCGACCGGCTGGGCGGTCTGAGTTGAGGGAGCTGTTGACTCGGGGGCAGCTAGCCGTGGCAGAACCATCGGCGCGCCGGCCGAGTTCTGCGACTTTTCGTGCGATGGCCGGATTGGCGTGCATCAGTCGCACGCGTTCGGCCAAGCGCTCGCCGTCAAGCGCGAACGGGAAGTTAAAGCTGTCGTGAAACATGAAGTGCCGTGAAGTCATTCGACGGCCGGGTGCATTCCACCGAAAACCGTGAGGCAAGCATTTCAGACGGCCACTTGAAACCGCTTTCTTCGAGCGCCGGCCGGTAGACCCGGCCGATGAGATGGTCTTCCTGGCTGATCGACAGAGGAAAGCTTTCTTTGTTCGCCTTCAAAAATTGCATCAGCGCCAGCGAACGCAATGCGCAGCCGTTACCGACGTTGTGATTGTCGTTGTACCACCAAGGTGCGCCGACGTAGTCGTACTTCAGAAACTCGTCGGTCCAACAATCGGCGTTGACGATCCAGGAGTCCCACTGAATATTGATCGCCCATTTGGTTTTGATGTGGTCTGGCAGCTCGTACCACATGAAGTGCGAGCATTCCGTAATGTTCGGCCACTTGGGCACCTTGACCCAACGCGTTCCGGCGACCGTCGATCGGTTCATCCGAAAATATGATGGCGTCGCCGAACTCGACTTCCCGTAGTGAGTCCTCCATGGCGAGCCGCGCCAGTTCGTGACACTGCGTGTCGATCATGACCAGCGTTACGTCGGGTAATCGCAGCTTCATGACGGGCTCTTGATGGGGGAATCACGCTCGGAGAGCCTGGGCGGAGTATGGTTAAAACGCTCTTAAAATTTGGATACCGCATCCAATTCCGCGTTACCCAGCATGCGAATTTTGGGGACGCAGTGCGGGCTTCGCTCGCTGGTTAGTGGGTTGCCGAACAGGGGTTGGTGCGAATTAAACAGAATTGTTAGGCAGTTGAAGCAGGCAGTGGATGGGTCTTTAGCCACAGCGCGCGTGCCGTTTTCGTCGGCTCGATTTTTTGTGCCCGCCACCATGCCGCCTCATCTCCATGGCGGTGGACCTCACGATGATGTCCGCGGCAGAGCGGGACGGTGAACTCGTCACTGACCTTGCGGCCGAGCGCGCGGCTTTGTGCGAAGCGGAGGTGATGCGGATCGCAGGGCTGCCGTCCGCAGATCAGGCAGGGCTGTTGCGCGACGTAACGGAGGTGATCGCGATCGCGGATGCGCCGTGGCTCGGGGAAGGGGAGCGCGGCTTTGTCGATAGCTTTACGGGGCCGACGCTGGCGTTGCCGCTGTTGCCGTTTAACCGGGACGTCTTCGCCCGCTGCGGCAGTGGGAACGCTATCGGCTTGAACGGGCGAATGCTCGTGTTCGCCTCCTGGAGAAAGCGTTGCGAGCCTGGTCTCGAACGCTTGTTCGACGTCGAGCGCGTCCTGGTCCGATAGCCGGTTTTTGTCCGCGAGCGAACGATGGGCCCACGAGGCGGCATCGTCACTGGAGGAGAGGGCGGTGATGTCGGTGAGCAGTCGATCGCGAAGTTGCGCGGAAGCGTCGGTGTCGAGAGCAGGGTCGGGACTGAGCCGTTGCGGCCTCGCATAGCGTGCCCGATCGCTCGGAGCAGCATGATTATCACCACGACCATTACTGCGATGACTATCGTTGCCGGATCCATTCTGCTTGTCCTTTGTCCCGAGTGTGTTCGTCCCAAGTGTGTTCGTCCCAAGTGTGTCCGTCCCAAATGTCTCCGTTCCGAGTTCTTTGGCGGTTTGCGTCTCGCGGTGGGACGGTGCTGGCGTGGCAAGATCCGGTGCATCGAGATCGTCTTCACTAGCAATGCCGACCAAAGTGAACAGCGCATAGCGCCGGGCATAAGTCAGAGCCGCGCCCATCCGGTGCGGGGTCGCGGTCTCGCTGACGGCGCAGACCGGCCAGTCGGAGGCGATCCATTCGCCCGACGCATGCGCCAGCGTCGTGGTCAGATGGACCAGACCCGCCTCGCGGTCGATGTCGGTGGCCTGCACGGTGGCAATCTCATGCCGGCCGAGAGTTTTACGGACAATCTCAAGACCGCTCGCCAGCGAGGCGTAGTTGAAGGTCTGCTCGCCGCCACTACGCGACGAGATCGTGGCGGTCAGCAACTTCTCGGGGTTGACCAGTTCGCCCTGGGCCTTGGCCAAAGCCGCCGCAAGATTGGCGATCGACGGACTAGAGCGCTGCATGGCTTGCCTCCATCCGCAGCAGATCAAAGCTGATCGCGCCGGATTTGGACCGCTTGGCCCGCACCCCGTGCCCGATCGCCTCCTTGGCGTCTTCAGGAACCAATGCCTTCAATTCGGTCCTGGCCTGCTCATGCTCGAGGTAAGCCGGCCGGGTGCGGGCAAATACCGCGGCAAACTCCGCCCAGGCATTGGATGAGCTCATGTCGACAATACGAACCGCCTCGATCCGGGGCTTTGGCGGTTCAATGCCAAACAGCCGAGGCACCTCGCCGGTCTCGACACAGCGCCAGAACTTCCGCTCGGCGGTGACAATCAGGTGCTGATAGAGCGGATCGGGGGAGGTCTTGATCTCCACCCACTTGCCGCCGCCGGTGATGATCGAGAGCACCGCCGACCTTGCCGCCACCACCCACATATTATGTTGCAGCTGCGGGGCGTACTTCGAAAGCGCGGCTTCCTCCGAGAACTGCCAGGGCAGCATGAACTTCGATTCAAACACCGCCCCGGATGACTTCACCCGGCCATCGAGGGTGGCGCCAAGCCACTTCACTGCCGGGTGACGGACCCGCCGCTGCACATCGATAATCTCTTCCCCCGAACAACTCTCATACCAGCGCCGGTTCAGGTCCTCGGTCACCTCCCCAAGCTGGACAATCAGATTGCCGGACAAGTCCTCCGGTTCAACCTCGCCACGCTTTTCCCGCCACAACCGCACCAGCGCCGTTTCATCGTTTCCCATGATGATCCGGGCGTCTGATCCGCCAATAAACTGCCGCCGTTCCATATGCCATGTGGTATTTTTCATTCAGTGAGTCTCCCCTTGTGACCGTGCCTGTACAGAATTATAACAATCATATGGAATGAAATATGGATGATATTGGAGACGTCAAGAGGCCGCCAGCCCTGACCAGCGCACAAATTCGCGCGGCCAGAGCGCTGATCCACTGGAGTGCCGATGAGCTCGCCAAAGCCTCAGAGGTCGGGGTCACCACCATCCGCCGCGCCGAACTCGAGCCCAGCGCGACCAAGCTCACCCGCGTCAATGATCAGGCCATCCGGCGGACCCTCGAAGCCGCAGGCATCCTGTTTATCGATGCTGAATTCGGGATCGGGCCGGGCGTGCGCCTGCACAAGCGGCAGGAAAAGCAGAATTCATAAATGCGCGCAGCGAGGGTTGCGTCTAATAAACCGACAAGAGCTAGCGCAGCGTTTCCCGATCGGCTGCTGAAAAAATGGCGCCGGCTAAAGCGGGAATGACTGCGGCCTCGCATGCGGAACTAAATTACAAGGAGCGTGGTTGTTTAAAACGCGACCGCATCCCCCGCAGCCCTAACGCGGACGCCCCCAAGGCCCCGGTTCCCCCACCGGGGCCTTTATCTTTGCCTTCACGTGTACGGATTTTCCCACCGACCCCCAACGAACGCAACTGGACGTTGGCTGTTCATCATTCAAAGGAACAAGGCAATGGACGAACGGCAAACACTTCGCATTCTAGGCTGGACAGTCGGTACTATTGTTGCTGCAGTATTCCTTCTCAATGCCATAGCATTCGCGGCCCCATAGCATAGGCACCTCGCCGTTTAAAACTGCCACGGAACGAGCCCCGTTCGGTCATCACAGGGAGGCGATGCGTGGATAGAGACAGCCCGAAAGAGGCCGATTCTCAAAATCCGGTGCACTGGCGCGCGATCGCGCAAGAGACACGAGACAAGGCCGACACGATGGATTCGCCGGATCTAAGAGAACGCATGCTTGAGGTTGCCGCTGAGTACGACAGGCTGGCGGAGCAGCTGGAACGCCGGGGCGTGTAAAATCCAATCACGCGGTCTAAGGTCCGCCTGACGCTACTTGAGATACCCGCGCTTTTCGCAATTAAATAACCATGCTCCTTATAATTCAGTTCCGCCGCCGCTCATCTTTGTACGGCACGCGCGCGCCTTGCAGCACGAGCTGCAGCGCGATGCTAATGTCCGCTGGATCCGCGCCGCGGGCACAGGCTTGCGACGCCTTCTCAACGTACTGCCACGACGAAAGCTCGCGCCGCTCTATCGGAATGTGACCGACCGGCTTGCGCACGTCCGTTAGCGTCTTAAGCGTCATCACTTCGGGAATGGTGGTTGGGCGGGGCAAATGCTGCGACGAGTTAGGGCGAACAACTATCAGGGCGCAGCCGGCGCATCGTCGATGGCATCAGGCCGGCGTCGGCACGCAATTTGATCCAGAGCCCGTTCAACAAGAAACGCACTGGTTGCTTCGGATCGTGTGCAAGAGAGCAGCGAAGCGTGCGAATAACCGTGGATTCTGGAATTGTTCCCACCGTCTAATTTGGGACAGGCGGAGTCCGCTTTCGAACTGATTGTGTTGCAAAACTCAAAAATGACCTGCCAGAAACATTTCGCGGCGCGCCCGTCGCGCCGGATATCTAGCGATCCAATGCCTCGTAAAGAGCTTACGAAGACTGCCGGTTGGAAATCGGATCAATTATGTGACCCCTCACATTATTTTCGGGTCAGCCCACCAGTGGCTCTAGAAAATTTTGAATGCACTCTAAAAAGGAGTTTTGCAACACAATCGAACTTAAAGCAGACATCACGATCTAACCGCGGCATGGCTGCTTGTGATCCGGAGCGGACATCAGCTACGGCCGATAACTACCGGCGGTCTCGCCTCCTGAGCCTTTAGCTAATGCCGGTACGGCCGCCGCACCAATTCATGCTGCGACGGCACAGCAATACTCTTAATCAGCAGTTAATCGCAGCCAACCGGAAATTTAATAGGTGTGGGGCTATTGGTGTCTGGAATTATACCCGCTTTTGGCCCGGGATAACGGCCTAAGAGAAAAGTTGGGTTTGAGCGCGTCGATGTTGCGTCGTCTGTTGAATCCTATCGTCATTCTCGGTGCTGCGATCATCGCGCTCTGCTGGAGTGAGGTCGCCTATCAGCTCCGTAGCGATTACACCGAGACGATCGATCTCGCCATCGAGCGTGGCGACAGCATGGCTCAAATATTTGAGAAAGACACCATACGGCTACTCAAGAGGTATTGACACAACCTTGCTGCTTTTGCGCCAAGCCTACCAGAACGATCCGAAGAACTTCGATCTGATCAATACTGCTCGTCAGAGCGGACTAGTCGGCGATATCGCCACAGAATTTGGCCAGATCACGGAGAACGGCTATCTCGTTCAGACCACGTCGGGCTCGTTGGTCGCTCCGATCTACGTTGGCGACCGCAAGCATTTTATCGCGCAACTAAAAAACCCCAAAGACGAACTATTCATCAGTGATCCGGTCTTCCTACGGTCGACAGGAAAATACTCAATCCCCGTTGCGCGCCAGTTGCGCGCGCCCGATGGGCACTTCGCCGGCATCATCACCGGTCAGGTCGATCCGCTGTTTGCCGAGCAATTTTCGCAAACGCTCAAGCTCGGGCGCGGTAGCAATATCAGCATTCGTGGGCTCGACGGTGTCTTGCGGGCTTCGTATGGCTTCGTCAAACCACCGTTGCAGCAGACCGCCATCATAAAGGAGACACTAGCGCGTGACCGTAACGGCCACGTCTGGGGCGGCGGCGCCGCCGACGGCGTGAACCGTCTCGTCACCTATCGGACGCTCTCGGATTACCCGCTGGTGATCACGATCGGTGAGAGCGAGGAGCACATTCTCGCCGACTTCCGTCATCATCGCTTGATCTACGTGTTGATCGCATCCGCCTTGACGCTGGTGACGGTCATGTTCGTCGTCCTCATCCTGCGGCGGCAGTCAGCGCTCGAGCGCACCAACAGCCAGCTGAAGACGGTGAACCGGCAATTCGACACCGCGCTGAGTTAAATTTCGCAGGGTATTACGATGTACGACCGCGACCACAGGCTGGTCGTCTGGAACGATCGGTTCGCGAAAATATATGGATTTCCGCTTGAATTGATCACAGTGGGACGGCCGTTTCGCGAGCTCCTGGCCTGGCAGGTAAAGACCGGAAATATCAATCAGGAGCTCGATCAGTATATAGCGATGCGTACGGAGCATCTATCGAAGGATCAATTTTATTCGGCGCAGCATCTACTTACGAGCGGCCGCACAGTGGCCGTCTTCAACCACGCATTGGAGAACGGCGGTTGGGTCTCAACCCACGAGGACATCACAGATCGCAAGAACTCCGAGACTAGAATCGAGCAACTGGCGCATTTCGACGCCCTTACCGGACTAGCAAACCGCAATTTGTTCAAGGATCGGGTCGAGGAAGCGCTAGCACGCTATCGGCAGCACGGAGAAGGATTTGCGATCTTCATTCTCGATCTCGACAAATTCAAAGGCGTCAACGATACGCTCGGCCACCAGAGCGGCGACTTGGTGCTAAAGGGCGTCGCTAATCGGATCAAGTCGACGATCCGCGACGTCGACTTCGCCGCCCGCCTCGGCGGCGACGAATTCGCGGTAATCGTGCAGCCGGGCAACGCCGGACTGTGTGAGTGCTCGGAGGCGCTGGCGGTGCGCTTGATCGAAGCGGTCAGCGCCCCTTACACGACCGAAGGCCACCCGGTCGTCGTGGGCTGTAGCATCGGCATTGCCTTCATTCCGCAGCACGGCGAGCGCATCGACGAAGTATTACGCAATGCTGACCTCGCCCTCTACAAGTCGAAAAGTGTGGGACGCAATTGCTTTCACATCTATTCCATTAAAATGAAGGCCGAGGCCGATCAGCGCAGCGCATTGGAAATCGATCTGCGTGAGGCAATCTGGGGCGATCAGCTCGATGTGCATTACCAGCCGATCATCGAACTCGATACTGGGCGTGTGGTATCGGTCGAAGCCCTAGCCCGATGGAACCACAAGACCAAGGGCTCGATCCCTCCGTCTGAGTTCATCCCGGTCGCCGAAGAGGCTGGTTTGATTGTCGAACTCGGCAACTGGATCATGTTGAAGGCCTGCCACGACGCCGTCCGGATGCCGAAGCACATCAAGGTCGCTGTCAATCTATCGCCGGTTCAGTTTGCTAAATCCAACGTGGTCGAAGCGGCGATGTTCGCGACGACTGAGTTCAGGGCTCGCCAAGGAGCGCCTGGAACTCGAGATTACCGAAGGCGTGTTGCTCGAGGAGAGCGAACAGAACCTTGCAGCTCTGCGGCAATTGAAAGACATCGGTGTCTCTATCGCGCTCGACGACTTCGGCGCTGGATTTTCGTCCTTGGCCTATCTGACCGTGTTTCCATTCGACAAGGTAAAGATCGACAAGTCGTTCATAGACCGGCTCGATCGACCGGAGACTAGCGCGGTGATCGCGTCAATCGTCCAGCTGACGACCTCGCTCAATCGAACGACCGTGGCCGAAGGCATCGAAACGCAGGATCAGCTCGACCGCGTCCGATCGCTCGGCCTCAAGTTCGGCCAAGGATATCTGTTCTCGAAACCGGTGCCGGCGAGCGAACTGAAGTTCGAGCCCGTAATCAAAGGCGCTAAGAGCAAGGCGGCCTGATCCTGGAGGTGATGACCACCGCATTCCACTCTTGTGATAATCCGACTTCGAAAACTTTAGTTGCTTTTTGCGCTGCGATATGCGGCCAATGGCCCGGAACGGTCGCGCCGACTGGCGCGTTCATATCCGGTATTGAAGGTCTAGCTGCCGCACGCCTCTGTGATCGGCGCGGCGGTTGGTGGCCCATGAACGCTTAGTCAGTTGCTCGGCTGTTTATCAAGCATCTGCGGAAGCAAACCGGTGGGATCGAATCGCTGCATAATCCTCGTTCAAGCTATCGCTGGCTGCACAGCGGGCTGCGCCGGCTCCGCTATTTTCGTAACATCCCTTGCCATGGCGAAGATTTTTTCGACTGTCCCGCGCAACGAATGCTCTACAAGTCCCTCGTTGTCCGAGAAATCTGTATGAGCCGCTTCTGTCGTGTTTCCCAAAAGCGAAATCAGCGTTGGTATATCGGAAGTTCGACGGCGGATACGCCGTACCGCATATCGAATCTGCGCGGATGAAGGATTGCCAACGTAACAAAGGCAAATGAGGGCAACCCCCTCGGTGTCCCAGCCCGTTATTCGGGACATGGAAAGCGCCTCGGCGTGTTCGACCCGAGCGCCAATGCCGAGGCGTTTAAGAAGTTGGGCGATCATCAACGCAGCGGCTTCGTCAAGCTGACCGAGGCCCGGAATACATAAAACGGGTGTTCCGGCTTGCCATTCTGCCTGCAGTACTCCGATGCCCGGTCGATCTTCGGCTCTTTGGAGCTGTGCGAGAGGCAGCTCTCCCGTTTTTGGAGCGTTATCTTCCCTTAGAACCGCGTCTTTATCCTGATGCGTCTCCAAATCGTCAACAATCTCGGCAACCGCGTCGCGAACTCGCTGCATGCGTTCGTTATCAAGCAGCCCGCGTTCCGCATCATGTCGCGCAAGCTGTAGCCCCCCGAGGAGGATTTCATCATAGAATGCCGCGAGCGTATTTTCCTGCAAAAACAGTTCGGCTTGCTCGGCAGACTCTATTGGATCGCGCGCAAGCATACGCTGGTAAATTAATTCAGTCGGCTTCAAGGGAGGCTCGTCGCCGAACATCACTTCTAAAAACTTTAGTTGCTCAACGTGGCGACCGAGAACGACCAAACATATCGTCAACGGAGTCGCAAGGATCAAACCAATCGGACCCCAAAGCCAAGTCCAGAAGGTTGCCGAAGCGATAACGGCGACCGGCGATAGCCCCGCACTTCGGCCATATACGAGCGGCTCAATAACCTGACCCGCTATGATTTCGACAACCACGAAGAGCGCGGCGGTAGCGAGGACCATTGACCATCCGGTTCCGACAGCTGCCGCCAGGATGAGAGGAAATATCGCGGAAATCAGCGCCCCGATGTACGGGACGAACCGCAATATCATTGCCAACATGCCCCAGAGGGGTGCGCTTGGGACACCGATGAACCATAGGCCGAGTCCGATAATGAGACCGAACCCAGCGTTCAACCCGAGCTGAGTCAAAAACAACTTGCTTAGCCTCTCACCAGCATCGTCAATTGCTGCTGTCGTCCGTTGAAGGTCATTGGCGCCGGCTAGCCGGACCAGTCTATTCCTCAGATCCTGATGCTGGAGCAAAATGAAAATTACAAAAATGACAACTATGCCTGTTGTCGTAAGCGGATGAATCAACGGTTCGATCAGGGTCGAAAGAGTTTGAAGCGCGCCGGGGTCCGGCTGCCTGACCTCGACAGGGATTGGCTTGTCTGGTGTTGTGCCCTCGCGCAGTAAGGTGTCGGAATCACCTTTAGGTTTGTTGATTTCCTTGCTCAGGTCATGCAACACCTCGGACGCGCGTTGCAGCGTACCGGTGCCTGCGGCAGCGCCTCGTAAGCTGTCAATTTTAGTCGCCAATGTTGTTTGGTAACTCGGAAGATCTCTGGCGAGACCATTCACTTGAGAGACCATCAAGGTCCCCAGTCCAAAAATCGCTGAGAACGCCACAGCTCCTACCGCGATCACTGCAACGATACGGGGGAAGTGCACCCTCTGCAGCAAGCGTACGCACGGCGAAAGTATGAAGCTCAATAAGACCGCAAGAGCGATGGGAACCAACACTTCTCTACCGAAGTAGAGAGCTGCTACGATCACGACCCCTACTAGGATCGTTGTAACTGATGCGTCTGGAACGGGCTTGCTCAAAGCCACGAATTTGTTCGGTGACGACGCGGGCACCATAGTTTCTCCTCATGCCGACACTGACAATTACCACCGTAGCACAGGGTTTCGCCTGGCTCTAAAGTCTTCCTCGGTGCATTTAGGGAACTTTGAGACGACGAAGGATGGCGCGAGGATGCGACTTCGCTGCGAGCCACTCCGGACCATACTCGGTGCCGTCAGTCCTTGAAGCCAAAGCCACGAAATTGGTGGGCGTGCCGATCATGCCGCAACGCGTCTTTCACACGGAGGCACCATGTCCGCTTTGGGTCGATGCTGTTGATAAAGTCGTCGAGCTAATCGGCGAATCATGATTCCGTTTCGTTGAGAGTTTCAGCGGCGGGGTCGGATCAATGATGGGTCGGCAGAGCGGCGATCAGAGCCGGTTGTTTTACCTCTTCAATCTCGAACGGCGGATACCAGCAGGCCATCTGTTGCGCCGGATCAATCCGGTAGTGAGCCGGATACTGGGCGAGCTTCGCGAGAAGCTTGAGCCGTTCTACAGCGAGATCGGCCGACCATCGGTTGATCCCGAGTTGATGATCAGAATGCTGATTGTCGGCTACTGCTACGGCATCCGTTTTGAGCGGAAGCTGTGCGAGGAGGTCGAGTTACACCTTGCATACCGCTGGTTCTGCCGCCTCGATCTTGACGATAAGGTGCCCGATCACTCGACGTTCTCGGTCAATCGTCACGGCCGCTTCCGCGACAGCGACTTGTTCCGCAAGGTGTTCGAGGCGGTGGTGCGGGCGTGCATGAATGCCGGTCTGGTCAAGGGTGAAGCGTTCGCAGTTGATGCCAGCGTCATAGAAGCAGACGCCAGTCGTTATCATGCCAAGGCACCTGACGAGATCGACTGGTCGTTGCCGGAGCGTCAGACGCGGGCGGTTGCCGAGTTTCTCGGAGCCCTTGATGACGAAGATCCCGACGCGGATCGCAAGCTGCCAAAGGCGATCTCGCCGGTAGACCCGTGCTCGGCCTGGACCGCCAAAGCCAACAAGCGTGTTCAGTTCGGCTATGGGCTCAATTATCTGATCGACGTCGAGCGCGCGGTCATCGTCGATGTGGAGGCCACGCCGGCCCGCACCTACGACGAGGTGGCCGCAACCAAGACCATGATCAAACGTACCGAACAGACGCAAGGCTTGAAGCCCAAACGGCTCTTGGCCGATACGGCCTATGGCACCGGCAAGTTCCTCGGCTGGCTGATCGAGACAGGCATCGCGCCTCATATCCCTGTCTGGGATAAGAGCGGACGTGAGGACGGCACCTTCTCAAGCAACGACTTCACGTTCGACCGTGAGCGTAACGTCTACGTTTGCCCCGCGAACAAACTGCTAAGGACCACCGGCAATGCGGGCGCCGACCACACGGTGCGCTATCGTGCATCGCGGCGCGACTGCCGCGCATGTCCACTCAAGCCGCAATGCAGTCCGAACACGCCCTCGCGCAAGATCACACGCGACGTCCATGAGGATGCCCGCGATCATGCCCGCAGCTTCGTGGGTACGCCGGAGTTCGTGCGATCGCGCGACGAGCGCAAGAAGGTCGAGATGCGATTTGCGCACCTGAAGACTCATCACCGCTTCGAGCGGATGCGGTTACGTGGCCTCTCCGGGGCACGCGATGAGTTCCACCTCGCTGCCATCGTGCAAAACCTCAAAACGCTCGTCAGCCAACTCTGGCAGCCGCCTCCCGATGCCCTGGCAGCAAGCGCCATGTGAACGGCAGTCCCATCAAGCGTCGGACCGAGGACAAAAACACCCTCCCGATCGGGAGGATCGAAGGATCAAAGACAACAGAGCCCCACACGCTCCTCATCGGATCCTTTATCAACGACATCGGTCAAAAGCTGCCGCGATAAAAATTTAGCTCCGCGTCCGCTCTAGCGCCGAAAGCGGACTCCACAGCCGACGACCGGGCGACCGCTTTGGGCCATGAACGGACATTAGCGGAGCTCATGAGAGCGGCAAGGTTACCCGTTCATTCTTAACTGGGTTCGCTGTTCCACTAGGCTGGCATTTTCTGACAGAAAACATGAAAGGATTTCTTGGAAACCTGTGAGAGCTCGTGATTGCCAGTCTTAGCGTAATCGGCGTGACGCTTGGTGTTTTCCTCGCCTATGTTGCGGATCGATTCCCTCCGCACAAAAAGCAGATGGAAACGCTTGCTGGTTTCCTACTGATCGCGGGCTTCGCACTACTGGGATATGGATTGGAGTGTGTTTTCGGACAACCCTAGCAGTCGCTTGGTCGGCTTCGCTAAAGTTCGCTGCCGGGGTGCCATGGGATAGACACGTCGACGTTGCAGAAGTCGCGCGAGCCTTGGCGACCAACTACCGGCTTCGCTGAAATACCAGCGGCTCGCGTATATCGCCGGCTTTCAGGCAACGCCTCGACGTGCTGCCACGTTAAAAGCTGCCGGCGCTCTGTCGGAATGTGACCGACCAGCTTGCGCACGTCGGCGAGCGTCTTGAGTGTCATGACGTCGTCGGGGATCGCGATCGGGCGGGGCAGGGGGAGCGGGGCGTTTCGCCATCAAAGTTGTCGGATCGCTATCGCGCGGTGCTCATGGGCGCCCGAAGAATCTGAAGTAGAAAGCTGCGAACACCAGGACAATACCGATATTCACTGTCAGCCGCTCCCAGAGTCGGTTGCTGAAGAACAGGAAATCTACAGCGACTATGACGGTTCCCATCGCCACCACGTAAAGCGCTACAGCTATCTGTCTGCTCATTTCAGCCTTCGTACTCTAAGTGTGCATTTTTGCACACATACGTTCTTTCCGAATCAGATGCGGCACTTTTTTCGTTTGTCAGCCGTGCATGCCCAATCCCAGATCGCCCGAATCTACATTCGCAAGAAGGCTTGAGACCGATCATCGTCGTACACAACGTAAAATTGATATGTAGTTATTCACGCCTCCCGACGATCTTCGTTTTTTATGAACGCCCTGCAGGGGAGCGGTTAGCCTAGGGAGGCCGTCACCGCCTTCCGCGCTTCTCATCAAGCAAAGGCCCCAGGCGCGACTGGAGCCTTTGCGGCGATCGGCCGGGGGGTACGCTTGGGGGGAAGTAACTAGCCGACCGCTGATCGTGTTACGCCGAATCTTCGTTTTTGTTCCCGAGACGCCCGAGACACCCTGACGCCTGCTCATCACTCTGAGGATTTGGCCCTAAAAATAACCCCGAACGCGGCCCGCTCGCCACGCCCGGGGTTTATAGTTCAGCACTCTGACAGTCGCGACCAGAGAACCGCGTAACAGCAATTTGGTTCCGGCCGGACGCCCTCAATCTTGCCGCCGAACTTACCAGGCGTTCCAGCGATCGCCGGCCCAATATCCGCGGCCTTCAT
Source organism: uncultured Alphaproteobacteria bacterium (assembly GCA_963739945.1). Classification (GTDB taxonomy): domain Bacteria; phylum Pseudomonadota; class Alphaproteobacteria; order Rhizobiales; family Xanthobacteraceae; genus BOG-931. The sequence goes on along the minus strand of CAVUCN010000016.1, from coordinate 267,197 downwards.
GCTCGCGGAACTTGATCTCCGGTCCAGCTTTCCACGAGTCTTCGTGAACGACCACGCGGGCTTCCGGCGGATAGCTGTATGTCTCAGTTGCGTGCCAGCAGACGGGGCCGTTGCACACGATAGCGGCGGAAGCATTTAGTGTCGTAAGCGCCAACGCGCCTGCTCCGACCACTGCAGCGAGAATGATGTTTTTCATTTTCTGATACTCCATCGAGTAGTTGTGGGTTTCGCCCTAGGAAATGGCAATTCCTGGGATTGAGCACTATCAGCTGGTTCCGGGGTTAGAACCGCCGACGAATAGACAAAGATTTTATGGCCCGTCGGTTCCGGGGAGTTGTCGGAAACATCCGTACACGCTTCGAAAAAGATAAAGGCCCCGGTGGGGGAACCGGGGCCTTTGGGGGCGACCGCGTTGGGGCTACGGGGGATGCGATCGCTATTACGCAACGATGCGATCTCGGATTCAGTTCCGGCGCTGCTTTTCTTTTTTGTACGGCACGCGCTCAGCCTGCAGCACGAGTTGCAATGCGATGCGGCGCATAAATTCACGGCATTATCTTCCAGAAAAGGATGATGAAAAGAACACACGCGACCAAAGCCCCAAGCAAAAAGAACGCGATGATCTCCGACCATTTCATGCCGCTGATGATAGCAAGGAGGGGTTGTTGAATACCAAAGTCGGCTCCGGCCGCCGCTGGCTCGGCGTTTTTATTTTAGGCTGCGGTTGTTGCTGCTGTTGGCTGATGTGCTGGACACCGTCCACCCGGACAAACTTTCCCGGTTCCACGGATATTGCCTTTAACAGCTCCTCACTCACTAGGTTCCCGTTGCCTATCGTCCAAAGCCTGGTTCCGAGCGGAACTTAATTCATTTCCGCCAATATTTTGTTATTTATTTTTGCTGGCGTAGAAATCCGTATTCAAGTTGGGACGTTGTCAGTTGATCTACGACGGCAAGGAGGACGAAAATGATAAAGATCGTTTTGCTGTCGACGCTAACCGTGTTTGCCATCGCGGCTTCCCCGGCTTCGGAAGCGCAGATTTCGAGGGATCAACAAGCCCAATCAGATGATCCCTTTGTTCCTGCAGCATTCGATGAACATTGGCTAAAGTGCGCCGATGACGCGGGCATGTGTGGTGTCAACGCGGGTTAGACGGACCGGTCGCTGGCACGAGACTGAAACCCCGCTATCCACGGGAACGAGCCATCCGGGACCGGAGTTGAAATGATGGTCGCCGTTCTTCAAACCGTCGGCGGCTGAGCACACGCGCCTTAAGCTGCAGCCGGGTCGTGATGTTCAACCCGCTTATTTCCGTGAAAGATTTGCCATGAGTTGAGGCGTTGCTCGCGTGCAACAACACGAGCCGCTTCAAGAGATTCAAAGCCTCCGTAGGAGATCCCGGTCGCCAGGTCCACCAAGTGATAGTCGGGTACTGGCTCGTGTTTTGAAGTTTGTTTGGTCATGGCGATACCGCAAGAAAAACTGCCACTTGGCGTGGGCGGCACCAAGGTACCATTTGGGCCGAAATTCTATCGATCACCGCTTTCCACAGGCAGGAACTCAACGTGAAAGGCCCCCGGCCGGACTGGGGCCAACCGGGGGCAAGGAGGACTTTAGGGGGAAATTGAAGCCCTCACTCGAAAAGGCTTCACGGCGATCTAACCGGCTACTGATGAAATTTAGACGACAGAATCTCCGCGCTTCCCGATCACGCGGAAGTATTTGAGGACAAAGCCATCGTCCTTCGCGGGAAGCGGTGTGCGGCACACCTTACAGGGCACAGTGTTCATCATGGCCGGTTTCCGGGCCAATCTCGGCACGCACGATCCGATATCGGGTCTGGCAGGTCGGGCAGAAGAACGGTTCGGCAGGAGCTTTAGCCATGCCGGAAGTATGCCGCCGCAATATGACAGTTCTAAGTTGTGGAATGGCGAAGTGTGTCTTTTGACACTGGACTTTGACCAAGTGGTTTTGCAAAATCTCGGAGATTATTGGGGACACACACGACGCTACTCCGATGGCCATCTATCGCCTGATAGCCAACGGCTCGTTTGAGCCGGAAGAAATTGAAGTAATGACGGCCGCTTACGAGGCCGCGCTGTTGGCCCTCGGCCTAGTAGATCGCGATGACCCGACCACTGAGATTGTCGCCCGCGCAATTGTCAGCATTACAAGCAGGGGCGAGCGCGACCCGACCACGGTCAAAAATCGCGCCTTGAAGGCCATAGGCATCGGCCAATTCGACGCTGCGTAAGGCGGGCGTTAATCCGTTTTGAAAAAGCGAAAGGCGGGGGAGTGGAACTTGGAACATGAAACCGCATTAATTGTCTGAAAATTGCGCAGTCCGGGGAGCGCGCCATGTCAGCAAAGGAATACAGAGAGTATGCGGAAGAATGTATGGGGTGGGCCAAGAGTGCACGCACCGATAAAGAGCGTGTCACGTTCCTAGAAATGGCCAAGACGTGGCTTCAGGCAGCCGCTTTGGCGGACCTCTCTAACTCGCCGAACGAAGCCATGCCGCCGAGTCATTCATTATCTAACGGCGGCGAACAAATCGCGTGAACAGGTGGGAACGTTTTGCAGAGAACTGCTTTTTCCAATTGTGCTAGACGCCGAAGCGGGAAGCGCCCGCTTCGCAAGGAAAGCAGGGGAGCGTCCTCCAAAGAGACGCAGCGGGTACCTCGGATTGACTGAGCGCAATCCGAGGCACGCTTTTTAGCCGCGTATATTGGCGGCGAACTGGGACGGCCGTTTTTTCAGGAACAAAGTCGCCACTGACGGCATTAGCTCGCACGCAGTGGGGAGGGCTGCCGTATGTTACTGATGACCCTGAGCATTGGTCTCGCGCTAGCTATCGGCCTTACAATTCGCGCGGACATAATGGCGGCTCGCGCCGGTGGGACAAGCAATCGCATTTGACGGTGGGGCGCCTCAGTGGGCGGCCTCGTCGACGGCTCGATACGGGAGCGGTGTGCATTAAGCAAAGGCCCCAGGCCGCGAGCCGGAGCCTTTGCGGCGATCGGCTGGTGAAGCCTTCGGGACTTTATAGCCAACCGCTGACGGTGTTACGCCGCATCCTCGTTTTTGTTCCGATGCGCGCTGCGATCCAATGACGCGCGAGAAGACCCCGCGCGGCGAGGCTGGGAACCCGGGGTAAAAGCCGCGCGGAGCTGGCAGCCGGGCGCGCCGGAAAACACGCCTTGGCCGCGCTGGATTCAAACGTACTCTGGGAAAAACGTTCCACGTCCCGCGGATGTTCATTCGGCAATCTTGCAAACGGAAAACGGCTCAAACCCGACTTGCTCACCCATCCAGCCGGGTGTTGCAGCGTCGCGCCTTTGGTAAACTTCCTGTTTACCGTGCGTTGATCGAATTGCGAGGGTGCCACGAATTAAACACGTCCCTGCGTGACCGTAAAAGGTGGCGCGATCTTGGGGAGCTGGGGATGCTCGAAACTGCAGTGGCGGATGCAGGACGATTACATCATTGTCCATACTGCCGTTCACGACGTTCGTTGCGAAACGTATATCGATGTGGCGAGCGGCACTTTTTTTGCGAAGAATGCACTGTGCAGGTTCTTCGCGGAGCAATAAGGCTTTTGACGACAACTTGTCCGCGTTGCGGGAAAGAGACGGTCGATACGGTCGGCTTTATTGAAGAGGCTTCAATACATGGCGGCCAGCTGATGTGCCGCTGACGTTAAGGCCGATTTCGTTTCTTGCGCGCCGCTCTTTTCCTCAAGCGAAGCTCCGGTTCGCCTTGCAGTACGAGCCACAGCGCGACATAGACGTCGGTCGTTGAAGCCTCCTCGTTCGCGGCCTTGTGCGTCACGGCGACGACGTGCTTCCACGTTCGCATTTTCGCATGCCCTTCCTTGCCGGATGGGCTATGATGACTTGAGGCAAGCGGCAAATCGCTTTCTAATCCGCTTGTGGGGGTACGTTCACCGGCTGGGGGGCAAAGGGATGACGCGATCGCCGTTGGGCTGCGTCGCGGCGGCTGTTGTGGTCGCTCCATTGTTCTTCCCAAGAGAGCAGGCGCCTGCTCCCCTCTCCACTCCCCCAGACGAAACAGCCATCATCGAACAAACAACTTTCGGCGGCTTGCCCCAAACTGGGTCGCTGTGGCCGGCACCGCAAGACACATCGCATGTGCCAGATCAGACCGGTTCGTTGGGGTCGCAGGCTTCTACGCGGCTCGCTGATGAGCCCGCACAGAAACCGGATCTCAGCTTGCTCGCCTATTATGTCTATTCAGAAGTGCCGCCGGACGAGAAGCCTGCGGATACAATTCTCAACTCAATGAAAGACATCCCGGAAGGCACACCAATCGAGGAGATCGAGCGGGTGTCGGATGCGCTCGGCCTCGATGTCACTTTCATGAAGGCCGTCGCCAAGATCGAATCAGGGTTCGATCCGAAGCAGCGCACCGGCTCCTACATCGGGCTCTATCAACTCAGCAATTATGAGTTTGCCAAGTATGGCTCGGGCGACATCTTGGATGCGCGCGAGAACTCAGCTGCCGGCGCGTATAAGATCGTCACCGAGGCGGCGATTTTCGAGATGGAGTCACACAAGAAACCGACGCGCTACGATCTATACTTGATCCATCAGCAAGGCCTCGGCGGCGCCGCGGAACATGTCTCTCATCCGGATCGAGTCGCTTGGCAATCAATGTGCGCCACCGAAGAAGGCCGCCAGAAAGGCGAGAGCTGGTGCAAGCGCGCGATCTGGGCAAACACGCTGCCGGAGGTGAAGAAGGTCTGGAAAACGGTCGATAATTTGACCTCAGCTGCGTTCGTCGCGATGTGGCACGACCGGATGGACACGTTCTATTCACGCTACTCCCAAGCCGTCGCCGCGCAGTAGGCGCGGCTAGCGTCGGCCACGGCAACCTTGTTGGGCGCAATGCGTTCCAAGGGAATTCCTCTCGCGGCAGAAGTCAGCAAATTCGCGCGCTTTGTCCGCTTTGGGTCAATCGCCACCTTGGCGGTCACAGGATGGCGCGACCGGTTTACCTTCATAAGCGGACGCCGATTGGAGAGTGGAAGCGGTCGGACTGAGGCCATGCTGGGGTCTTTCTCACAGGGAGGAGATCGACCATGCAGACCCACGAACTTTCATCCCCAGTTGCGTGCAAGCGCACCCCTTGGAACAAGGGCAACCTGACCGGAGCCAAACCGCCGCCGCGGCCAAACCACGTCTGATCGAAACACCCGGACTCGATTTCGATCACGGTCCGCGGCAGAAATTTTTGCCGGCAAAAGCCTAAACTTTTCGGGCAGCCGAAATGGTGTAGCCGCTCCAATAATTCACCTTGGTTGAGGCTGCCCCGATGCAGGCCATACGACCGTAAAAGTCAGCGGGTGCGTCCTGCCGGCATTTATGTGTTTGGCCAATTCCTCCGTCGCGGCCAGGTACTCGGCCTCTGTGGACGTCTCCATCTGCTCTTCTCTCTCGCGCCTGAGCTTGGAACCCGGTGCGTAGAAATTCCCGTCGAGCCCGGGCTGTGCGTGTGAAAACGGATGGTCGACGTTAAGAGCCTCCAGTGCTTCTGCTTTTTCCGCGTGCAATTTTTGCCTGTGAATCTCCATACCCGGTTCATAAAACCTGCTGAGGTCTGTGTTCGGGATCGGATAGAGCAACTGCAGGGCCCGAAGTTTGGCCCGCCCGCGGGGCGTGAGGCGCAGGATCTTCCTTTCGCTCTGAGGGCACTTCTCCTTGGAATCCTTGGAAGCTGCGTGGACGCTTCTCAGCTTTCTCAACTCGCGGCGTGCCGTCTCTTCGGGGCTACCGCTATAGGTGTCGAACCGCGCCATACGAAGCGCCTCTTCGGACTTTTGGTGGTCGGTGAGAGTAAGGCCTTCGCAACGCATGAAAGCGAACTCGGCCAGCTGTTGTTTATCCGCAGCAAATTCCTTTGGTCCATAGAGCGTGGGGCGGGGACATTGGAGAGATCGACTGATTGTTTTCGCGCGGTCGCACAGTTTTCGGATCCTTTGCATCCCGAGCGCGGCGCCGCGGCTGGAGTCTTTCTTTAGGGCGCTAAGCTCCAATTGAATGTCGCGATACTCCTCGGCGATACGCGGGTTAATCGAGAACCCGTATTGATCCGTAAGTGCACCCCACTTCTTCCGTTCCCGCCTTGGCGGCAACAGCAGCGCTACGGCCTGCACCGCTGCAGTTCTGCGTGTCCGCTCCGGGACCTTGGGATCCTGCGTGATGAGAAACAGCGCCCCAAGCGAGACTGCATTCTTGCGAGCTTGAGATTTGGGGCGCGATTTTGCTTCGTCGGAAGACTGGGATTTTGGTCGGGCTACGAGCGCGATGCGCAGGTTCGCCGGCAGCTCTGGATCTTGAGCGAGCTTGGCAAACAACTCCTTCCGTGAAGCCGTCGGATTAAGCGATGCCACCGCCAGGATACGACCGGCGAGAACAGTCTTCCCGTTCGGGGTGCCACGTTGGCGGCCGCTATAGCGTTCCCCCGGCCGTGAGCCTCTCGACATAATACTCTCTCCTTTTCTCCCGTGTGTTGGATCAATGTCTGAAATCACCTAGCAAGCCCCGTCACCTCACCGGGACCTCATCCGCTCGTCCGCCTTGGACCGCTTTGCCAATCGGATTCCGCTCCGTGCTCAACGGGGCGGCCGCACATCCAGACATTGATCTTGCGTCGGTGGTTATCGCAGGCCGGCCCCATCAGGGTCCCGGCTCTTGCTGGCTGGCAACCATTAAGGCCCCAGCCGATCGACGCTTTATATATAGCAATTCGATTGCTACTTTTTTGCTTATGGCGAGATTTTTCCCGGGGTGTCCCGGACTAATTCCCTCGGGAATGGTATAGTTTCAGGACCCTCTCAATTTTGAACCCGCCCAAACGCCTCACCGCATGTAACCATTTGATTCTAAACGTGTAGATAATATCTCTCACCCCATGTCGCCACCGTGGTTCAGGTCGTGCTACGACACTCCAAATGGGGTTAGTTGTGGTACGGAAATTAGGGGACCTTTCAGACTATGGGTGAGACGCTGAAAGTGGCCGCAGACGGCAACTTGCGAATTGGGGTGATCGGCGTCGGGGTCATGGGTTCCAACCATGCCCGGGTGCTGTCAGATATGCCCGCGGTCACGCTCGTTGGTGTGGCCGATCCCGACCCCAAACAGCGCGAGAAGGTTGCCAGCGCGCTCGGCTGCGCGACGTTTTCCGATTTCGAAGCCCTGATCGGACAAGGCGTGGACGCAGTGACCATCGCTGCGCCAACTCATCTTCACCGTGATATCGCGCTCGAATGTGCCCGGCGCGGCATTCACATGCTGGTGGAAAAACCTGTCGCTTCGACCATCGAGGAAGGCAACGCCATCGTGGCCGCCGCGCGCCGCGCCGGCGTCACACTGATGGCCGGTCATGTCGAGCGCTTCAATCCGGCGGTGCAGTCGCTCAAGAAAGCGATCAAGGATCAAGATATTCTTTCGATCGCCATCACCCGTGTCGGACCTTTTCCGCCGCGAATGTCGAATGTCGGTGTCGTCATCGACCTTGCGGTCCACGACATCGATCTGATCCGCTGGTTTACCGATTCCGAGATTATCGAAATTCAGCCGCAAACCTCCAGCGCGGTTGCCGAGCGTGAAGATATTGCGTTGCTGCAATTCCGTACCGCTTCCGGCGTGCTCGCGCACATTAACACCAACTGGCTGACGCCGTTCAAGGCGCGCAATATCCATATTGCGACGCGCGACAAATATCTGATTGCCGATCTACTGACGCTTCAGGTGACGGAATGCTTCGGCTTCCAGCCTGATGGCTCGTATTCGATGCGCCACTTGTCGGTCGGGTATGCCGAGCCGCTCCGTGCCGAGCTTGCCGCCTTCATCAAGTCCGTGCGTAGCGGCGAGACGCCTGCGGTGACAGGCGAAGAGGGGGTAGCCAGTCTGGAGATTGCCATTCGTTGCTTGAACTCGCGCACCAACCACTCGGGTGCTGAGCAACGCAAGGGCCCCCGCCGCGTCGTCGGCTAAGCATCGGCCGAATGTGGATCCTGCAATGAATCAGCACGCGCGCGTTGACGACAAACCCATTCCTTTTATCGACGTTGCCGGACAGCGCCGCAGGCTTGGCAGCGCGATTGACGAAGCGGTTGGCCGGGTTCTGGCACATTGCCAGTTTATCCAGGGCCCGGAAGTGCGCGCATTTGAGGCCGACCTTGCGGCGTTTTGCGGCGCCAAGCACGTTATTGGCTGCGCCAGCGGAACCGACGCGCTGCTGCTGGTGTTGCTGGCGTGGGAGATCGGGCCGGGCGACGCTGTAATCTGTCCGGCGTTTACGTTCCACGCGACGGCAGAGCAGGTGGCGCTTCTTGGCGCGACGCCCGTTTTTGCTGACGTGCAGCTTGATACCTTCAATATCGATCCGGAGAGTTTGGAGCGTGCTATCGCGACGGCGAAGGACCGCGGATTGAATCCCCGGGCGATTATCCCGGTCGATCTGTTTGGCCTGCCGGCCGATCACGATGCTATAGCGTTCATTGCTGATAAGTATGGCTTGCTGGTTCTCGACGATGCCGCACAATCGTTTGGTGCGATCTATCGCGGCCGTAAACTCGGCGCATTGGCAAATGCGACAGCAACCAGCTTTTTTCCGGCAAAACCGCTTGGCTGCTACGGAGATGGCGGAGCCGTATTGACCAATGACGATGCGCTTGCTGCACGTGTAAAAAGCCTTCGTGTGCATGGGGAAAGCCCGAACGACAAGTACGACGCACTGCGCATCGGTATCACCGGCCGGCTCGACACGATCCAGGCCGCAGTTCTCATCGAGAAACTCAAGATTTTCCCGGAGGAAATCGCCGCGCGCCAGGCGGTGGCGGCGCGCTACGCCGAAGGCCTCGCCGGGGTAACGATAACGCCACGCGCCAGCAACAAGTCGACCTCGGTTTGGGCGCAATACACCGTCCGCCTCCAGCCGGGGCGCCGCGACGCGCTCGCTACGGCACTGAAGGCTCAAGGCATTCCAACCGCAGTTTATTACGCGAGGCCATTGCATCGACAGGCGGCCTATCGCAATTTTCCTGTGGCTGAGGGCGGGCTTCCAGTCTGCGAACGGTTATCGGAAGAGGTCATCAGCCTGCCCATGCACGCCTATCTGGAGCCGCCGGTCCAGGATCGCATCATCGGGGCCGTTCGGCAGGCGCTCAAGGGCTAGCGACTCGCGTAATATCCGCTCATCCGGCACCTGGTGGTTCCGATTCAAACGTTCGCATCCCATTAGCGGCTTCGGGCAGCAATGATCGGTCGCATTCTCACCGTCGGCGGCTACACGCTCGTCTCGCGCCTGACCGGCTTTATTCGCGACATCATGCTGGCGGCGATCATCGGCGCCGGGCCTGTGGCCGACGCCTTCTTTGTGGCCTTCCGTTTGCCAAACCATTTCCGCGCGATTTTTGCCGAGGGTGCATTCAACGCTGCGTTTATTCCCGCCTACGCCCGTATTCGCATGCAGGGCGGACCGCAGGCGGCTAAACTGTTCGGCGACCGTATCTTTACGCTGCTGTTGGCGACGCAGATCGTGCTGCTGGCGCTGGCGATGATCTTTACGCCTCAGGCGATCGATCTGCTTGCCCCCGGTTTCTCGCGCGATCCGCAACAGTTTTCGCTGGCCGTCGGCCTGACGCGGATCACGTTTCCCTATTTGCCGCTGATTACGCTGGTGACGCTGTGGGGCGGCATCCTCAACGCGCTTAATCGCTTTGCCGCCGCCGCAGCAGCGTCGATCCTGCTCAATGTGGCGATGATGGCGACGCTGGCGCTGGCCGCATTTTTCCCAGGGCCCGGCTACGCCGCTGCCTGGGGCGTGCTGATCTCCGGTGTATTGCAGGCGGTTCTGGTTGGCGGTGATGCGTGGCGTGCCGGCGTGATGACGTCTTTTCACACACTTACTTGGGACGATGATGTGCGCCGCTTCTTCAAGGCGCTCGTTCCAGCGACAGTGGGCTCTGCGGGCACGCAGCTAGCGTTATTCGCCGACACGATCATCGCCAGCTTTCTAACGACGGGCGCGCTGTCCGCACTGTACTACGCCGATCGCATCGACCAATTGCCGATCGGTGTCATCGGGATCGCGGTTGGCACGGTGCTGGTTCCGGAAATGACCAACAGAGTTTCATCCGGAGACCATGAAGGCGCGCGCTCGGCGCAAAATCGCGCCATCGAGTTTGCGCTGCTATTGGCGGTTCCTTGCGTTATCGCTTTCCTGGTCGTGCCTGACCTCATCATGAAGGCGCTGTTCATGCGTGGCGCGTTCACGGCTGACGATGCCCATGCGTCGGCGATGACGCTTGTCGCCTATACGATCGGACTTGTGCCGTTCGTGCTGATCCGCAGCGCCGTCGCACCGTTTCTGGCGCGCGGCGATACACTCACGCCCGTGAAGGCGGCATTGACCGGGACGGCGGTCAACATCGCTTTCAAGGTCGCTTTGATGGGTTCGCTGTCCCAGGTCGGCTTGGCGCTCGCGACGTCCATCGGCGCCTGGATCAATTTCATTATGGTGCTCTGGCTCGCATGGCGCGGCGGCCTGATTGCACCTGATGCAATCCTGAAGTCATCACTGACCAAGCTTGCGATCGCCGGAATCGTATTTCTTGTCTTCCTGATCATTGCCACGCCTGTCGTCACATATCTGTTATCGTCGTTGAGCAGGTTCCGTTACGAATCGGAATTGCTGGTGCTGGTGCTGTTGGGTGGGGTGGTTTACGGCGCGCTAGTGCTTCTCCTGTTTGGAAGGCGCGGGCTTTCGCTGATCGGCAAGCAGGCGCACAAGGCACCGGCAGCGTCCCTGAATGCGTTCGAAGGAACCTCGGCTCCGGCTGCAGGTCCGGATGAGATTTGATCGGAGACTTGGATGCGCGTGACCATGATCGGTGCCGGATACGTGGGGCTGGTTTCCGGTGCCTGCTTCGCCGATTTTGGTCATCATGTGACGTGCATCGACAAAGATGCGAAGAAGATTGCGGCACTCAAGCGCGGTGAAATTCCTATTTTTGAGCCGGGTCTTGCCGACCTGGTCGAAGCCAATGTGCAGCAGGAGCGTCTGCACTTCGCCACCGATACGGCTGCGATCGAAGAATCGGAAGCTGTATTCATTGCGGTCGGTACGCCATCGCGACGTGGTGATGGCCATGCCGATCTCACCTTTGTCTATGAAGCGGTGCGTGAGATAGCGCCGTTGCTCTCCGCCACAGCGGTTGTGATTACCAAATCGACCGTTCCGGTCGGCACCGGCGACGAGATCGAGCGCATCCTGCGCGACAAACGCTCCGACGCCGAAATCCAGGTGGTGTCCAATCCGGAGTTCCTCCGCGAGGGCGCTGCTATCCAGGATTTCAAGCATCCTGACCGCATCGTTGTCGGTACCGATAATCGGCGGGCACATTCGGTTCTCGCGGAAATCTATCGGCCGCTCTCTCTAAACTCGCCGCCGATCATTTATGTCAGCCGGCGAACCGCGGAACTGATCAAATACGCAGCGAACGCGTTCCTCGCTACCAAGATAACGTTTATCAACGAAGTTGCCGATTTGTGCGAGCAGGTTGGCGCTGATGTCAACGAAGTGGCGCGGGGCATCGGGCTCGATAACCGCATCGGCAGCAAGTTCCTGCACGCCGGTCCGGGCTATGGCGGTTCGTGTTTCCCAAAGGACACGTCAGCGCTTCTCAAGACCGCGCAGGACTTCGGTGTCGCCATGCGCATTGTTGAGACCGTTGCTGCGGTCAATGACCAGCGCAAACGCGGAATGGCGCGAAAGGTGGTGACAGCGCTCAACGGTTCGGTGCGTGGCAAGACCGTGGCAGTGCTGGGTCTTACCTTCAAGCCAAACACCGACGACACGCGCGATTCTCCAGCCATTTCGCTGATCACGGCGTTGCAGGATCTCGGCGCCACCGTGCGTGCCTACGACCCGGCCGGCATGGAGCAAGCCAAGCCGCAGCTACCGGCCATCCATTACAGCGACAGCGCCTATGCGGCCGCCGAAGGCGCCCATGCCGTCGTCATTGCGACCGAATGGGAACAGTTTCGCGCCCTTGACCTGATGCGGCTGAAAAGCCTCATGGCCCAGGCGGTGATCGTCGATCTGCGCAATATATACCGTACCGAAGAAATGCAACGTGCCCAATTCCGCTATATTGGGGTCGGCAGGGCCGGGGTGGATTGATTTAGGCACTGAGCTCATTCCACACTGTGGCCATAAATGAATGAGCTTCCGCAAAAGCCTTTCATCGGCCGTTCCATGCCACGGCGCGAGGATCGACGGCTTCTCACCGGCCGAGGGCAGTACATTGCCGATTTTGAGCTGCCACAGATGCTGCACGCAGTATTCGTGCGCAGCCCGGCGGCGCACGCCCGGATCAGGGGCATCGACGTGTCCCGCGCCGCTACCGCACCTGGTGTTGTCTTTGCGCTGACCGGACTTGAACTTGTCAAGGAATTGCCGCCGGTGCCGGACACGCAACTCGCGCTGCCGAGCAAATGGACGGCGTTGGTCCAGCATAAGTTCATCAATCCTCAGCAACCGCTTCTCGCGCACGACAAGGTGCGGCACGTCGGCGAGGCTGTCGCGGTCATCGTCGCCGAAAGCCGCTATGCTGCCGAAGATGCCGCACAGCTTGTCGAGCTCGCGCTTGACCCGCTTCCGGCGGTGCTCGATCCGGAACAGGCGCTGAGTACCGGCGCCACGATTGTTCATGACAAATTTTCCACCAACCTGATCGGCGGTTTCACCGTCGGCAAAGGCGACATCGAGCGCGCTATGGCGAGTGCGCCGCACACACTGAAGCGACGCTTCCATCACCACCGCTATGCGGCCATGCCGATGGAATGCCGCGGCGTCGTCAGCCTCTATGAGCCGCGAAACGATGCGGTAACGATCTGGTCGTCGACGCAAGTGGTGCATTGGGTGCGGCGTGAGGCCGCTACGGTGTTGCGACTCCCGGAAGCCCGCATTCGCTGTCTCGCGCTCGACGTTGGCGGCGGCTTTGGGGTCAAAGGGCACGTCTATCCCGAAGACTTGCTGATCCCTTATTTGGCCCGCCGGCTTGGCCAGCCGGTGAAATGGGTCGAGGACCGCCGCGAACATTTGTTGTGCTCGTGCCACTCCCGCGACCAGATCCATGACGTCGAGGTTGGCTTCGATGGCGAGGGCCACATCCTCGCTTTGCGCGACCACTTCATGGTCGATTGCGGCGCATGGAATCCGATCGGCGCCGGCGTGGTTTATAACACCGCCGTTCACGTGCCTGGCCCGTACAAGATCGGTGCGATGGCATTCGAGGCCAGTATCGCGGCAACCAACAAGGTGCCGAATGCGCCGTATCGCGGAGCAGGGCGGCCCGAAGCGGCATTCGCCATGGAACGCACCATGGACCTTGTCGCAGCCGAGCTCGGCCTCGAGCCATCCGAGGTGCGGCTGCGCAACATGATCCGCGCTGACGAAATGCCCTACGCGATGGGCATTCCGTATCGTGACGGTCAGCCGATCGTCTATGACGGTGGCGATTATCCTTCTGCGCTGCGGAAGGTATTGGCTGCCCTTGGAGGGGTCGATGCCTTTCGCTCCCGCCAGCGTGCTGCGCGGCAAGATGGCCGCTACCTCGGCCTTGGCGTCGGTTGCTATGTCGAAGGTACCGGTGTTGGGCCGTTCGAAAGCGCGCTGCTTCGCATCGAGTCTTCAGGAAAGATTTTCGTTGCGTCCGGTGGCTGCCCGCAAGGGCAAGGCATGGAGACGATTTTCGCGCAAGTTGCGGCTGATGCCTGGAAGGTCAAGCCTGAGGACATCGTTATCGCTCTTGCGGATACAGCGGCTATTGCTGTCGGCTTCGGCACGATTGCGAGCCGCACGACCGTAACGCTGTCGGCGGCGATCCACGGCGCGACTGAAAAGCTGCGCACCAAGGTCTTTGCCATCGCGGCCAATATGCTGGAATGCTCGGCAACAGATCTTGAGCTGCGCAATGGTCATGTTGGCATCGTCGGCGTCCCCGGTGCCGAAATTTCGTTGGGCAAGCTGGCGCACGCGGCGCGTCCCGGCTGGGACAGCGGCCGGCCGCCGGGTGTCGAGGCTGGTCTCGAAGAGACGTTTTATTTCGAGCCGCCGACGGTGACGTGGTCCTATGCCGCACACGCGGCAATCGTCGAGGTCGATATCGAACTTGGGCAAGTGCAGATCGTCGACTATGCGATAACCCACGACTGCGGCGTTGTCGTCAATCCGATGCTTGTCGAAGGGCAGATTGTCGGCGGCGCCGTACAGGGCATCGGCGGCGCGCTGTATGAAGACATCGCCTACGACGCGTCAGGACAACCTCTGACGACGACATTGGCCGATTACATGCTGCCCAACGCGTATGATCTGCCGCATGTGCAAATCATGCACCAGCATTCGCCGTCGCCGCGTAATCCGTTCGGTGTCAAAGGTGTTGGCGAGGGCGGCCCGATCGCTCCGCCTGCAGTGATCGCCAATGCGGTGTCGGACGCACTGCGTGATTTCAGAGCCGAATTCAACCGGACGCCAGTGACGCCGCAGCAGATCAATGCAGCGGTTCGCGCGTCAATCTAACAGGCGTGTCAACAGCCGCTGACCACGCCGCAAGTTTCCGCGCGCGCAACGATGGGGCCATGTCTGGCTCAAAGCGGCGCTCCAGTTGCCAGCTTTCGGCGAAGCGGTCCGGCTCTGGGTAGAAGCCGGAATGCAGCCCCGCGAGATAGGCCGCCCCGAGTGCGGTCGTTTCCCGAATTTGCGGACGATCGACGGTGCAGCCGAGGAGATCGGCGAGGCGCTGCATGGTCCAGTCCGAATTGACCATGCCGCCATCGACCCGCAGAACCTTCAGCGCGCTTTCCGCGTCCGGCCAATCCGCCTTCATTGCGGTGAGCAGGTCGTGGGTCTGGAAACAGACACTTTCCAAAGCCGCTTGTGCCAATTCGCGCGGTCCGGTGGCGCGGGTCAGGCCGAACAGCGCACCGCGCGCGTCGGGCTGCCAATGCGGGGCGCCGAGGCCGACAAACGCCGGCACCAGGATGACTTCCTGCGTCGGATCGGCTGCGGCCGCGAGGCCGCCGGTCGCCTCGGCGCTCTCAACGACGTGCAAGCCGTCGCGCAGCCATTGCACGGCCGCGCCAGCGACAAAGATCGAACCTTCCAGGGCGTAGGAGCGTATGCCGCCGAACTGATAGGCGACGGTCGTGAGCAGTTTGTTCGCTGGATGCGACCGGTGTTCGGCCGGTATTGAGCAAGGCGAAACAGCCGGTGCCATAGGTGGATTTCACCATTCCCGGTGTGAAGCAGGCCTGGCCGATGAGCGCGGCCTGCTGGTCGCCAGCAATGCCGCAGATCGGGATCGGTGCGCCGAACAGCTCTGGCTCCGTCACGCCAAAGGCAGCCGATGCAGTCCATCACCTGCGGCAGCACCGCCTCGGGTACGCCGAGCAGCGCCAGCAGTTCGTCGTCCCAGCGGCCGGTGTGAATATCGTACAGCAATGTGCGCGAAGCATTCGTGGCGTCGGTGGCGTGGACTTTGCCGCCGGTCAGGCGCCACAGCAGGTAAGTATCGACTGTTCCGAACGCGAGTTCTCCGCGCACTGCCCGGTCGGCAATGCCTGGCGTGCTGTTGAGTAGCCACGCCAGCTTGGTCCCGGAAAAATACGGATCGAGCAAGAGACCGGTCTTCGCCGCGAACGACTTTTCGTGGCCGGCCGCCTTGAGACGCGCGCAGTGATCCGCGGTGCGCCTGTCCTGCCAGACGATGGCACGATGGACCGGTTTGCCGGTGGCGCGATCCCATAGCAGTGTCGTCTCGCGCTGATTGGTGATGCCGATCCCGGCAATATCGCGTGCTGCCGCGCCTGCCTTCTGCATGGCGCTTCGGCAGGTTTCGATAGTTGTCGTCCAGAGGTCTTCCGGTTCGTGCTCGACCTGTCCGTCCGCCGGGAAATGTTGCGGAAACTCCTGCTGTGCGACCGCGGCAATCGAGGTGTCGGCACGAAACAGGATCGCCCGCGTCGATGTTGTGCCTTGATCGATGGCCAGGACATAGGATGCCACGCGTTTTCCCCTTGCCGCCGCGGTCTTATGGTCGTTATGGCTTTCTTCGCGCCATTATCGGACGCACAGGGCTGACAGGTCCAGCGATGAAAATTCCGGATCGTGCTCTAGAGGCCGCGGCGGCGGCGTTTCTTTGCAGCCTTGCGTGCCGCGTCCCGCTCCACCGCTTTCCCCGCGTCGTCGGGCGAGTTGGCATTTGCCGCGTCCCGATTTTGCGTCGGCGCCACTGTTTCCGCTTTTGCACGGTCGAGCACAAATTTCGCGTAGTCGTCCATGTCGCCCTTGAATGTTTTGATTTGGCCGTCGGCAGTGAGCCATAGCCGGTCTGTCACCAGGTCGATCAGCGACCGATCGTGTGTGATCAGAATGACGGCGCCTTCATAATCGTTGAGCGCGTCGAGCAGCGCGCGGCGGCTGTCGATATCGAGATGGTTGGTCGGCTCGTCGAGGATCAGAAGGTGTGGCGCCGCCATGGCAATGAGGTTGAGCAACAATCGCGCGCGCTCGCCGCCGGAAAGATTGGCGATGGTGGTTTCCTGCTTGTCGAACGACAGCCCGAACTGAGCCAGCCGGGAGCGTCGCGACGACTCGCTGTCCTCCGGCAACTCGCGGCGAATGATATCGAGCGGCGTGTCTTCCGGATCGAGCGCTTCGATCTGGTGTTGATGAAACCAGCCGACTTTGATGCGGCTTTCCCGGTTCATCTGTCCCGCTTGCAGAGGCAAGGCCCCGGCCAGGAGTTTGGCGAACGTGGACTTTCCAGCGCCGTTGACGCCGAGAAGACCGATCCGGTCGTCGACATCGAGACGCAGGTTCAAATTGCGCAGGATCGTCGTTTCACCGTAACCGACCGACGCACCATCGAGCTGAAGAAGGGGCGGCGCCAGAGGCCGCTTCGGCGACGGCAGCGTGAAGGGGGCAACGCGCTCCTCCACCACTTCGGCGATCGGTTCGAGCTTGGCCAGCCGTTTGATGCGCGACTGTGCCTGTGTCGCTTTGCTGGCCTTGGCGCGGAAGCGGTCGATAAATTTCTGCAGATGCGCGCGCTCGGCTTCCTGCTTGACGCGTGTTGCGGCCTGCAGGCGGGTCTTTTCGGCGCGCAGCTTTCTCGAAATCGTCGTAGCCGCCGGTGTAAAGATCGAGCTTGCCGGCATTCAAATGCAGGATCGCGTCGACCGAATTGTTCAGGAGCTCGCGGTCATGGCTGATGATCAAGGCGCTCTTCGGATAGGTCTTGAGGCGTGCTTCGAGCCATAAGGCGCCTTCGAGGTCGAGATAGTTGGTCGGTTCGTCGAGCAGCAACAGGTCAGGTTCGGCAAATAGCGCCGCGGCAAGCGCCACCCGCATACGCCAGCCGCCGGAGAATTCCGCCATGGGACGGTTCAGGTCGGTATTGGCGAAGCCAAGCCCGCTCAAGATTTCCGCGGCGCGCGAGGGCGCACGGTCTGCGTCGATCACGTTCAGTTGCTGATAGATTTCGGCAAGCTCTTCCGGCTCGGCGGTCTCCAACTGCGCGTTCAACGCTTCCCGCTCTGTGTCCGCGGCGAGAATGGTATCGATGAGTGTGACCGGTGTTGCAGGATGCTCCTGATCCACAGCGCCGATTCTGGCGCTCTTCGGCAAGAGGATATCGCCCTCCTGCGCGGCGAGATCGCCGACAATGAGTTTGAACAAGGTCGATTTGCCGACGCCGTTGCGGCCAATCAAGCCGACTTTGGTGCCGGCCGGGACCATCACGTTCGCTTTGTCGAAGAAACGGCGCCCCCAGGCGTCGAAGGTAAGATTTTCAATCTGCAGCATCGGACGGGTTTCAGGACTGAAGCGGCGAAAAGGAGCCGCTTCTTAATGCGACCCGTCGTGGATGACCAGTCTCAGTTCGTCAAATTCACGCCGCGCGCTTGCGCTCCTGCGGCGTGAGCTTGATCGTGAGCCTCTCGGTACCGCGCAGCACGTCGAGTGCAACCTCGCGGCCGATGGTTTCGCCGGTGAGTGCGCGGACGAGATCGTCGGCCCCGGTGATCGTGATTCCGTCGAGGCTCAGCAGGATATCGCCGAACTTGACGCCGGCGCGTGCCGCCGGTGAATCGGGCTCGACGGTGCCGACCATCACGGCGCTGTCCTGCGTGATGCCGGTGAACAGCCGCCGCCGGCGCGAGATCGGGGCATGCTGCGCGGCGACGCCGATATAGGCGCGACGCACACGGCCGTGCCGCACCAGTTCGCCAAGCACGAAGCTTGCGGTATTGGCGGCGACCGCAAAGCAGATGCCTTGCGCGCCCATGATGACCGCAGTGTTCACGCCGACGACTTCACCGCGTGACGACACCAGCGGGCCGCCGGAATTGCCGGGATTCAGCGCTGCATCGGTCTGGATCACGTCGTCGATCAGCCGGCCAGTACTCGAACGCAGCGAGCGGCCAAGCGCCGAGACGACGCCGGCGGTCACGGTCGACTCGAAGCCGAGCGGATTGCCGATTGCGATCACCAACTGGCCGCGCTTGAGCTTTTTGGAGTCACCAAGCGGGGCGAAGGGCAAGGTCACCGGTTGGACAATGCGGATCAGGGCGAGGTCCGTGTCAGGGTCGTCGCCGACCAGCCGTGCGGTGAGGTGCTGGCCTTCCGGCGTCGACACCTCGATGCGCGACGTAGCAGCAGCGTTCCCGCCGGCGCCCGCTACGTGGCTATTGGTGAGGATAAGACCGTCGGGGGCCACCACGACCCCGGAGCCGGTGCCCGCGCGTGAGCGCCCATTAGCCTCTCCGGTGTGGATGGTCAGACCGACTACGGCCGGGCCGACGCGATCGACGACGTCGATAACCGCGTTGGAATAGGCATCCAGAAGCTCCCGGTCTTCGACCGGGATTTCGGGGACTGCGGTGGCGGAAGTCCCGCTGCCGTCCAGGACGGCATCGTGCAAGGGTATGATTTTCATGGGCTGTCAGGGTGTTAGCCCAGCATCCCGCTGGGGGCCGGCGAATGCGCCGGTCGGACCGCTATATGGGGACCGCGGGACGCCCAGGGAAGAGCGGTCGAACGGCGGCCATCCGGCCGGCCTTTGAACAGCGGGAATGGATGTCATAATGCCGGTGTTACTTTCCACAAGGCTTGGTGCGGCGTCAGGCACGTAAGCCGCAATGGCCCGGCGTCGGCCGAACCTGAGGGAGAAGAGAGAATGCTTCGTACCGTGCTCGCGATTGTGATCGGCCTCGGCGTGACGGCCGCTATTGCCCAGGAAGACCCTATCAAGGCGCGCAAGGCGCTGATGAAGACCAATGGCCAGCAGGCCAAGGTCGTCGGCGATATGGCCAAGGGCGACACACCATTCGATCTGGCGGCCGCGCAAAAAGCCTTTGCCGCGTTCCAGGATGCAGCTTCAAAAATGCCTGCGCTTTATCCGGACAGTTCCAAGGGGGGTGATCCCACCGACGACTTCAATGCCGGCCCCAAGGTCTGGGAAGACATGGCTGATTTCAAAGCGCGGTTCGTGAAGTTTGGCCAGGATGCCAAAGATGCGGCGGGGAGCGTCAAAGACCTCGACAGCCTGAAGACCGCCCTTGGCAACATCGGCAAAAACGATTGCGGCGGTTGCCACCAGATCTATCGCCTCAAGAAGGGCTAAGCCTCCGTAGCAAATCTAGTGAGGGCGGGCGTCCGCGCGGATGTCCCGCCCTTTATCATTTTCAGGCCGGTCCACCGTCGGTGTCCGGAAGCCCCGGTTTTGCCAGACCTATTCCGGTGCTAGTTCTACATCAAAGCTGATTATTGATTCCGGTGCGGAACGGCGCGCGCAGTCATGAAAAAGCATCTGACACTGCGCAACTTCGCAGCCGTGGTCATTGCGGGTGCGATCATCGGCTTCGCCGTGTTCTGGATCGTAACGATCCCTGCAACCGTGCCGGCGTCTGCGCTGCCGCAATACACGCCAAACGCCGACAACGGCAAAACCATGTTCAATATCGGCGGTTGCAGTTCGTGCCACGCCACGCCCAATAAAGACCCGCAGAAGGTCGATCGGTTGCAACTGGGTGGTGGTCTCGAACTGCCATGCCCGTTCGGCACGTTCGTCGTACCTAATATCTCGTCTGACCCCGCCGACGGCATCGGCAACTGGAGCGAAGCAGATTTTGTCACCGCGCTGTGGGATGGCACCGCGCCGGACGGTACTCATCTGTACCCGGCGTTCCCCTATGGCTCCTATCGTCACATGGAGCTTTCCGATGTGCGCGATCTTTTCGCCTATCTGAAAACACTGCCGCCGGTGAAGGGTCGGCCCGTCGGACACGATCTGGCGTTTCCTTTCAACATCCGGCGTCTGCTCGGCGGCTGGAAGTTCTTGTACCTCACCGGCGGTCCGTTCCAGCCCGATCCAACAAAATCCGCGCAGTGGAATCGCGGTGCCTATCTGGTGAACGGTCCCGGTCATTGCGCCGAATGTCATTCGCCGCGGAATTTCATGGGCGGCATCATCGAGAGTGAGCGCTTTGCCGGCGGCCCGACGCCGGAGGGCAAGAGCTGGGTACCCAACATCACACCAGCCGGCCTCGGTCATTGGGGCAGCGACAAGATCGCGTGGAAGGAAAAGGATATTGCCAGCTTTCTCAGCGACGGCATGAATCCAGCCGGCGATTATGCTGGCGGATCGATGGCCGAGGTGGTTGAGAACACGTCGTTGCTCAGTTCCGACGATCGCGCCGCCATCGCAGCCTATGTTGCTTCGCTGCCGCCGGTCCAGGGACCGACTCCGCCACCCAAGAAATAGATCGCGTGAATACCGGCAAGGGAATCGTACTTAAGCTGATCTCGGCGGTGTTGTTCGCTGTGATGTCGGCGCTCATCCGCTATCTCGGTGCGCGCTATCCGATCGGCGAGGTGGTGTTCTATCGTTCGGCGTTCGCTCTGGTGCCGGTGGTGCTGATCTATGCAGTGCGTGGCGAATTGATGGAGGCGGTGCGCACCGGTAATCCGCTTGGCCAGGCAAGCCGTGGCGCGCTGAGCATCGTCGGCATGTTCTGTAATTTCGGTGCACTGGCGCGATTGCCGTTGATCGAAGCGAACGCGATTTCGTTTACCTCGCCGCTGATCAGCGTTGCGCTCGCTGCCCTGGTGCTCAAGGAGCGGGTGCGTATCTACCGCTGGTCGGCGGTGACGATAGGCTTTATCGGCGTGCTGGTCGTGCTGGCGCCGCATCTGTCTGGCGACGAACTGACTATCGCGATGGCAAGTGCGACCAGTCTCGCCGGCGTCATTTACGCCGTTGCCGGCTCGGTCACCAATGCCGGCACCATGATCCAGACGCGTCATCTGACCAAGAGCGAGACCACGTCATCGATCGTGTTTTATTTCTCGCTGATCTGTGCGCTGTCGGGTTTGGTGACATTGCCATTCGGATGGATCGCGCCGACGGGTAGTGAACTGGCGGTGCTGGCCACCATCGGTTTTCTTGGCGGTACGGGACACATCCTTCTGACCGAAAGCTACCGCTACGCGGCAGCTTCGGTCGTCGCCCCGTTCGACTACACGTCGATGGTCTGGGCATTGCTGCTGGGCTACGTGATGTTCGGTGAGAAGCCGACGGTGATGATCGTTATCGGCTCTGCGATCATCGCCGCGGCCGGTCTGTTCGTGATCTGGCGCGAGCGGCAGTTGGCGCTGGAGCGCCGGCGGGCGGTGGAAGGAACGACTACGAGCCTCCAAACGCCTTGAAGGTGATGATGGTGCGCGTGTCGGCGACGCCCGAAATGGTCTGCACCTTTTCCGCGATGAAATGGCCGATGTCGGTTGCGGCATCGACATAGAATTTCACCAAAAGATCGAAATCACCGGCGGTAGAGTAGATTTCCGAGGCGATCTCCGCATCGGCGAGCTTGTTGGCGACCTGATAGGACTTGCCGAGCTGGCATTTAATCTGCACGAAAAAGGGGATCATGGGCGGCTCCGGATCGGCAGGATAGCATATATAATCCGACAAATGCATGCACCGGTCGAGTTTGCCGATATTACTGCCGACGTTCTCGCGCGTATCAAAAGCCGCGCGCCGCGGGTGCATTGCATCACCAATACGGTGGCGCAAGCCTATACGGCGAACATCCTGCTGGCGGCGGGCGCCATCCCGTCTATGACTATTTCGCACGAAGAGATCACAGCCTTCGTCGCCTCGGCGGATGCGCTGCTGGTCAATCTCGGCACCTTCGACACAGAGCGTCGCACTGCCATCGATCTTGCGATTGGCCCGGCAGCGCAGGCAGGCAAACCCTGGGTGCTTGATCCAGTGTTTATCGAGCGCTCGCCGGCTCGTGCGCAGTTTGCCCTTGATCTTGTTGGCCGCGATCCCACGGTCATCCGTCTCAATCAGCGGGAGTTTGGCGCGCTCTCAGGCGTCGACGCGAAGGCTTTTGCTCACCAGCGAGAGACGATTGTAGCGCTGACTGGCGAAAACGACGTCGTGACCGATGGGGAGAGGTCCGCAAAGGTGAGCAATGGTGATCCGCTGATGAGCCTCGTGACCGCAATGGGCTGCGCGGGGTCGGCGCTGGTCTGTGCCGCGCTGGCGGTCGAGCGCGATCCCTGGCTGGCGACGATTGCTGCTCTGGTTGCGCTCGGTGTTGCCGGAGAAGTTGCGGCCAAGAGTGCGCCGGCGCCGGGCCGCTTCGCCAGCTGGGTCATCGATGCGCTATACAGCCTCGATCGCGCGACGCTGCGCGCGCATACAAAGGTTTTTTGATGCCAAAGTATCGCGATGCAAAGGTTTACTGATGCAGGTTGATCTTCGCCTCAATGCCATCGTCGATCCGGAGCGCTCCGGCGGTCATGATCTTGCGGAACTCGCGCGGCTCTGCGCCGAGGGCGGTGCGACGCTCATTCAGCTGCGCGACAAGATCAGTGAGACCCGCGCCATGATCGCCACTGCACGCGCCATCAAAAAGGCGCTTGCTCCGCTTGGCGTACCGTTAGTGATCAATGATCGGGTCGATGTCGCACTCGCCGCCGGTGCTGAAGGTGTACATGTCGGCCAGGACGACATGGCGGTGGAAGATGCGCGAAGAATTCTCGGCCGAGACGCTATTATTGGCCTGTCGATCAAGACGGTTACCGAGGCTGAGGCCGCGCCGGTCGAATTGCTCGACTATGTCGGCTCCGGCGGGGTCTATGTGACGCTTTCGAAACAGCAAAAGAATGCGCCCATCGGACCGGCCGGGTTAGCCCGTGTGATCAGTGCTCTGCATCGGCGGGCGCCGAAATTGCCGGTTTGCGGTATCGCCGGTATCGATGCCACCAATGCTGCTGCGGTTATCGCTGCCGGAGCCGCCGGTGTCGCGGTGATCTCGGCGTTGTCGCTCGCGTCCGATCCTGCCGGGGCGTCACGCGCCTTGCGCAAAATCGTCGATGAAGCACTGGTGAAGCGAGGCGTCTGATGGCGGTCCCGGTCGCTGTCACGATTGCCGGTTCGGACTCCGGTGGCGGTGCCGGCATCCAGGCCGACCTCAAAACCTTCGCGGCGCTCGGTGTCTATGGCGCTTCGGTGATCACTGCGCTGACGGCGCAGAATACAAAAGGTGTGTCGGGTGTTCATGAAGTGCCGCCGGATTTTGTTGGCGCGCAGATCGATGCGGTATTTTCCGATTTTCACATCGCGGCAGTAAAAATCGGCATGCTCGGCAATGCGGCAATCACAGGCGCGGTCGCTACGGGCCTGGAGCGTCACAAAGCCCAGAACATTGTGCTCGATCCGGTGCTGGTAGCGAGCACGGGTGCCGATCTTCTGCGTGTGGACGCGATGGATGCACTGAAAGCCCTTATGGGCCGGGTGAATGTAGTCACGCCCAATCTTTTCGAGGCTGCCGCATTGCTCGATACTTCGCTGGCGCGCGACGAAGCCGAAATGCAATCCCAGGGCAGGGCGCTGCTCGCTCTGGGGGCCGGTGCCGTCCTGATCAAGGGTGGTCACGGTGGTGGGCCGGAAAGCGTGGACTTTCTCGTCGAAGCCGAAGCGTGTACGCGTTTTGCTTCGCCGCGTATTGCAACCAAGAATACCCATGGAACCGGATGTACTTTGGCATCCGCAATTGCCGCGGGTCTTGCAAAGGGCCTTATGCTCGGTGACGCGGTGCGCGATGCCAAGATTTATATCAGCGCGGCTATTGCGGCGGCGGATCGCCTCGGCGTCGGCTTGGGGAACGGCCCGCTGCATCACTTTCCTGACAAGTGGTAGGGCTGAGGACTTCCGAGCGTCAAAAAAAGCCGATACGGTTCGGCGAATTGACGGGCGAGGAGAGGAAGTTCATGCTGAAATTTGCTTTTGGGGCGACTGCCGCAATGATTTTTTCCGGCATCGCATTTGCACAAACGCCGGCACCTACCGCGCCCGCAGCGGCACCTGCCCCCCCATTGTTCGTCAACATTGTCGAATTGGAAATCGCGCCGTCATCGATGACCAAGTTCATGGCGGATCTTGCCGACGACGTTACCGGAACGCTGGGAGAAGCTGGCGTGCATGAAATCGACAGCAATGTCGGACAAAAAGATCCAAATCACGTCTTCATTTTCGAGGTCTATAACAATTCGGCGGCATGGGATGCGCATCAGAAGACGGTGACTTACGCGAAGTTCGTCGGCCTGACGATGATGATGATCAAGAACTACAATATCCGGCCGTTCTCTTCTCTTGCCATGAACAGCAAGCAGCACTGCGCAGCCGGCCGACCGGGCCGCTCTACGTGAAAGTTGAGGAGTTCGATCTCGCCGCTGACCAGTACAATAACTTCGTCGTCGCCGCGAAGATGGAGGCCGCCTGGAGCCGTGCAGGATCCGGGCGTTCGTGAGTTCAATATCGCGACCTCGACGAGCCGCCAAATCACATCCTGTTTTTTGAAGTTTACGACAACGCCGCCGCGGCCGACGCGGAGATGGCGACCGACCGATACAAGACCTATCAGTCGACCACCAAAGACCATGATCACCAAGAGCACATCGACGCCGTATTCATCGGTGTCGATGAACGTGAAGTAACGCCGGATCGAATCGGACTATGAGCCGGCCGCCGGTGCTCCCGGCTGCTTCAACGGGTGCGCACGCGCGAAGGCATCGATCTGCGAGAGCGCGGTCGCGATCCGGGTGAACGCCGGAAACGGCCCGGTGTCGACATTGAAGAACTTCGCCCCGGCCGCCTGGCTGGCGATGCAGATATCAGCCAGCGTGATGGTGTCGCCGTGGCTGTAGAGCCCGGTCGCCTTGTCTTTCAAATTTGCTTCGAGCGCGGTGAGGGCGGCCACGTGCCAGTGCTGGCACCATTTCGTCCGCGTCGCCTCGTCGATCTTGAGCTCATGCTCGAGATATTCGCGCACCCGCGGCACGATGAGGGGATGTGAATCGCAGGCAACGATCTGGGCGAGGCCGCGCACCCGTGCGCGGCCTTTCGGGTCGCGTGGCAATAGCGGCGGGTTCGGATGCGTCTCGTCGAGGTATTCAATGATTGCGAGCGACTCGAACAAGGCCGGCCCGTCGCCGTCGACAAGGGCTGGCAGCGCCATCATCGGGTTGACGGCGCGATATGCCGCCTCGCGTTGCGCACCTTTCATCAAATTCACGTCCACCACCTCGTCCGGCACGATGCCCTTGAGGTTGAGCGCAATACGCACGCGATAGGTCGCGAGCGATCGCCAGAATGAAAACAGCTTCATCGCGGTGATCTCCTAATCCGTGCCCGGATCGGCCTTCAGACCGGCCGCTTCAATCCCGGCAATGGCGCACATCTCGTCCTTGTCCGAAGTGTCTCCGGAAATGCCACAGGCCCCGATGATGTTGCCGCCGGTGTCCCGGATAAGAACCCCGCCGGGATTGGTAATCATCCGGCCGCCGCTTGCCGCTGCAAGCATCGTGAAAAACTGCGGCGTCTTGGCTGCACGGCCGGCAAGCGTTCGCGAGCCGAAGCCCATGCCAAGCGCACCCCAGGCTTTGCCGAACGCGATATCGAAACGCAGGAGCCCCGATTTGTCCTCACGCTTATAGGCGACGAGATGGCCGCCGGCGTCGAGGACCGCGACCGTGAGCGGTGCAAGATTGCTGTCGCGCGCCTTCTTGAGCGCGACGTCAACGATAGTGGAAGCTTGTGCGAGAGTGACTGACATATTCGCTCCGATAGGTGATCGATTGAACTCAATGCGCACCGCGGTGGCGCCTGCGTGCCAGGGTCCGCGATTTCAGCTACGTAAGGTCCTGGCAAAATACCGTCCGGCCCAGGCGCGCGCAGACTATGCGATCAGCGCAACATGAGAAAGCCGCTTGCGGGCGAGGCGGGCGATGCCATAGCGTCGCGCCCCGATACGGTAATAGCGAGGAAACATATGGTTGCGAAGAAAAAGGGTGTCGTCGGCGTTGTCGGCCTCGGCATCATGGGTGGTTCGTTTGCACAAAATCTGGTCGATGCCGGCTGGCACGTTGTCGGTTACGACATAGCGCCGGATCGGCGGCGCGCGATGGCACGCGCAGGTATCGAGATCGCGGCTGACGCGGCCGAAGTGGCGCGTAAGGCAAAGACCCTCATCACCAGCCTGCCAAGCCCGAAAGCGCTCGCCGCGACGGTCAAGACCATTGCGGCCGCCAGGATTCCGCGCCGCGTCATCGTCGAGGCGTCGACTTTTACCCTCGAAGACAAGGCCAGCGCCGAGGCGGTGTTACGCAAGGCCGGGCATGTGATGCTCGATTGCCCGATGAGCGGCACCGGCGCGCAAGCGAAGGTCCGGGATTTGGTGGTTTATGCCTCGGGCAACTCGGCCGAAATCAAGAAGCTTAAGCCGGTATTCGCGGGCTTCACGCGCGCGGTCTACGACGTCGGCCCGTTTGGCAACGGTAGCCGGATGAAATATGTCGCCAATCTCCTGGTCGCGATTCACAACGTGGCAAGCGCGGAGGCCATGGTGCTCGGCATAAAATCCGGCCTGCCGCCGCAGCTCATTTTCGATCTGATCAGAAGCGGCGCTGGAAATTCGCGTGTCTTCGAATTGCGCGCGCCGATGATGGTGAAGAACGACTACGACAACGTCACGATGAAGATTTCGGTCTGGCAAAAGGACATGGATGTCATCGGCGGTTTCGCCCGCAAAATTGGCGTGCCGACGCCGATGTTCGATGCCTCAAGCGCGATCTACACCAAAGCGCGCAAGAGCGGTCATGACGATCAGGACACTGCCGCTGTCTGTGCGGTTCTGGAAAAGATGGCTGGCGTAAAGCGAAGTAAAAGCCGCGCCAAACGCCGCTAAGGTTTGATGCGTGGGGTCAGCCGCCGGCGATTTTCTCCGTCACCACTGAACTGCATTTCGGCGATAGAGCTTTGCCCCAATTTGCTGTTGCCGGTCATTCCGCCGAAGGGAAAATAGGCCGATCCGCGACACTTGCAGCCTTTACAGGACACGATGGCTTAAGCCAAAGTCGCGGCCGAATTGCCGGTGACGGGGAACGCCGGCCAGACAAAAGCGCCTTAAAAACACGGGCGCATAGGGAGGACATGATGTCTCGTAAAATCAGCCGCCGTGCGGTTATGGCTGGTACCGCCGCAGCCGCCGCACTCAGCCGTTTTCCGGCACCGGCAATCGCTCAGGCAGCGCCGTTCAAGCTCGGGTTGCTCACGGTGAAGACCGGTCCGCTGGCCCAGGGCGGCATCCAGATGGAACAGGGCGTGCTGACGTACCTGAAGGAAAAGAATTACACGATGGGCGGCCGCAAGGTCGATTTCGTCTCCGCCGACACGGGCGGCAATCCGGCCGGCACCAAGACCAAGGCGCAGGAACTGGTCGAGCGCGACAAGGTCGATGTGATCCTCGGCCCGCTCGCCGCCTTCGAGCTCTATGCCATCAGTGACTACATCAAAGAGCAGAAGATGCCGACGCTCAGCCTTGCGGCGGCGGACAATCTCACCCAGCGCCAGCCGAATCCGTTCTTGCTGCGTGCGTCGGCGACATCCTCGCAGGCGATGCATCCGATGGGGCACTACGCGGCGACCGAGCTGAAGCTCAAGCGCATCGCCTGCGTCACCGAGGACTTCGCCTTCGGTTATGAGCAGATAGGCGGGTTTCAGGCGGCCTTTCAGAAAGATGGCGGCTGCATCGTCAGCAAGCTATGGCCGCCGCTGGTCACGCCCGACTACACGCCCTACATCGCGCAGCTCGCCGACTGCGATGCCGTTTGCCAGGGATTTGCCGGTTCAAATCCGCTGCGTTTCATGAAGCAATATTCTGCCGCAGGATTGAAGTATCCGGTGGTGACCGGCGAAACCGGCGGCGATGACGCGTTGCTCAAGAGCTACGGCGAAGAGGCGATCGGCCTTGTCAGTTGCTGCCCCTATACGCTCGATCTGCCGATCGATGCCAACCAGCGTTTCGTCGACGGCATGCTGAAGAACTACGATACCGTTCCCGGTCAGTACGCCGCGCTGCTTTATGTCAATTGTCAGGTCGTCGATGCCGCGCTCAAGGCGCTCAACGGCGATGCCGCTGACAAGGACAAGCTGATGACCGCGTTGCGCGCTGTGAGCCTGACTGAAACGCCCCGTGGTGCGTTGAAGTTCGATCACTTCGGCAACGTGATCGGCACTTTCTACATCCGGCGCATCGGGACCGAGGGAGCCAAGTATGGGCTCAAGGTCTGGAACAAGACCATCAAGACTTATGACAACGTAAGTCAGTTCTGGGATTGGCCCGAACAGGAGTTCCTCGCGCATCCGGTTTACTCGCGCGACTATCCGCCGCTGAGCAAATGCTGAACTTAGGAAGCAGACGCTCCCAGAGCGTCTGCAATACCTCCGTCCGGGAAGTGCAAGGGCGCCGCTTATGACGTTCTGGGTGCTGCTGACCGTCAACAGCGTGACGTTCGGTGGCCTGCTGTTCCTGTTGTCGGCGGGTTTCTCGCTGATCTTTGGGCTGATGCGTATTCCGAATTTGACGCACGGCTCGATGTTCATGGTCGGCGCTTACCTGGGAACGACATTTTTTTCCGGTGCGCTCGGTTTCACGCTGAATTTCTGGGTGGCGGCGGTTGTTGCGGCGCTTGAGGTTGCTGTTCTCGGCGCGCTGATGGAGCGCTTGCTGTTGCGGCGGCTTGCCGGTCAGCAACTGGCGCAAGTGCTGGTGACGCTCGGCGTCTCGTTCATGGTTGCCGATCTGTGCCTGATGGGGTGGGGCGGCGATCCGATCTCGGTCGCAACGCCGGCGGGCCTCGGTGGTTTCATACGGATTGGCGCCGCTGCCGCGCCGCTTTATCGGCTCGCCATCATTGTCATCGCTGTGATCGTTGCGATCGCGCTGTGGCTGATGCTCGAGCGTACCCGGCTCGGCGCCATGATCCGCGCCGGCGTCGACGATCCGCAAATGGCGCGTGTCGTCGGTATTCGCGTTTCGCAGCTTTTCACCGTCGTATTTGGTCTTGGTGCCGCACTTGCGGGCTTTGCCGGCGTGATCGGCAGCCCGATCCTGTCGGTCTATCCCGGCCTCGATCAGGACATGCTGCCGCTGGCTTTGGTCGTGGTCATCCTGGGCGGTACCGGGAGTCTGCTCGGATCGTTCGTCGGCAGCATCATTGTCGGCTTCATTTACAATTTCGGCCAAGCGCTGGTGCCGGAGCTGGCCTATTTCATTCTCTTCCTGCCGATGGTTCTGGTTCTTGTGCTGCGGCCTCAAGGATTGTTCGGAGGTCAGACGCTGTGATTGGCCGTAACCTCGCCATCGCTGCCGCGATCCTTGCGCTGTTCGCCGTTCCATTCGTTGTCAGCGAAACCTATTACGTCAATGTCGCCAGCCAGATTTTGCTCTACGCGATATTTGCGCTCGGGCTGAACATCCTGGTCGGCTATGCCGGCCTTGTTTCGCTCGGGCATGCCAGCCTCTTTGGTGTTGCGAGCTACGCCGTGGCATCGCTGTTGGCCGCGGGCTTTGGGCATACATTCGCAATCATTTCGGCGCTGGTCATCGGGCTTGTCTTCACGGCGGGCTTCGCGGCGTTATCGCTACGCTCGACCGGCATCAGCTTTATTATGATCACGCTGGCGCTCGGCGAGATCCTTTGGGGCCTGGCCTATCGCTGGATCAGCCTGACCAACGGCGATAACGGCGTCAACGTTTCCAGCCGCCCGGCACCGTTTGGCATCACGCTGAACTCGGCCGGTGCGTTCTATGACACCACGTTGAGTCATCTTCCTTATCGCCGTCGCCTCTGTTGCGATCTTCGTCCGCTCGCCGTTCGGGGCGACGCTGTGCGGCACCCGAGACCAGCCTCGGCGCATGAACGCGCTCGGCTATCACGTCTTGATGATCCGGTTTGGCGCTTTCATGTTTTCCGGACTGCTGACCGCCATCGCTGGAATCTTGTTCGTCTACTACAACAAATTCATCAGTCCCGCAGACGCTGGCGCTGACATCTTCGGCCGAAGCGCTATTGATGGTAATTTCAGGCGGCGCCGGCACGCTGCTGGGCCCAATCGTCGGTGCTGCGCTGGTCGTCATCGTCAAGAACGTCGTCAGTGCTTACGTCGTGCGCTGGAATTTCATGCTCGGCGCGATCTTTGTCGCCATCGTAGTGTTCATGCCCGAGGGTCTGGTGCCGGGAGTGGCGCGACTCTTTCGGTCGGCAGTGCGCAAGATGAAACGGCCGAAGGCGGCGCCGGTGGTGGAGCGCACGCCATGAGCGCTCTCACCGTCCGGGGTTTGAGTAAATCGTTCGGAGGTCTGCGGGTTACCCGCAATGTCAGTCTTGCGGTCGAACCCGGCGAGCGTCGGCTGATCATAGGCCCTAACGGCGCCGGCAAAACGACGCTGTTCAACCTCATAACCGGCGAGCTGCGCCAGGACGACGGCGCCATTCATTTGTTTGAACGCGATATTACGCATATCGCCAGCCGCAAGCGTACTCATCTTGGAATGGCGCGCACCTATCAAATCATCACCTTGTTTCCGCACGATACGATACTGCGCAATGTGATGCTGGCGCTGCTTGGTCTCTCGCCGATGCGATGGAATCCCTGGCTTGCACTGCATCGCCAGCCGCATCTCGTCGATGCGGCGCGCGCCGCGCTCAAGCGCGTCGGTCTCGATGACATAGCCGACCGGCCGCTCGCAGAAACCTCCTACGGCGAAAAGCGCCGCGTGGAGATCGCGATGGCGCTGGCGCAGAATCCAAAAGTGTTGCTGCTCGATGAGCCATTCGCCGGGCTATCGATCGACGAGCGCCGCGACGTGCGCCAATTACTTTCGGCGATTCCGCGGGATGTGACCATCGTCATGATCGAGCACGACATGGATACTGCGCTCGACCTTGCGGACCGCATTACGCTTCTTCACTTCGGCGAGGTGATCGTCGAGGGCACCCGTGCCGAGGTGGTGGCCGATCCGCGCACCCGGGAGGTCTATCTTGGCGACTAGCGCGCTGAGCCTCACCGGCGTTGACGCCTACTATGGCGACAGCCACGTGCTGCAACAGGTATCCTTTGCGTCTGGGCGAGGGGCGCTTGCTCGGGCTTCTTGGCCGCAACGGCGCCGGCAAAACCACCTGCATGAATGTCAGCGTCGGGTCTGTTGCCGCCGCGGCACGGTAGCGTGGAAGTCTTTGGCACGCCGGTAACGAGATTGCCGCCGGAAATGATCGCGGCACGCGGAGTGGCTTTGGTGCCGCAAGGCCGCCGTGTGTTTAAAAGCCTCACCGTGCGTGAAAATCTGACGGTTGCCGCCCGCACCGAACATGCCGGCCGGGGTCATGCGCCATGGACCATGCAAACCGTGTTCGCGATGTTTCCGCGGCTCGCCGAGCGGCACGGCCAATTGGCCGGGCACCTTTCCGGCGGCGAGCAGCAAATGCTCGCTATCGGCCGTGCCCTGATGGCAAATCCGCGGGTATTGCTGATGGACGAGCCGTCCGAGGGTCTGGCGCCGCAAATCGTCGCCGAAGTGATGGCGACCATCCGCAAGCTCAAGGAAAGCGGCCTGTCGATCGTGCTGGTCGAGCAAAGCCCGAAACTTGCGATCGACGTCGCCGACGACATTGTGATCCTCAATAGCGGCCGTGTCGCCGTTGTCTCGACCGCGGTGGCGATGAAAGACGGTGCCGTCGATCTGCGCCAGCATCTCGGCGTGTTTTAACTCCCCGCTTTTCATTGGAACGTCATGACCGCAAGTCGACTATGCTGTCGCGCATGCAGACAAATAAATTTCCTCGCGTTGCCTGATTGCCAAGTCGACTTTTCCAGGGGAGGCACCGTACCATGCGGCGGGCAGGATTTCAGAGGGGCAGTACTTGATTACCGTTCCGGAATTGGCATCCGAGGCCTTGGGGAATTTCCTCGCCGAGCACATGAGCCGCAGGTTTGGCACGACGCATGCCGGGACTGACCGAGCTCATACCATCGGTAGCGCGACTGGCCCTGGAGTGCATCGGCAATAGCGATGCGCTGTATCACAATGTCGAGCATACCATGCTCGTCACGCTTGCCGGATACGACATCATGAAGGGGCGCGCGCTTCTGACGCCGACGCAGCCCAGCGATTTTGCGCATCTTGTCGTCGCCTGTTTGATGCATGACATCGGCTATGTGCGCGGCATTCTCGAAGACGACAGCGAAGACGGCTACGTGATCGACGAGAAAGGCGGCAAGATGAAATTGCCGCGCGGTTCGTCGGACGCCGCGCTGACCGCCCATCATGTCGACCGGTCAAAACTGTTTGTAATGGAACGTGTGTCGCAGATGGAGCTGCTCGACGCCGAACGGATCGCCCGCGCCATCGAGTACACCAGGTTTCCTGCGACGCATGAGCCCGACGATCCGCCGAGCGAAGAGGGGTTGCTGCTGCGCGCTGCCGATCTGATCGGCCAGCTTGGCGATCCGCACTATCTGCGTAAAGCGAACGCGCTGTACCAGGAATTCGAAGAAATCGGATTGAACCGGCAGCTCGGCTACACGTCGCCGGCCGATGTCACGGACCTCTATCCGCAATTCTACTGGAAAAGCATCTCGCCGCACATTCAGAGCGCGATCCGTTATCTCAACGTCACGTCGAGCGGGCGGCAATGGATCGCAAGCCTTTACGCCAACGTATTTCGCGCCGAACGTGATCTCAGCCTTGTTCGGGCCGGAGCGATAAGCGCGGCAGGCTCAGGCTTTTGGCGTCCCCGATGGCGCCGACGTTCCGGGGCAAGTAAACTCGCTGAATGTCGGGCAGCAAATCGTCAGTTACGCGGCGGGATTTTCTCAACGGCATTCCGCTCGCAATCGGCGGAGCTGTCGCCGGTCAATTGTTGCCGGAATATCTCTCCACCGCTTTGCCGACAGTCCGGCGCCGCAGGATGTGCCGGGATATTATCCGCCGGCACTGACCGGGCTGCGCGGCAGCCATCCGGGTGCGTTCGAAGCGGCGCACCGTCTGCGCGACGGCAAGTTTCTGTTCCAGGCCAGTCAGATCAAGTCGACCGGCGAGCATTACGACCTCGTCGTCGTGGGCAGCGGCATCAGCGGGTTGGCGGCGGCGCATTTCTACCGTGAGCAGCGCCCCAATGCGCGGATCCTTGTTCTCGATAATCACGATGATTTCGGCGGCCACGCCAAGCGCAACGAGTTTTCACCGCAAGGCCGTATCGAGCTGATGAATGGCGGCACGCTGATGATCGATAGTCCGCGTCCCTACAGCGCGGTCGCGGACGGCCTGTTGAAGAAGCTCGGTATCGATCCGGTCGCGCTCGCGAAGAAATGCACGCACAGCGATTTCTATCCGTCGCTCGGATTGCGTCACGGCTATCTTTCTCGACAAGGAAACCTTCGGCGCCGACAAGCTGGTCGTCCGCAACGACGGCGTTTCGTGGGAACAGCTGTTGGCAAAGACACCGCTGTCGCCGCAGGTCAGGAGCGACATCGCGCGGATTGAAGAGGCCAGGATCGACTATCTGCCCGGAATGTCGTCCGCCGACAAAAAAGACGATCCTGGCCAATACCAGCTATCGAGATTTTCTCCTTCACATCGTCAAAGCCGATCCCGGAGTCATTCCGTTCTACCAGGCGCGAACGCACGGCGAATGGGGCGTCGGCATCGATGCGGTATCCGCACTCGATGTCTGGGCATTCAAGTTTCCCGGCTTTCAGGGGCTCGATCTGGAGCCCGGTTCCGCGCCGCACACGCCGGATACACGGCCTCCGGTTACGCCGAAACCGGCGGCTCCTATACCTTTCATTTTCCTGACGGCAACGCGTCGATCGCCCGGATGCTGGTGCGCGATCTCATTCCAGAAGCTGTGCCGGGCACGCAGCGCGGAAGATGTTGTCACCGCGCGGATCGACTATGCGCGGCTCGATCGGCTGGAGGCGCCGGTGCGTGTGCGGCTCGGCGGCACTGTTGTCCGCGCCCGAAATCTCGGCGACACCGGCGCGTTCGACAAAGCCGAGGTCACGTATTTTCGCGGCGGTGAAGCCTATACGGTGCGCACGGGCGCGTGCGTGCTGGCGTGCTGGAACATGATGATCCCGTTTCTGTGCCCGGATCTGCCGGAAAAGCAAAAAGAGGCGTTGCGCTATCCGGTCAAGGTCCCGCTTGATCTATACGAGCGTGGCGCTACGCAACTGGAAAGCATTCAAGGCGCTTGGCGTCTCGTCGGTTCATGCGCCCGCGATCGTATTTCTCGACGCTGTCGCTGAATCAGATCGTCGATATCGGAAGCTATCGCAGCGTCCGCTCTCCGGACGAGCCGGTTTTGCTGCACATGGTGCGGACGCCGTGCCAGCCCGGCCTGCCGGAGCGGGATCAGCACAGGGCAGGGCAGCACGACATTCTCAATACGAGCTTCGAGACCTTCGAGCAGCAATATCCGCGACCAGCTCGGCCGCATCCTGGGGCCGGGAGGGTTCGATCCGGCGCGCGACATCACGGCGATTACGGTCAATCGCTGGCCGCACGGCTATGCCTACGAGTATAACCAGCTGTTCGATCCGCAATGGCCGGACGGTGAGCAGCCGCACGTGATCGGACGTGCGCGATTTGGCCGCATCGTGATCGCCAATTCGGACGCCGGCGCCGCCGCCTACACGGACTCGGCGATAGACCAGGCCTACCGCGCCGTGCAAGAACTGCTCTCGGCGTAAGGCAATACAGCGCATCATGAACGCAACGCCCGGACTGCTGTTCGCCTTTGCGCTCGCAGCGATTTCACTGGTCAGTCCGTTGGCCGTGCACCTGTTCATGCCGGTGATCCCGGCGGTGCGGGCGGCGCTCGGACTCTCATCGTCGCTCGCGCAACTCACCTTCAGCATCGCGCTGTTCGGCATGGCGTTCGCGACGCTGTTCTATGGCTCGCTGTCGGATCGCTACGGGCGGCGTCCCGTGCTGCTGTCCGGCCTTGCGCTGTTTCTCGTCGGCAGCGCGATCTCGGCGCATTGCCACCTCGGTGGTCGCCCTTGGTGATTGGCCGGCTGGTTCAGGCGATCGGCGCCGGTTGCGGCATTACGCTCGGCCGCGTGATCGCACAGGATGTGTACGGGCCGGAGCGGCTGGTCAAAGCCATTGCCTATCTGACAATGGCTTACACCATTGGGCCGATGATCTCGCCCATCGTGGGCGGCCTTTTGATCGATGCGTTCGGCTGGCGCAGCGTGTTCGGTTTCGCGCTGGCGTTCGGCGCGCTCATCGCGGTCTGCGCCTATTTTGTCGTGTTCGAGTCGCGCCCGCCGTCATTGGCAAAGCCGGTCGAGCGGCAGCCTGCTGCGAAATTATGCCGATCTGTTCAGGCAACCACGCTTCACCGCATTTGTGCTGCAAAGCGGTTTCAGCACCGGGGCGTTTCTGGTCGGCGCAACCGCGGCCTCGAGCCTGTTGAAAGACATGCTGCATCGTCCGTCGACCGAATTCGGCGTTTACTTCCTGATGTTTCCATTCGGCTACCTGTTCGGCAGTTTCATCACCAGCCGTATCGGCAATCGCGCCGCCAACGAAACCATGGTGCTGACCGGGTCGCTGTTGCTGATCGTTGCCGTCACCACGCAATCGACGCTCCTGCTTGCCGGACATGTATCGCCGCTGACGTTGTTCGTGCCCGGCTTTTTCATCACCATGGCGCAAGGCCTTGCGCTGTCCTACGCGCAATCCGGCGCCATGGAGACGAGCCCAAAGCTGGCCGGGACCGCGGCCGGCATCGGCGTCTTCATGCAAAATTTCATCGGCGCGGCGTTCGCGCAGCTTTACGGTCTGTTTGCCGACGGCACGGTGGTACCGTTGACGGAAGTAACCGGTTTGAGTGCGTTGTGCGGGCTCTGCGCCGCTTTGGTGCCATTCCTGATGGCGCGCAAGGCGCGGCTCGCCTAGAATTTCCCAATCCCCGAAAAGGATCGATGATGACCGAGCAATGGAACAAGTACGGCCCGACGGCCGCCCGCAAGCATGGCAAACCGGGCCGCGAGGTGCGGCCGAAAAGCACGACCATCGACATTCATGCCCATGTCGCGGTGCCCGAGGCGGCGAAATTCGTCGAGCCGCACCTCGATCTGTCGACGATACCCCTGGCGCACTTCGCCAATGCGGAGACCAAGGCGCTCAACCAGAAGCAGGAAGCCGACATCCGCGCCAACGCCGGCGCCGACCAGCGTCTTGCTGATCTCGACGCCATGGGCGTTGACGTCCAGATGATCGCGCCGCCGCCACCGCAATGCTACTACACCGTGCCGATCGAGATCGCGGTGAAGGCCGCGCAGATCGTGAACGACGGCATCGCCGCGTTCTGCGCGAAGAAGGCCGACCGCTTCAAGGGATTTGGCACGGTGCCGATGCCGGATGGCAACGAAGCGGCAAAAGAACTCGAGCGTTGCGTCAAGCAGTTCGGCTTCACCGGCGTGCAGGTGATCACCAACGTCGCCGGCAAGGAATTGTCCGATCCGGCTTTCGCGCCGTTCTGGAAGAAAGCAGAAGAGCTCGGTGTGCTGGTGATGCTCCATCCCAACGGCTTCACCGACGCGAAGCGTCTTGAACGGTTCTATTTCAACAACGTCATCGGCAATCCGCTCGAAACGACGCTTGCGCTGCACTACCTGATCTTCGACGGCGTACTCGAGCGGCATCCCGAAGCTCAAAATTCTTGCCGTGCACGGCGGCGGCTATCTTGGCGGCTATCCGGGCCGCATCGATCATGCCTGGGGCGCGCGCTCCGACAGCCATGGCGCACTGCCGCAACCGCCGACCACATATCTCAAGCGCGTCTACGTCGATACGGTGGTGTTCACGCCTTACCAGCTTGCGGAACTGGTCCACGTATTCGGCGCCGATCACGTCGTCATGGGAACCGATTATCCCTACGACATGGCCGACTTCGATCCGATCGGCCATATCGCCGGTGTCGAAGGTTTCGATGCATCAATCATCGCGGCGCTTGCCGGTGGCAACGCACGGCGTCTGTTGGGATTGTAGTTTAGGCGGCGACTTATTCGACGCCGTCAATGAACTTGGCCGGCAGAAGTACCGGCCGCCGAAGGCGTCTGAGAATATCGGGACGCGGGCGGTACCCTCGCGGTACACGTGGTAAGGTTCGACCAACAGTTTTCGCGGGGCCGCCGAATTGGAATTGACGAGGGGAAGACCATGTTGCCAGCTGGGACAATCATCGACATTTCGCTGGAACTCGATCCGAAGAATTTCGGCATGCGCACGCCCGCAGGCTTCACCAAGGACCTGCAATTCGCGATGGAGACGCTCAAAGAGCACGATGCGCCGGGCGGCGCCGGCCAGATCGTTCGCGGCGTGCATATGCGGTTGCATGCCGGCAGCCACGTCGATGCGCCCGAGCACAACGTTCGCGGGGGCACGCAAATCCATCAGCTTCCGCTCGAGCTGTTCATCGGCGATGCCATCATTGCTGATCTGCGGGACAAGTTGCCGAGCAAGCCGATCACCGAGCAGGACCTCGAAATGGCGATCGGCACACGCGTGAAACGCGGCGACCGTGTGCTGTTGCGCACCGATCACAACAATTCCTACGACGGTGGCTCGGACAAGTGGATGAAGCTTTCGCCGTATCTCACCATCGGCGCCACCGAATGGCTGATCGGTAAGGGCGTCGTGATTGTTGGTTACGATTTTTATCACGGTAACGACGAGCCGGATTCGCCGCGCATCTTTCACAATTCGAGGACGTTGAGCGAGAACGGCGTCATCACCATGCCGTATCTGAAGAACCTGGATCGAATTGCGAGGGACCGCTTCACGCTGATCGCGCTGCCGCTCAATATCATCGGCGCGGAGGCTTCCCCGGTCCGCGCGGTGGCATTGACCTAAGCCCGCTTCTCGGGCGCTGCTTGGCACCAGCGGGTTCACACGCGTGTGTTCGGCGTGCCGAGGTGGTACGCTGCAAAACCGGAAGTCCTGAATTTGAAAAAAGCGCGCGACTGGGGAGGATAGCCATGATGTTTCTTAGATCATGCACGCTTGCGCTCGCGATAGCCGCGTTGATCATCCAGGCCGGCTGGTGCGGAGGCCGCCTATCCCTCGCGCATCATCACCATTGTGCGTGCCGCTCGCCCCCGGCACTGCCATGGACATCCAGGCGCGGCTCTATGCCGATGCGCTGGCCAAGCGATTTGGCTACCAGGTTATCGTGGTGAACAGGGCCGGCGCCGGCACGGCGATCGGTGCCGAGACGGTCGCCAACGCCATTCCCGACGGCTACACCGTCCTGCTGACCAACTCGGCGCACGCGACGCTGGGCACGATGAACAAGAATCTGACATTCGATCCGATCGCCGATTTTGCCGCGATCGAGCTTATCGCAAAAGCGCCGACCGTAGTCGCCGTGGCGCCGTCGCTTGGCGTCCGCAACTTGCAGCAATTCATCGCGCTTGCGAAAGCGAAGCCGGGGACGATCAACTATGGCTCTGCCGGCATTGGCACCGCGACGCATATTGCCGGAGCCTATTTTGCGCTGCAGACCGGCACACAGCTTGTCCATGTGCCGTACACGGTGAGCCAGACAATTCTTACCGATCTCCTCGCCGGTCACATCCAGGCGACCTTCGCGCCGGAGTCGTTCATGCTCGCGCTATTGCAGGACGGAAAGCTGCTGCCGCTCGCCGTTTCGGACAAGGAGCCGGTCACTGAGCCGATCAAGATTCCGACGGCGTTGTCGCAGGGCGTCGATTACATCAGCGCTACCTGGTACGGCTTCCTTGCGCCGGCGAAGACGCCGCGCGATGTCCAGGAATCGCTCCACAACGCCATCGTCGAGGTCGGCAAGGATCCGGAATTGCAGGCCAAGATCCGCCTCCAGGGTTTCACGCCGGTAGACATCGGGCTGGGCGATTTCGACGCCTATCTGCACAGCGAAATGAAGCGGCTCGCGCCGCTTTTGGCGACCATCAACAAGCCGATTTGACGTAACACGAGGAATTATGAGCAACGCGGGTCTTGCAGGCGTCCATCTGGTCGGCAGCATCGGTCTCGACACGGTGGACGACGTGTTCAGCACGGTCGGCGAACTGCTTGGTCCGCATCTGCGGCGCGTACCTGACGGCGAAGTCGGCGGGCGGCGGCTGTGGATCAGCTGGCAATATGCGCTGCTGCGCTCGAACGCGCATCTGCGGCCCGATCCAACCGGCGCAGTCCGCCCGACCAACCGTTTCCCGCTGCTCGTGCTGGCCGAAGGCGCAAAGCCGTCCGATGTCCGGTTCGGCGAGCTTGGCTATGCGCGCGAAGCGAGAGCGTCCTATCTTGATTTTGTCGCCGCGCGCGACAAAGGCGAGTTGCCGAAAGGCATACGGTTCCAGGTCTGCCTGCCGACGCCGTTCGCTGTGGTCGGCTCGATCGTGCTCAATAAAGACTTGCCGGCCGTCGAAGTGGCTTATGAAAAGGCCATGATCGCGGAAGTCGCCGCCCTGTGTCGCCACATTCCGCACAAGGACCTCTGCATCCAGTGGGACGTCTGCAACGAGATGTGCATCTGGGACGGCCAGAAGACTGACGCTGTTCCGCATGCCAATGAGCCGCACGACAGGATTTTGGCGCGGCTTGAGCGGTTGTGCGCCGCTGTCCCGGCCGATGTCGAGCTTGGAATCCATCTTTGCTACGGCGATTTCGGCGCTACGCATTTCGTCGAGCCCAAGGACGCGGCGAAGCTGGTCGAATTCGCCAACGCGTTGAGCAAGGCCATTGCCCATCCGCTGGCCTATATTCACATGCCGGTACCGATGAGCCGCAACGACGATACGTTTCACAAGCCGTTACGCGATCTGAAATTGAAAGACGGTACCGAGCTTTATCTCGGCGTGGTGCACGCCGGCGATGGCGTCGAAGGCGCGAGAGCTCGCATCGCCGCGGCGCGGCGCTATGTGCCGAAGTTCGGGATCGCCACCGAATGCGGCATGGCGCGAGCACGCTCAGTTGACACTGTGCACAAGCTTCTGAAAATCCATTCCGACGTATTGGCGGAATAAGGGCTATGGCACGCGACGTCTATCTGGTCGGCAGCGTTCCATTGGCGAATGAGAAAGACGTCTTTGAGACGGTCAGTGCCGCGCTCGGGCCGCACCTGCTGACGCTGCCGGACGGCGAAACGGGCGAGCGTCTGGATTGGATCACATGGCTGGAGCCAGTGTTTTCCGAGAATTCATCGCTGGAGCTAAGCGACGAGGTCTTCCAGCTTCATTCCGGCGTTCCGGGCCGGCGTCGCTATGGCTTGAAGCCCGGCGTCTCGCTCAATGACCTCAGGTTCGACAATCTGTTTTACGCGGATATCGCGCGCCGCTCGTTTGCGACCTTCGCTGAATTGAAGCGTCAGGGAAAAATTCCAGCCAAGGTCAAATTCCAGGTCGACCTCGTTCCGGCGCATTCGGTGATCTGGCTGTTCGTGCGAGAAAACCTTCAGAGCAGCGTCGATCCGATCTACAACGATGCGGTGCTGCGGGAAATCGACAAGATCGCCGCGTCTATTCCGCCGGATCAGCTTGCCATTCAGTTCGACATTGCTTCGGCGGTCTTCGCGCGGCTCGAACGCAATCAGGCTGGACCTTACGGCGCCACCAAGGAAGAGATGCAGGAGAACTTCTCGGCTATCGTGGTCCGATTGGCAGAGCGGGTTCCTGAAAACGTCGATCTGCTGTTTCACTTCTGCTACGGCGACGCGGGACACCGCCATGTCGTCGAACCGACCGACATGGGCGATATGGTCGATTACGCCAATCGGCTTGCAACGCGGCTCAAGCGGCCGATCACGCAAATCCACATGCCGGTGCCACGTGGCCGGGACGACGAGGCTTACTTCAAGCCGCTCACACGCCTGAAACTCGATCCCGGAACGCGGCTTTGCCTCGGCCTCGTTCACTACACTGATGGAGTTGCCGGGACGCGCAGGCGAATGGCTACGGCGGAGAAATTTGCCCGGGACTTTTCGATCGCGACAGAATGCGGCTTCGGCCGGCGCGATCCGTCGACGGTTGGTGAACTATTGCGTATCCACGCTGAAGTTGCCGCCGGATTGTAACGGTTATGTCGCCGTGCGGCGGCGCATGCCAAGCAGGCCACGCGGAAAAAACAGCACGACCAGGATAAAAATCGTGCCGATGAACGACATCCAGTTCACCGTCATCGACGAGATATAATCCTGCAAGACGACAAAGACGACCGCGCCGGTCAATGGCCCCCAGAACGTGCGCATGCCGCCGATCACGCACATAATCACGAAATAGCCCGACAGCGAATAGTGCAGGGCCAGCGGGTCGGCAAAGTTGTTAAGCAGAGCGTAGAGCGTGCCAGCAAGCGCGGTGAAGAATGTCGAAATCGAGAACGACATCCAGATATGTTTTTCGACCGGGATGCCGAGAAAGCGCGCACGCCGTTCATTTTCCCGGATGGCCAGCAGGGTGCGGCCAAACGGCGAGCGCAGCAAAAGTCCCATCAAAGCAACGGCGATGGCGAATACGCCGAGCGTAAAGAAGTAGAACGTCGTTTCGCCCTGCGTGATGTCCAGTGTCAGCGGGCCAAAGCCGATCGGTTCGCGATGAAAATCGCGCAGGCCGTCGAAGCCGCCGGTAAAGTCGTTCCAGCTATAGGCGATATAGTACCAGATCTGGCCGAAAGCGATCGTACACATCGCAAAATAAACCCCACGCCGTCGCACGATCAGCGCACCGAACAGCGTTCCGGCCAATCCGCCGAACAGCACGCCGGCCAGCATCGCGAGCGGCGTCGAGTGAACGAGATAGCGCAGTGTCAGCCCCGCACCATAAGCGCCGAGGCCGAAATAAGCGGCATGGCCAAAGCTCAGCACGCCGGTGAAACCGAGCAGCATATTGAGGCCCATGGCCGCGAGCCCGAACACCAGCACCTTGCTGGCCAGCGCGGTATAGCCGCCGACGAAGGGCACCCAGAACGGCACGGTGACAAGGAGCGCCCAGATGCCGATCAGGGTGTAGAGGTCCTGGCCTTCCGGCAAGCGCGCCTTCAAGGATGCGAGAGGATTGCTCACGAGAACATTCCTTCCTCGCCCATCAGCCCTCGCGGCCGGACCAGCAGCACCAGCATCAACATGCCGTAGATCACGGCTTCGCTTGCCGCCGGATAGAACACAGTGGTGATGGCCGCCGCCATGCCGATCAAAAGGCCGCC
This sequence comes from uncultured Alphaproteobacteria bacterium, assembly GCA_963739945.1. Classification (GTDB taxonomy): domain Bacteria; phylum Pseudomonadota; class Alphaproteobacteria; order Rhizobiales; family Xanthobacteraceae; genus BOG-931. The sequence continues at coordinate 224,504 of CAVUCN010000016.1, read as the reverse complement.
AAACAGAGTGCCGATCAGGCTGCCGACGCCGCCGACGATGATGGCAATGAAGCTCGTCATCAGGAGGTCGTCACCCATGTTGGGGTTGATGCCGAGTTGTCCCGCCGCCAGCACGCCGCTCAATCCGGCAAGCAGGCAACCTACAGCGAAATTGAAAGTCCGTAGATTGCGTACGTTGACGCCCAGCGTCGCCACGGTTTCGAGATCGAATGTGCCGGCGCGAATGCGCAACCCGATCCGCGAGTAGCGCAGGAATGCGAACAGCCCGAGCACGGTGATGATGACGATGGTCACCATGAAGATGCGATACCAGGTGATGAAGAACAGCTCAGGCGTCAACGGCTGTGAGAGCATCGCCGGCAGGCCCATCGGCAAGCCGTTCGGTCCCCATATGTAGCGGCAGACGTCCTGGATCACGAAGGCAAGCCCGAACGTCAGCAGCAGGCTATAGACCGGATCGCGGTTATAGATGCGGCGGATCATCAGCCGCTCGACCAGAACGCCGATCAGCGCAGTCAGTAACGGCGAAACCAGCAGCGCGCCCCAGTAGCCCAGTACCGGCTCGAGCGTGAAAGCGAGGTATGCACCAAGCGCCAGGAAATTGCCGTGGGCGAAGTTGATGACGTTCGACAGATTGAGGATGAGCGACAGACCGAGCGCCATCAGCACGTAAAACGCGCCGATGATCAGTCCGTTGGTGACGTTGAAGAGTACGACTTGCCACATCTGCCGCTCTTTGCTCCCCCAGCAGCGAGCTTCAGATCAGGCCGGCTGCTCCATCTTGCATCCGGTATCGGCAACCGATCCGGCTGCTTGCTCTCCCGGAACAAGGGCCGCGACCGTAAATACGTCATCAGGTCCTGATTTGGGCGGGTGCGCCTCGCCGACAAAAATATTTGGCATCAATTCGTGATCGCCGGCGCGATAGCGGACCGGTCCAGGCTGCAGCGCGACGTTCGGCGGCAGCTCCATGTCCTCCATCGCTTTTGCAAGCGCTGGACCTTCGAGTGATTTCGCCTTGGCTGCCGCCAGCCGCACGGAATGCATCGACACGTAGCCGAACCAGTCGCGTGCCGACGGCGTCTTTTTGGTCGCTGCCCGATAGTCGGCGACGAACTTCACGGTTTCCGGCACGTTAGGCTGGTTCCACCACCACTCCATGTCCCACCAGCCGGTCTGCGCATCTGCCGGGACGCCCTTGATGCTTTCCAGCTCGAACAGGGCGCCACCGAGCGCCATTTCTTTCTGCATGCCGAACTGGGTGAACTGCTTCATGCAGTTGATCTGTGTCAGGCCGCCCATATTGTTGAGCAGCACGTTCGGCTTGTAGCCCTTGGCCTTGATGAGGGTGGCGGAGAAATCGGTGTTGTTGATCGGCAGGTAGTCGCCGTCATAAGTGCCGCCGAGTTTGGTGAGCGCCCTGATGAAAGCGTCCTGCAACGTATGGCCGTAGGCATAATCCGGCGTAATGAAGAACCATTTCTTGCCGAAACGTTTGACCAGCTCGGGTGTCACGGCGTTGGCGTCCATTGAGGTGGTGTTGCAGACGCGGAAGACGTTCCATTTGCAATTGGTGCCAGTGATCGGATCGGTGTGACCGCCGCCGACGATATGGAACACTTTCTTTTCGTTCGTCACCTGCGACATGGCATAGGCGATGCCGGAATTGACGTCGCCGATGATCACGCTCACCTGGTCGCGGTCGATCAGCTTGCGGGTCTTTTGCACGCCGGTGCCGACGTCGTTAGCGGAATCCTCGATGAGAAGCTGGACCTGACGGCCAAGGATGCCGCCATTTTTGTTGATTTCAGCCTCGGCGTATTTAGCGCCATCGGCCTCGCTTTGGGCCAATGCCGAGAGCACGCCGGTCAATGGGTTGACCATGCCGATTTTAACCGGTTCGTCGCCAAGCGCGGAAATGACAAACGGCGCGCCGACAGCCTGGCTGGCGCCAAGTGCTACGCCGGCCTTGAGCAGCGTGCGACGATGAATCGGCTTATGGATTCCTGACATTGCATTGCTCCCTCTTGGTGAAATTTTATTTGTGTGCCGGGTCTGTGCCCCCACGCCCGGTTGCAAATATCTTCTGCCTCGCTTTTTGCCCGGTCAAGGCATCGTACTGCGACGGGTTGTCTGACAGCCACCTTGTCGGCCTCGACAAAGTCGGCGAACGGTCGCAGTTAGGTCACGGCGGTCTGCGCCATTAGGTCCTTGCCAATCAAGTCAACGACGCTCGACGAGCCGGTCTTGGGCGCGCTAAAGCAGATATCGGGGATCTTGGGGGGCAGGATCTCGGGGGTAGGCCGGACGGCGATGGCGCGACATCGAATTATTGACGAGCCAGTTTCGCGGCTGGCGATATGGGCGCGGCGTATCGCGCTGTTTTCGCTCGCGGCGACGCTGCTGGCCATCATCGTCGTGCGCTCCGGCGCCCTGGAAATCGTACCGGCGCTGTCGACTTTTGCCGGCGGATTGATGCTGGCTGTGGTCGCGATCCTGCTTGCGATCAGCGCACTCATCGTCATCTGGTTCGAAGGTGTCGCCGGCGACAAAGCAGGCCTTGGCGGCGCTGTTCATCGGTCTCGCATTGATCGCCTACCCCGCCTATCTCGGCATCAAGGCGTATCGGTTGCCGGCGATTTACGACATCACCACCGATCCGATCGATCCGCCGCGGTTCGACGCCATTGCGCGGTTGAGGCCGCGCGACGCCAATCCGATCACCTATGCAGGCCTCTATGCCGCCGAGCAGCAACATGCGGCCTATTCCGATATCGAGCCGGACCTCACCGACTCCACCGCCCAGGAAGCCTATGACGCCGCGCTGAAAGTCATCACCAAGCGTAAATGGCGGGTTGTCGACGCGCGCCCGCCGCAGGGCGGTCAGCCGGCGGCGCCTACCGCACGCATTCCTCAACCCGCGCCTGCCGGGCGTGAGGGAATTATCGAAGCGATTGCGCGCACGCCGATCATGGGTTTTCGCGACGACGTCGTGGTGCGCATCCGCGCCACCAGCGACGGCGCGCGCATCGACGTTCGGTCGGCGTCGCGTTACGGCCGCCACGATTTCGGCACCAACGCCTCGCGGGTGCGCAATTTGATCAGCGATATCGACGACGTTCTGGCGTTGCCGAAGAAGCCAGCACCCGCGCCAACGCTGCCGAAGCCGCAGCCGGACGCCAAAGGCCCTCAGGCCAAGCGGTAAGTACCGCTGATCGAAGGCTGGTCTTCGGTAACGACCGCGCCGCGCGCGACAAGTTCTTCAAGATGCGCGAGTGTTGAAAGCCCAGCGGCTCCGGTCAGGCGTGGATCGAGGCCGATATAGACGGCTTTGACGATCGTCGGAATGTCGGCCGCACCCTTGCCGAGCCGATGCAGAATTGATGCTTCACGCCCGCGCCGATGCTCGATCAGATGCTTCACGAAGCGCGGCGCGTTGCGTACCGGATTGCCGTGGCCGGGCAGGTAGAGCGGCTCGGTGCGCTTCTCCAGCTTGTAGAGCGAATTCATGTAATCGCTCATGGCACCGTCCGGTGGCGCGACGATCGTCGTTGACCAGCCCATGACGTGGTCGCCGGAGAACAGCAGGTTCGATTCCGGCAGCGCGTAGGCCATGTGATTGCCGGTATGGCCCGGCGTGAACACTGCCTCCAGGCTCCAGCCGTCGCCGCGTACCACTTCGCCATCGGGCAGCGCGATGTCGGGGCGAAAATCCATGTCCGCGGATGCGTCCAGCCGGCGTGTATCGCCGACATGCAGCGGCCGCGCCAGGCGATGCGGGCCCTGGGCGTAAACTTTGGCGCCGGTCGCAGCCTTCACCTTGGGCACAGCGGGCGAGTGGTCGCGATGGGTATGGGTGACGAAGATGTGGGTCACCGTCTCGCCGCGGACGGCGTCGAGCAGCGCTGCGACATGCGCATCGTCATCCGGCCCTGGATCGAGGACGGCGACTTTGCCGCGGCCGATGATGTAGCTGACCGTGCCTTTGAAGGTGAACGGGCTGGGATTGTTAGCCGCGACCGCCCGGACCAATGGGGCCACTTCCTTCGGCTGGTCAGGAACCAGATCGAAGCTTTTGTCGAACGGAACGTCGTCACTCATTGAAACCCGGCCTGTCCTTGCTGCTCAAAGGCATGACTTAACAGCACAGCAATGATGTGCACAGCGCCGGCGCGCGCGCAAGCAAGGGGCGGGGGGGTGTCGAAGGGGGTCCCGAAAATAAAATGGAGCCCCCAGTGCCGGGATCTCCGGGGGCTCCAGCAACCTCATTCAACACGACGAGTGAGACCGAGATCGCAAACCCTACTATGCAAAGGGTGGGCCAAGTTCCCGCCGACACTCCGGACGGCAGAATTGCAGCCATTTTTCCCGCGTTTTTCCGCACAATTTCGAGGATTGGCCGCACCGCAGGCGATTGCTGACTAAATCGCAGGCACTCGCTCAGAAAGGCGTCCGGCTGCGCATTGCGGCGGCGAGGGTGCCCTCGTCGAGGTAGTCGAGTTCGCCGCCGACAGGCACGCCGTGAGCCAGCCGCGTCACCTTTACTGCGGCGTCTTGCAGGAGGTCGGTGATGTAATGGGCGGTACTTTGGCCGTCGACCGTAGCATTGAGCGCCAGAATGACCTCTTTGACCTCCGGATCGTGCGCGCGTTTGACCAGCGCGTCGATGGTCAGGTCGTCGGGGCCGATGCCGTCGAGCGGCGAGAGCGTGCCGCCGAGCACGTGGTAGCGCGCATTGATGGCATGGGCCCGTTCCAGGGCCCAGAGATCGGCAACATCGGCGACCACAACGATAGCGGCCTGATCGCGCCGCGCATCGGTGCATACCGCGCACGGGTTCTGCGTATCGATATTGCCGCAAGTCCGGCAGATCTCGATTTTTTCTATCGCCGCCTGCAGCGCCGAAGTCGAGCGGCGCCATAACCAGCTCGCGTTTCTTGATGAGAAACAGCGCCGCACGGCGCGCCGAGCGCGGCCCGAGCCCGGGCAGGCGGGCCAGCAGCTGGATCAGGCGCTCGATTTCGGGACCGGCAGAGATCGAAGGCATCAGAACAATTTCAGCCCGGGCGGCAGCGGCAGGCCGCCGGTCATCGCCTGCATCTTGTCCTGCAACAGGGTTTCGAGCTTGCGGCGCGCGTCGGCGTGCGCAGCGACGAGCAGATCTTCGAGGATTTCTTTTTGGTCGGGCTTGAGCAGCGACTTCATCGACCTTGGCGTTTCTACAGATCGCCTTTGCCGGAGAGCGTGACGGTAATCATGCCGCCGCCGGCCGTACCCTCGACCTCCAGGCGGTCGAGCTCGGCCTGCATGTTTTCCATCTTTGATTTCAGCTCGGCGGCCTGTTTCATCAGGCCGAGAAAATCAGGCATCGGGGTCGCTCTCGTTGTCGGGCGGCATGTCGTCCGGATTCGGCGAGCGGAGCGCTGGCGGGCGGACGCACTTCGACAATCTCGGCGCCGGGGAAACGCGCCAGCACCGCCTGCACCAGCGGATCGCTGCGCACGTCGTTTTTCAGTTCGGCCTTGCGTGCCTCGGCCTGGGCGCGCAGCGAGGCCGCGCCGGCTTCGGTCGAAACCGCGATCATCCAGCGCCGGCCGGTCCAGTCGGCGAGCTTTCTCGACAGGTCGTTGACCAGGGATTTTGCCGCGCTGGCTTCAAGCGCGATTTCAAGCTTGCCGTCTTCGAAACGCACCAGGCGTACGTCGCGTTCCAGAGCGCTTTTCATCGCGACGTCCCGCTTTTCGGCGGCGAGCGCGACAAGCTCCTCGAAAGTCCTGATGGCCCGCGCCGGGGCGGCAGATTCCGCGCTGCGAGCCATCGGCTCGTTCATCGGCAGCGCTGACGCCAACGGTCCGCGCGTGCCGCCGCCGCGCGGCAGTTCGGATCGTGCCGGCATGTCCGCGCGCGGTGGCGGATGACGACGGGGCTGAACCTGAGCCGTTGCCGCGCACGCCGTCACCCAGTGAGCGGACGACCTCATCGGGGGTCGGCAAGTCGGCGGCATAGGCAATGCGGACCAGAACCATCTCGGCGGCGGCGATCGGGCGGCCAGCGGCGTCGACCTCGGCGATGCCCTTGAGCAGCATTTGCCAGGTGCGGGCGAGAACGCGCATCGAGAGCTTGGCCGCAAAGGCGCGGCCGCGTGTGCGCTCGGTCTCGGTCAGCGACACGTCGTCGGCGACCGCCGGTACGATTTTCACCCGCGTCACGAAATGCGTGAACTCGGCGAAATCGCCAAGCACCATGGCGGGGTCGGCGCCGGTGTCGTACTGATCGCGCAGTTCCTGCAATGCGCGCGCGATATCGGCGCGCATCAGCGCCTCGAACAGATCGATGACGCGCGTGCGGTCGGCGAGGCCGAGCATGCCGCGCACATCCTCCGCCCGCACCGGGCCGGCCGCATGGGCGATGGCCTGATCGAACAGCGACAGTGAATCGCGCACCGAGCCTTCGGCGGCGCGTGCGATCAGCGCCAGCGCTTCGGGCTCGACGGTGATCGATTCCTTGCCGGCGATGCCTTGCAGGTGTTTCACCAGCATTTCGGCGTCGACCCGGCGCAGATCGAAGCGCTGGCAGCGCGACAGCACCGTGATCGGCACTTTGCGGATTTCGGTGGTGGCGAAGATGAACTTGGCGTGCGCCGGCGGCTCTTCCAGCGTCTTGAGCAAGGCGTTGAAAGCCGCGCCGGAGAGCATGTGCACTTCGTCGAGGATGTAAACCTTGTAACGCGCCGAAACCGGCGCGTAGCGCACGGCCTCGTTGATCTGTCGCACGTCCTCGACGCCGTTGTGCGAGGCGGCGTCCATCTCGATGACGTCGAGGTGGCGGCTCTCCATGATCGCCTGGCAGTGCACGCCGAGCGTCGGCATCTTGATGGTCGGGCCGGTGACCGATCCGTCCGGCAATTCGTAATTGAGCGCGCGGGCGAGGATGCGGGCGGTCGTGGTCTTGCCGACGCCGCGCACACCGGTGAGCACCCAGGCCTGCGGAATGCGTCCGGTCTCGAAGGCATTCGAGATGGTGCGCACCATCGCTTCCTGGCCGATCAGGTCGTCGAACGTCGACGGCCGGTACTTGCGCGCCAGGACGCGATAGGAGCCGGATGTGGCGGTGGTGTCGTTCATATCAACTCAATCGTATCCCGGATTGAGCGTAGCGAAATCCAGGATCAGCGTGAGAGCGGGCCGGTTGTCCCCGCATTTCGCTGCGCGCGACGCGGGCCGCAAACGGGCCCATGTGTGAAAAGGTGGGAGGCTGACGAGCGACCCGAACCGCGCTCGTTAGGGCTGCTTCCTTCCGGACCTGACCCGGTTGGCGAGTGGCTCGTCCACCGCCAACCTCCCGGGCCTTATATCGGCCGGGGAGGGGGAGAAAGCAAGCCAAACGCCTGTGCCGCGTGATAACTCTGCGACGGTTCGTCCGGAGAGTGAGAAATGCCCGAAACCGGCTGGTCCCTGCATCCTCAATTGGCAAAAGATACCGTTACGGTTTGCGATCTTGGCGTTGTCGCGCTTGCTGGCGATGAACGACGGCGAATTTCCGTGGCTGATTTTGGTGCCGCGAAGGGCGGGCGCCAGCGACATTATCGACCTTGGCGATGAGCAGACGCAGTTGATGGAGGAACTGTCGCTGGTCTCGCGGGCGCTGAAGGATGAAACGCGGTGCGACAAGCTTAATGTCGGCGCGATCGGCAACGTGGTGCCGCAACTTCACATCCACGTCGTGGCGCGCCGCAAGGACGATCCGCTTTGGCCCAAGCCGATCTGGGGCGTCTGCGCCGCGATGCGTCAGCGATCCGGCGGCGCTGGAACGCTTTCGCCGCGGCAATCCGCCAACGCGTAACGTCGTCACTGTAAAGCGCGCCCGACGTCGTATTCGTAAAGCCAGCCGACCTTGAACGCGGTGTTGTCCGTGCCGCCGAAACGTTCGCGGAAGAAGAATTGAACGTCGCGCCGCAGCCGCGCCCAGGGCGAAGCCAGATGATTTTCCTTGGCTCGCGCGCGGGCGCCGAGAACAGCGGCCTTGGTGCGCGGCACGCGCAATTGCTCGTAGGCGGCAAGCGCCGCACCAAGATCGTCCTTTTCACGGGCGAATGCAGCGCCAAGCACGACGGCGTCTTCGATGGCCATGCCGGCGCCGGTGCCGAGATAAGGCAACATGGCGTGAGCGCTGTCGCCGAGCAGTGTGGCGCGACCTTTCACCCAGCGTTCAAGCGGGTCACGATCATAGAGCGCCCATTTGTACCAGCGCTCGCTTCGTGGATAGAGCAGGCCGAGAAGCGGATTCCAGTTGGCGTAGGTCGCGATCACTTCCGATACGTCGCATTGTCGCGTCCAGGACTCCTCGGTCCACGCGTCGCTGTCGATATGGGCGACGATGTTGAGCAATTCGCCGCGGCGCACCGGATAGTGGACGACATGGCCGTGCGGTCCGAGCCACATGGCGCCGTTCTTCATGTCGATTTCGCCGGGCACCGCTTCGGCCGGCACCATGCCGCGCCAGCAGACACAACCGGTGAAATGCGGCGCATCGGCACCGAACAGTGCCGTGCGCACCACCGAATGAATGCCGTCGGCGCCAACAACGAGATCGGCTTCGATCGTGCTGCCGTCGGCGAGGTGAACTGCCGCCGAATGGTCGTTGCTTTCGACGCCAACGCAGCGGGCGTTGAAGCGGAACTGTGTCGTCTTGAGCGCCTTTGCCAGGGCTTCGAGCAGATCGGCGCGATGGACCGACAAATTTGGCGCGCCGAACTTTTGGCGAAAATCTCCGCGTTTGGTGCGTGAAATATAGCGCCCGCTTTTCCAGCTGCGGATATTGAGAAAATCCGTTTCCGCGGCGATCGCCTGAACCTCGTTTTCGATGCCGAGCGCGCGCAGTGCCTTGACGGCGTTGGGCGTAAGATTGAGGCCGGCACCGATCTCGCTGAGCGCTTCAGCCTGCTCGCACACGATGGTTTCGGCGCCGCGCTGTTCCAGCGCCAGCGCTGCGGCAAGTCCGCCAATGCCACCGCCGACGATGGCGATGCGGGGTGTGCGTGACATGAATTTGATTCTCCGTCGCGACAAAACGGTGGGGCGTCCGCATTCTACGCAAACGAAGCTGCCATGGGGGAGTGCTTACATTGCCGGGCTGATTTGCTAGTCTGCGCGGCGAATCTTCACGAAATAACACATGAGGTTCCCGATGCTGCGTGCGATTGCTCTGGCTGGGCTGATGGCATTGATGCTGCCGGTTTCTGCCATGGCTCAAGAACATCATGACGACCATCGCGGCGGGCCACCGCCGGCGGGCACCGCACGGTGCTCCCGGCGGACCGCCGCATGGTCCTTCCGGTGGACCACCGCATGGTCCTTCCGGCGGACGCGCCGCATGCCCGTCCTGCTTTTGTGCCACATGCCGGGCCCGGTCCGGGCGGTCCTCCCCACGCAAGGCCCGCCTTTGTGCCCGGTCCTCATCCGGGTCCGGCCGCAGGGGCCTCATTTTGGACCTGGAGGCCGTCCGCAGTTCGGCTATCACGGCCACTTCTTCAATCCGGTCCGTGTTTCGCCGTTTATCTATCCTCCGGGCTGGGCCTATCGACGCTGGGCCGTGGGTGCAGTGCTGCCGCCGTTCTTCCTGGCGCCGAACTATTACTATTCGGACTGGGCCACGCTTGGCCTCGATCCGCCGCCGCCCGGAGCACAGTGGGTCCGGTATGGGCCTGATCTGCTGCTTGTCGATATCGCTACAGGCAACGTGATCGAGGTGGTGCCCGACGTCTTCTATGAATGAAGGCGTCGGCGGACTGGCCTCTTTGCAAGCGTGTCCAGTCGAAATGCCGGAAGGCGAGCCGATAAATATCGGCTCGCCTTGACCTCTGTTGCGGCCACGGCTTCAATCCGGTGCAAATAACGGGCGACAGGAGCATGAGATGACCTTCCGCATCGCCATTGTGTCCGGTCCGCATTGGCGGCGTGCGCTGCGTAAATCAGCCCAGTAACTACGGCTTGGTCTGACGTGCCCATCGGCTCCGAACTCGGCCCGCATCCGCATCTCGGCTACACGGCGAGCTTGATTGACCGTGCCGCCGATCGCCGTACCGACGACGCGTCGCTGGCAAAATTTGCGAATGATCCCCGTGCCGGCGCCTATGTGATTGGCGGCGAACAAGTCGTCATGAAACAACGGGGTGAAAAAGCGGACCCGCTGTTTTCCATCACCGACGCCAATGCACTTGGTGCAACTCGCGAAAAAATCTTTCTCGGTCTCCTGAACGATGTGCCGCGCTTCGGCATCGGACTCGATCCGGCGTCGATTGAGCCCCTTAAAGCGCGCGGTGATCTGAAAATCACCGACTTGCGCTCGATCGCCGTTCAGGGATTGGTCGATGCCGAACACCTGCCGCCGCTCGCGGAAGCGAAGGCGATGCTTGGCTGGCATGCGCGGCATCGCTTCTGCCCGAACTGCGGGACGGCGACGCAGATTGTGCAAGGCGGCTGGCGGCGCGATTGCCCGAACTGTCATGTCGAACATTTTCCGCGCACCGACCCGGTTGTGATCATGCTGGTGATTGCAGGCGAGCGCTGCGTGCTTGGCCGCTCGCCGCGCTTTGCCGCGACCATGTGGTCATGCCTCGCCGGCTTTTGCGAGCCGGGTGAGACGATCGAGGAGGCGGTCCGCCGCGAAGTTCTTGAGGAAGTCGGGATAGTGGCAGGCCGGGTGAGTTATTTAGCGTCGCAGCCCTGGCCATTTCCGATGTCGCTCATGATCGGCTGCCACGCTGAAGCGAAGTCGGGCGACATCGTCATCGATCATAGTGAAATCGAGGATGCGCGCTGGTTCGACCGCGAAGAACTGGCGGCGATGCTCACGTTGCGCCATCCCGACGGATTGACCACGCCGCCGCCGGTTGCCATCGCGCACCACATCATCCGCGATTATGTCGAGAACGGCAGCGATGTCTTCCGTTGAACCCGCGCCGCGCATTCTCTGCGCCGGCATCATCGTCCTCGACGAAGTGTTTCGCGTCAAAGAATTTCCGCAACCCGACGGCAAAGTGCAGGCGACGGATTTTTTTATCGTCAATGGCGGCTGCGCAGCGAATGCCGCCGTCGCGATCGCGCGGCTTGGCGGCCGCGTATCGCTTGCCGGCCCCATGGGCGGTCCGGCCGGCGAAGATGCCAATGGTGACCGTGTGCTCGCGGCTCTCGCTCGTGAGAATATCGATTACACGTTCTGCCGGCGTATTCCGGGACTTTCGACGGCGCTATCGGCAATCTTCCTGAATGCGCACGGCGACCGCACCATCGTGACCTACCGCGATGAGCGGATCGCAACCGCCGTGCCTCCTGATCCTGATGCGGCTGTGGCGACCGCCGATGCGATTCTCGCAGACAACCGCTATCCCGACTTCGTGCGGCCGATCTGTGAAGCGGCTCATCGGCGCAATATTCCGGTGGTGCTCGACGGTGACCGGCCGACAGTCGAGGACGACCCGCTGTTTCGCATCGCCTCGCATGTCATCTTTTCCTCCGAATGTCTGCGCGCCACGACCGGCGTTGCCGATCTTGCAACGGGGCTGCAGCGTATTGCGCGGCAGACGAAATCGTTTCTTGCCGTCAGCAATGGGCCGCACGACATCGTTTTCATGGAAGGCGGCGTGATCCGCCAGTTGCCGGTCTTTGAAATCGAAGCAATCGATACGCTCGGTGCCGGCGATACGTTTCACGGCGGATTTGTGCTTGCGATCGCGGAAGGCCGCAGCGTGATCGAAGCGATGCGCTTCGGTTCGGCGGTTGCGGCGATCAAATGCACGAGATTGGGAGGTCCGACCGGCTGTCCGACGCGGCCGGAGGTCGAAGCTTTATTGGCGGCCCGGCAGGCGCGAGCGGGACAAAAGCCCGCTTGATTTGGAATATTATTCTATATAGATAGTCATCCTTGGCTATCACTGGAAGAATATTTCTATGGATGCTATAGACCGAAAAATCCTTGCCGTTCTACAGGATAACGCCGCCCTGTCGGTCGCCGAAATCGGCTCCCGGGTCGGCCTGTCGTCGACGCCGTGCTGGAAACGTATCCAGCGGCTTGAGGCCGACGGTGTGATCCAGCGGCGCGTTGCGCTGGTCGATCAGGATCGTATCGGGCTCGGTGTCACGGTGTTCGTATCGATCGAAACCGGCGATCACTCGCAGGACTGGCTCGATCAATTTGCCAAGACGGTTGGCGCCATGCCGGAAGTGATGGAGTTCTACCGGATGGCCGGCGACGTCGACTACATGCTGCGCGTCGTGGTCACCGATATTGCCGGCTACGACACGTTCTACAAAAAACTGATTTCCGCGGTGCCGCTGAAAAACGTCACGTCACGTTTCGCCATGGAGAAGATCAAGTCGACGACGTCGCTGCCGATACCGCCGGCCCCGTAAAAGCTGCCGATTACGAGGCGCTGCGCGTTACCGCGTTCGACTGGCGTGGCCGCATATAGATCTGGTCATTCAGCGGCATGGTTCCGGTTACGACATAACCGTACGACGGTTTGAAGTTGTAGGTTGTCTCGCCGAGCAACAAATAGGTGTTCGGCGTCGCCAGATTGCTCGAGATCGTGACCGACGATCCAACCGTGCGGGCGGTGCCGTTGAGCGTGTCGCTCCACACCACGGTCGCATTGCCTTGTCCATCGATCGCAAGCTCCGACACTACGGTCTGCAGGCTGCCCGACGGATACGGATAGACGATGTCGGTCGCCGCGTTGAGAATGTTGGTCATGTCGGCATTGGTTATGTTGGTATACTGACTGGCAAGATCGGCGACGGTGTGGGCGGCGATCGTTGCTTTGCGATTGATGGCGACGCCGGTCGAAAGCTCGACGCTGCCGAGGAATAACGTAATCATCATCGGCAGCAGCATGGCGAACTCGATTGCCGCCACGCCGCTGCGCTCAGCAGAAAATCCATTCAGGCAATTGGAAAAACGTTGCGCGAGACGATTCACGGTGCGCCTCCTTCAGGACGATGCGTAGGGTTCATTTTTGAAGATGGCTGTCGCGGCCAAAAGATTGTATCCGCCGTTCACGTCGCTGAGATTGAATCCCAGCATGTTCATGAAGACGGGATATTGGTAATACAGCCGTACAACCACGATATCGCCGGGGCCGCCGGGGTTGTATCCCATGGCCGACGTGTTGAAATTGCCGTTGGTGATCGGCGAGCTGAGATTGGCATCGGCGAACGTCGCATAGGTTTCGACGTCGACGTAAACGCCGTTCTGACAATTGAAGATGCCGGTGATCGTGTTGCAGACCTGCTGCTTGAAATCCGACGTGCTCCAGCCCTGGGTCTGCGCCTGTCCGGTCATGATCAGCCGCGACGAAGTCGCGGCGGCGGTCTCGAGCGCCTGGCCGGCGAAAAATATGATTGCCGTTTGCAGCGTTGCAAAAGTCAAAGCCAGGAACGGTGCGGCAACAAGACCGAATTCAATGCTGGTCGTTGCTTTGCGATGGCGGACGAAGCGGCGCAGCAGCGCCGGTATCTGGCAATCGGACATGCTCAACCTCACCCAGCAAACGCCACGAAGTGGCGCGAAGCCGGGGTGAAGGATTACCTGTCAGCCGTTGGCGATGTATTGTGGCAACGCAGTGAAACCGCGGTCTTGCGTTAAGGATCGTTCAACCTTGAAGCGCGAGCCGTTATTTTCCCATTCCAGCCGACAGCGACTGATTGTTGCGGGAGGTGATCTCGCTCATGGTGTCGGTGAAGTATTTCTGTTCGTCGCCAAGCGTAAGCCGCCGCGAGCAATCAGGCGTGCAGCTGTAGGTCTCGCGATCGATGCCGCGATAGACCACGACCATCGGATCGCCGGGTCCCTGAACCTGAATATTCTGCTCGTTGAGCACCGCGCCGCTTTTGTCCAGCACCATAAAATTGGTGGCGCCAAAGGACCTGCCGGTGATAACGGCGAGTCCGCCCGGCTGGATTGAAAGGTCTGCAATCAGCGGGTTACCGATGACGATCGTGGTTGCGCGGTCAGGAACTTTGATGACTTTCGCCTCGTCGAGCCGCACGATGATCGGTCCATCGGCGCTGGCGCGCGACGCGATAGCGGCGACTGAAAGAATTGCTGCGAGCCAGAACAAAGGGCGAAGCCCGGCCAGGGCCCGCACGCACAACGCCGTCATCGAGACTCTCCGAAACGCTACGCGGATTCGACGACCAAGGAAGCCGCACTCATACAACTACAATTGACTGCAAATTGATGAATGAAGTGCAAACCCGCCTGCCGGGATCGCGGCACGGTAGCGGCATTTCCGGGGTAATTCGCCGAGCGCCGTGGCGGATTATTGCGTAAACGGCCGGGCGAGCTGGCCGGCAAAGTTCTTCGGAAACGAGCGGTCCGCTATTCCATACTCGTCCGGCAGCTGGCCTTCCGGCATGTAGAAGGTGCCAAAAATCAGGTCGAGCACCGGAAATGTCGCGGCGAAGTTCTTTTCACCGCCGCGATCAGCCGACGTGTGATGCCAGCGATGGAAGACCGGTCCGGCGATGAGGTATTTGAACGGACCGAGTGTCCAGTCGAGGTTGGCATGGACAAAGGCAGAATGGGCGACGGTAAGAGGCCCAAGTATGACAAATACATTGGGTGAAATGCCGGCGACGAGCATGGCGACGTCGGCAAATACGCTGCCGAGGAACAGAGTTGATCGGATGGAAACGAGCCGCGGAAATCCATTCCAGTTCTTCCGAGGAATGGTGCACGGCGTGATACTTCCACATCCGCTCGCCGTGAAAGAGACGATGCGTCCAATACAGGATGATGTCCTCACCCACGAGGAAGACCAGCATCTGTACGACGAGCGGCAGCGTCGCGAGAGGCCCGTGACCGTTGTCATAAAAGGCGACCAGGCCATCTGCCGTAGTGATGTGAAACAGCAGGGCGGCACCGACAATGAGCATGCCGATACGCAGGAAGCGTGTGATCACCGGAATGAAAAACCAGTAGCAAAGATCGGTCACCAGATCGCTTTTTTGCCACCACGCCCGGCCCGGGTTGCAAGCCCAAAACCAAGTCAGGACGGTGAACACGGCCGCCACCGCGATCGTTATCGGCACACCCTTCAGAAGGGTGTGGCTGACATCCAGAAAGAAGGCGAGAAATTCTTGACCCATGTGCTCCTGATAGCGGTTATTCGATTAAAGCCGCGTGAAGGCTTTGAGTTCAGGCGCGAGAATTGCGCATAGGCCCTGATCTGCGGCGTTGATCTGCCGATCATGACAACTTGATGCTTCAGGCACACCGGGGCGAAACGGTTCTCTGGTATCTGTGGGGTCGTGTCGAACAGAGGTCGGGAGTTCCAATCTTTCCGCCGCGCTTTCGCATCATCATCATCATCCGCTGGATCTGGCGTAACGTAATGTCGCGGCCGTCTTGAAACCCGCTGTTAACTACGTATAGGAACTGCGCTTTTGCGGGTTGTTTCTTCGATTGACTTAACTGCATTGAAATTTCTGGTTGCTAGCTTCGCGACGATCCAAACGGCCGGCTCAAAACGGCCGTTGGGTCACGCTCAGACAGCCACGTGGATCTTAGGAGCCAACTCATGAAGACCATTCTTGCGCGTTTCGTGAAGGACGAGTCGGGCGCCACCGCCATCGAATACGGTCTCATCGCTGCCGGCATCTCGGTTGCGATCATCGCCGTTGTCCAGGGCCTCGGCACCAAGCTGAACACGACGTTCACCAGCGTCTCCACAGCCCTCAAGTAAGCTTCGTTCTTCCTCTGCTACGAGAGGGCTCCGGTGTTGCGCCGGAGCCTTTTCTTTTTTGGACGGCGCGGCGTAAACCACCTCGCAACCCCAACAGGCCTAAATCGGCGTTGCCATGTTGATTGAAACGATCAGATTGACGCTGTTCCCGGTCATGCTGGCGTTCGCCGCCTTTAGCGATCTGTTTACGATGACGATCGCCAACCGTGTATCTCTGATCCTGGTCGCCGGCTTTTTCCTCCTTGCCATCCTTGCCGGGATGAGCGTCCATGACATGCTCAGTCCACGCAGGTGCAGGCGCTGCGGTGTTGGTCGTGGCGTTCGCCTGTTTTACCCAAGGCTGGATCGGTGGCGGAGACGCCAAACTTGCAGCAGTGACGGTACTCTGGCTCGGTCTCGGCCATCTCGCGGATTATTTGGTCTATGCCTCGCTGCTTGGCGGTGCGCTGACGATCGGACTGATTCAGTTCCGCACGCTGCCTATGCCGCACATGCTGGTGGGTCAGGCATGGGCCGAGCGGTTGCATCGCCAGGACACCGGCGTCCCCTATGGTATCGCGCTCGCGATCGCGGCGCTGATCGTCTACCCGCAGACCGAGTGGATGACCGCGGTGGGCACCTGATTGCTGCGCCGCGGCAGGTCCAAAGCAACACAACATTAACTCGCTTTGGATACGCCTCATTAACCATGCTTTGACGTTTAGCTGGTCAAATCCCGCGATGACGGCCCGTCCCGCCGTGTTGTCATGTGGGAAGTGAAGCGTAATGAAAGCCGCGCGTCTTGTCGTTCTTGGTGTCGCCCTCGCCGCCGGCGGGGTTGCGGCCATGCTTGCGAGCGGCCATCACGATGCGCCGCCTCCTGCTGCGCCTCCGCCGCCGCTTGCGACCGTCGATGTGCTGGTCGCAAAGAACGATTTGGAACGCGGCCACGTCATCGCCGACGGTGACGTCGATTGGCAAACCTGGCCGGCGGCGTCGGCGAATCCGACTTTCGTCAAGAAGACGGAGCGGCCCGACGCCGTCCATCAATTCAGCAGCGCCATCGTGCGCATTCCGGTCGCGAGCGGCGAGCCAATCCGTGATCCAGCGGTCGTGTTCGCCAAAGGCTCGGGTTTCCTGGCTGCCGTTCTGCCGAAAGGGAAGCGCGCGGTCGCGATGGAAGTCTCGGCCGAGAATGCCGCGGGCGGTTTCATTCTGCCCGACGATCATGTCGACGTTGTTCTGACGCGCCGTGAAAAGGCGCAGCAGGCCAACGGTTCGGCCGACAAAGTCGTCAGCGAAACGATCCTGCGCAACATACGCGTTCTTGCGATCGACCAGGCTGTCGAGGAAAAGGCCGGCCAAAAAGTCGTCGTCGGCAAAACTTCGACACTCGAGCTGACGCCCGATCAGGCTGAGACGCTGCAACTCGCGCGCCAGCAGGGCACGCTGACGCTGGCATTGCGCAGTCTCATCGACTCGCAGGCGGACAGCTCTGACGACGACGACGATGAAACAGGCAAGAAGCGTGGACCCATCAACACGGTGCGTTACGGCGTCAGTTCGGTGTCAGCGCCGCACTGATGCACGGAGGAATATTCAAGATGGCAATGACGACACCGACCCGCGCCGCCGCTCTCGTGAGCCTGGTCGTCGCGGCTTGGCTTATCCCCTGGCAGGCCGGCATGGCCGGCGATGGAGCCGGTAATGAACCGCCGTCACAATCGATCCAGGTCAGTTCGACCGAGGTAGGCTCGCGCTCTGTTGCCCTTGGCGTCAGCAAATCCATGGTGGTGGATTTTCCGCGCGACATTAAGGACGTGCTGATTGCCGATCCCAAGATTGCCAATGCGGTCATCCGCTCGGCGCGTCGCGCCTACATCATCGGCATCAAGCAAGGTCAGACCAACGTTTTCTTCTTCGATGCTCAAGGGCGGCAGCTAGCCGGCTTCGATCTCGCCGTGACCCGCAACCTGGGCGGTATCCGCACTGCCTTGAAACAGATCATGCCGGATTCCGATATCCGGGTTGAGGGTATTGGCGACGGAATTGTCCTGTCCGGCGTGGTATCGAGCCAAGCCGAAGCGCAGCAGGCCTACGATATTGCGACCCGCCTTGCCAGTGATGGCGATGGTTTCGCAAGTCTCTTCGGTGGCACCAGCGGCAGCAGCAAGATCGTCAATAACATCATCGTTCGCGGCCGCGACCAGATCATGCTGCGGGTCACTGTCGCCGAAGTGGAGCGCGACGTCGTCAAGCAACTCGGCATCAACCTGTCGGGCTCGCTGGGCTACGGCACGAATGTCGTCAACTTCAATAACTACCAATCCATTCTCCGCGTACGGCCAGTCGCTCACCGGCTCCAGCATTGCCGGCACGATAAAGTCGGTCAACGCGACATTGCAGGCGATGGAGCAGGTCGGTGTGATCCATACATTGGCCGAGCCAAACCTGACGGCGATTTCCGGAGAGACCGCAACGTTCATGGCAGGTGGCGAATTTCCGGTCCTGAACGGATTTTCCTGCACGGCTGCCACAGGGGGTGGCCCATCGACGTGCCAACCCTCGATCGAGTTCAAGAAGTTCGGCGTCAGCCTGAGCTTCACGCCGGTCGTGCTCAGTGAAGGCCGGATCAGCCTCAAGGTGATGACCGAAGTCTCCGATCTGTCGAGCAATAATTCGCTGACGATCTCGGTGCCCGGCACGACGCAATCTGCGGTGGTCCCGTCGATCCGTACGCGCCGCGCCGACACAACAGTCGAAATTCCATCCGGCGGCGCACTGGCGATGGCCGGCATGATCCAGGACGAGACCAAGCATTCGGTCAATGGTCTGCCTGGCCTGATGGAGCTTCCGGTACTTGGCCCGCTGTTCAAGAGCAACGACTACGTCAATCAGCGCACCGAATTGATGATCCTCGTGATGCCCTATGTCGTGCGTGCGGTGGCGAGCAAGGACTTGGCGCGGCCCGACGACGGTTTCGCCGATCCGAGCGATCCGTCGCAGGTTCTGCTTGGCAAGCTGAACCGGATCTACGGGGTCGGCGGGCCGGTGAATCCGCCACCCGACAGCTACAACGGCAAACTGGGTTTCATTCTCGACTGAAGGCCGCCTGGAGACGACTGATGCGCACCCTCTCGACCTCGACCATTGCTTGCCGCCGTACGGCGGCGGTGATGCTGCGCGCGGCACTCGTCGCGGGTTACGGTCTTCTGGTCTGTGGGTGCCAGACCGATCAGAAGCAAATCGCCGGCCTGCCGGAAACGCCCTTTGATTATCGTGACCGTCATCCGATCACGGTAACGGAGGCCGATCGTACGATGCAATTGTTCATCGGCTCCAATCGCGCGTCCCTGACGCCGACCCAACGCGCGGAGGTTCTGGCATTCGCGCAATCCTGGCGAAACGAAGCCACCGGCGGCGTTTTGATCGATCTGCCGACTGGCACCGTCAATGAGCAGGCGGCTGCGGGCGCATTGCACGAAATTCAATCGATCCTTTCCGCAAGCGGCGTGCCGCCAGCATCGACCATGGTGCGTACCTACAATGCCGGCACACGCTCCTTCGCAACAGTTCGCATCACCTATCCGAAGGTGACGGCGCAGGCGGGACCGTGCGGAATGTGGCCGAAAGACATAGGACCCATCGCGGACCGTGAGTACTTCGAAAACAAGCAGTACTGGAATTTCGGCTGCGCATCCCAGCACAATCTCGCGGCCATGGTGGAAAACCCGGAAGACCTGGTGCAGCCGCGCAGCGAGACTCCGGCCTACACGATGCGCCGCACGCAGGTCGTCGAGAAGTACCGGGAAGGCCAGCCGACTGCGACCACATACGCCAACCAGAATGCTGGCAAGATCAGCGACTTTGGCCAGTAACAGCGGATGAGATGAAACAAGCCAGTCAAGCCATGGATGAAGAAAACAGCTCCGCGGATATCGTCGGCGCGCGATGATCACATCGCGCCGGCGCCGCGCGTTTCTGTTCAGGCCTTTTGCGAAACGGTCGAGACTGCTGCTGCGATACAGGCGGCGGGCGAAGACCGGCGCCTGGCGAAAGCGCACTTGCGGATTCAGATGGGCGGACTGACCGCGGCGGTGGAAGCCTATCAGAGCTCGCCAACGCCGAACGTCATCATTCTCGAGACGGAACACCGCGACGAAGAAATCCTCGATGGACTGGATCAGCTCGCAAACTATTGCGACTCCGGCACGCGGTTGATCGTCATCGGCCACATGAATGACGTCACGCTCTATCGTGGGCTGGTGAAGCGCGGCGTCAGCGATTACATGATTTCGCCGATCGACACGTTGCAAGTCGTGCGCGCGGTGTGCGGACTGTACTCTGCGCCGGACGCCAAGCCGGTTGGGCGTGTGATTGCCGTGGTCGGAGCCAAAGGTGGCGTCGGCGCGTCGACGATCGCCCATAATATTGCGTTTTCGATCTCGCATGACCTTACGCTGGACGCGGTCGTAACCGACCTCGACCTGGCGTTTGGTACCGCAGGTCTGGATTTCAACCAGGATCCGCCTCAAGGCATCGCCGAAGCGGTGTTCTCGCCGGATCGCATCGACACCGCATTCGTCGACCGATTGCTGGCAAAATGCACCGATCACCTGAGCCTTCTGGCAGCGCCTGCAACGCTCGATCGCGTCTATGACTTCGGCGCCGACGCGTTCGATTCCATTTTCGACTCGCTCCGCGCCACGGTGCCGTGCGTCGTGCTCGACGTGCCGCATCAATGGACCGGCTGGAGCAAGCAGGCTCTGAGCAGTGCCGACGATATTCTGATCGTCGCCGCGCCCGATCTTGCGAACCTTCGCAACACCAAGAATCTCTACGATTTTCTCAAAGCCGCGCGGCCTAACGACCGGCTGCCGCGCTACTGCCTCAACCAGGTCGGGGTGCCCAAACGGCCGGAAATCAAGACCGCCGATTTCGCCAAGGCCCTCGAAGACGAGCCGGTGGCGATCATCCCGTTTGAGCCGCAGATCTTCGGCGCCGCGGCCAACAACGGACAGATGATTGCGGAGATTTCTTCAGGTCATCGCACCGCCGAGACCTTTCGCCAGCTGGCGCAACAATTGACCGGCCGCGGCGAGATGAAAAAGCAGCGTTCCAGCTTGTTGTCGCCGCTGTTCGATAAGTTTCGAAAGCGGGCGTAGGCATTGTCGGAGTAGCGTAACGTGTTTGGCAAGCGTCCCACCGGTGCAAGTCCTGCTGCGATGGTGCAGGAGCGTCCTGCCGCTGCTCCCGCCGCGACGCAGCCAGCGGCGGCGCCTCCGGCTGCGTCCAAGCCAGCCGCTGCACCGGCGCCTTCCGCAAAATCGAACGACGTCGGGCGGACGCCGTTTCCCTCGGCAGGCCTCGGCGCGCCCCTGGTCGGGGCGCCGACCGGCAAGCCCGGCGCCGGGGCGCCCGCCAAGTCAGCCGCAAATTCCGACGGCGGTCGATTCACGACGCTCGGAATCCTATTACGAAGTCAAGGGCACGATCTTCGGCGCATTGATCGAGGCGATCGATCTTGCGCAATTGGCCAAGCTCGACGCCGATTCCGCGCGGGAAGAAATCCGCGACATCGTCAACGAAATCATCGCGATAAAGAATATCGTGATGTCGATTTCCGAGCAGGAAGATCTGCTCGACGACATCTGCAACGACGTGCTCGGCTATGGGCCGCTTGAGCCATTGCTCGCGCGCGACGATATCTCGGACATCATGGTCAACGGCTCCGGCACGGTCTACATCGAAGTCGCCGGCAAGATTCAGAAAACCGGTATTCGCTTCCGCGATAATCAGCAGCTTCTGAATATCTGTCAGCGTATCGTCAGCCAGGTCGGCCGCCGCGTCGACGAATCGTCGCCAATCTGCGATGCCCGCTTGCCGGATGGCTCGCGCGTCAACGCGATCGTGTCGCCGCTGGCGATCGATGGTCCTGCGCTCACCATCCGCAAGTTCAAAAAGGACAAGCTTACGCTTGAACAACTCACCCGGTTTGGCTCGGTCTCGCCAGAAGGTTCGGAAATCCTGAAAGTAATCGGACGGTGCCGCGTCAACACGCTGATCTCCGGCGGCACCGGCTCCGGCAAGACCACGTTGCTGAACTGTCTTACCCGCTACATCGACGACGACGAGCGTATCATCACCTGCGAGGACGCAGCCGAACTGCAATTGCAGCAGCCCCACGTGGTGCGACTGGAAACCCGGCCGCCGAACCTGGAAGGCGAGGGGCAGGTGACGATGCGCGATCTGGTGCGCAACTGCCTGCGTATGCGCCCGGAACGGATCATCGTCGGCGAAGTGCGCGGCCAGGAAGCTTTCGACCTGCTGCAAGCGATGAATACAGGCCACGACGGCTCGATGGGTACGCTGCACGCCAACACGCCGCGAGAGGCGCTGTCGCGTCTCGAAGCCATGATCACGATGGGCGGTTATGCGCTGCCGTCGCGCACCATCCGTGAAATGATTTGCGCCGCGGTTGACGTCGTCGTTCAGGCCGCACGCCTGCGCGATGGCTCCCGCCGCATCACGCACATCACCGAGGTGATGGGCATGGAAGGCGACGTCATCATCACACAGGACCTCTTTACCTACGAGATCGTGGGTGAAGACGCCAATGGCAATCTCATTGGCCGGCACAAATCGACCGGGATCGGCCGGCCGAAGTTCTGGGAGCGTGCGCGCTATTACGGCGAGGAGCAGCGTCTTGCGGCAGCCCTCGATGCCGCGCTCAGCGCGGAAGATCGGGTCCGGAGTTAGCGCAATGCAGAGTTACGGACTGTTCTTTCTGGTGGCTTTGGCGATCGGCGGCGTGCTGTGGGTGTTCGTCTATCCTTTCCTTTCCGGTGAGCGGCAGGCCGAACGGCGCATGGCGAGTGTCGCGCGTACGGAGCCGATGGCGCGGCAGACCCGCGCCGCGCCGAAAGCCCGGCGCGATATCGAAGGAACGCTCAAAGAACTCGAGGAGCGGGAGAAGAAGAAGAAGCGCGTAGCGCTTGCGGTGCGCATCGAGCAGGCCGGACTGAACTGGACAAAACAAAAGTTCATGATGATTTCCGGCGCCATCGGGCTTGTGGCGTTCGTTCTGGCCGTTTTTATGGGACTTGGCCTGCTCCCCGGCCTGGGTTTCGGATTCGCCGGCGCCTTTGGAATTCCGCGCTGGCTGCTGTCTTTTCTGAAGAAGCGGCGCGAGACGAAGTTCCTCAATAATTTCCCCGACTCCGTGGACGTGATCGTTCGCGGCGTCAAAGCCGGCTTGCCGCTGCTTGACAGTCTCAGGCTGATAACTTCCGAATCCGAAGAACCGATCCGCAGCGAATTCCGCAGCATCATCGAGACCCAGACTGTCGGTATTCCGCTTGGTGAAGCTTGCCTCAAGCTCTATGAGCGCATGCCGGTTCCTGAAGCGAATTTCTTCGGCATCGTCATCTCCATTCAGCAGCGCTCCGGCGGCAATCTGTCGGAGACACTTGGCAACCTTTCGAAGGTGCTGCGCGACCGCAAGAAGATGAAGGCCAAGATCCAGGCCATGTCGATGGAAGCGAAGGCCTCCGCCGCCATTATCGGCTGCCTGCCGCCATCCGTCATGATTTTGGTCTGGCTGTCGAGCCCGAATTATATCGAACTGCTTTGGACGATGCCGATCGGCCGCGTGATGTTGGCCTGCTGCGCGACGTGGATGTCGATCGGCATCTTCGTGATGAAGAAAATGATCAACTTCGATTTCTGAGACGGATCATGCTCGATTTTTTTCTCTCGCAGGCCACCGATCCCAGCGTACTGTTCATGTTTTTCGCGGCAATCGCTGCGGGCGCGACCGTGCTCACGCTGGCGATGCCGCTTCTGTCGACCGACACGCTCGACAAGCGAATGAAGGCGGTTGCGCTCGAGCGTGAGAAGATTCGCCAGCGCGAACGTGAGCGGATGGCGCAGGGCAGCAAGGCCTCGCTGCGTCAGTCGCCCAAGCAGTACATGAAAACGGTGGTCGATAATTTCAACCTCAACAAGTGGGTTGGCCAGGAAAAATCGCGGTCCCTGCTCATGCAGGCCGGTTTCCGCGGTCAGGCGCCCTATATCACGTTCCTGTTCTTCCGCATGGCGATGCCGATTATCATGCTGTTCGGCTCGCTGTTCTACATCTTTGTCGTGCTCGATCTCGACTATACGCCGTCGATCAAGTTCGCGATGTGCATCGGCTGCGCTTATCTCGGAATGCAGAGCCCAAATCTGTTCCTCAAGAACAAGATTCAGCGCCGGCAGCTTTCCATCAAACGCGCGTTTCCGGACGCGCTCGATTTGCTGCTGATCTGCGTCGAATCCGGCATGTCGATCGAGGCGGCTTTCCGCAAGGTCAGCGAAGAAATCGGCACGCAGTCGGTGCCGCTAGCCGAGGAATTTACGCTCACGACCGCGGAGCTGTCTTATCTGCCCGACCGCCGCCAAGCTTACGATAACCTGGTGCAGCGCACCGGACTTGATTCGGTGAAATCGGTGGGTCTCGCCCTGCAGCAGTCAGAGCGTTACGGTACCCCGCTCGGCACGACGCTCCGCGTTCTTTCTCAGGAAAGCCGCGACATGCGCATGGCGGAAGCAGAGAAGAAGGCTGCCGGCCTGCCGCCGAAGCTCACTGTGCCAATGATCGTATTCTTCCTGCCGGTGTTGTTCGTGGTGATTCTCGGCCCGGCGGCCATCAAGGTGATGGCGCTGCAGTAAACACGACGGCGGTCCGATTTGCCGGAAACAGCTCGTTCTTGATCAGCTTGAACCGTTTGACGCACGGGCCGACGTTTTCGGCTTCTGTACGTCATCCCGGCGCGCCAGCATCTGCCGCAGGTAGGCAACATTGGCGGCGGCCTTGATCAGGCGGCAGGTCAGCCGCAGCGATTTTCTCGGCCTCCGCAAAGCGGCCCTGCAAGCCAATGACCAGCGCAAGATTTTGCCGCACGCGCGAGTTGGCCGGGCGTTGCGCCGCTGCACGGCGCAGTGTTGCCTCGGCGTTCGGCAAGTCTTTCGAGAGCGCGTAGGAGAGCCCGAGGTTGGACAGCACCGAAGGCTCGTCCGGTGCGATCTTGAGCGCGGTCAGGTAGTAGCGCTGCGCTTCCTGATGGCGGCCCATCTGGTCGAGTACCGCCCCTTGAGCCGACAGGATATGCCAGTCGGGCTGATCGGGCGAGTGCGCACGGCCAAGGACATCAAGGGCCTGCTCGTACGTTCCCGCTTCGGCGAGGGCGCGTCCGTATTCGCCCAATACAGTCCGATCGTTCGGATGTTCCATCGACAGTCGTTGCAGCACTGCTACGGCCTGCGCGCGCTGGCCGGTGGCCCGCAAGGCTTGAGCGTAGTGCAGGGCAACATCGACCCGCGTCGAATCGGCGCGGTACTGCGCTCCGTAGGTTTCGGCGTCGCTGCGCCATGCCGCGTCGCTGCGGTCGACCGGTGACGTCAACGGCAGCGAACCGGTTGTTTCCGTGGATGTTGCGGTCTGTGTTGTCTGGCATCCAGCGGTCGCGGCGGCGATAACCGCAACGACCGATACCGAAGCCAGGAAGCGTGCAGGACGGGATTGTGTCGAACGCATCCTATTCGCCGCGCTGATAGCCGCAGGATTGGCCAGCAATAGACCGTTAACCCTAATGACTCGTTAACACAGGGAATGGGCCTCAGGCCGGAACGGTGGCGGCGGCAGCGGCCGGCTCGTTGACATAGGTCGAATTGTCGCCTTTCGGCCGGTCACCGACGATGGAGTGACCTTCGACCATATAATGGACGGCCTCGGCGATATTGGTGGCGTGATCGCCGATCCGCTCGATGTTCTTGGCGCAGAACAGGTAGTGGATGCAGAGCGAAATGGTGCCCGGGTCTTCCATCGTATAGGTGATGAGTTCGCGGAACAGCGAAACGTAGAGCGCGTCGACTTCCTTGTCGCCATGCCAGATGCGCAACGCCTTGAGCGGATTGCGGTCGACGAAACTGTCCAGCACGCCGTCGAGTTGTAGGCTGACCATGTCCGCCATGTGGCGCAGCCCGCGCATCAATGTACGTTGCGAGCTTTCGCTGCTCACCGCGATGACGCGTTTGCCGATGTTCTTGGCAAGGTCACCGATGCGCTCGAGATCGTTGGCGATGCGCAGCATCGCCACCAATGCCCGCAGATCGATTGCCATCGGCTGACGCAGCGCGATGGTCGCGACGGCCTTTTCCTCGATCTGTCTCTGGAAACCATCCACCGTCAGGTCGAGCTCGATTACACGCCGCGCCAGTGTGGTATCGTGGCGCGCCAGCGCATCGATCGCGTCGTTCACCTGCTTTTGCGCAACGCCGCCCATCTGGGCGACCAGCTGCGTGACCTTGATCAGGTCGGTGTCGAAAACTCTCGCGGTGTGGTCGGACACGCTTATCATGGAACAGCCGCGGTTCCCGACATCTATGCAACGTCTTGATGAGACTACGATTCAGCCGTGACGTTCGGATGACATCGTGCAAGTGCGTGAATTATCAGCGCGTGAATTGCTGTCATCATCGTCACATCGAGTTATCCGCAATATCGCGCTCGATTCGAGAGGAGACACGCGCATGCCTTCGCCGCTTGTCGAGGCGGTCGGCGCGTCCGGAGCGATCCTGACGACGGTATGCTGGGTGCCGCAGGCGGTAAAAATCATCCGCGACCGCGACACCCGCGCAATCTCGCTGGCCGGCACCGCGCTGTGCGTGCTCGGCGTATTGCTGTGGCTGATCTACGGGCTCGCGCTCGCCGACGGGCCGCTGATCGGCTCGAGCATTGTGACCTTCGCCATGACGTCGATCATCCTCGCGCTCAAGATTTGCCACGGCTGAGGCGTACTTCCCGGTCACGGCGAATGTTGCTAGCGTGGTTTGATGCCGTCCCGCCGCAGCGCTGCCGAGCGCCCCCTCGACCGGTCAGTCATCGACGATCTCGTTGCCGCCAACCGCACCCTGGCACGGCTCGGCGTGCTCGACGCGTTCGGCCACGTCAGCATGCGCGATCCGCGCAATCCGCTTCGCTACCTGATTTCGCAGTCGATCGCGCCGGAATCGGTGAGCGCCGCCGACATTCTTGTGCTCGATCTCGACAGCCAGACCGTCGATCCCAAAGACGAAGGCAAGCTGCTGTATCGGGAGCGCTTCATCCATGGCGAGATTTACAAGGCGCGGCCGGACGTCAACGCGGTGGTGCACAGCCATTCGCCGACCGTCGTGCCGTTCACGGTGACACGGGCGAAGCTCCGGCCGCTGCTGCACAATGCGGGATTTCTCGGCCTTGGCGCGCCGCTGTTCGAGATTCGCAAGAGCGAGGGCGACGGCACCGACCTGATGATCCTGACGCCGAACCTCGGCAAGGATCTGGCGAAAAAACTCGGCAAGGACGCCGCCGTGGTGCTGATGCGCGGCCACGGCGATTCCGTCGTCGGTCCGTCGCTGCCGAACGCGGTATTCCGGGCCTACTACACCGAAATCAACGCGCGCCAGCAGCTTGCCGCGATCACCATCGGCGGCCCGATCAATTTCATGACCAAGGCCGAAGCGCTGACGTCGAATGACGCGATGCTGCGGGCGTCGGCGCGGCCGTGGGCGCTGTGGCGGAAGACAGCGTTGGCGGAGCAATAAGCAGGGACGATGCGTAATGTCGCTAATGGTTCGATTCAAACATTCGCATCCCATTTCGGAGGCACACCGTGCGAATGTTTGAATCAAAGAACCATTAGAAAGTAAAAGTAGCAAGTGGAGCTTTGGATTTGACATTCGCTTCACGAGTTGGCGGCAAGGTGGGTAGCGAATGTCAAATCCGCTCCACTTGGCTGTCATTTGTCCTCGTCGCATTATTGATCTGCAGCGCAGGCGCGCGGGCCGATCCGGTCGCCGATTTCTATCGCGGTAAAACCATTCGCATGCTGATCGGCTACGGCCCCGGCGGCGGGTACGATCTTTATGCGCGTTTGGTGACGGAGTTTCTGCCGCGCCATCTGCCCGGCAATCCCGCGATCGTGCCGGAAAACATGCCCGGCGCCGGCAGTCTCGTTGCCGCGAAATATATCGCCGAGGTGGCGCCGAAGGACGGCACGGTGCTCGGCAGCCTGGCGCAGACGCTGCCGCTCGACAGCGCGGTCGGCAGCGCAGCCAAGGTCAACATCGCGAACTTCCATTACATCGGGCGTGTCACCACAAATATCGACGTTGGCGCAGCGCTGGCTTCGGTCGGGATCAAGTCGATCGACGATGTCCGCAACCGGCAATATACCGTCGGTGCTTCCGGCGGCGGTTCGACCACCGAGATATATCCGTTGGCGCTCAATGCGTTTGGCGGCACCAAGTTCAAGATCGTGCGCGGCTATAAGGGTACCAACGATATCCTCCTGGCCATGGAGCGCGGTGAAGTCGATATCGTCGGCGCCTATGGTCTCCCCGGCATGACGGTCAGCCGTCCGGGCTGGATCGAAAAAGGCGAGGCCTCGCTGATCTATCAGGCCGCGCTGAAGCGCAATCATTTGATACCGAACGTACCGACGCTGCCGGAACTCGCAACCTCCGACGAGGCCAAGTTAGTTCTGCGCGCCATTGCCGGTACCGCCGAGATCGGCCGCTCCATCATTGCCGGACCGGACGTGCCGCCGGAAAGGCTCGCAGCCTTGCGCGCGGCATTCACCGACATGCTGAAGGATTCCGATTTCATCGCGGCCTGCGATCAGCGTCACTTCATGGTCGATGCCGGCAGCGGTGAAGAGCTGGACGAGATCGTTCGCGAGACATTTCAATTGCCTGAGGCCGTGCGCACCAAAATCGACGGCATACTGAACGGCAAGTAGGCGCGATCACGCCTGAACTTTCCGTAAGGCAAAACGCCACGATCATGTCCAAGAAGTAATGGTGTTGCCTGAATCCGGCCATCGATCGGTCATGGCAGCGTCCCGGTTCCACAGCATCCAGCCAGCGTGGGACTTTGAGGGAATGCCCATGATACGCCAGATGCGACGCTGGTGGTCGGATGCACGCCACTTTCAGATCGTGGCGCTCGCATCCTTGTTGCTGATCAACTTCGTCTGGATCGATTTCGGCGCCCGGCCGCTTTACAGCGCGCTTGCGATCCTGAGCGCGCTTGCGACGCAGATCGTCTGCTCCCGCTGGTTTGGCCTGCCGCACATCGATCTGCGGTCGCCGCTGATCACCGGACTGTCGCTGAGCCTGCTGTTGCGGGCCGACGAACCGTGGCTGCCGGCCATTGCCGGTGTCATTGCCATCGCTTCCAAGTTCATTTTCCGCATCGACGGCAAGCACATCTGGAATCCGGCCGGGTTCGCGATCGTGGTGCTGCTGTTCACGGTCCATGGCGTCTGGATATCGCCGGGGCAGTGGGGCGCCAGCATCTGGCTCGCGGCGCTTCTGGTCTTTCTCGCCGTTCTGGTGCTGCAAGCGGCGCAGCGCTCGGACATGGCGCTGTTTTTCCTCGGCTGCCACGGCGCCTTGCTGTTTGCCCGTGCGCTTTGGCTCGGCGATCCGCTCGCGATTCCGTTGCATCAGATGCAGAGCGGTTCGCTCCTGATCTTCGCGTTCTTCATGATCTCCGACCCGCGGACATCGCCGGATTCGCGGCTCGGCCGTTTCCTGTTCGCGCTGTCGGTCGCGCTGCTCGCCCATTACCTGACGTTCTTCATGCAAATGCGGCCGGCGCTCTACGTCGCGCTGATCGCGCTTTCGCCGGTCACACTGCTGCTCGACCGGCTCATCCCTGCAAGGCAATTCCAGTGGAACTCCAGCTTACAAGGAGCGTCGCAATGACCAAGTCGGTACTGTCCCGCCTGAAGAGCGGTGTCGCGCTTGCCGCCATTGCCGCCCAGCTCGCCGTGACGCCGGCGAATGCGTTCTGCGGCTTCTATGTCGCCCAGGCCGACGCTAAGCTGTTCAACAAATCCTCGAAAGTCGTGCTCGCCCGCAACGGCCAACAGACCGCGATCACGATGGCCAGCGATTACGAGGGTGAGCCCAAGGAATTCGCGATCGTGGTGCCGGTGCCTTCGTTCATCAAGAAAGACCAGATCAGCGCCGTCGATCCCAAGATGATCGACCATCTCGACGCGTACACCGCGCCGCGGTTGGTCGAATATTTCGACGAGGATCCGTGCGCGCCGCAAGTCGCCTACAAGATGGGTGCCGTGCCCTCGCCGGCAATGGCGACGGCGCAGAACTTTGCCACGGCGCCGCGCTACGAGGGGGTGAAGGTCGAGGCGCAGTACGACGTTGCCGAATATGACGTTTCGATCCTGTCGGCCGACGACAGCAACGGCCTGATCAACTGGCTCACCGACAACGGTTACAAAATTCCGGCGGGCGCGGAACCGGTCATCGGCAGCTACATCAAGCAGAAAATGCACTTCTTCGTCGCCAAGGTGAATCTCGACCGGATGAAGGCGATCGGACACGGCTACCTGCAGCCGCTTCAGGTCCGCTACGAGACGGCGAAATTCATGCTGCCGCTACGGCTAGGCACCGTGAACGCCAACGGCCCGCAGGATCTGATCGTTTATGCGCTGACGACACACGGGCGGGTCGAAGCCACCAACTATCGCACCACCAAGGTGCCGTCAGACCTGGAAGTGCCGTTGTTCATCAAGGACGACTTCGCCAAATTCTACAAGGCGACGTTCGACCGGGCGGTCGCGCGTGAAAACATGAGCGAAGTGTTCGTCGAATATGCCTGGGACATGTCGTGGTGCGATCCGTGCGCCGCCGATCCGATGTCAACCGTCGAGCTGAAAACCCTCGGCGCCGGCTGGAACGACGATGGCGGCGGTGTGACCGGGCCGTCCTACAGGGCGGCGGGCAGGCAGCAACACGTTCGTGACGCGGCTGCACGTGCGCTACGACGCCAAGACGTTCCCGGAGGACCTGAATTTCATCGAAACCAGCGACCGCGAAAACTTCCAGGGCCGCTACGTTCTGCAACATCCGACCACCGCGCCGGCGAAGTGCCAGGCCGGCCTCGAGTATCGCGCGGCGCTGCCGGCCCGCTTCAAAAAGGAGGCGGATAATCTGGTCTATCTGACCGGATGGCCGGCAACGGAGGTCGCATCGCGAATGGCGGCCACGGGGCAGGCTATTTCCGGGACGCGCTGACCGCCGGTTTTCGTTTCTGCGAGCCGGCGGCATGGCCGGCCACGGCGAAACTGGCGCGCCGCTAGTTCATATCTACAGACATACGGAGTATACTTCGGACAACGAGCAGCTCGAATTTAAGCCGTGGAAGCAATGATGCCGCGCAAGCCCACTAAGCCCGACAATTCTGAGCAATCGAAGCGGTTCATGAAAATCGCCGAAGAAGTTGGTGCAGACGCCGACAACGCAGCCCTGGAGCGCGCGTTCAAGAAGATCGTCACGGAATCGAAACGCCCGTCACCCAAGAGATGACTTGCGCGTCAATCAAAGTTCTACCCGTCAAAATCTCGTCGCCGTGCCGGTCGGATTTATCACAGTCAAGGGTCTCATCCTGAACCGCTGGCGGAGCGCTTTATCGATTGCGCCCGCAAAATCGCCAATTCGGATCCCGGTCGCACGTCGACGCGGCGCCTGTAATGTCTGTTGGTTGCCCTGAGCTGTCGCGCAGCCTTATGGGCTTCGTGTCCGTTATTGGGTGAAGACCGGTCACGCGGCTCTTAGTTGGCGCGACCGAGTCTGACCCAAAACGGATATCTTGTTCGTGACGCGCGCATCTCCTTTCAAAGCGTGATTACAAAGCAACACAGGCCGGAAATCTGCGGAATATCCCGTCGGGCATCGACGGATGCCTTTTTCTCATGGCAATATCGTTGCATGGGGACTCGCCATGAAGAAGCTGGCAACCGCTATCGCCGCCATCGCATTGATCGGAACGCCCGCTTTTGCTGCTGATATTGCCGTTAAGGCTCCTCCGCCCGCGCCTGCACCGGTCAATAGCTGGACCGGGTGGTATGTCGGAGCAAATGTCGGCGCCAGTTTCGGCCGCACTGAAACCGACTACAACGTTGCTCCCATTACCACACCCTCTATTCCTGGTTTTGTTGGCTCCGCGATAACCGAACCCTTTGGAATCATCGGTGGAGGTCAAATCGGCTATAATTGGCAGTTCTCTCCCACTTTAGTGGCGGGCATTGAGGCCGACTTTCAAGGTGCTGACGAACGAGAAAGCATCACTCTTACCCAGCCGTTCAGTTTCCCCATCATTGGAATTGTGCCACCGCAGTCAGTGACCGGGACGACGACGATTAATTACGACGCGAAAATCGATTGGTTGGGCACCGCGCGCGCCCGCATCGGTTACCTGTGGAGGGAAGGGGCGGTGTTGACCTATCTCACCGGGGGACTGGCCTACGGTAAGGTAGATATACAGGGAACGGGCGGTACCAGCGGGATAGGGGGTTTCAGTCCGTTCTCTATTACGCATCCGTTCGGTCATTCTCAGGTTAATACCGGTTGGACGGTAGGCTTTGGCACTGAGGGCAAGCTGTTAATTCCCGGTTGGACCTACAAAATAGAGTACCTTTACGTTGACCTCGGTTCGCTGGACGTCAACGACCCCTTCGTACTTGGTGTGACGGGCATACAAATCGACACGCACACCCACTTCACCGACAACATCGTGCGCGTCGGGCTGAACTATCAATTCCGCTAACCAGCTTTTGGCTTCCGCTACAGGTCCCTTTTCGCTTCGCGGCAAAGCTGCTCTTGGCCCTAAGCGGACATCGGGGACATTCGGCCGCGATCCGAACGCGGTTTGAGCCGATACTATGCGGCCTCCTTAGGGGTCGAGATTAGACGACGCGATTTCATTAAAGTATTCGTGGTGCGGCCATTGGACCGATGGCCGCGCGGGGGCACAGTAGCCCGCTTCCAGTAATCGCTTAGGTTCGAGGCGCATCCGTGCTCGGTGTCGTATATCGTTCATGTTAAGTTGTTCGTATGAGGTGGGCTGAGCGCGTATCCTCTTCGTGCGCTCATCCGGTTTTTCATCTGCCGCGAGTTGTCGCCACGTTGACGAAATCTGGGCAAACAGTGCTTTGTCTTCTGCACGCGACAATTGCGGCCGCGGCGCTGCTTGCAAGCCAGACTAATCAGGCTCGCGCCGATTGGCCCGAACGCCAGATTACCATCATCGTACCTTTTCCTTCGGGTGGCGCTACCGATCTCCTTGGGCGTTTGTTGGCATCGGGACTATCGTCCCGGCTTGGACAGAAAGTCGTAGTTGAAAATCAAGTGGGTGAAAGTGGCAGCGCCGGTCTGCGCAAAGCCGCGCTGGCCGCTCCAAACGGATACACATTGTTGGTTACGACCAATGCGGCGCTGATCACTCTAATGATCAACCCCAAATTGTCGGTAACCGCCTACGATACGCCGAAAGATTTCGAACCGATTGCCTACCTTGGCTCCACGCCCAACGTCATCGTTACTCGGCCGTCTTCCGGCATTGCCAGCATCGCGGATCTGATCGCGAAAGCGAAAGCAAATCCGGGCAAGCTCACTTGCGGATCGCCGGGCTTCGGAACCTCTTCCGGTGTTTCGCTGGAGCTCCTGAAGCTGCGCGCGAACATCGACATCATGCAGATCGGCCTAGATGGGTCTGATCCTGCGTTGATGGCCTTGCTTGGCGGAGGCACCGATATTGCGGCTATTGGTATTGGCAACATGGTCGATCGCATCCAATCAGAAAAGATCAAGGCTCTCGTACAGACTGGAGGCGAACGCTGGCCCGGTCTGCCCGATGTACCGACTATGGCGGAAGCTGGAATTCCGGATGCGGTGGTCGAAACGTCGGAGATGTTTGCCGCTCCCGCTGGCACACCATCGGTCGTGATCGACCGGCTTATGCGAGCAACCCAGGAGATTCTTCTGGAGCCCAGTGTCCAGGCCAAGATGTTCGCTGCCGGCTTTCGCGTACGGTACGAAGGCCCCGAAGAGCTGCGAGCACGCGTGCTTCGCGAGATTCCGGTCTGGAAGGAAATCGTTGAACGTGCGGGCCTTAAAAAGTGATCATGGCCGAAAAGGCCGGAGTGTTTTTGTGGCCATAAGGCCCAGATTAGAACTATTTTACACCTTTCGATTGTCATAAACGCTTGGCATACTCCCGGCTATGCCAGCACCTCCGCCGTCAATGACGCGATGCCCTCACTGTGAGGCCGTATATAGCGTCGTGAGAAGTCGAGGCCGCCGAAACTGATTTTCCCGCAAGTAAGATTGCGTGCCGTAATTGCGGCGGCGATCTCGATACGCGCGACGGCGCTTTCATTCTTAAATGGTTTTTGATTTCACCGCGCAAGCGGCGTGTGGAAAGGCCGAACTTGTCGCTCCACAGTCATGTTGATCGTGTTTAGTTTCGCATGACTGGCCCTCCGCTAGTCCCCAGTAGAGTTGAACGAACCTAAGCCCCGGCATCCTTGGCCCGGGGCTTTTTCATTTTGAATGACCGCCTCGGTTGACGGCCCCGTTCATTTCCGCTGCCGGACGCTATTGGCCCTTAGCTGCCATTCCGAACGAGCCTGCCGATGTCGGCTTTCGAACAGGAAGCGGACATCACAGATCGAAGCCGGCATGCGGCGGTTCAGCATGGACCGCCAGGTCAAGCCCAGATGACACCGAGCCGGACGCGCTTTTTATGTCACTTTACCATTGACAAATGTCCTAGTAAATCCTACCTACCATCCGCTCGCTCATCGTGAGGGACGTCATCTGCAGCGACGGCTTTTGGCGGAGCGGGCGCGGGTTCTGCGGGTAGGGTTCGTCACCTCTATCCGCGGGCGGCCTGGGCATCATGCCCGTCCGGCGCGTGTTCGGACTGCGAGGTGCTCGCTGCACTGGTGCCGGAGAGGGAGGCAGGGCTTAGACGTCTCCCGTTTGCATCCGGCGATTCCAGGAAGCGCTGGCCCGGGCCGGGTTGGGACGAAAGTCCCATCAATCCGCAGTGGAGCGCCGAAAGGCGAGCGGCCCTGTCAAAGGGTCGCGGCTGTACCTGGTAACGGGTGCAGCTCCCGGACTGTGCCTGGTAACGGGTGCAGTCCCCCGTCGCCGCTCGGCGCTCCGCTTCCCTCGTTATCGGGGGAAGCGAAATGGAAATGCCTCGTGTGCGTTTGAGGCGAATCTTCGCCACGCGTCGACAACTGCTCGGATGCAAGCGCGTCGCGAGAACGAGATCGCTTGCTCTTCATCCGTCATCGCCGGGCTTAGCCGCTCGCAGACGGCGTCGCTTCGCGTCGGCTATGAGTCGGCGATCCCGATAGCGCGGCAAGGCTGCCGTTAGGTCGGATCGCCGGGGCAGCCCGGCATGACACTCAGTCGCGGAGCAAAAATGAAGTCACACCGACGCGTGCGCGACGCCGGATTTTGCCTTCAGCGCATCGCCGGCGGCTTCGTAGAAGCTCGCGCCTTCCGGCAGCACGATCGACGCGGAACGAACCGCGTGCGTCACCGGATCGATGCCGTCCGGCACTTGGCCGTCGGCGACCATGCGCGCGGCTTTGGTCAGCCGCTGCCGCGCCATGATCACGCCGTTGTCGGTCGAGACCAGATTTTCCTTGCTGCGGTCCTGGATCGGTCCGGTGCTTTCCTGGATCGCGGCGTCCTGCATCGCGATGCCCTTCACGCCGCAATAGGACTTGTGGTGCTTCTGCGCCACGCGGTCGATCATGTAGTCGTTGTCCTTGTTGACGACCGGGCGGAACGAGCCGGGAATGAGATTGACGTGGATGCCGCCGCCGTTGCGCATGACATCGAGTTCGTGCGCCGTGAGATCGCGCGACGGATGATGCGTGAAGCACCACGACATGCAGTTCTCGTCGTCGACCGGCACGAAGGCGTGGCCGTTGAGCGCGTTGTCGCCGTAGGGCGGGATCATGGTGTGGAACGGCATCACCCATTGCGTGATGCGCCAGTAGAGCTTGCCCGGCGTCGCCGGCCGCCGCACGCCGATCACCATGCCGCCTTTGTTCTCGATCACTTCAAAGCGGGCATCGGTCTCGCGGGTGAACTCGGCGCCCTGGCCGACGTGCAGCGGATCGCTGCGCAGGTCGTGCCGGTGCAGGAACGAGACGTGCACGGAATCGATGCCGCCTTCCAGCGCCTGCAGCCAGTTGCATTCCTGCGTGCGCTTGGAGACGAAGCGCTGCGATTTGCGGACCGTTGCCCATTCGAAGTTCGGCAGCGGCGGCTTCAGCTCAGCCGGGCCCATATAGATCCAGATCACGTCGCCGATCTCGACGCAGGGATAGGACGTGAGCTTGACCCGCTTGCAGAAGCCGCTTTCGACCGGCTCGGACGGGCACTTCGATGCACTGTCCGGTCACGTCGTATTTCCAGCCGTGATAGGGGCAGCGCAGGCCGTTTTCTTCGTTGCGGCCGAACCACAGCGAGACGCCGCGATGGGCGCAGAATTCGTCCATCACGCCGACGCGGCCCTTGGTGTCGCGAAATGCGATCAGCCGCTCGCTCAAGAGCTTGAGCCGCACCGGCGGACAATCCGGCTCGGGAATTTCCGAAGACAGCAGCGCCGGAATCCAGTAGCGGCGCATCAGCGCACCCATCGGGGTGCCGGGGCCGGTGAGGGTGAGAAAGTCGTTCTGCTCGCGTGTGGTCATGGAGGATACATTACATCATTTGCGCGCGCGCCGCACCGGTATGGTAGAGTTCCGCGGCAAAGGGCCGGTATATGACCAAGCTCGTTCGCAATCATTCGCATTGGGGCTCGTTCTACGCCGAGGTCGAAAACGGCCGCGTCGTCGGCGTGCGGCCGTTCGAGCGCGATCCCGATCCGTCGCCGCTGATCGAAGCAATCCCGGCGGCGGTGCATTCAAGGATGCGCGTGGCGCGGCCGTTTGTGCGCGAGGGCTGGCTTAAAGATGGACCGGGTCATGGTGAGGGCCGTGGCCGCGAGCCGTTCGTGCCGGTGTCCTGGGATCGTGCGCTCGACCTCGTTGCCGGCGAGCTTGCGCGCGTGAAGCGCGATCACGGCCACGGCGCGATCATGGCGGGTTCGCAAGGCTGGGGTTCGGCGGGACTGTTTCACGAGCCGCGTCCGCAGTTGCGCCGCTTCATGGGAATCTTCGGCGGCTTCGTCGATCAGGTCAGCAATTACAGCTTCGGCTGCGCGCTGGTCTTCCTGCCGCATGTGCTCGGCAGCGCGCAGGCCTGCACCGGGCCGCTGACCTC
Source organism: uncultured Alphaproteobacteria bacterium (assembly GCA_963739945.1). Classification (GTDB taxonomy): domain Bacteria; phylum Pseudomonadota; class Alphaproteobacteria; order Rhizobiales; family Xanthobacteraceae; genus BOG-931. Next base: position 187,603 of record CAVUCN010000016.1, on the reverse strand, counting down.
GTGGTCGTCGATCGCGCGCCACGCCAAGCTGATGGTGATGTTCGGCGGCGCCAATCCGAAGAACATGCAGGTGACCAAGGGCGGCATGGGCGCGCATGCGATCGGCCATTCGCTCGCCGAACTCGCGCCGGCCGGTGTGCGCGTCGTCAATGTCAGCCCGATCCGCGACGACGGCCCGTCCGCGGTGGCGCCGGAATGGATTCCGATCCGGCCCGGCACCGACACCGCGATGCTGCTGGCGCTGACCCACACGCTGATTGCCGAAGGCCTGCACGATCAGGAATTTCTGACGCGCTACTGCACCGGCTTCGAGCGCGTGCAGCCTTATCGTCATGGGCGAAACCGACGGCCAGCCGAAGGATGCCGACTGGGCGGAAACGATCACCGGCGTTCCCGCGCAATCGATCCGCGCGCTGGCGCGCGAGATGGCGGCGCAGCGCACCATGATCAGCGCGTCATGGTCGCTGCAACGCGCCGATCATGGCGAGCAACCGTACTGGGCGGTGCTGCTGCTGGCATGCTGTCTCGGCCAGATCGGACTGCCGGGCGGCGGTTTCGGTTTCGGCTATGGCTCGGCATCAGGCATCGCCGAGCCGCCGCCGGCGTTTCGCGCGCCGGGAATGGAAGGCGCACCGAATCCGCTCAACCGTTCCATTCCGGCGGCGCGGATCGCGCAATGCCTGCTGCATCCCGGCGAGCCCTACGACTTCAACGGCAAGCGCAGCAATTATCCCGATATCCGGCTGGTGTATTGGGCCGGCGGCAATCCGTTTCATCATCATCAGGACGTCAACCAGCTTCGCGCCGCGTTCGCGCGCCCAGAGACCATCGTGGTCCACGAGCCGTGGTGGACCGCGACCGCGCGTCATGCCGACATCGTGCTGCCGGCGACAACGACGCTTGAGCGCAACGATATCGGTTCGGCGCAGCGCGACCCGTTCGTGATCGCGATGGAAAAGGCGATCGAGCCGGTCGGCGAGGCGCGTGACGACTACACGATCTTCGCCGCGCTGGCGCGGCGGCTTGGCTGCGAAGAAGCATTCACGCAAGGCCGCGACGAAATGGGCTGGCTGCGGCACATCTACAATAGCTGGCGCGACAGCGTGCGCAGCAATGCCGCGGCGATCCCCGATTTCGACCGCTTCCGTGCGGACGGCTATTTCGAAATTCCGCGTGGCGCGGACGAATATGTCATGTTCGACAAGTTCCGCGCCGACCCGGTCGCGCACAAGCTGACGACACCGTCAGGACGCATTGAGCTCTACTCGGAAAAGATCGCCGGTTTCGGCTACGACAATTGTCCGCCGCACGCGACGTGGATCGAACCCTCCGAATGGCACCGCGGGCGCTCGGCGGAAAAATATCCGCTGCATCTGGTCTCCAGCCAGCCGCGCTACAAGCTGCACAGCCAGATGGACTCCGAGCTGGTCAGCGCGCGCGGCAAGATCGACGGCCGCGAGGCCGTTACCATGCATCCCGACGATGCGCGGCGGCGCGGCATCAAAGCCGGCGATGTGGTGCGTATCCATAATGATCGCGGCGCGTGTCTCGCCGGCGTGGTTTTGAGCGATACGTTGTCGCCGGGCGTGGCCAAGCTGTCGTGCGGCGCCTGGTACGATCCGGCGGATACCGGCGACGGCGCGCTGTGCGCACACGGCAACGCCAATGTGCTCACGCACGATCGCGGGACGTCGAAGCTCAGTCAGGCGCCGAGCACCGGTACCAATATGGTCGAGATCGAATTATGGAAAGCAGCCGCTGCCGCCGCTGCGGGCGTTTGAACCACCGGCCGAAGTATCAGCGTAACTGCACTACGGCGCGGTTCAATGAGGCTTCAGCAGCTTTTCCGCGTTGCCGGAGAACAGCTTGCGCTTGTCCTCGGCGGAAATATCGAGCGTGTTGAGCGCATCGATCGCCGGTTTGATCGGGCCGAGCGGCGTATCGGTGGCGAATACCACCTTGTCGGCGCCGAAGAACTCGTAGCCGCAGCGCAGCGCGTGAGCGCCGCCGCCGAACATCGCGGTGTCGGCGTAGAAATCACGGAAATAGTCGAGGTGCGGCCGCTTCAGCGACGGCAGGATTTTCGAGTAGTCCTCGTCCAGCGTGCGCTGGCCGAGCACGTCGAGTCCGGGACCGACGCGGCCGTCGTAGAACGGGATCATGCCGCCGAGATGGTGGGTGACGATCCGCAGATTCGGATAGCGGTCGAACAGGCCGCTGAACACCATGCGCGCCATCGCGACCGACGTGTCGTACGGCCAGCCGAAGCACCACCACATTTCGAAACGCGATTTCTGCTCCGCAGGGTAGTCCGGCATCGCGGCGGTGCGGGCAGGGTGCAGCCAGATCGGCCGGCCGAGCTGCGCCATCGCGGCGAACAGCGGCTCGAACACCGGCTCGTCGAGCGGCCGCCCGGCAAGCGGGGTGAAAATCTGCACGCCGACGGCGCCGAGCTGATTGATCGCACGCTTGGCTTCCTCGACCGAACTCATGACATCGGTGAGGCAGAGCGCCGCGACAAAGCCGGCGAAGCGGCCGGGATGCTTCTGGCAAAGCTCAGCCATGGTGTCGTTGGCGATCCGTGCCAGCGCGAGACCCTGACCCGGCGTGGCGAAATCCTCGATCGGCGGATTGGGCAGCGAGATCACCTGCCGGTAATCGCCGAACTGATCCATCTCCTTAAAGCGCGCATCGAGATCGTGGATCTTCTGCACGCCGCGCAGCCGCGCGGCGATATTGCCGAGCTTCGGCGCCACCCGGTTCATTTCGTCGAGAAAGCGTGCCGGCGAGAGGTGGCAGTAAAGGTCGATGATCTTGTCGCTCACGTCATCACCCGCACCGGCTTGCCGTCGAGGAAGCCGCGGATGTCTTCGGCGACGCCGGCGAAATAGTGCTGGTAGTTCTGCTGCGAGACGTAGCCGAGGTGCGGCGTGATCACGACGTTGTCCATCTTGCGCAGCGGATGATCGAGCGGCAGCGGCTCGACGTCGAACACGTCGAGGCCGGCGCCGGCGATCTTCTTGTCGCGCAGCGCGGCCAGCAGCGCGGCTTCGTCGATGATCGGGCCGCGCGAGGTATTGATGATGTAAGCGGTCGGCTTCATCAGGCCGAGTTCCTTGGCCCCGACCAGGCCGCGGCTGCGTTGCGACAGCACGACGTGGATGGTGATGAAGTCGGCCTGCCGGAACAGGTCGTCCTTGCTGACATAGGTGGCGCCTGCTTCCTGCGCCTTTTCCGGCGTCAGGTTCTGGCTCCAGGCGATCACCTTCATGCCGAACGCCTTGGCGATATTGGCGGTGCGGGTGCCGAGCTTGCCGAGGCCGAGGACGCCGAGCGTCATGCCTTCGAGGTCCGGGCCGATGGTGCTTTGCCAGGTGGCGCCGGCATGCAGGCGGGCGTTCTCGTAGCCGATGTGGCGGGTCAGTTCGAGCATCAGGCCGATGGCGATGCCGGAGGTCGGGCTGCCGAACGAGCCGGTGCCGCAAACGGTGACGCCGCGCGCCTTGGCCGCCTCGGTGTCGATCGAGGCATTACGCATGCCGGTGGTGATGAGGAGCTTCAGGTCGGGCAGGGCGTCGATCACCTGCTTTGGGAAGCCGGTGCGCTCGCGCATGGCGACGACGATCTGGAAGCCCTTCAGCGCGGCGATGACCTTGTCGGGCCCGCCGAGGTGCTCATTGAACGCCTTGAATTCGACCTCGCCTTTGACCTTCGAGAAATCGGCCACCTTGAGCGCGATATTCTGATAATCGTCGAGAATTGCGCAACGCACCGCCATGACGTTCCATCCCTTGCACGCGTTTCCGCGGGCATTTAGCCGGCTCAAACCGGCTTAGGGAAGGGGTGACGGGCTTAGGCGTGTTGTTCGGCGACTTCCCGCAAAACCGGACCGGAAGGTGCCGTCGGCGGGGAATTGTAGTTGACCAGGTTGTCGTACTTGGCGTGCCACTTCGGGCCCGGGCCGCGCATATAGTGCAGGTCCGGCCGATACGCGCTGCACGGTTCGCCTGACGCGCGCCAAACCTCTTGAACGGCTTTTGTGAAATCACGCCACATCGAACGCTCCCGTTCGGTACTCCAATGGGCGTTCTGTTTTCAAACGCCCGTTTGATCCAATTCTCCGCGAATAACTCTTAAAATTTGGTGGGATTTCGACAGGCTCAAGTTCACAATGTGATCACGCCTTACGAAGGTTTAATGCGAACGGTAAAATTGGAACTGTCCGCCGCCGGTGCTTGCCGATTGCACCCGGCACCGCTACATCAACCGCATATTTTCCCGAAATGAGCGCCTTTTCCGGCGGCGCCGAGCACAAGGGGCAGGGCGTCACGCCCGAAGCCAAATATGGCCCGTCAATTCATCTATCACATGGAAGGTTTGACCAAGACCTTTCCTCCGAACCGAAAGGTCCTGGAGAACATCAACCTGTCGTTCTACCCGGACGCCAAGATCGGCGTGCTGGGCGTCAACGGCTCCGGCAAGTCGACCTTGCTGCGGATCATGGCCGGGATCGACACCGAGTATAATGGCGAGGGATGGGTCGCCGAGGGCGCCCGCGTCGGCTACCTGCAACAGGAACCGCAACTCGATGCGGCCAAATCGGTCCGTGAAAATGTCATGGAAGGTGTCGCCAAGCAAAAGGCGATCCTGGACCGCTACAACGAGTTGGCGACCAACTATTCCGACGAAACCGCCGACGAAATGACCAAGCTGCAGGACGAGATCGAGGCCCAGGGCCTATGGGATCTCGATTCCAAGGTCGATCAGGCGATGGATGCGCTGCGTTGTCCGCCGGACGATGCCGACGTTGAGAAGCTTTCGGGCGGCGAACGCCGCCGGGTAGCGCTGTGCCGGCTGCTGCTTGAGCAGCCGGAACTCCTGCTGCTCGACGAGCCGACCAACCATCTCGACGCCGAGTCGGTGTTATGGCTCGAAGGCCACCTGCGCAATTATCCTGGCGCGATCCTGATCGTCACCCACGACCGGTACTTCCTCGACAACGTCACCGGCTGGATTCTGGAACTCGATCACGGCCGCGGCATTCCCTACGAAGGAAATTATTCGTCCTGGCTGCGGCAAAAGCAGAAGCGGCTCGAGCAGGAAGGTCGAGAGGACGAGGCGCGGCGGCGCACGCTCGAACGCGAGCAGGAGTGGATTTCGTCCTCTCCGAAGGCGAGGCAGGCCAAATCGAAGGCGCGCTACGAGCGCTACGAGGAACTGCTCAAGATCGCTAACGCCAAAACCAACAACGTCGCGCAGATTTCGATTCCGGTGACAGAGCGGCTCGGTCAGAACGTCGTCGATTTCGATCACCTTGGAAAGGGTTTTGGCAATAACCTTCTGATCGACGACCTCACCTTCCGGCTGCCGCCCGGCGGCATCGTTGGCGTCATCGGGCCGAACGGCGCCGGCAAGACCACGCTGTTCCGCATGATCACCGGACAGGAGAAACCGGACGCCGGCACGATCAAGATCGGCGAATCGGTGCATCTCGGATACGTCGATCAATCGCGCGACTCGCTCGACGGCAAAAAGAATGTCTGGGAAGAAATCTCCAACGGCCAGGACATCATCCTGGTCGGCAAGCGCGAGGTGAATTCACGCGCCTATTGCTCGTCCTTCAATTTCAAAGGCGCGGATCAGCAGAAGAAAGTAGGCTCGCTCTCCGGCGGTGAGCGCAACCGCGTGCATCTGGCCAAAATGCTGAAGTCGGGCGCCAACGTGCTGTTGCTCGACGAGCCAACCAACGATCTTGACGTCGATACGCTCCGCGCGCTCGAGGAAGCGCTGGAGGATTTCGCCGGCTGTGCCGTTATCATCAGCCACGATCGCTGGTTCCTCGACCGAATCGCGACCCACATCCTCGCCTTCGAGGGTGAGAGCCATGTCGAATGGTTTGAGGGCAATTTCCAGGACTACGAGAAAGACAAGATGCGGCGGCTTGGGACCGATTCGATCATTCCGGAGCGGATCAAATACAAGAAATTCACCCGCTGACGGGCATATCGCAGGAAATCCTGCGATCTTTTATTCTGCAATTCAGTGCCTATATACCAATGGGTCTGATTAATGCCTTCCGGAATGCGCAGGATTTGCGCGGGATTTTGAACAGGAGATGATTTTGGCAGCCAAAGCCAGCGTGGCCGAGCCGAGCGAATCGCGGGCGAAAGCCGAAGCAAGTTTCAAGAAGGAAGAACGCGCCAGGGAAGGCGCTCAGGCCATGCTTGAATATCAGGCTAATGGCCGCGAAGTCCGGGAAAACATGGCCAAGCTGAAGGCGCTTCGTGTGGCCAAAGAAGCGGCCGGAACGGCGGAAGAAGCGCCTAAACCTGCGAAAAGGCTGCCGCAAAGGTTAAAGCGCCGCGCGCCTTGAAACGAACACAGCAATAGCGCATAGAGAGATTCGCGGGCTTTTAAGTCCGCTGCGAGCCGCGTGTACGGGATCCCGACGGTTAAACTCCGTTAAATGGCTTCTGGTTCGCCCTTTTCATTCAAATTTTGACAGCCCAGATCGCGCGGGATGTCTATTAACTCCCGCAAAGCGGGCCGTGGCGTAAAACGCCGCGACCGCGCCATTGTGCATAACAGAAAGACCTACTTTGACGACTTTTCAGGAATTCAAACTCGACAATGCCATCCTCCGCTCACTCGCCGAGGAAAAATACGAAACCCCAACTCCGATCCAGCAACAGACAATCCCGATCTTGATGGCAGGCCGCGACGTCATCGGCATTGCCCAGACCGGCACCGGCAAGACCGCGGCTTTTGCATTGCCGATCCTTGCACCAGCTTGCGGCCAATCCGCGACAACCGGAGCGGAAAAGCTGCCGCGTGCTCGTGCTGAGCCCAACGCGCGAACTATCGGGCCAAATCCTCGACAGCTTCCGCGCCTACGGGCGGCATCTGCGCCTCCGGTCGGCGCTGGCCATCGGCGGCGTATCGATGGGCGCTCAGGTTCGCTCGCTGCTCAACGGCGTCGACATCCTTGTCGCCACGCCGGGCCGGCTGCTCGATCTCGTGCAGAGCAACGCGCTCCGGCTCAACGGCGTCGAGTTCTTTGTGCTCGACGAAGCCGATCGCATGCTCGACATGGGCTTCATCAACGACATCCGTAAAGTCGTCGCGAAGCTTCCGGCGCAGCGGCAGACGCTGATGTTCTCCGCGACCATGCCGGGCGCCATTGCCGATCTCGCCGCGCACATGCTCCGCAATCCGGAACGGGTATCAGTGGCGCCGGTCGCGGCCACCGCCGACCGGATCGAGCAGCGGATTATTCGTGTCGATCGCGCAGCAAAGCTTGCCACGCTGGTTGACGTACTGCGCCAGGAGCCGGTTGACCGTGCGCTGATCTTTACCCGGACCAAGCACGGCGCCGACAAGGTGGTGCGCAGCCTGATTCGTGACGGCATCACCGCCGAAGCGATCCACGGCAACAAATCGCAGAACCATCGCGAGCGTGTGCTGGCCGCCTTCCGCAACGGTGCGGTCAAGACCCTGGTCGCCACCGATATCGCCGCGCGCGGCATCGACGTCGATGGCATCAGCCATGTCGTGAACTTCGATCTGCCGAACGTGCCAGAGACCTATATCCACCGCATCGGCCGCACCGCGCGTGCCGGCGCGGAGGGTATTGCCATCTCGCTATGCGACGGGGAGGAGGTTGCGTTCCTTCGCGATATTGAGAAGCTTATCCGGATGTCGATCCCGATGACGGACCGCCGGTCCGACCAGCGGCAACACGACCAGCCGCGCCAGCAAGAACGGCGGCAATGAGCCGCGTCAGGGACAGCCACCGGCTAATCATGCTTCTAACCGGCCGCATAAATCTGATAAAAACCGGCATTGGCGGCAGGGCAAACGGCATCAGCAAAGCCGGGGCCAGCAGCCGACACAGAACATCATGGCGGGATCGAAACCGTTGCTTTCATGAACCGTCATGGGCCATCACATCGCGGTCGGCCGCAGCAGCGCCGGTCCGGTCAATCGAAGGGTCAGTAGATATGCCGAAAGAAGAACTTCTGGAATTCGAGGGCCTCGTGCTTGAGGCGCTGCCCGACGCGCGTTTTCGCGTGAAGCTTGATAACGGTCACGAACTGGTCGCCTACACGGCGGGGCGGATGAAAAAGAACCGCATCAAGACGCTGGCCGGCGACAAGGTCACAGTCGAGGTTTCGCCCTACGATCTCGAAAAGGGCCGGCTGATCTTCCGCCACAAGGATACCAACGCCGCGCCGCGGCCGCAGCAGCGCAATCAGCAGTGGCGGCGTTAACGCCGCTGCTCTATTCGGCCGGCGCGACGCTTCCTTCAGCGTCGGCTTCCATCACCGGCCGGGCGAAGTAGAGGAAGATCAGAAACAGCGCGCCGATCAGGCAGGGGATTGCCGCGGCATAGAAAATGCCGCCGACCTTGTAGCCCCAACCCACAAGCACGCCGGTCAGGATCGGGCCGAACACCTGGCCGACCCGGCCCATTCCCATCGCCCAGCCAATGCCGGTAGAGCGGATCGCCGTCGGATACATTCCGGCTGCCACCGCAATCAGTCCGGTGCCGGTGCCTCCGACAAAAAAGCCGGCAAGGAACGAGGCGATGCTCAGCGTCGTCACGGATGTGGTTGCCTGTCCAAACCAGGCGAGGCAGAGCCCGCCGAGGATGAAGCCGGGAATGAGTACGCGGAATGCGCCGGCGCGATGCACGGCCCAGCCCGACGTGGCGCTGGCGATAACGCTGCCGAGATTGTTCAGGCCGATGATCAGCGCCGCGGCCGAGAGCGAAAAGCCGACCGAATTGAGCACCGCAGGGGTCCAGAACGTCACCGTCACCAGCACCATGAACACCATGAAGAACGGTACCCAGAGCAGCACGGTCGGCACGGCGCGGCCCTCATTGAACAGGTGCTTCATCGGTACGCCGCCACGCGCCGGGTCCTGTGGTGCGACCAGTTCGGCTCCGGCCGGGACTTGGCCCGGCATGATGCGCTCCAGTGTCTGCCGCACGGCATCCTGCCGGATACCCTTGGCCAGCAGGAAGCGGATCGATTCAGGCAGCCAGATCGCGAGAATGATTGCGATGACGATCGGCGCCACGGCGCCGATATAAAACACCGCCTGCCAGCCGAACGCCGGAATGACCCAGGCGCTGGTCAGCGAACCGATCAATCCGCCGCCCGGGAACGATGCGAACAGCACGGTGACGAAGACGTCGCGAAGCCGCTTCGGCGCAAGCTCAGCGCCCATCGCCAGAAAGGCGGGCGTGACGCCGCCGAGACCGAGGCCAGCGAGGAATCGATACGACAGCAATTCATTCAGTGTGGTCGATTGTGCCGTCAGGTAACTGAACACGGCGAAAACAACGATCGCGACGATCATGAACCACTTGCGGCCGAACAAGTCGGCGAGCGGGCCGAACGACAACGCGCCGAGCGCTGCGCCGAGCAGTCCGGCGGAGCCGACCTGCCCGAACTGCGGCATCGGCAGATTGATCTGATGCGCAATGGCGGGTGCGGTGTAGCCGATGGCCTGGGTGTCAAAGCCGTCCAGTGCCGCAACCAGCATGCAAAGGATCAGAATGCGATCTGAAATCCGCTGACCGGATGCCGATCAATGAGGTCGATGACGTCGACCCGGTCGGTCGCCATGGCGCTTTCCCCAAAATTCTTTTTGAGCCCCGTGCAGGGACGTCTTATGACGTGTCCACTTTTGCACACATCGCGCGAATTGACCACAAGCGCGGTCGATTTACCCGCGCAATCCCAGAGCTTTGGTCGCGAGCGCGGCGCCTTCGACAAGCGAGCGCAGTTTTGCCCATGCAATCTGCGGATGGGATCGTCCGCCGAACCCGCAATCGGTGCCGGCAATGACGTTCTCGGCGCCGACCAGGCGGGCATAGCGTTGCAGCCGCTGCGACACCAGTTCGGGATGCTCAACCACGTCAGTCGAATGGGTGACGACACCGGGAACGAGGATTTTTCCCGGCGGTAGTTTCACCTTTTCCCAAACTGCGACTTCGTGCTCGTGGCGCGCGTTGGCGCCTTCGATCAGGTAAGCCTGCGCCTTCACTTTGAGCGCGAGATCGACGATGTGGTCGAGCTCGAGATCGAAAGCGTGCGGCCCGTGCCAGCTGCCCCAGCACAGATGGTAGCGCACGCGATCTTCCGGGATATTGCGGAGCGAATGGTTCAGCGCATCGATGCGCATCTCGCTTCGCGCCCGAAACGCTTTAAGCCCCATGCCGATTCCGATGCGGTCCCATAATGCCGGCAGCCAGGCGTCGTCGACCTGCAAAATCAATCCAGCAGCGGCAATAGCCTCATACTCGACGCGCATCGCCTCGGAGAGCGCATGGACGTATTCCTCGTCATTCTTGTAGTAGCGATTGGGCCGATAGACTTCGAGGCTGGCCGCCGCGGTTGAGGTGAGAAATACGTTCTCTTTGCCGGCGGCCGCGATGGTGAAATCGATTTCCTTTTTGAGCGCGGCTTGCCCGACATAACTGACCGGCCCGGTGCAAGCCTGAACCGGACGCTTCTTCGCCATCTGCGCGCCCGGCGTATAAAACAGCGTGCCGCGTTCGCTGGCGTATTTGTAGAAATCGGCGAACTCTTCGCGATCCTTGCCCTGTTCGATCAGCGGCTTGCCTTGCGGCGCGTCGATCTCGGTGAAACCGCCAAACCGGGTCTGCATATAACGCAGCCAATCGCCGCCTTTGGCGAATTCGCCTTCGTTGACAATGTCGATATCGGTCTCGCGCTGGCGAGCGACTATTGCTGCGACATCCTCGGCAAGGTGCGACTCGTCGCCGACGGCCAATCCTTTGTCGGGCGACAGAAAGGGAAGACTACCGACGTGAGTTGTCAGTATTTTCGAAACGCTACGCTGCATTTATTCCGCCGCCCGTAATCCTTCGCCGAGGCGGCCGTCGCGGACTAATTTGCCCGGCAGTGCGCCGGTGTGCGCGCCGCGTTCGAAAATCTGCGTGCCGGCGACGAACGTCGCCTCGTAGCCATCGACCTTCTGCACGAAGCGCCGGCCGTTGGCGGGCATGTCGTGAACAAGCTCGGGCTTCTGCACCTGCAGCCTGTCGTAGTCGATGATGTTGATATCGGCGCGCAGGCCCGGCGTAAGCCGGCCGCGGTCGGACAACCCGAAGAAATCGGCGGTCTCGCTGGTTTGCCGCTTGATCAGCATTTCCACTGGCAGCTTCCGTCCGCGGCTGCGGTCGCGACTCCAGTGCGTCAGCATGTAAGTCGGTACGCCGGAATCGACGATCGATGTGCAGTGCGCGCCGCCGTCGGAGAGACCCAACAGGCATGCGGGGTCGTTGAGCATTTCGTAGATCGGCTCATGGTCGCCGGTGACGTAGTTGACCACCGGGAAATAGAGATACTGGCCGTCTTCGAGGATGTAATCGTACGCGACTTCCTCCGGCGTACGGCCTTCACGCGCAGCGATCGCCGCGACGCTCTTTTCCGGGCCGGGCTCGTAGTCGGGCGGGTTGCCCATGACGAAGAATTTGTCGAACTTTTTGGCGACCACCTGACGGAATTGTGCGAGCTTCTCGATCTCGGCGTCGGAAGGTACGTCAGCCAGAATTTCCCGCCGCACCGCTGGATCGCGCAGCCGCCGGCGTTGCTCTTCGATCGGCAGGCTTTCCAGTTTCTTGTAGCTCGGCCGCACCGTGAACGGATTAAGCGCGGTGCCGATGCCCATCATCACGCCGATCGGCCGGCCGGCCATCTGCGCCGTGACCGGCAGGCCTTGCGAGCGCATCTCGTGTGTTGCCTTGATCAGGCGGCGCCAGCGCTGCGGGTCGGCGTAGCGGTCGGTGAGCAGGAACCAGACCGGCCGTCCGCTACTCTGCGCCTGCTTTCGAATCCAGCGCAGCTCGAATTCTTCGTCGTCGAAGTCGGAGTTCATGCCGAATGCGCCGGTGCCGGTGATGCCCAGCGCCTGACCGATGCCGAGCAGTTCATAGTCGTCGGCGTCGCGCGACGGCACCTGTTCGCCGTCAGGCGTCTTGTGCGAGTCGGTGCGCGAGGTGGTGAAGCCGAACGCGCCGGAGCGCAGAGCCTCGACGGTAATGTCGCGCATCCTGGCGATGTCGTCCGGGGTCGCTGGCTCGCGGCGGATGGCGCGGTCGCCCATCACATTAACGCGCACCGGCAGGTGGGCGATCTGCGCGCCGATATCGATGGCGCGGGGCCGGCGATCGAGCTCGTCCATGAATTGCGGGAAGGATTCCCATTCCCAATTCAGGCCCGCGGCGAGAACCGGATTCGGAATTTCTTCGACACCTTCCATCAGGTCCATCAGCGCGCCGCGATGTTCCTTCTTCACCGGCGCGAAGCCGACGCCGCAATTGCCGAACAGCGCCGTGGTCACGCCATGCCAGCTCGATGGGGCGATCAGCGGATCCCACATGGCCTGGCCGTCATAGTGCGTGTGCACGTCGACCCAGCCGGGTGTGACCATCAGGCCGTTCGCGTCGATCTCGCGCTTGCCGGGGCCTTGCTTGCCGCCGACTGCGGCGACGCGTCCGCTGTCGATCGCAACGTCACCGGAAAATGCAGTCTTGCCGGTGCCATCAACAATAGTTCCGCCGCGAATGACGATGTCGTGCATGGGGGCCGCTCCTGGCTTGCGGTCTGTAAAGTCGCAACGCTTTAATGATGCATCCGGCCAGAAGGCGATGCAACGCCCGGACGCCTGATTTTTGCGGCGTTATTTTGCCAGCAAACCGTTGAGCACGAGTTCGAGATGAGCCTCGAAATAGGCCTTCATGTCGAGCGGCTTGCGGTCGCCGAACATCATCGTCCAAAGATCGACCAGCGCGATCGGCGCGATAATGATTTGTGGCGCGTTGATGATCGAGGATTTGCGGAATTCGCCGCTGTCCATGCCGCGCTGGATCGCCGCGCGAAGCATTTCAAGGCAGGGGCGCAGAATTTCGTCGTGGTAGCGATCGGCGAGCTCGGGAAAACGCGGCGCGTCGGCGATCAGCATCCGCACCACCTCGCGGCGGCGGTGATCCTCGAGAATGTGCTGATACATGAAGCTGAACTGGGTGCGCAGCAGATCGGCGGTCGAGCCTTGATGGACTCTCGAGCATGCCGTGCACGGTATCGAAAGTGGTTTTGGTGATCTCCCGCACCATCGAGATGAAGAGGTGCTCTTTGTTCTCGAAGTAGACGTAGATCGTGCCCTTGGTGACGCCGGCGCACTCAGCGATCTGGTCGAGCGTCGTTGAGGCGTAGCCGTTTCGGGAAAATTCAGTGAAAGCGGCTTCCAGAATTTCCTGCGGGCGCTCCGCCTTGCGGCGGCGCCGGGTGTCCGGGCGCGTTTCCAACACTTCCGTCATTTGGCCAGCTAGCCGTCAACAGCTCAAAAAAGTCAAGTTATTGACTAACCAGATAGTAAATAACTAGGTTGGTCAGTTCAGGGTGATGCTGTGATTGGGACTGGTCAGCTTATCTTTCGGATCGTTTGGGGTCGCGCGGATTTTGGCCTGTTTGGCCGGAAATCGATCGCGTTTGCCGCGGCGTCCATGATTCTCTCGGCCTGTGCCGTGGGTCCGGATTTCGCCGTGCCGCCGACGCCGCCGGTAGCCGGCTACACGCCGGAGGGCCATCCGGTGACGACGGCTTCGGCCGCTATCACGGCCGGTGCGGCACAGCAGTTCGAGATGGGCCGCGACATCCCCGGCGAGTGGTGGAAGGTGTTTCACTCCAAGGAACTCGACGGCCTGATTGCTGAAGCCCTGCAAGCCAATCCGAGCCTTCAAGCTGCGCAGGCGGCACTTTGGCAGGCCAAGGAAAATCTGTACGCGCAACGGGGCAAGCTGCTGCCGTCGATCGACGCCAATTCGTCCGCAACGCGCCAGCAATTCTCACCGGCGGAATTCGGCGGTACCGGCTCGCCGTCCATTTTCAATCTGTTCCAGGCGACGGTAAATGTCTCTTATGCGCCAGATGTGTTCGGCGGCCAGCGTCGGCAGATCGAGTCGACGCAGGCTCAGGCCGAGTATCAGCGATTCGAACTCGAGGCGAGTTATCTCACTTTAACGTCGAACGTGGCGACCGCGGCTATTCAGGAAGCATCGCTGCGCGGCCAGATCGAAGCCACGCTCGATATCATCAAGGCCGAGACCGACCAGCTCGACGTCGTGCGCAATCAGTTCACTGTCGGAGCCGCGGCCCGCACCGATGTGCTGACGCAGCAATCTGAAGTGGCGAACGCGCAGGCGACGTTGCCGCCGCTGCAAAAGCAACTGGAACAACAGCATCACGTGCTGTTGGCGCTGATCGGCCGTTTCCCGAACGAAGCGGTCCGCGAACGTCTTACGCTTGCCTCGCTGCAATTGCCGACGCGTCTGCCGGTCAGCTTGCCGTCGCAGCTTGTCGAGCAGCGGCCGGATGTCCGCGCTTCCGAAGCGCAATTGCATCAGGCCAGCGCGCTGATCGGCGTTGCCGAGGCAAACCGTCTGCCGCAATTCAATCTCACCGGCGACTACGGCAGCAGCGCCACCGCGACCGCGGCTTTGTTCTCGCCGAGTACGATAATCTGGAGCATTGCTGCCAGCGGCACGCAGCCGATCTTCCACGGGTTCCAGCTTCTGCATCTACAGCACGCCGCCGAAGCCGGTTACGACGTGGCGGTGGCGCAATACAAAAGCACCGTGCTCGGCGCGTTCCAGAACGTCGCCGATGCGTTGCGGGCGCTGCAACTCGATGCCGCTACGCTGAAAGCGCAACGCGCGGCGTTGGGTGCTGCGTCCGACACGCTCGAACTGTCGCGCGGCCAGTACAAGCTCGGCGCCATCACCTACGTGATTCTGCTCAACGCCCAGCGCAGCTATGCGCAGGCGCGCCTCGCCGTGGTGCAGGCGCAGGCCGCGCGCCTTGCCGATACTGCGGCGCTGTTTCAGGCGCTCGGCGGTGGCTGGTGGAATCGCATCGACGTAGCCCCCAATCCTTACAGCAAAGACGATAGCGACGATCACGTCGCTGCGCCCGACACCGTGCCTGGCACGCGGGCAGCACAGGAAATCGCACAATGAAAAAACGCATGGTGATTATGCTGATCGCGGTCGTCGTCGTGTTCGGCGGAATCTTCGGATTTCAGGCGTTCAAGGGGATGATGATCAAGAAGTTCATGAGCTCGATGGCGCAGCCGCCGCAGACGGTGACCGCGCTGAAGGCCAGCAACAGCGAATGGCAGCCGAACATCGAATCAGTCGGCAGCCTGCGCGCGGTCAAGGGTGCGGACCTGTCGCTGGAGGTGTCCGGCGTGGTCGACACGATCTCGTTCAATTCCGGCGATGACGTCAACGAAGGCGTATTGCTGTTGAAACTGCGGTCCGATGACGATCAAGCCAAGCTCGAACTCGTTGAAGGCGACTGCCGAGCTCAACCAGATCACCTACGATCGCGACCAAAAGCAGTTCAAGCTTCAGGCGGTCAGCCAGGCAACCATCGATACCGACGCCGCCAACCTGAAAAACGCGCAGGCGCAAGTTGCACAGCAGCAGGCGATCCTCGACAAAAAGGCACTCAAGGCGCCATTTGCCGGACATCTCGGCATCCGCGCGGTCGATCTCGGTCAGTATCTCGCCGCCGGCACGGTCATCGTGACGCTGCAGGCGCTTGATCCGATCTTTGTGGATTTCTTCGTGCCGCAGCAGTCGGTCGCTCAACTCAAGCTCGGTCAGTCAGTTGCCGTGAAGATCGACGCGTTCAAGGGCCAGACCTTTGCGGGCGAAATTTCGGCGATCAATCCGAAAGTGGATACCTCGACGCGTAACGTGCAGGTGCGCGCCACATTGAAAAACCCCGACCATAAGCTCCTTCCCGGCATGTACGCGACGATCGATATCTCGACCGACGCGCCGCAGAATTATGTCACGCTGCCGCAGACCGCGATCACATACAACCCTTATGGCAACACCGTTTTTATCGTCGATGAGAAGGGCAATGACCCGGGCGGGAAGCCGCAGCTTGTAGCGCGGCAAAACTTTGTCACGACCGGAGCGACGCGCGGCGATCAGGTCGCGATTCTCAAGGGCGTCAACGAAGGCGAGACGGTCGTTACGTCCGGCCAGATCAAGCTGCATAACGGAACGACCGTGTTGATCGACAATTCAATTCAGCCGACGGCGGATGCGTCGCCGAACGTTCCACTCGATCGCTAGGCTCCATTATGCAATTTACCGATATCTTCATCCGCCGGCCGGTGCTCGCATCGGTCGTGAGTCTGTTGATCCTGGTGCTCGGTGTGCGCGCTTATTTCGTGCTGCCGATTTTACAATATCCGCGCACCGAAAACGCCGTCGTCACCGTCACCACGATCTATTACGGCGCCGATCCGGACGTGGTTGCGGGCTTCATCACAACGCCGCTGGAAAATGCCATCGCCCAGGCCAACGGCATCGACTATATGAATTCGGGGAGCCAGAGCAGCACCAGCACCATCACTGTAACGTTGCGAACTCAACTACGATGCCGACAAAGCGCTGACCGAGATCAACACCAAAATCCAGTCGGTACTCAACCAGCTGCCGGTCGGCACATTGCAGCCGACGCTGGTCGTAAAGATCGGTCAGACCTTCGACGCGATGTATATCGGCTTCAACAGCGACACCTTGGCGGCGAACCAGATCACCGATTACCTGACCCGCGTGGTGCAGCCAAAGCTCCAGGCCGTGGAAGGCGTGCAGACCGCCGAGTTGCTCGGCCCAAAAGTGTTCGCGCTGCGCGCCTGGCTCGACCCGCAAAAACTCGCGGCCTTCGGCCTGACCGCGGCTGACGTGAGCGCGGCGCTGACCGCGAACGACTACATTTCGGGGATCGGCAATACCAAAGGCCAGATGGTGCAGATCAATCTGACTGCATCGACCAGCCTTCACTCCGCCGAGGAATTCCGTAATCTGGTGATCAAACAAAGCGGCGGCGCCGTCGTGCGCTTGCAAGACGTCGCCAATGTCACGCTTGGAGCGGAGGACTACGAATCCGAAGTCGGATTCGACGGCAAGCAGGCGGTCTATATCGGCATCGCGGTGGCGCCGTCGGCCAATCTGCTCGACGCCGTCGCCGGTGTGAACAAGGTGTTCCCCGAGATCCAGGCGTTGCTTCCGCACGGGCTCAACGGCGAGATCGTCTACGACTCCACCGAATTCGTGCACAGCGCCATCTACGAGGTGATTCGCAGTCTTACCGAAGCCCTCATCATCGTGACGGTAGTCGTCTTCCTGTTCCTCGGTTCGCTCCGCTCGGCACTTATTCCGACCGTTGCTATTCCGCTGTCCCTGGTCGGCACGTTGATCGTGCTGGTGGCTCTCGGCTTCTCGATCAATCTGCTGACGCTGCTGGCGCTGGTGCTTGGGATCGGTCTCGTCGTCGACGACGCCATCATCGTGGTCGAGAACGTCAGCCGCCATCTTGAGGAGGGCATGGCGCCGATGCCGGCCGCGATCCAGGCGGCGCGCGAGCTCGGCAGCCCGATCATCGCCATGACGGTGGTGCTGGCGGCAGTCTACGTGCCGATCGGCTTCCAGGGCGGCTTGACCGGAGCACTGTTCTCGGAGTTTGCCTTCGCGCTGATCGGAGCGGTGACCATATCCGGCGTCGTCGCTCTGACGCTGTCGCCGATGCTGTGCTCGCGGCTGCTCAAGGCGCCCGATCCGGATCATCGCGGCTGGGAAGCGCGGCTCACCGGCCTTCATCGACCGCCAATTTCATCGCCTGCGCGGCGGCTATGAGCGCTGGCTACACGGCAGCTTGAATACATTACCCGTGACGCTGGTGTTTGCCGCCATCGTGCTGGTCAGCAATTATTTTCTCTACAACAGTGCCACGGTCGAGCTTGCGCCTACCGAAGACCAGGGCGTTATCATCACATCATCGAATGCGGCGCCGAACGCGACGCTGCAGCAGCGCGAGCTTTATTCGAAGCAGATTTACGATGTCTTCGCGTCGCACCCGGAGACGGAGCATGTCTTCCAGCTCGACATCCCCGGTCAGATGCTCGGCGGCATGGTATTCAAGCCTTGGGACCAGCGCAGCAAAACGACCAATGAGCTGCAGCCGGTAGTGCAGCAAGAGACAGGAAAGATCGCGGGCCTTCGGGTCGCGGCGTTTCAGCCGCCGGCGCTACCCGGCGCCTTCGGTTTGCCGGTGCAGTTCGTGCTCGTTACCACCGATCCGTACGAACGGCTGAATACGGTGTCGCAGGCCTTCTTGCAGGAAGCGCAGCGGAGCGGCATGTTCATCTTTCTCGACAGCGATCTGAAATTCGACAATCCGCAATCAGTGGTAACCATCGATCGCGACAAGACCGCGCAACTCGGTTTGAGGATGAGCGATGTCGGCAGCTCGCTGTCGGCCCTGCTCAGCGGTGGCTATGTCAATTACTTCGGCTTGAGCGGTCGCTCCTACAAAGTCATTCCCCAGGTGCAGCAGCGTTTCCGGCTCAATCCGCAGCAACTGCTCGACTATTACATCAAGGCATCCGACGGATCGCTGGTGCCGCTCTCAACCGTCGCCAGTCATCTCCACCAAGACCGTGCCGGAAGCGCTTAATCACTTCCAGCAGCTCAACAGCGCGACGATCCAGGGTGTCGCCATGCCCGGCGTGGCGCAGGGCACCGCGTTGCAATATCTGCAAGACCTTGCAACGCGGACGCTGCCGGAAGGCTACTCGGTCGATTATTCAGGCTTGAGCCGGCAATACATTCAGGAAAGCGGCGGCTTCATCATCACGATCTCTTTTGCGGTGATCATGATTTTCCTGGTGCTGGCCGCGTTGTTCGAGAGCTTCCGCGATCCCTGCATCATCCTGGTGTCGGTGCCGATGTCGATCGCCGGCGCGCTGGCCTTTGTCGCTCTTGGCTTCGGCGGTATGTCGCTGAACATCTACACCAAGGTCGGGTTGGTTACCCTCATCGGGCTGATCAGCAAGCACGGCATCCTGATCGTGCAGTTCGCCAACCACCTGCAGCAGGAACAGGGGCTGAGCAAGCGCGAGGCGATCGAACAGGCCGCCGGCATCCGGCTGCGCCCGATCCTGATGACCACCGCCGCGATGGTGCTCGGCGTCGTGCCGCTGATCACCGCAACTGGCGCGGGCGCCGTGTCACGCTTCCAGTTGGGCGTGGTAATTGCGTCGGGTCTATCGATCGGTACGCTGTTCACACTGTTCGTCGTCCCGGCGGTCTATATTATCTTCGCGGCGGATCATCATGCGTCGGTCGCGACCGACGACGCCGTCGTGGCAACGCCGCACGCCGCGGGAACCTGACGACGCTATGCCGAAGTCGCCGAGACGCGGCTTCGGCGCGATGCTATGGATCGGGTTTTCCAACCGATTCCCGAGGCATCGCAGGCGATGGAAGACTGGAGCGCACAGCAATACCTGAAGTTCGAGGACGAACGGACCTGGCCGCCACGCGACCTGCTGGCGCAAGTACCGTTGCAGAAGCCGAAGCACGTCGTCGATCTCGGCTGCGGACCGGGCAATTCAACCGAGCTTCTGGTCGCCCGCTACCCGGATTCCGAGGTGGTCGGGATGGATTCCTCACCCGACATGCTGGACAAAGCGCGCAAGCGCCTGCCGAAGCACAAGTTCTTCCAGGCCGATATCACGACCTGGTCGCCCGAAGCGCACACCGACCTGTTGTTCTCCAACGCCGTCATGCAGTGGCTGCCGGATCACACCGGTGTCATGCGGCGGCTCCTGGAGGCGCTGCCCAAGGGTGGCGTGCTCGCGGTGCAGATGCCCGACAACACGCGGGAGCCGGCGCTGGTTTTCCAGCGTGAGGTCGGCGAGGAAGGGCCTTGGGCAGACGAGCCGGAGATAAAGGAAGCGGCGCGGGACGACCTGCCGCCGCCGGAGGCCTATTACGATCTGCTCAAGTCCACCTGCAGCCACATCGACATCTGGCACACCGTCTACAATCACGTCATGGCGAGTCCGCAGGCGATCACCGAATGGTTCAAGGGTTCGTCGCTGCAGCCGTTCCTGTCACCGCTGAGCGAGGCCGATCGCGAAAAATTCCTGGCCGCCTACACCAGGAAGATCGTCGGCGCCTACAAGCCACGGTTCGACGGCAAGGTGCTGCTGCGCTTTCCGCGCCTGTTCATCGTGGCGGTGCGATGAGAGTTGTTGCCGCGCTGTGCGCCGGCTTGTTCGGTGCGATGGTCTGGGGAAACGCTGCTTTCGCCGATCCTGCATTCCAGGCGTGGCTGCAATCGTTGTGGCCGCAAGCGCAGCAGCTCGGCGTCTCGCGCGCGACCTTCGATGCTGCGACCCACGGCCTTGAGCCCGATCTGACATTGCCTGAACTGGTGCTACCGGGCCGTCCGGAAAAGCCGTCCGGCGCGCAGCCCGAGTTCGTGCTGACGCCGGCTGACTACATCAAGGAGCCGGCGATCGAGCAGCTTGCGGTGCAAGGCCGCAAGCTTGCGGCGCAGTACCGCGACGTGCTGGCTGCGGTCGAACGGCAATTCGGCGTGCCCGGCAATATCGTGCTGGCGATATTCGGCCGCGAAACCGACTACGGACGCTCGGTCGACAAGCGTAGCGCCATTCGTGTGCTGGCGACGCAGGCTTATCTCGGCAAGCGCAAGGAGAAATTCACCGAGGAATTCCTCGACGCGCTGAAAATCATCGACGACAAGCAGATCTCGCTTGCCGACATGAAGAGCTCCTGGGCCGGCGCGATGGGGCTGACGCAATTTATGCCGTCGGATTACTTCAAATATGCCGTCGATTTTGACGGCGATGGCCGCGCCGATATCTGGAATTCGGTGCCGGACGCACTGGCTTCAACCGCCAAGCAGCTTGTCGGCGAGGGCTGGCAGCGCGGACTGACCTGGGCTTACGAAGTACACCCGCCGGCCGACGTCGACTGCACGATCGGTATTCCGGACAACAAGTTTCCGATCAGCGAATGGCTCAAGCGCGGCTACGTGCCGGCCTATGGCAGGAAGGTATCGCCGGAGGATCGCGCGACGGATGCTTCGCTGGTGCAGCCGGCCGGGCTTTATGGCCCGTCGTTCCTCGCGACAGCCAACTACTTCGCGATCAAGCAATACAATTTCTCCGATCTCTACGTGCTCTTTGTCGGTCACCTCGCGGATCGCATCGCCGATCCGCGGCCGTTTGAGACGCCCTGGGGCAAGGTCGCACAACTGCCGACCAGCGATCTTGACCGCATGCAGCAGATCCTGACCGAGCGTGGCTACTATCACGACAAGATCGACGGCAAGGCCGGCATGCTGACGCGCGCAGCGCTTGGCGACTATCAGAAGCGCAACGGCCTGAAGGTCGATTGCTGGCCGACCGCCGCGGTGCTGCAACAGATGCAGGCCGGTAAAAGGAATTGACGGGTGGCGATTGACGAAGCTCCGGGCCGTTTTCACAATGGCCCCTGAGCCAAGCCAGTCAGACCCAAGCCGTTCAGACCGAAGCCATGCAAATCACAGCCGCCGTGGTCCGCGAAAAGTCCGGACCTTTTGTCATTGATACCTTCGAGCTCTGTGAACCGCGCCCGGACGAGGTGGTCGTTCGTGTCGTCGCCAGCGGTATGTGTCAGACCGATCAGCACGGCCGCGACGGCTATTTTGTCAGTCCCTATCCGGCGGTCTATGGCCATGAAGGCGCTGGCGTGATCCACGCGATCGGCAGCGCGGTGCGGACACTCATACCGGGCGATCATGTGGTGATGTCCTATCCGTGGTGCGGCGCCTGTGCGAACTGCCGGCAGAGCCGGATGAATTATTGTTTGAACAGCCGCGGCCTGAAATCGAACGGGACCCGCGCCGACGGCTCAACGTTGCTGTCGAAGAACGGCGCGCCGGTCTACAGCGCCTATTTTCAGCAATCATCGTTCTCGACATTTGCCATCACCCAGGAGCGTTACGCCGTCAAGGTGCGCAAGGATGCGCCGCTCGAACTGCTGGCGCCGCTCGCGTGCAGCGGCCAGACCGGCGCAGGCGCGGTGCTCAATGCCTTGAAGCCGGGGCCCGGCGAAAGCATCGTCGTGTTCGGCGTCGGTGCGGTGGGGTTGTCCGCATTGGCGGCGGCTAAAATCGCGGGCTGCGATCCGATTATTGCCGTCGATATTCACGATCACAGGCTGGCGCTCGCCCGTGAACTCGGCGCCACGCACGTCATCAATCACAGGGCCTGCGACGATGTCGTCGCAGAGATTCGTAAGCTCACCGGCGGTGGCGCACGCTACACCGTGGAGGCGACGGCGGAGCCGCGGTTTTACGTGAAGCCATCGATTGCCTGATCATGGCAGGAACCTGCGCACTCCTCGGCAGCGCGCGGCGCGGCACCGACGCGTCGTTCGAAATGCCGTTTCTCCAACAGGGCCGTTCGGTCCGTGGCGTCGTGCAGGGCGACAGCATCCCGCAGGAATTCATCCCGCGGCTGGTCGATCTGATCGTGGAAAAGAAGTTTCCGATCGAGAAGATGATTACGTTCTACGATCTCGCCGACATCAACCGGGCGGCGGAAGAATCCAACAGCGGAAAGACAATCAAGCCCGTGCTGCGGATGCTGGTTTGACCGATATCAGTCGTCGCCGGCCACGGCGTCGGGGCGTTTGTCGGTATCCTCGGCGGAATACCCCAGGATATTCCGGATCCTCTTGCCGAGCGCGCCGGTGATGCCGGGATCGCCGTGTTTGGCCGCGTATTGCGCCCGCGCCCGTTCGAAGGCGACCTGGCCTGAGATCGCTGACGGCTCGCAGATGTGGCGGCCGTTGTAGTGCCGCATCAGGTCGACGTGAATGTGATTGTAGTGATAGACGTTCGCGCCGGGCGCCAGCACTGTCGTGAATTGATCGCACGCGAAGGCCTGTACGTCGTGCAGGAACGCCTGTTCTTCCGGCGTGCCGTGCCAGCCGTATTGCACCGAGACCTTGTGGCCGTCGGCAAGGGTGAATTCCGCGACATCGAGCGCATTGCCGAAAGCGTGTTCGGAAATATGCGCGTTGGGATCGCCATTCATGCCGCGGCATGAATAGGCGGAGATTTGTTTGATCTCGACCACCGGCTGGCGGAACCAGCGCAAGGCTGCCGGCTGCACCGAACCGTTGATCCACTGGTCGAGTGCGGACACGATCGGACAGGCAAGTGTCGCTGCCGGTTTCACGTCGACCTGTCCGCCGGCCGTCATCGTCGGATCGCGCGCCGGCCCTAGCGGCGGGACCGGCTCTGCGACGGACGGCGGTTGCGGGCGCGGCGAATAATTCGGCGGATAGGACAGCGCACCGGGCGGCTCTTCGACATCCTGCTCAGTCGGCTCCGGCACGCCGGGGGCGCGAAGCGACAAAGGCGCGCCGGGCTGGGCTCCGTATTGCGGCTGGGCATAAGGAGGCTGGCTGTATTGGGACTGATTGTATTGCGGCTGCGGCGGAGGCGGCGAATAGCTTTGCGCCGGCGGCGCCCCGTAGGGCGATTGTGACGATTGCAGCGGCGGCAATGCGTTCGACTGGACGGCGCCCGTTTGAACATTGCTTGGCTGGGCGATCGGCCAATGCTGCGGCATCGATGAATTCGACGACGAGGCGTTCGGGATCGAGCCCGGCGGAGTCAGCGCTTCATCGCTGTAACCGAGCGGACCGCCGTCGCCGAGCGACGAAATTTTCAGCGGATAGGAAATGCCGCAGGCGCCGGGCCCGTCAATCGAAGCAATCCGCACACGCGAGGGTGACTCCTTCGCCGCACCCGAATTCAGGCAGGCAGACTCCGCATCGCGGCGCCACGGCTCGCGCTCGGCCATCATGTAATGACTGCAACCGGCGAGAACGATAAGCGCGACGAGGATGGCGGAGCTGATAAAGGACCGGCGAACTCCACGCGTCATACCCGAACAATGCGAGGAATTTCTTTAAGGACCGTTCAAGCATGCTGCGAGCAAAAGTAAGGAGTGCATTAACCATACCCCTTGATCCGGCGTCGCGTTTTGGGCCAGATCGCTTCGGGCGGAAGGTCCGGGGACCATGGAAGACAAGGCCAAGTTTATTTTTCCGGTTCTCGCGACCGGCTTTGTGATTTTCGTTGTCAGCAGCGTGGTGACGTTCTCGAATATCGGCTTTCGCGCCGATTTTGTTCAGCGCTGGCTTTCCGCTTTCATCATCGGATGGCCGGTTGGCGCGACGACTGCGTTCATTGCCTTTCCATACCTGCGCCGCGTCGCCGCAGGTATCGCCGGCCTGATCGAGCGGACCTGATGCTGTCAGCGCTTGATCTCGCCCGCCGCATTGCAACCGGAGAGCTCACGCCCCGCGCCGTCGTCGAGACGTGCGCGGAGGCGATCGCCGCGCGTGAGGGCGAGGTCCATGCCTTCGCCGCGCTCGATCTCGAAAAGGCGCGGCATACGGCCGAGGATAAAAGGCTTGTCTCCCTGCCGCTTCGCGGCCTGCCGGTTGCGTTCAAGGATATCTACGATACGGCAGAGTTTCCGACGCAGTACGGTTCGCCGATCTACGCCGGCAATCGGCCGCGCGCCGACGCAACGGCTGTGGTCATGACGCGCCAGGCCGGCGGCATCGTTATCGGCAAGACGGTAACGACGGAATTTGCCTCACTGGTGCCGTCGGTCACGCGCAATCCGCACAATCTCGAACACACCCCGGGCGGCTCATCGTCCGGCTCGTGTGCTGCGATTGCGGCGGGGATGGTGCCGATTACATTCGGCACCCAGACCGCGGGCTCAGTGATCCGGCCGGCATCGTTCTGCGGGGTGGCCGGGTTCAAGCCGTCGTACCGGCTGATTCCACTGGTCGGTGTAAAAGACGTGTCCTGGCATCTCGACACCGCCGGTGTGTTTGGCGCGGGCGTAGCCGATGTCGCATTCACGGCAGCGGCCGTCACCGGGCGCGATCTGCGTGTCGACGGCAAGACGCCGGCGCCGCCGCGAATTGCTCTCACCCGTACCCATCTCTGGAACGAAGCAAGTCCAGCGATTCAGAATGCGCTGGAGACCACCGCGCGCGCTGCCGAGGCGGCGGGTGCAAAAGTCTCTGATCTCACGCTGCCTCCAATCCTCGAGCAGGCCTACGC
This sequence comes from uncultured Alphaproteobacteria bacterium, assembly GCA_963739945.1. GTDB lineage: Bacteria > Pseudomonadota > Alphaproteobacteria > Rhizobiales > Xanthobacteraceae > BOG-931. The sequence goes on along the minus strand of CAVUCN010000016.1, from coordinate 162,539 downwards.
CGCGCAATTCGTCATTCAGGACTACGAAACCGCGCGCTCGCTGGCGTTCGAGTATGACCGCCATCGCGACAAGATCGATCCGCGATTGCGCGCGGCGCTCGAAACGGGCAACCGGATTTCCGCCGACGACTACGATGCAGCTCGGCGTACCGCGAGCCGCGGCCGGCAAGTGCTTGCCGATTGCATGGCCGAGTACGACGTCGTGCTCACGCCGTCTGCGCCTGGCGCGGCGCCGCATGGCTTCGCCACCACCGGTAATGCGATGTTCAATCGGCTATGGACGCTGACGGGCGCGCCATGCATCAACGTTCCTGGAGTGAGCGATAACGGACTGCCGCTCGGTATGCAGGTCGTCGGCCGCTTTGGCCGCGACCGGACCACGCTGGAAGCCGCGCTGTTTGTCGAGAGAGTTATCGAAAAGAACTGACCAAGTGGCGTCAGCCGCGGTCTCTTTTGTGCGTCAAACTTCCTTGTCGTCGAACAGATACATGTCGACACCGCCAGTGGCGAAAGTCTGCACGTCAGCCGCCGCGGCCTGGCCTTCCGGGCTGGCAAAGGCGCGCTGGATCGCCGCCATGTCGTCGAAATGCAGGATGGCGACCAGATGAATTCCCGACGGGCCGGCCGGTGTGGCGATCGGCCCGTTGCTGACTTCGTATTTTCTGAGCCCGGGAATGGTGTTGGCCAGCGGAACGTGCTTGTCGAAATAGTGTCTGTTGAATGCGGCCGGATCTTTCGGCGTTTTATACATTACAAGCAATCGAGCCATCGTGAATCTCCGTCACCCTGTGTCTTTGCCGCTTATGCCGCCGCAGTCCGCGCCGCAGCCAGCGGATCGTAATTCAGGATCGGCGCGAGCCAGCGCTCCATCTCGTTAAGCGTCATACCCTTGCGCGCGGCATAGTCCTCGACCTGGTCGCGCTCGATCTTGCCGACGCCGAAGTAATAGCTCTCCGGGTGGCTGAAATAGAGCCCGCTTACCGACGCTCCCGGCCACATCGCAAAGCTTTCGGTGAGCTTCACGCCGATACTGTTTTCACCGTCGAGCAGCTTGAACAGTGTGGCCTTCTCGGTGTGATCGGGCTGCGCCGGATAGCCGGGTGCCGGGCGGATACCGCGATACCCTTCGGCGATCAGGTCGCGGCTGCTTAGAGCTTCGTCGGCCGCATAGGCCCAGAATTTCTTGCGGATACGCTGATGCAGCCGCTCGGCCGCGGACTTCGGCGAGACGGTCGGCCAGCGCCTTGGCAAGGATCGCCGAGTAGTCGTCGTTGGCGTGCTTGAAGCGATCGACCACGGCCTGCTCGCCAATGCCGGCGGTGACAGCGAAGGCGCCAATGTAATCAGCGAGTCCGCTGGCGCGCGGCGCGATGAAATCGGCGAGTGCGACGTTGGCGCGGCCTTCGCGGCGGGCGAGCTGCTGGCGGAGCGTATGCAGTTTGGCAATCGGCTTCACCCGGGCTTCATCGGCAAAGACCAGAATGTCGTCGCCTTCGCTGTTGGCCGGCCACAGTCCGAACACCGCGCTGGCTTTGAACCATCGTTCATTCGCAATCTGCTTGAGCATGGCCTGAGCGTCGTCGAACAGGCTGCGCGCGGCATTGCCAACCGTGGCGTCGTCGAGAATCGCCGGATATTTGCCGTTGAGCTCCCAGGTGGCGAAGAACGGTGTCCAGTCGATGGTGTCGATGAGCTCTGCGATCGGAATGTCCTCAGCCTTGAAGGTTCCGAGCTTCGGCGGCACCGGCGGCTTGTAGTCCCCGGACCAGTTCAGCTTCAGCGCGTTGGCGCGTGCATCGGCGAGCGACAGCCGCTGTTTGTTGTCCTGGCTGCGTGCATGCGCACTGGCGATGCGAGCGTATTCCGCGCGGGTGTCGGTGATGGTGCGCTCGCGCGTCTCGCGCGACAGCAGCGAAGCGACGACGCCGACGGCGCGGCTTGCATCGTTAACATAGACCGTCTGGCCACGCCGATAGTTGGGGTGGATTTTCACGGCGGTGTGGACGCGGCTTGTGGTGGCTCCGCCGATCAGCAGTGGTACGTGAAAGCCCTCGCGCTCCATCTCGGCGGCGACGTGGCACATCTCATCAAGAGAGGGCGTGATCAGGCCGGAGAGGCCGATAATATCGGCCTGTTCCTCGACAGCGACTTTGAGGATTTTTTCCGCCGGCACCATCACGCCGAGGTCGATCACGTCGTAATTGTTGCACTGGAGCACGACGCCGACGATGTTCTTGCCGATGTCGTGCACATCGCCCTTGACGGTAGCGAGCACGATCTTGCCGTTCGACGACGAGTGCGCGCGGCCGTCTTTTTCCTGCTCCATGTAGGGCATGAGATGGGCCACGGCTTGCTTCATCACCCGCGCCGACTTCACGACCTGCGGCAGGAACATCTTTCCCGAGCCGAACAGGTCGCCGACGACATTCATGCCGTCCATCAGCGGTCCTTCGATTACAGCGATTGGGCGAGGGGCGTTGCGGCGCGCTTCTTCGACGTCAGCCTCGATGAAGTCGGTGATGCCGTGGACCAGCGCGTGCGAGAGCCGCTTCTCGACCGGCATTTCGCGCCAGGCCAGATCGGCTTCCTTCTTTTCCATGCCGTGGCCGCGATGGCTTTCGGCAAGCGCGAGAAGCCGGTCCGCCGCGTCGTCCCGGCGGTTGAGCACAACGTCTTCGCAGGCCTCGCGCAGCTCAGGATTGAGATCGTCGTACACGGCCATCTGGCCGGCATTGACGATGCCCATGTCCATGCCGGCTTTGATTGCGTGATAGAGGAAAACCGAGTGCATCGCCTCGCGCACCGGCTCATTGCCGCGGAATGAGAACGACAGATTGGAAACGCCGCCGGAGACGTGGACGTGTGGCAGATTTTCGCGCAGCCACCGTGCCGCCTCGATGAAGGCGACACCGTAACCATTGTGTTCTTCCATGCCGGTAGCGACGGCAAAGATATTTGGATCGATGATAATGTCCTGCGGCGGGAACCCGACCTGATTGACCAGGATGTCGTAGGCGCGCGCAGCGATGCGGGTCTTGCGCTGAAGAGTGTCTGCTTGTCCGGTTTCATCGAACGCCATGACGACGACGGCCGCGCCATAGCGGCGCACCAGTTTGGCGTGTTCGATAAACGCCGCCTCGCCTTCCTTCATTGAAATCGAGTTGACCACGCATTTGCCTTGCGCGCATTTCAGGCCGGCCTCGATCACCGAGAACTTCGATGAATCGATCATGATCGGCACGCGGGCGATATCGGGCTCGGCGGCGATCAGGTTGAGGAACGTGGTCATGGCCGTTTCGGAATCGAGCAGGCCTTCGTCCATGTTGACGTCAATGATCTGCGCGCCGTTCTCGACCTGATCGCGTGCGACCGCGAGAGCCGCGGTGTAATCACCGGCGGTGATCAGCTTGCGGAAGCGCGCCGAGCCGGTGACGTTGGTGCGTTCGCCGATATTCACGAACGGGATCTCGGGAGTCAGCGTGAAGGCCTCAAGACCTGAGAGCCGCAGCCGCGGCGTAATTTCCGGAATAGCGCGCGGCCTCTTTCCGGCAACAGCCTTGGCGATGGCGCGGATATGGTCCGGCGTGGTGCCGCAGCAGCCGCCGGCGATGTTGACAAGGCCCGCATCGGCGAACTCGCCGATCTGCGCCGCCATCATCTCCGGGCTTTCGTCGTAATGCCCGAACTCGTTCGGCAATCCGGCATTTGGGTAGGCGCAGATCAGCGTATCGGCGACACGGCCCAGCTCGGCGATGTGCGCGCGCATTTCCCTGGCGCCGAGTGCGCAGTTAAGTCCAACGGACAACGGCGCAGCGTGGCCTATCGAATTCCAGAATGCTTCCGGTGTCTGGCCGGAGAGCAACCGCCCGGAACGGTCGGTGATGGTGCCGGAAAGCATCAGCGGCACATCGATGCCGCGCGAATCCAGTTCCTCGGCAGCGGCAAAGATCGCCGCCTTGGCGTTGAGCGTATCGAAAATCGTCTCGATCAGCAGCGTATCGACGCCGCCGTCGAGCAGGCTGCGGATCTGCTCCGTGTAGGCAATGCGCAATTCGTCGAAGGTGACGGAGCGGAAGCTTGGATTGAGCACGTCCGGCGAGATCGATGCTGTGCGATTGGTCGGTCCGATGGCGCCGGCGACGAAGCGCGGCTTGCCATCCTCGTCCTGGGCCTGACGTGCAGCCTCGCGCGCCAATCTGGCGCCTTCGAGATTCAATTCGTAGGTAATCTCCGACATGCCGTAGTCGGCCTGGGCGATGGCGGTCGAGGAGAACGTATTGGTCGAAACGATGTCGGCGCCGGCGCGGAAATAGGCGAGGTGGATGGCGCGGATGGCATCCGGCCGGGTAAGAATCAGTAAGTCGTTGTTGCCGCGCACTTCACGATTCCAGGCATCGAAACGCGCGCCGCGAAAGCCCTGCTCGTCGAGGCTCAGCGCCTGGATCATCGTGCCCATGGCGCCGTCGAGCACGAGAATGCGCTCGGCAGCGAGCTGGCGCAGTGTTGTTTCGGCGACTGACGCTGACTTACGCATGGAACTACGCGCGCTCCTTTTCCGGCTGCAACGGAGCGTCTGCGCCGGGTTCCCGGCTCGGCCGCACGCCGAGCAGGTGGCATACCGCGTACACAAGATCGGCGCGGTTCATAGTGTAAAAATGAAAGTCGGTGACGTCGTTATCGACCAGATCGAGCACCTGTTCCGCAGCGACGGATGCGGCGATCAGCTTGCGGGTCGCGGCATCGTCATCGAGGCCGTCGAAACGATCGGCAAGCCAGGGCGGGATCGAAGCGCCGCAGTGGGCGGCGAATGTCCTTGTGGTCTTGAAGTTCTGCACCGGCAGAATGCCGGGCACGATCGGGATATCGATACCGCTTGCGCGCACACGGTCGAGATAGCGGAAATACAGATCGTTCTCGAAGAAGAACTGCGTGATGGCGCGCGTTGCGCCGGCGTCGACCTTGGCCTTGAGCATGTCGATATCGGCATTGACCGAGGCGCTGTCAGGATGCTTTTCCGGATAGGCCGAGACTGACACTTCAATATCGGCAATGCGCTTGATGCCGGCGACGAGGTCGGCGGCGTTGCTGTAGCCGCCGGGATGCGGCGCATAGCGCTGGCCCGCGCCGTCGGGCGGATCGCCGCGCAGCGCCACGATGTGGCGCACGCCGGCACCCGCGTAGCCGCGAACCACCGCATCGACGTCGTCGCGCGTGGCGCCGACACAGGTGAGGTGCGCTGCCGGCGTGAGCATGGTTTCGGCGAGGATGCGTTTGACCGTGGCGTGGGTGCGCTCACGCGTTGAGCCGCCGGCGCCGTAGGTGACCGAAACGAAATTAGGGTGCAGTGGCGCGAGCCGGCTGATCGCTTCCCACAGCGACTGTTCCATCTCGGCGGTCTTTGGCGGAAAAAACTCGAAAGAGACGCGAATGGGTGCACTCATTACGCCACCTCGCGCGTCTGCGGTGCCGCCAGCATCATGCGCGGATCGCGCGCCAGCCAGAGCGACACGGCGATCTTGCCATGGGGGCCCGGCGGCAACGTCTGCTGGCGTACGATGTCGAGACCGGCGGCTTCCAGCCATTGCGTCACGATCTCCGGCGCAAAGCCGAGCCGGCGGTGGGCGTGCTCCTCGCGCAGGAATTCGAGGTCGTGTGGCGCAAAATCGATGACGAGCAATCGGCCGCCGGGGCGCAGCACGCGCACCGCTTCGCGGATCGCCCGCGGACCGTCGTCGAGGAAGTGCAGCACCTGATGAATGATGACGACGTCGAACGATTCCGGCGGCAGCGCGAGGTCATAGATGTCGCCCTGCCGCACGCTGCAATTCTTCAGGCCGGCGCGATCGAGCCTAGCCCGCGCCAGCGCCAGCATGTCGAGCGATAGATCGAGGCCGAGGCCGCGTTCGATGTCGCCGGCAAACATTTCCAGCATACGACCGGTGCCGGTGCCGAGATCGAGCAGGGCGCGGATCGGCTTGTCGGCAAGCGCGGTGCGAATCGCCTCTTCAACCGCAGCATCGGCGATGTGCAGCTTGCGGATGCGATCCCATTCGGCGGCGTGCTTGCGGAAGTAATTCTGCGCGGCGGTGGCGCGCGCGGTGCGCACCGCGGCGAGCCGTTCGCGATCGCGCGCAATCACCGGATCATCGGCATTGAGCTTGGCGATCATGGCGTGGGCGATGTCGGCTGGGCTGCCGTGTTCGCCCATCCGGAAGAAGGCCCAGGAGCCCTCGCGGAAACGCTCTACCAGTCCGGCCTCGGCGAGCAGGCGAAGGTGGCGCGACAACCGCGGTTGCGATTGCCGCAGGATTTCGGTGAGGTCGGAAACGGTCAGTTCGGCTTCGGCCAGCAGCGCCAGAATACGCAGCCGCGTGGATTCACCTGCAGCCTTGAGCATCGCGGTGAGATCAGGAAATGAGAGTGCGTTACTGTCCACGATCGGTCGGGCCTTCAGCCTTGGATTAGATATAAAGATATCTTTATACGATTAAGTGACAAATTGCAATACGGTGGGATATGTCCCAAGTCTTGGGGCCACAATGTAGGGCGGGGGCGGTTAATTCAGGGCTAGCGGGCACGGATGTTTTCCAACTAGCGGCGTTTGGCCCGCGCGTGCGAACCTAGGGCATGTCCACAACTGCAAAAAACGCTCCCAATCCATTTGGCCTTCGTGAAGGCGAACTCGCCGTCGATCTTCCTGACCACTTCGATGCGTCGCTCTATTTCATTGGGCGTATCCGCACGCCGTGGCAGAGCCGCGAGCAATGTCCGAAGAACGGACGGGAGTCCGACGCCGTCTGCACCGTCGAACTCGACCTCCGCTGGGCGGCCGGCCTCAAAGGCCTGGAAACCGTCAGCCACGTGCTGGTGTTGTACTGGATGGACAAAGCGCGCCGCGATCTCGTGGTTCAGGCGCCGCGTCACTACGCCGAGGAGCGCGGAACCTTCGCGTTGCGCTCGCCGGTGCGGCCCAATCCAATCGCGGCATCCGTGGTGCGGCTCGTTGGGATCGACGGCGCCAATCTGTCGGTAATTGGTCTCGACTGTCTCGACGGCACGCCGCTGCTCGACATCAAACCGTATTTTGCCTCGACCGACGCCGTGCCCGACGCAAAGGTCGGTTGGCACGCCGACCGCAAACGCTGAATTAGAACAGCGGCGGCAGCTCGCCGAGCGGAATCATCCCAAGATAAACCGAGCCGTCCGAGACGCGCAATGGCAGAACGATGGCCGGCTTGTTGTCGATTTGAGTGGGCTGGCCCATTTTGTTCAGGTTGTCGATGATGCTGGTGTTTGCGGTGTCACGCACCGCGTTACCCAGTCCCGGCATCAACCGGTCGAGTGCGCCTAATCCCTGGCCGCCGCTCTTGTTTCCGGCAAACTGGTCGATACCGCGGCTGATCGCGCGATCTATTCCGAGCTGAGGGACGATGTTCTCCACGCCGGAAATGGCGACGCGGATCAGGCCTTCGAGCTTGCCATCGGCATTCAGCGTGAGCGTTCCGGTGCCGACGATGATCGAATCCGGGCGTTCGATCCGCAGACGCTTGATCTCGATGCTGCCGCCAGCCGCCTGCATCTCGCGGAAGCGTTGCCCCCAGGTCTTTGGCGCGAGATCCTTGAAACCCTTGAACTCGGTGTCGATGTCGCCTTGTACCGGCGCGGCGAGCAACGGATGCACCGTCGGCGCGGTGGCCGCGGCAAACCGGATCAGCGTCTCGATGACCGGATTGCTGTTGACGGAGCCGCCGACAATGCTGGTGCTGACTTCCGCGGAGTCAGCGGTGAAAATGGTCGTGGGTTTGGCGTCGATCGTCTGATCGACGCGTGGATTGTCGACTGCGACGGTCACGCTTTCCGGGGCGGGCGGCAAGCCGTGAAGGCTCATTGCCGCGTTCGACCAGTCGGCAGTAAAGGATGGCGGCTGGCCAGGGACCGAAAGAGTCGGGGGCCGGTCACCTGGGCAATCAACAGGGTCGGATTAAAGACTTGCGCGGTGAAGGTGATGTCTTTGGCATTAACAGCGAACGGCGGCTGGTTGCTGTTGATCTGCGCGCCCGCCTGTACGCAGTGTGCCTGGATGCGGAATGGAAAGCCGGTGATATCCTGCGAGCCGCACGTGTAGATCCGCCCGGCGGCGGCTTCCCGCTGCACCCAGCCGGCGAGCGTGCGGTCCGCCTCCGCGGCGGCGTAGTACCAAAGCCAGCACCATCCGCCGGCAAGCGCAATCAGGACGAGGACGGACAGAACCACCGGCAGGATGCGGCGGCGGCGCGGCGCAGATCGCTGGCGCGGCACCCGCTGCGTTGGCCGCTGCCTTGGCCGCATCATGTCCAGTGGAGATTCGCCCGCCATGGCCCTTTCTCGCCCGCCAAGTGCGGCGTTTCAAAGACAAAAATTGTTGCCATTGTGCCGTCCTGGCTGGCCTGTTAGGCGAGCGGAACTGAAAGCAGGAGTCAACGAGGCGGATGAACCCGGCCGATAAACACGGCAAAGACGATCTCTGGGTCTTCGGCTACGGCTCGCTGATGTGGCGGCCGGATTTCGATGTACTTGAGCGGGTACCGGCGAAACTCATCGGAATGCACCGCTCGCTGTGTGTCTACTCATTCGTTCACCGGGGCACACCGGAGCGGCCCGGCCTGGTGATGGGGCTCGATCGCGGCGGCATGTGCCGCGGTATCGCCTATCGGGTCGCCGCCGCCAGGCGCGAAGCAACGATTGCCTATCTGCGGGCGCGTGAGCAGGTCACCAACGTCTATCTGGAAACGACGCGGCGGATCGAGCTCGAAGACGAGACGCAGCGTCAGGTCAGGGCGCTCTGCTACATAGTCGATCGTGGCCATGTGCAATATGCCGGCCGGCTCAACGTCGAGGAATGCGTGCACTATGTGCGGCAAGGTCACGGCCGCTCCGGAAACAATCGCGACTACGTCATTGAAACCGTCCGCGCGCTCGAAGCCTTGGGCTATCGCGAGACCGATCTGCATTTGATCGCCGACCGCCTTAAAGGCGCCCACGAAGCCGAGCCGTCAGCCGCTGCCGGGTCCTGATTCGGCAACGAGACGCGCGGTTGCCGCTTCGAGATCGTTTTGCAAGCGGGCGAAGAATGCCTTCCGGTCCAGCCCAGCGGGAATTGGATCGAGCGCCTGCACCAGAATAGTGCCGGGGCGGCGGCGCAACGAGCGACGCGGCCAGAACAGACCGGAATTGAGCGCGAGCGGAACGCAGGGCACGCCGGCCTTGCTGTAGAGAAATGCAACACCCGGCTTATAAATCGGCTCGGCGCCCGGCGGCCGTCTTGTTCCCTCGGGAAAAATGACAAGCTGCCGGCCAAGACCGAGCGCCTTTTGTGCCCGCGCTGTCATGCGCGACAGCGCCGACAATCCGGCGCTGCGGTCAACCGGAATAAGCCCCGCCTTCCAGGTGTACCAGCCGAACAGCGGAATCCACATCAGCTCGCGTTTGAGGATGTAGATCGGCTCGCGCAGCACGGCATAAAGCGCAAACGTCTCCCACAGCGATTGATGCTTGCAGGCGATAATGCAGGCGCCACCCGGAATTTTATCGAGATCGCGCCATTCGACATCGATGCCGGAAATGACGCGCAGCAGCCAAAGACTGGTCCGGCAGTACGAGCGGATGAATTCGCGCAGGACCTGATGCGGCAGGACGAGCGTCGGCAGCGCCACGATCATGTGCACGATCAGGTTCAGATAGAACAGGAAGTTGAACAGGATCGAGCGGGCGATGATCGATGACTGGGACACGGCGAGCCTGTCAGAAGATCATGAACCGCGCGCGTCGGCGACGCGCAGCCCGTTGCCGTCGGCGGCGTATCGAACCGCATCCGCACCTTGGCAAAAAGATATTTGAGATACTCCGACAGAACGAGCTTTGTGGTGTCGCCGTTCGACCACCAGGGCTCGACGCGCAGGCGATCCGATACCACAGGATAGGCAATGAGCGTGTCGTCGGGAAGCTGATGGGCCAGCTCGGCCAGCGCCCGCGGCATGTGATAGGCCGACGTCACAACGATCAGCGAACGGAAATTGTGGCTGTTGGCCCAGATCCGCGATTGCACCGCATTGCCGAGCGTATTGAGCGCGGAATAATCCAGATCGACGCAGCAGGCCAGCAGGCGTTCGTAGTTGCCGGTCTGGTGGGCAATATCGCCCGTCGTCGTGCCGGGATTGACGCCGGTGATGAGGAGCCGCTTGCCCCGCCCGGATGAAAGCAGTTCCAGCGCGTCGTTGACACGCGATGTTCCGCCGGTCAGCACCACGATGCCATCGGCATTTTGCGCGAGCGGGACCTGCTCTTCGGGCAGCAGGAAGACGACGAACGCGCCGAAACCGAGAACGAGTGCAACAATGCCAAGCATAGCGAGCTTGACCACAAGCGACTGTATGCGCCGCGTTCTGACTGCACCCCTGAGGCTCGACATTCCTGCGCGTCCGAGTGTGGCGGTTCAGAAGTCCGCATCATCCTTGCCGCGAGTCCGAAATGCGGACTTCTGAACCAAAGCCACACTAAATTAATACGTTGCGAGTGTCCCTTCGATTTCGAAGTTCGCAAACGAGGGGTGCCGTACGACGATGCGAACTTCGAAATCGGGACACTGGTGCACGGTTGATCAATCTATCGTCGCCAGCGTTCGGCTTACGGTGTAGCGGGAAACCAGCGCTGTCACCACGGCCATCACTACAATCTGACCGAGAATGGCAAGGTAGCCATCGACCCCGATCGACAGGCTGCCGAACAGGGCGGCGGCTTCATCGCCGCGCGGGGTGCCGGCAAGCCAGGCACGCGCCGCCTCGATGCAGCCAAACAGCAAAATCGCAGCGCCGCCGCCGATCGCGCCGCCCTTGAACCCGAGCATAAGAAAATGGTGCTGAAACTGTCCGGCAATAAAACGGTCGGTTGCGCCGACATAATGCAGCACTTCGACGATCGGCCGGTTGATGGCCATGGCACCGCGCGTCGCAAATGTCACCGACAGCACGGTGACCGCAAGGACGAGGCCGAGTACCGCAAGACCGGCAATGACCGCAGTGCCAGCCATGGTCCGCATGCGCTCGACCCAGCCGCGGTGATCGTCGAGCGTCGCAGTCGGGACCTGCGCCGCGAAGGCGGTGCGCACGGTGGCAAAATTCGGTGTCGCGCCGGATACGAGCTTGACGACGATCAGGCGCGGAATCGGCAGGTCGTCGAGGCGAAGCCCTGAGCCCAGCCACGGCTCGACGAGCTGTTCGGATTGCGCCTTCGAGTAAGGCTGGACATCGGCGACGCCGTCCGCGGCGCGCACCAGCGCCACCGCCTTGATGACGTCCGCCTCGATGTCGCGACCGGGGGCAGGGCGAACCTGGACCGTCACCTCGCGGCCGACTTCCGATTGCCAGGTACCTGCAGTGCTGACGACCAGCATCGCGGCTCCCGTCGTCAGCGAAGCAAGAAACGTCATAATGGCAACCACGGCCGCGAGTGAACGCACCGCAATCGAACTTTTCGGGACGATCGACTTTGTGCCGCGCGGCACGCGCGCGAGCGCCGGGGCGGCGTCGAGATCGTCCCACGGTTCATGCATCGCAGCCGGTTCAGTCGTAGACATGCAAACGTCCATCGTGCAGCACCAGACGGCGCGCATCGAACTCATCCATCAAGGCAATATCGTGTGTCGCGATCACGACCGACGTGCCTGATTTGTTGAGCTCGATGAACAGTCGAAGCAGCCGCTGGCCGAGATTGGGGTCGACGTTGCCGGTCGGCTCGTCGGCCAGCAGCAGTTGCGGTCGCGCGATCACGGCCCGCGCGATTGCGGCGCGTTGCTTCTCGCCGCCCGATAAAATCGGCGGCATCGCGCCGATTCGATCGCCGAGACCGACCCAGTGCAGCAATTCCACGACCTCGGACCGGTATTCGGATTCCTCCTTGCCGAGAACGCGCAACGGCAGGGCGACGTTTTCGTAAGTGCTCATGTGGTCGAGCAGGCGAAAATCCTGAAACACGAGGCCGATGCGGCGGCGCATTGTCGCGCGGCTGTCCTTGCTCAGCGACGCGGTGTCCTGATCGAACATCGTGATCAAGCCGCGGGTTGGGCGTAGTGCCAGGAACAGCATCCGCAGCAGGGAGGTCTTTCCGGCGCCCGACGGTCCGGTCAGGAACTGGAACGAGCGGGCATCGATCCGGAAGCTGAGATCGCGCAGGATCTCGGGGCCAGGACCATAGCGCAAGCCGACATTTTCGAATCGGATCACGCGATCCCTCCGCAACACCCATGCGCGGCCCGATCGGGTCCGCCGGACCAGTCTGATTCGCCCTGATGGCGAATTTAGCATCGGAGCGGGCGGCTCCGGCTTGGTTTCCAATCCGTTAACGGATTGGCCGTTAGGTTCGCCCTGAACGCGATGCGATACTGATTCGCCGATGTTGATCGTTTGTCCATCCTGCGCGACATCCTACGACGTTAAGGCTGCAACTCTGCAACCTGACGGGCGCCGGGTTCGCTGTGTCCGCTGCCAAAAGGTCTGGCTGGCCGAGCCGAGCCATGCCGACAAGCTGCTGGCGGCTGCCGAGGCCCTCGGACCGGTTCCCGAGATGGCGGCAATGGCCGACGTCGGCATTGAGGAGGCAACAGCGGCTCCGGCCGAGGCGTCGTGGCAAGAATCCACGATCCGTCAAGCGGAAGATGGCAACTCGTATGTGCCGCCGGCTGAGTCCCCATCCGAGCCGGAGCCCGAAACGGTGACCGAGGAAGCCAGCGCAGCCGCCGAAATCGATGCGCCGCCGATCGTGCCGGCCGATCTCGATGAGGGCCAACCGCCGATCGAAGTCGAAGCCGAGGATACGATTGAGCCCGCCGAAGACATCGAGACCTACGCCGCGCGCCGGGAAAAACGCGACGTCAGGAACCGGTTCTTGCGCTGGCCGCTGTCGCGTCTGCAAAGCGGCGTGCTGGCGCTCCTGATTGTCGACGCACTTCTGGTCGGATGGCGCGACGAGTTCGTGCGCGTCATGCCGCAGACCGCTTCGTTCTATTCGATGCTAGGCCTGAATGTGAATCTTCGCGGCATGGCGTTCGACGGCGTCGGCACCACGACGGAGCAGAACGACGGCGTGCCGATTCTGGTGGTCGAAGGCAATATCGTCAACGACAGCCGTAAAATGGAAGACGTACCGCGCCTGAAATTCGCGGTACGCAATGCGTCCGGCCAGGAAGTCTATTCCTGGACCGTCGCCGCCGCCGCGCCCCGCGCTGTCGCCGGGAGAGGCGGTCGCGTTCCATAGCCGGCTCGCTTCGCCGCCGGTGGAAGCCCACGACATATTGGTACGGTTCGTCACCCGCCGCGACATCATCGCCGGAGCTCATTGAACCATGGCGCGCATTCTCATCGCCGAAGACGAAGAAGCATTGCGTGCGCTGTGCGCGCGAGGTCTGACGATGGAGGGCCACGACGTCAAAACCGCCTGCGATGGCGGCGAAGCGCTCGACATGCTGACCCGGGAGGAGGGGAAGTTCGACCTTTTGCTCACCGACGTGCGCATGCCGATGATGGACGGCATTGCACTGGCGCTGGCCACGGCACGTGATTTTCCAAAGCTGACGATCCTGATGATGACCGGCTATGCCGATCAGCGGGAACGCGCCCACAATCTCGAGGCGCTGATCCATGACGTCATCACCAAGCCATTCACGCTGGCGACGCTGCGCGACGCCGTGAATGGAGCGCTAGCGGCTCACGCCGGCGCTTGATCCCGCCTTCAGTCGTCGGCGTAGGGCCGCGGTATCGGATCGGCCTTCGGCTTGGCATCCGCCGTCCGGAAATCCGGCGCCGGTGAATCCAGATTGAACTGGATCATGCCGCGGCGGATCGCCCGCCGCTCGGCGAAGACATTGAATAATGTCTCGGCGTCGCCGTTGCGTACCGCGCGCGTCAGCGTCGACAGGTCTTCGTTGAAACGGCCGAGGACTTCCAGCACGGCGTCCTTGTTGTTCATGAAGATGTCGCGCCACATCGTCGGATCGGACGCGGCGATGCGGGTGAAGTCGCGGAAACCGCCGGCGGAGTATTTCAGGATCTCCGACTCGGTCACGTGACGAAGGTCAAACGCGGTACCGATGATGTTGTAGGCGATCAGGTGCGGCACGTGGCTGGTCACGGCCAGAACCAGGTCGTGATGCTCGGGCGACATGATTTCGACGCTGGCGCCGAACGCCTTCCAGAACTGCACCAGTCGCTCGACGGCAGAAGCGTCAGTGTCTTTCGGCGGCGTCAGGATACACCAGCGATTGATGAACAACTCGGCGAAACCTGCATCGGGACCGGAATCTTCGGTGCCGGCGACCGGATGGCCGGGGACGAAGTGGACGTTGTCCGGCAGATGCGGCGCCATCTCGCGCACCACTGCGGCCTTCACCGAGCCGACATCGGACACGATCGCGCCGGCTTTGAGATGTGGTCCGATTTCTTTCGCCACCGGACCGCACGCGCCGATCGGCACGCAGACGATGACCAGATCGGCGTCCTTGACCGCGGCAGCGGCGGTATCGACCACCTCATCGGCAAGGCCGAGTTCGCGAATCCGCTGACGCGTCGGCTCGGACCGCGAGGTCGCGACAATCGTCTGCACGAGGCCAAGCCCGCGGGCGGCGCGCGCGATCGAGCCGCCGATCAGGCCGACTCCGATTAGTGCGAGACGATTGAAGGAGACCGGCGGCGCCATCACGACCGTCCCAAGAATTCCGTCAGCGCCGCGACCACTGCGCGGTTGGCTTGCTCGGTGCCGACGGTCATGCGCAACGCATTCGGCAGCTTGTAGGCCGTGGTCTGGCGCAGGATCAGGCCGCGCGCGGTGAGGAACGCATCCGCATCCTTGGCGGTGCGGCCCTTGGTGTCGGGAAAGTGGATCAGCACGAAGTTGGCGACGCTCGGCGTCACTTTAAGGCCGAGGTTGCCGATCTCGGTCATCAGCCAGTTGAGCCATTTCGTATTGTGCTCGCGTGAGCGTTCCTGATGCTGCAGATCCTGGATCGCAGCAATGCCTGCGGCAATCGCCGGGCCGGTGAGATTGAACGGGCCGCGAATACGATTGATGGCATCGACAATGTGCGCCGGTGCAAACATCCAACCGAGCCGCAATGAAGCAAGCCCGTGGATCTTCGAGAACGTGCGTGTCATCACCACGTTTTCTGATGTCGCCACGAGTTCGATGCCGGCTTCGTAATCGTTGCGGCTGACGTACTCGGCGTAAGCGGCGTCGAGCACCAGCAGCACATTCGGCGGCAGACCGCGATGCAGCCGTTTCACTTCATCGAACGGCAGACAGGTACCGGTCGGGTTATTGGGATTGGCGAGAAACACAACCCGTGTCCGGTCCGTCACCGCGGCAAGGATCGCATCGACGTCGGCGGTGAAATTCTTTTCCGGCGCGACGATGGGCTTGGCGCCGGTGCCGAGCGTCACGATCGGATAAATCAGGAACCCGTGCGTCGTATAGATCGCCTCATCGCCATCGACGAGGTAGGCGTTCGCCAGCAAGTGCAGCAAGTCGTCGGAGCCGGAGCCGCAAACGATGCGCTCGGGGTCTAGCCCGAACACGTGGCCGATCGCTTCGCGCAGATCGGTAGCAGATCCGTCCGGGTAGTCCTCAAGATGATCGGCGGCAGCCTTGTAGGCTGCGAGCGCCTTCGGGCTCGGCCCGAGCGGCGTCTCGTTCGACGACAGCTTGATCACCTTGGCCACGCCGGGCGCGCTGCTCTTGCCGGGCACATAGGCCTCGATATCGAGCACGCCGGGCCGCGGCTGCGGACGCATTCCACTCATTAGCTCAAGCTCCAGATCACTCTATTCACTCCCGTTTAGCGGGAGGCGCTTTGTTTGTCGGGCACCGTATAGCGGGTCGCGTGACTGCCGACGAGTGCCGTGGAACGGATCGAAGCGCCAGCCTTAATGAGGGCCCGCGAGACCGCGTCGATGCCGCCGCGCGCAACGGAGATCAAAAGCGCCGCGCCATCGAAGGCGCGATCCGGCACCGCGATGACGTCGGCAAGCTCGGCGAGCTTGTCGATCGACGTCGCGTTCCAGCCGGATACCCGCAGGCTCCAGACCTCGGTCTCGGTAACCATCGCGTCGGGCGCGGCGCGGGACAAAGCAAATACCGGCATGCCGGCCGGATGATTGGCGCGCTCGACAAACGGCAACCGCGCGATGATCTTCGGTGCGGCGTCGAATTCCAGCGCCGTCCACCACGGGCCGGCGCCCGCCGTCGCGAAGGCCGGCACCAGGCCGAGGTCGCCTTTCGACGCCGACACCGCGGCGACCACGTTTGCCGCGCCGGCATGGGGTACGAACGGCACCGTGAAGCCGAAATGAAAGCGCGCGGTGTCGCGCATCATCGCGTCACCGGCGGACAGGTCGGCGTGCACCTTGAACGGCGCCTGCACGTAAGTGAACGTCGAGATGATGACGCGCCAGATGCTTTCGGCGGTTTCGAGCGGCAGGTTGCCGCGATGCCGCTGTACCAGCCGGCGCATCATTTCGGCCTCGCGGGCGGGGCGGAACGCCGAGCCGCTTTCCTCGGTCTTTTTGACCGCGATCAGGGTGTCGATGATTTCGCCGCGTTCGAGCAAAAGCTCGTGCATAGCGGCATCGATGCGATCGATGTCACGCCGCAGATCGGCAAGTGAAACCTCTTTCTGGCGCGGCGGTTTGGGCATGGTTTGGTCCGGCAATCGGCCTGCAATCGGCGTGATTGATAGGTGTCGTTAAGGCCGAAATCAAAGAAAACGTTGACTCCCACCGGAACGGGCCTATTTACGCCCCTTTGAGCGCCCGGCCGCGGGCGACCGACGCCGGGAGCGTCGCTTTCAGGGACCGATAATGGCCGACGCCAGCGCCACGCTCGACCTCGCCGACCGCACGCGCGAAGCGGATCAGCCGCATTCGCTGGTGGTGCGCTTTGGCGCGGACAAGCCATTGCGCCTCGATGCCGGCGTTGATTTCGCGCCCTGGCAGGTAGCCTATCAAACCTACGGCAAACTCAACGCCGAGCGCAGCAACGCGGTGCTGGTCTGCCATGCACTGACCGGCGATCAGCACGTGCTCAATACGCATCCGCTGACCGGTAAAGCCGGCTGGTGGGAAACCATGGTCGGACCTGGAATGCCGATCGACACCGAGCGTTACTTCGTCATCTGCCCGAACGTGGTTGGCGGCTGCATGGGCTCGTCCGGGCCGGCCTCGACAAATCCGGCGACCGGCATGCCGTGGGGCCTCGATTTTCCCGTCATCACCGTGCGCGACATGGTGCGCGCGCAGGCGATGCTGCTCGATCAGCTCGGCATCGAGTCATTATTCGCGGTGGCTGGCGGCTCGATGGGCGGC
This sequence comes from uncultured Alphaproteobacteria bacterium, assembly GCA_963739945.1. Classification (GTDB taxonomy): domain Bacteria; phylum Pseudomonadota; class Alphaproteobacteria; order Rhizobiales; family Xanthobacteraceae; genus BOG-931. The sequence goes on along the minus strand of CAVUCN010000016.1, from coordinate 145,155 downwards.
ATGCAGGTGCTGCAATGGGCGGCGAGCTACCCGGAGCGCGTATTCGCGGCGCTGCCGATCGCGGCGGCGACGCGCCACTCGGCGCAGAACATCGCGTTCCATGAGGTTGGCCGACAGGCGGTGATGGCCGATCCGGATTGGCACGGCGGCCGCTATTTCGCCGATGGCGTCTATCCGCGGCGCGGGCTCGCGGTGGCGCGCATGGGCGCGCACATCACGTATCTCTCGGACGCGGCGCTGCACCGGAAATTCGGCCGCCGGTTTCAGGATCGCGACAATCCGACATTCTCGTTCGATGCCGACTTTCAGGTCGAATCCTACCTGCGGCACCAGGGAATTTCATTCGTCGAGCGATTCGACGCCAACTCGTATCTCTACCTGACCCGCGCGATGGACTATTTCGATCTCGCCGCCGACGACAACGGCGTGGTGGCAAACGCCTTCCGCAACACGCCGACGCGGTTCTGCGTGATCTCGTTTACCAGCGACTGGTTGTTCCCGACCTCGGAATCGCGCGCCGTCGTTCATGCACTCAATGCCGCCGGCGCCCGCGTGTCGTTTGCCGAAATCACCACCGATAAGGGTCATGACGCGTTCCTGCTCGACGAGCCGGAGCTGTTCGCCATCGTGCGCGGTTTCCTCGATGGCGCCGGGAAGGCGAGGGGTCTGTGATGCTGTCGCGGCTGAAGTTCGATCTTACCATGGCGGAAGCCGCGCGCGGGCCGGGCGGTTCGCGCGTCGACTTGCTGGTCGTTGCCGGCATGGTCGATCCCGGTGCGCGCGTGCTCGACGTCGGCTGCGGCGACGGCGAACTGCTGGGGCTCTTGGAAACCCGCGGTGTTGACGGGCGCGGCATCGAGCTGTCGCGCGAAGGTGTGAACGAGTGTGTCGCCAAAGGGCTCGCCGTGGTGCAGGGCGACGCCGACACCGACCTTGTCAATTATCCGAACGATGCGTTCGATTTTGTGATTTTGTCACAGACCTTGCAGGCGACGCGCCAGCCGCGCGTCGTGCTCGAGCACATGCTGCGCATCGGGCGCTATGGCATCGTGTCGTTCCCAAACTTCGGTCACTGGAAAATCCGCCTGCAAATATTCTTCGGCGGCCACATGCCGCACACCGACAATCTGCCCTACGCGTGGTGGGAAACGCCAAACATCCATTTCTGCAGCATCAAGGACTTCCGCGAGCTGTGCGATGCCGCCGGCGCCAAAATGGAGCAGGCGGTGGCGCTCAACGCCTGGGGGAGCCGCATGCGGCTGAAAATGCCGTGGTGGTTCTGGAACCTGTTCGGCGAGCAGGCGGTGTTTCTGCTCAGCCGGCGCGGCTGATGCTTCTGCCACGGGCGTTCCTCATATAGTGTCGCGCGCATTATCGCCCGCGTTGGCGCGGGCCCGTAGCTCAATGGTCAGAGCTAGCGGCTCATAACCGCTTGGTTGGAGGTTCGAGTCCTCCCGGGCCCACCACCTATCCAATGCTGAATTGTCAAACTGGCCTACAAGTTTGACAGTTGATGTTCGCTATCTGCCTTTTCCATCGCTGACGATGCGAACCGTTTTTGGTCGGGCGCTTTCGTATATTTCTGAATTTCACTCAAGCTGGTATGACCAGTGATCACGGTGATCTCGTGAGTTGGTCAACCGAGAAGTAGGTAGGCGAGCTATCGGTGGTCGCGCAACCGAGCCGCGGCATGGATGGATTTTAAATGGCTAAAGCACGTCTCAAGCTCGTCACCTTAGCCATCGTAAAACGAACAGTCATGCCGCGGCGGGCCAAAAACGCAGACCTACGAACCCGCGAATACCTGACGGAGAATGAGATTGAAGCGCTCATCGCAGCGGCTCGCCAGAAATCAACATGGGCACCGCGACGCCTCCATGATCCTCGTGACCTTCCGACATGAACTGCGTGCCGCGGAGGCTGTGGACCTCCGTTGGGATCAGGTGGGTTTCGAACGCGCCGTCCTGGACGTACGCCTGCGCTTGCTAAATAGTTGAAATAGATACTATTTATTATGTTATACGCACTTTGAAAATTGCGTATAATTTTGCTTGCTAGTCAGGGTAGAGCGCGTTATACGCAAATCGCGAAGTGCGTATAACAGGACGGATAGGCATGGCAACCACGTCTCTTGTAATGCAAACGACCTACGCTGAATTGGTACAGCGCTGTGCAACGACAGCCTTCCAGGATGCATTTCCCAAAGATGGGGCGTTCGTATCAAAAGAAATTAGAGGCAATCGCTACTGGTACTTTCAACAATCATCCAACGAGGGTCGTGCTCAAAAATATGTCGGACCCGAAACACCAGAACTGTTGGAACAAATATCCAATCATAAACAAGCTCGCGATGACGAACGTGAACGACGCGCCCTAGTATCAACCCTTGTTCGAACATACGGATTACCACGACCAATCCCGGAATTCGGCAACGTCATTGCAGCTTTAGCAAAAGCCGGAGTATTCCGACTTCACGGGGTTCTAGTCGGCACCGCGGCCTACCAGACATATTCCGCAATGCTGGGAAGTAAGCTTCCAATCTCGATCCAACAAACAGGAGACGTGGACATAGCTCAGTTCGAATACCTTTCTATCGCCGTCGGCGACAAAACGCCCCCAGTTCTCGATGTCCTAAAGGAAGTAGATCAGACATTCCGCCCCGTGCCGCACGTGCACGGTGAACATAACGTTACAAGCTATCAGGCAAAGGACGGGCTGGGTGTTGATTTCCTCACGCCGAATGAAGGGCCCGATACAGACGCGCCGCAGCGACTTCCTGCACTCCAAACGGACGCAGAACCGCTGCGATTCTTGGGTTATCTTATCCGTGAGCCAGAGTCGGCGGTAGTCTTATACGGCGCAGGTGTATACGTGGCTGTCCCGGCGCCGGAACGTTATGCAGTTCACAAGCTGATAGTTTCCCGTCGCCGCCGTGTCGGCTCCGCGAAACAGCAGAAAGATATTCAGCAATCAGCAGGATTGCTGGATGTGCTTGCACAAAAACGGCCTTATGAGCTCAAGACAGCTTGGAAAGATGCATATCAAATTGGAAAGACGTGGCGTCAATTGCTTGGTGAAGGCTTGAGCCAATTGCCTGCCGCCACGCGCGATTTGACTCTCAAAGTTATCGAAGCGCGTCGCGAGATAACGACCGGAATGAACCTCACGTTCAATAGTTCCGTACCGACATATGACTTTAGTCGCGATCTGGTGAAGTTCGGCGGTGAGGCACTCGGCAACCCTATAAGCTGCGCAATTAGTCGGGAGGCCCTTGATGATAATTTTGGAACGGATGGTACGAGTGGGCGCACAAACGAGGAAAGGCTGGAAACATTTCGAAAAAATAGATCGCTCATCGAGCGATTGGCGCGCCGTAAGTATCTTTTTTGGCCGGTAGAGGAGGTTGGAGCTGTCATGATTAAGACGGAAGACGTCCCACAACTTCTCGAAGAGACAGCTATCAAGGCCAGTCGTTAGTATATGCTTTACAGCGCAGTATTTGCCTTTAGCGCCCATGAGCGCGCTTAGAGCCACTTGACAATCTGAGTTATTGAACACGCTGCACCCTGGCACAACTCTTGGGCCCACCAATAGTGTTTGGTTTTTTCCGTTTCGTTGGAGGCTACTTTTCGGCCCGACCGATGAACGTTTGCCGGTTGTTGTGCGGTGATCGCCGCGCACCTGGTCCGGAAGGTGGCGCCGCCGTCACCGGGCTCTTGATGTTCCTTCAAACGCTTGCCGATCCCAGGCCGCAGCAGTCACGCCGCGTTCGCGGAGCTTGTATTTTTGTACCTTGCCGTTCTCGGTCGTCGGCAGCTCCTGCATGAATTCGAGATAACGCGGCACGGCGAAATAGGGTAGGCGTGGCTTGCAGAATTCGATCAGTTCCGGCGCGGTCAGGCTCTGTCCGGGGCGCACAATAATGGCCGCCATGACCTCGTCTTCCGCCAGCTGCGAGCGCACCGGGAAAGCGGCGGCATTGGCGACGCAGGGATGGCTCAAGAGCACCTGCTCGACTTCGTACGAGGAGATATTCTCGCCGCGGCGCCGGATCGCGTCCTTGAGGCGGTCGATGAACCGGAAATATCCGTCGGCCTCGCGGATCACGCGATCTCCGGTGTGAAACCAGAGGTTTCGCCACGCCTCGACAGTTTTGTCGTGCGCGCCGAAATATCCGGTCGCGAAAGCGAACGGATCGTCGGCGCGGACAACCAGTTCGCCGGGGCCGCCGTCGGCGATCTCGTTGTCCTGTTCGTCGACGACGCGGGCCTGGAAGCCGGTGAAAACCGGGCCCATCGTTCCGGGGCGTTGCCGGTCAACAGTGGCCCCCAGCACGAAGTTCGTTTCAGTCGAGCCCCAGCCGTCGATCAGGCGGATTCCGGTGCGCTGCGTAAAGTCGGCGTGGAATTGCTGCGGGACACCGGGCGCCAAAGCGACGCGCGCTGTGTGCTGCCGCTCTTCCGCCGAGACTGGACGAGACAGCAGGATCGGCACCATGGCGCCGAGCAGATAGGTGACCGTCGCTCGATGCTGTGACAGCGCAGAATAGAACCCGGACGCGGAAAATCTTTTCTCGAAGCGGACCGAGCCTCCAATCAATATGGCTTGATAGAAGGTGTTGATCGCATTGGTGTGAAACAGCGGAAGCGTCGTGCACAGGGCATCCTCGGCGCGCAGCTCAAGCAGCGCAGCCGTGTTCGCTGCCCACCAGAAATATTGCGCATGCGGACAGCACACGCCTTTTGACGGTCCAGTGGTGCCCGAGGTGTAAAGGATAAGCCCAAGATCGCTTGGCTGCACCGGGGCCGGTAAAATTCCGGAATCCCGCCGCGGCATGGCAATGGCCTGCACGGTTCCCAGCCGCGCGCTTGTGCCGCCGTCGATTGACCAAATCGCTTCGACGGCGAGACCCGATGCATCGAGCATCGACAGGTTTTCAGCGTACCCGTCTTCGATGATCAGGAGGCGGGCGCCGGAATTGGACAAAATGTGCTGAAGCTGCGGTCCGCGCGACGCCACATTGATCGGCACGAGAACGGCACCGAGCCAGGCGCAGCCCAGAAAGATCTCGATGAATTCCATGCGGTTTGAGCAGATCAGCGCGACGCGCTCGCCGGGGCCAATGCCGGCGGACTGTAACGCAGCGGCGGCACGAGCCGCCGTGTCGCATGTCTGCGCATAGGTCAACGCGATGTCGCCAGCCGATACCAGAGGTTTATCGGGTATCCGTTCTGCCTGTCGCAGCAGCATCGTCGGCAGGGTTCGCTCTGCCGGCGGAAAAGCTTGCGACCATTGCTGACGCAGGGTGGAAGCCGAATTCATGTCATCACTCGACTTTGACGCCACGATAGCTGGCAATGACGCGGGGTATCGTGAGCGAGCGTAGCGGCCGGAAACGCGCGCAAAATTCGCCTCTGGACGTGCGCGAAAATTGCTTTTGCTTTAAAGTATCTGTCGGCGATGGCAAGCGTCTCCTGTTTGTAGGCAGCACGGGGATAAGCCTGATCTGTTGAAGTGGAGCGGGGAAAATGCGCATTTGGTATCAGAGCTACGTCGATTATGAGAACGGAGCGACCTACTGGGATCGCCTGCGCAAGCATCTCGAAGCGATCGTCGATGCCGGGACTACAGTCGATATCAAAGGCATCACGCCGCATGATTCCTATGCGCATGCGCTGGTGGAAATGCGCTGCGCCCGCGAAGTGATCTGTAATGCGGTCAAGGCCGAGCGCGAAGGTTACGACGCCTTCGTGATCGGCCACTTTCAGGATGCGGGTCTTTATGAAGCGCGCTCCGCCGTCAATATTCCGGTGGTCGCGCTCGGCGAGGCCTCCATGTTGTATAGCTGTCAGCTCGGGCAGCGCATCGGCATCGTCACCATCAACACGCGGTACATTCCCTGGTTTCATCATCAGATCACGAAGTATGGCCTTGAACGCCGGGTGCCTGGCGTGCACGCCATGCAGTTTGAACCGGGACAGATTCTGAACGCCTACCAATCGGAGGAGCTTGCTCGTGACGTCGAGCGGCTGTTTGCCGAGCAGGGGAAACCGCTGGTTGCGGCCGGCGCCGACGTGCTGATCTCGGGTGGCGGCATTCCGATGCTGCTGTTCTCGGCGATTCACGATCACAAGGTTGACGGCGCGCCGGTGATCAACGGCATTCCGATCGTCGTGAAAATGGCGGAGATGGCGGTAAAGCTGCGGCGTCTCACCGGTCTCGGCGTAAGCCGTGTATCCGACTACATCCAGCCGCCGCCGGAAGTTCTGCAAGAATTTTTGTCTCATCCGAAAGGGCTGTAGCGCTGCATGGCTCCAAGCGTGAAGCGCAAGTCCTATGATGGCGTCGTCGTCTGCCTGCCGGTCACGATTCCGTACCGGCGCTATTCGACCAACAGCGCACAGTGGTGGCTTGGCCGCGCACTTCAGGAACTGGTGAAGCAAGCTCATATCCGTCCCGCCGATATCGACGGGCTGGCGGTGTCGAGCTTCACGGTCGGGCCCGATACTGCGGTCGGTCTTACTCAGCATTTCGGTGTTTCGCCACGCTGGCTCGATCATATTCCTTTTGGCGGCGCCAGCGGCGTTGTCGCGTTGCGGCGCGCGGCGCGAGCGGTGCAGGCGGGCGATGCCGAGATCGTCGCCTGCATTGCCGGCGATACCAACCATGTCGAACTCATTCCGCAAGACGCTCTCGACCTTCTCGCGCTTTGCCCAGGACGCGGTCTATCCTTATGGATCGGGCGGCGCCAACGCGTCGTTTGCGCTCATCACCAAGAACTATATGAACGCCTATGGCGCCAGGCGCGAAGACTTCGCCAAAATCTGCATCGCCCAGCGCGATAATGCGCTGTCGATCCCTTACGCGATGATGAAGAAGAAGCTGACACTCGATGATTATATGGCGGCGCGGCCGATCGCCGATCCGATCCATCTCTTCGACTGCGTCATGCCGTGTGCTGGAGCGGAAGGATTCCTGGTTTGCCGTGAGGACGTCGCGAAATCGCTCAACCTGCCGTACGTGCACATTCTGTCGACCATCGAACGGCACAACGCTTTCGCTTCCGATCCAATCCAGATACGGGGTGGCTGGGCTGTGGACGTGGCAGATTTGTGGTCGATGGCTTCCCTGACGCCCGACGCAGTCGACTTTGTGGAAACCTATGACGACTATCCAGTGATCGTGATGATGCAGATCGAGGATCTCGGCTTCTGCAAGAAAGGCGAAGGTCCGGATTTTGTGCGCTCGCAGACGCTGACCAACGGCGGTTCGTTTCCGCACAACACGTCGGGCGGCCAGCTGTCGGTCGGGCAGGCCGGTGCTGGCGGCGGTCTTCTTGGGCTGGTCGAAGCCGTTCGCCAGCTGATCGCGGAGCCGCTCGGCTCGCTGGTGCCTGACGCGCGCAGCTGTGTGGTTTCCGGATTTGGCATGATCAACTACGACCGCGGCCTGTCGTCCGGCGCCGCCATTCTTGCGAGGGCTTGAGTGACTGAACCCCTTGTCAGGCCAAAGCGCAAAAATCCGCTACAGCGGACGCGCCAGCCGCTGAGCCCGCAGGCGGCGCGCAGCCGCACGGCGCACGGTCTTACTGCCGCCGCGGCGGAAGGCCGTTTCGCCCTTCAGGTCTGCGAGGATTGCAAAACAGTTATCTATCCGCCCCGTGACTGTTGTCCGGCTTGCCTTTCCGTCCGCCTGCCGTTTCGCGACGTTGCGCGCGACGGCGTGCTGGTCGCAGAAACCACTGTGCGAACTTCCACAGATCCTTATTTTCGCGAGCGCACGCCTTGGCGGACCGGCGCGGTCAAGCTTGATGTCGGTCCCGTTATCGTCGCTCATTTGCATGGCGACGCCCAGGAGGGCCACCGGGTGCGGCTTGAGCTCAAGATCGACAAGAGCGGTTCGGCGGTAGCGATCGCCTTACCTGAAAAGGATACTCCCGCTATGGCCGATGATCCGCACCTTCGCGAAATGACCTGCGATCCGAAGTTCCGCCGCGTGCTCATCACCGACGGCCGTTCGCCTGTCGGCCAGGCCATGGCCAAGGCTTTCGCAGATGCCGGGGCGTCGATTGTCTTTGTCGGCGTCGCCAATTCCTGGAAACCTTTCCCCGGGCTTGAAGCCCTGCGCAACATTGCATCCGTCGAGATCGTGCCGTTCGACCTGACAGATACCGAATCCGTCACCGAGCAAGCCGAGCAGAACGGCGCACGCATCGATATCGTGGTGAACACTGCCGAGCATGTCCGCGCCGGCGGCATCGCCGACCGACACGGCCTGACGATCGTGCGCGAACAGATCGAGCTGCGCTATCTGGGCTTGGTACGGCTTGCGCAGGCTTTCGGACCGATCCTGCGCGCGCGCGGCGCGGACGGCGTGAATTCGGCTGCGGCTTTCGTCAATCTGCTGTCGGTTCATGCGTTGATGAACTGGCCGGCCTATGGAAGTTACTCGGCGGCAGAGGCGGCGTGCCTGTCGGCCGCGCAGTGCATGCGCGCCGAATTGCGTCCAGGCGGCGTGAAGGTCATGAACGTATTTTATGGCCCGCTCGAAACCGAGTGGTTCCAAACCGTGCCGCCGCCGAAGGTTGCCCCGGCAGCGCTGGCTCGCGCCGTGGTGCGCGGGTTGCAGCAGGGTCTCGAGGAGGTTTTCGTAGGCGATGTCGCCGAAGACATTCGCGCGCGCCTGGCCGTCAATCCAAAAGCGCTTGAGCGCGAGTTGGCGAGCTGAAGGAAAACGCCATGACTGTTAACGCCGTGACCGTTGATGTCTTGTCCTTTGCCCGCGCGATTGCTGCCGGCCAAATCCGTGTCATCGATCTCACGCAGATCCTGTCGCAGGACTTTCCGACGATCGTTTTGGCGCCGGAGCTGGGCCAGTGCGCACCGTTCCGCATCGAAGAAGTGTCGCGCTACGACGAACGCGGGCCGGCCTGGTACTGGAACAACATCAGTCTCGGCGAGCACACCGGAACGCATTTCGATGCACCGATCCACTGGATCTCCGGCAAGGATTTGCCGGCCAACGCTGTCGACACCATCGACGTCAGGAAATTCATCGCGCCTGCGGTGGTCATCGATTGCTCAAAGGAGTGCGCCGCCGATCCGGATTTTGCCCTGACTATTCCTTTCGTCGAGCAGTGGGAGGCGCGGCACGGCAAGATCGAGCCTGGCCATTGGGTTCTGCTGAGAACGGATTGGTCGAAGCAAGGCTTTACCGACTACGCCAATCTGCGCGACGACGGCGCCCACACGCCGGGACCCGATCCGGCCGTCGTGAAATGGTTTGTCGAACAGCGCGATGTCCACGGTTTCGGCACCGAAACCATCGGCACCGATTTTGGCCAGGGCCACCATTTCAATCCGCCGTTTCCGGCGCACTTCTACATGCACGGCAAGGGCCGTTTCGGTCTGCAATGCCTGACCAATCTCGATCTGCTGCCGCCCAAGGGAGCCGTGATTGTCGCGGCGCCGCTGAAGATCAAACAAGGCTCCGGCAGCCCGTTGCGTGTGCTCGCCTTGCTTTCGTGAGCCCAAGCGCGCCTGTTCGCTTTGAACCCAGGTGCTTCAGGTTTAAAATTACCCCTGCGTTGTATTAATAATTTCAACGCGCAAAGGTTGTAATGGCTGAACGGTCGTTTGCCAAAGAAGTCGCCGACCTGAAACTCGGCGCCGGCGAGGAATTCCGCGGCGAGGGCATTCTCGCGATCACCAAAGCGCTGCTGCAGTGTGGCGTCGGTTATGTCGGCGGCTACCAGGGCGCTCCGGTCTCGCATCTGATGGATGTGCTGGCCGACGCGCAGGATGTTCTTGCCGATCTCGGGGTGCACTTCGAGACCTCGGCATCGGAAGCTGCTGCCGGCGCCATGCTGTCCGCTTCGGTGATGTATCCGATCCGCGGCGCGGTGACCTGGAAATCGACGGTCGGCACCAATGTGGCTTCGGACGCTCTGGCTAATCTCGCGTCGGGCGGAGTCAAAGGCGGCGCGCTGATCATCATCGGCGAGGATTACGGTGAAGGCTCCTCCATCTTGCAGGAGCGGTCGCACGCCTACGCGATGAAATCTCAAATCTGGTTGCTTGATCCGCGGCCCAATCTGGAAAGCATCGTCAAAGCGGTCGAGCACGGCTTTGAGCTCTCGGAAGCGTCGAACACGCCGGTCATGCTGGAAGTGCGCATTCGCGCTTGTCATGTGCATGGCCGGTTCATCGCCAAGGACAATCGGCCGCCATCGTTCACGCTGGCGCAGGCGCTGGAGAATCCGCAGCGCGACACCAACCGGATCGTGTTGCCGCCAGCCGCTTTCGTGCAGGAGAAGGAAAAGATCACGCAACGGCTGCCAGCAGCGATCGCGTTCATCAAAGAACGCCGGCTCAACGAAACTTTCGACGGCGAACTTGGTGGGATCGGCATCGTGCTTCAGGGCGGCCTCTATAATGGTGTCGTGCAGGCCTTGCAGCAGCTCGGCCTGGCGGATGTCTGGGGCAGCACGCGGGTGCCGCTTTATGTGATGAACGTGACCTATCCGCTGATCGACAGCGAGCTGACGGCTTTCTGCTCCGGTAAATCCGCGGTGCTGATGGTCGAAGAAGGCCAGCCGGAATATATCGAACAGGCCCTGCACGCGATCCTGCGCAAAGCCGACATTCCGACGAAAATATTCGGCAAGGACATCTTGCCTGTCGCCGGCGAATATACCGCGGAAGTTCTGTCGGCGGGGGTGCGTGCATTTGTTGCCACCGCGATGCCCGAAGCATTACCGGAGCAGATCCGCGGCCGAAACGAGCCGGATACTGCGATTGCCGATGAAATCAAGGCGCTGGGCCCGGTCGTGCCACCGCGGCCACCCGGATTTTGCACCGGCTGTCCGGAGCGGCCGATCTTCGCGGCGATGAAGCTCGTCGAGAAGGAGCTCGGACAACATCACATTGCCGCGGATATCGGTTGCCACCTGTTCTCGATCCTGCCGCCGTTCAACATCGGCGCAACGACCATGGGCTACGGGCTGGGGCCGGCCTCGATCTCGGCGTTCAACGTCAAGGCCGACAAGCGCCCGATTGCAATGATCGGCGATGGCGGCTTCTGGCACAACGGCTTAACCAGCGGCATTGGCAACGCTGTGTTCAATCAGCACGACGGCGTCATCATGGTGGTGGACAATTATTATTCCTCCGCCACCGGCGGCCAGGACGTCCTGTCATCGCGCGCCGAAAACCGGTCGCGCTCGACCAAGCATCCGATTGCCGAGGCGGTGAAAGGGATCGGCGCCACATGGGTACGCCAGATCGACCGCACCTACGACGTGGCAAAAATGCGCGACACGCTGAAGGAAGCACTGACGACGAAGGAGAAAGGTCCAAAAATCATCGTCGCATCGTCGGAATGCATGTTGAACAAGCAGCGCCGCGTCAAACCGCTATTCAACAAGGCGATAAAAGCCGGCAAGCGGATGGTGCGCGAACGCTTCGGTGTCGATGAAGATGTCTGCACCGGCGATCACGCTTGTATCCGTCTCTCGGGCTGCCCATCGCTCTCGGTCAAACGCTCGGACGATCCGCTCAAGGACGATCCGGTCGCAGCGATCGACAATTCGTGCGTCGGCTGCGGCAACTGCGGCGAAGTGGCGGAGGCCGCCGTGTTATGCCCTTCGTTCTATCGCGCGGATATCGTCCATAACCCGACCGCGTTCGATCGCATGCTGGCGCGCGTGCGCGAGGTGGTGATCGGCTTCCTGCAGCGACACCGCGCCCGCAGGCGCATCGCGTTCCAGTAGGGCGGTACCGCTATGAACGTCATGGTGCCGACCCGCGACGCGGAAATGGCCGAACCGATCTCCGTGGCCGTGTTGGCGATGGGCGGGCAGGGTGGCGGCGTTCTCGTAGACTGGATAGTGGCGCTGGCCGAAAGTCAGGGCTTCATCGCGCAATCGACTTCCGTGCCGGGCGTCGCGCAACGAACCGGCGCAACCATTTATTACGTCGAGATGATCAAGGCGCGGGTGGACGGCCGTTATCCGGTGCTCGGCTTGATGCCGATGCCCGGCCATGTCGACATCGCGATCGGCGCCGAGTTGATGGAAGCCGGGCGCGCCATGCAACGCGGGCTTGTCAGTCCGGGGCGCACGACACTGATCGCCTCGTCGCATCGTTCCTATGCGGTGCAGGAAAAGATTGCGCCCGGCGATGGCATTGCCGACGACAGCAAGGTCTATCAGGCGGCTCAGGTGGCGGCGAAGCGTTTCATCGCGTTCGACATGGCGGCGCTCGCCGAACGGACCGGAAGCGCCATCTCGGCGGTGATGTTCGGTGCGCTGGCGGCGTCCGGTGCGCTGCCGTTTCCGCGCGATGCTTATGAAGCAGCGATCCGCGATTCCGGTGTCGGCGTAACGGCAAGCCTTCGCGCCTTCACCGCGGGCTTTGACGGTGCGACGAGCGGCGCGATACCGCCGCTGCGGTCAACCCCCGATACGAAAGAGCCCAAGATCGAGCACATCGGAGATGCGCAATTCGACGCGTTGGTCGACAGGGCGGTAGCCGGCTTTCCAGCCGATGCACATGCAATGCTGGCGGCGGGTCTGCAGCGGGTGGTCGATTTCCAGGACATCGACTACGGCCGTGAATATCTGGATCTTGTCGCGACGTTCCTGCCGCTCGAACGCAGCGCCGACGCGTCCCTTGTCCGGGCCGCCGCGAAATATATCGCGGTCGCCATGGCCTATGACGACGTGTTTCGCGTTGCCGATCTCAAGACGCGAGCGAGCAGGTTCGCGCGCGTTCGCGCCGAAGTGGCGGCTGCTCCGGACCAACTGGTCGAAATCACGGAATTCATGCATCCACGCGTGGACGAGGTCATCGGAGCTTTGCCGGCGAAGCTCGGGCTTTGGCTTGAGGCGCGGCCACGGCTTCTGCGCGTGCTCGATCGGCTCGTCAACAGAGGGCGCCGCGTTCGCACCACCACGGTTCACTGGTTTCTGCCGCTCTATTTTCTCGCCGGCATGCGCAGGTTCCGCCGCGTCACCTTGCGGCACAGGCGCGAGGTCGCGCATCGCGATGCCTGGCTTGAGGCGGCGCGCGCCGCTGCGGCGTCAAACGAAGCGTTGGCAATAGCCATCGTCGAACTGCGCCGCCTGGTGAAGGGCTATTCCGACACGCATGCGCGAGGTCTGTCCAAATTCGACAAGGCGCTCGCAGCTGCGATGCAGCTGCGAAACCGTAGCGACGCTGCCGACTGGGTGAAGCGACTGCGGGACGCGGCGCTGCTGGATGAAGATGGCAAAATGCTGGACGGCGCCATCGCGACGATAGCAAGTTTGTAAATCGCCTCCGTAACGCGCTTGCTCTTAGCGTCCTTCAATCAATCGCAGGTCCGAACGGAACAAAAGAGCCGAAGCCAGGACCAGCACGGCGATCAGACCGCTGAACAGATAAATGTTGTGCACCGAGTGAGCCAGTGCGTCGAGCACGCCTTGTATCCCGGGGATGGCGGCAATCTGCTGGTGGCCTTCCTGCAGCAGGTGGACAAACTCGGCGCCGTTGAACGAGCCATGGTTCGCGAGGCCCGCGTTGAAGATGCCGCCGAACACCGCGCTGCCAAATGATTGTCCGATCAGGCGGGAGAAGAACACACTGGACAGTGCTGCGCCGCGGTGAGTCCAATCGACATTGGCCTGGAGCGCGATCACAGAGGAAACGTTGGTAATGCCCATGCCCAAACCCACGAGGCCCACCGCGATGATCGGGTGCAGCGGGTTGGCGCCGGGGTAGAGCAATATCAGCAGCACGCTTCCTGTCACCAGGATGACGCCGCCGATGGTGGAAGAATAACGATAGGGCATGCGAAGCACGAGACGGCTGCCGACGAAGCCGCCAAACGGCGTGAGGACCGAGATGGTTCCGAGCGCCAGACCGGAAACGATTGTGCTCGATCCCATCAAGCCCTGCATGTAAACGGGCAGAAATCCGATCACCGCCATTGTGATCGCGCCATTGGCGACGCCGACCCAGTTGCCGGCGGCGATGATACGGCTGCGATATAATCGCACCGGAATCATCGGCTCGGTTATTCGGCTCTCGTAGAATATGAGTGCGCCGATCAATATGTCGAAGGCGCAGAACGCCAAGGTCAGAACACCGAGGCTTAACGTCTCGGCGTGCATCAGGGCCACCATGATGATCAAGGTTGCGGAAGCCATCAGCCCTGCGCCGATGTAATCGATACGGTGTTTTCGTTTCTGCACATTTTCCTTGAGCGCGACGATCAACAGGACAGCAGTGACGATTGCGAGCGGGACGTTGATCCAGAATACCGCCCTCCAGCTGATGTGGGTCGCGATCACTCCGCCGATCATCGGCCCGATGATCGCCGCGCTGCCGAACGTGCTCGAAATGTAGCCCTGCACTCTGGCGCGGGCTTCGCCGCTGTAAATATCGGCAACGACGGCTTGCGAAACTGGAATCAGGGCACCGGCGCCGATGCCCTGGAGAATGCGAAACACGATCAGCGACATCATGCTCCACGCCAGTCCACACAGCACGGACCCGACAAGAAAGACACCTATCCCGAACAAAAGGACCGGCTTTCTGCCGTAGAGATCCGCCAGACGTCCATAAATCGGAATCAGAATTGCCTGTGTCAGCAGGTAAGCGCCGAAGATCCAGCTAAACAGATCGATGCCCCCCAGCGCACCGACGATAGTCGGCATGGCTGTGGCGACAATGGTTCCTTCGATTGCTGCCATGAAGATCGTCGACAACGCAGCTACGAACACCAGCTGGCGGTGCGGGGGCGTCCCGGTGTTTGCCGCGAGATCTTCAGAAGGAGATTTTGGAATCGTTTGAGGACGAGTTTCGGCTTCTGTCGCAATGTCCATCATTAAGCCGAATCGGGCCTGAGCGTATCGCGCCGGGGAGCGGCCAAGGAACGGTAAAGGACCGGCACTTCCGCGAAATAGCTTTCGCCGTCGCGTTTTTCAAGCCGAACGAGAGAAACGGATGCCCTTTTGGCAGCGGACTCGTAGCTTGTCCAGCTTCGCTGCTCTCTGCTCCGCCCGTTGCCGGGAAATCGCATGAAACGGCAGGGCGATTTATTTTCCGGTTATATGATCGCGATGGTTTCCCGCGATTGGATCAGCCGGTGAAGGTGCTGTGAATCCAGCCGCTCTTAATCTTCGTCTGTACCCGCCGTTCAGTTTCCTTGTGCCGATTTGGGCGCGGCGTCCGGATTCCACTGACCGCGGCGCATCCGCGCGATCTTCACGGACTTGAAAGTCCCCGCGCACCGCAACGGTTCATTCGCCGAGAAGGCCTCGGCCGCCGCGCGGTCGGGCACGTTGATGATCAGCACGCTGCCGATACGTTCGTCGCTATCATCGGCGAGCGTCGCGCCGCCCAGCACGAGGATGTCCTTGTGCTTCTCCAGATATTCGAAGTGGCTCTTTCTGGCGCGTTCGCGGGCCGCCGCGCCGTCCGGGCCGTCTTCCTGATAGATGATGTACAGCATTATTTCCGCCTGAACTCTGAGCGTTGGACGTCACCCCGCGATCGCTTCCAGCCTTCGCTTCACCACCGCGGGGCCGAAGCCGCCGATGACGATGAACACGACAATCATAGCGCCGGCGATGAAGGTGAACACGCCGACGGTGCCGTAATTGCCGAGCAGGAAGGCGATGATGAAGCCGGAGAAGATCGCCGAGAACCGGCTCCACGAGTAGACGAAGCCGACCGCCTGGGCGCGAATGCGCGTCGGGTAGAGCTCGGCCTGATAGGCGTGGAACGAGAACGACATCCAGTTGTTGCACAGCGTGATCAGCAGCCCGCACACGATCACGCCGATCGCAGTGGTTTGCTGCGCGAACAGCAGGCCGGAGGCGGCGATGCCGATCGCCGCCCAGGCGATCTGCCATTTCCGTTCGAACCGGTCGGCGAAAATCGTGCCGACCAGCGGCCCGATCGGTGCGGCGATCGCGATAATGAAGGTATAGGCGAGCGACCGCGTAACTTCGATGTGTTGCGAGATCAGAAGCTGCGGCACCCAGCTTGAGAAACCGTAATAGCCGATGGTCTGGACCAGATTGTAGATCACCAGCATGATGGTGCGGCTGCGATAATCCGGTCCCCACATTTCCATCCATGTGCCGGCTTTCTGATCGGTCTCGCCTTCGACGATCTGCGGCGGCGGCAGATCGTGGCCGATATCGGCACGGATTTTCTGTTCGAGATCGGAAACGATGGCTTCGGCCTCGGCCTTGCGGCCATGCTGTTCAAGCCAGCGCGGCGACTCCGGCAGGCGGCGGCGGATCCACCAGATCACCGCGGCGCCAATCGAGCCGATGATCACGACCCAGCGCCAACCGTCGAGTCCCCAGAATGTCAGCGGCACCAGTTGCCAGGCGATGAAAGCGACCACCGGCACGGCGGTGAACATCACGAACTGGTTGTAGGCGAAAGCCGGACCGCGCTCGTCCTTCGGAACAAGCTCGGACACATAAGTATCGACATTCACCAGTTCGACGCCGAGCCCGATGCTGGCGATGAAGCGCCACAGGTCGATGGTCTCCGGCGTGTTCTGGAACGCCATGATCAATGCGCCGACCGAGTACCACAGCAATGCGAAGGTGAAGATCGAGCGGCGGCCGTAGCGGTCGGCGAGCCAGCTGAAGGCCAGCGTGCCGACGAACAGGCCGGCAAACAGTGCGGCGACGAAGCTGGCAAAGCCTTGCAGGTCGAACAGACCCTGCGTGGTCGGGGTGAACAGTTTGGCCTTGAATAGTCCGATGGCGATATAGGCGGTGAAGAACAGATCGTAAAATTCGAACCAGCCGCCGAGCGACACCAGTGTTACTAGCCAACGCGTGTGACGCGATGGCGGTAGGCGATCGAGCCGCGCCGCAACCGTAACCGCAGAATCCGCCATATGAATGTCTCCCCCGCACCCAGCATTCTTATTTTCAATTGGCCCGGCAACTCTATCAGGGGGCGGTGCTGCCCTGTCAAATGATCGGAGCGCCATCGGCTTGCGCGGACAATGCCCGATCTTTCTTTTCCGTTTCGCAATCGCTTGCCGCGTCCAGGCATCAATTTTGCCATCTTTGCGACGAGGATAGTGTGGAGGATGGGGTCCGCGGTGTGCGGGGGGTGCATGCGATGGCGGAGGGTGACGCGGCCTATGCCATGGCCATTGAATTGGCTGCGATCGCGTTTGCGGCCTGCGACCGGCGGCTTGGCCCGCAGTTGAGCGAGGCCTTTTCCGAGGCGCTAGAGTTGCGGGGCGCTGCAGTGGCCGGCGGCCTTTATCGCAAGAGCGCGGTGATCGACGTGCTGGATGATGTGTTCGGACGCGTCGTCGATCTTTACGCTGCTGATCTAGTGCCTGTGCGGGAACACATTCTGCGTGAACGCGCCGAAATGCTGTTGCGTAAAATCCTCGCCGAAGTCAGCACTGATTTTCTGGTCGAGTGGCCATTTCCAGAGCGGAATGGCGATGACGCCGATTAGGCTGTGCCCCGGGGTGGTTTGCTCGGCCGTCAGGCCGGGCGGCGGGCCCTTCGTTTACTCGGTCCGGCGCGGGCGGTACGGTTCGCTCGGAATAGGGGATGCCGGGAGCCGCAATGAGCGCGACGACAGGGACGTTGAACGCAAGCCCCGGTGAGGGGCACGGCGCCGCCGAGGCAACGCGGCTTATCGTTGCCGCCTCGCTCGGCAATGCGCTCGAATTCTACGAAATCCTGGTCTACGGCTATTTCGCGGTCATCATCTCGAAAGTCTTTTTCCCGGCCGCCGACGAAGCTGTTTCGTTGCTCGTGACCTTCGGCACCTTCGGTGCGTCGTTTCTGGCGCGGCCGGTCGGCGCGATCTTTCTCGGCGCTTACGGCGACCGCAAAGGCCGCAAGGCCGCGCTCACGCTTTCGATCCTGCTGATGACCATCGGCACCGGGCTGATGACGATCATGCCGAGCTACAGCACGCTCGGCCTGCTGTCTCCGGTGCTGGTAGTCGCGGCGCGCCTCCTGCAGGGCTTTTCGGTTGGCGGCGAATTTGCAAGCTCGACGGCGTTTCTGGTCGAGCACCGGCCCGACCGCGCCGGCTTCTTCGCAAGCTGGCAATGGGCGAGCCAGGGCCTGGCGGCGCTGATCGCCACCGGCTTCGGCGTGCTGCTCACCAACACGATGACGGCGGCGGATCTGCAAGCATGGGGCTGGCGTATCCCGTTCGCGTTCGGGCTGCTGATCGGGCCGGTCGGCTATTACGTGCGCAGCCGGATGGAGGAAACGCCGGAATTCGTCGAAGCCGGCGCGGCGCGCGCACCGATCCGCGAGCTTCTGGCCAAGCAATGGGATCGTTTGCTCCTTGCGACCGGGGCGGTCATCGCGTCGACCAGTTCGCAATACATGATTGTGTACATGCCGACCTACGCGATCAGGGAATTGCACCTGCCACAATCGGTCGGCTTCATCGCGGCCATGCTTGCCGCAGGGTTGCAGGCGGTGGTCGTACCGCTGGTCGGTCTCTGGGTCGACAAGATCGGACAAACCCCGGTGATGATCGGTGCCGCGCTCCTGTTTGCCGTGAGCGCCTATCCAGCTTTCGTACTCCTTGGCGCCAATGCGTCGCTGCCGGTGCTGATCGCGATGGTGTGCTGGCTTGGTCTGCTGAAGTCGTTTTACAGCGGCGCGCTGCCGTCGCTGATGGCGAAGATTTTTCCGACCGCAACGCGCGTCAGCGGCATGTCGTTGAGCTACAACGCCGGCGTTGCGATCTTCGGCGGCTTCGCACCGCTGATCGCGCAAACCCTGATCGATGTCACGGGTTCAAAGCTCGCTCCGAGCTATTACCTGATTGGGACGTCGCTGCTCAGTCTCGCGGCGGTCATCATCTTGCAGCGGCGTTACCGGGCCTGACCATGGACATTTTAGTTGTCGGAGGCGGCATTGGCGGCCTGACTCTGGCGCTGTCGATCCACGCTTCGGCGCCGGACGCGCGGATCAGGATTTTCGAGGCTGCGCCCGATATCCGCGCGCTCGGCGTTGGCATCAATTTGCAGCCGCACGCGGTGAAGGAACTCAGCGCGCTCGGGCTCGAGGACGCGCTCACCGCCGTCGCCTGCCTGCCACAGGACTATGCCTTCTTCACGCGGCAGGGCCAGCTTGTCTATCGCGAGCCGTGGGGCAAAGCAGCGGGACATCAATGGCCGCACATTTCCATTCATCGCGGCGAGTTGCATCGGGTTTTGCTCAATGCCGTGCGCGGGCGGATCGGAGCGGAGAATTTCATCGCGGGGCATCGCTGCGTCAGCGTCGAGCAGGACGATGTGTCCGTCACCGCACACTTTGCCGATCCGTATGGCAAAACGTTGCCGCCGCACCGGGGCGATATTCTCATCGCCTGCGATGGCATTCACTCCGCGGTGCGTGCGCAGTTTTATCCGGACGAGGGGCCGTTCAAGTTCCGCGGCACCAATCTGTGGCGCGGGGTGACGCGGCGGCGGCCGTTTCTGACCGGGCGCAGCATCGCGCGGATCGGCGCACGCCATGCGACCATGATCATCTATCCGATCCGCGACAACATCGACGCTGCGGGCAACCAGTTGGTCAACTGGGTGGCCGAGATCGAGCAGTCGGTTGCAGTCCCGGTGGACTGGAGCAAGCCCGGGCGGCTCGAAGACTTCTATCCGACCTATCGGGGCTGGACATTCGGCTGGCTCGATGCGGCGGCGTTGATCCGCGATGCCGACTTCAACCTGTCCTATCCGATGGTGGATCGCGATCCGCTGATGCGCTGGACATTCGGGCGGGTGACGCTGCTCGGCGATGCCGCGCATCCGATGTATCCGCAGGGCGGCAACGGCGGTGCGCAGGCAATCATCGATGCCGGTACGCTCGGCCGACTACTCGGGAGCGAGCCCGATCCGGTTGCTGCATTGAAGGCTTACGAAGCGGCGCGGCTGCCCGCGACCAGCAAGATCGTCCTGCAGAATCGCTCAGCGCCGCCGAACGTCCTCGTCGATGCCGTCGAGCAGAAGATCGGCGACCGGAAATTCGAACGGCTGGAAGATGTGATCAGCCAGGACGAACTGCGCGCGATCTTCGAGCGTTATCAGAAGGTGGCAGGCTATCACGTCGATCAGGTCGGGCGTAAACCTGCGGCGCAATAAGCGAGGTTTCATCACGGGAGGAAACGGCCATGCGGACCAATGGCGGCTACTGGTTTCCCGCAAAGCGCTACGGCTGGGGGTGGGGTTTCCCGATCACCTGGCAAGGCTGGCTGGTGTTCGCTGCATTCTTCGCGCTGCTTCTGCTCGGCATCTATTTGTTCCCGCCGAGGCAATCGCTCGCCGCTTTTCTCCTTTATGTTATCGCGCTCACCGTGCTGCTCGTCGGCGTGTGCTGGTTCAAGGGCGAACCGCCGCGCTGGCGCTGGGGTAACGACTAGAGTTTTTGGTTGGAGCATGATCTTTTCGGAAAACCGGCTGCCACTTTTCCGGATCATGCTCTGATGTCCGATCTTGACGCCATCGTTGTCGGCGCGGGTCATAACGGGCTGACCTGCGCGGCCTATCTCGGCATGGCCGGCCTGAAGGTGCGCGTTGTCGAGCTCCGCGACATCGTCGGCGGCGCCTGCGTCACGGAAGAATTCCATCCCGGATTTCGCAACTCGACAGCCGCTTACACAGTCAGTCTGTTGCAGCCGAAGGTCATTGCCGATCTGAAGCTCCACGAACATGGACTGCGCATTGTCGAGCGCCGCGTGCAGAATTTCCTGCCGCTGCCGGATGGCCGTTATCTGCTGTCCGGCGAGGGACGAACCCAGCGCGAGATCGCGAAGTTCAGCGGCAAAGATGCCGCGCGCTATCCGCAGTATCAGGCGGAGATCGGCCGCGTCGCCGGTGTGCTGCGCAGTCTCATGCTTAGTGCGCCGCCCAACGTGTCGTGGGGCAGAGACGGTATCGGTGGCGCGTTGCGCGGCCTTGGACAATTCGCAGCGCTCGGCAAGCGGCTTTGGAAGAATGACGGTCTCCACGCCGCGTTTCATCTTGCCCGCAGCTCGGCGGGCGAGATTCTCGATGGCTGGTTCGAGTCCGATCCGATCAAGGCGCTGCTCGGCTTCGACGCAATCGTCGGCAATCTGGCGAGTCCGTACGCGGCAGGCTCCGGATATGTGCTGCTGCATCACCTGCTCGGCGAGGTGAACGGCAAGCAGGGCGCATGGGGCCATGCCATCGGCGGCATGGGCGCGATCACGCAGGCAATGGCGCGCGCGGCCGGCGCTCATGGCGCGCGTATCGACGTGCGTTCTCCAGTCCGTGAAATTTTAATCGAAGGCAATCGCGCCAGCGGCGTCGTTCTGGACGATGGCACGGCGGTGCGGGCGCGAGCGGTCGTTGCCAACGTCAATCCGCGGCAACTTTTCCAGACGCTGGTGCCGCGCGACGCCGTTCCGCGCGCCGTGACCGTGCGCATGGCGTCGTGGAAAGCCGGCTCGGGGACGTTCCGCATGAATGTCGCACTGTCGAGACTGCCGGACTTTTCCGCACTGCCGGGGCCGGGCGATCATCTGACCGCCGGCATCATCATGGCGCCGAGCCTGTCCTACATGGATCGGGCCTATCGCGACTGCATCGAGCATGGCTGGAGCCGGCAGCCGATCGTCGAGATGCTGATTCCTTCGACGCTCGATGACAGCCTTGCCCCGCCTGGCGCCCATGTCGCGAGCCTGTTCTGCCAGCACGTTACGCCGCGTTTCGCCGATGGCTCGTCATGGGACGATCATCGCGACACCGTCGCCGATCTGATGGTCAATACGGTCGAAGCCTATGCGCCCGGGTTCAAGGCCAGTGTGATCGCGCGGCAGGTGCTGTCGCCGCTCGACCTTGAGCGCACGTTCGGCCTGCCGAACGGCGATATCTTCCACGGCGCTATGTCGATCGATCAGCTTTATTCGGCACGTCCGATGCGCGGTTATGCCGATTACCGGATGCCGGTTCCGGGGCTTTATCTGTGCGGCTCGGGCGCGCATCCCGGCGGCGGTGTCACCGGCGCGCCGGGACATAATGCAGCGCAGGCAGTGATCGCCGATCTCATGTGATGTGCAACGGCTCTCGAGCCGGTTAGCTGTCGATTACTCGACGATTGCTGGTGACATCACGGAGAATCGCGGTTATCCCGCAGATAATGTCTTCACGCAGTTATCGCATCAGCCGCGCACATACCGGCCTCGGCATGTTTGCGGTCAAGCCTTTCCGGCGCCGCGACTATATAGCGACCTACCGCGGCCCGGTTATCACCAACGAGGAATCGGAGAAGCGCGAAGCGCGCGGCGCGTCCTATATGTTCGCGCTCGGCAAGAAGCACACGATCGACGGCTCACCCCGTTACAACGTGGCCCGCTATATCAATCATTCCTGCCGTCCCAATGCCGAACCGGTGGGACGAGATGGCGGTATCGTCATCATCGCGTCGAAGAAAATCGAGCCGGACGAGGAAATCACCTACGATTACGGCGAGGACTATTTTTCCTGGTTCGTCTCTGCCGGCGGCTGCAGGTGTGCGTGGTGCCGCGCAAAACGGGCACGCAAGAGGCGTAAGGCACGGCGGTTGCGGGCCGAGGCCGCTAGAAAGAAGTCGAGGAAGTCTGCGGCGAAGAAAAAGGTCTGGGTAAAGAAGACGGCTCGGCCAAAGAAGAAAGCCCGGGCGAAAAAGTGATCTTTATTCCGCGTGCAACCCCTCGGCTTTGATAATCGGCCACCATTTTTCGATCTCTGATTTGTAAAGCGCGCCCAGCGCCTGCGGCGTCTGCTGGTCACGCGGCCAGATGTCCTGGCCCTGCTGGGCATAACGCTGCTGCACATTGGGATCGGCGAGCGCGGTCACGACGGCGGCATTGACCTTGGCGATGATCTCCGGCGGCGTCGCTTTCGGCGCCCACAGGGCGTGCCAATAGGCAACGTGCAGGCCCTGCACGCCAGACTCGTCGAGTGTCGGAATGTCCGGCGCGAGGTGCCAGCGCTGCTCCGTCAGCATCGCGTAGGCCTTGATGGTGCCGGCGTGAAGCTGCGTGAGCGCATTCGCCGCCTGGTCGAACATGAAATCGATGCGGCCCGCCATCAGGTCCTGCATCGCCGGAGCGCCGCCGCGATAGGGCACGAAGCCGAATTTCGTTCCGGTGGCCTGCTGGAAATACATGCCGGCCACCTGCGCCCCGCCTGCCGCGCCGACGGTGCCTGCTTGCGCCTTGTCCGGATTGGCCTGCAGCCAGGCGATGAACTCACGCACATCGTTCGCCGGAAAATCCTTGCGCGCGATAATCATTTGCGGCGTGTTGGCAAGCAGCGCCACCGGCGCAAACGAATCGACGATGTCGTAATCGAGTTTGTAAGTCGCCGGGTTGACGACCTGCGTGCTCCATTGCCCGATCAGTAATGTGTAGCCGTCCGGCTCGGCGCGCGCGGCGCGGCCGACACCGACCGTGCCGCCGGCGCCGCCGACATTCTCGATCACGATCGGCTGGCCGAGCGCGGCCTCCAGGGGGCCGGAAAGAATGCGAGCCAGCGAATCGGAGGGGCCACCGGGCGGGAAGGGTGCGATGACCGTCACCGGCCGCGACGGATAGGTCTGCGCCGCCGCGCCGCCACAGCCGGTCAGCACGAGCGCCAGAACAAAAATCAGCCGCTTCATTTCTGGGCTCCGCCGCGCGAACGCGGCAACTGTAACGCGCGCTCCACGATCTTCATCAGCGCGCTGTGGTCCTGCGAATGATAGATCGACGCCCCCAGCTGTACCGGATCGCCGGCATAGTAGCGCTCGTACTGCAATTGCCGCTGTCCAAATTGTGTGCCGGTTGCATCCCAGGCGAGCTTCGACAGCCGGATCCTGGCCTCGGCGTCCCGGTCGGCGCCTTTGTAGTAGCGGTGAATGTCGGCAGCGATCTCGGAATGCAGGTCGGCCTCGGTCGGGTTGGCGAGGATGCCGCCGGCGCCCATCACCTGGGTGAGCCGCACCATGCGCTCGTAAAAGCGCGGGATGTTATAACGCAGCGCCTGCAACGGCGGAAACGCCGGGCGCAGCGTGCCGTGATCGCTGTGCTCGGGTTTCTGCTCGGAGAGGACGATGCCACCCTCGATCAGCTGCAGATAGCTCAGGCACTCGCCGAGCTGGTCCTGCACGTGGATGAAGCCGTCGGTCTTGACGCTGCGCGATAGCGCCAGAGCTAGTGCGGTCATGAACTCGCACTTGGCGAGCCCGCGCACGGCGCTCTGGTGCCCGGTATGGGTCTGCATCCTGGTCCGCGCGAACATGGTGTTGGCGAGTTGGACATTGCCGTAGAGAAACACGCGGTCCCACGGCACCAGCACATTGTCGAAGATCGCCATCGCGTCCGGCTCTTCGAAACGCGAACCCAGCGGATGGTCCCATTCCGATTGTTCGCCGAAATCGAACGGCTCCCGGCAAATGAAACGCAGTCCCTTGGTGCCTGCGGGGATTGCAAAGGAGAGCGCGTACTTTTCTTCGTTGGGCCGCACCGAGAATGGCAACGGATAGACGATGATCTCGTCGGCGGTCGGACCTTGTGTCGCCAGCATCTTGGCGCCGCGCACGACAAGCCCGTCCTTGTTCTCCTCGACAAGGCCCAGATAGGCGTACTCATCGGCCTGCTGCGCCGCGGACTTGCTGCGATCGACCGGCGGATTGACCAGCGTGTGGGTGAGAAAAATATCGTTGTCGCGGCAGTAGCGATAATAGCGCTTCACGTTGTCGGCAAATTCCGGCTTGCACTCGGCGAACACGGCAGGCTCGTCCGCCATCGACGCCAGCACGCAATTAAGAAAATCCGGCGAGCGTCCCATGGTGCCGAAACTGGCATCGGCCCAGGCCTTCATCGCCTTGCGCCGATGCACCAGGTCGCCGTGATTGCGTGGAATAATAAACGTCACACCTGCCGGCTCACCAGCGTCATCCGGCAGGTACGTCATGGTCGAGCGCAACTCCGGATCGCTCTGCATGTCATAGAGCCGGGCCATTGCCGCGATCGGACTGCGGAATATCGGCTCCGCTGTCACATCGGTGACTTTCTTGCCCGCCACCCACACTTCGCGTGGATTGGCTTTCAGCCCTGCAATGTAACTTTTGCCGTCCCGCGCACCCATCACTGCCCCTTTGTCAGGCTGACATCCCCGTTGCCCATTCAACAAGCGGGTTTAGCGTCGCTTTTCAAGGGTGTTCTGCAATTTCGGGTCGAGGAACCAGCTCTGCCTGAAAACG
The DNA here is from genome assembly GCA_963739945.1 of uncultured Alphaproteobacteria bacterium. Lineage (GTDB taxonomy): Bacteria > Pseudomonadota > Alphaproteobacteria > Rhizobiales > Xanthobacteraceae > BOG-931. The sequence goes on along the minus strand of CAVUCN010000016.1, from coordinate 119,906 downwards.
TTATCAAACGTGGCGCGGATAGAGCGCCAAAGCATGAGGCGCTTCCCGGATAAGAGAAGATGTGCGGTATTTGCGGTGAGTTGACCTTCAATGGCGACACTGCAGGTCGTTGCATTGCGGCAATGACCGGGCAGATGCGCCCGCGCGGCCCCGACGCCTGCGGCGCGTTCATGCAGGATCGCGTGGCGTTCGGCCATCGCCGGCTGAGCATCATCGATCTGGCGTCGGCGTCGCAGCAGCCGATGATCGATCCACAACTTGGCCTTGCGATCGTGTTCAACGGTTGCATCTACAATTATCGCGAGCTTCGCAGCGAGCTTGCGGCAAAGGGCTACAAATTCTTCTCGCAGGGTGACACCGAGACCATCCTCAAGGCTTACGCCGAATGGGGTCCGCGCTGCGTCGAGCGTTTCTACGGGATGTTCGCGTTCGCGATCTGGGAGCGCAATTCGGGGCGCGTCGTGCTGGCGCGCGACCGGCTCGGCATCAAGCCACTTTATTATGTCGAGCAACCGGGCTTCTTCCGCTTTGCCTCGACCTTGCCGGCGCTGCTGGCGGCGGGCGGCGTCGATACCTCGATCGATCCGGCGGCGTTGCATCATTACATGAGCCTGCACGCCGTCGTGCCGGCGCCGATGACGATTCTCAAAGGCGTACGCAAACTGCCGGCGGCGACGATCTGCACCATCGAGCCTGACGGCAAGCGCAAGGAGGAGACTTACTGGCAGCTGGAAGTCGGCCCGCGTTCCGATGACCGCAAGCTGACCGAAGCCGACTGGCGCGAAGCGATTCATGCCGCGTTGAGCAAGGCGGTGGACCGCCGCCGCGTTGCCGACGTGCCGGTCGGCGTGCTGCTTTCCGGTGGTCTCGACAGCTCCATCCTCGTCGCGCTTCTCGCCGAGCTTGGGCAGAAGGATCTGAAAACCTTTTCCGTCGGCTTCGAGACGATTGGCGACGTGAAGGGCGACGAATTTCACTACTCCGATCTCATCGCCCGCAAATTTGTCACCGAGCATCACCGGCTGAAGGTCGATACCTCGCGCGCCATTCACGCTCTGCCCGGCACGATTGCGGCGATGTCCGAGCCGATGATGAGCCACGACGCCATCGGCTTCTATCTGCTGTCACAGGAAGTTTCGAAGCACGTCAAAGTCGCACAGAGCGGGCAGGGCGCCGACGAGATCTTCGGCGGTTACCACTGGTATCCCAAGCTGATGCACTCGAACGACCCGACGACAGACTACGCCAAAGTTTATTTCGACCGCGATCATGAGGAGATGGGTCAGGCGCTCGCACCGGAACTGATGAACGGCGACTACAGCCGCGAATTCGTCGATGACTTCTTTCGCAATTGCCGCAGCGCCAGCCCAATCGACAAGACGCTGCAACTCGATGCGCAGATCATGATGGTCGACGACCCGGTCAAGCGCGTCGACAACATGGCCATGGCCTGGGGCCTGGAGACGCGCGTGCCGTTCCTCGATCACGACCTGGTCGAGCTTGCTGCCCGGGTTCCGGCCGAACTCAAAGTGCGCGACGGCGGCAAATACATTCTCAAGGAAGCCTCGCGCGGCGTGGTGCCGGACGAGGTGATCGACCGGCCCAAAGGCTACTTCCCGGTGCCGGCGCTGAAATACCTGCGCGGCACGTTTTACGATTTCGTCCGCGACGCCCTCGACGCGCCGGCGGCGCGCCAACGCGGCATCTTCAATCGATCGTATATCGACCGGCTTCTGGCCAATCCCGAAGCCGAGCTGACGCCGAAGGGCCATTCCAAGCTTTGGCAAGTCGCGTTGCTTGAGTGTTGGCTGCAAACTCAAGGCATCTAGAACAAACGGCATCTAGAATCAAAGGAATCGAGAGGAATCCGCAAATGGACTTCAGATACGATCCTTTAGCGCGGCGCTTTCGCATCCGGACGCTGGTTCCGGCCGGACAGCCCGAGCGCACGTTCACGACGGACGACCAATTCCAGTTCGGCATCGAGGAAGAATACTTCCTGTGCGATGCGGAGACCCTTCAGGTGCCGGCCGAGACTCCGGATGCGCTGTTCAAGCGCGCCAATTTCGGCGTCACCGGCAACATCGGGCGCGAATTCCTGCAAGCGCAGATAGAGGTTGCGACCGAGCCGCATATCAACGCCGGCGACGCGCGGCGCGAGCTGCTGCGGTTGCGGCAAAGCGCGGCTGCCGCTGCCGCCGAACACGGCTTGTCGATCGCCGCGTGCAGCACGCACCCGATGGCGCATTGGCGCGAAGCCGTGCAGTCGCCCAAGGACCGGTACACCGATGTGATGGATGCCCTGCAGATGATAGGCCAGCGCAACATGCTGTGCGGCATGCATGTGCACGTCGAATTCCCGGATCCGTCGCGCCGTGTCGACGTGATGACGCGGATGCTGCCTTACGTGCCGCTGTTCATTGCGCTGTCGGCGTCGTCGCCGTTCTGGCAGGGCCACGCAACCGGTCTCAAGGGTTATCGGCTCGCGGCCTATGACGAGTTGCCGCGCACCGGGCTTCCCGAACTGTTCCGCAACAACGCCGAGTACGACGCTTATGTCGACGCGATGGTGCTATCGGGCGCCATGCAGGACGCCAGCCACCTGTGGTGGGCGATCCGGCCTTCGCTGAAATATCCGACGCTGGAATTGCGCGCGCCGGACTGCTGCACCCGGCTCGACGATGGGCTGGCACTGGCATCGCTGTACCGCGCTCTGGCGCGCTTCCTGTACGGCCATCCGGAACACAATGCGGAGATCGATGTGGTCGACCGCTCCATCGCCGTCGAAAACAAGTGGCGGGCGCAGCGCTACGGCGTGCAGGGCACATTCGTGACCAGGTCCGGCGCCATGTCGGTCGGCGACACGGTGGCGCACCTGATCGACCTGATCGCCGCGGATGCCGCGACACTGGGCTGCGGCGGCGAATTGGACCATTGCCGCAGCATCGTCGCCGAGGGCACCTCGGCTGACGCCCAGTTACGAATTTTTACAGAAAATGAACACGAAGGCGCCGATATTGCGTTACAAAAGGTGACCCGTTGGATTCGCGACGCCACGTTGGTGGCATGATCGATAAGGCCCTTTAATGTGCCGCTGGATTGCATATCGCGGTGAATTGACTGCCCTCGAGCACTACGTGACGGAGCCGGCGCATTCGCTGATTTCCCAGAGCATCCATGCGCTTGAGGCCACCGCCAGCGTCAACGGTGACGGCTTTGGGCTCGGCTGGTACGGCAGTCATCCGGAGCCGGGGCTTTACCGCGAAATTCGCCCGGCCTGGTCCGACGAAAACCTGCGCTATCTCTGCCGGCACCTGCAGTCACGGCTGTTCTTCGCCCATGTCCGCGCCGCGACCGGCACCGCCATCACCCGCGCCAACTGCCATCCGTTTGCCTGCGGCACCTGGCTGTTCATGCACAATGGCTTCGTCGGCAACTGGAGCCGGCTGCGCCGCAAGGTCGAGAACCTGATCCCCGACGACCGCTATCCGTCGCGCATGGGCACCACCGACTCCGAGGCGATCTTTCTCGCCATGATGGGCGCCGGGATTGAGCATCCGCTGGCGGCTACGGAAAAAACCCTGGCGACGATCACCGACATGGTCAACCAGAACAAGCCGGGCGACCGCTTCCGCTTCACTGCGGCGTTGTCGAACGGCAAGGACCTTTACGCGTTCCGCTATTCGGTGAACGACAAGGCCAACACACTGTATTACCGGGAGTCCGCCGACAGCATCGTCGTGGTGTCGGAGCCGCTCGACGACGATCACAAGAAGTGGATCGCGGTGCCTGAGAACCATGCACTGATCGCCATGGCGGGCGAACGCGCCCGCATCCGCCCGCTGCTCCACGTGCAGCAGGAAGCCGCGGAATAGCTACCAGGTGACTGGCAGCGAGAGCGGGCCGCGGTTCGTGAGGCTGGCGCGAAATTCGAACTTCGCGTCCTCCGCGAGCCGCAGACCGGGCAATCGCCTGGTAATTTCTTCCAGCACGACGCGCGCTTCCAGCCGCGCCAACGGCGCACCCAGGCAGTTGTGCAAGCCGTAGCCGAACGACAGATGTTCGCGCGCATTTGGCCGGCGAATGTCGAAGCGGTCTGGATCGGGGAAGACGGCTGGATCGCGATTTGCCGAAGCGAGCAACAGCAGCAGTTTTGCATCCGCCGGCACGCGCATCCCGCCGATCTCGACGTCATGTTTGGCTTTGTGACGCCACGTAATCACCGAACTGTCAAACCGCAACACTTCTTCGACGCAGTTGGGGATCAGGCTCGGATCGGAACAGATCGCATCCCACGACGGGCGATCAGTAAGCAGATTGCGAAAGCTGTTTCCCAGCAAATTCGTCGTGGTTTCGTGGCCGGCGAACAGCATGATGAGCATGATCGTGATGAGTTCTTCGCGTGTCAGGGCATTGCGGTCGCCGGCCGCGTCGCGTGCTTGTACTAGAGCGCTGATGAAATCGTCACCCGGGCATTGGGTCCGCGCGTCGACCAAGCCCCCTGCATACCGCCAGAACGAAGCGAGTTCACGCGCTGCCTTGATCTGTTCTTCTTCGCTTGCCCGTCCGTAAAGGACTACGTCGCGATAAAGAGCACCCTCTTTCACACGGGCGATGTCGGAATCCGGCAAGCCGAGAACTCGAAAGAGTACGAGCGCCGGCAATTCCCACGCCAGATCGTTGATGATGTCAGCATGGCCGTCATGAAATCGCTCGTCGCAAAAGCGCTGGGCGGCTTCGCGTATGAACGGTTCAAGCGCCGCGACGCGCTTGGGCGTAAAGGCAACGCTCGCCAAACGCCGCTGTTGCGAATGGCGCGGCGGGTCGAGATTGGTCAGTGCTGGAGTCGCTGCGTACCCGCCCTCCCTCAACAGCGTCGTCGCATGCGGGCAGGGCTTGGTGAACGGTTCGATCGCGTTGATCGCGGAAAAGCTTGCAGATGTCCTTAAGACCCAGCGAACATCGGCGTAGCGTGTGACGACCCAGTGATCGAGATCGGGAGAGTAAAAGACGGGGGCTGCTTCGCGCACATCCCGGAGGGTCGGATAAGGATTGGCGAGATAGTCGGCGCTAAATGGGTCTAAGCGATGGGCAATCCCATCTGCCGCGTTCGCCAATTGTGCGGTGGCTACCATGAGCGATGTTCTCCGCTGGCAGCGTTCACTATGATCCCGTGCGTCCCGTCAGTCCAGCCGATCCTGCGAGTGCAGCGCGAAGCAGCGGAGTAAGCCGCGCTTCTCTGGTCTGATTTTCTGTCATAGGGTTCCATCCCCATGTCAGAGAGCCGGTCCAACGACAATCCCGATGAAGCGTCGCTGCCGGATTTCGGCGCGAAGATTCTCGGCATGGCGCATGAGCTGGCGCAGTGGACGGAACTGCCCGAAGGGCTGATGTGCACCTACTTCTCGCCGGCGCACAAAGCGGCCGCGGCGCAATTGCGCGACTGGATGACCGCTGCTGGAATGAACGCAGCGATCGACGCCGTCGGCAACGTGATCGGCCGTTACGCGAGCGACAACGTTGACGCGAAAACCCTGATCGTCGGCTCGCATTACGACACCGTCGCCAATGCCGGCCAGTTCGACGGCCGGCTGGGGGTTCTTACTGCCGTGGCTGTGGTCGAGCACCTGCACCGCACGCGGCGGAAGCTGCCGTTCCATATCGACGTGATGGCGTTTTCCGAAGAGGAGGGTGTGCGGTTCTCTGCGCCTTACCTCGGCAGCGGCGCCATTGCCGGACATTTCGACGAAAGCGCCCTGGCGCGCCGGGACTTAAACGACATCAGCCTTGCGACGGTGTTGCGCAAGGAGGGCGTCGATCTTGAGACGATACAGAAACTGGCGCGCCGGCCGGAAACATTGCGTGGCTATCTCGAGGTCCATATCGAGCAAGGGCCGGTGCTCCTGCAAAAAAAATTGCCGGTCGGTATCGTCACCTCGATCACCGGATCGGCGCGTTACCGTGTTAGCGTGCAGGGCGCGGCGGGGCATGCCGGCACTGTGCCGATGCCGCTACGCCGCGACGCTGCTGCTGCCGCGGCCGAGATCGTGCTTGCCGTCGAGCGGCGCTGCCGCGCCAGCGCCAACCTGGTCGGCACAGTCGGTCAGCTCACGGTGCCGCACGGTTTGATCAATGTCATTCCGGGAAGCTGCGAGCTGTCGCTCGACATCCGTTCGGTCGACGACGGCACGCGCAGCGCGGCGACCCATGACATCATGGCGGCGATCGAAGAGATCGCCGGCCGCCGCAGGGTCACAGCTTCGATCAAGGAACTGGCGCGGCATCGGGCGACGCCGTGCGCGCCGGCGATGCAATCGGCCCTTGCGCAGGCGATTTCAAAAGCCGGCATCGAACCGTTCTATCTGCCGAGCGGCGCAGGCCACGACGCCGAACAGTTCGCCGGCGTCACTGACATCGGTATGCTGTTCGTCCGCTGCGGCAATGGCGGTATCAGTCACAGTCCGCTCGAGACGGTCACTGCCGAAGACGCCGATGCCGGCGCGCGCGTGTTGCTTGATGTGCTGCTAAATTTAGATTAGCCCGGATTTCAGGAGCAAATCATGGACCGCGTCCGCATCAAATCCGCAGGCTTCGAATTCATCGCGCGCTTCGAGCCGGAGAAGTCGCCGAAGACCTGCGCCAAATTTCGCAGCATGCTGCCGTACAAGGAACAGATCATTCACGTGCGCTGGAGCGGCGAGGGCTGCTGGATCCCGCTCGGCGACCTCGATCTCGGGCTGCCTTACGAGGATCCGACAAGCTATCCCGCGCCCGGCGAGATCATCCTCTATCCCGGCGGCGTCAGCGAAACCGAAATCCTGCTGTCGTACGGCAATGTCTGCTTCGCCAGCAAAGCCGGGCAGCTCGCCGGCAATCATTTTCTGACTATCGTCGAGGGCCTCGACAAGGTGCGTCCGCTCGGCCGGCACGTGCTGTGGCACGGCGCGCAGGACATTGTGTTCGAGGCGATTTAGCGGATCGCCACGGCCGCGCCCGCTTCTGCAATTCGCTTTCCAATTACTTCCCATGGCACGAACCATGGCATGAACTTTGCTTAAAATTCAGGCAGAGTTGATGACGGGGAGCGACCATGACCACCACCGCTGTTGCCGTGCCTCCGGTGAGCGCGCGCTCGCCGCTTTACAGCTCGTTGTTCTTTCAGGTCATTCTCGGGCTTGTGCTCGGCATTATCCTCGGCGTCGCCGCGCCGGATTTCGCGGTGTCGCTGAAAATCCTCAGTGATGCCTTCCTCAAACTCATTCAGATGATCGTGGCGCCGATCGTGTTCTGTGTCGTTGTGCACGGCATTGCCGGCGCCGGCGACCTGAAGAAAGTCGGCCGCGTCGGACTGAAGGCGTTGATCTACTTCGAGATCATGACCACGGTGGCGCTGACCGTCGGTCTTTTGCTGGCGTTCCTGTTCGCGCCGGGCCACGGCATGAACATCGATCCGAACAGCCTCGATCCCAAGGCGCTGAGCAACTACGCGGACCACGCCAGGAATCTGAAAGGCGCCGGCGTCGGCAGCTTCATCATGAACATCATCCCGACGACGTCGTTCGATGCGCTGTCCCGCAACGACGTGCTTCAGGTGTTGTTCTTCGCCGTGCTGTTCGGCGTCGCGTTGGCGCTGGTCGGCGAACCGGCGGCGCAGGTGACATCTTTGGTGGAAGCGGTGTCGAAGGTGTTGTTCAAGACCATGGGCCTGATCGTGCGGGTGGCGCCGCTCGGCGTGCTTGGCGCGGTCGCGTTCACCGTCGGCAAATACGGCATTGGCTCGCTTAAGCAACTCCTGTCGCTGGTGGTGATCTTCTATCTTTCGGTCGCACTGTTTGTGGTGGTGGTGCTCGGCGTCATCCTTCGTACGGTGGCTGGCCTGAGCATTTTCAAGTTCCTCGGCTACTTCCGCGAGGAACTCACCATCGTGCTGGCGACCGCGTCGTCGGATGCGGTGCTGCCGCAGATCATGCGCAAGCTGACCCGGCTGGGCGTGAAGGACTCCGTGGTCGGGCTGGTGATCCCGACCGGCTACTCCTTCAACCTCGATGCGTTCTCGATCTACCTGACGCTTGCGGTCGTCTTCATCGCGCAGGCGACCAACACGCCGCTGTCGCTCGGCGATCTCCTCCTCGTGCTCGCGGTGTCGCTGGTGACGTCAAAGGGTGCGCACGGCATTCCGGGATCTGCGATCGTCATCCTGCTGGCGACACTCAACGCGGTGCCGACCGTTCCGGCGATCGGCCTCGTGCTGGTGCTTTCAGTCGACTGGTTCATCGGCATCGCCCGCGCGCTCGGCAATCTGATCGGCAACTGCGTCGCCACCGTCGTTATCGGCACGTGGGAGCACGAAGTCGACCTGCCCAACGCCAGGAAAGTTCTGGACGGCGAGGTGCCGGTCGATGTCACGGCGGGATAGAAGCCTTCCGCTAATTCTCGTGGTCAGTAAAACCAAGCCGTCATGGCCGGGCTTGTCCCGGCCATCCACGCCTTCCTTCCCGTTACCGAAGACGTGGATGCCAGGCAGATAGGCGAGCGAAGCGACACCGTTCTTCGAACGGCCATAGCCGGGCATGACGTGTCAGAGCGATGACGCTCCTTACTTCTTCCAGCCTTTCGACCAGGCCGGCGGCGTCTTGCCGTCGATCAGGATGAAGGCGATGCGGCACGGCTTGCCGGAATTATTGACCCAGGCGTGATTGGTAGCTTGCTGCACCAGCACGTCGCCCGCCTTGCAGTGAACTTCGGTGTCGTCGAGCAGCATGTCGATCTCGCCCTCGAGCACGAGGGCGTAGTCGATGGTGCGGGTGCGGTGCGTGTTCTCGTGCCGTCCATAACCCTGCGTTGCCGGGTCGATGCCCATGTTGCGCAGGATCTCGTTATGGTCGTGAGCGCCGTAGCCGCCGGTCGGGGTCGGTGCGAAATCGACGATGCGGAAGATGGTGCCGTTGTCGGGCGGCGGTACTTTCACCGGCGTCTGCGCGCGGTCGTTGGAGCCGGACATGTCGACCGGGGACTCGCTGGTCACCCATAGCAGGCTCATGCCGTTGCCGCCGGCGCTGCGCTGGATCGCCTTCACCGGCGCGTCCACCAGCACAACCGCTTTGCCGCTGGCGTCATGGCCGGTCACGATCCGGCGGGTCGATCTCATTTCCATTTGCGTTTCTCCCGTCTCTTGTAAAACAGGGGCGCAATAAACGATGATGCCGCGCGTTTGCCAAGGTCTAAAAGGCTCAAAGAAGCCGAAGCGCTTAAGCCATGCGTTGCGGGTAGGGGAGAGAAAACAGTGAGCGTCCAGACGTCGCGTCCGTTGCTGCAATCGGCGGAAAATCCCGGCTCCAATTACGACCGTGAACCGACCATTTCCGCGATCGCGCGCGACATGGACGTCATGGTGCCGATGCGCGACGGCGTCAAAATCTGCGTCGACGTCTATCGGCCCGACGCGCCCGGCAAGTTTCCCGCGCTGCTGGCGTTCGCGATCTACAACAAGGATTTCCAGGGCCCGGACATGGCGGAGGCGCTGCCGCCGCAGCCGGCCTGGTCGCCGCTGTGGACCGGGCCGATGGAGGCCGGCGACACCCACTTCTTCGTCTCGCGCGGCTACGTGCATGTCATCGGCTCGCCGCGCGGCGTCGGCAAGTCCGAAGGCGGCGGCTCGCGCGAGTGGGATTGCTACGACCTGATCGAATGGATCGCGGCGCAGCCCTGGTGCGACGGCAATGTCGGCATGGTCGGCATCTCCGGCTTCGGCGCCGAGCAGCTTGCAGCGTCGCGAAGAAGCAGCCGCCGCATCTCAAGGCGATCTTTCCGTTCGACTCGCGCGGCGCCTATGGCGAGCTCGGCGGCTTCCGCGACGAATATCCCGGCGGCGTCATTCATCTGTTCCGCTATCTGGTCGGCCACTTCTCGGCGATGCATCAGCACAAGGGCCGCCCGGCGCGCTGCCGCCGGAGCGCGAGAAGCTCTGGCGCGAGGCGATGAACAATCCCGACTACAAGATGTATCCGCACGTCTACAATCTGATCGCGCAGAAGGGCCAGCACATGCCGCCCTACTTCATGTGCTGATCGAGCCGTACGACAACGAAGCCGCGGTGGCGAAGAGCGAAAAGGAATTCGCCGACATCAAGGTGCCGACCTACACCGGCTCGGGCTGGTACGGCTACACCTACAAGACGCATCTCAATGGCGCCAGCACTGGTATCGCAACATCGGCGTGCCGAAGAAGCTGCTGCTGTCGCGGTCCGGCGCATCTCGAGCGGCCGTATCACACCATGCACGGCGAAGTCCTGCGCTGGCACGATCACTGGCTCAAGGGCATCGACACCGGCATCATGAAAGAGCCGCCGGTGAGCTACTGGGTGATGGGCGCCAATCAGTGGCGCACCGCGAGCGACTGGCCGGTGCCGGAAACGCAGTGGACCAAACTCTATCTCACGAGCTGGGAACGGCTGACGCCGGACACGCCGGCGCCGTCGAGCGTCACGGAAACGCAGTCGCCGGATTCGTTCGTGCAGATGCCGCCGTCGCAGACCACGACGATCCAGCGGCTGCGCTACATGACCGATCCGCTGCCGAACGACGTGCTGGTCGCGGGCCCGATCGTGGTCACGCTGTACGCCGTCGATCGATCAGGACGACACCAACTGGATCGTGGTGCTCAAGGACGTCGGTCCCGACGTGTCGGTGATGAGCGTGCGCGAAGGCGAGCGCGAGGTGCCGAAAAATCTGCACGAGCGCGAGATCACCCGCGGCTGGCTGAAAGCCTCGCACCGCGCCGTCGATGCGAAGCGCTCGCGGCCGTACTGGCCGTGGCATCCGCTTAACGCGGGAAGCGCAGAAGCCGGTGACGCCCGGCGCGATCGAGGAATATCAGATCGAGGTGATGGCGACCGCGAACCTGTTCCGCAAAGGCCACCGCATCTGCCTCGACATCACCAGCCTCGACCTGCCGACCGGCGTCGCCGGCGCGACCAACGCCGAATACGTGCCGTACCACATCTGCTCGAGCAAAACGGTGCTGCACAAGATCTATCACGACCGGGCACGGCCCTTCGCACGTGCTGCTACCGGTGGTTCCGGAGTGACCGCTGGGCTTAAACAGGAATATGCAGGTTACGACTTGAAACCGGTCCCGCCGCATCTCTGGCACCTGACTTTCTTGTCGCCTTGTTTGAGAAGGCCTCTGCCTTCGCAATTCTTGCATTTCGCTTTTGGTTTGCTTGGCTTCTTTTGCATGTGTCCTCCTATATCGCGTCGCGCCGAGTGAAGAGGTGACGGACGTTTCGACAGTTTGATGCCATTTTTCAGACGTGCCAGCCACGAATCGTTTCAGATGATGTGAAATTCATGGCTAACGGAGGGTTGGCCCGTTCTACTGCTCAATAAACGCTCTGCTGGACACTACGGTCGCTGCCGGATAGAAAGTCCCTTAATACGAAAGGAATTTGATGTCTTTTAAATTCAGTGTCGGACAAGCAGTCGAGTATACGCCCATCGGCGAGAAAACTGCGGGTCTCTACAGGATCGTGAGGCAGATGCCGGCGGAAGAACAGGCATTCGACCTGAGATATCGTATCAAGAGTGCGGCCGAAATCTACGAGCGCAATGTTCTCGAATGCCAACTGAGCGCTGATGTAAGCGCCGAAGACGAGTACGCCACGACCAAGCCTCGCCTCTCGCACGGCTCACATGGCCATTGAACGCTCGCATTTGAGACGACGCCGGCCTGCTCCATAGCGCGTGTTTCTGCTCTTGCAGCCAAGGTCGGCTATAACGCGCGCTCTTCCGTTCCGGCTCATGCGGATTTCCGACCACGATCGTGGCGGCCTCGTTATTGCGTGGTGGCATCGCCCGCTCTGCTTCGAAGAGCCGAGGCACGCTCGCCAACGATAATGAATCTTCCACCTTGCAAAGGAATACCGAATGGCCTCGCGCCAAATGAAAATGCCTGCAAAGAGCGACACTTGCTGAACAAGAAGTCGGGGTGATTCCCTCACAAAGCAAGCGGCCGGAGCGCGGCCGATATTTGCTGCAGGTAGACCGGCAAACCAAGGGTTCCTACACGACATCTGAAGCTGCGCAATCGGCGGCGCAGGCCATCAAGACGGGTTATCCGATCGTTCAGGTGTCCGTGTATGACAGCGTCGAGCACACGCATACCATGGTAGAAGCATTGGCCGCTTCTTCCTGACGACCTGCTTGCATCGACCGCGCAGCGAATGAACCCATCGCGCCGGTAGATTAGGTATCGCGCATGCGATAACCTTTCTCCAGAACGCGTGTGCGTTCGGCTGACGTCCCGCTTGGCGTCCTGGGGAAATCAAATGCGTGGTAAAATTCTTGCGCTTGTCGTTGCTGCTGTTGCGTATTCGAGCGCCGCGACAGCGGCAGAAGTTACGCTTCGGGCGATATCAGGATTTAACGAAAAGACCACCTATTCCGCCGGGATTGAGCGCTTTATCGAGCGGGTCAACGAGGCCGGGAAGGGGATCGTCCAGATCAATTATATCGGCGGGCCGAAGGCGATGCCGCCATTCGAGGTCGGCAATGCATTGAAGAACGGCGTCGTCGATATCGCGAACACGGCCGGCGCATTTTACACCAACCTGATGCCCGAGGCCGACGCCTGGAAACTGACCCAGCGTCCGATGACCGAACTGCGCAAGAACGGCGGCTTTGATTTGATGGCGCAGCTCTATGCGCAGAAAATGAATGCCATCATGCTGGCCCGCGTCGTCGACAACAATCCATTTCATCTCTATCTGAATAAAAAGATCACCAGTCCCGATCTTACCGGCCTGAAGCTGCGCATTACCCCGGTCTATCGCGACTTCTTTCAGGCGCAGGGCGCCACGGTCGTGCAGACGGCGCCGGGTGAAGTCTACACGGCGCTCGATCGCGGCGTGGTCGACGGCTACGGCTGGCCGATCACCGGCGTTTTCGATCTCGGATGGAATGAAAAGACCAAATACCGGGTCGATCCCGGATTCTACACCGCGGAAGTGTCAATTCTCGTCAACAAGGCGGCCTGGGACAAACTGGACGACCAGCAAAAGGCGGTCCTGCAGAAAAGCCGCCGACCAGGGCGAGGCTGAAGCGCCGGCCGAGTATCTTGCGTCAGACGCCAAGGAAACCGAGCGCCAGGCCGCTGCCGGTATCGAAACGATCAGCTTCGATCCGGTGGTGGCGAAGGACTACGTGAAAAAAGCATACGAGGCCGGCTGGGCCGGAGACATCCGCCAAAGTCCGGAAGTCGCTCCGAAGCTGCGCGAGCTTTTTTCAAAGCCCGAATAACGCACCGCCGAGTTGTTTGTATAGCGGCGTTGCCGCAATGACTCTAAGCTGCCGGCAGACACGCGTGAGCCGTGATGAAATCGATGTCGGACCTCTACGGCAGTCTGCTTGAGAAACTGTTCCTTGCAGCATGTGCCGTGCTGTTTCTCATGATGCTGATGATTTGCGCCGATGTGTTACTGCGCAACATCCCGTTGCTGCCGTCTCTGCACGGTCTGTCATGGGCCGACGAAATGTCCGAATACATGCTGTACCTGATCACGATGCTCGCGGCACCGTGGCTGCTGCGGCAAGGCCGGCACATTCGCATCGATATCCTGCTGCATGCCCTGCCGCCGAAAGTCGGCTGGTACTGCGAGTGGCTCACCGATGCCGTGGCTCTTGTCTGTTGTGTGATCATGGTCGTGTCGGGGACGGAAGCGGCTTATGCGAGCTATTCGTCCGGCATGCTGACGATCAGGACGCTCGTCACTCCGGAATGGTGGTCGCTGGCGCCGCTGCCGGTAACGTTTCTGCTCCTCGCGATCGAAATGCTGTTTCGGATGCAGCGTCTTGCGGAAAGCCCGCGGACGCCGCGCGACAGATGCGCTGCCGGCGCCATAGCCGTAATGTCCTGGCACATGCTTGGCAAGCCGCATCCTGGTTGCTGCTCGGCGGTTCGACCGTGCTGCTGTTCCTCGGCCTTCCGGTCGCATTCAGCTTTCTCGCCATCAACATCGTCGGCGCGGTGCTGTTCCTCGGCGGCGAACCTGGCCTGGTGCAGCTGACGCGCAACAGCGTCAATTCTGTCAGCAGCTTCTCGCTGACGCCGATTCCGATGTTCGTGTTGATGGGCGAACTGCTGTTTCACACCGGCCTCGCCGTGAAGGTTCTGGACGCCGTCGAGCGGCTCATCACCACGGGTGCCGGGACGACTGGCCGTCATTGCCGTCGTCGCCGGAACCATCTTCTCGGCAATATCCGGGCTCGACGATCGCGGTGACGGCCATGCTCGGCAGCCTGATGGTGCCGTTGATGCTGGAGCGGGGCTATCATCCCGTGCTGGCGACCGGCCCGATCATCGCCGTCGGCGCGCTGGACATGCTGATGCCGGTTTCGGCGCTGGCGGTGCTGCTCGGCAGCCTTTCGGGGATTTCGATTACCGGACTGCTGATGGGAGGATTTGTCCCGGGGATGCTGCTGAAGGCGGCGTTCGTCGCCTACATCATCGTCAGCGTCAAATTGAATCCTTCGCTCGCTCCCGCCGGCAGAACCGGAGATGTTTACCGCGGCTGGGAACGGATCAGGCCGCTCGTCAAATACGTCATCCCCATTCTCGCGATCTTTGTGGTCGTCGTCACATCGATGAATGTCGGATGGGCGACCCCGACCGAGTCGGCGGCGGTCGGCGCGTTTGCCACCATGGTGCTGGCGCTCGCTTACCGGGCGCTGACGCCGGCAATCCTGTTCACGTCGCTGCGCGGCACGATCATGATTTCGGGAATGATCCTGTTCATCATCGTCGGCGCGACGACGTTCTCGCAAATCCTGTCGTTCTCGGGCGCAAGCAACGGGATCGTGTCGCTGATCACCGGACATGGTCTGGCGCAAAACGCCATCATCGGCGGGATGATGCTGATCCTGATCTTCCTTGGCCTGTTCGTCGATCAGGTGAGCATGATGCTGATCACGTTGCCGATCTTCATGCCGGTCGTGCAGCAGCTAGGCATCGACCTGGTCTGGTTCGGGGTGATGTTCCTGATCTGCATGCAGCTCGGCCTGCTGCTGCCGCCGCACGGCCTGCTGCTCATGACCATGAAGGGGGTCGTGCCGCCGCAGGTGCGGATGGGCCACATATTCCGCGCGGTGGTGCCGTATATCGTGCTGAGCCTGGTCATGCTGGCGCTGGTGTTCTTCTTGCCGGCGGTGGCGCTCTGGTTGCCGAACATGGTCCGCTAGGACATGGACTGGTCGGCTTGGCCGGTGGCTAGTTGATGGCGGAACGTCCTCGGCCATCGGCGCAGAGGACGTCTGCTACGGTCACTCCCAGGATCAGAAGCGGGGTGCGCGCGGCGGGCCGCCTCTGCCGCCGGCGGCACCTGCGACCACCTTGGGCTTCATCGGCAGCAATCCCTCGCGTTGCAGCTTTTTGCGGGCGAGCTTGCGGGCGCGGCGGATCGCTTCCGCCTTCTCCCGGACTTTACGTTCGGAGGGCTTCTCATAATGGCCGCGGAGCTTCATCTCGCGAAAGACGCCCTCGCGCTGCATCTTCTTCTTCAGCACTTTGAGAGCCTGGTCGACATTGTTGTCACGGACGAGAACTTGCAAGGAATGTTCCTCTTCGCTTGAGCGGTTAATCGGCCCAGTGGCCGTGCCGCTCGGGCACCGGCGTTAGGGTATTCGGACGTGAATCGGCGTGGCTGATTCGGCCTGTGCGGTAAATCTCCCAGCGCCATGATTTTGGCGGCGGCGCTAGGTTCTTTATGACGACGGAAAAATCGAGGTGATCAATCTTGGCGCAGACCATTATCACACGATGGCGGAAATGGCCAGAATACGTAAGTTCCCTCAAACAAAAGCCCGAACCGCCACAAATCCTGTCAAAAATGGCCCTGAACGTCACTTGCCACGGTGCCGAGGTTCAGGAGCGACGGGATGCGAAGCGGGCATTGTCTACCGCCGCAAAGCGGTTGGTCGAGGACCCAAAGCAGACACGCGCCTCTGCCCACTTTGTGCCTAAAGGGCATGAATGACGCCGATTACGGTTTGAGGTCAGTTGCCTCGCCATCGGATGCATTCAAAAGTGTAAAGATGGGTACGTTTCGGGAAGCCCAACTATACATGGTGCGGTAGCAAGATTGGCATTTGGCATAGCTCCGCTGCTGAAACGCCAGATGCGCCGTCTTCATCTCATATTCGGTCCGGCAATAGGGACATTTGAAGGTTGCCATACCTTCAACATGCGCCTGTGTCGACGATATGCAAAGGCCTGCTCACATGACGAGAAGCGAAAGTACCGAGAGCCACTGATAATTATTGAGATAAATCGTATTAAACTTCCTATCGGGAGGCTGGCGTGTCGCCAGCGCCCCGATGGATGTCGTTATTTCTGTTGATTGCTTTTGGTGTTAGCTGTTCTGGAATGCTCGTTTGCATTCTGCGCGTGCTGTTGCGCCTGGGTGGCGTGCTCTTTGCCCTTGGCATGGTCGTTCTTGCCGTGAGCTTCAGCGGCCGCACGATGGGACTTGGCAGCGGATTCGTGATGTTCCGCGGCCTTGTTGTGTAAATCTTCCATTTTTGTTTTCTCATGTTGGCCGACGAATTGCGGCTGTCCGCAGAGGCTGCCTTAATAGTGGCTGGACCGAGTGCCAACCTTGTTCTTATCAAGAGCAGGCCCGCCCACGCCGCAACTTATTATCGAGGGTGCTTTGCGTGAAAGCGCCCCATTCCCGATGAGGTGCGTAAAATCGCTCTATCCAGCGGCGCGCTTACAATTGCTTCACTGGCGTCGGATCGAGATTGAAGATTCGCGCCGCGTTGAGGCCGAGGATGTTTCTCTTGGCCTGTTCCGAGAGGAACGGCAGGTCGGTGATCTCCTGCGGCAGATCGAAATCGAAATGCGGCCAGTCCGACGCGTATAGAAGCTGGGTCTCGGCCTTGATCATGTCGAACGTACACTCGAGCGCCTTGAGGTTGTGCGCTTCCATCGGCTGTGTCGTGTACCAGCAATGATCGCGCATGTATTCGGACGGCAGGCGCTTGAGATGCGGTGCTTCCGAAGGCCGCATCAGGAACTGGTCGTCGAGCCGCTGCATCACGAACGGCACCCAGGCGAGGCCGGACTCGATCCAGATCACCTTGAGCTTGGGAAAGCGGACCGGCATGCCGTTGAGCACCCAGTTCGTGCAATGCACGATATTGGGCCAAGCGAAGCCCAGCGCGTGCATGCCGAGGAAGCGGTTGATGGTCTTCAACGAGGGATCGTCCCAATGATAACCGGTGTGGAAGGAGAGCGGCATGCCGGTCTCCTCGATCATGCGGTAGAGCCGCATGTATTTGTTGTGATGCACCGGCGCATGCCGCGTGGAGGGGATGGCGTAACCGATGATGCCCTTTTTGCCGGCGGTCTCTTTCACGACGCGCTCGGCTTCTTCCGGGGTGTTGTAAGGCAACACCGCCAGGAATTTGATGCGGCTGTCCGCCGACAGGAGATTCTCCTGCATCCACTTGTTGTAGGCGCGTGACAGCCAGACTTCCATTTCCGGCTGCGGATGCAGGCCGAGGAACAGCATCGGCGTCGGGAACACCACCATGTTGTCGACGCCAAGCGAGTCCATGGCGCGACGGGTCAGTGTCACGTCGCGATGGACGCTGACGTCTTCGATCTTCTCGCGCAAGCCGTCCTGATGCGGGATTCGTCCGCCGACGCTCTGATAGCGCAGACCGAGATCGCCGTTGAGGCCGTAGGGTGGAGCGCCGAGGCGGTCCTTGTGGAAGTGCAGCGCTTGATCGCGGATCACCGGATCCTCGATGTATTGCACGACTTCGCTCCACGACACCGTCTCGACATGGTGCGCATCGACGTCGACGACGAACCAGTCCTGCAGCTTGCGCCGCATCGCGGCGTTGCGCGCGTGTCTGCAGGATCTCGCGGCTGTCGGTCGAGGTGTCGATGACCTGGGCCGGCAGCATCTGCGGTACACCGACGACGGGCTGATTCATGGCTTGCTCCTCGCGACGGGTGCTGAGTGATTGCTGTTGTTTTCGTCCGGGTGGTTTTCGCCGGGTCGCCGGCGGAACCATAGTCCAAGCTCCATCGGGCCGAGCCTGACGTCCCGTAGCATCTCGGAGACCGCCACCAGCATCTCGGTAGGGGTCAGCGTTTCCTCGCCTTCCTGCACAACGGCAGGTACCGGGCGGTCCTCAAGCTCGGACTTCGCGTAATAGAGTCGTACTGCGGCGGTTATCAGTTGCGCCACCGCTTCGTCGGAAACGCGCGCGGCTTCGCCGTTGGCAACCAGCTCCTTCGCAGAACGATGCAGATCGGCCGCGTAGCGGTCGATCCAGGCATACGCGTCGTTGGCGCCCGCGCCGGCCCGGTTTGCCGGATCTTTGATGTCAGATGACGACATGGATGTTGCCGTCCTTCTCTTCGAGTTCCACGCCGCGCAGTCTGATTTTGTCCGACCCCTGATTGATTCCAGTCTTCAGATTAAACTCGTAGCCGTGCCATGTGCACACGATATTGGTGACACTCTGGTCGTAGGCCAGTTCCCGCACCGTGCCGTCGCCGGCTACGGGCTCCAGCACCCGTCGATAGATGCGGCCCTGGCATACCGGGCCCTGCCGGTGCGGGCAGGTATTATGCCATGCCACGAGTTCGCCATCGACCTTGAAGACGCCGACCTCGGTGCCGTCGCACGATACGACGCGGCGGTCGCCGTCCTTCAACTCGTCGCTCCTGCATACAAGATAAGATCGTGGCATGGTCCTGCTCCGTCAACGCCGGAATATTACTCGAATTTGATGTTCGCTTCTTTGACGACGGCGGTCCAGCGTTGCACCTCGGCGTGCATTTGCGCCGTCAGTTCGTCTGCGCTGCTGCCGACGGGGATCGCCGCAAGGTCCCGCATGCGCGCCTTGAAATCATCGGTGGTGGCGATTTGCCGGCAGGCTACCTCGAGTTTTTTGACAATCGGCATCGGCGTAGCGGCCGGCGCCATCATCGCGAGATAGGTTCCGCCGAGCACGTCCGGCACGCCCGCTTCGGCCAGCGTCGGCACGTCAGGAAGTTCGCGGATGCGCGCCGTCGCGGTCACCGCCAGTGCCCGCAGCATGCCATTGCCGAGCTGCGGCACGGCAATCGGCGTTTCCACAAATGCAAAAGCGGTCTGTCCGCCAAGCAGGCTGGCGACCGACTCGTTGCTGCTTTTATAGTTGATCGCCGTCGCCGGTGCGCCGGTCTTGATCTTGAAATGCTCGATCGGCAGCGTGAACACCGGCGAGGGCGTCGGATAGTTGGCCTTGTCGGGATTGGCCTTGAGCCACGCGACCAGCTCGGCGACGGTCTTCGCTGGATGCGATTTCGCGACCAGCACGACCAGCGTGTATTCCGCCATCAGCGAGATCGGCGCGAAGTCCTTGAAGATATCGTAGGGGATGTCGGGCCAGATCGCGGTGCCGACGGTCATGGCGCCCGGCGCGGCACCGAGCAGGGTGTAGCCATCGGGCGTGGCTTTCGCGACCAGGTCCGGCGCAAGCCGGCCGCTTCCGCCCGGCCTGTTCTCGACCACAAAAGCGCCGCCGAGCGTGTCCTGCAGTTTCTGGGCGACAATGCGCGCAACGGTGTCGGTGCCACCGCCCGCGCCAAACCCGACGACAATCCTGACCGGGCGGCTGGGATAGTCAGTTTGCTGCGCGCGAGCCGCGATCGGCCAAATTGCTGCGGGTGCTGCCGCCGCGGCGCCGCCCATAAGCGCCATGAACTCTCGCCGCCGCATTGGCCCTCCCGCGGGCATATCCCGCGCCAAAGATCGCAAGCTACTACACTGTTCGATAGGCCGACGAGCGCCGCAGCCGCATAACGCGTGCGCGGCGGGAGGGGGCTAAATAATTGTCACTTTGATATTGACATAATTGTCTCCGAATACGATATAAACTGCAGCTCGCTCGTCGTGAGGGACGTCATCTGCAGAGACGGCTTTTGACGGAGCGGGTGCGGTTTCTGCGGATTTGGGTTAGTCGCTCTTATCTGCAGGCGGCCTGGGCATCATGCCCGTCCGGCACGTGATCGGACTGCAGGGTGCCTGCTGCACTGGCATCGGAGAGGCTCGTTTAGCCGTTGACCCGGTGATTCCAGGAAGCGCTGGCCCGGGCCGGGATGGGAGGTGACTCCCGTCAAACCGTAAAGGAGCGCCGAAAGGCGAGCGGCCCTGTAACAGGGGTCGCGGCTGTACCTGGTAACGGGTGCAGTCTCCGGATTGTGCCTGGTAACGGGTGCAGTCCCCCTGTGCGCCATTCGGCGCTCCGCTTCCCTCGTTATCGGGAAGCAAAAGCTGCGCCTCACGTGGCGAGCTTCGCAGCGCGTGACAGCTTTCGTGCAATCGCTTGCGAGAACGAACACTACCGCGCGAAGCGGGGAGGGACATGCACAGGCGTAGCGCGGGAACGATCTTCACGTTGATGCAGCGCCCCGCGATAGCGGGCGCGGGATGAAGAAGGGACGTGTCGTAGGAATGTGAACCATTTTCGTTATTCCCTGCACAAACTCGTCACCATATCGCCACAAGGCCGATATTCCTTCTGTCTTATCGAAGCCATAGAGTTGCCGGAGTTTGACAGCGACACAGCGAGTGTTTGCTGTCTTTGTCGAAGAGGAATGTGACATGAAAGTATTAGGTGCCGCGCTCGCTTTCAGCGTGCTGGCCATCGGGAGTGCCTCGGCGCAAGTGCCGCCGCCGCTGTCGGGCACGTATCAATGTATTCAGAACTGCGCCGGGCCGGGTCTCGCTTACGTCACCCAGAACGGCTGGGACCTGAACCTGGTCAACGAGGTCGGCGCGCCGTCACGCGCATGGGTCGATTATCCGGGCCACATCTATGCCGAGTACTATCACGAGGGCGCGGTGTTTTCTCCGGACGGGTTCCGCATCCAGTTCGACAACGGCGCGGTGTGGCAGCGTTTCGTGCCACCGCCGCCTCCGCCACCCTTGCCGCCGCGTGTGCATAGCCGCGGCTAACGGCGGTCAGCGTTCTTCTCTGGCTCGGGCGAAAAGCGCGAGCGCGACAGCTTGCACCTCCCCGTTGCATGGGGAGGTGAGATACACTGTAGCGTTCTCCTGAAATTCCCGAGCCGGAGATTGCCTTGCAATACGACGATAACCTGACGACCGAGCGGTCCGACTTTCGTTACCCATCTCGAATGCTCGATGACCGGCGAGCATTATCCCGCCGACCAAATTCACAATCTTTCGCGCGCCGGCAAACCGCTGCTGGTCCGCTACGATCTCGGCGGCGTGAAGAAGGCGCTGAGCAAAGATGCGCTGGCGCGCCGCGAGCCGGATCTCTGGCGCTATCGCGAATTGCTGCCGGTGCGCAAGGTCGAGGACATCGTCAGTCTCGGCGAAGCGATGACGCCGCTGGTGTCGATGCCGAAGCTGGCGAAGAAACTCGGCGGCGCCGAACTCCTGGTGAAAGACGAAGGCCGCCTGCCGACCGGCTCGTTCAAGGCGCGCGGGCTGGTGATGGCGGTGTCGATGGCGAAGGCGCTCGGCATCAAGCACATGGCGATGCCGACCAACGGCAATGCCGGCGCGGCGCTGGCGGCTTACGCCAGCCATTGCGGCATCAAGACCACGATCTTCTGCCCGGAGGACACGCCGGAAGTGAATGTCAGCGAGATCGGCCTGCAAGGCGCGGCGGTCTATCGCGTCAACGGCCTGATCGACGATTGCGGCAAGCTGGTCGCCGACGGCAAGGCCAAGACCGGCTGGTTCGACACCTCGACGCTGAAGGAGCCGTACCGGATCGAAGGCAAGAAGACGATGGGCCTCGAACTGGCCGAGCAGCTCGGCTGGGAAGTGCCGGACGTCATCTTCTATCCGACCGGCGGCGGCACCGGCCTGATCGGCATGTGGAAGGCGTTCGCCGAACTCGAAGCCATCGGCTTCATCGGCAAAAAGCGGCCGCGCATGGTCGCGGTGCAGGCGGCCGGCTGCGCGCCGATGGTGCGCGCCTACGATGAGGGCGTCGAACACGCCAGGCGCTGGGAGGATGCACACACCATCGCGGCCGGCATTCGCGTGCCGCAGGCGGTCGGCGATTTTTTGATCCTGCGCGCGGTGCGCGAAAGCAAGGGCTTCGCCATTGCCGTGGACGACGACGCAATCACGGCAGGGGCTCGACGAGGTGGCGCGCGAGGAAGGTTTCCTGATGTGCCCGGAGGGCGCGGCGACCTATGCGGCCTACAAGCAAAGTCTCGCCGACGGCCGCGTCAAGAAAACCGATCAGGCGGTGCTGTTCAACTGCGCGACCGGACTGAAATATCCGCTGCCGCCGATCACGAAGACGCTCGATCGGCACAAGCCGATCGATTTCGCGGCGTTGTAGTCGTCATTGCGGGAAAGTCGGGGGGAAATGAAAAGGCTTTATTTCATTACCATCGCTTTGGCGTTGAGCTGCGGTTTCGCGCTTGCCGACGATTATCCGACGCGGCCAATTACCATGGTGGTGCCGTTTGCCGCGGGTGGACCGACCGACGTCATCGGCCGGCTGATGGCGCAGTCCATGGGCGCGACGCTGGGGCAGAATGTCGTCGTCGAGGATGTCACTGGCGCGGCAGGCACTATCGGCGTCGGCCGTGTCGCGCATGCGCTGCCGGATGGCTACACGCTGAGCCTCGGCCACTGGAGCACGCATGTCGCCAACGGTGCGATCTATGCGCTGCCTTACGATCTGCTCAACGATCTCGAGCCGGTCGCGCTGCTGCCGAGCAATCCGATGCTGATCGTGACCGGCAAGAGCATGCCGGCGGCGAATCTCAAGGAACTGGTGGCTTGGTTGAAAGATCATCCAAGCGCGACGATCGGTACCGCCGGCGTCGGCTCCGGCTCGCACCTCTCCGGCGTCTATTTCCAGAATTTCGCCGGCACGCATCTGCAATATGTGCCGTATCGCGGCACCGATCCGGCGCTGATCGACCTGATGGCCGGACGCATCGACATGATGTTCGACCAGGTGTCGGAGGCATCGCAGAAGCTACAGGGCGGACAGATCAAGGCCTTTGCCGTCACCGCCAAAACCCGTCTGCCGTCGCTCCCGGATATTCCGACGGTCGACGAAGCGGGAATCAAAGGCCTCTACATCAATATCTGGTACGGTCTGTGGGCGCCGAAAGGCACGCCGGCGGAGATCATCGCGAAGCTTAACGCGGCCGCGGTCAAGGCGATGGCCGATCCGGTGGTAAAAAAGCGCTTTGCCGATCTCGGTCTCGATATGCCGCCGCCCGATCAGCAAAGCGCGCAGGCGCTCGGTGCGTTGCAGAAAGCTGAAATCGAAAAATGGTGGCCGATCATCAAGGCCGCGGGCATCAAGGCGGAATAGAATTGGTTCAGCGGTTGCTAGACCAGCATCACCTTGCCGGTGTTCAGCGCGTAGACGCCGCCGACGACGTGAAGTTTGTCGTTGTTGACGAAAGATTGCAGGATCGGCGTTGAGCTTTTGATCTTGTCGACGTTTATCGCGACATTATTTTTGATGGCATTGGCGAGCAGATCGCCCGGCTGACCTTTTACGGCATCGACAGCCGGTGTGAGCGCGTGAACGAGGGAGGGCAGGTGACCCGGCAGTGTCGTGCCGTCCTTGAGCGATTTGATGGTGGCGCCGATTGCGCCGCAGCCCTCATGGCCGAGCACCATGATCAGCGGCGCGTTGAGCACCTGCACGGCGTATTCGAGGCTGGCGATGATTTCTTCGGTGGCGAAATTTCCGGCAACGCGGCAGACGAAAACATCGCCGCGCGCGGTATCGAAACAGAATTCCGGTGCGATCCGGGAATCGGCGCAGCTCAGCACTGCGACAAACGGATTTTGGCCCCCGCTCAAGGCTTCGCGCTCATGCCGGAAGTCGTAACGCTGCGTGGTGCCGGCGATATAGCGGGCGTTGCCGTCCAGCAGCCGCTTCAATGCCGCGTCCGGTGTGAGCGCATTTTGCGGCTTTGGCGGTGTTTTCGGGCCGGCGGCGAATGCTTGCGGCGCTATGGCAAGACTTGCGAAAGGCAGACTTGCAGCAACGCATGCCGCCGTTTTCAGAAAGCCGCGCCGCGCCGGCAGCGTGTGTTTGGCTTGCTCCGCGCACACGTTACACATCGCCGTCTCCTAGTCCGGTTTGATACCGGCGTCGCGAATCACTTTACCCCACTTCGCGGTTTCGGAGGCGCAGAAGTTTCCAAAATCGGACGGCGAACCGCCGCGGACGATGACGCCGATGTCGGACAGGCGCTGCTTGATGGTCGCATCGGCGAGCGCGGCATTGATCTGCTTGTTGAGCGTGTCGATGATGTCTTTGGGCGTGCCGGTCGGCGCGCCCATGCCGAGCCAGCCTTCGGCTTCGTAACCCGGAAGGAAGTTGGACAGCGACGGCAGATCGGGCATGGCGGGGATGCGTTCTTTGGTCGTGACCGCGAGTGCGCGCAGCTTGCCGGCCTTGACCTGCGGCAGTGCAGTCGGCGTGACGTCGAACATCAGTTGCACGTTCCCGGCCAGCATGTCGGTAACGGCGGGCGTCGAACCGCGATAGGGCACATGAATAAGGTTGAGACCGGTCATCGCCTTGAACAGTTCGCCGGCGAGATGCTGCGGACCGCCGACGCCGGCCGAAGCCATGTTGATCTTGCCGGGATTGGCTTTGGCATAGGCGATGAATTCCGGAACCGTGGTCACCGGCAGCGACGGGGTCACTTCCATGATCATCGGCGCCAGGCTGATCTGGCTGATCGGTGTAATATCCTTGAGAAAATTGAAGGTGAGATCGGGATAGAGCGAAGGACTGATCGCGTTCTGCGAATTGACGGTGAGCAGCGTGTAACCGTCGTTCGCCGCGTGGACGACATATTCGGTGCCGACATTGCCGCCGGCGCCGGGTTTCACGTCAACGACGAAGGGCTGGCCGAGGTGCTCCTGCAACCACTGACTGATCAGCCGGGCGTGGATGTCGGTCGAGCTTGCAGCCGCCTGCGGCACGACGACATGCACCGGGTGCGAGGGATAGGTATCGGCCTGTGCCAGCCGGGAGACGGCGGGGAGGGCGGCAGCGGTCGCAACAAATTTCAGCATTCCACGGCGATGGAATTGCATGGCGTTTCCTTGGGCGTTTTCTTTGGCGTTTCCTGAGGTCGTCGTGAGATTGCCTTTTGCGTCACTATACTCGGGCGCGAATCGTGCGGAAGGTCTGAGACAGCGGCATTTTGCATCATGAGCGAGGCGCTTTCGGTCATTCCTGTTGTCGATATTCGCGACGGCGGCCCGCCGCTGCACGCGCAGCAAAGCGCTGTCGAAGCGCGGGCGTTGCGCGATGCCTGCCTGAGTTTTTTTCCGGGTGCGGCGCTGCCGCTGGTGCCGGTGCTCGATTCAGTCGCCCGCCGCTGGCTTAAGAGTTCGCGCTCGCCTTACGTGCCGGAGGTGGCGCAGATCGCGGACGAACTCGACTTCTCCGGCGTATGGCTGCTCAACGCGTCCTATCAATGGGGCTGCACCGCGCGCGCTATCGTGGAAGACGGAGCGCCGTGGATCCTTCGCACACTGGACTGGCCTTTCACCGGGCTTGGCCGGCACGTCGCCGTGGCGCGCATGAGCGGCGCTGGTGGTGAATTCCTTAACGTAACGTGGCCGGGCTACGTCGGTGCTCTGACGGCAACTGCGGCCGGCCGTTTCGCCGCCTGCATCAACCAGGCGCCGATGTGGCGGCGGACCTGGCATCGCTGGCTGCGCCCGCTGGATTTCGCGGCGAATGGCATCAGGATCTACGCAAAAGTCGACGACATTCCGCCGGATCAACTGCTGCGCCGTGTGTTCGAAGTCTGTGCCGACTACAGGGCGGCGCGGCACATGCTGGAAACGACGCCGGTAGCGCGGCCGGTGATCTATACGCTGATCGGCTGTTCGCCCGGCGAAGCCTGCGTGATCGAGCGTACCGAACGCGGCTTCGTCACGCGTGAGGAAAATACCTGCACCGCGAACGATTGGGTGCCAGCGCGGCCACGATGGGAGGGCCGCATCGGCACGCGGCGGTTTCTCACCAGTACGTTCGACGATGCAGCGAGCTATAGCCGCGCGCGCCGCGATACGCTTGCGGCGTGGAGCGGTTCGGCGAATGCCAGCGGTTTCGACTGGATCAAAGAGCCGGTGCTTAATCCTTACACGCGGCTTGCGGTGGCGATGTGTCCGGGGCGCGGCGTGCTGCGCGTCGCCGGCTACGATCGCAATGGCGAGGACCTGTTGCCGCAGCAGGTGACGCAGATGCGCGAGATTGAAGCAGTCGCGGCGTAGCTCAGGTCTTGTCCTGGCGCGTGACGATCAGCGCATCGACGACGACGCAACCGCGGCCCTGCGGCAGCACCTTGATCGGGTTGAGATCGATTTCGGCGAGTTGCGCGGCGTTGTGGGTGGCGAAATCGCCGAGCGCATAGAGGCAATTCGCAAGGCTTTCGATATCGGCAGCTTCACCACCGCGCACGCTTTGCAGCAATGCGGCGCCGCGAGTCTCGGCGATCATGGCTTCGGCGTCGCCGTCGCGCAGCGGCAGCATGCGTAGCGCAAAGTCGCGCATGATCTCGATGGCAATGCCGCCCATGCCGAAAGCGAGCGATAATCCGAAATCCGGATCGCGCGACACGCCGGCAAAGACTTCGACGCCGCCCGAGATAAATTCCTGCACGAGGAAAGCCGCATCGGCCGGCCGCGCTTCGAGTTTGCCGAGGCGCTCATTCAAACGGGCAAAGGCCGCGCGCAACTCGTCCTCGGTTTTCAGATTGACGGCGACGAGGCCAAGCTCGGTCTTGTGCGCTATCGCATCCGACACCACTTTCAGCACGACGGGATAACCGAGCTTCTTTGCGGCTGCCGCGGCCTGGTCCGCCGTTTCGGCCCGCTCTTCGCGGGTCACCGGGATGCCGTACCCGGCAAGAAGCCGCTTGGCGTCGAATTCGTTGATGGTGTGCCGTCCGGCTTTCGCAGCATTGGCGAATTCTTGCAGCTTTGGCGTGGCGTTCACGCGTACCGGCTTGAGGCCGAGCGACCAGCGGCCGACGCGATCGACGGCGCAAAGGCCCTGACGGGTGCCGCCGATCACCACCATGCCGGACCCACGCATGGCGTCGATCTGCTTACGGTTCATGACGCCGGAACGCGTGCTCAGGAGGTAGTAGGGCTTGCTGCTGGTGCTCGCAGCCTTGGTGATCATTTCGACGTTCTCGTACACGCGGCTTGGCTGGCCGATGATCGGATCGTTCGAGGTGTCGTTGCAGTAACAGATGGCGTCGATGCGCTCACTCTTCTCGACGATGGACATCGCATGCGGAAGATTGACGGCGTAGTTGCCATTGCCCCATGCGTCGAACGGATTGCCGTCGCCGGACGTGCGGCCAATGACGCGCTGCGCTTCCTCGCGCTCCGCTGGCGTGAGTGGTGGCAGATCGAGGCCGAGCGCGGTGGCATTGTCGAGGATCAGCTCGGAAAGGCCGCCGGAGCCGGTGATCACGGAAATGCCGCGGCCGCGCGGCCAGTGCTTGCCCTGACAGACCGCGAGCACTTCGGTCATTTCGTCAAGATCGCTGACCTCGATGGCGCGGTGCGCGCGAAGCAGTTCGGAAAACACCCGCGACGAGCCGGCAAGTCCGCCGGTATGGCTGGTGATCGCGCGCTGGGTTCGCTCGGTGCGTCCGACCTTGATCGCAACCACCGGCTTTCCGGCATTTGCCGCACGATCGAGCGCGGCAACATAGCGCTCCGGATCGCGGACCGTTTCGGTAAAGGTCGCG
The DNA here is from genome assembly GCA_963739945.1 of uncultured Alphaproteobacteria bacterium. Taxonomy (GTDB): domain Bacteria; phylum Pseudomonadota; class Alphaproteobacteria; order Rhizobiales; family Xanthobacteraceae; genus BOG-931. The sequence goes on along the minus strand of CAVUCN010000016.1, from coordinate 92,099 downwards.
ATCACCTTGGTGTTGGGGTCGTCGATCAGGTACTCGAGATAATCGACCGTGCGCGTCACCGCCTCGTTGCCGGCGGATACCGCAAGGCTGATGCCGAAACGGCGCAGATCAGACACCAGCGCGATGCAGACCGAACCGCTTTGCGACACAATGCCGACATTGCCGACAATTGCGTCCGGCTCGATAACATTCTGCTTGTAGGTGGTGACGCGCGCGGGGGGATTGAGGATGCCCATGCAATTCGGCCCGCATACCGGCATGCCGGCTTCGCGCGCGAGGCCGGCGATCTCGTTCCTGGAGCTTGGCGCCGTCGTCGCCGAGTTCGGCAAAGCCGCTGTCGTAAATCACCGCAGCGCGAACGCCGCGTTTCACCGCAAGCTCATTTGCTCCGGGATGAGCGCTTTGCGGACGCTGAACACGACGATGTCCGGCGCTTCTGGCAGCTCCATCAGCGTCGGATAGCACTTGAGTTGAGCACCGTCGGGTAGTTCGGATTCACCGGGTAGATCGGTCCGGTAAAGCCGATGGCGCCGAGCGACTCCATGACGGCGCGGCCGGGACCGCTCGCGTCGGTGGCTCCGACGATGGCGACCGAACGTGGCTTCACCAGGGGATCAAGCTTCATGGAAATGTACGCTTGGGAAAGTTTGCTCGTACGCGGACAATTTCTGTACCATGCGGCGTCAATGAACGGATAGGCCGGAGCTATGAAGATTGTCGACCTCTCGCATACCATGAGCATCCATACGCCGGGCTGGGTCGGCTATGCCGGCAACAAGATGTATTACGCGCAGAACCTGCAGACCGTGGGTATCGTTGCGCAGCGCGTCGAAACCTCGATGCACAGCGGCACCCATTTCGACGGTGCGATGCACGCAACGGACGGCCGCACCGGCGACATGGCCTCGCTGCCGATGGACTACCTGGTCAACCACGGCGTCGTGGTCGATCTGGCGCCACAGGTTTCGGACTGGTCGGCGATCACGCCGGAAATGATCGAGAAATCGGGCGCCGAAATTCGCGACGGCGATATCCTGATCCTGCACACCGGCTGGCACAAATATTACGAAGGCCAGAGCCAGCAGGATCTGGTGCGCTATTTCTGCTACCACCCCGGGCCGACGCTGGCGACGCTGGAATGGATGCTCAAGCGCAAGATCAAATGGTTCGGCATGGATACCGGGTCGTGCGATCACCCGATGAATACCTCGATCCGCACCATGCGCCCCGATATCGCCCGCGAATTTGAGAAGACCATGGGCAACGCGCCGGCGGATTATTTCGGCGCGTTCGAATACATCCATAAGCGTTCCGGCCGTAAAGTGCGGGCCGACGTGTTTCCGTTTCACAACTACGCGTTCCAGGAAGGCTTGCTGCACGCCGAAAATCTCGGCGGCGATCTCGATCTTGTGCTCAACAAGCGCTGCATCATCGGCGCCTTCCCGTGGCGCTATGAAGGCCTCGAAGCCTGTCCGTGCCGCATCCTTGCGATCTTCGACGCCGGCAATGCGCCGGTCGAGGCGCTTGGCGATGCCGCGCGCGGCATCGTCGGTCATTGAGATAAAGAGGGACGCGTCATGCCGAAGATCAAAACCGCGGACGGCACCAGTCTCTACTATGAAGAATCCGGCATCGGTACGCCGGTTGTCTTTGTCCACGAGTTCGCCGGCGACTACCGCACCTGGGAACCGCAGATGCGCGCGTTCTCACGCTCGCATCGCTGCGTCACCTATAGCCAGCGCGGCTATCCGCCGTCCGATGTGCCAGGCGATCCGGCGCGATACGGTCAGGATATCGCGCGCAACGACGTGATCGCGGTGATGGATGCGCTCGGCATCAAGAAGGCGCATGTGGTCGGTCACTCGATGGGCGCCTATACCGCGCTGCATGTCGGCATTCATCATCCCGACCGTTGCTATTCGGTGACGGCGGCGGGTTGCGGCTGGGGTTCGCTGCCGGACCCGGCGGCGCGAGCGGAAATGCGGAAGGTCGCGACCGAAACCGCGAAGATGTTTACCGAGAAAGGCATGGCGGAGGCCGCGGCGATCTACGGCGACGGCCAGATGCGGCAGGCGCACAAGAACAAAGACCCGCGCGGCTATGCCGAATTCATGCAGATGCTGTCGGAACATTCGGCGGAGGGCCACTCGCACACCATGGCGCAGTTGCAGGCCAAGCGCCCGACATTGTGGGACCTTGAACCGTCACTGAAAAAATTATCCGTGCCGTTGCTGATCGTGTCGGGTGACGAGGACGAGCCTTGTCTCGACGGCAGCGTGTTCCTCAAGCGCATGGCGCCGACGGCGGGATTGCTGGTCATTCCGCGCTCCGGGCACAACGTCAACACCGAAGAACCGGCCGCTTTCAACGCGGCGCTCGCCGAACTGTTTGCCGCGGCCGAAGCCGGCCGCTGGCTGGCGCACAAGCCGTCCGCGTAAAGTGGAGAGAAAGAATGCTGGCCGGTCCAACGGCGCTTATTCTCGCAGCCGCGTTTTCAGGCGCTGCGTACTACGTCAATGAGGTGGAGCAGCCGGCGCGGCTGGCGCTGAACGACTCGAGCCTGCTTGCGGAGTGGAAGCTCAGTTACGCGCGCGGCTACAAGATGCAGGCGAGCCTCGCGGCGCTGTCCGGCGCGTTCGGACTGGTCGCCGCCTGGCAGGCACAGCAGGTGCTCTGGCTGATCGGCGCGTTGCTGATTTTAACGAACTGGCCGTACACGCTTTTTATCGTCAAGCCGGTCAACGATCAGCTCAACGCCATCGACAACAACGCGGCCAATGCAACTTCGCGCGCGCTGATCGTGAAATGGGCGCGGCTGCACGGCGTCCGCACCGCGCTTGGCGTGCTTGGCGACCGGCGTATTTCTTTGGGCGCTGGACTGGACGTCGTAGTCCGTACTATCGTGCGTCGTGAAAGATGATGCCGAGCGTGTGGCGATGGCCGGAACGAACGCGGCTGACGCCATGACGCAGATTGACGCGATAGGTGCCTTTGGTGCCTTGCACTGGGCCGGTTATGGACCGCAAACAGTACGGCGTCGCCCTGTTGCAGCGGCACGACCTCGACGCGGCTTTGCATGCGCGGGCGCTGCTCGGTGAGCACAAACTCGCCGCCGGTGAAATCGTCGTTCGGCGCCGACAGCAGGACCGTAATCTGCAACGGGAATAGCAAGGTCGCCGTACAGGTCCTGATGCAGGCAATTGAAGTCGCCGGCGACGTATTGAAGCAAGAGTGGTGTAGGGCGTGTTTGGCCGGCCTTATGACAGGCGTTCAGGTAATCGGCGTGAAGCTTCGGATATCGCGTCGCGATGTTCATGCGTTCGTTCCACGCATTGGCGAGCGGCGCGACGCGGGTATAAAGCGCGGTACGTAAATCGCCGATCAGCTCCGGCAGCGGATATTTGAAGTAGCGGTATTCGCCTTTGCCGAAGCCGTGACGCGCCATGTGGATGTGGCTGCGAAAATGCTGCTCGTGCGGATAAAGCGATGCAACCTCGGCGCATTCGGCTGGTGACATCAGTTTCGGCAGCACTGCACAGCCGCTCGCGTCGAGGTCAGAACCGATCGCGCTCCAGTCGTATTTCTGGATGCGTTGTTCGGCGGAAGTCGGTTCAAACACGGTACTCTTCGCGATGGCCGTCATTTCACGTCTCCTCGGCGATATGCGAAATTTATGCTGGCAAAGGCGCAAAACCCACCCGAAAGCTGCCGGCGATTTGCAGCCGGAAGCTGTGGCACAGTGTCCATTGATCGCGTAGCCAAGGTCCGGCACTATCCGCGCGCATTTACGGGGGAAGAGGAACACAATGAGCAGAAACAATGGGCAGCAGCCCTCAAGGCCGGCACGAGCGCGGCATTCGCCGCAGCGATGGCGCTGGCCGGATTGGCAGCGCCGGCAAACGCGCAAGCGACTTCGCCGATCACGATGAAGCTCAGCACCGCGACGGTGAACGATACCCAGCATGAATGGCTGAAGCGGTTCGCGGCCGCGGTCGAGAAGGACTCCGGCGGCCGGATCAAAGGCGAGATTTATCCCGCCAGCCAGCTCGGCTCGATTCCGCGTCAGATCGAAGGCACGCAGTTCAACTCGATTCAGGTCTGGTGCGGGCCGCCGGAATTCCTGGTCGGCGTCGATGAACGTTACGAAGCGCTCAGTGCGCCGGGCGAATTCACCAGCCGCGCGCAATACAACAAATCGATTCAGGACCCGGCGATCCGCGACCTGATTTTGGGGCTGGGCGCCAACAAGGGCCTGGTCGGCGGCGGCATCTTCTCGATCGGCCCGTCCTGGATTCTCACCAAGAAGCAGATCAACGGCCTTGCCGACTTTCTCCGGCCTGAAAATCCGCGTGCTGGCCTCGCCGTTCCAGCTAGAGCTGATCAAGCGGATGGGCGGCTCGCCGGTGGCGATGACACTCGCCGACGTGCTGCCGGGCCTGCAGCAGGGCGCCATCGACGGTTCGCTGACGACGATCACGCAGTACACGACGCTGCACTTCATCGATGCGGCGAAATACGTCACCGAGACCGGTCAGCCGTATGTCAGCTCGATCTCCGTGATCAGCAAGAAATGGCTCGATGGCCTGCCGCCCGACCTGCAAAAGATCGTGCGGGACGACGCGATGAAAGTTTCGGTCGATATCCTGCCGTTCGTCGATCAGTTCTTCGACGAGCAGATCAAGGTCTGGAAGGATTCCGGCGGCGTCATCGAGCGCCTGCCGCCCGCGGATCAGGACGCCATGATCAAAAAGATTTCGACCATTGGCGAAGATATGTCGGCGAACAAGCCGGACCTGGCGGCGGCGGTGAAGACCGTGTTCGCCACCACGGCGAAGTACAAGTAACCGTCAGCGCGACTTCGGCGGCTTTATCAGTTCGCGCAAACGCTGCGGCGTAACCGGCAGCTGGGTCACTGCACCCGGCTTGCCGAGCGCATCGTCGATCGCGGCGGCAATCGCGGCGCCGACGGCATTGGCGCCGCCTTCGCCGGCGCCTTTGAGGCCCAGCGTGTTGAGCGGGCTTGGTGCGTCTTCCGTGATCAGGGTGTGGATCGGCGGGATTTCGCGCGCCGTCGGCATCAGGTAATCGGCGAAGTTGACCGACAGCGGCTCGCCGCGCGCGTCGTAGCGAAATTCTTCCAGCAGCGCACCGCCGAGACCTTGCGCAACGCCGCCGGCGATCTGGCCTTCGATCAGCATCGGATTGACGGCCTTGCCGATGTCGTAGGCGACGAAATAGCGCTCGACCGCCGCGGTGCCGCTGTCGCGATCGACGCGTACGACGGCGGCGTGAACGCCGTAGGGATAAGTCATGTGGTGCGACTCGAACCAGCCTTCGGCGGATAGGCCGGGGATGGCGTCGCCGAGAAGCTTTTTGCCGGGCGCGAGCGCCTTGGCAACTTCGCCAAGGGTGACCGACGGACCTTGCGGCGCGTTCTTTCGCACCACTTTGCCGTCGATCACATCGAGCGTTTCAGGCGCGGATTGCAGCAATGACGCCGCGGCGGCGAGCGCCTTGTCGCGCACTTTGCTCGCGGCAATGCGCGTGGCTTCGCCGGTCATCACCGTGACGCGTGAGGCGAAAGCACCCATGCCATAGGCGATACGATCGGTCTGGCCGTGGATCACACGAATGCACTGGTAATCGACGCCGAGCGCGTCGGCGCAAATCTGCGCAACCGCGGTTTCGACGCCTTGCCCGACCGATGCAGCGCCGGTGACGACCTCGACGGTGCCGCTGGTATCGACGGTGACACGAACGCCGTCGAACGGGCCAAGTCCGCTTTTCTCGACAAAGACGGCGAGGCCGACGCCGACGGCTTCTCCTGCCGCGCGGCGGCGTTGCAGCTCCTGCTGCAACTCGTTCCATTTGGCAGCGGCGAGCGCCTTGTCGAGCAGGCCGGCATAGTCGCCTGAATCATAAGTCATCTCGGTGCCGAGCGTGTCGAAGCCGAGCACGTAGGGCATCTCCGCCTTGGCAATGAGATTGCGGCGGCGGATTTCGACCGCATCGATGTTGAGGCGCGCCGCGATGGCGTCGATCAGCCGCTCGCGCACGAATGTACTTTCATAGCGACCGGGTGCGCGATAGGTGCCGCAAGGAGTTTTGTTGGTCAGCCGGATGTGGCCGACCATGCGATAGGCGCCAATACGATACGGGCCGGGTAACATCGCTGCGGCAAGATCGGGCACCGTCGCCGCATGCGTACGCACATAGCCGCCCTGATCGTGAAAAAATTCGCCGTCGATCGCGAGCAGGCGTCCGTCGGCATCGACCGCGGCGCGCACGCGATAGTGCTGCTGGCGCGAATGGTTTGCCGCCATCAGATGTTCGCGCCGGTCCTCGATCCATTTCACCGGGCGTCCGAGCTGTAACGCGGCGAAGCACACCAGAACATCCTCGGGATAGATTTCGCCGCGGATGCCGAAGCCACCGCCGACGTGGCCTTCGTGCAAATGCATTTTCGACGGCTCGCGGCCAAGCATCCGCGCCAGCGCATCGCGGTTCCAGTGCGGCACTTTGGCAGCGCCGTGCATTTCGAGGATACCGCGTGATACCCGCGCGATGGCGCCGCGCGTCTCCATCGGCGAGCCGCTGTGCCGCCCGGTTTCGAGATCGAGCTCAACGATCGTGTGCGCGGCGGCGAAGGCCTTATCGACGTCACCGTAGCTCTTTTGCACATCGGCGACCTCGGTCGAATGACCGGCGTCGTCGAACGCCGCCGGGGTCGTGTCGGCGCTGACAATCTCGGGCAACGGTTCGATGTCGACATTGACCAGATCGGCGGCATCTTCGGCACTGTATGGATCGGCCGCGAATACCGCCGCCACCGGTTCGCCGACATAGCGCACGCGGTCATTCGCAAGGATCGGCTGGCGGTAGGGATCGAGCCCCTCGATTTTGGTCAGCCGAAAATCGATTGGCGGCACGCTTTTGACATCGTCGGCGGTCCAGACCGCGACAACGCCAGGAATCTTGCGGGCTGCGGAAGTTTCGATGGAGCGGATGCGGCCATGGGCGTAGGCCGAGCGAACAACGCGCATGTGTAATTGCCCGGGGAAATTGACGTCGCCGGCAAAGCGGCCATTGCCGGTGACCAGCGGCCGATCTTCCAGGCGGGTAACGGAGCGGCCGACGAATCCCATCGTCTTACTTCCTGACCGTCAGGGAGTCTGCCGGTTACCGCCGCAGGCCGCAATGCCGTCGACGATGATTGGTCAGAGCCGCCGCATCGGCAGCGTTCCGGCGAGCCAAACGCCGATGCCGGTGAAGATCGCGATTGTTGCGAAGGCAGCGCGAAAAGCGTCTGCTATTTCAGATTGGATGATGGCTTGCCGTGCCGGGGCCAGCGTCGCAAGCACCTCGGGTCCATGGTCGATAATGGTGCCAAGCAGGCTCGCGGTCTGACGGTCGACAAGCGCGAGATAGGAAAACAGTACGGCGGCAACGGTTGCAGTACCGATTGCCGCACCGACCGAGCGGGAGAATTGGACCATTGCCGCACCGGTGCCGAGCATGCGCGGACCGGCTGCGGTTTGCACCGTGATCTGCACGACGGCCATTACCGAGCCCATGCACAGCGTGACAAAACCGAACGCCCAGGGCATCGCGCTTATGCCCAGGTGCGAAATACCGAACGCGATTGCCACCAGCCCCAACGTTGCGCCAGCCAAACCCCAGGTCGGGAATACGGCGGTGCGGCCGGTTCTCGTTACCAATTGGCCGGTGATCAAGGAACCAATTCCAATACCGAATGTCAGCGGCAGCAACATCAAGCCGGTCTCGGCCGGCGACGAGCCGCGCACGGCGCGCAGATAGATCGGCAGAAACGTCAGCAGCGAGACCAGCGCCGCGCCATGACAGGCTGCCAGCGCATCGCTGTGCCAAATTGACGATTCCCTGAACAGGCGCGGTGGAATAAGCGGCGCCGTGTTGCGCAGCTCCTGCCATATCAGCAAAAGTAACGAGAAAATGCCGAATGCGAACAAGCCGCCGACGATCGGCAACGTGCTCATATCCATGCGCTGCAACTGTTCGAGTGCCAGGATCACCGGACTGACAAACATGATGAACAGGATGAGGCCTGGCGTATCGAACGTGGTCCGGCGTCGGTCGCCCGGCTTTCCCGCAAGCCGCCACACCAATGCGCCCGCGACCAGTCCGAGCGGGACATTAACGAGGAAGATCGATTGCCAGCCGAAGGCCTGGGTCAGATAGCCGCCGGCGACCGGTCCGAACGTGCTGGAGCTGACCGATACGCCGGCCAGGTAGCCCTGATATTTGCCGCGCTCGCGCGGCGGAATGGTTTCGCCGATCAGCGCCTGCGACAGCGTCATCAGGCCGCCGCCGCCAAAGCCCTGCACCACGCGTGCGGCAGTGAGAAGCTCGATGTTGGGAGAGATCGCGCACAGCACAGACCCGAGCACGAAGATCCCGAGCGCTACGAACATCATGGAGCGGCGGCCGAACGTATCGCCGAGGCGGCCGTAGACCGGCGCGGCAATGGTGTTGGCGATCAGGTACGAGACGACGACCCATGAGGCGCGTTCGATTTCGCCGAGGCTTGAGGCAATCGCGGGGAGGGCGGTTGCGACGATGGTCTGGTCGGCAACAGCCATAAACATCGGCAGCATGATCGAGGGAAATACTTTGAGAAAGAGTGACGACGTCGACGGCGCGTCATCCGCCGCCGGGGGCAGACCGGCCGGCTGCGCGGCCGACTCGGCGCGAGGATTATTTTCAGTCGAATCGTTCATCGCAGATAATTCGCGCCTCGGAAGTCGCTAAGCGCATTCCGGTCGAGAAAGCGGCTTTCAAGCGTCGTTTCGGCAATTGGAGTGTCAGGCAGGACAACCGCCTGCAATATTGTGACAAAACGCGGGCACGCCATGGCCGTCCCTTAGTCGCGCCCCTTCCGGATCGACCAAGGTACCACAATAGATGTATGGGATAGAGGTGCTATCGGCCCAGAGCAGGGCGTCCGGCGCGACTCACCGCAGCAACCGCGATTTGAACGGGGCTGTCATGAAAGCCTGCCGAAGCGGCGCGCTCATAACGGCATCAGTCCCGGCTGGAGTGCAAATCACTCACATAGTCGTCACGTCGTGTGACGGCATGTTGGCTCACTCGACATTTCCAGACGCCGGCCGCGATCTGCGGCCGGCATCTGCGTCACGCTTCAGCCGACGTAGCTGACGCGTTCCTGTTCGTGCGCTTCTTCGGGCGTGACAGGTTTGGCCGGCAGTTGCAGCACGGTTGCCGTTTGCCCTTCGCAGAGCAACGTCAACAACACGATACGCCCGTCAGGAAATTCGAGCGCATCATGGTGTGCGGCCATCTTGTCCTTGTTGACCTGCCGGAAGATGGCCGTCTGGTGGCTGATCGTCTTGGTCTTCCACCCGAGCAGGCCGGCGGGCAGGCATGCTACGTCGGTGGCAAACGCCAGTTCCGTTCCCGGCAATATGCAAACTGCCAGTCCGGTATCATCCGGGGCGGAAAATCCGCGCGTTCCCGTTCCGAAGTCCCGTGTTACGAGTTTGTCGCCTACTTGCGCAGGCCGTGATCGAACGCTTTGAAGGCTAAAGTCACACATGAGCGACTCCTTCTTCCAAGGTTGCCGATGAGGCCCCCCAAACGTTCCTCCAATTTGATGTTCAAGCAAGATTGGTGCCGTCTGATGTCAGCGCGGCGGCTTTTTGAGGAAACGCGCGCCAGACATCCGTAAATTCTGATTTTACGTAGATGCTAATTGTCACGGGACTGCACGAGTTGCCGCGCTATCAGGCAGCGTTGCCTATGCCTGCGGCTGAGAACTGTTCATCAGAATGCAATCACTCGACCGTGATGCCGCCAACCATGCCGTTCCAGTCATGGTCGGAGCAGCGCAAATCGTAGGTCCCGGCCTTGGGGGCGGTGAACAGCAGATCCTTGACGTCGCCCGGCTGCATCACGACCTCGGTGCGCTCGCGATTGAGGACATCGGGATTGTCGATCTTGGTGCTAGCAAAAAATGTCGGTGCGGTAACCTCGTGAGTTTCCTTGCCGTGATTTTCCATATGCAGCCGATAGTGCATACCCTCGTGAAACGTCAGATGGATTGGAATGAATTTGTAGTCGACCATGAACAGGTCGAGCGTGATCGTCTTGGTGTCCGACCGCGTCGTGGCGATGCCGAGCGCAATTGCGAACAGCGCCGTCAGGAAAATTCTGGAAGCAATTCGACGCATCCTCGCCATCCGAAGTGCCGGCATCGAGAGAGCAGGCGATTGTAATGTAGCTTTCTGCGCGCGATACCGCGTAACGCCACTTACAAGATTAAACATTCAATAAGTGCAAATAAGTCCATCTCGTTGCAAAGGCATTTAGTGCCCTGCAGCAGAGTCTCGTCCGATCTGCACTCGTCGCACCATGATTAGCACGATGGGAATCATCAGAGCAGCTACAATCGCGCAAACTTGAAAGACGTCGATATAGGCCATGATCGTAGCCTGCGTTTGCACAAGGTGCGCGATAAATCCGACGGCCCGGCCGTGCGCCTCGGCCGGCGAGGCGCCTTGCTGGATGAAATATTGCGTCGTTTTATTCAGCGTGGACTGGAATACCGGCGACGAAGGGATGGTATTCTCGACCAGGCGAGCCTGGTGCATTTGGGTCCGTTGGGTCAAAACCACGTTGGCAAGCGAAATGCCGATACTGCCGCCCAGATTGCGGGCGACGTTCATCAGCGCGGAACCCTGATTGGTTTTTTCCGCCGGCAGGCCGTCATAAGCGACGGTATTGATCGGAATGAACAGGAACGGCAGCGCTATGGTCTGATAGATGCGGATCCAGGCGAAGTAATCGAAGCTCGCGTCCGGAGGTAAAGACGTCGAGTACCACATCGACAGCATGATACCCGCCAGCCCGACCACGATCAGATATTTCGGCTGAAACTTGCCGGTGATCAGGCCGGCGACGGGCATCATCACCAGCATGGCTATTCCGCCGGGCATCATGGCAAGGCCCGAAAGCATCGCCGTATACGGGAATGCTGTCTGCAGAAGCTGCGGCATGATCTGGTTCGATCCGAACAGGATGGCGCCGATCATCAGCATCACAAAGAACGACATGCCAAATTGGCGCTGAAACAGCAGCCTTACCTCGACGATCGGCTCCTTCTGCATGAACTCCCAGGGCAGGAACAGCAGGAAAGAAATTGCGGATATCAGGGAGAACGTGACGATGGTGCCCGATTTGAACCAATCGTCGATCTGCCCTCTGTCCAATACTACTTCGAGGCACCCCAGCGTCATCGCGATCAGAAGGAACCCGACCCAATCGACCTTCAGCCCGCCGGCCAGCCGCTCGCGACGTTCGCGCTCCAGCACTTCTGGCTCATCGACAAACCAGTGCACCAGCACCAGCGAAACGAGACCGACCGGCACATTGATGAAAAAGATCCAGTGCCAGGAGAAATTGTCGGTGATCCAGCCGCCGAGCGTTGGCCCGACGGTAGGCGCGACGATGACGGCGATGCCGTAAAGGGCAAAAGCCTGGCCGCGTTTCTCGGGCGGAAATGTATCGGCCAATATCGCCTGTTCGCTGGTCGGCATGCCGCCGCCGCCAAGGCCTTGCAGGATGCGGAAGAAGATCAGAGCGCCGAGGCTGGGCGCCAGACCGCAAAGCAGCGAACTCACGGTAAAGGTCGCCACGCACAGCATGTAGAAACGCTTGCGGCCAAAGACGTTCGACAGCCAGCCGCTCGCTGGCAGCACGACGGCATTGGCAATCAGATAGGTGCTGACGACCCAGGTGCTTTCGTCGACGCTGGCGGCGAGCGAGCCTGCGATATAGCGCAGCGATACGTTGGCAATCGCTGTATCGAGTACGACCATGAAGGTCGCTATCGACACCACGACTGCAACCAGCCAGGGATTGCGATCGCCCGCAGCGGACCGCTCAGAAGTCCAGACGGCGGACCGTGGCCGGTCGCTCATCGCACCTTGACCGTCGGCACCACCGACATGCCGGGGCCGAGCAGAACGTCGGGAGGATTTTCGAATATGATTTTGACCGGCACGCGCTGCACGATTTTTACGAAATTTCCCGTCGCATTCTCGGCGGGGAGCAAACTGAACGCTGTGCCACTGCCGGACTGCACGCTGTCGATGTGACCTTTGAAGGTCTTGTCGGGATAGGCGTCGATGGTGATATCGACCGGTTGTCCGGGCCGCATCAGGTCGAGCTGCGTTTCCTTGAAATTGGCCGTCACCCATACCTCGCGCGGGACAAATATCATCAGGGTGGAGCCAACCGAAGCGTAGTTGCCCTCCGCGGCAGTCAGATGGGTCACGCGTCCTGCCATTGGTGCCGTGATAGTTGCACGAGAAAGATTGGCATTGGCCTGCTCAAGCTGGGCCCGCGCGCTCTGGAGCTGGGCCTCAAGCACGGGAATCTGCTTTTCCGTTGCTACTGTGTTGGCTTGCGCCGCGGCGTAGGCCGCCTGGTTCTGCAGCAGGCTTGATTTGTATTGCTGCGCCTGTTCGACGGTGGCGGTGCCTTGCCTGGTCAGCAACTGATAGCGGTCGTCTTGCTGCTGAGCGAAAGTGAGTGCCGCTTCAGCCTGCGTCATCTGTTTTTGGGCTTGTTCAATCTTCGCCCGTTGCCCGGCGATTTGCGCGTCAAAATTAGCGACACTCGCTGCAGCCTGATCGCGTTGTGCGACAAAATCCCGATCGTCGAGGCGAACAAGCACCGTACCTCGTTCCACAAACTGGTTGTCGTTCACCGGAACCTGGACGATCGCAGCGCTGATCTGCGGGCTGATTTGCGCGGTGCGGGCGTCGATAAAGGCATCGTCGGTCGATTCATATTGTCTGGCGTGAAGCCACCACAGCAGCAGTGCCAGCAGCAAGACGCCGCTGATGACGGCGATCAGCAGGACAAGGCCCCGGCGTTCGCGCAGCCACGAGCGGCGGTTTTTCGTCGTGCCGGAGGCAGGGCTGGCACCACGATCCGAAACAGCATCGGTGCGGCGCTCGTTGTCGACGCGCTGATCCATCTGCGTTTAGTCGCCTGGTGAGCCAACAGGTTACTGCTCGGCCCCGCCTTGAGCACGGGCCGATGCGATTCGAGCTTGATGTAGCCCCTAACTGCTGCGCTTTCCAGTCAGGACGGTCCGGCTCGGGTGCAGGGCGGCGGAGATTTTTTGCACAAATTCGCCGAGTTCTTCGCCGTCGAGGTCGCTGACCGCCCAGAAATCCAATCCCTTATCCGACCAATTGCGGACGTTATAGCCCTGAACCGTGGAAGCCCTCACGGTGGCGTGCTCGGTCCCCAACCGCTGGGCGACGAACAAATTGATGATGTGCTTACGGCGTTGATAGACCACCGAGGCCACCGGCTCGCCGTCGATATAATCAAGGCGTCCGCCGAGCAGAGTGAAGCCTTGCGCCGTCAAATCGATGACCGGCGGGGCAACATCGACTTTGCCGTCGAACCACGGTTTGACAGTGTGCTGGTCGCTGGTTTCGACATCCATAAGATGTCCGGCCTGCAGCGAGCGGATATGGGCCGACACCACTTCGCCGGCGATGGTCTGTTCCTGGCCGTTGCGGACCACCGTCAGCATCAGGCTGGCGGCGAGGGCGCCCGAGAGCACCGCGCCGGTGGCGAAGCCGCCAAAGAACGAGCGCCGCGTCGGCCGCAGAAATTGCACCGGCGTAACAACATTGGTCTTGGGCGCCGGCAGTGCGGCTTCAATGCGATTGCGCAAGCTCGCCGGTGCGGACTCTTTCAGGTTTGCCCGCGCCATCGTTGCGCGCATTGCGCGGAACGCTTCGAGCTTCTCGGCGCAGTTCGAGCAGGTCGCGACATGCGCTTCAACATCGCGCGCATGCCCGGCGTCGAGCTCGCCGTCGATCAAGGCGTGAAGCAGTACTTCGCATTCGGCGCAATTCATGGCGTTGAGCTTTCTGCGACGTTCCATGCCGAGCGCAGCATCGACCGCGCGCGAGCCAGTCGCGACATCACTGTTCCGACCGGTACGCCGGCCACCTCAGCGATCTCGTGGTAAGACAATTCATTGACCTCACGCAGCACAATCGCTTCCCGAAATGGCTGCGGCAGCCCGGCGACAAGCCTCCGTATTGTTTCGTCGTCCTGGTGACGCAGCAGCGTTGCTTCCGGCGAGGTTTGCGGTTCCTGCCACATCGGCAGCACTTCGGCGGTCGGCGCTTCCTCAGTGAGGTCGGACGGCATCTCCTGCCTGCCGCGCCGCGCGAACTCGGCATTGCAGACATTTCTCAGTATCGTCAGCAGCCACGGCTTCATGGCCGGCCCGCGATAGGAGTCGAAATGCCTGAAGGCGCGCAAATAGCACTCCTGCACCGCGTCGTCGGCATCGGTGGCGTTGCGCATGAGGAAGCGCGCCAGCGTGTAGGCGTCATCAAGGTAAGGCAGTGCGGCATCGCGAAAACGCCGCGCTTTGTCATGCTCGGTCATGAGCATCACCTGTCATCTTATCAGCGCTCCGTCGTCCACGATGCCGTCAGCGTTTGTTGCTGCAACCGGTCGAGCATCACTGCGTCGTGTTGCTACCCGTTGCTGCTTCTACCACGATCGTGCCGGTCATGTGCGGATGGATGTAGCAGAAGTACTGATAAGTCCCCGGCGTCGTGAACGTGAACGAATAACTATTGTCGGTATCCAGCGCTGTCGACCGCGCAAAGGCGTTGCCGGTCGCGGCAATGCCGTGCGGAATATCGTCCTTGTTGGTCCACGTCACCGTGGTGCCGGCTTTCACCGTCAGTTTTTGCGGATTGAAGGTGAAATTGTCGATCGATACCGCGGTTGCCGCTGTCTGCGCCCGGGCCACCAGGACGCCACCAGCCAAGCCGGTTCCGATCGACCGCGCCGAACACGGCCGCGGCAATTGCACTTCGCATCATGTTTTCTCCTTAGCCGACGAGCGGCGTAGTCGATGATCGCGAGACGCTGCTCGTTCTGTTTGAACGTGACATTGGCGATGCCGAGCATCTTGCGCAGCTGGTCGTCCGGAACCTTCATCGGTCCCGGCGATGGCGCGGTGCCGGGCGTCGGCTGCGGGAACGCGGTCGAGCGCGCAGTGTGGAAGGTGACGTTGCCCTCGACCTTCTGCATCACCTGGTGGATGTGGCCGTTGAGCACGGTCACCGAGCCGAACTTCTTGAGGTAGGTCAGCGCCTGGGCGCCGTCTTCAGTGCCCCAGCCCCATTCCGGATAGACCGTCCAAAGCGGGATGTGAGCGAAGACCACGATCGGCGTCGAGGCCGACCGGCCTTTGACGTCCGCTTCCAGCCACTCGAGCTGTTCGGCGCCGAGATTGCCAAGACCGCCGGCTTTCAGATCGACGACATTGACGAGGCCGATGAAATGCACGCCGTTGGCATCGAAGCTGTACCAGCCTGCGCCCTTGGCGCCCTTGCCATAGCGTTCTTTGTAGAATTTCAGATCGGGATCGAGGAAGTCGTGCTCGCCCGGCACATAATGCACGTCGAGACGCGTCTGCGAGATGATCCGGTCGGCGTCATCGAACTGCGATTCGAGAGACAAGTGGCTGATGTCGCCGGTATGGATCATGAAGGAGGGCTTGGCTGGGAGTGCGATGACCTTGCTCGACGCACTCCTGAAGAGTGCCCAGTGCATTGGGGTTGGCCGGCTTGTCAAAGCCGACATGGCTGTCGCTGATCTGCAGGAAGGTCAGGCCTTTCACTTCCTGCGCTTGCGCCTCGCCCATGATGCCGAGCGA
Source organism: uncultured Alphaproteobacteria bacterium (assembly GCA_963739945.1). Classification (GTDB taxonomy): domain Bacteria; phylum Pseudomonadota; class Alphaproteobacteria; order Rhizobiales; family Xanthobacteraceae; genus BOG-931. The sequence continues at coordinate 76,333 of CAVUCN010000016.1, read as the reverse complement.
GCGGGGAACGCCGCCGGAAATAGTCCAAAGCACGCCGGTGCCGACCCAAGTCATGCATTCGAGAACTTTGCGCCGGTTTATGCCGTCGTCGCGGTCGAAATCGCTCATTGTCCTTCTCCCAAGGAAGCCGATGAGACCTAAGCCAAGGCGGCTTTGATGGCTCCTGCCCCCAAGATTGGCCAACAATTCAGTTTATTCCCCGAGGCAGAAGAAAGTTTTTGGCAGCTCTGACCGGGCAGGGTGAATGGAAGAGGGACGGGCCGAAGCCCGCCCCTTTTTGTCGTCTCAGTACTGCAACAGCATCTGGTTGTAGCCGGCGCTGCCACCGCCGGTCAGAGCCGGATCGTTGGCGCTGGAGCCCGGCGCGGCGCCCGGTACCATGGCGAAGGCATGCAAGCCGCTCCGGCGGGCTGCGATCTTGCCCTGGCTGGTCTGGCGAGCAGCAACTTTGCCATTCTGAACCACACTCGGGGTGCTGAACGACAGCACATTGCCGGTGCCGGCTTCCGGGTCGAACGATTGAGCGAAGGCCGGCGTTGCGATCGCGGCGGTAACCGCAGCGATAAGGGCGAGCTTGGAAATGCGCGTCATGGTCTTTCTCCTGGTTGCGAAGTCAACACGGACACCATGTCCCTGTTGTTCGTTCGCTGGAGAGATCGACCAAGTGGCCTCCAATTCCATCACGCTATTGTGAATCGCAATACGCGCCCCATTAGTCTGCGCCGACGCGATTGATGATGTCCTTGCGAATATCGACTGAGTGGATATTTGTTCGCCGGCGCCGATGGAAGCAAACAAATGCGCATTTACGCGAGCCAGCTAACGAGTGCAGTGAGCTGCTGCGCGTGCGTGACGGCACCGCATTATAAAAAATCTTTAAGCGGGGAATAACAGCGCAAGTTGCCGATCTACTCCCCCAGAAGCCGAATGCGTGGCTTCAAGGGGAGAGGGACATGAGCAGTGCCGCTGCAAGCGTCATCACAGAACACGACTCGCGTGAGGCAAAATGTGCGGAGGAAATAAAAATCCCGTGTGCGGCATCAACGCGCTCGCCTTGGGAAGTCGCCATAAGAAATACATTTATACCTGCGGCACTTGTTTTCGGCATCGCAACTGCGGCTCATGCCGGAGAGGTGCCGGACAGCAAGATTCAAACAGACCAGCCGCGCGAGCAGAACCAGGTACTGACTAAAAAACTGGCCGATCTGGAACAGCGGCTGCACAAACTTGAGGAGCGGCCGGCAAAGCAGATCGTGGCCTCGCCATCGCCGACGAACTCGCCAAAGGTAGCAAATACGAACTATACAAAGGCGCCTTCACCGGTCGCCGATGACGGCAGCCTAACTTGGCACGGCATAACCCTTTACGGCGCGATTGATATGGGTCTGGCTTATCAGACTCATGGCTCGCCGTTGAGCAATAGCGCGGGGTTCGGACTGGGATATCTCATCTCGAAGAACAGCAATAATCGATATTTCGGCGTTGCTCCCAACGCATTGACCGCTTCGAACATCGGTCTTAAGGGCGATGAACAACTTTTCCCCGGCTTGTCCGCCATATTCAATTTGCAAACGTCGTTTCTGCCGACGTCGGGAAGATTGTCCGACGGGCTGGGGTCGATCGTGCAAAACAACGGTGTCCCAGTGACGTCGCAGAGCACGTTCGCCGATTCCAGTAAAGATGGTCAGTCGCTCAATACGGCAGCCTGGGCCGGGCTTAGCTCGCCGACTTGGGGCACGCTGACATATGGCCGCCAGAACTCGCTGACGCTCGATGGCGTCGCTGCCTACGATCCGATGGGTGGTTCGGGTGCATTCTCTGTGATCGGCTTCCAAGGCGCGACCGCCGGCGGGGGCGACACCGAAAACGCACGCCTCGACAATTCGCTCAAATATCTCGTGCAGATCGGAGGGATCCGCGTTGGCGTTGCGGGACAACTCGGGCCGAACGGGACCAACACGCGCGACGATATCCAGGCCGAACTTGGTTTTGATTCCCAAGGCGCATCGTTCGATGCGATTTATGGTCATATCAACGGTGCGGTTTCAGCCGCTCCGCTCGCTGTCGGCTTTGCGCCGACCCCCGCGCAGCTCGCGAGCGCCGGCCAGGGACTCGTAGCGGGCACGGTCTCGGACAATAACAGCTTGATGTTGCTCGGTAAGTACGGGGTCGGCCCGGTAAAACTTTTTGCCGGATATGAATTCATCCAATTCTCCAACCCGAAGAATCCGTTGCCGGTCGGTGCCGACATCATAGGCGGCTATACGCTTGGCACGGTGAGCAATACGGCCTTTCCAAATGACAAGCATCTGCAGGTGTTTTGGACCGGCGCCACGTATGACGTCAGGCCAGATGTCAAATTGATGTTCGCGTATTACCACGAACAGCAGAACAGTTTTGGCGTTGTCAGTTGCTCGAACAACTCGTTCTCGACATGCAGTGGGCAACTGGACGCGGTCTCTTTGGTGGCGGATTGGCATTTTGCCAAGCGTTTCGATGCCTACGCCGGCGCCATGTACTCGCAGGTGCGGAATGGTCTTGCCAATGGCTTTCTCCGGACCAACACCGTCGATCCGACCGTCGGTCTCCGTTACGTGTTTTGACGAAATCCGCCCGACGGTAAACGGTGATTACGCCGCCGTGTGTGCTCAGGGATAAATCTCGCGAGCTCGCAATCTCATCTTGCAGGGGCGCAACGGCTCAGGTTGACGCGCGCACGCGCCGACATTCCGTCAGCGAATGGGAATCATGAGAATGAGCAGTGCGCGCGCCGCTTTGGCGGCTGGGTTGCTTGGCAGTGCGACGGGGATCACGTTAGATATTTACTCGCCTATCCCGACCAAAGTCGGCGCAACGCTGACACGCGCGCTCTTCTTCGGTGTGCCCGCACATGGGCAGCCAGGACTGGAACCGATCGCGGAGCGGAAGACCGTCAATGGGACCGGCGAGGCCGGCGTTTCGCGAAGCATTTTATCTGCAGGACCGGGAGAAATACCGGCCGCCGCATAAACTGTCTCTGAGATCGTGAATGGCTTAGCGTCTGCGGCCGATTGGGCGGCAGCTTCGTGCAAATCGTTCGTCACTTCTATTGCCTCCCCGACCGCTATGACGACCGGATGGGGTACGGAATCAATCTCCCGGATCATGGCATGGCCCGCATGGGCGGTGACGGCAAAATCGATCGCAGCCGACCATGACCGGACCAACTTCTCATTGATATCCATTATTGTCCTCTCAATGTCTCCCGCCGCCTGCAAGCTCAGCACGGCAGCTTGTTCCAAACCATGATGTAGTCCGAAGAGTGCAAGGATGCTGTCGGGCTGGACGGAGATTATTACACCGCTCGCCGTTTGGATGACCTTGCATACATCTATTAGATAGGTGCTCTGAATATAGAGCGTGTCCTGGGGCATTTGTGGCTCTGACAACGCCGAAGGTTTAGAAAAGCTACATAGCAAGACGACAACGTTTCGGTTGTCGTTGTATCGCATACCCTGAGAGCCGGCATGAATACGCTCGCCGACGACGAGGGGAATAACTGTTACGTCACCATTAGGGCGCAGTTGACACGCAAGGCGAATGTCTGAGCTCGCGCGTATCTGCCGCAGTGTTGCAAATTCGTTCAGATGTGGCGACGGGCACGCGTCAGAGCCTTCGATGACGCGTATGCGACAAGTTGAGCAACGTGCCTTGCCGCCACACATCGACACGTGTGGAATTCGAAAGGCGCGGCTCGCTTCCAACACTGTCCAGCCGCGCGGCACCCGCACTGAGCGGCCGGGATATGAAATCGAGATCAGGAGACCTCGTCTGCGTTCAACGATATTACGAGCAGTCTGAACGCAGAATGTCACCGCGACCATGATCAGATAGATCGCCATAAGGCTATTGCGCCAATGCAGAATTGCTGCGCGTTGCAGGGCAGTTGCGGAGTTGTAGTAATCGATTGGTACCTGGTCCCTGAGCGTGGCTGCGGTGAGTTCTCGTCCCATCGTCAGAAATCCGACCGCGGAGAGCACAGGCAAAAGCAGCGCGGCGGCAAACAGGATGTATCTGAGTCGAATATAGAAAAGCCTGCGATTGAAGGCGAAGTGCAGCCCGAGACACCCATGGATCCATCCCGGCGCCAACAGTCCCATTTGCCACCCCGGCATGCCCGAGGCCCAAAGATTGCCGATAACGAGCGAATAGGTGGAGGATTGATTGAAGAGTTCAAAGGCAATTCGCGTTGCCGCGACGTGGCCCACGAGGGCGATGGGTAGCCAAAAACCAAGTACAATCCGAAGCAATTCTGCCGGCGGCATTCGAAATGTGCGCATCTCGTAGACCGCCCACAGCGCGTTAAAAAAATGAAATATAAATGCGCCGTAGAGCAGCACCGTTCCTGGCCAACTGTGCCACACCATCAGCGCGATCTTCAGTCCGGCTTCGGCGGCACCAAGAGAAATGAGGCCGAGCGCGTGATTGGCAAGGTGCATCGTGATGTAGGCGAACAGCACCAGCCCGGATGCCAAACGCAGCGTCCGACGGGAGAAACTCGAAAAAGTCTTTTGGAATAGACCGCGCCAAGGTGTCGGCGTGCCTTGGCTCGCAAGAGTGAGAAGTGACCCCATCACTACTGGTCCTTCAAAACGGCGATGTCGAGGCTACCCCTGGATACATCTGATTAGCCCGCACCGCGCTCGATTAGCGGCAGTTCGGAAACATCGCGGCCAGTTCCGGGCCGCGCAGGTAGATAATTTTTGCGCGCAATCCGCCGTGCTGGTTGATCCAGTTGCGCACGTTGCCGGGGTAAGTCGACCACAATATTTGGTTGCCGGCGCCGTTGACGACCTGGCCGCCTGACGGCGTCGGATCCCAGGCGGTGTGAAATTCAAAGACGGCCCGCGGTGTGACACAAAGCCGATCCCGCGGAATTTCTCCCAACACCATGGTGCAGGCGGACGCGCAAAGGCCATCGATGACGACCCTTTCGCCGGATGATCGCAACGCCTGGTACTTGGCCAGGTACTCTCCGATTTGTCCGCCGTGATCGTCGTGAATCGTGACGGCGGCGGACGCGGAGGCAACGCTCATCATCAGCAGGCTCGCTGATACTGTGCGCACATTCATTACGGAATCCCTAGGCCACTCTGTGCCGCGCTGACAATTGACAATAATGGCATTTAGGAGAGGCCGGCGCAAAAATTGGTGCTGTCTCCGGTGACTGAGCGTCCAGCGACCGGGCAATCAAGGCGGCGTATTTCGCGGGGGCCTGATATGCGAAAAATGCGCCGTCTCTCGCGAGACATTTCCGTCTTTTGTCTGGGCCTGCGAGTGTGGCTCCTGTATATGGACCGTTCCGCTATCCGCCCCGCCGGGCGCGCCAGCAACGCGAAATACATGCTGCAATCTGCTTCCCCAGTCATAGCATCGGTGGAAACGCGCACGTCGTGGGTCGTGGCGACGACCGTGCTCGTCATCATGGCGGTGGCCTTCGGTGCGCCCTGGATCACCGTGGTCGCGCTCAAGAACATCGCGGCCGAGGTCAACGGCGAACGTTCGATCCCTGCGCTGGCCGGCGCGCTGGTTTGGGTCGGCGCCGGCTTCGGCGGGATTCTGATGGGCCGCGTTGCCGAGCGGGTCGGCCTGCGCTGGACCGTGGTCTTCGGCGCGGCGATGATCGCCGTAGGCTTGGCGTTGTCGACATTGGGCCCGTCTTTGCCGCTTTATATCGGGCACGGATTGTTCATCGGCCTGATCGGGATCGGCGGCATCAATGCGCCGTCTTATGTCTATGTCAGCCGATGGTTTGACCGGCGGCGCGGATCGGCGCTGGCGCTGATCTCAAGCGGCAGTTTTCTGGCGGGCGCGATATGGCCGTCGATCTTCGAGCGCGCGATTTCCTATGCCGGCTGGCGGCATACGATGCTGTTCTACGCGGCGATCGAGCTTCTCATTATGATTCCCGCAGCGCTGATTGTTCTCGGCGAGCCGCCCGATACGCCGCATCAGCCGGCAGCGGCGAATACGGCGCACGGCGCAAAATCGGTGATGGGCTGGCCGCCCAATCTGGTCTTTGCGCTGCAGATGTGCGCGATCTTCACCTGCTGCGTGCCGATGTCGATGCCGCAGGCGCATCTCGTCGCATTTTGCAGCGACCTCGGCATCAGTCCGGTTCACGGCGCGGCGATGCTGTCGGTCCTGCTTGGCGCTGCTTTCCTGAGCCGGCAGTTTTGGGGCGCCTTGTCGGACCGGATCGGCGGGCTCTACACGATGCTGGTTGGCTCGGCGTGTCAGACAGTCGGCGTCGCATTGTTCCTGCTGACTCAGGATGAGTTCGGATTGTTCACGATCTCCGCGCTGTTCGGTTTCGGCTTCAGCGGTCTTGTGCCCGCGAATGTGCTGGCCGCGCGTGAACTATTTCCGGTCGGCGAAGCCTATTGGCGTATTCCGACGCTGCTGCTGGTCAGTGGTTCGGGTATGGCGATGGGAAGCTGGAGCGGCGGAGCGCTTTACGATCATTTCGGCCATTACGGTCCCGCATTTGCCACGGGCGTGGCTGTCAGCGCGCTCAATTTCCTGATCATCAGCGTGCTGGCGTTCCGGCGCAGCACGACGACACCCGCGGCACCTGCCTTTGCCTAGTGGCGGATCGCGCCGGTATCGACGTGCGGCGCTTCGGATTGCTTCGCTGGCTGTGCCGGTTTCGGATGCGCGCGCGCTGAGCAAAATTCTTCGACAGCGGAGACGATCGCAGCGCTAGTCTTGGCGCGGCGTTCCGGCGTGCCAAGCTCCAGTTCCTCCGGCCGGTTGATGATCGATCCGGCTTCAAGAAGCACCGCCGGCATGTGGGTCATTTTCAGCACGATGAGCTGATCGAAACGGTAGACGCCGGCATCGGAGTCGAGAAGCTGGCGGCGATAATGACCCATATTCGCTTGCGTATAATGCGGCGTGTACTGCAGGCCGTTCGCCTGCAGCGCTTTGCCCAGCAGGTGGCCGAATTGCAGGCTGCCTGCTCGGTCGCCATTGTCATACGAAACGAACAGCGCGTAACCGGGATAGTCATCGTTGTAGCTGTTCTGCTGGCCTTGATAGTCCCAAGTCTGCAGCAAATTATCCGGCACTGAGTCGTGATGGATAGCGAGGAACAGGTCGGCGCGCGCTCGTATTCGCTCGCATCGCGCGTTCGACAAGGCTGTGCGGCGGCGGCTTGTCGGTAATCATCAGCACGGTCTTGTCAAAACCGGCATCGGTCAGCGCTTTATTGGCGTCTTGAGCGAGCTGGAGGTTAAACGCGTATTCCGGAATGCCGCGCGCGCTCATCGCGCCCGGCACATCGAGCGTGTGACCGACATCGAGAACGACACGAAACGCGGAGCGGTCGCATTGTGTCGGCGCTAGGGCCGGTTTGGCGTGAGCCTTCTCTTTGCTTTGCGCCACGCACACGCCGGTACAGACCGCCAAAATCAAGCACGCGCTCAGCGGTGCAGTCGCGAAATGCCGCAGCTCAATCATGACACGTCGGATTACAGTCTTATGCCCCGGTTGCATAGCGCGGAGGCGGCCAACTCCCCTTGCGGGATGGGCAGGGCGTGGGGCAGAGTCGCATAAAATCAACGCACTTATCCGGCGGGCTTTGGCGTGCTGCGCGCGGATTTTTCAGGGAGGCCCCGTATGAAGCGAGCATTGTATTGCGGCGTGGCAGCGATCGCCGTTGCCGCATTTCTAGCCGTCGCGCCGGCGCGATTGAGCGCTCAGAGCGTACCGGTTGTCGCCAACGATATCGCCGGTGTGGTCAAGAGCCCGCACGGAGCGGAAGCCGGCGTTTGGGTGATCGCGGAGACCCGCGACCTGCCGACGCGGTTTGCCAAAATGGTGGTCACCGATGATCAGGGCCGCTACGTCATCCCCGATCTTCCCAAGGCCAAATATCAGGTGTGGGTCCGCGGCTATGGCCTCGTCGATTTGCCGAAAGTCGATGCGATGCCGGGCAAGCGTCTGGATCTGACCGCGACGCTGGCGCCGAATGACGCCGATGCGGCGCAATACTATCCGGCGATCTACTGGTTCTCGATGCTGAAAATTCCGGCTGCCGATCAGTTCGGCGGCAAGACCGACATCCCGGACAAGGTCACGCAGCAGCAGTGGCTGACCACGCTCAAGAACCAGGCCTGTGTCGGCTGTCACCAGCTTGGCTCGCTCGGCACGCGGACCATTCCGACAGCGCTCGGCACTTTCAAAAGTGGCGAAGACGCCTGGGCGCGCCGCATTCAGTCCGGACAGGCTTCTCCGCTGATGACCGGCCCGATCGCCGGCCAGCTCAACAGCGTGCCGCTGAAATATTTCGGCGACTGGACCGATCGCATCGCCAAGGGCGAATTGCCTGCCACCAAGCCGCAGCGGCCGCAAGGCGTCGAGCGCAATCTCGTCGTGACGACGTGGGATTGGGGCACCGAGAAACAATATCTCCACGACCTGATTTCCTCGGACAAGCGCAATCCGACCGTCAATCCGAACGGCCCGCTCTACGGCTCGACGGAATATGCAACGGACCATCTGCCGGTCCTCGATCCAAAGACCGCCAAGGTGAGTTACATCACGCCGCCCGAGGGTGCTGACGTTCCGGAAGCATTCGGACCGGGACATGCGGCGATCCAGAAGCCGCTGGCGTCATCGGCCTATTGGGGGATGGAGCAGGTCTGGGATACCAAGTTCGACAATCACAACGACATGTTCGATTCTCAAGGGCGGCTGTGGCTGACGGGCACCAATCACGCTCCGGGTACCCCGGCGTTCTGCCGCAAGAGTTCGGACAATCCGTATGCCAAAGCGTTCCCGATTGACGTCAACGAGCGCCAATTGGCGATGTTCGATCCGAAGACGCAGAAGTTCACCTTCATCGATACGTGCTACGGCACGCATCACCTGCAATTCGGCTTCGACAAGAACAACACATTGTGGACCAGCGGCGGCGGACCGGTCGCGGGCTGGCTCGATACCAAGGTGTTCGACGAAACCGGCGACGCTGAAAAGGCGCAAGGCTGGGCGCCGTACGTGCTCGATACCAACGGTAACGGTAAGCTCGACGACTATACCGATCCCGGCCAGCCAGCGGATCCGAACAAGGATATGCGTGTTGCAGGTTCCGGCAGCTACGCCGTTATGCCAAATCCGGCCGATGGCTCGATCTGGTATACATGGAACGTATTTGCCGGCAGGAGCGGCGTGATCCGCTTCGATCCCAAGACCAAGCTTTCGGAAGTCTACTACATCCCGATGCCGGGCTTCGGCCCGCGGGGCGGCGATATCGACTCCAAGGGCGTGGTTTGGGTGTCGCTCGCCAGCGGCCATCTCGGCAGCTTCGACCGCTCGAAGTGCAAGGCGCCGCTCAATGGACCGAAGGCCACTGGTGACCACTGCCCGGAAGGCTGGGCGTTCTACAAGTATCCGGGTCCGGGCTTCGACGGCATCGGCGATAATAGCGCGGAAGCGAGCTATTACACTTGGGTCGATCAGCATAACGCGGTCGGTCTCGGTAAAGACATACCGATCTCGACCGCTGACGAAAACGACGGCTTTGCCGCGCTCGTGAACGGCAAAATGGTGTCGCTGCGTATCCCGTATCCGATGGGCTTCTATGCCAAAGGACTTGATGCACGCATCGACGATGCCAATGCCGGCTGGAAAGGCAGGGGCTTGTGGTCGTCGGAAGGTGACCGGACGCCGTGGCTGAAGGAAGGCGGCAAGGGCTCATTGCCGATCGCCGTCCATATCCAGGTCCGGCCGGATCCGCTGGCACATTAAGCGTTGCACGATTGTTACAAAGACGAGCCGCCCGGCGTTAAGCAGCGCCGGGCTTCTTGCTTTAAGTACCATGGTCGCGTCGCTATTATTAGTTCGTTGTCCTGTTTTAAGGAGCCGAACATGACAGTTCGTGAGCCGATACTGGTGCCCGTTGCTATCACTGACCTGCGCCCGACCCAGATCACTGTCGGGATGCGCGAGGTCAATGCCAAGCAAAAAGCGTGGCGAGAATCAAAGCCCAAAAAGGGCGAGAAATTTCTCGGCAAACACATGATTCCCGTCATCCTTGGCCCAAAAGGACGCCATTACGTCATTGACCATCACCATCTCGCCCGGGCTTTACATGAAGAGGGCGTCAAGGATGTGGCGGTGACGGTCGTCGCCAATCTCAGCGGCTTGGAAACGGACTCATTCTGGTTTGTCATGGATAACCGCAACTGGATGCATCCATTCGACGACAAGGGCCGCCGCCGCGGCTACGAGGACATTCCGAAGTTGGTGACGGAGTTAGTCGACGACCCGTTCCGCTCGCTTGCCGGCGAACTGCGCCGCGCCGGCGGTTTTGCCAAGGATACGACGCCGTTTAGCGAGTTCATCTGGGCGGATTTTTTGCGCCGGCGCATGAAGCGCTCGTTCGTCGACAAGGATTTCGAACGCGCACTCGATTATGCGATGGAGTTGGCGAAGAATAAGGAAGCTGACTATTTGCCCGGCTGGTGCGGACCGTCGCCGGAGGAGTGATAACCGTGTGCAAAGCTCATCGTGAGCAACAGTCGTGCGCGGGCAGGGGAGTTGCCCGCGCATTCGCTGTTACGGTGCTGGGCGTATTCTGCTTTGGCTGCAGCAACAATCCCAACAAGCCGAATGAAGTCGTCGATTCGGATATCGTGCCGACGAATTACAGGGATCAGATCGCGTCGTTCCTGTCGACTTTGCTGACCGATAATGCGGATTTTCGTAACTCCCTGATCGCGCCGCCGGTTCTGAAGCCTGTCGGTGCAAACCAGCACTACGTCGCCTGCGTGCAGCTCAACGGTCATAACCAGCACAAGGACAAGGCGATTATCTATTTCTCGGGAAACATCAATCAGTTGGTCGACGCCACACCCGAACAATGTGGCGGCGCCGCCTACGGGCCGTTCCCGGAACTGGCGCATTTCGCGCAGCATTGATCGTTGCAAATTCAGACTGCGGGAGCCGGCCGTCCGGTTAGAAATACGCGAGCATTACGCCGCCAATTGCGCCAACAAGAACGACCAAAAGAGATGGCGCGCGCCAAACCGTGAGCAGGACGAAGCCCAAAAGTGCGATGCCAAAATCACCCGATGTTTTTACGGAAGTGACCCACAGAGGATTGTAGAGCGCCGCGCCCAGCAGACCCACGACTGCGGCATTGACGCCGCGCATGACGGCTTGCGCACTGTCGCGTTTGCGAAAGCTGTCCCAGAACGGCAACGTCCCCACCAGGATCAGCATGCCGGGAAGAAATATCCCGATCAGCCCGAGTATCGCGCCGGGCACGCCGTGCCGAGACGTGTTGACGATGGCGCCGAGATAAGCTGCGAAGGTGAACAACGGTCCGGGCACTGCTTGCGCCGCGCCATATCCGGCCAAAAACGCATCGTCACTGATCCAACCAGGCGCAACGAAGGCTTCGCGCAACAGCGGCAGCACGACGTGGCCGCCGCCGAAGACCAGTGCGCCCGAGCGGTAAAACGCCTCAAATAACGCGACGCCCGATGCGGTGGTCGCCGCACGCAGGATCGGAAGGCCGGCAAGCAAAATGAAAAAAGCCAAAAGTGCGATGGCGCCTGCCGTGCGCGATACCGGGATCGGGATATGGCTTGTGGTGGTTTCAGCTTTGCCGCGGCATAGCCACAAGCCGGCGATGCCGCCAAGTAGAATTGCGCCGATCTGCGCAGCAGGCGAGTTGCTGAACAACAAAATGACCAGCGCCACGATGCTTGCGATGCTTGCGCGCTCGCGGTCAGGACAAAGCGTACGGGACATTCCCCAAATCGCCTGCGCGACGATAGCGACTGCGACAAGGCGCAGCCCATGCAGCAACCCGTCGCCGAGCGCGCCATGAATCGCGTCCGCGCCATAAGCGAACAGGACGAGGACAAGCGCGGAGGGCAGTGTGAAGCCGGTCCATGCCGCCAGCGCGCCGAAATACCGCGCGCGCAGCAATCCGATCGAAAATCCAACCTGGCTCGATGCCGGGCCTGGCAAGAACTGGCACAGCGCAACAAGATCGGCGTAGGTTTTCTCGTCGAGCCATTTGCGGCGTACCACGAACTCTTCCCGGAAATAGCCGAGATGGGCGATCGGGCCGCCAAAACAGGTCAGGCCAAGACGCAAGAATATGCCGAAGACCTCGGCGGGGCTGCCACGCATTTCGGAGGTTGCGTCAAATGTCTCGCGCATAGATCGCATTGTTGACAACTTACGGCACGCGGGCAACAGTTTGACCAAGGCAGCGCACAAGCTGCTGCGCCGTGCAACGATCAAAAACAATCAGGCGCCACGTCGGGAGGGGCACCATGACCATCACGGTTCCGCAGGGAGTTTCACCAAAAGGACTCGCACCGGGCGAAACAGCCGCGATCGCCGTTGCGACACGTGTGCGCTGGACCTACATCGCACCGTCGCTGTTGATCTATTGGATCATTTCCATGTTCGACAAGAGCAACATCTCTCTTGTCATGGCCGATCCAAAATTCCTTGACGAAATGCAACTCGTTGGAAAGCCCGGGTTGCTCGGCTGGCTGGCCTCCAGCATGTTCATTTCCTACAGCCTCGCTGCGCCGCTGTGGGGTTGGGCGGTGACACGCTACGGGCCGCGCAACGCCACCATGGCAAGCCTGGTTATTTGGGCACTGACCTGTTTCTGGTCCGCGCTGTCAGCGAGCTACGGCATGCTGCTCGCTTCGCGCGTTGGGCTCGGTATCGGCGAAGCGGCTTGCTACCCGGTGACGCTGGCGCTGGTCGCCAACTGGTTCGCGTTGCGCGAGCGCGGTAAGGCAACATCGTACTGGTGGATCGGCACCATGATCGGTCCGATGCTTACCGGCCTTTTGGTCACAGCGCTGATTGTGAATTTCGGCTGGCGCGGCCAGTTCTATGCACTTGGTTTTCTCGCTTTGGTGCTGCCGCTGCCGATGATCTGGTTTCTGGTACGCGATAAGCCGGAGCAGCATCCAGCAGTCAATAAAGCCGAAGCCGATCTGGTGCACGCCGGCGCCATTGAGCACAACGATGACGCGCCGGGCCGTATCCTTAAGGGTGTCACCAGCGTTTGGCGCAATCACCGCTTCTGGCTGATGGTGGTTGCGATCTCCTGCAACGCGATTTTCTTCTGGGGCTGGTCGATTTGGCTGCCGACCTATCTGCGGACCGCGCGGCATTTTACCTTCAGTACGTCCGGCTATTTGACTTTCGTGATCTACGGCTTTGCCGTTGTGACCATCCTGGTCGTCGGCCGGATTTCAGATCGCTTGTTTCGCCGTGCCCCGTTCGCAGGCGTGGGCTGGCTCGGCGCAGCAATCCTGCTGATGGCGGCGGCACTGGCGCCCGATGCAACCTGGAGCGTTGTGCTGATGATTTGCGCGCTGTGTTCTCAACAGGTTGGTATTTCTTGCGCTGAAATGCTGATGCATAGCGTCATCGGCACCGCCGATATGGGCAAGTCACAAGGCGTGCGGGCGCTGGTCACGCAAATGACCGGTGCGCTTTCGCCGCTGATGATCGGCTACATCCTGGCGTATAGCGGTGGGGGGTTCATCGCGCCATTCGCCGTGCTTTCAGCCGCAGTCGTGGTGTCCGCCGGTTGCATGATCGCGCTGACCAAAGAAGGATTTTGAGATGGCGCTTCCGAGTATGACGGTCGGCGGAGTGGAAGTTCAAGGCTTGAGCGACGGCACGTTGCCGACGTCGATCGACAAGGTTGTCGACATGACGCCGGCGCAGGTCGAGCAACTGGTCGGCCGCACCGACAACGGCACGTTCCATATCCCTGTGAATAATTTTCTTATACGGCGGGACGGCAAAGTCATCATGATCGACGCCGGCGCCGGCAACACGATGTATCCGACGCTCGGCCGGCTTCCCGACAACCTCCGGGGTGCGGGCATCGATCCAAAGGATGTCACGCACATCGTCATTACTCACCTGCATGGCGATCACGCCAATGGTCTGGTCGATGACGACGGCAAACCGCACTATCCGAATGCGCAGATTGTCGTGCACGAGATCGAAGCTGAATTCTGGATGAAGCCGGACGGCGCGAACGATCCCGATAAGGTCAAAGGCAACCGGGCGCGTACCAGGATCAACCTGAAGCCCTATCTCGACCGCATTCACAGGGTGCGCGGTAGCGACGAGTATCTGGGCTTCGTGCCGATTGTCGCCCCCGGTCACACGCCGGGCCATACATGCTGGCTGCTGACTGCGCCGGGTGGCGGTGGTTTCATGGCGCTGGGCGACGTGGTGCACGTCTCCGCGATCCAGATATCACACCCCGATGCCGGGATGATCTACGATCTCGACAAGGATCAGGCGGTGAAGTCACGCAAACGCATTCTCGACATGGCGGCGACCGAACGCTTTGCAATTGCCGGCGCGCACGTCAACGCGCCGGGCTTCGGTCACGTCGTGCGCAAAGGCGCAAGCTTCTCGTTCGAACCGGCCGGCTGATCCGGAGACAGCGGCGCCTCGCTTTTTTGCGCGGCATCGGTGGCAGGCTGGCTGGTTCGTCCGGCTGGCTTGATCACTCGCATCGCCATTGTGATCTGCTGAATGACGTTGTTGAAGCTTTGCATTGCATTTTGTAAATCCGCGGAGGTGATCTTGTTCGTCTCGCGGAGTTCGTGCCAGTGCGCGGCGAGATCGTAGCTGATGGATTCGAGAGTAAAGTCGACACTGAGATAAAGACCCAACGGCGTATTGGCGGCGCCTCTGGCCAGAAACTCGCGATTGAACTTCTGGGAAAACAGCATCAGGTTGTCGGGGACAATCGGGCGTACGTGAGTTGGGTCGCCGAGGAAGTTGTCGTGGCGTGGATGCGGGACGACGATTGTGATTGCAGCGCCGTCGCAGCAAACTCGATAAAGCTCTTTGATAATGCCGAGATAGGTGTCAGTCGCGGCGCCGAGGTGCTCGAGCACGTGTGACAGCAAAACTTCGGTGACGGTGTTGTCGTCCCATGGCCAGGGAAATTGTTCGAGATCGACGACCTGATCGGGTCCGCAGGTGTCGAACTTGTCGACATTGACCCAGCCTGGAAGGATTTTTCCACCACAGCCCAGGTTCAATCGCATTTGTCCTCGCTAAGCCGGTGTGTGGCCACTGGTGGCACCTAAATCAGATTCGCGCGGCCCGCGCTTGCGCTTTGGATTGCGAACTTCCGTGTCCGGCCGAAACGGGATTCTCGCATTGGTCTGTCCGCCGCCAGCTTTCTGCTACCAATCCAGAACGATGTGGTGGAATTTTCTACTATTTGTAACCGAAAATTCGCTCCTATATAGAAGACTGTTCCCACTGGCGTGGAAAATGAGGCTGAAAATGACATCACCGCTCGAACAGAAGAAAATCAAAATCACCGGGCCGGTGGTCGTTACCGCTAACCGCGTCGGCGATGGTGCGGTGGTGTATCGCCGCGCGGACGGCGGCTGGACAACCCATCTGGATGATGCGGCGATCGCGACCAGCAGCGAGAGCGCTCATACGCTGATGGATGCCGCGACGGGCGATGATCTCCGCGCGGTCGGCCCCTATGTCGCGCCGGTCAAAGTCGGCGCAGGCGGCGAGGTGCGCCCGGGTAACCTGCGCGAACTCATCCGTCTCGGCGGCCCCACCATCGACCTGCCGGTGACATTCGGCATCTGACGACCGGCATCGCAAGCCGGTTTCGAGGCGGCCATGTACGTCTACGACGCATTCGACCGGACGCTCGTCAACGAGCGGGTCGGGGAATTCCGCGATCAGGTCTCCCGGCGGCTTTCCGGAGAACTGACCGAGGAAGAGTTCAAGCCGCTGCGCCTGATGAACGGCGTGTACCTGCAACTGCACGCCTATATGCTGCGCATCGCCATTCCCTATGGCACGCTGTCGACCGAGCAGTTGCGCACGCTCGCGCATGTCGCCCGCCGTTACGATCGCGGTTACGGCCATTTCACGACGCGGCAAAATATTCAGTTTCACTGGATCAAGCTGGAACAGCTGCCGGACGCAATGGCGGACCTGGCAAGCGTCGGCATGCACGGCATGCAGACCAGCGGCAATGTCGTGCGCAACATCACGACCGACCAATGGGCTGGCGTGGCGCCAGACGAGATCGAGGATCCGCGCATCTGGGCCGAGGTGATCCGCCAGCACGTCACACTGCATCCCGAATTCTCTTTCATGCCGCGCAAATTCAAGATTGCGGTCGGGGCCTCGAGCCACGATCGCGCGGCGCTTCGCATCCACGATCTTGCGTTGCAGTTGCATCGCAACGATGCCGGCGAGCTTGGCTTTGAGGTCATGGTCGGTGGCGGGCTTGGCCGTACGCCGTTTCTTGCCAAGACGATCAAGCCATTCCTGCACAGACGCGACGTTCTGAGCTATGTCGAAGCAGTGCTCCGCACCTACAATCAGTTCGGCCGGCGCGACAATATCTACAAGGCGCGCATCAAGATTCTGGTGCACGAGCTCGGCGTCGATGCTTTTGCCAAGGAAGTCGAAGCCGAATGGCAAAGCATCAAGGACGGCGCGCTGGCGCTCGATGACGAGATCGTCGCTGACATCGCCGGCCGTTTCCGCTATCCGGCTTACGAAAAGCTTACGGATAATCCGCCGGAACTCACGGCAGCTCGTGGCGAGCGCGGTTTTAATACGTGGTTCGGCAATTCGGTCGCCAGGCACAAAACGCCCGGTTACGCCATCGTGACCCTGTCGCTCAAGCCTGAAGGCGGTACGCCCGGCGATGCAACGGCCGAACAAATGGACGCCATTGCCGATCTCGCCGACCGCTATTCATTCGGCGAGGTTCGCGTCGGACATGAGCAAAATCTGGTGTTGCCGCATGTGGCGCAACGCGATCTGCCGGCGCTGTGGCGCGCTCTCGATGCTATTGGTGTTGCGCTGCCGAACGTGAACCTGATCTCGGACATTATCTCCTGCCCCGGTCTCGACTATTGCAGCCTGGCCAATGCGCGTTCGATCCCGATCGCGCAGGAGCTCACCCGGCGTTTCCACAACCTCGACCTGCAGCGCGATCTCGGTCGAATTCACGTCAACATTTCCGGCTGCATCAATGCCTGCGGCCATCACCACGTCGGTCACATCGGTATTCTTGGCGTCGAGAAGAACGGCGAGGAATTTTATCAGATCACGCTGGGCGGAAAGGCTGACCAGGATGCCCAGCTCGGTGCATTAATCGGTCCTGCCGTGCCTTATGCCCAGGTTGCCGATGTCGTCGAGGATATCGCCCAGGCCTATCTCGAACTGCGCCAACGGCCGGATGAATTGTTTATCGACACGGTAAAGCGGACCGGTGTCGAACCGTTCAGGGAGCGCGTCTATGCCGCTCGTTGAGAATGGCCGTATCGTCGAGGACCGGTTCGTCCGTGTCACCGATGACGCGCCGATCCCGGATCGCGTACCGGTACTGGTTTCGGCAAAGCGTTTTCTTGCCGAGGCCAATGAGCTGATCGGCCGCGACGGCTCGCTTGGCGTGCTGTGGCCAAACCACCGCCGCGTTGCCGAACTCGAACCGTGGCTGGGCCATCTCGCGCTTATTGGGCTTAATTTCCCGAAGTTCCGCGACGGTCGCGCCTACAGTCAGGCACGGTTGCTGCGCGAGCAATTCGGCTTTCGCGGCACTTTACGCGCGACCGGTGATGTGCTGCGCGATCAGTTCCATTTTCTGGTCCGTGCCGGCTTCGATTCATTCGAGGTGAAGAAGCCTGCTGACGCGGGAGTGTTTGCCGAAGTGCTCAAGCGGTTTAGCGTGGTCTATCAGCCCGGAGCGGATGGCCGCGTTTCCGCGTTGCGGCGCCGGTTGCAGGCTGATGTCAAAGTTTCCAAGCGCGAGACTGCATAGCTGGCTGCGGTTGACCAGCGCCTAGAATCCGCCGCGCTAGCTGCTATGGTGCGCCTCGTTTCCCGGACGAGGACATTATGGCTTCAGTTGTTGCAGTGATCGCACCCGGCATGATGGGTGCCGGCGTTGGCAAACGGCTTGCCGATAACGGCCTCAAGGTGCTGACTTCGCTGAAAGGCCGCAGTCAGGAGACAGTGGCGCGGGCGAAGCAGTGCGGGATTGTTGACGCAAGCGACAGCGAGATCGCGGCTGCCGATTTCATTCTGTCGATTCTGCCGCCGGGTGACGCGTTGGCATTGGCCGAGCGGTTTGCGCCGGCGCTGAAGGCCAGCAATGCGAAGCCGATCTATGTCGACTGCAATGCCATCAACCCGAAAACCGTCGATCGCGTCGCGGCCGCCATCGCGCCGACCGGGTGCTCTGTTCGTCGATGCCGGCATCATCGGCTCGCCGCCGAAGCCCGGCGACGCCGGGCCGCGTCTTTATGCATCCGGCCCGGCGGCGCAGCGCTTTGCGACACTGCGCGACTACGGCCTCGACATCCGCGTGCTGGGCGGACCGTTGAGTAACGCCTCCGCTTTGAAGATGTCCTACGCCGGTATCACCAAAGGCACGCAAGCGATCGGGGCTGCGATGATGCTGGCGGCAACCCGCGCCGGCACCGCCGACGATTTGCTTAAGGAGCTGCAATCGAGTCAGAAGGAGATGTTCGCCTGGTTCAAGCGCGGCCTGACGCTGATGCCGCCCAAGGCCTACCGCTGGATCGCGGAAATGCACGAGATCGCCGGCTTCGTCGGCGAAGATCCGAGCGCCAGCGAGCTTTACGAGGGCGCAGCGCATTTCTACGAGCACATCGCGGAGGATTTCGGCGGCGACAAGAAAGATGTCGCGGCGCTGATGGACTTCCTGGGAAAGAGTTCGGGCTAAATTCTGGTTTGGAGCATGATCTTTTCGGAAAACCGGCTGCCACTTTTCCGGATCATGCTCTAGCGGTTGAGCCATCGCCGCGCGAAACCGAGCAGGCCCTGCGGCAGGAAGATGATCATCACGATGAAAACCACGCCGAGCGGTATCAGGTACGGAAACTGATCGCCGAACAGCCGCGACAGTAGTTCCCGCATCAACTGGAAGAACCCGGCGCCGACAATCGGTCCGACCAGCGTGCCGACGCCGCCCATGACATTGAAGATCACGGTGTCACCCGAGGTGATGAAATAGACAAAGTCGGGCGCGGCAAATTGGTTCTGGATGGCATACAGCACACCAGCCAGTCCGGCGAACAGGCCGGACAGCAGCACCGACACAATCTTGTAACGCTTCACTGCGTAACCGATAGCGCTGGTGCGGGCTTCGTTCTCGCGGATCGATTGCAGCACCATGCCGAACGGCGATTGCGTCAACCGCCGCAGGAACAGGTAGGACGCCGTCACTACGGCAAGCACGAACCAGTGCATCGTCGTCGAGGTAAAGCGCGCATCGTAGAGAAACGGTATCGACAGATGTGGCCGGGTGAAGATCAACCCGTTTTCGCCACCGGTCACTGTCGTCCAGGTGAAGATGATTACGTAAAAGATCTGGCTGAAGATCAGCGTCGTGATGGCGAAGTAGATGTCACGCAGCCGAGTCGAGAAATAAGCGACGAACAGCGCGGCGCCCGCGGCTCCGGCAAGACCGAACAACAACGCCAGCCAGAGGTTCGGCGGGCTGTGAACAAGGAGGGCGCCCGCGGCGCCGTACATACCCAGACCAAAAAAAGCCGAATGGCCGAACGAAACCATGCCGGTGTATCCAATCAGCAGATCGGATGACATCGCCAGCAAGCCCCAGATCAGGATTTCGGTAAGGAAGCGCCGCCAGAATTCCGGCAGCATCAGCGGTGCGGCGATCAGGATCGCCATCACAACGCAGAACCCGATCCAGAAAACGGCAGTGTAACTCAGCAGCGGCTTGCCGAGCGGCACGGGCTTATCGAGCGGCGCTGCTGTCATTTCGGAGTCGCCACGAACAGGCCGGTGGGACGGAACAGCAGGGTGAGGATCAGTACGACGAAGGACACGATCACGGCTTGCGACGGGTCAAGCCAGATCGCGGCATAGGCCTCAAGCAGACTGATGAAGATTGCGGCGGCGATTGAGCCGCCAAGATTGCCCATGCCGCCGACCACGACGACGATGAACGCCTTGAGCACCCAATCGAGACCCATCGTGTGGCTGACGCCGCCCAGCGGGCCGAATAACACGCCGCTTGCCGCGGCCATAGCCGAGCCCATGGCGAATACGCCGGTGAACACCCACGGCACCGGAATGCCCATCGCCTGCGCCATGATGCGATCCTGGCTGGTGGCGCGGATCCAGACGCCGAACTTGCCGTATTTCAGGTAGAGCCAGAAGCCGCCGATGATCGCAGCCGAAAGCGCGGCAATTAAAATCCGGTACCAGGGATATTGCAGATAAAATAACTCGAAGTGCGCCTGGATCGGTTCGGGAATCTTGCGCGTGATCGGGCCGAACTGCCATAGCGCATAGTTTTGCAGGATCAGCGAAATACCAAAGGTGACGAGTATGGTGTTGAGCGGATCGCGGCCGATCAGCGGCCGCAGCGTGACGATCTGTAAAGCCGCACCAAAGATCGCCACGATGATTGCCGATGCAAGCAGACCAAGCCAGAAGCTCCCGGTGCTGGCGACCACAAGAGCCCCGACATAAGCGCCGAGCATGAAAAGTTCGCCATGGGCAAAATTTACGACGTCGAGGATGCCAAAGATCAATGTCAGCCCGGAGGCGACCAGCGCCAGGATCAGGCCGGTGACGATGCCGTTCACCGTCTGAATGACGATCAGATCGAACGGGATGGCGTGAAAGAAATGGCTGACAGCATCCATCGTTCACACGCCCAGATACTGTTTGATGACCGGATTATTCACGTCGATCTCGCTACTGGCACAATGATGGCGCACCATGCCTTTTTCCATGATGTAGACGCGCTGGCTAGCGGCGAGCGTCAACGGTACGTTTTGCTCGACCAAAAGAATGGCAACGCCTTCTTTGTGCAGAACGTCGATGATCTGCCCGATTTGTGAGACCATGCGCGGCATCAGGCCTTCGGTCGGCTCGTCGAGCAGGATGATCTTTGGCTCCAGCATCATGGCGCGCGCGATCGCAAGCATCTGCTGCTCGCCGCCGGAAAGCGTTCCGCCAGCCTGGCTGCGGCGCTCGGCCAGCACCGGGAAATAAGCGAACACCTTGTCGAGCAGCGTGCGCCGCCTTTGTTCGGTGACACCCTGGCGGTCGAAGCCGGTGCGCAGGTTTTCCATCACCGTGAGCAGGCGGAAAATGCGCCGGTCCTCCGGTACGTAACCGATGCCTAGCCGTGCCAACTTATGCGGTGGCAGGCCGGTAATTGCTTCGCCTTCGAGCAGCACCGAGCCATGGCTGGGCCTCACCAGACCCATGATGGTCTTCAGTGTCGTACTTTTGCCGACACCGTTGCGGCCAAGCAAGCCGACCACCTCGCCGGGGCCGACGGTGATCGAGACGCCGTGCAGGATATGGCTCTTGCCATAATAGGTGTGCACGTCCTCGACCAGGACGAGCGGCGTGGTGCTGTCGGCGGCGACGCTCATGTCTTGAGATAGACCTCCAGCACTTTAGGATTTTGCTGGATTTCTTCCGGCGTGCCTTCCGCAAGGATTGCGCCGTAATGCAGCACGGTGATGCGGTCACAAAGTTCCATCACTACCGCCATGTCATGCTCGACGATCAGGATGGTCAGGTTTTCGCCGATGCGCCGCACCAATTCCATAGTCTCGTTGGTCTCGGCCTGGCTCATGCCGGCAGTCGGCTCATCGAGACAGAGCAATTGCGGCTCGGTGGCTAATGCGATGCCAATCTCAAGATTGCGCTGCTCGCCGTGGGAAAGATTTGAAGCAAGCTCATAGGCCTTGCCGAGCAAACCGACCGATTGCAGCGCTGCCTCCGCTTTCTCGTTGAGATCGGCGAATGCGTCGTGGTGCGAGATCATATTCCATGAATGCCGCCGCGATTGCGCAGCAATGCGCACGTTTTCCATCGTCGTGGCGTTCGGCAGGATGTTGGTGATCTGATAGGAGCGGGCGATACCCTTCCGGGAAATGCGGTCGGAGGGTAGGCCAGTCACGTCCTCACCGTTGAGGATGATCCGGCCGCTGCTTGGGCGCAGCACGCCGGTCAGGCAATTGAAAAACGTGCTCTTGCCGGCGCCGTTGGGGCCGATGATCGCGCGAACTTCATTGCGCGCAACTTCGAAATTGACGTCAGACAGCGCTCGTAGTCCGCCGAAGCGGACTGAGAGCGATTCCGTTCTGAGCATGGGAGCCGAAGCCGCTCCCCGGCTATCCGGGGAGCGTATATCAGCCGACGGTTCCGCGCTCACTTACGCCGAGAACGAACAAGCCGGCGGTACGATCGTCTTGTCGCCGGGCACGGTCTCTTTGAGGTGATAAGTGCCGCCGCTGACTTCAAAGATGAACTCGCGCGGGAACGCTTGATGATCTTCCTTGCGCAGCAGCTTGTCGCCCTGCGGGAAATCATCGCTTTCCTTCAATTGAAGGCCTTCAAGCGCAGAGATCAGCTTCATGGTGTCGTCGCGGCCCTGGAATTTCGACATTTCCATGCCGAGCTTCATGGCGTTGACCGCTTCATAGTTCGACTGCACATATTTGTCGGGCAGCGGACCGGACGGATCGACCTTCGCCAGGCGGGCCTTCGCGTCGTCGAAGAAGCGATGGTGATACGGCGTATCGAGCGGACCCTGGAATACCGGGATATAGCGATTGATGGCGGTGAAGCCGTCGATCTTGCTGCCGAGAGCGGGGAGGTTGCTCGCTTCCGTCATCGAGCCGTCACCGGCCCATTTATATTTTTTGGTCAGACCGAGATCGTAGGCTTGATTGCCGATCGTCACGCCATCACCGCCGAAGAAGATGGCGAACAAGCCATCAAAGTCGCCGGAGATTTTCGACAGGAATGGTGTCATGTCGGCGGTGCCGAGCGGGATGCCGGTGGTGCCGACAATTTCACCGCCGTTGGCCTTGATCTGCGCGGCATAGGCGTCGCGGGTCGACTGGCCCCACGAATAGTCAGCATAGACGATGTGCCACTTCTTGCCCATTTTCACCAGCGTCGGAGAAAACGCGACGGCTTGTGCCGGAGCGAAGTCGTAGGGCCGGAAGCTGTAGCGGTTGCACTTTGTGGTAGTGAGCGTGGTGTCGAGGCACACGCTGATCATGTTCACGATTTTGGCGTCTTCCCACACCGGCATGCAGGCGAGACAGATATTCGACAGAAAGCCGCCGACGTGGACGTCGATATTGTCTTCCTGCACCATCTTCTCGGTCTTGCGGCGCGCGACGTCGGGCTTTGACTCGTCGTCGACAATCACCAGTTCGAACGGCCGGCCATTGACGCCGCCGTTCTTGTTGATGCGATCGACCGCCATCTGCAATCCGACGACGGCAGTTTTGCCGCCGGGCGCACCTGGACCGGAAAGCGGTTGCTCGCTACCGATCTTGTAGGACTTGGCCTGGCCGAATGCAGCACTCCATGGTGCGGGCACCAGCATCATTGCGCCGATCGCACCGCCGCCCCAACCGACGAATTTGCGGCGCGTCACTCTGCCAGCGTACCAGATATCCTCCGCCCACTTTTCCTCTTTCCACTTCTCGGTCATCAGACTCTCCCCTCTGGAATTGGTGACCCACGGCCGCGTTAGGGGGCTTCTTTTGGGTTGCTGTTAGCAAACGCGATCTTGATGGCAGTTTCAACCGGATTCGCGCGCAATCGGCGGTCTATTGCCGCTTATCGCGTGCTACTTCGTCGCGGTAGCCGTATGTTTCCGTTCGGCCGTGATGATAAGATGGGCAATCGGCTCATCGGCCAGCAGGTATGGCCGAAGCAGGTTAGGAGCGCCGCATGGCGATGCCGACGTTACGCAACGACTATCCGGACGTGCCGCAAACGGGTCGCGAGGCGCGGCTCGCGATCCGCCGCAACGATCATCAGGGCCCTACGTCCGGTTTGGCGCCGGGATTTGTGCAGGCCAACCTCGCGATCCTGCCGCGCGCACTGGCCGAAGATTTCCTGCGGTTCTGCCAACTAAACCCGAAGCCCTGTCCGCTGGTTGGTGTTGGCGCTCCCGGCGATCCGCGGCTGCCGGCCTTGGCCGAAGACCTCGATATCCGCACCGATTTATCGCGCTATCGCGTCTGGAAAAACGGTGAAGTGGTCGATGAACCGCACGACATCACACGCTGGTGGCGCGACGATCTCGTCACTTTCGCCATCGGCTGTTCATTTTCTTTCGAGGAAGCTCTGGTCGAAAGTGGCATCGAACTCCGGCACATGACCTGCGATTGTACCGTGCCGATGTACCGGACGTCGGTTGACTGCACGCCGGCCGGCCCGTTCCATGGCAAGCTCGTCGTTTCGATGCGGCCGATGACGCCGGCGAATGCCATCCGGGCAGTTCAGGTCACGACGCGGTTTCCCTCGGTCCATGGCGCGCCGGTGCACCTCGGCAAACCGGAGATGATCGGTATTGCCGACATCGCCAAGCCGACCTGGGGCGACGCAGTGCCGATCCGCGACGACGAAATCCCGGTGTTCTGGGCCTGCGGCGTGACCCCGCAATCGGTAATTGCCGACGTGCGCCCGGAATTTTGCATTACTCATTATCCCGGCGCCATGTTAGTCACCGACCGGCGCAACACCGAATTCTCCATCCTTTAAAATCCCCCGCACTCACAGATGCTTGTCGATTTCCAGCAGCACTACACGCCGCCTGAACTGCTCAAGGGCGACGCCAGCAAGGTTACCGTCGATCTCGATTCCGACGGCAACCCGCATTATCTGCTCAATCCGCTGCTCGCCGATCTGAATGCGCATGTCCGGGTGATGGACGCGTCCGGCATCGACGCCGGTGTGCTGACCTGCGGTTCCGGTTTCGATCAGCCTGATCTTGCGACCTGCCGCCTGATCAACGATCGCATGCGGCAAGCGGAACTGGATCATCCCGGCCGCTTCATCGGGCTCGCGCATGTTCCAGCGCTCAAGCCCGCAGAAGCCGCTGCCGAATTGAAGCGTTGTGCGGTCGAGCTTGGACTGCCCGGTGTTGTGATCGCATCCGAACTGCAAAACCTGCCGCTCGACGCCGAAGAATTGCGGCCGTTCTGGAAAGCCTGCGCCGACCTCAACCTCTATGTCTTCATTCATCCGCTGCCGCGCGTGATCCGCTGGGGCCGGATGGATGCCGACGATCTCGGCCGCATGCTCGGCTGGGAGTTTTCGCTGATGACGGCGACGGTGCGCGTCATCAATTCAGGGCTGCTCGACGATCTGCCGAATCTGAAAATCCAGTTCTCGCATTTCTCCGGGGGGATCGGTCGCTATCTCGGCCGCATCCGCGGCTTTCAGCAGCGCGACAAATGGGGCACGGCGGCGCTCAACCGTCATGGCCGCCAGCCGCCGAAGCCGTTCGACCATTATCTCGATCACCGCCTGTACTACGACATCGCCGGGTGGGCGGGCCCCGATCACGCCGCCGAGTGGGGGGCGGACTGGGTGCGGTTCGGTATCGAGGAACTGGCGTTCTCGCAGCTCGTGTTCGCGACCGACTATCCGCAGGCCGTGCGCGATGCGAGCGAAATTGCAGCCTATACCGACGCTGTGCGGGGGCTTGGCGCCAATGGCCGTGCGCTGGTTGCGGGCGCCAACGCCGAGAAGCTTATTCCCGATATTGCGCAACGCCTGGCGCGGCGGCACTATGCCTGCGGCGGTCCGGGCATGAACGAGCAAACAAAAATCACCGAAGGCGACGGTTTTCGATCCTGCTGCGCACGGCTGGCACATTCTTAACAATACGGCGTTCGGTGAATTGATCGGCCCGATCTGGCATCGCAAGGATGGGCAGCGCATGCTGTTCGGCGTGGTCGTAGCGCCAAAGCATCTCAACCGCGCCGGCAACCTGCACGGCGGCATGCTGATGTCGCTCGCCGATCAGTCGATGGCGATTACCGCGCGCGATGCGACCGGCAGCAAACGTCACGCCACGATCGAGCTGAACACGCAATTCGTCGGCAGCGTCAAGCTCGGCGAATTTGTCGAGGCGCGTCCTGAAGTCGTCCGTCCGACGCGCTCGGTCGTGTTCATGGCGGTGAAGATGTTCGTCGGCGACCGCATCGTCGCATCTGCGAACGGTATCTGGAAAATCCTCGATCAGCCGTAGCTACTGCGTCCGATATTTCTGCAAGCTGCCGCCTTTCATCACCGAGCCAGGCAGAGAATGGCCGACGACGTCTTCGGCAAGCCGCGCGCAATCGATCAACGCATCGAGGTTGATGCCAGTTTCGATGCCGATCTCATTGCACATAAATACGAGATCCTCCGTGCAGACATTGCCGGCAGCACCCTGATGGCCTGCAAACGGGCAACCGCCGAGCCCGGCGACTGACGAGTCGAAGCGTTTCACGCCCATCTCGAGGCCGGCAAAGGCGTTGGCGATCGCCATGCCGCGGGTGTCATGCAGATGCAGCGCAAGGTCGAGATCGGGCCAGCGCTCGCGGATCGCGCCGACCACGCGCTTGACCGCAAGCGGCGTCGCCCACGCCATGGTATCGGCGAGCGTGATATATTTGAGTTTGACGCCATGTTCCTTCGCGACATTGAGAATCTGGCCGACCAGCGATACGACGCGCTCAACCGGAATATCGCCTTCAAAGTTGCAGCCGAACGTCGCCATGATGCTGCCGCGCTCGACCGGAACGCCGGCGGCTTTGTACATCTCGACGATATTATGCTGTCCCGCGAGTTGCTGTGCGGCGGTGCGGTTCTGGTTGCGCAGCAGGAATTTCTCCGACGTGCAAAGCTGAATGGTGCCGATCTGGGTGAGGCGATCGTGGCCCAGCGCGCGCTGAAATCCTTTTTCGTTAAGCCATAGCGCGGTGTAGGCGACGCCCGGCTGCATGGTGATGCTTTCCACCACTTCGTCTGCATCGGCCATGCCGGGCACGTTCTTCGGATTGACGAAGGAAACGATCTGGATGTGATCGATGCCGGTGTGCGACAACGCATTGATCAGCGCGATCTTGCGATCGGTCGCGATCTTGCCCTTCTCGATCTGGAAGCCCTCGCGCGGGCCTTCTTCGTTGATGTGAATGGCTGACGGCAGGTCGCTCATTCATGTCCTCCGACTGAAACAATGGCGCGCTTGCTCAGCGCATCGATCTCTTTTTGTGCAAGTCCGAGTTCAGCAAGGATCTCGGCAGTGTGTTCGCCAATCCCCGGCGCCTGACGGCGCAAAGCGAGATCGTGGTCGCCGATCTCGACCGGCAGGCGCGGAATTTTTGCCCGTACGCCGTTCGGGAACATAATCTCCAGCATGCGCCCATGCGCATTGAGTTGCGGGTCCTCGAACAGGTCGCTTGGCTTGGCGACCGGTGCGAACGGAATATCGATACGGTCGAACAATTCGGTCAATTCGGCACGCGTATGCTGCAAGACGATATCGGCGATAATCGGCCGAAACTGTCGGACGCTCGCGAACGCGATCTTCGTTGGTCTTGTAAGCAAGGTTTTGCAGCAGATCGTCGCGCTTGAAGTATTCGCAAAAACGCTTCCATTGCTTGTCGCTGGTCAGGCCGACGAAAATTTGCTCGCCGTCTTTGGTCTCGAACGGCTCGTATATGCCCCAGGCGCCTTCGCGTGCCGGCATCGGCGGCGGTGCGCGCCCGGTCGCTGCTTCGCCGGCCATGTGCTGCGCCATCAGGAACGCGGTCGATTCGAACAGCGCCGATTTGATGAACTGACCGCGGCCAGTCGTTTCGCGTTCGCGGAGCGCCGCCTGGATGCCGATCACGGCGAACATGCCGCCCATGATGTCCACGACCGAAGAGCCGGCACGCAGCGGCTGGCCGGGCGGGCCTGTCATGTAGGCGAGGCCGGCCATGAATTGCACCACTTCATCGAGCGCCGGGCGATGCTCGTAGGGGCCGCTGAGAAAGCCTTTCAGCGAGCAGTAGATCAACCGCGGATTGATTTTCGAAAGATCGGCATAGCCACATTTGAGCCGGTCCATGGTGCCTGGCGCGTAGTTTTCGACCACCGCGTCGGCGGTTGCCGCGAGCCGGTACAGCAAATCGCGGCCCTCACTTGATTTGAGATCGATGGCGAGGCTGCGCTTGTTGCGGTTGAAAGTCGGAAAAAACCCGGCACCGAAGCCGATCAGCCGCCGCGTGGTGTCGCCATCGGCCGGCTCGACCTTGATGACGTCGGCGCCGAGGTCGGCGAGGATCAGGCCCGCCGTCGGTCCCATAATGGCATGGCAGAACTCCAGCACGCGAATGCCGGAGAGTGGCGCGGCGCCATTGGAGGGTGTTTCAGTCCCGGACATTGCCATAATGTAAGCCGCCACAAGGGCGCGACGGAAGGGAAGGAACGCATGAAAAAGTCATTTGTGGGCGCGAGCGCGTACGATTAAGCGCGCTTATTCGCCGGCGGTTGTCACTGAGGGCGCGGCCAAGACCATCTGGGTCGCGGGTCACACCGGAGCGGTAGACGACGCCGGAAAATCGCTTGCCGGCAATTTCGACGCGCAATGCCGCCAGACCTTCCACAACATCGAAAAGACGCTGGCCGAATCCGGCGCCAGGCTTTCCGATCTTGTCACCATGACGGTGTTCCTGATCGATACGCGTCATACCACCCGGATGACCGAACTGCGCACCGAGATTTTCGGCAAGGACTTTCCGGCCAGCGCTGCGATCACCGTCGCCGGTTTTGCGCAACCGGAAATGATGATCGAGATTCAATGCGTGGCGGTGATAGCAGCCTGATTTGCGTTCAACGTGATCGCAAGGATGGACATGCCGTGCGCCAACGGACACTATTCCAGAATAAACGCTGGGGAGGAATGGGATGAAGTTTTCGCGGAGGGATTTTCAACGGGTGGCCCTTGGGTTGGCGACGCTTCCTTTTGCAAGCGCGACGGCCCGGGCGGATGATTTCCCGTCTCGTCCGATCCGGCTGATCGTTGGATTTCCGGCGGGCAGCGGTCCGGATATCGTCGCCAGGATCATTGGCCAGGGAATGTCGGAAAAACTTGGCCAGTCCGTCGTTGTCGAGAATCGCCCGGGCGCAGGCAGCAACATGGCGACAGCCGATGTCGCTCATTCGCCACCGGACGGTTACATGCTGATGCTGGTGACGACGGCCAACGTCATCAACGCCACTCTCTACACCAATCTCAACTACGACTTTGCGCGCGATATCACGCCGGTCGGCAAGGATCGATACGAGCCATTCGTTCTGGAAGTGAATCCGTCGGTGGCGGCTAAGACGCTGCCGGAGTTCATCGCTTACGCCAAAGCCAATCCGGGAAAGGTCACGATGGCCTCGGCCGGCATCGGCAGCGCCCCGCATATCTTCGGCGAAATGTTCCAGAGAATGGCCGGAATTCAGATGACGCACGTGCCCTATCGCGGCAATCCAATACCGGATCTGATCAGCGGTCAGGTCGATTGCTGGATCGGCCCGGTGCAGTCGTCGCTGGAATTCATCCGGTCCGGCAAGTTGCGGGCGCTCGGCCTGACGACGACACAGCGGTTTGACGGGTTGCCCGACGTGCCGCCGATCGCCGACACCGTGCCGGGCTATCGAAGCCAGCGGATGGCTCGGCATCGGTGCGCCCAAGGCACGCCGCCCGACGTCATTGCGAAACTCAACAAGGCGTTGAACGCGACGGTTGCCGAGGCCGGATGTGAAAACCCGGACTGGCCAGCCTCGGCGATGCGGTGCATGCCGAGGTCCAGCGCGGATTTCGGCAAGCTGATCAGCAGGATGTTGCGAAGTGGGCGCGACGTCATTCACTCCGCGAACATCAAGCTTGAGCAATGATCAATTGTGCGCCACTTATCCTCAGGAAGGCCACGGCTCGCGCCACGCGAGACCGGCGAGATCGCTGATCGGTCCGATCATGCTGTCGAAGCGCATCGTCATCCGGTCCTCGCGGCGGTAAACCGGCCATTCCGGCAAATGCGGATGATCCGGCTTTCCCGGTCTTCGCGAACGCGATCCATGCCGGATGCATGGCGTCTGCGAGACCTCTCATCTCCGCGGGCTTCGCGCCCTTGAGCATCGGCGACTTTGTCCAGGCGGAGAAATTGTCGAACACGAACGGAATTTCCAGGCAGTGACAGGATTCGAACCCTGCCGGTGATTGCCAGTCGAATTGATAAACGTAGGCGGGCTTTCCCTGATCGGCCCGCCATTCGGCCATGTGCAGGCTTCCCATCCGAAACATCGCATCGGTCATGAGGTCGCCGAGCAGCGCCGCGTTGGTGTTTGAGGCGCGCATTCGGCGAAATTCGTCTTGGTAACGTTGCTGTCCCGTGTTGAATATTGAAGTGAAGACGCCGTCGATGGCTGCTTGATCGGCTTTGGCGATGTCGTCGTCGATGCAATAGAACGCAGCCATCTCCTCGCGCGTCGTGCCGATCATGGTGTCGATTGTGGCGCCGGCACCGGCCTTGAGCGCCGGCGCGACGTCGCTGCGGAAAATTTCTCCGTCAACGACGGGCCAGAATGGCGCCAGTGCATTGGCGAATTTCTTTTCCAGCCGGGCGAGTTCGCCCTGCGCCGCGATCAGGTCGGAAACCGGCACCGATTTCAGTCGCGTGGCCTGATCCGGCTTGAGGCCCAGCACTTCCACGAACCGCCGGCCGATCCGGTGACCGTCGTCGCGTGTCCGTGAAATGCGTCCGAACGGCGCGCTTTGCAGGATGGCGCGCCGAAACAGGCCACTGGCCTGCGGCATCGTCATCAGGATCGCGATCGAGGCCGCTCCCGCAGATTGTCCGACCACCGTGACGTTGTCCGGATCGCCGCCAAAGGCCGCGATGTTGTCGCGGATAAAGCGCAGCGCCGCGATCTGGTCGAGCAATCCGAGATTTCCGGCGCTGACCTCCGGCAAGATACAGGAAGCCCAGCGCGCCCAGGCGGTAGTTGATAGAAACCGCGACGACGTCGCCGTTCGCGGCAAATTGGTCGCCGGAATACCACGCCAGCGAACCGGCACCGCTGGTAAAAGCGCCGCCGTGAATCCAGACCAGCACCGGGCGCTTTGCCGAATCCGCGCCCGGCGTCCAGATATTGAGTGTGAGGCAGTCCTCCGATTGCGCGCGCTCGAAATCCCCCATGACGTGGGCGAGTCGTGAGCGGCCCTGCGGGGCGATCGGCCCCTCCTGGGTTGCGTCGCGCACACCCTGCCATGCCGGAACGGGCTGCGGCGGCGCAAACCGCAATTCACCGACGGGTGGCGCCGCATAGGGTATCGCCCGGAATACGGCGATGCCGTTTTCCACGGTGCCGCGCAGCTCGCCAGCTTTTGTTCGTACCACCGGATTTTCGGCCATCGTTACATCTCCATCTCGTCCTCAGCGCCGCGCAAAACGGCGCTCCAGCGGCACAATTACCAGCCGTTCGCCGGCGACGAAGATCAGCACGATGGCAAAGCAGGTGGCAAGAAACGTGGCGCTGTCCGCTGCGGTCTGCGCTCTCAGCATCAGATAGCCCAGCCCGTTCGGTCGCGCCGAGAAGCTCCGCGACCAGAGCGATTTTCCACGCGACGCCATAGGCGATACGCGTTGCTGAAAGCCCATAGGGCACGAGCAAGGGGAGCGTGAGACGCCAGAGCACGCGCGACGCGGTGGTGCGTGAAGCTTCGGCCCATCTCCATGAGTTCGCGATCGATATTGCGCAGGCCTTCGGCAATATTGATCAGGCAGAACGGAATCAGGATTGCGGTCTCGACGAATATGACGCCGAAGCTGCCGGGCTCGAACCAGATCGCGGCGAGGATCGCCCAGCCGATCGAAGGGAAGGAGTTGAGGACCGGCTTGATCCGCCTGTCCACCACGCCTTCGAGCGACGGCACACCGTGAGCGACGAAGGCGAGGCCGCCGCCGATGATCAGGGCCAAAGCAATGGAAACCAGCACCCGCCATGTCGAGGTCAGGGCATCGCGCAGGAAATCCGGAGTGACAAACAGTTCCGCCAGCCGGCGCGCGACGGGGAGTGGGCCCGGCAGGATGAATTCCGGCAAATGACGTGCGAACGCCCACCAGCCGATCAAAGCCAGCAAGACAATTCCCTCGCCGAGCAATCGCTCGGCGAAAGCGGCGGGATTGTGGTTCGCTCAGCCGGCATAGTGGCGCGACACGCTCGCCTGCAACGGGAGCCAGCACATACTGGTCCACGCAGTGCACGAAAGCGATGATGAGGATGATCGCGGCAAAGATCGTCGTCGTATCGAACTCCTGCCGCGACAGGTTGATCATGTAGCCGAGCCCTGAATTGCCGCCGAACAGCTCGGCGGTCAGCGTCACCTTCCAGGCGACGCCGAACATGATGCGGAGCGTCGCGAAAACGAACGGATAGAGTGACGGCACGATCACCAGCGTGAACATCCGCATGCGGCGCCGTGTGAAGCTCCCGGCCATCTCGATGAACTCGGGATCGACATTGGCGAGGCCCGCCGACATGTTGACGAGCGCGAACGGCACCAGCACCGCGCTGATTGCGAAGATCACCGTCAGCGGGCTGACCCCGAACCACATGATCGACAGCAGCGTCCAGCCGATGGCCGAGAAGGCGTTGAGGAACGGACCGATGCGGCGCTCGATCGCGAACCGCAGCAGCGGCACGTAGTAGGGGATCAGCGCAAGCAGTGAGCCGATGACAAATGAAATGGCGATCGCCGCGGCAACATGAAACAGCGAGGCGCCGAGATGGCCGAGATCGCGGCTGCTGGTGACGAATGCCGCAAGGCGTTGCGCGACCGGAACCGGGCCGGGAAGCAGGTAAACCGGTGCGATGAGCGATCCGGCTTCCCATCCGATGAGAAAGAGGATCGTGAACAGATGCGCGTAGAGTTTGCTGGCGGCCAGCCCGCGTGGCCGCAACGCCGCGGCAGGTACAGTGTCAGCTTTGGCCATCAGCCGCGCAGCGCATGCTCCCAAACGAGGGTGCGGATATCGGGGTAGTTCTGGATCATCCCGATCTCCTTCGACAGGTCGAAGAATTTCATGATGATCCTGGCGTGGTCTTCGGTGAAGGTGCCCGGCACGTCCGAGCTCTTCTCGAACCACCAATCGAAGAATTCCGGCGGCAGGTTGGTCTGCTTGCCGACAGCGCCGAAAACCTCGTCACGGTGCGCGAGCGCGTACTGCACCGACTCGCGGAACATCCGGTCGAACTCTTTGAAGGCATCGGGCCGCTGCGCCAGGCGCTCGGGGTACGACACGTTGAGGGCGCTGATAAAGCGCATGCCGAAGGCTTCGATATTGTCGCGTCCGGTCTCGGCGATCGGGCGAAACTCTCCGGACTTTCGGGCGCGGAAAGCCTGACTGTGGATCAGTGTCGCCGAGTCGATCTGGCCGGCAGCGAGAGCGCCCGGCAGGTTCGGCGCCTGAATCTCGACCTGATTGACATCGCCACCCTCCAGCGCCGCGTTCAATCCGTACTTGTGGATCAGCGCGAGACGCACCTGCGTATAACCCGTCGAGCGCAGGGCGTAGGAGCCAAGCGATTTGCCCTTCAGCTCTTTCGGGCTCTTGATAGCAGAATCGCTCTTGACCCAGATGCCGGCGCCTTCGCCGGCAGCCGATTGCTGCAAGGCGGTCGACAACACCTTCAATTCAAGACCGCGCGCCGCCGCCGGAGGCAGGGCGATCACAGCGGTCATGATCACATCGTACTGTTTGGCGGACGTCGCCTGGATCAGTTGCGGAATTGCCAGTCCGCGCGCCTCAACATCGATAAGATCGGACGTGACCTTGCCGTTCGACATCGCCCAGGTCACGGCGTCATAGGCCGGATCGAGCAGATAGGCGTATGTCACTTTCTCCTTGGCGAAGCCCCGCCGGGCGACAGTCATCAGTGCCGGTGCGGCCAGGAGCTTGAGAGCGGTGCGGCGTTTGATCATGCAACGATATCCTTTGGTGGGGCCGGCTGTTCGATCGAGCGAAACAGTCTAACCAGTTTCTCGCGCTGTGCATCAAGATCGCGACCAGCCGCCGCACGCGGCCGCGGCGCTCTTCAGCTCTACGGTTTCGAGCACCCGGGTCGGCTTGTTGGAGAGGACGACCGTACGGTCCGCCAGTTGTAGCGCTTCGTCGATGTCGTGGGTGACGAAGACCACGGTCTTGCCGGTTTCGGACCAGATCCGCTCCATTTCCGTGCGCATGCGAGCCGCGCATGTTGGGGTCGAGCGCCGAAAACGGCTCATCCATCAGCACGATCTTGGGATCGACCGCGAGCGCGCGCGCGATTGCGACGCGCTGGCGTTCGCCGCCGGAAAGCATTGACGGATATTTGCCGGCATCGCCGGCGAGGCCGACGAGCTCCAGCAGCTCGCTGGCGCGGGCTTTGCGCTGCTTCGCCTCGCCGGAGCCGAACCGCAACTCCGAGCCCAACATGACGTTCTCGAGCGCGGTGCGCCACGGCACCAGCCGCGGCGACTGGAACACGAATGCAATTTCCGGCCAGGCGTCGCGCGGGGCACGTCCGTCGACGGTGATGCGCCCGCTGCTGATGTCGAGCAGGCCGCCGATCATCCGCAACGATGTGGACTTTCCGCAACCCGACGGACCGAGGATGCAGACGAATTCGCCGCGCTGAACCTCAAAGCTCAGCCGGTCGAAAATCTGTTCCTGCCCGAACGAGACGCCGACATTCTCGAAAACGATGATCGGAGGGCTTTCCTGGGTTTCGTTGGTCGGCGTTTGCGTCATGCCTGAGCGTGGGCTACGCGCCCTTTTGGCGCGCGTCGTGGATTGCGCGCCACAGCACTTCGGGCGTTGCCGGCATTTCGACGTGTTTGATACCGAGCACAGAGAGCGCATCGACCAGTGCATTGGCAACCGCCGGCATGGCGCCGACGCAGCCGGCCTCGCCGGCGCCTTTAACGCCAAGCAGGTTGGTCTTGGTCGGCACCGGATTGCTGTCGACATGGAAGCCGGTCATGTCGCCGGCGCGCGGCATGGCGTAGTCCATGAACGAGCCGGTGAGAATCTGGCCTTGCTCGTCGAACTTGATGTCTTCCATCAGGATCTGGCCGATGCCCATGGCGATGCCGCCATCGATCTGGCCGTGCAGCAACAGCGGGTTGAGCACGGTACCGACGTCGTCGACGACATTGTAGTCAAGAATTTCGACGGTACCGGTTTCCTCGTCGATCTCAAGTTCGCAAACGTGGCAGCCGTTCGGATAGCTTGCGGCCTTTCCAGAATAGATTGCCTTTCTCGATTAGACCCGGCTCCATGCCGGCGGGCAGATTCTTTGGATCGAGCGATGCCTTGGCGATCTCTTTGATCGTCATCGTCTGGTTCGACTTCGGCGTCGAGAAGATGCCCTCACTAAACTTGATATCGGCGACATCGACTTTCAGCATATGGGCCGCGACAGCCTTGCCTTTGGCCTCGACCTTGTCCGCCGCCATCGTGAACGCCGAACTCGAAAAGGCCGCCGATCGCGAGCCGCCGGTGCCTTCGGCAAAAAACACCTGATCGGTGTCGCCCTGAACGTAGGTCACTTCCTTCGGATCGAGGCCGAGACGATCGCACACCACTTGTTTGAACGTGGTCTCGTGGCCCTGGCCCTGATTGATGCTGCCGGAGAAGATAGTTACCGATCCGGTCCGGTCGAACCTGATCTCGGCGCCCTCAAGTCCGGGGGCTGCCGAGCGCTCGATTGTGTTGGAGAAACCGAGGCCGCGCAGCTTTCCGTTCTTCTTCGATTGCGCACGGCGTGCCTCGAAGCCGCGCTTGTCGGCGGCGTCGAGCGCCATATCCATGTTCTTTTCGAATTCGCCGCAATCGTAGGTGAACGTCACACTGGTCTTGTAAGGCATGGCGCTCGCCGGAATGGTGTTGCGCCGGCGCAGCTCCGCGGGATCCATCCCGATCTGGTCGGCAGCGAGATCGACCATGCGTTCGATGATGTAGGCGGCTTCCGGCCGTCCGTTGCCGCGATAGGGCCGGACCGGCTGCGTGTGCGTGTAGACCGCATCAACATCGACGTGAGAGGCCGGCGTGCGATAGACACCGGCCAGCGT
This sequence comes from uncultured Alphaproteobacteria bacterium, assembly GCA_963739945.1. Classification (GTDB taxonomy): domain Bacteria; phylum Pseudomonadota; class Alphaproteobacteria; order Rhizobiales; family Xanthobacteraceae; genus BOG-931. The sequence goes on along the minus strand of CAVUCN010000016.1, from coordinate 40,320 downwards.
GCCGAGATTGCCGGTGAAGGCCGGCATGCCGACCTGCAAATAGGCGCCGATCGCGGCGATGATCTTGGCGCGGAAGCCGAGGAAGTTGCCGTCCTTGTCGAGCGCAAGTTCGGCATCGGTGACGTTGTCGCGCGCCTGCGCGTCGCAGAGAAATGATTCCGAGCGTGTCGCGACCCATTTGACCGGACGGCCGATAACTTTCGCCGCCAGCAGCACCAGCGCGCATTCGTTGTACACCGCGGACTTCATGCCGAAGCTGCCGCCGATGTCGCCGCAGACCACGCGGATCTTGCTGTCGGGAACCTTCAGGACGTATTGCGACAGCTCGGTCTGAAAGACGTTGGTGCGTTGGAGCGTGGTGTAGATGGTGTAGCGCTGCTCCGTCGGCTCGAACATGCCGATGCAGCCGCGCGGCTCCATGGTCGCAGCGGTGATGCGGTTGATGACGAAGTGATGCTTCACGACATGCGCAGCCTTGGCGAAGGCGGCGTCGGTTGCTTCCTTGTTTCCTTCGACCTGAATGAAGCCGACATTGTTCGGGCAATCGTCCCAGACCAGCGGCACGCCCGGCTTCATGGCGTCGCCGGTCGAAACGATGGCCGGCAGCGGCTCGTAGTCGACCTCGATCAGTTCCGCGGCATCGACCGCCTGGAAGTAGGTTTCGGCGACGACGAAGGCGACGTAGTCGCCGATCATGCGCACGCGATCTTCAACCAGAGCGGGATAGCGCGGCTTGTAGCCTGGCGTATCGCCGCGGCGTTTCAGTCCGCCGGGAACCGGCAGGTCGCCGAAACCCGCGGCCTTGTAGTCGGCACCGGTCAGCACCGCGAGCACGCCCGGCGCAGCCTTGGCCTTGGCGGTGTCGATCTTGCGGATGCGGGCGTGGGCGTGCGGCGAGCGCAGTACGTAAGCCAAACGCCATCCCGGGAAACGCCATGTCCCCGACGTAGCGGCCGCCGCCCTGAATCAGGCGCGGGTCCTCGAAACGGGGCACTGGCTGCCCGACGGCGTATTCACCCATTGCATCCTCACACTTTGGTGACGCAGCATTTTAGTGACGCGGTGTGGGTCCATCGATCCACACCGTGGCGGCGGCGTATTTTGTTTAAGCCTGCCCGGCGAAGCGCCGGACACCGTTGAAAGCGCTTGGTTTTAGCGCGCCAGGCTACGCCCTTCAATCGGGCCCGATTCGACGCTACGATCCGGCATCGGCGTCGCGAAAAGGACCCGACTCATGCCCGATACTTTCGAATCCGTTCTGCAGGCCCGTGTCGACGAAATGGTCGACGCCTGCACGCGCTGCGGCAAGTGCGTGGAAGCCTGTCCGATCACTGGCGCGGCGGGCCTTGAGGCGGAAGCGCGAGATAATCCGGTCGGCGTCATCTCAGGAATTCTCGACATCCTGCGCCACGGCGAGGGTAATGAAGCCGCTCAAAACTGGGCGAACGGCTGCGTCTTCAGCGGTGAATGCATCAAAGCCTGCGATTACGGGGTCAATCCGCGGTTTCTTGTGTACATGGCCAAGGTCGAAATGGCGCGCGCCAAGAATGACGTGGTTACGCAACGCCGTGACGGCGTCATCGGGTTTCCGCAATGTCGCGCACGATGTCAATCATCATTTCGCGTCTTGCAACTCGACGACGCGCTGCTCCAGCGGCTCGGTCAGGGCGGCAAGCGCCCCGCGGCCGGCGAGCTTGCCCGATTTCGTATTTTATACCGGCTGCAACGTGCTCAAGACGCCGCACATCGCGTTGCTGGCGCTTGATGTCATGGATGCGATCGGCGCGACCTACGAGGTGATGGGCGGGCCGAGCCATTGCTGCGGCGTCGTGCAGATGCGCACCGGCGATATCGCGACGTCCGGACGGTTCGGCGAAAACACCATCGACAAGCTGGCGCAGAGCAAGTCGAAGCAGGTCGTGTCGTGGTGTCCGTCGTGCCAGGTGCAGTTCGCCGACTACCACGCTGCCGACGCTCGAAAGGATGCGTGGCGGCAAACCGTTCGAGATGACGCCGTTTACGATGTATCTGCGCCGCAATCTCGACAAATTGCGGCCGATGCTGCGCGAGCCCGTGCCGATGCGCATCGCGCTGCATCGCCATCCCGGCATTCACGGCGTCGTCGAAGCTGCGGAAGACATATTGAACGCCGTGCCGGGCATCGAGATTGTCGATCTGCATCAGCCGGCTGTCGGTCTGCAAAGCAACAATCTGAAAGCGCTGCCGGCCTACCGCCGCGAACTGGATTTGGCCGAGCTCAAGGCCGCCGAAGCCGCCGGCGTCGATGCGATCGTCGCCGTCTACCATTCCGATCACCGTGCGCTTGTGCGCGCACGAACGTGACTGGCCGTTCCAGATCCTCAACATGTACGAGATCATCGGCACCAGCATGGGCGTGCACTACGACGACGATTACAAACGGCTGAAGATGATGCAGGACGCCGATGCCATCCTCGCCGACTGCGAAGACCTGGTGAAAAAGCACAACCTCGATCCGGCGGCGACCCGGCTTGCCATCCAGGCGATGCTGGCGGAACAGCCGGCGCCGTTGCGCGGCGCGTCAAGCTGATCGGTCAGTCGCGTCGCGGCCCGCCGTCTCAGGCGAGCGTCACCAGGCCGGTCCAGAACTGCTGGCCTCTGCCGGTATCGACGTCGTATTGCCGCGCCATCGCGAGCTTGCCGTCGCTCGCGATCCGGTAAACCGAAATTCGCGCCGGCACGGTGGTCGATGGCATTGCCCCGACGCACGGGCACCGACTTGATGCTCGCCGCGATCAAAAGGCGTCCACCGGGATCGATGCCGAACGTGCGCAGTTCGTAAGCCCTGCCGTCGGCGTTCTGGATCAGCGTCGGCTCGCCGGTCGTCTGATCGATTGCATAGACAGCGATATTGTTCTCGCCGTTGATGACGACGGTCTCGCCGTTCTCGGTGGTCAGATCCGAAGCGCGATTGGTCTGATAGACGAACTTGCCATTCGGATGGACGTGGATCGCGCCGGCGGCCTGCCGCACCGGCGGCTTCGGATTCGCCAGACTGTTTTTGACGAACATCGGCTCGCGGGCGAGGCCGGTCGTTTCGTTGCGCTCATAAACATAAAGCTGGTTCTGCCGCTCGATCGACACGAAGACCCATGGCCTGGTCGGATGGAAATCCAGATGGCGCGGCCCAAAGCCAAGGCCGGTGCCAGGCGCGATCGATGCAAGATCGCTCAAAGCGCCGTTGGCAAACGCGAATGTCTTGATCGCGCCCGGGATCTTCGGGCTTGCCCGGCTTCGCGTCGTTGCCGCGCGTCACCAGCACCGCGGCCTTGTTCGTCGGTGCGGTCAGTATTTGATGGGCGTAGATGCCGGTGTTGAGCTTGGCCTGAACCACCTGCGCGCCAATGGTGCCGTCGGAATTGAGACGGTGCACCGTCACGCTGCTCGGCACGTTGTACGCCATCAGCAGATATTCGCCGCTGCGATCGACGCTGGCGTGGATCGGCCGCGTCGGCAATCTCACGGTCGCACCGATCGAACGCAACGCTCCGCTTGCAGGATCGATGACTGAGCGAATTGGCGCAGTGCGTATCTCCGACCAGCCCGCTTGGACCGCCGTTGCTCGATACCACGTAGAGGATTGGTCGCGACGGATGGGCCCACGCGTACTGGATATTCTCCGGCAACGTTACCGTGCCACGCTTGACTAGTGCAGCGCCATCCACGTCGACCTCGTAGAGCGTCAGATCGGGACCGGTGCTGGCGTAATAAACTGTCTTTGGCATAGTTTCATTTCCAGTGCGTTGGATTTAGCTTGCAAGCTTGACCGCCTGAACGTGCTCATCAAGCACCGCCGGCATTTGCTCCGGCGGAATCCGGCCAAAGCCGCAATAGGCTGCAACGCCGAAGTCGGGCAGATATTTGCGCGCCAGCGCAAGCCGCTCCTTGAAGCCGTCCATATGATGGACAACGCCGAGGTAAACCCGTGCACCGCGCGGCTTGAGATTTTTCAGCGGGGCGAAGAAAGCATCGCCGACGCCGTCGAGCACCGGAATATAAATCCAGTCGACGCGGCGTCCGGAGGCCTCGATCACGGCGTTGGCCAGCTCAACCGTCGCGGAGAGGTCGGCAGGCGCGAAGCGCGGCCAGCCGCCGAGCGTGCCGAAGCAGAGATGATAGCCAAGGAGCGCTTTCTCGGGGACAAGCGGCGACAGGCGGCGGAATTGCGCGACATTGCGCTCGATCGCGCCTTCTTTTGGAAGACCGGGCACTGCGCCGTAAACGTCCTGCACCTCGGTGGAGCAATCCCACTGGATCGCAAGATCCTCGTTCGGGATTTTCTGCGCGATCATGCCGATCTCGGCCGCAAGTGCGTCGGTGTATCCGGGCCTGATCCTGGCGATATCCGCTGGGTTCGGAAAAATCCGCGGCGGCAGCGCGCTGATCACCGAAGGCAGCGACACCTGAAAGCGCAGATGCTTTGCCAGTACGCCTTTGTCGCGCAGCGTCTTGAACACGAAATATGAATTGACCGCATCGCGCGTGTAGCCAAGCCGCCAGCCCGGATCGCCGAAGCTGACGCGTTCGACGCCGTCCTTGACCTTGAACAGCCAGGAGTCTCCCGGCGTTGCGCGGATTAAGCCGCTCAACGCCGTTTTCCGGCGCCGGGTGGCGCACAGTTTCCAGTTCCGCGTGGCCGGCAAGGACCTGATAGTGGACGCGGCTGATCCAGTGCTTGCGCGGGCCGACTTCACCGTCCGGCATCGCCGCCAGTGACGGTCCGAGCGTTGCACCGAACGTACGAAAAACTTCGTCGGCAGTGTCCAGCGGGATACTGCCGACGAGAAGCACTTCCTTGTTCACGCGTCCTCCGATTGCGCCTTTACCGGGCGCTATTCGCTATGAGACGCGTATCTTAGCGGATGAAAGTGCCGTTGCGCAGCTCCGAGAATGCCTGTTGCAGCTCGGCCTCGGTGTTCATCACGACGGGGCCGTACCACGCGACCGGCTCCTTCGATCGGCTTACCGGACACCAGCAGGAAACGGATGCCTTCGTCTCCAGCCTGCACGGTGACTTCGTCGCCGCTGTCGAACAGCACCAGCGAACGGTTGCCGGTCTGCTCGCGCACCAGCGTCTCGTTCACGCCGTCGGTCTTCTCGGTCAGCACGCCGAACGGCTGCGAGGCCGCACGGAAGTTGCCGGAGCCCTCGAACACGTAGGCAAAGGCATGCCGCTCGATCTCGACCGGCAGAGTCTTGCGTTTGCCCGGCGGTACCCAGATGTCGAGATAGCGCGGATCGGCGGCGACCCCTTCGATCGGACCCTTCTTGCCCCAGAAGTCGCCGCAGACGACGCGGACGCGGGTGCCGTCGTCGTCGATCACTTCAGGTATCTGCGCTGCTTTGACGTCCTGGTAGCGCGGCGCGGTCATCTTCAATGACGACGGCAAATTGGCCCAAAGCTGGAAGCCGTGCATGCGGCCCTGTGCGTCGCCTTGCGGCATCTCCTGATGGAGAATGCCGCGTCCAGCGGTCATCCATTGCACGTCACCGGCACCGAGATTGCCGCGATTGCCCAGGCTGTCGCCATGCTCGACGTTGCCGGCGAGCACATAAGTAATCGTTTCAATGCCGCGATGCGGATGCCAGGGAAAACCGGCGCGGTAGTCGTCCGGCCGGTCGTTGCGGAAATCGTCGAGCAGCAGGAATGGATCGGTCTCCGACGTTTCGCCGAAGCCGAATGCGCGGCGCAGCTTCACGCCCGCGCCTTCTATTGTAGGCTTCGAGGTAATGATCTTCTTCACGGGTCGAATGGACATCGGATTTGCCCTCTTGGGATTTGCCTGTTGTTTTTCCTCAGTATGGGAAAATGGGTCGGTTCGTAGCACCCGCAAGAAGGCACACGGTTGATACTATTGGCGCTGCGATCTCAATGAAAGAAGCCCGGCTCGGGAAAACCGAACCGGGCTTCTTTGCAACGCGAGCATACGCTGGAAAGCGCTATGTGGTTTTCAGGCGGGCGCGGTCTCGTGCGTGCCGAGCAGCCGGCCGATCAACTGATCGATTTGCGCGATCGAACGGAAATTCGAGGGCGTCATATCACGGTCGGGGATTTTGATTCCGAATTCGGTCTCGATGCCCAGCATCAGGTTGACGATGTCGAGCGAGGTGAGGCCGCTCTCGGTCAGGCTGTCATCGTTACCGACTGGACGGTCGATTGACCGCTTGGCCAACAGTTCGTGCACAAGGTGGGCGACGCGTTCCGTCGAGCTATGGTTGATCCGGTCGAGCAAGGTAAATTTTCTCCGAATTTGGGCCTGTTGTTTTGACGCAAACCTGGCCAGAAAATCGCGATTTTCCTTTTTAACACGTGATGTGTTTGCGATTGGTAACCTTGATGCCAAAGAACTGCGCTAATCCCTTCCGAATGCCACTAGGAATTGGCAATTCTTGGGTACCCCAGCGGTGTTAGTGCGCTGTTGAGGTTATAGCGCGGGGTGAGTCGGTCGTGAGTACAAGTACGAGTGCTGAAACCGCAATGTTGGAAGGTGACGGCGAGGACCATCGCGCCGCCCGCAATGCCATGCGGGGCCTTATTATCGCCGCGACCAACCTGAAAGCTGTGAGCGCGGCCGATCTTACGTCACGGGCGGAGAAGGTCGCCGCAGTCGCCGCGACCCACGCCGCCTCAGTCGACACGCATTCACGCTTTCCAAGTGAGGCAATCGGTGCGGCGCGTGCCGAGCGTCTGTTGGGCATCCAGGTGCCGCCAGAGCTGGGTGGAGAGGGTGCGACCATCTCCGATGCCGTAGACATTTGTTACATGTTGGGCCGGGGTTGCGCATCGGCATCGATGGTCTATGCCATGCATCAGACCAAGGTTGCCTGCCTGTTGCGCCACGGTCAGAGCAGCACGTGGCATCAGCGTCTGCTGCGCCGTCTCGCCAGCGAGCAGCTTTTGCTCGCCTCATCGACAACGGAAGGCCGCGCCGGCGGAGATGTTCGCCACAGCTCGGCGCCGATCGAATGGCGCGGCTCGCGTATCGCGCTGGAGCGGCAGGCGACGGTCATCTCCTACGCTGAAGCTGCCGACGGCATTCTCACTACCGCGCGGCGCTCCCCTGAAGCGCCCAGCAATGATCAGGTCCTCGTCGCCCTGCTGAAGCCCGATTACAAACTCAATCGCCTGAACGGCTGGGATGCTCTCGGCATGCGCGGTACGTGCAGCGAAGGCTTTTCGCTGATCGCCGAGGCTGCTTCCGAGCAAATCATGCCGGTCGGCTACGATAAAATTCACGCTCAGACCATGATGCCGGTCGCTCATCTGCTGTGGAGCGGCGCGTGGGCGGGGATTGCAGCGTCCGCGGTTGATCGCGCGCGTGCATTCGTTCGCAAGGCCGCGCAGGGCTCCGGCGGTACGATGCCACCCGGCACTGCTCATCTGACGCGTGCAACGGCAACGATGCGCACGTTGCGCAGCCTTATTAGCGCGGCGTTACAGCGGTTCGAAGCTGCGTCAGTAGATCCGGCCACGCTTGAACTGATCGACTTCCAGACCGGCATGAACATGCACAAGGTTACTGCGTCGGAGCTTGCGGTTTCGGCCGTGTTGAGCGCGATGCAGGCGTGCGGGCTTTCCGGCTATCGCAACGACGGCGAATTCAGCATCGGCCGGCAGCTGCGCGACATCCTTTCATCCCCGATCATGATCAGTAACGACAGGATCCTTGCGAATATCGCACCGGCGGCGCTGCTTAGCGGTGCTCCGGTGTCGCTGCGTGACTAAGACTGCATAAGAAGACGTTGGAATAACAGAGGCGTGCGTACAATGAACGTGGCATTCAAGGAGCCGGCGCGTCCGGCCCGATCGCTCGATTCGATCGCAGAAGCGTTGCTGCTGCCGAGCGGTATTGACGGGGTCTATGCGCGGACCGAGTTGTTCGAGCAGGCCGTCAACGGCCTGACTGCGCTGATCTCGCGTTATCGCGATGCGCAGACCGAAGTGTTGCGCTTTCCGCCAGTCATGAGCCGACGTCAGGTCGAGAAATCCGGCTATCTCAAGAGTTTCCCGCATTTCCTCGGCTGCGTGGCCTGCCTTGGCGGCGAAGAATCCGAAGTTCGTGCGTCGGTGGAGCGCAGTGAGGCGGGCGAAGATTGGACCGATGGGCTCGCGGCGGCGGACCTCGTGCTCAGCCCGGCCGCCTGCTATCCGGTTTATCCGCTGGTCGCGAGCCGTGGCACGGTGCCGGCGAAAGGCCTGGTGTTTGACGTTGCCTGCGATTGCTTCCGCCGTGAACCGTCGAAGATGCTCGACCGGCTGCAGTCGTTCCGCATGCGCGAATATGTCTGCATCGGTACGCCGTCGCAGGTCGATGAATTCCGCAAGAGCTGGATGATGCGGGCACAGAATTTCGCCGGCCAGCTTGGACTTAACTGGCGCATCGATACGGCAAGCGATCCATTCTTCGGCCGTGGCGGCAAGCTGATGGCGATGAGTCAGGTCGAACAGTCTTTGAAGTTCGAACTGCTCGTTCCAGTGCATTCGGCCGAGCAGCCGACCGCCTGCATGAGCTTCAACTACCACCGCGATCATTTCGGTACGACGTGGAACCTGAAGACTGAAGCAGGCGAGCTCGCGCATACCGGCTGCGTTGCGTTCGGCATCGATCGCCTGGCGCTGGCGCTGTTCGCAACGCACGGCATCGAGCTGCCGCTTTGGCCGCTCTCGGTCCGGAAAGCGCTGTCGATCTAGGCGAAGAGCCTAGACGCCAAGGACTGCGTATTCGGTGTAGGCGAGATCGCCGAGCCGCGGACGCTGCGGGCCCTTGAAGTACTTGATCATGCTGCCGCGGAAAAATACGCCGAACAGTCCGGGTACGGCTCCGTTGGAATCGACGATGACGAACGGCTTTCCGCGCCGTGCCAGGTAACGGCCGATCGGTCCGGCGAAACGCACGAAGTCGGCAACGTCACGGCAATAGAGCATCTGTGCGCACGGCACGGCTCCTTTGACCATGCGCGGACGAAATACAAACGGATAGGCGCGATCGGTTGTCTCGCACCACAAGCTGATGCAGCCGTGTTCCACATGGCGTAGCAGGATTTCCTGATCGGCCGGATCGAAGGTGGCACTTGGCTTGTGAGCGGCATCGAATATTTTTGTGCCCGTGCTGTTGAACAGGCCCTGCAGGGCCGGCATCGCGACGAAGATGCCGTCGCAATAGCGCGAGAAACCTTGCGCTTCGATAATCGGCAAGGTGTGTGGGGCCGCCGAGACATTCATATAGGTGACGTCCTTGTGCCGTAGCGCCTGCGACACCAGAAGCGATCCGTACGCCCGGTAGGCCGGGTCGACGTACCAGCTTGAAAGGTTGCAGCGGGTCGCAGCGTGGCCACCGTCGCGCATGGTGGAGCAAATCATCAGCAGCGCGCCGACGGGAAGCCCGTTGGTTTCCAGAAGGTAACCATATTTGGGCAAGCCGGGCGGCGGCTCATGACCGGACAGGCGCCGCAGCGCCTGCTGCCAGAATTGCAGCCCCCGATTGGGGAATCCGCGCGCCAGCAGTGCCGTGATGGCGGGAATATCGGCGTCACCGATCTGATGGCAGCGGATTTCCGGCAAAGGTGCGTCCATTGGTACCGGTCACGAACGGTTTCGTGAACTGGATCGTAATCTTGCGGGAATATAACAGCGCGTCAGTGAACAAACCGTAGGCCGCCCGATGAAGAGCATAAAATTAACCATAGTCGACCTGATGACGCAGATTGCGCGCGAGCACAGCAAGAAGCTGGCGCCGTTGCGCGACGATTTGGTACTGCTCGAATCCGGTCTCGACTCGCTCGGCTTCGCCGTGCTGGTCGCGCGCCTTGAAGACACGCTCGGCATCGATCCGTTCACCGCCGCCGAGGACGCCATGTTCCCGCTGACGTTTGGCGACTTCGTGAAGGTTTACGAAGATGGCGCACGTAGCGCAAACGCTGCGTGATTGCCTGACGAAGGCGCAGGCCGAACGATTCTTCTGGGATCGGGCCGCGCACGTTTGCGTCAATCACCTGGAGCACGGTACGGCGCTTGGTGGCCGGCTTGCCGAACTGTCAGGCCGTTCCGTGCTTGTCGCAACCTCGACACAGCTCACCGCGGCGCTGGCATTGATCGAACTTGATGGTGTCGCGCGGCGTCTTACCATTTTGCCGCCGGATACTGCCGCCGATCATCTCGCGCCGCTCGTTGCGCGCGCCGAGGCCGACGCAGTCGTAATCGACGACGGTACGGTCGCGAACGCGGCCCTAGGCCTTCCTGTTCGGATCGCCTGCACGCCTTCGATAAAGGCTGCCGATGTCTCTACGTTGCCTCGTGTCGAAACCGAATGGCTTTTGCTGACGTCCGGTACTTCAGGCGTACCGAAACTTGTTGCGCACACCCAGGCGACACTCACCACCCCGGTCAGGGCCGGCACGCCGCCTGACGGCGTCGTGGTCTGGGGCACCTTCTACGACATCCGCCGTTATGGCGGTTTGCAGATCTTCCTGCGTGCGGTTCTTGGCGGCACCTCCTTGATTCTGTCGAGTGCAGGGGAGCCGATCGGCGATCATCTGACGCGCCTTGGCGAGCACGGCATTACGCATCTCTCCGGCACGCCGTCGCACTGGCGCCGCGCGCTGATGTCGCCGGATATCGGCAAGATTGCGCCGCGTTACGTGCGCCTTTCGGGTGAAATCGCCGATCAGGCGATCCTCGACAGCCTGCGTACCGCGTTCCCCAAAGCCAGCACTGGCCATGCTTACGCTTCGACTGAAGCCGGCGTTGCGTTCGAGGTCACCGACGGCTTCGCGGGCTTTCCGGCGGCGTTCCTTGGCCGCAGTGCCAGCGGCGTTGAGATGAAAGTCATGGACGGCTCGCTGCGCATCCGCTCTTCGCGAATGGCATCGCGTTACGTCGGCGCGCAGCAGCCGGAACTGCTTGACCCGGAAGGTTTCGTCGATACCGGCGACATGGTGGAGTTACACGGCGACCGCTACGCCTTTGCCGGCCGCAAGGGCGGCATCATCAATATCGGCGGCCTGAAGGTTCACCCGGAAGAAGTCGAGGCTGTCATCAACCGTCACCCACATGTCAGGATGTCGCTGGTGCGACCGAAGCGAAGCCCGGTGACCGGCGCGATTGTGATCGCGGATGTCGTGTTGCGATCCGATCTGACCCGTGCCGACGCCGAGCCGGAGCTCAAGGAGAACATTCTGGCATTGTGCCGCGCGGCGCTGCCGCGCCACAAAGTGCCGGCGACCGTCAATTTCGTGTCGTCGCTCGATGTCGCAGCGACTGGAAAACTGGCGCGGCGCTATGGCTGAAATCCAAACGAACCGTTCTCATTACCGGTGCGAGCCGCGGTCTCGGCCTTGGCATCGCATGCAAGCTTACCAGCGCGGGTTACAACGTCATTGCCTTGGCACGGCAAAAATCCAGGCAGGTGGCCGACGCGATTGCCGAAGCCAAAAGTGCCGGGCAGGGCAAGTTGGACTTCGTGCCGTTCGACCTCGGCAAGATCGACGAAATCCCGAACTTGGTGAAGGCGCTGCGCAAGGACTTCGGACCGTTATTTGGTCTGGTCAACAATGCGGCCATTGGTCACGACGGAGCGCTCGCCATGATGCACAATTCAAAGATCGATGAGCTGGTGCGCATCAACACCTTGTCTCCGATCGTACTGACAAAATACGTCGTGCGTTCCATGATGTCGGAAGGCGCGGGCCGCATCGTCAACGTCGCTTCGATCATCGGCTCTACCGGTTACAGCGGCCTGTCCGTCTATGCTGCGACCAAGGCCTCCATGGTCGGCTTCACCCGGTCGCTGGCGCGCGAAGTCGGCCGACTCGGCATCAACGTGAATGCCGTGGCGCCAGGTTTTATCGAGACCGACATGACGCACGGCCTCATAGGCGAGCAGCGCCAGCAAATCGTGCGGCGGAGCGCGCTGCGCCGGCTTGCCGAAGTCGAAGACGTGGCGAATGCCGTCGAATATCTGCTCAGCGACAAAGCGCGCAACGTCTCCGGCACGGTGCTCACCGTCGATGCCGGCGCCACGGCGTAGTAATACGTTTCCTGCGGCGTAGCCTCGCGCTGTAATTCCAGCTATTAGTTCATAAAATATCTAAACAAAAGCGGTCGCTTCGCGCGACCCAGGGGAGGGTAATTATGAGTCTGTCTCGCCGCCGTTTGCTTGCCGCCGGAAGCACTGCACTTCTTGGCGGTGCCGTTGCCGCGCCGTTCGTGGCGCGTGCCCAGGGGGCGCAATTTACTTACAAATACGCCAACAACCTGCCGGAAACGCATCCGATGAATATGCGCGCGCGGGAGATGGCGGCGGCGATCAAGCAGGAAACCAGCGGTGCTTTCGATCTGCAGATATTCCCATCGAGCCAGCTCGGTTCGGACACCGATACGTTGAGCCAGATCCGCGCCGGCGGGGTGGAGTTCTTTACTCTGTCGGGCCTGATCCTGTCGACGCTTGTGCCGGCGGCCTCGATTAACGGCATGGGCTTCGCGTTTCCGGATTACGACACGGTATGGAAAGCGATGGACCGCGATCTTGGCGCTTACGTCCGTGGCCAGATCGCCAAGACCAATCTGCTCGCCATGGAGAAGATTTGGGATAACGGCTTTCGGCAAACCACGACCTCGACAAAACCGATCAAGACGCCGGACGATTTTCGGGGCATGAAACTGCGCGTGCCGCCGTCGCCGCTGTGGACGTCGATGTTCAAGGCATTTGACGCCGCGCCCGCTTCGATCAACTTCAACGAAGTCTATTCGGCGTTGCAAACCAGGATCGTCGATGGCCAGGAGAATCCTCTCGCCATCATCTCCACTGCGAAGCTTTATGAGGTGCAGAAATACTGCTCGCTCACCAATCATATGTGGGACGGCTTCTGGTTCCTGGCGAACAAGGCTGCCTGGGAGCGATTGCCAGAGGACATGCGCAGGATTGTCGCGAAGAACATCGACGCCGCAGGCGTGAAAGAGCGTGACGACGTGGCCAAGCTGAATGCAAACCTGCAGCAGGATCTCGCCGGCAAGGGGTTGGCTTTCAACAAGCCCGATGCAGGCGCCTTCCGCGACAAGCTGCGGACCGCCGGTTTCTACACCGAGTGGAAGGGCAAGTACGGCGACGAAGCCTGGTCGATCCTCGAGAAATCTGTCGGCAAGCTGACGTGAGCCAAGCTAACGTAAGCCATGGTTGAACTCCAGACCCTGCCAACCGCCGAGCGAAGCGGGGCAGGGTCTCGCCGCTCCCTGATCGGCGCCTTCGACGCGGGCTTGGTGCGATCGTTGAGACCAGCGCCGCGGCACTGGTGGCGGTGGAAATCGTGATCCTGTTCAGCGGCGTGGTCGCCCGCTATGTCTTCGACAGGCCGCTGGTCTGGTCCGACGAGCTTGCTTCCATCCTGTTCCTGTGGCTGGCCATGCTCGGCGCGGTCATCGCATTTCGCCGCGACGAACACATGCGGATGACGGCGTGCGTCGGGATGCTGTCGCCCCCGGCGCGCGCAATGCTCGATACGTTTGCGACCGGCGCAGCGCTGGCCTTTCTGCTATTGATCGCATGGCCGGCCTTCAATTTCGCCACAGAACAGGCCGCGATCACAACGCCAGCGCTCGAAATCAAGGATGCCTGGCGCGCAGCGGCGTTGCCGGTCGGTATCATCCTGATGGCCGTGTTTGCCCTGCTGCGGCTGGCTCATGCCGGATCGTGGAAAACGGCTGCTTTCCCGCTTTTTGCCGTTGCGGTGATTGTTGCCTTGTTTTGGCTCGGTGGGCCGCTGTTTCATCGTCTCGGCAACCTCAACCTGTTGATCTTTTTTGTCGGCGTCGTTGCGGCAACAGTTTTTGCCGGGGTGCCGATTGCGTTTTCGTTCGGCCTGGCCGTACTCGGCTATCTGTCGCTGACGACGTATACGCCGCTGCTCATCCTGGTCGGCCGGATGGACGAGGGGATGAGCCACATCATCCTGCTTGCGGTGCCGCTGTTTGTGTTTCTTGGCCTGCTGATCGAGATGACCGGGATGGCACGCGCCATGGTGACATTCCTGGCGAGCCTGCTGGGTCATGTGCGTGGCGGTCTGCAATATGTGCTGGTGGCCGGAATGTATCTCGTCTCCGGCATTTCAGGTTCGAAGGCCGCCGACATGGCGGCCATCGCGCCGGTGCTGTTTCCGGCGATGCGTGAGCGCGGCGCGCAACCTGGCGAACTGGTGGCGCTGTTATCCGCTACCGGCGCGCAAACCGAGACTATTCCGCCAAGCCTCGTCCTGATCACCATCGGATCGGTAACCGGTGTGTCGATTGCCGCGCTGTTCACCGGCGGAGTGCTGCCAGCGATCGTGCTGGCGATCCTGCTTTGCTTTGTCGTGCGCAGGCGCTACCGCGACGAAGAGCTGGGCCAGGTTGTCCGCGCCAGCAAACGCGAAGTCGGCCGTACATTCGTCATCGCGCTGCCGGCGATTGTATTGCCGTTCCTGATCCGCGCCTCGGTGGTTGAGGGCATCGCCACCGCCACCGAAGTATCCACCATCGGCATCGCCTATTCGGTGCTTGCCGGGCTGCTGATCTACCGCCGTTTCGACTGGGCGGCGCTCAAGCCGATGCTGATCTATACGGCAGCGCTGTCTGGCGCGATCCTGCTGATTATCGGAACCGCGACCGGCATGGCGTGGGGGCTCACACAATCTGGCTTCTCGCGCTCGCTGGCCGCGGCCATGGCGGGCCTGCCTGGCGGCGCTGTGAGTTTCATGGCCGTCTCAATCCTGGCCTTTATCGTGCTGGGCTCTTTGCTCGAAGGCATTCCGGCTATCGTGCTGTTCGGTCCACTGTTGTTTCCGATAGCGCGCACCGTCGGCATCCATGAGGTGCACTACGCGATGGTCGTGATCCTCGCCATGGGTATTGGCCTGTTCGCGCCGCCATTCGGCGTCGGCTACTACGCCGCTTGTGCCATCGGCCGTGTGGCGCCGGCTGACGGCATGCGGCCGATCTGGGGCTACATGGTCGCGCTGGTGATCGGCACCGTCATCGTTGCCGCAGTGCCGTGGCTGTCGGTCGGATTTCTGAAATAAACAAACCAGCCGTGGCTACCCGGCCTGGCGTTTGCCCCAAGGCACCAGCGCCCATATCCGTTCGTGGCCGTAGTAAATCAGGATTTTCGTCAGGATTTCCGTCACAGCAACCGACCCCGCGATCTTGGTATTGCCGGTGATGACCAAAGTCACGACGAACGTATCGAGACTGCCTGTGGCGCGCCAGCTCACCGCCTTGGCCAGCGAACGGGAGTGTGTCTCGCTCCAGCGTGTGAGCTTGCTTTTGACCGCATTTGTGCGCTTCGGCAACCATGCCTTGAGCCACGATCGCGGCCGTCGCGATGAAACGCTTTCGATGCAGCCCATGCCGACGGTGTCGCAGCTTTCCGGATCGATCAGGATAAAACTCCCCATCTCCTTGCAATCGGCATAGCTGTCGAACGCGATCGGGCGATCGAAACTCAAGGTGCAGACGCCGATTTCGTTTTGTACAATCGACTGGGTTTTAGTCAGACGACGTGTATCCAGATCGATGACGCCCAGGACCTGTTCGACGCGCACTGTCTCGGTGCGCGTACCAAGCTTGATAAGATAGTTACGGCCTTCGTTGAGCGGCGGATCTTTCATCCACAACACACGCGCATCAACCCTGGCAGCTACTACAGGCGGCTGTCCGGTATCGGCTATTACGTCGCCGCGTGACGCATCGATCTCGTCAGCGAGGGTAAGCGTAACAGAACGTCCTGCGGCGGCGCTGACGAGATCGCCGTCGAACGTCACGATACGCTCGATACGTGAGGTGCGGCCGGAAGGATGGATTTCCACGGTCATGCCGACGCGAGCTTCGCCGCTGACGATCATTCCGCTATAGCCGCGGAAATCGGAATCCGGCCGGTTGACCCATTGGACCGGCATGCGGAACGCACAAATTCGCGACTTCACGATCCGGTTCGACGCTTTCGAGATACTCGAGCAGCGCCGGTCCCCGATACCACGGCATATTGGATGACAGGACGATAACGTTGTCGCCGCTTTTCGCCGCAAGTGGAATGCACAGGACGTGAGGAATGCCGAGATCTTTCGCCAATTCGCGAAATGAATCCTCGATTGTGCGGAACGATTCATTCGACCAGCCGACACAATCCATTTTGTTGACGGCAAGCACCACGTCACGAAGCCCGAGCATCGAAAGGATCGCCAGATGGCGCTTGGTCTGCCGCGTCAATCCCTCATCGGCGGCAACGAGCACGACAGCGATGTCGGCCAGCGAGGCGCCGGTCGCCATATTGGCGGTATATTCCTCGTGGCCCGGCGCATCGATGACGATGAATTTGCGGCGCGCCGTCGTGAAGAAGCGATGCGCGATGTCGATCGTAATATTCTGTTCGCGTTCGGCCGCAAGTCCGTCCAGAAGCAGCGAGAAATCCAGGTCAGCTCCCAGTGTGCCGAACTTGCGCGAGTCGGTTGCCAGCACGTCGAGCTGATCGTCGAAGACCTGCTGCGATTCGAAGAGCAGCCGGCCAAGCAGCGTCGATTTGCCATGATCTACCGAACCGCAGGCGATGAAGCGCAACAGGCTTTTGCTTTCCTGCTGTTGCAGAAGCGCAGCAAACTCCGACTCGTCGGGGCGCGAATGCGCGTTCATCAGAAATAGCCTTCCTGCTTTTTTCGCTCCATCGACGTCGCACCATCGTGGTCGATCATGCGCCCGCGCCGCTCCGAATACCGCGTCGCCATCGTCTCCTGGATGATCTCCGGAACGGTGCGCGCCGAGCTCTCGATTGCGCCGGTCAGGGGGTAGCAGCCCAGCGTGCGGAAACGCACCACGCGCTCCACCGGCTGTTCGCCCTGCGCCAGCGGGAAACGGTCATCGTCGATCACGATAAGCGTTCCATCGCGCTCCACGACTGGGCGCCGTGCTGCGAAATACAGCGGGACTACCGGGATGCGCTCGCGATGGATGTAGAGCCAGACATCGAGCTCGGTCCAGTTCGATAGTGGAAATACGCGCATACTTTCGCTGCTGCGCTTGCGGCCGTTGTAGATGTGCCACGGCTCCGGGCGCTGCCGTTTTGGCTCCCAGCCGTGTTGCGCGGTGCGCAAGGAAAACACACGCTCCTTCGCTCGCGATTTTTCTTCGTCCCGGCGTGCGCCCCCAAGCGCAACGTCAAAACGATAATGATCCAGCGCCTGCCGCAGAGCCTGCGTTTTCATGACATCGGTATGCAGGCTCGATCCGCTGTCGATCGGATTGATACCGCGCGCAAGGCCTTCACGATTGGTATGAACAAGCAGGTCGACATCGAGCTCTTTGGTGCGCGCATCGCGAAACGAGATCATTTCGCGGAATTTCCAGGTGGTGTCGATGTGCAGGAGCGGGAAGGGAAGCTTCGCCGGGTAGAACGCCTTGAGCGCAAGGTGAAGCAGAACCGAGGAGTCCTTGCCGATCGAATAGAGCAATACCGGATTTTCCGACTCCGCAGTAGCCTCCCGGATGATGTGGATGCTTTCGGCCTCGAGCTGATCGAGATGCGTAATCGCCGATGTTCCGGACGCGAGCGCGCCCGGAAGTCCCGACAGGCTTTCTCCACGCTCGATGGTTCGGTTGAGGGCGTTCACGGTATTTCCTGGGATCAGGGTCTGTGAGCTAGCTTTGCGGCAGACTTGCGGAGGTTCTACCGGCGTTGTGCGGCAGATGGAGGCCGCATTCTTTCTTTTGCGCTTGCTCCCACCACCAGCGGCCTGCGCGTTCCGGCTCCCCCGGAGCTACCGCGCGGGTGCAGGGCGCGCAGCCGACCGACAAAAAGCCGCGGTCATGCAGCGGGTTGTATGGCACTTTGTGGCTTCGGACGAAATCGAACGTCTTTTCCCGCGTCCAGTCGAACAGCGGATTGATCTTGATCAGTCTGCGTTGGGTATCAAACAACGCCGCGTCGATTCGGGCACGTTCCGCGGATTGGTCGGCGCGAAGGCCGGTGATCCACGCGGAGCCGCCATCGAGCGCACGCGCCAGTGGCAGCACCTTGCGAACCGCACAGCACTCCATGCGCGCCGCGACGGAGTCGCGCAGACCGTTGATGCCCTGCCTCGCGACCAAAGCTTCGATGCTGCGGTGCTCCGGCGCGAAGGCCATAACGCGGATGCCATAGCGGCGTTCGGTCGCTTCCCATGTATCGTAGGTTTCCGGAAAAAGCCGCCCGGTGTCGAGGGTTGCGACGTCTATCTCAAGCCCTTGAGAAAAAATCGCGTGCGTCAGCGCCTGGTCTTCAAGACCGAAACTCGTCGTAAAGACGATACGTCCTGTAATGTGCGACCGGATAATGGCCACGCGTTCAAACAGATCAGCGCTTTCAAGCTTGCTGGCGAGCGCTGCCGCAGCCCCAGATGATTGTTCGGACACTTTGCCTTGAGGCCGACGAATGCCATCATCGGCACGGCGTGAAGGCGCCTCATGTATGGCGCTCAAAGGCGCAAAATCAGCCATCACTCAAGTCCCAAAGCAGCAAGCCCGCATCAGGACTTAGAATGAAGTTCTTCTGCTGCCAATAGTACGAAGCTAAAAAGAAACATCCGACTACATTCAGATCGAATGACAGCTCTTACGTTTCAATTTGATGGCTCGCCTTAGCAATCGTACAGCAGGCGAAAGCCCAATGCCGAAGCCGGCAATCGAACCTTTTTCGTTAAAGCCGGATCGTGCCGTCGTGAATGCGCTGGAATACAGCACTGTCGAGCCGGATGTAGGCCCGCCGCGAGGGTTCATTGAGGTAAATGGCGTCGGTTACCGACGCTGGGTCGAATCCTTGCCGGACCAAATCCGACTTCTGGTGCTTGAAGGTCGCTGTCGTCGCGATGCTGTCCTGAATGCGTAGAAATAACGGTTGCGCATAGGCAGGTAGCCGCGAGGCGAGGTGGCGGCGTAAACCCTCGAGGTCAAGCGCGCCGTCGGTTGTGATGGCCGCCATGCCTGCCGCGCCTTCAGTGCCAGGCACCGCAACACCATAAACGACCGCTTCCGTGATACCGGGAAATTCGGTGAGCGCAGCCGCGACTTCCGATGCCGACACATTCTCGCCTTTCCAGCGGAAGGTGTCGCCTATTCGATCGACAAAGTAGAAGAAGCCGTTGGCATCCTGCTTCATCAAGTCCCCGGTGCGGAACCAGGCATCGCCCGGTCTCGAAGACGTCGCGAAGGATTTTACGTTCTGTCTCGCCGCCGTCGGTGTAACCTTCAAATGCAGCCGCTCGTTCGCCGGTACCATTCTGGATTCGTCCCAGAGCCTCCCCGGTATCGCCGGCGGCGCAGCGGATGCAACGTCCGTTCCCATCACGTAACGGCTCACCACGGGCGTGGTCGAATTTGACAAGCGCCAGCGGAAAACGGTGTTTCAGAAACGGCGGGACGCGGCCGATCGCGCCGGCTTTGCCTTCGACGTTGTACAGCGAGAAATTCGCCTCGGTCGCCGCATAGAATTCCAGAATTCTGGGAATCTGGAATTTTTGCTGGAATTTTTCCCAGACGTCGGCGCGCAATCCGTTGCCGCAGGCCAATCGCAGCCGATGCCAGGAAGGCGGCTCGGTGTTCAGCAGATAGCGGCACAGCTCGCCGATATACTGGAATAGCGTGCAGTCCCACCTCGCAATATCGCTCCAGAAATCCGTCGCAGAGAATTTCTCGCGGATAACGACGGACCCGCCGCGTGCGAGCAGTGCACCGGTGGCGACCACTCCGCCGACCGAGTGATACATCGGCAGGCAATCGTACATGCGATCGTCTGGTCCGGTATTCATCAGACCGGCAAACCACAAGCTCCATTGCATCAGCCGGTAATGGCTGACATTGGCTGCCTTCGGCAGGCCGGTTGTGCCGGACGTGTAGATATGCAGGGCGCGATCGGCGATGGTCACGCCGCGCTGCTCTGTTGGCGTCAGAGGTGCGCTTGAGAAATTTACGACTTCCCGGTCGATGCGCGCAAAATCGTCGCTGCCATGCGACCAAACTTTTGGTTTTCCGGCGAGTTGCTCAACCGCGGTGCGAAAATCCCCGATCAATTCGTTGGCGACGATGATGTGCTTCGGCGCAACGATATTGATGCAGTGGGCGAGGGAAGCGCCACGCAGATTGGTATTGATCAGCGATGTCACGCCGCCGACCGATGTGATACCAAGCCAGATCGCCATGTATTCCGGGCGATTCGGCATGATCAGCGCGACCGCTTCGCCTTTGCCGAGATTTTGCGCGAGCGCCCAGCGTGCGTAACGATTGACGCGCTCGGCGAGCGCCCGATAGATGAAGGACTCTCGCTCGCAAATCAGCGCGGGAGCGTCAGGTTGTTTCTGCGCGATTTCGGCAATAACGCTGGACAGGATACGTTGCGGATTTGCAGAAATTGCCGCGGTCGCTTCTAGCGCGCGCACCCAATCCTGCAGCGCTCCGGTCTTCGTTCCAGTCTTGGCGTCAGGCTGCGAAGCGGCTTGTCTTTGCTGGTGAAGCGTCATGCCGCATCATTGCCGAACAAAGTGAATTTTTCGCTTCAAGCTTGGTTAAAACTTGAACGAAACTATGCGATTTTGCAGCATCAAAACGCCGCTTCCGTTGCCACGAACGGTTAAGGTTATTCGCTCTAATTCATCGCGCTTGCCACAGATCGGCAACCCTCTTCGCCTAGATTGTCCAATATCCGGAAAGGGCGCCGGATATTTTGGCGGGCAGGCATGAAAAGAGAAACGGTGGCCGTTCACGGCGGCTATGAAACCGATCCGACGACGAAAGCCGTCGCGGTGCCGATCTATCAAACTGTCGCTTACGAGTTCGACAGCGCAGACCACGGGGCTGCACTGTTCAATCTCGAAGCCGACGGTTTTCGCTACTCGCGCATCAGCAATCCGACGACGGCGGTTCTTGAGCGGCGCGTTGCTGCGCTCGAAGGCGGCGTCGACGCGTTGTGTGTCAGCACCGGCCAGGCGGCGTTGACCTACGCGGTGCAAAATCTCACGAGCATGGGCAGCAACATCGTGTCGGTGCCGCAGCTTTACGGCACGACCTACACGCTGTTCGCGCATCTTCTGCCGAGTCAGGGCGTCAATGTCCGCTTCGCCGAATCGGACAGTGCCGAAGCGATCGAGAAGCTGATCGACGACGATACGCGGGCCATCTTCTGCGAGAGCGTCGGCAATCCGGCAGGCAACGTTTGCGACATCGAGGCGCTGGCGGCGGTCGGCGCGCGGCACGGCGTGCCGCTGATGGTCGACAATACCGTTGCCACGCCGATCCTGCTTCGCCCCATCGAATACGGCGCCGATATCGTCGTTCACTCGCTGACCAAATTCATGGGCGGGCATGGCACGACGCTCGGCGGCGCGATTGTCGACTCCGGACGCTTTCCATGGCGCGCCAATGCACGGCGCTTCCCGATGTTCAACGAGCCAGACGCGTCCTATCACGGCCTGATCTATACCGATCATTTTGGCGAAGGCGCTTATATCGCGCGGTGCCGCAGCGTTTATCAGCGCACCACCGGCGCAGTGTTGTCGCCGCTCTCCGCGTTCCTCCTGCTCCAGGGCATCGAGACGGTAGCGCTGCGGGTCGAGCGCCACGTCGAGAACGCCCGTCGCGTTGCCGAATTCCTGCGGAAGGACCCGCGAATCGAATGGGTCAATTACACCGGCTTCACCGATAATCCCTATCATCAACTGGCGCAGAAATATCTCGATGGCCGCGCCTGTTCGCTGCTGACCTTCGGCGTAGCCGGCGGCCTTGAAGTCGCGAAAAACTTCTACGATGCGCTCAAGCTCATCAAACGGCTGGTCAATATGGGGGACGCCAAGTCGCTCGCCTGCCATCCGGCATCGACCACCCACCGGCAGATGTCGGCGCAGGAGCAGGCCAAGGCCGGTGTGCGGCCCGAGATGATCCGGATGTCGGTCGGTATCGAGCATATCGACGACATCATCGGCGATCTCGACCAAGCCTTTGGCGTTGCATGTTCCGGCCGATCGCCGCTGCTTGCGGCCGAATAGGAGCTCCGTCAAACGTCATGACCGTTCTCCTGGACACATTGCCATCGAGTACTGAAGGTGCCCTGCGCGGCCGGAACTGCATCACGGTCGGTCTGGTCAACAACATGCCGGACGCCGCGCTCACATCTACCGAGCGGCAGTTCACCGGATTGATGCGGGCAGCATCGTCCAGAGTTGTCGTGCGCCTGCTGTTGTTCTCAATCCCTGAAATCCCGCGCGGGGAAGAGGCGAAGCAGGAAATCGGCGATCGCTATCGCAACATTTCCGAGCTCTGGGACAGCCGCGTTGACGGCTTGATCGTCACCGGCACCGAGCCGCGCGCTAAAAATCTGAAGGACGAGCCGTACTGGGATACACTTAGCCGGGTCATCGATTGGGCTTATGACAACACCACCGCGGCGATCTGGTCTTGCCTTGCCGCCCATGCCGCGGTTCTTCACATGAACGGAATTGATCGGCAGCCAGCTGCCGAGAAGGTGCATGGCGTCTTCGATTGCGAAGCCGCTTATCTTCACCCGATGACGGTCGATACCGCGCGCGGATTTCGAGTGCCGCATTCGCGATACAACGGCCTGTCCGAACAGGATTTGGTCGAGGGTGGCTATCGCGTGCTCACCCGCTCGCCTGTGGGCGTCGATATGTTCGCCAGGCAGGATAAGAGTTTCCACCTCTTCCTCCAGGGCCATCCGGAATATGAGGCATCGACGTTGCTGCGTGAATATCGCCGCGACGTTTGCCGTTATCTCAAGCGGGAGCGCGAGACTTATCCGACGCTGCCGCAAAACTATCTTGGCGAAGCCGCTACGGCGAGCGCTGCAAGCTTTCGCGAGCAGGCCCTGTTGGATCGGCAGCCGGATGTGATTTCCAGCTTTCCGATGGAACAGCTAGCAGCCGGGCTCGAAGCGCCGTGGGCATCGTGCGCCATCGGCATCTACGAGAAATGGTTTGAGTACGTTGCTGCCAGAAAATCCGAAGAGCGCCCTTTGACCGCGCAGCGGCGCCGCGCCTGGCGGGATTGGCCCGATGATGGCGTTGTCGCGGTTACCGTGCGTTCCCCGCGTTAGGGGCTAACCGGGATGGCCATTTACGCTTTGTTTGGAGCGCTGGAGCTTTAATAGCCCATACAATTAGTGGGGGATGCCCGTGCCGAAAGCGATCACCTTTGCCGTACCCGCCGACCTGAAGCTCAAGCCCGCGCCCATTCCCGCGGACTGGGTAATCGAAGGCAACCCACAGGCGCGCTCGCGCCGCCTGTCGACCAGCCCCGATACCACGTCATCGACGATGGTGTGGACGTGCACGCCCGGCAAATTCCACTGGCACTATAACGTCGACGAAACGCTCTACATTCTCGAGGGCGAGGTTTTCGTCACCAACGAAAAGGACGAAGTCCGCCGCCTCGGACCCGGCGATCTCGCCTTCTTTCCGGCCGGTAGTGACAGTGTGTGGTGCGTGACCAAGGACATCCGCAAGATTGCCTTTTGCCGCCAGAGCATGCCGTTGGCCGCGGGCTTTGGGCTGCGCGCGATGAACAAATTCATCAACATCCTGACCGGGCGGAACGTCAGCGCACTCGACTCCCAGGAGTCGGAAGAAACGCCGGTGCCGGCTGTACGCGTCAACGCTGCCTGAACTATCGCTCGCTCAACTTGTGATACCGTTCTCGCGCGCCGTTGCGGCGCGTGAGCAAAAACCATTTCCCGTCTCTGAGGCAGGTCCGGAAAAAGGAGAACACCTGATGGCAAGGGCGCCAATTCGCCGCGTCATTACCGGTCATGACGGCAAGAATGTCGCCAAGGTGATTGTCGATGGCCCGGCGACCAACACCAAGACTCCGCGTGACGGCGTCGCCTCGACGCTGATGTGGTCCAGCGACCGGATGCCGGTTGATATTGCCGTGGGCGAGAATGTCGAGGATATGGGCGGCCGCATTCTCAGCACCGCGCCGCCGGAAAACGGCTCGCGCTTCATCGTCATGGAATTCGCCGCGGGCATTACGTCGGAAATGCACCGCACGGAGACGGTCGACTATATCGTCATGCTGTCGGGCGAGATCGACATGGATATGGACGATTCGACGGTGAAACTTCGCGCCGGCGATATCATGGTCCAGCGCGGCACCAACCATGCCTGGGTCAACCGCAGCAATGCGCCGGCCCGCCTCGCGATCGTGCTGCTCGATGCCGAGCCGCTCGGCATCGGGCATCCGCGGCTGCGCCCTGATCAAGCGAAATAGCTCATAGCGCGATCACCGGGTCCATCGTTACGCGCACCGGACTCAAAGCGTCGGCAAGCGCGGCGAGTTGCGAGCGGTCGCAAAAAGCCGGAATCACGGTTTTCGCTTTTATCGCCCGAACCAGCGCAACCGTGTCCGACAAACGCGGGTGCACATTCCAGCGTATAGTTTGTGCGCGTCCGCTTTTGGCCAGCCGGTCGGCGGGTGTGGTAGGGTTTACATAACCGGTGAGCAAAATCGTCGGCTCGGTTTGATGCTCCCATTCAGTCAGCAGACGCCCAGAGACGCCGGATGCGCCGTCGGCGGACGCAGCCAGCATGATGCCGCGCGGGCCTGCTATCCGTTTCACGACATCGGCGAGACGTTTGAGGTCATCACCGGCAATTGCACGCACCGAGACGCTGTCGCTGCCGGCGAGTCTTTGCAGCGCGATTTGCATCGCTTCGTCGACGAAAATATCGGTGCGGCCGCTGCGGAAAAATTCCAATGCGATTTCCGGGCCGCGGCCGTTGGCCGGCACTGGCAACAGCAACGATCCGCGCTCGGCGAAGGCTAAGAGTTTTTCCCAGCAGTCGGTAATCGGCTTGTCGTAGCCGCCGTAGGAACAATCCAGAAGCGCGGTCGCCGACGCTGTTGCCGGCGGATCGTAGGCGTAAAGAAACGATTCAACCGAGACATCGCCGGTATAGAGCAAGCCTTCGCCGACAGCGAACCGCAGCCAGACACCGCCGGGCGCATGACCGTTGCGGCCGGTCTCGACCTCGATGCCGCAAATTTCGCTCCGACCGCCTAACGGCAGCGGCCGTACAGCGAGTCCAGCGGGCAGCGCGCGAGCAACACTCGCAGTCGCGTAGACCGGCGGATTGCCAAGCTTGCCCAATAACGAAAGACCGCCGACGTGATCCTTGTGCCCGTGACTGAGCACCAGCGCGTCGATCGGGCCGATTTTGTCGATCTGCGGGAAGAGGCCGGGCGGGGGGCCTTCGCCGAGGTCGAGCATCAGCCGTTTGCCGCCGGCTTCGAGAAGGAAGCAGGCCGGGCCCTTGGCGCCGACCCCGGAAATCAGCCGTAACGATGCCGATCCATTGCTCATGGTCTGTTCGATCGGCCTATTCGATCATATCTCGCGCCTAAGCGCCGCCGCGCAACATTGACATTGCGGGCAGCCGTCCGTATCAACCCGCGCAGCAAGGAATTAGGCCATGAAAGTCCGTAACTCATTGAAATCGCTGCGTAGCCGGCACCGGGACAACCGTCTCGTGCGCCGCAAGGGCCGCGTTTACGTCATCAACAAGACGCAGCGCCGCTTCAAGGCTCGCCAAGGCTAACAGGCTGGCTAACGAAGGCTGGCCAAGGGCCCATTCGCTGCGGCCTGATTTGGGCCGCATAAGGCCGGAAATCCTCTGCCCAATTGCGCCGCATTGTTTGCGGAACTTCGAGTACTTTTCGGGCTTGTTGCCGGGCAACAGGCGAATAGACTCGTGGTCATGCGCACGCGATTCCTGAAATTTCGTACTTTGTGTTTGGCCGCTGGCGCGCTTCTGGGCGTCGCTTTGACGTTGCCGGCGCTTGCACAGGAACCGGGCCAATTGGTCAAGCCGCCGAAGACGCTGCCGCATATCGGCCGCGGCGACCAGACCTACACCATCGACACGCTGTTCGATGCGCTGAAAGTCGCGCCGGACGAGGACACCTCCAAGGCCATTGAAGAACGCATCTGGGCGACGTGGATGATGTCGGGCAGCGACACCTGCAATCTGCTGATGAGCCGGGTGAAGTCGGCGGCCGACGGCAAGGATTACGATCTCGCCATCAAGCTGCTCAATGCCATCATCACTATCAAGCCGGATTTCGTCGAAGCCTGGAACCAGCGTGCGACGGTATTCTATCTGAAGAACGATTTCGGTCATGCGATCGCCGACATCAGCCAGGTGCTGGCGCGCGAACCGCGCCACTTCGGCGCGCTGTCGGGTCTCGGCTTGATCCTTCAGGATATCGGTGACGACAAGGACGCGCTGGAAGCCTATCGCAAGGCGCTGGCGATCGATCCGCATCTCGAGCACATCCCCGACGTCGTCAAGACGTTGAGCGAAAAAGTCGAAGGCCGCGATATCTAAACCTCCTCAACCGTTCCGCTGCCGACAAATGCGATCCGCATGAAATTGGTCGCGCCCGGGGTGCCGAGCGGGACACCGGCGACGACGAGCACGCGCTCGCCGGCTTTGGCAAAACCTTCCTTGAAGGCGAGGCGGCAGGCGCGTTCCACCATGTCGTCCTGATCGTGGGCGTCTTCGGCGACGACGCTGTGCACGCCCCACACCACGCACAGCCGCCGCGCGGCGGCTTCGATCGGCGACAGCGCGACGATCGGGCTTTGCGGCCGCTCCCGCGACAGGCGCAGCCCCGTCGATCCTGACGACGTCCAGCAAACGATGGCCGGCAGATCGAGTGTTTCGGCGACTTGCCGGGCTGCCGCCGCAATGGCGTCGGCGCCGGTCGGTTCCGGCTCGGTATGCAGGACGTGAAGCGATGGCAGATACATGCCGTCGTTCTCGACTTCCTCGGCGATGCGATTCATCGTTGCCACCGCCTCGACCGGGTACTGGCCGGCGGCGGATTCGGCGGACAGCATGATGGCGTCGGCGCCGTCGAAGATCGCGGTGGCGACGTCGGACACTTCGGCGCGTGTCGGCACCGGACTGGCGATCATCGATTCCAGCATCTGCGTCGCCACCACGACCGGCTTGCCGGCGCGGCGGCAGGCACGCGTCATTTCCTTCTGCACGCCCGGCACTTTTTCCAGCGGCATCTCGACGCCAAGGTCGCCGCGCGCCACCATCAACGCGTCGGCGAGATCGAGAATGTCGCCGAGCCGCGCGACCGCCTGCGGCTTCTCGATCTTGGCCATGACGGCGGCGCGCCCGCGCGTGATCTTTTTTGCCTCGGCGATGTCTTCCGGCCGCTGGATGAACGACAGCGCGATCCAGTCCACGCCGGCATTGAGGGCGGCCTCAAGGTCGGCAATGTCTTTCGGCGTCAGCGCGGCCAGCGGGATGAGCGTGTCAGGCAGGCTGACGCCTTTGCGGTTCGACACCTTGCCGCCGACATCGACCTGCGTCGTGATGCGATCCGGCGTGACGTCGGTGGCGACCAGCCGCAACTTGCCGTCGTCGATCAGCAGCTCATCGCCCGGTTTGATGGCGGCGAAGATTTCCGGATGCGGCAGTTGCACGCGCTTCGCATCGCCCAGCGCTCCATCGGTGTCGAGAATGAAGTCCTGGCCCTTATCGATCGTCGCAACGCCGTCCTTGAAGGCGCCGAGCCGCAGCTTCGGGCCCTGCAAATCGACCAGAATGCCGATCGGCCGATTGTGATCCGCCTCGACAGCGCGAATTGCGGCCACCAGCTCGCGCATCTTGTCGTGCGAGGTGTGGCTCATATTGATACGGAATACATCGGCGCCCGCCTCGAACAGCCGGGCAATCATAGACTGGTCCGAAGAAGCCGGTCCGAGCGTGGCAACGACTTTGGTTCGCCGCTGCCGTCTCATGGAGTTCTTGTTTCCGCCGGGGGCCGGGGACGGAGGCTTGGCGCCAACGCCGGTCAATGGCGCACTCAGCGGGCTGCCCGGCGGCAATGGTTTGGATGGCGGCTGCTCGGCGGATTCGGTGAGTTGCACCGTCCAGGCGCGCTGCTCGGCAGTGTCCACTTCAAAGAAGCCGGTGCGGTCGTAACCGTGTGCGAGACAGTCGCCGATGCCGCGAATGGTGAACTCCTTGTCGCGGGTGCACATGTAGGAGCGTCCGGTCCACTCGCCGCCGTGATCGTAATCGATAGCGTAGACATAATAAAAACGTGCGACGAGGTTGCCCTTGAGAACGGTCTCGCAGGTTCGCGATGGCAAATTCCACCAGCCTTCCGTGGTCCAGCCGTCGTTGTCCTTGTAGCCGACGGCCACACCGACTCTGCTGCCGGTATTGTTGCACAGCCGGAAATCGGCGGCCGCCGGCCGCACAGACGCGCCCAGGCCGAGCATCGTGACGATGCACAGCCCCAGCCCGGCCAAAGCGAAGCGAAAACGCGTACCCCTCATATTCGGTTCAGAATCCGGATGCGGTTATGGCCTGTCAACGACAATGGCGCGGAAGTCCGTGACGTTGGTGAATGTCGGCCCGGGACGGAACAAATCCCCTATGCCGTTGAAAAACCCCGTGGAATTGTTGTCGGCGAGAAACGCGGCGGGATCGAGGCCGGCGGCCCTGGCCCGCCTGAGCGTCGTTTCGGTCGACAAAAGCGCCGGCAGGGTCGTCCGGGCGGCCCCGGCCGCCGTCGGTTCCGTCGGAATCGGCGGCCAGCGCCGATATTCCGGGCGTCCCCTCGAGATGGATGGCGAGCGCCAGGTCATATTCCTGGTTCGGTCCGCCCTCGCCATTGCCGCGCAGCGTGACGGTGAGTTCTCCCCCGGACAGGATGACGGTGCGGCGCCCTTGCGCGCTCACATCGCGGGCCAGCCGGGCGTGCTCGGCCGCCACGTCGCGCGCCTCGCCTTGCAAGCGGTCGCCGAGCACTTGGCACGCATAACCGCCCGCCTCGGCGCGGGCCTTGGCGGCGGCGAGTGCATCGGCCGGCCGGGCAATGATCCGGTAGGTGGATCCGGCGAAAATCGCGTCACCGGGCTTGGACGATTCATTTTTCGGATCGGTCAGTGCGCGGGTCACGGCATCGGGCAGATCGAGACGATATTTGGCGACGAGCGCACGCGCGTCCGCAAGTGTCGTCGGGTCGGGCACTGTCGGCCCCGAGCCGATCACCGCCGGGTCGTCGCCGGGAACGTCCGAGATCGCCAGCGTGACGATCTTTGCCGGATGCGCCAGCGCGGCGAGACGGCCGCCCTTGATCCGCGACAGATGCTTTCGCACGCAATTGATCTCGCCGATGTTGGCGCCGCTGCGCAGCAGCGCGCGCGTTGTCGCCTGCTTCTCCTCGAGCGTGATGCCTGCGGCCGGCGCGATCAGATTGGCCGATGCGCCGCCGGAGAGCAGCACCAGCACGAGATCGTCAGGGCCGGCGGCCTCCGCGAGCTTCATCATGCGTTCGGCGCCGGCGAGCCCCGCCGCGTCCGGCACCGGATGCCCGGCTTCGACGACCGGAATGTGCTGGGTCGGCCGGCCGTAGCCATGCCGGGTGACGGCGATGCCGTCGAGGCGGTTTGCCGGCATGCGGGCGAGGTAATGCTGTTCGGCGACCTCGATCAGCGAGCCGCCGGCCTTGCCCGCGGCAAGAACGATGAGGCGTCCGCCGGGCGGCGGTTCCGGCAACTGCGCCGGCAGGCATCCCGACGGGTGTGCTGCGCCAACCGCCGTCCGAAACAGGGATTCTAGAAAATCGCGATTTTGCCCGGTCAAATCGGTGGTCCTGCGGCCAAGGGTTCTGCGGCTATGGCAAGCGGGCGTTATGGTCTCTATCTTTGTCTTAACTAGAACGCGGAGACGCTTATGGCTACCGATGAAAAAACCCGCACGGAACTCGAAGCCGCGGTCTACCGCCGCCTGGTCGAGCACCTCCGCGAGCGCACCGACGTGCAGAACATCGACCTGATGAATCTGGCGGGTTTCTGCCGCAACTGCCTGTCCAACTGGATGAAGGATGCGGCCGACGCCAAGGGCCTGCCGATGACCAAGGACGAAAGCCGCGAGATCGTCTACGGCATGCCCTACGACGAATGGCGCGCCAAACACCAGAAAGACGCGTCGCCTGCGCAAAAGGCGGCATTCGAAAAAGCAAGCCCAAAGCACTGAAGCTGCGATTTTTGCGGATTCGTCCTGTGCAGAGCGTGGATGATCGCGCGCCTGTCTTGCGCTGACGCGCCCGGCGACCGAAACCTCTCGCATAGAGCGGGGCATGATTCCGAAAAGCGCCGCCACCCCCGGATCAAGTCCGGGGGCATGCTTTTCGGGATCATGCCCAGAAATGCGAGGAGTACCCGATGGCCACCGCCGCTGCCGCCAAGGACGACGAACAGACCGCCCATCGCTTTGCCAAGGATCAGCTCAAGGCGATTGTCGAGCGCGTCGAGCGGCTCGAAGAGGACAAGAAGGCGATTTCCGACGATATCCGCGACGTCTACGCGGAGGCCAAGGGCAACGGCTTCGACGTCAAATCGCTGCGCGTCGTGGTGCGGCTGCGCAAAGAGGACGTCAACGAGCGCAAGGAGCACGAGGCTATTCTCGAGACCTACCTGCACGCGCTCGGGATGCTTTGAACGTCGCATCGGTCTCATCGCCGAGTTGTCATCGTCCGCGCAGGCGGACGATCCAGTAATCGCCGACGCCTGTAGTTTTGCTCGGAGACCAGTGAATACTGGATGCTCCGCCTTCGCGGAGCATGACAGAACGGGTGTGCGGATTGCGTTTGTCGTGCTCATGCGCAAGCCATCTCGTTCTCGCAGCACGCTTGCGCTGCACAGTTGTCACGCGTTGGCGATGATTTGCCTCGAACGCACGCGAGGCATTTCATTTTGCTTCCCTGAAAGAGGGAAGCGGAGCGCCGAATGGCGCACCTGGAGACTGCCAGGCACAGTCGTGGGGCTGCACCCGTTACCAGGCACAGCCGCGGCCCTCATAACAAGGGCCGCTCGCCTTTCGGCGCTCCTCTACGGTTTGACAGGAGTTGCCTCCCACCCCGGCCCGGGCCAGCGCTTCCTGGAATCGCCGGATGCAAACGGGAGACGTTCTAAGCCCCGCCTCCCTCTCCGAACGCCAGTGCAGCGAGCACCTCGCAGTCCGAACACTTGCCGGACGGGCATGATGCCCAGGCCGCCCGCGAACAGAAGCGACTAACTTCCGCCCGCAGAAACCGCACCCGCTCCGTCAAAAGCCGTCTCTGCAGTTGACGTCCCTCACGACGAGCGGGATGGCCGCCATTGCACAGAAACTAAAGATCGCGTCAAGGACTAAAATCCTGCGCAATCATGGGCCCGTAAATCGGGGCTTTCTGGCCTATGCGCCGTGTCGCGCAATTTGTCGTGGTCCGCGACGTCGCGCACTGGAAAAGAATGATTTGCAAACCGCGCCACCCGTCATCCTCCGTCCATGGCCGTTCGAGGAATGTCGTCGTTTCAATCTATGGTGTCCGTTTCTTGCTCAAAAGCAGACATCGGTGAGAGAGAAACCGGCGATGTACCCGGACTTGACAGAATGAGCATATCATTCCACAAGTCCGGACCGACAGGCCGACGCAATAAAAAAGCTTCCAGACGGGATGGCGCAAGCTCCGCGCGGGAGGCAAGGTTATTCCCCTATCAAAAGGGGAATGATCCTGATGGACGAAACCGAGAAACCGGCGGCACCACCAAGCACTGGCCCGGTGTTTGGGGCAAACATTCCTCCCACCTTTGCCAATCAATTCCATGTCTCCGCCTTGGGTGGCACGATCCGTGTCGTCTTTGGCGAGACGATACTGGGCAGTGGGGACACCTTCTATCCGCATTCCGTAACGGTCATGACGACCGACAGGGCAGCGGAGCTGGCCGCCTTGATAAACCGCATCATCAAGGCGGTTGCGGACGCCGAAAAACTTCAAGCGACCGGGACAGCCAGTGGCGGAAAAAGCGCCTAACATCGTTACGGCAGTCGGTACCGCGGCTGGAACCGGGTTTGCGCAAGCGGTCGCTCCCGCTGCCACGCCTGCGGGCGAATTGGCTAGATTTCCAGAACATGCCGTTCCGCCGCAGCCAATACAAACGCTCAATCTCGTTTACGAGCGTGCCCGCATGTTAGCGACATTGCCGCGCAAAAAGTGGGGTGAAGAATCCTGGGCCGCATTAACTGGTGCGCTTGGTGCGATTCCGGGCGCGCTGGATGCCCTCCATATGGCCGGTAGCAGGCCGACATTTTCCTTGGAGGGATTCGAGATCGTCGAAATTCTCGTGTTCTTCGGGTTCGTGGTGTGGCTTGCCGTTGCGGCCCTTAATTCGATCCGGGAAAAAACAGCCATGGAATACCTAGAGGAACTGTATCCGAAGCGGGACGCTAAGCCCCCGAAATAGCCGTTCCGAAAATATCTTCGTTAAAGCGGTTGTTATATCGGAACTGAAATTCGGCGACGTACAGGCTCATATATTTGGCGCTGACTTTGTGGAACGTCCCGACAACACCGCGCTTAAAGATGCTCCAGAAGCCCTCAATCGTATTCGTGTGAACGGCACCAACAACGTACTGGTGGGCTTTGTGGTTGACGCTTTCATGGTGGAAGCGCCCCGGCAGTTGGTCGTAGCCGCGCCAAGCATCGGTCGCCAGCAAGCTAACTTTGTTGGAACAGACTTCATTGACGAAATGGAAAGCGGCGTCGCCAGTCACGCGCTCAAGGACGCGGGCAACAACATTTCCTTTGCGCTGCACGGCACCGATGATCGGTGTCTTATCGTCGCGGTATCCCTTCTTTTTATCCCAATGGCGGTTTCTGTCTTTGCCGCCGATGAATGTTTCGTCCAATTCGACAATGCCGCCTAACTTTTCCAGAGGTTGGATCAGCGCGGCGCGGATTTTGTGGCACATAAGCCAAGCGGTTTTGACCGAACCGAACCCCATATAGCGTCCGATCTGCCGCGAACTCATGCCCTTTTTGCTGGTGAGCAAAAGGTGAGTGACTTTGAACCAGTCGCGGAGCGGCTTGTTAGTGTTCTCAAAAATGGTGCCCGCGATAACCGAGAACCGATAGCCGTCCTTCGCGCATTTCTCACACTGCCAATGCCACTTGCGGGACGGCAGGTCATAGACAGCGGTATTGCCGCAACGCGGACAGGCAACGCCCTTGGGCCAGCGGCGGGCCTTCAAATAGGCCTTGCAGGCGTCCTCATCATCGACGGGGAACATCTTGTCGAATTGGGCGGAGGTCAGTTGATGGACGGGCTTCGGCATAGGTCATCCCTCACTATGAAAGGATATTGCCCTATGCGGAGCCGTCTGTCAAGTACGGGTACATCGCCGAGAAACCGCCTATTTTCATCGACCCCAATACTTCGCCAGTAGACCGATGAATGAGATTGAAAAGACTTCTGGAAATCAGTTACGGGCAAAGGCGAAAGCCGCCCTCTGAACTTGCGATGCTTGCTTTAGCCGCGATAGCGACCGGACGCACACTAAAACGGAGAGCCAGCGCGAGCCGGCCCTAAGGAGTTTCCCTTAGTTGTAAGCTTTCCCTATCCACGCTTTACTCCGCCAGCGGGGCCCAACCGGTAACGTGCCTTGCCTGCACGAAAGTGCACCTGATCAATGCTGGAACAGGTAGAGTGCTGGGTGGCGGAATCACACAGCGACCGGCTTCATAGATTTAGGACGCCGAGCTAGCGAGCAAAATACATGAAGGGGCTTTTGCTGCTTGCAGTATTCGGACTTGCCCTTTTGAGCTTCACTGCTCTCACGGCACAGAACACGAATGTAACAGTAGAGGGCTACAATTGGGCCACAAGGATCTGTTCGTCAGCCCATGACCTCTGCAAGTACCCACACGAGTTGGGCTATGCAGCAGTTGGCTGCGGAGTTCTCTGGCTTCTGACATTGATCATGAAGTGACGCTTTCAGGCAAGTTTTAGCTTGCCGCCCCCTCAGCACCGGGATCTGCACCTGAAGGACGCTTTGGGTCAATTTCTGCCGCGCCGAACATTGAGCAGCGCTGCAGCCAGCCTCCTCATAACGGACACGAACGCGGTCAGTCGGCGCGGCCGTTTCGGGCCAAAGGCAGTTCAGGCTCGACAAGATCGAAGCCTGTCGGCTGCTGATCCGGCCAAGGTGTGTGATCAATCAACAGGTGTAAATAAAACGCGATCGCATCCTGACTGGCGTCCGAACCCGGCCACGCGCCCAACAGCCGGCGTCGCCCGGCCTCGGAGAACGATCGACCTGAATGCCGATTCCCCGGCCGTCGTAGCCACCGTCAAAGTGGCCCTGTGGCGCTGCTGTCGTGGCGCCCGGGTTGACCACACCCATTTTCCCGTGCCGGGCCATGCATAGTGTGTAGTAATCGTGCCGTAAGTTAGTCACGGCCGGTATGTCTGGCAGCGAACTAGGATGCGCCTTTAACGCCAAGTTGTTGCACTTCGATGCATTGTCGTCGTTGTCGGCCGCCTTGGCGTGGATAGGAAAGCCGGTGCCTAGAATGGCTAAGGTGACGACAGTCAAAAGCAGTTTCATGCGCTTTCCAACGTCCGAGATCATCCCGTCGTTCCGAGTGCGAGTGTCGGTAAGGGTACTGAGGATAATAAGGATATTTGGCGAAGGCCGTGTCTCGGCCTAAAACTGACGAAAGGTTGGAACACGGGCTTGTTGTTTTCAGAGCCGGTACCGCGCCGCTGCTTTACCCCTGAAATTTGCCGCAAAATCGCGCGACTGCCGTGTCCGCAAAGGGTCATTAGCCGCCGCGCCACGATTAGATGGGGATGTCCGCTTTAGCTCCGAAAGCGGACTCCACAGCCAACGACGGGCGCGTCCGCTTCGGGCCAGAAGCAGACGTGGTAAATCTAAAGTCTGCCCGTTTCAAAAAAAGCGGATAGCGCCAAGGCGTGAAGCGACGATCCCAAATTAATTGAAGTGATAATTCACCCCAAAGCGGATTGTGCTGAACTTATCTTTCAGAGTTGTCGTTATTTGTGTAATTCCGGTGTTACCAGACAATGAGTCAGTGCCTAGATCGATAAATTGGTATTCGGCTCTGACGGTCCATTTGGGCGCGATATAATATTCAACGCCAGCGCCGACGGTGCCTCCGTTGCGCGCGCTATTATAAGTAAGCAGGGCTGTGATCGGACCAGGCGCACTAAAGAAATCGGTGGCTTGAACCCGTCCGTGAGCATAGCCACCGGTGATGTAGAAGAGCGCCCTATCAGCTGCAAAACCAAGTCGGCCACGTATTGTCGCGAACCAGCTCAATGTCTCGTTCGCCATATCCGTTGCACCGAAGCCCGGGGGGGCAAACAGTCCGGCACCACTAGCCCTGATATTGGCGCCTTGAAAATCGGCCTCGATACCATACACGAATAAGCCGGTTTGCCAGTTATAACCAATAACTCCGCCTCCAATCCGCCTTTGGCATTGAGGCCAGTCGTTGACATTTCAGGTGTCGACCCGAAAGTGTTGGTGAGCGTGTACGTAAGGGGACTATTCCTCGCGCCCCAGCCATAGCCGCTGTCGGCGCCAACATAAAATCCCGTCCAGTGGGGGGTCCCCGATGCTGTGATTGGCGCCGGCGCCTTCACAGCCATGTCGGCGGCGAAAGCCGGCGTTCCGACCAATGCGATGGCGGCAATAACGTTAGCCAGCTTGTTCATGACAGACCTCAGTGATGTTGAAGCCTATCATCCGACCGGCCTGGCGGCTGTTGCAATTTCTACACAGTGGATCTTTTTATCTTGCTCGATGTCCGCTTTGGGTCAATAGCGGTCGTCGTCAGTCACTCCAGCATGGCCTCGCATTCTATTTCCAAGAGGAAGTCAGGGCTGGGCAACCCAGTCACAACAACTGTGGTCCGAGCAGGATATTTGCCGTCAGGAAAATATGTCGCGTAAATACTATTCATCGCATCGAAATCTGCGCTGCGCGTCAGCAGGACATTAGTTTTCACAACGCGGTCCAAACCTGTCCCCGCCGCCTTCAGCGTGTTCGCGATGTTATCCATCACCTGCTTCATTTGAGCGGAAAAATCTCCAATCGCGAGCTTGCCGTCTTTGTAGCCGGGTGTCCCGGACACGAAAGACCAACTTGCCAACTTTGACGGCCGACGAAACAGGAATGCCACGCACGGGTTTTCCAAAGTACTCAAGTTGTTGAGACTTGCTCTCGCTGGGAATGGCCAGCACGCCGAATGCCAGAGCGAACAGCCAAACACGCTTCATTACACGGTCCTCCAGCTTCATGCCCCGGTCTCACCTTGGAATTATTTCAGAAAATTGTCCGAAACGTAACTGGAGGAATGCTCGACACTGGAATGTCCGCTTTGCTCTCGGCAGCCACACCAGGGTTGAGGATGTCAATATTTACATCGCCCGTGGTCAGATTACCGCCGGCGAAATCGCCCACGGCAACGTTAACGCTGCCGGTAGTGTTATGAAAGAGCGCGCCTCCACCGATGGCCGTGTTGTTGTTGCCGGTGGTGTTGCTAAAGAGCGCCTGAAAACCGTTGGCCGTGTTGCTGCTGCCGATGGCGTTGCTAGAGAGCGCGTCATTACCGGTGGCCGTGTTCACGTTGCCGCTGGTGGTGTTCACCAACGCATTAGCACCGATGGCAGTATTGCTGATACCTTCGGTGTTTCTCAAGAGGGCGTCCAAACCGTTGGCCGTGTTGCCGCCGCCAGTAGTATTGTTAGCGAGCGCATTGACACCGTTGGCCGTGTTGTTGTTGCCGGTGGTGTTGCTTAAGAGCGCGCCATTACCGTTGGCCGTGTTGAGGCTGCCGTCGGTGTTGCTCAAGAGCGCATCAACACCGATGGCCGTGTTGTTGTTGCCGGTGGTGTTGCTAACGAGCGCTTGAAAGCCATTGGCCGTGTTGTCGCTGCCGGTGGTGTTGCTCAAGAGCGCATTGACACCGGTGGCCGTATTCTCGCTGCCGGTGGTGTTGCTACTGAGCGCATCGGCACCAATGGCCGTGTTGTTTTCGCCGATAGTGTTCTCCGTGAGCGCGTCGGCACCGATGGCCGTGTTAAAACCGGCAGTGGTGTTGTTCCTGAGCGCTGCAGCGCCAATTCCGGTGAGATGGTTGCCGGTGGTGTTCATGAAGAGCACTCGAAATCCAATGGCCAAGTTGAAGTTGGCGTTGTTGTCTCTGAGCGCCTCCGTCCCAATGGCCATGTTAAAGTTGCCAGTGGTGTTGTTGGCAAGCGCCGCCTCACCAACCGCCACGTTATAAAAACCGGTGGTATCGTCGAGTCAGCGCATTGGCACCCACGGCGGTATTGTTGATCCCAACGGCGGTGTTGACGTCGTGCAGTGCGTTATCGCCCACAGCGGTGTTACCTCCGGGATAACCTCCGTCCGGTGGTGGGCTGACGGCTTGCGCTCCCGGCAGAAGCCCAAAGCAGGCAAGCACAAGCAGAATAGTCGTGAATAGGGTATTGCGATTTTCCATGAGCTTAATTTTCTTTTCTCGTTTTGGCCTTTCTGGCTGCTCGTTATTGAGAAGTCATATTTGCCTGTTCATTGATATTCTGCCCGAATTTCGGCCAAAGGTAACACGGAGGAGCGGGATTTTTGAATCTGGGGAACCACGGACCCGCCTACGCCCAGCCGCCTTTGCCAAGGCCGGGGAGGCAAGGGCTTCGGCGTGCCAGGTTAAGCGGATGTCACGGATGAGAACCGTGACCTCAAACCGCCAATGAACCAGCCTTCACAGAATTACGGCTCGGCCGGCACGAATTCACACGAATTAAGAAGGCAGAAACCGTTTAGGAGAAATTGATGGTGATTCGCGTCCATCCGTGGTTAACGCTTCGTAAATTTCGTTTTTGTCCGTGTTATCCCTGGCCTCAACGCTTCGCGTAGCGATGTAGGCGGGCGCGCAATCCGTGGTTAAATTCAGTTTGGCGCGAGGGTGGCGACGATTTTTTCGAAGCGCGGATCGCCGCGCAGCGGATCCCAGAAGGGCAGCAGCTTCAATTGGCCATAACTGACGGCGAGGTCGGAAGGCGAGATGGCCCGCGCAAGCTGTTCGCAGGCGAGAGCTCTGTCACCAACCGATGCAGCGATTCCGCCAAACCCACGATCATACGCGCGCCGTTGGTCACATCCTTTTCTACCGGAAGCAGCTCCACGGCGCGTCGGCCCTCGCGCAGGGCTTCCTCTTTTCGTCCCAGTGCGGAGTCCATCAAACCAAGCACGCTTAGAGCACCAGCATCGTCAGGATCGGCGCGAACCAGTTTCTCCTGTTCCGCGCGCGCAAGAGTGAAAGCGGCGCGTGCTTTGGCATCGTCTTGTTTCATCTGAGCGATGAGACCTTCTACAAAGCGCGGACTGTATTTTACCACCTCGTTACCAAAACTTCTTTCGCCGCGCGCCGCTAAAGCATTGTCAGCGGCAGCAGCATCGCGTTCGGCCAAAGCGCAGGTGAGCCATTTATCGACGATATCTGGAATCTCGCCAGGATTCGTAGCTCGAATTGAATCGATCAATTCATGCAGGGGCCGGGTATCTGCTTTCCAGTCCAGTTCCACGAACGCGCGCGACGCTTTTAAATAGACGTCATTTGGCCTGATCGCCAACTCGCGATCCACAACTCCTTCTTCCTCCTTATAGCGCCGAAGATAGTTATAGCTAAAGGCGACCTGCCGCAGCAAGATGCTGTTGCGTGGGTCGAGCTCAATTGCGCGCTCGAAATAGCGTAACGCCTCTTCTTGATTACCACCCGGGCGGTGACGCTCAATGTAACCCTTGAGTGCGAATAACCGAGCGTCATTGGGCAGGCTTTGGTGAGCAATTCCCAGTTCGGCCAAGGCTCCATCATAATCGAAGTATCCTTCATAAAGATGCTGCGCACGGGCGAGGTGTGCTTCGCCCGCATCGGGACGTAACCGAGACGCTGCCTCGATCGCTGCTTTAGCTAACGCCAGACGTTCGGAAGTGCGGTCGAACCGATAGAAGTAAAGATGGTCATGAACCCAGGCAAGTTGGCAGTACGCCTGGAAAAAGGTTGGATCGTGCGCAACAGCCTGGTTTAGCAGATTGGCCGCTTGCAACAAATACCCTTTCTCGTACCTGCTGGAATTCCAGGCCAGAATGGGATTTTTGGCGCGGCTATAAAGATCAAAGGCTGTCAGATCGGCCGTTGGTGGGCGCTCTATAGCTTGTCTTTCAGCCGGCGAAATTTTGGCGTGAAGGCGCTCTGCGACCTTTTGTGCGATCTCGCTCTGGACCGCGAACGTGTCTTTCAAATCGCGGTCATATTCCTCTGCCCAGACGTGCGAATCGGTGCGGGCGTCGATCAACTGGGCGTTTATGTGAAGCCAGGCTCCCGTCTTGCGGACGCTGCCTTCCAATACGTGGGATGCGCCCAGCTCATCGCCGATCTGACGCGTATTGTGCTTGCCGCGAAATTCCATCACGCTAGTGCGGCTGATGACCTTGAGAGCGGCAATCTTCGCCAGCTTCGTCAAAAGGTCGTCCTGAACGCCATCAGCAAAGGAGGCGTCCTCCTTGTCGTTGCTCAGATTTTCAAATGGAAGCACCGCGATTCCAGCTGCTGCGGGAAGGCGGAATAGGTCGCTTTTCCAAACGATCACACCGACCGTGGCTATTAGTGCGAGCGACAACGTGATCACGGCAGCAATAGCTGGCTTCCTTCGCACCCATTTTTTTCCACGAGCAAGAAGTCCAGCGCGTCGCGCTTGGATTGGCTCGTGTTTTAGCCAGCGCTCAAGGTCTTCGGCCAGCGCGAGGGCGGAAGCGTAGCGGCGCTGCGGATCCTTCTGGAGGCACTTGAGACAGATTGTGGAGAGGTCGCGATCTATTTTCGGATTCAGCAGGCGCGGCTGCCGCGGCTCGGTGTCGAGCAGTAACTTGATCGTCTCATATGTTGTTCCGCCAGCAAAGGGCGGTTGACCGGTAAGCAGTTGGTAAAGAACCGCACCAAGTCCATAGACATCCGTGGCGCTGCTAACAGCGGCGTTGTTTCCGACAGCTTGTTCAGGTGCCATGTAACTGGGCGTGCCTAGTACATCGAGAGTGTGCGTGATGCTGCTTTGGTTTCCAGCAAGCGCGCTAATCCGAAGTCTGTCAGATGCGGTTCACCGTTTGCGTCGAGCAGAATGTTCCCGGGCTTGATGTCCCGATGCAGAATGGCGTGTTCATGCGCGTAATGCACGGTGCGGGCCACTTTCGTGATAAGTTCCACCGCCTGCCGGATCGACATGGGTGCGCGCCTGACAACTTCATCAAGCTGGCCGCCTTCAGCGAATTTCATGCTGAAGTAACAAGCGCCATCGCATTCGCCCA
This sequence comes from uncultured Alphaproteobacteria bacterium, assembly GCA_963739945.1. GTDB lineage: Bacteria > Pseudomonadota > Alphaproteobacteria > Rhizobiales > Xanthobacteraceae > BOG-931. The sequence continues at coordinate 42 of CAVUCN010000016.1, read as the reverse complement.
CTTCGTAAATCGGAACAATGCATGGATGTTCGAGACTGGCGT
>CAVUCN010000015.1:0-18276 GCA_963739945.1 uncultured Alphaproteobacteria bacterium | reverse complement strand
TCAGCGATTGCTCGAAGACTATGCGAAGGCGCCCGATCATGTCGGCGATTGGCCATCATAAGCGGACACGGAGCTTGCAGAAGTCGCGTAACGGGCACTATGGAATATCCGGCTGGGATTGCCCGGATCACTCCGGCTTGATGTTCGCGAACTTGATCACCTTGGCCCACTTCTCGGTTTCTTCCGCGATGAGTTTGCCGTAATCGGCGGGCGAGCCCACAAGCACCGAGGCACCGATGTCGGCAAGCCTGGCCCTCAGCTTGGGATCGGCGAGCCCCGCATTTATCTCCTTGTTGAGTTTGTCGACGATCTCGGTGGGCGTGGCTCTCGGGGCTCCTATCCCGTTGACGGTGCTCGCCTCGTAGCCCGGCACGAAGTCGGCCACGGTCGGGATATCCGACAATACCTCCTGACGCATCGCGGTGGTCACCGCAAGGGCGCGCAGCTTGCCCGTTCGAATGTAGTCGATCGACGAAAGTATCGGGCTAAACGCTACCTGCACACTTCCGCCTAGCAGATCGGGCACAAAAACTGCCGCGATACGGGACGTGAACCAGGTCAACGCCGGTCATCATTTTGAACAGCTCGCCGAAGACATGCGGCGCGGTGCCGTTACCGCTCGACGCCATGTTGAGCTTGCCCGGATTGGCCTTGGCGTAGGCGATGAACTCGGGAATCGTCTTGGTCGGAACCGATGGATTGACCACGATGACAAAAGGAGTGTCGGCGATACTCGCGACTGGTGCGATGTCGCGGAGAAAATTGAAGCTGAGTTTGTCGTAAAGCGTCGCGTTGACCGCATAGGCCGAAAGGACCAAGAGGAGCGTGTAGCCATCCGGCGGCGCTCTCACGGCGACTTCGGTGCCGAGATTGCCACCGGCGCCCGGTCGGTTTTCAATGACGAATTGCTGACCGAGCCGTTCCGATAGCGATTGACCGACAAGGCGCGCAAGGATGTCGGGCGTGGAACCGGCCGGGAGGCCGACGATCAAGTGCACCGGCCGCGCCGGATAGGTTTGCGCCCTCGCGATGCGCGACGCAGCCGGCAGCGCGGCAGCGCCTGCAGCCAGATGCAGAAATCGTCGACGTGGAAGTTTCATGATGCCCTCGGTGTCGTCGCGTAGTTCGCGCAACGACGCTCAGTTATCTGATGATGAAGCTGGAACGCCCGCCGACAGCACCATGGCTGCCCCATCGCGATGATCGGGATTTCGGCATCTCGCTGCTGGCAGCTTTCCGTGAATTCTACACGAACTGTTGTGCGCGGAGGCAGTTGTTGGCCCTTCGCGTCATTCGCTGCGGCGCCGAAAAATGTTCGCCCTTTGGGGTGGAGCAGACATTCTGATTTGAGAGCGCGACGTGGCTTAATGACCCATCGCGTTGCTTCAATATGTAACGGATTCTGACAACGCTATCTTTCAATGCCAACTCTGGGGCCGTAGTCGTCGCATTGACACAGACCAATGTTGCCGTCCAAATACTCAAAAATTCCAGTGTTCTTCTGGATGCAGTTCATCGACGATTTCGATCAATATGGGGGACGCTATGAGGAATCATTTTACAGCCAGCTTGCCGATGCGTGTCGGCGCGGCGCGAAAGTATAGAGCAAGAGACCGAAGACGTCTGCTCATCTGCACACTGACGCTGGCGTTGTTTGGGCTGTGTAACGCGGCATGGGCCGAACCAATTCGTATCGTAGCGCTCGGGAGCCAGCAACACCAATGGCGCGGGCGTCGGCGCCGCAGCAGCGTGGCCGGCGCAACTGGAACGAATGTTGCGGTCCAAGGGGTACGACGTGACCATCACGGTCGCAGCTGTAAACGGCGACACCAGCGCTGGCATTCTAAGCCGCGCCGATAGTGCAATAAGCTCGGGAACCAAGGTCGTGATCTTCGATCTAGGAAAGGACAACGATCAGAAGCATGGAATTTCCGAGGCGCAGACCGCCGCCAACGGAGCGGCGATCGCAGCCCGCATTCGCGCCCATGGCGCAGTCCCCATTCAGGCGCACTACATCAGCATTGCCGGCGCCATGCATTCCGCCAAGGGCGACTATCAGGAAGGCGGCTTTCATCTTACCGCCGGTGCCCATGCACACGTCGCGGCCGTGCTGCTGCCGCAAGTTACCGCCGCTTTGGGCAGAAAGCGATGAGTAGATTGGCGCCGCCTCGGTGAAGTCTTTGCAGCCTGCCAAACGAGTTGCGTCCCGTGGTCGTCCCGACGAACGCTCTTTGAAAAAGCGAGCATGACGCGACCGCTCAAGTATCGGGCCTTTCTGTCCTACAGCCATGCCGACACACCCATTGCGAAGCGAGTTCACGGACGCTTGGAGGGCTTTCGGTTCGACAAGGATCTGATCGGACGCGAGACCCCGCGTGGCCGATTCCGGAAACACTGCGGCCGATATTCCGAGATCGCTTGGAATTTGAGGCCGGTCGTTCGCTGACGGACGCCACTATCGAGGCGCTCGACCAATCGGCAGCGCTGATCGTTCTCGGTTCGCCCGATGCGGCGCGCAGCAAATTCGTCAACGAGGAACTGCGGCAATTCAAGGCGCGGCATCCCGACCGGCCGGTGATTCCGCTGATCGTGAGGGGTGGCTCAGGGCGATCCGATGAAAGAGTGCTTCCCGCCGAATTTGGCGACTGGCGATGACGCGACGGTCGCGGCCGCCAGCGACCTTTTGCCGCCGATCTGCGGAAGAAGGCGACGGGATCGATCTTGCGCTCGCCAAGGTAATCGCCCGGCTTATCGGGCTCGCCCCGACGAGGTGTATCGCCGCGCTGAGCGTGAGCGCAGGTTTCAGCGCCGCCGCGTGCGGCAAGTGCAAGCGGCAATCTACGCGCTACTGCTGGCAGTCATCGGTGGCCTCATTGGTTGGATCAACCAGGACTATCTCAAAGGCCGGATAAACTGGTTCCTCACCATGCGACCATACATGCTCGCGCAAGTGCGGCCATACGTACCTCAGTGCGGCGGCCGAATACGCACTCCGGCCATCCGACAGTTTCAAGGAATGCGCCAGAGACTGCCCTGACATGATTGTCATCCCGGCCGGCACGTTCGCGATGGGATCGCCGGCGACTGAAAACGGCCACTTCGACAATGAAGGCCCCGCCCATGAGGTGAGGATAGCCAAGCCCTTTGCCGTGTCGAAATTCGACGTGACATTTGATCAGTGGGATGCCTGCGTTGCCGTCGGCGGGTGTGTCGCGGCGCCCGACGGTGGCTATGGTCGGGGTACCAGGCCAGTCATCAACGTCACCTGGCGGGATGCTCTCCAATACGTGGAATGGTTCGCCAAAATGACCGGCAAGCCTTATCGCATGCTTACAGAAGCGGAGTGGGAGTATGCAGCGCGCGCCGGAACGACGAGCGCCTATTTCTGGGGTGAAGAAGTCGGCGTCGGCAACGCCAATTGCGACGGTTGCGGCAGCCAATGGGACCGGAAAGGATCGGCACCAGTCGGGACTTTTAAGTCTAACGCCTTCGGGCTCTATGATATGGCCGGCAATGTGTGGGAATGGCTGGCGGACTGCTATCATGACAATTACCAGGGGGCGCCGACCGACGACATCGCCTGGGGCAGCGAGGATTGTGAGCGCCACGTCGTGCGTGCCGGGTCATGGCTGTTTGCGCCACGGTTCGCCCGCTCGGCGAGCCGTTACAGATACGCGACCGACGTACGTGTCGGCCATCTCGGACTGCGATTGGCGAGGACGCTCACGCCTTAGGACCAAATGAACCATACGAACATGGCGGACACCGGCGCAATGCGTCGCTATTGGCCCATCGCGTCGTTTCGCTGCGACGAAATAATTAGGTCGTTCTCGGGCGCACAGCGGACATGGAGCGGCGCTGGAGGCGGCTTATCTCCGTCGTAACTGACCCAACTCAGACATTGCAGGAGTCACGTAGGTCTCACAGCTTGCCGCTAAATCGCATTCACGAGTCCAGCATTAGGCTCGGCGATAGCCAACGAGTGAAGAGTCTTCAACATTGGGAAGATTTACTACGATGTTCTCCGGCGTACGGCAGGCCAGCCACCAGAGTTCTTCTGTTGTACTCATGTTGACTTCGAGATGTGGGATGAGAGGCGGGACGAACATAAAATCGCCCTCCGATAAATCGATATACTCTTGGAAGTCTTTGCCGAAGTAGACGCGGGCGCATCCTGAGAGGACATAAGCGCCGGTTTCCGCCTCGCCGTGGTGATGCGGCAATGAACGGAAGCCAGGCGGGTTACTGGCCTTCCCAAACCAAATCTTGGTCGCCGACGTATGCTGCGGTCCGATCCCTGTCATGAGCTTTAAGCCGCCCGACTGACCAGTGTTGCCATGCTCGTGGCCTTTCTTAGTTACCTGCGGGCGATCATTCGCAGTCATTATACTCTCCCATAAGTGGCCAGCCATCGAATTACCAGGGTGGACCCTTTGACCGGCCGGTTTCTATTGCGGCCGCCAACTCGCAGGCTACTGTCGCGCTTTCTCCCGGAGCCGATATGACCCGAATGATCCCGTCGATTTTCGTCTTTTTGATTGTCGCCACAACGCTGGAAGCTTGCGGCGACGCGATGGTGCGTCTGGGGTTGCGCCAAGGGGCCTTTCCGCTCAGGGTAGCTTTGTTTCTTGTCGGCGCCATGTTCCTGTTCGGCTACGGCGTTTTCGTCAATCTACCGGCGGTGGAATTTGGTCGGATCGTCGGCCTCTACATCGCGACCCTTTTCATTGTCTGGCAAATCGTGAACTTTGCCGTTTTTGGCGTCCTCCCAGCCGTGCCGGTACTAGTCGGCGGCGCGCTTATCGTTGTAGGCGGCAGTATCGTCACGTTCTGGCAGTAAGTCGTTGGCAACTCCGGTTAGTCCTCACGGGTGAGCGCCAGCGCAAGCCGCCTAATGGCAGGAGCGGCAAACAAAACGGCGGGTAGCATCACGATCCATGAGATCAGCCAGGATGCCATCCAATTCTGGAGAAACCGGCCGCCTTCCTAAAAGCGACCAGCTTGCAATACCGGCCGCGATGAAGCTGGTCAGTCCGGATTGAATGACACCAAACACAAAATGGCTATACCGCCTCGGTATCCGCAGCATCGCAACCACCATAGGCCGCCTCAGTTGGCACGGCCCTTATAGAGCGCCGTCAACACAAACGCGGCCAAGGCAGCCACGATGATAACTGGGATGATCTGCTGCCAATCCATTTAACAACGTAGCACGGTAGGCCGCCTCATGTGTGGATGGCCCCCGTCATGCAAGAGCTTTTTGCGTGAGGCGTAGAGGTCACTTGCGGTCATGTGTCCGGCCTTTCTGTGCGGCTACATGAACCGCTGGCCTTGATGGAGTTCCGGCGGGTCGAGGCCTTATCAGTTGGCCGGGATTTGAGATCCCTCTGAGGCGGCCAGGCTTCTCTCGATCCGTCGGGTCGACCGACTATGCCATCACGTTTTGCTCTCGCAAGCTTGCGCCGCGCCGTAGTTCAGCAATCATGCTGCCACTGCGGTGCGTCGATAGGTATCGTGTTTGCTCATAATGGCCCAAGTCACACGCGCCATCTTGTTTGCCAAAGCTACCGCAACGACAAGTCGCGGCTTTCGGCCGCGCAGCGACACGATCCAGGGATCGACCTTGGCCATCTTCGAACAAAGCAACACTGTGTGTGCGCTGTTGACGAGCAGACGGCGTAGATAACTATCCCCTCGTTTGCTAATCCCACCGAGGTGTGCCTTGCCACCAGTTGAGCTCTGCCTTGGCACCAGCCCGAGCCAGGCAGCAAACTCTCGGCCGCTGCGAAACACGCTCGCATCTGCAACGGTTGCTGCAATCGCGGTGGCGATGATCGGCCCAACTCCTCGGGGATCGTTGCCAAGCGCTGGCTCACCGGATTGTTCTGTCAGCCAGCACCTGTGTCTCAAGCGCAGAGATGCGCGTCTGCAGTTCATTGATTTGGCCGGTAAGCATCTTAAGCGCCTGACGAGCCATTACCGGTATGCGCTTATCGCTGTCGTCCATGACAATCGCAATCAGGCCGGCCACCTTGTGCAAGCCCTGCGCCTCGACCAGACCGTACTCGGCCAGAGAGCCCACGCAGCGCATTGACGACCATTGTGCGCTGGCGGATCAGCAGATCGCGGGCGCGATGCATCACCAGCGCTGATTGCTGCTCGATCGTCTTCACCGGTACGAAACGCATCGACGGACGCTTTACCGCTTCACAGATCGCTTCGGCATCGGCTGCGTCGTTCTTGTTGCGTTTGACGTAGGCCTTCACGTACTGCGGCGGCATCAGACGCACCGCATGACCTAGCGCTGTCAGTTCGCGAGCCCAGTGACGCGCCGTCGCACAGGCTTCCATGCCGATCAGACACGGCGGCGAGCTAGCGAAGCACCCAGCGACCTGGCCACGTCGCAGCCGTTTGCCCACGACCACTGTGCCGGTCTCGTCTACCCCATGCACCTGGAAGACGTTCTTGGCCAGGTCCCAGGTCAATCGTTGTAACCTCGCTCATGGATGGTTTCCGTTGCTGTTGATCCTCGACGACCACCAGATTGGCACGTCGACGCCGTCAGGGGGCCATCCACCCCATCAGTTGGCGGCCTCTTTGGTCGTTTTCGCGGGCGGCGGCAATGCGATTGTAACGTTTTGAAATAGACCCATTGGCCTAAGCCACAATAATCGCGTTGCACAGATCGATGAGCAACGTAACGTCAAATCCGTCGACGGTTGATGGCGGTAGTTCCGCCTCAACGGTCCCCCATTGAAACTTAAGAGGATTTTCGAGTCTTTCTCGCAATTCCGCGCCGGCGACATCCGCTATTGATTGTTGCGCCAAAAATGGGTGCTGGCCCGTTTTGATATCTCACCCGAAAGGCCGGTCCCTTTTGAAATGAGGGGTGGTCCCCTTTTGGTGGGCCGAGCCAAGTAACTTTCCGTCCAGATTCCTGCAACCAATTGTGGGTAAATCTGAGAGGTGAATACGTCGCATTGTGTCGGCGATTGCCTATAAGTTAGGCTGCGCCCGCTAGTGCTAAAACCCAAGTTGTCCTCTGAGGCCCCGGCTCCCCGGCTGGGGCCTCATCGTTTGCGCTACGCACATGCCCGATCCCCGCATCCCCGAACGAGCGTTCGTCATGGTCGGCATGGCGCTTGTAGCGCTTGGATGCCTTGGATTCCTGCTCGCAATGCATTGGGATAGGTCCCTCCAGTTGGCGGCCTCTTTATCGTAGCGAACTGGCGGTGATGTCGCCTACTGGCCCATCGCGACATTTCGTGGCAACGCAGCAATTCTGTCGCTTTCGGAGCGAAGCGGACATTCACGAACCGCAGTTACTGCCCTGAATTTATGAGTACGCGGCCTAGTTGCATGATGGCTAAAACCAAATCATTCATGCAAAGCTCCTTTATGGGATGGCAGGAATGATGCGCCGAGAAAAGAAAGGTGCGATAAATGGAGGCTGCGCGTCCGAGGAATTAGGTCCAAAGGAACCAGTTCGATTTTTAGGTCCAGTAGATACAAAGGCAGTTCAAGTTTTTGGGCCCAGGATTTATCTGGAGCTTGTGGAAGGAGCGACCGGATATGAAGTGCGAATAGATGGCTGGACCGATGACATTTGAGATCGTCAGTCCTGTCGACAATAAACAAGCCTGGTGACAATAAACACCGTAATATCAACCACTTACACTTAAATCTGAGCATCGGATATGCCATTCGAAGAATCTGCAAAGCGCATTCGCGCTCAAATCCAAGTTCTCGCGAAAGAGCATGGCGTAGCGTTGCCGCGTCCACTAAATCGCTAGCCGGTTCAATCTCGTGATATATTTGGTGAAGCTTGGGGAAGCTTCATGCGTATAACAATAGTCGTCCTTATGGCGGTGGGGCTGCTTGTCTATTTTGTCGCCTCAAGACCTCAGGGCGATGCGACAGTAAAAGGCGATAAAGTCGCGTCGATTAGCGCATCGAGTGAGGCGACTAGCTTTTGCGATCGGCCCAAACCTACCTACACAATAATTCCGGGCGATACGCCGCTGTCCGCCCCCGATAAGGCCATTGCGTCGGCGAAAGCTATAATTGCCGACTTCACCAACAAACGAGACGTGACGATTAAACGTAACGGTGAAGCGATCTACGGATTGATCGCGACGTATGGAACGTCTCGTTGCAAAGAAGCCGAGCCGCTGCTTGCGCAGCTACGACAGATTGATGATACGCTCGCTGAAAATGACCGCCGAGACGCGGCCAGAACGCCAAACTTCACGCTCGGTCTTAAGGACTGGCGAAAGGGAGGTTTTGATAGCGTCGGGATTGTCGACGTTACTATCAGCAACTCCGAAAAGAAGCCCATTAAAGATATCAGCTTCGCCTGTCACTTCTTTGCGCCCAGCGGAACAGAACTTAACTGGCGACCCGGAGCCATTTACGAGACTTTTGCGCCTGCATCGCAAAGGGTCGTGCGTAATCTCAATATAGGGTTCATCCATTCGCAAACGACAAAAGCAAACTGTGAAGGCGTCGGCGCAATGTGGGCGAGGTGATTTTGCAGCCGAATTGCCACCGGACGAGCGAATACCAACCGAAACAAGGCAATATCAGCAGGCGTTGGAATGCCCGTAACGACAAGCGAAAAGCGACTGTCGGATATGGGATCGCACCAGCCGATACAGTCGAAAGAGATTTACAAACCGCTGCTCTACCGCTGAGCTAATCCGGCTTGGGGCTCATATAGTACGAATCGAGCCAGTTTCGGGAATCAGTTCCCGCTCAGTTTTTGTGAAGTTCGTGGGATGGCTGCAGGGCCGCGGCGCCAGTAGCCGCTGCCGCGCCATTGCGGTGCCCCAATCGCTTTCAATCCGAAGCCGCGCTCACGGCCGCCCGTTCGCGTTGATAGAATTCCGACTGCGGATCGTTGAGGACCATCGTCTTGATGCCTTCCCAGAGACGGTGGCGCAGCGCCGCGAACTCGGGCGTCGCGCGCACGTCGTATTCCCATCGCGGTTGCGGCAGGTTCACATCGACGACCTCGGCGATCTGGCCCGGGCGCGGGCGCATCATCACCACCTGGTCGGACAGCAGCACGGCCTCGTCGACGCTGTGGGTCACGAAGATGACGACGCTTTTCAGCGTCTGGCGCAGCTTCATCACCTCGATCTGCATGAATTCGCGCGTCTGTGCGTCGAGCGCCGCGAACGGCTCGTCCATCAGCAGGAAGGCCGGCTGGGCGATCAGCGCGCGGGCGAGCGCCGCGCGCTGCTGCATTCCGCCCGACAGCTCATGCGGATAGGATTCGGCGAAGCCGCGCAATCCCATCATGGCGAGATAGAAGTCGGCGCGCGCCTCGCATTCTCGGCGCGGCACGTCGTGGACCTCGAGCGGGAAATAGACGTTGGCGCGGATGGTGCGCCAAGGCATCAGCCGGAACGACTGGAACACCACGCCCATGTGCGGGCCCGGCACCGGCGGCTCGCCGTCGACGAGGATTTGGCCCGCGTCGGGCAGGATGAGGCCGTTGAGCATCCGCAGCAACGTGGTCTTGCCGCAGCCCGAGGGGCCGACCAGGCTCACGAACGTATCGGGCCTGATGTCGAGCGTGATGCCGTCCAGCGCATGCACGCCGGTATCGGCTTTCGGCCGCCGGAACCATTTCGAGACATCGCGCATCGTGGCAGCAGGCGCTGCTTGCGGTCCGGAATCATCAGGTTCGCTGCAATTCATCGCGGGATGTCCGTCACCGGCCGATCGGGTCGACCGTCGGCGCCGTGCCGCTGTCGGCCAGCACGGCGTCGACGAAGCGCGTCTCGATCCAATCTTTCGGCGCGATCCGCTTGAGGTCCCGCCACTCCGGGCTCGTGATAGAGGACGTCGGTGGTGAATCCGAGATCGGTCAGGTTCAATCCGCCGTTGACCGACCAGTTGAAACGGTAGCTGTCGGCGAGCGTCTCGAGATCGGCGCGCTTCCAGTCCGGCCGCGCCTTCTCCATCGCATCGACCCAGAAGTCCGGGATCGGCCGCGAAGGCGCGCGACGCCATCATCATGCCGCGCACCACCCCTTGCACCTCCCGGGTCCGTGTCCGCATGACCTCCTCGGTCACCACGTTGAGCTTGGTGACGAAGGGCGCTGCTTTGTAGAAAGTCCGGCTGGTCGATCATCAGGGTCACGCGCCGATTTGTCGGCCAGGCTGGTCCACATTCCGATCGACACCGCGGTCGCGTCGATCCGGCTCGCCATCAAGGAGGCGGCCCGGACCGGCGGCTGGCCGACGGCGAGATATTGCAGGCGGTCCGGGTTGACGCCGAGCTTGGCGAGCACCATGCGGCTCAGCGTGTAATCGACGCTGCCGATGCGCGCGACGCCGAACACTTTGCCTTCGAGCTGCTTCGGCGTCGTGTAGTCCTTCTTCGCGGCGATCACGAACGGCAGCGATTTGTCGGGCGAGACAACGCCTTTGAGCGTCATCTGGTCGCGGGCGACGAGCTGCAGCGCTGCATCGAGCGCGATATTCGCCATCTGGCCTTGGCCGGAATGCAATGCCGCGACCGCCGACGGTGTCTGCTGCACGCGCAGGAGCTCGACCTCGACGCCGGCCTGGCGGTAGAAGCCGAGCCGGTCGGCCAGATCGATCACCGAGTTCGGCACCAGCGGGATCTCGGTCTCGGTGACGATGATGCGGAACGGCGTTGCCCCGGTCGCGGCGCTGCCCACAGCGAGCAGCGCAACGGCCAGCGCGCGGATGGCCGTCCGCCGCAGAATGATTGCCCGCTCGCATACGTCGACATCCAATGCCTCCTGACGTCGGCGCAGTCTTCACGCCAGCTTCCAGAACGCCAGCGGGCAGGTTCCGACTCCCCGCACCGGCTGATGGAAGAGGAAGCTCGGCGGCATGTCCTCCATCATGCCCAGCACGGTGACGTAGTTGAGGAACTCGGCGGTCGAGTTGCCCTCCTCGATGAGGCGGGGGACCGTCAGCGTCTCGAGTATTTCGTCGCGCGCACCCAGCCGCATCCGCTCGACCAGCCAGTTGGCGAACTGCGGCTTGTACTTGCCGGCTTTGGGACCACCGACTTCGACGTTGAGATTGAACGAGCCGAGCACCGCGACCCGCTCGCGACCGGGCCAGTCCCGGATCGCCCGCACCAGGAACTGACCGAGCTCGTACCAGCGGCGGTTGGCCGCCATCGGATAGCCGAACGCGTTGGTCATGATCGGCACCAGGCCGAGATCGGCCTCCGGGCGCAGATAGGACAGCGGCAGCGTGAACGCGTGGTCGATCAGGAAGTCATGCACCTGCGAGAACTGGATGCCCTGCTCGATCCCGCTGCGAAGAACGTGTTGCGCCAAGTCGAGCGAAACGTTCGCCCGGTATTTCGGCAGCGAGCATGATTTCCGACTCGTACCAGAACGGCCCCTCCGCCACCGGTCCGGTCGCGACCGCGAAGGTCGGCATGTTGTCGAAGAAGAAGTTGTCGAGATGGTCGTTCGCGATCGCGACGATCACGTCGGGTTTTGCGTCGCGCCAGCATGTCCCGCACCCGGCGAAAGCTCGCTTCCATCGCTTCGAGATCGTGCTGGTCGGCTTGGTCGCGGTCCCAGAAGATCCTGGGATTGTGGGTCGATGCGATGACGGCAACGAGTTCGGCCATGGGTCCTGTGCGTACTGCCCTGGGGGTTATTCGCGCGCGCGGCCGCGCATGACGCGCCGCTCGATGAATTTGAGCGATTGCATGGTGCCGAGCCCGATCGCGCCCAGCACGAAGACGACCACGAAGTAGGGCGCCATCCGGAAGGTGTTTCCGTAGATCGCGAGCAGGCCGCCCAATCCGTCGACGGCGGTGTAGAGTTCGGCCACCACCGTGTTGATCAAAGCGAGCGCCGCTCCGACCCGCATGCCGGCGATGATGTAGGGCATCGCGCCCGGCAGCATGATCTTTCGGAAGATCTGCAGGTCGGTGGCGCCAGCCGAGCGCGCCATCTCGATCAGGTCGCCATCGCTGTTGAGCACACCGGTATAGGTATTGACCAGGATCGGGATCATGGCGCCGAGAAACACGACGCAGATCTTCGCCTCGTAGCCGAGTCCGAGGAAGATGATGATGAGCGGGATGAACGAGACCCGCGGCATCGCGCTCAGCGCGTCCATGTAGGGTTCGAGCGCGGCGCCGACGACGCGCAACCCGCCCATCAGCAGGCCGAGCGGAACCGCGAACACGATCGAGAGCAGATAGCCGATCAGGAACACGTAAATGGTGCTGAGTGCCGCGCGCGGTACCGATCCATCGGAGAAGACCTGGACCGCGGCCGCCAGCGTCTGCAGCGGAGACGGCACGAAATTCTGGCCGGCGAGCCGCGCGATCAGCGGCCAGGCCGCGACCAGCATGATCCCGACCAGCAGCCGCCACAGTGCGATGTGCAGCTGGCCCACGCGCGGCCCGATCCGCGGACGTCGTTTGGTCACCGAATTCGGTCGACTGCTCGATTGTCGCCATGCCGGCCCGCCCTATGCAGGTTCGGCGTCGGAAATCTTATCATTCAAGCCAGCCTGGGCGAGCGTAATAGTCGTACCAGTAATTTGGCACGTCCCTGATCTTCGGTACAACCTCGCGCAGGTACCACTCGCGCGGATTGAGCACGGCCGAGAGATGAAACAACAGGATGGGGTGGACGTCCAGGGCCCACAACTGCGGAAAGTCGCGTCCGATCAGCGCAGCGTGCTCTTCCGGCGTCAGATCAAAGCCGTCGAGCACCTTGATATTCGCCGCGGCGAAACGCCATCGTGTTGTCTCCGGTCGGTGTAGACACGATGGATGGCCCGGTTCAGTTCATAAGTCGACATGCGTAGGCTCGGCGCTGCGTAACGCTCTACGATCGTTAGCCTCCGCGGCTCGACCCATCATCGAGGCTAGGATCGTCCAGGCAGGGAAGCCAGCAGGATTTTCGGATAGTCGGATAGGCTTTTTGAATACTGCAAATGCGATAAAGGTCGGCTCTGAGATCAACCGACGTCATCCGAGCATGACCAAAACTGGCAGCGTATCGGTTTTGCCTATAATACGTGTATAGGTTTATTTCTGGTCCATGATTACTAGTCCATGATTTCTAGTCCATGGAACCCGGCCGGACCGAGGTGCGATTGAACGACCGCCAGCTCCGCTATGCCAATGCAGTCTGGAAGGAGCGCAGCTTTAGCCGCGCCGCGGAGAAGCTGAACGTTTCCCAACCGTCGCTGAGCGACCAAGTGCGCCAACTCGAGGAGGAACTCGGCTTCGCGCTGTTCTACCGAAACGCACACGGTGTCGCGCCGAGCATCAACGGTCTGACTTTCCTGGAAGCCGCCGAGACCGTGGTGTTCGGGATAGCGGGCTTGAGCGACCTCGCCGACGAGCTTCGCGGCACGCCCGGTCTCAAAATCCGCGTCGGCCTTAACTCGGGGCTAGCGCAGTTTTTGCTCCGCAAATCTTTCAAGCACTGCTGGCGGTCGGGCGGCGTGTTCGCTTCGAAGTCATAACCGGCACCAGTCGGCGCGTGCAGCGCCTTCTGCACCAGCAGCGGCTCGATGTCGGTTTCCTGTTCGCCGGTGAAATCAAGGGATCGGTCTACAAGCTGTCGTGGCGCAGCCTGGCGACGGCAAGTGACGTCGTGGTTCTGTTGCCGAATGACCATACTTTGGTCAGTCGCACCGAGGAAGTCGGCGCCCAGGAGCTGGGCCGCGGCCCGCTCATTATCAATGAGCCGCGGGTCGGGCACGGTGAAGCGGTACTGAGGGAATTTGCCGCGCAAGGACTGACCCCCGACATTGTCGCCGACTGCGACGACATCGAGTCAGTGAAATACCTGGTACTGTCCGGCGCCGGTGTGGCGATCTTGCCACGTATCGTTGCGCAGCGCGAGATCGAGCAGCGCCAGATCGCGGCGGTTCCTTTCATTCCTCGGCAGTCGGTCGATATGCCGGCTGGTGCGGCGTCCTGATCAGCTTCCGGCGCAGCTGGAGCAATGCCTTGAGCATCTGCTGCGCGGGTTGACACAACTGCCGGCTAAGCGCCACCGCCAAACAGCCAAATAAATCCATCGTCCGGGATATCTCTCCCGCCGATATGACCATCTGAAAATGCTTTTGGCGTTTATGCGCCAGGTTTTCTAGCTTGCTGAAGCGGGGCTCCACGCCGGAAGCGGAGCGACGTCGAATTCCCGGTTGCGGGCGAGATCAAGGGGTCAGCCTGCTCGAGTCCGAGGCTACTTGGAAGGCTACTTGGAGGTTGAATGAAGTCGTTTCGGCGAGAAGATCGTCATCTACGGGCCGGCGTTTCCGATGAACCTAACGCCGTTGTGGGTCGCCCACGACAAGGGATTTTTCCGCGAAGAAGGTCTCGACGTGACCCTCGAAGGGGTGCTGGGCATCCCAGATGCTCTGCACCCGCGCCACCAGTGGCGAAAAGAGGGAAAGGTCGTCTTTCGTCGCCGGGCGGTTCCCCGATGTTCCGCTCAGTGCGCGAAAAGCGGGGACGAGATTCCGAGGTCAACGTCGTCTCGATCGCGAACTGCACGGCCCACGTTTTCGTCGCCCAGCCGAACATCGAAGATCCGTCCAACTCAAAGGCAAGCGGCTCGGAGCGGACCGCAAGGGCGGCTCGAGCATCGATGCCACGATCGTGCTGCGGCACTTCGGCGTCGACCCGGACGACGTGACCTGGGTCGATAGCCGCGGCAAGCCACCAGATACAGAGCGTTATCGCCTCTCGCTTTTCGAGAAAGGCGAACTGGACGCGGTCTGTTGCGATCCGCCGCACTGGAACATCGCGGTCCGTATGGGCGGGCGCCGTCTGACTTCGGCGCGCGACCTGTACGCGTTGCCGGAGGCGGGCCTCTCGACGACGATCGACGTTATCGAGGAGAAGCCGGAGTTGGTGCTGGCGATGGTCCGGGCGACGCTGCGCGGCGCCGAGTTCGCACGGCTGAACCGCAAGGAGACCATCGACTGCATTCTTCCGTCACCAGGTTCACGTCAACCACGAGCTGGCCGAGATCGCCTGGGAAGAGGATCACAACGACTGGGGTCCGGTACTGGACATCACTGCGTACGAGCGCAAGGTCGGCATTTACACGCGCGAATGGAAGCTTCCCGAGTACCCGGTCGCGAAGTACTACCGTTTCGACTTCCTCAAGCAGGCGCTGCGCGAGCTGAAGCTGCTGCGATCGTGGGATCCGGCGTTCGATGAATCGGACGCCAAGCTGACAGCCGGCGTTTTGGCTCCCAAGGAGCCGCGCATGCTGACTAAAGAAGAGAATGAGATGCTCACGCGCGTCGGCAAGGGTACGCCGATGGGAACGTATTCCGAAAGTACTGGTTACCGGTCGGCATTTCAGCCGACCTGAAGACCAAGCCGACTTTCATGCGGGTGTTGGGTGAGGATCTCGTCCTCTATCGCGACAAGAGCGGCACCGTGGGATTGCTCGACGCACACTGCGCGCACCGGCGGGCCAACCTTTGTCTCGGTACAGCGATGCAAAGGGTCTGATGTGCCGCTACCACGGCTGGGTGTTCGACGCTGACGGCACGGTGTTGCGGACGCCGAGCGAGGGCTCGGACAGCAACTTCCGCCTCAGCGTTAAACAGAAGCGTACCCCGTTCAGGAAATTGGCGGGCTCATCTTCGCTTACATGGGCGACGATCCGGCTGCCGCTGCTGCCGAACTTCGACTTCCTGGCTGCCGAGGGTGAGCGCCACGTCAAAATCACCGGTGTCGCCAACTGCAACTGGCTGCAGTGCGCCGAGAATGGCGTTGACCCGCTTCACGTGAGCTTCCTGCACGCCGACGTCTGGGACGATCTCGAAGTCGAGCCGGAAATGGGTTTCACCGAGACCCGACTGGGGCCTGGTTCACAAGGCGTACCGTCCGGTCAAGCCGGGCGTCTGCGAATTACCGCGAGCATCACCTGCTGATGCCGGGCATCAGCGCCGGGGGCAGCCAGGGCCGCAACCTGGTTGGCAACGCCGGCACGCCGCCGATCTCCTGTCGCTGGAGCGTCCCGATCGACGATTCTCACTCGCTGATGATCCGCCTCGTCTTCAAGCCGGCGGATAACCCGGGCACCTTCGCAGCGCGATCCGATTGCTCGTGCCTGGAAGGCATGCCGATAAAGCCGTACAAGGAGTACGTTGAAAGAGGGGAACGAGGCGCCGGAGCTCGGCTACACCATGGCCAGCGTTATCGCTTCCGAAGACGCCACGATCATCGACAGTCTCGGCGACATCGTCAATCGCGAGAACGAACACGATTTGCCGCTCGGAGACTACGGCATCGTCGAGCTTCGCAAGCTTTATCTGGATCGCTCAAGGCCGTCATGGACGGCAAAGACCCCGATCGGGCGTCATCCGCGACCCGGCCGACAATGGCATCCATGTCGTTCCCGGCCTGGGAGTACGACGTGAGCGAACAGGAGTTCAAGAAAGGCATTGCGGAAACGGCAGCCTCGTCTGCTGTCCGCGTTTAGGAGACTGGGAAGACCGGGAAGCACGTGGGGACCGTAGGGCGGTACTTCTATTGATTGGCAATGGGAGCCGCCCTCGGCAAAAAATCGGGGGTAGTCATATGAAATTGGCAAAGAGAGTCCTTCTCGGATCCGCAGCCGGTTTGGTTGTGGCAACCGCGGGGCAAGCAGCTGATCTTCCGGTCAAAGCCAAGCCGATCGAATACGTAAAAGTATCTCGCAGCCTCTACGGGGCAGGATTTACTACATGCCGGGCACCGACCTGTGCATCAAAGTCGGCGGCTGGGTCCGCGGCGAAGTGGTGTATGGCGGCAACGGCAACATGGTCTGGGGCCCGTTCAATGCCAACGCCAACAACCGGACGACGAACAATACAACCTTCCGGTCTCGCGGTTACATCACGACGGACGTCCGCAGTCAGACCGAATACGGCACGGTTCGCAGCTACATGTCCGTCGAACTCAACACCAGCGACAACGGCCTGCAAGTGGCCAGTCTGGTCGACAGCGCCAACCGCGCCTTCGTGCAATGGGCGGGAATGACGGCCGGTCTCTCCCAGTCATTCTATGATTACTACGATGCCGCGTCCTTTCAGTATCGCGCCGGCTATCTGCCGGCGTCCGATACCGGTGACGCCGGCTGGTTTGTTTGGGGCTACACGGCGCAGCTCGGTGCCGGCATATCAGCGACCATTGCGACCGAGGCGCGGCGTACGGCGCAAATCGTCGACCAGACTTCGGCTGGCGCCAGCACGGGTACGTCCACGACCGGTACGGTCGTGCCCGGCAGTTACCTCAGCTCGGTTGGCGGCGCCGGTGCGGTACTGCCTGGCGACGGCGCCTATGGCGGCCGGCAGATCGGGCGACATCGTCGGCAATCTGCGCATCGACCGAACCTGGGCGGTGCCCAGGTCATGGGCGCTCTGCACGAGGTCAACGCGCAACTACTGTTCGGCGACGACCCCCCGAGACGAGCCATCCTAGCGACCAATGGGGTTGGGCTGCCGGCTTCGGCTTCAAGCTCAATTTGCCGATGATCTCTCCGGGGGATCGGTTCCAAACCCAATTCAACGTGGCTCGCGGCGCGTTGCGCTATATGGCCAATACCGAGGCCACGACCAACTTTGGCGACGTAAAGGGCGCCGGTGAAGCCTACGGTGTGTACAGCGATTGCGTGTTTGGCGGCACCGTTGCCGCCGGCAACGCTACCGGCTGCCAGTTGACGTCGGCTTGGAGTTTCAATGCCGCCTACGAGCACTTCTGGACACCGGCTTGGCACACCTTCATTCTACGGCGCCTATCTGGCCGTCTCATACAACTCGTCTGCCAACAACATGCTCTGCGGTATTGAGGGCAACGGCGCCTCGTTCGGCTCGACCACGGCTGCCGGCGCCGGCTGTAACAATAACTGGAAGGTATGGGGCTTTGGCGCACGCACGCAGTGGGACGTGACCAAGACGTTCTATCTGGGTGCGGACGTCACCTACGAGAACCTGCAAAGCGCCACGTTCAACCCAGTCGGCGGTCTCGGCACGAACGCCTTCGGCGGCGCAGTTACCCAGGTGGCCAACCGCAACGACGTGGCGATCGATCTTCGCGCGCATCGCGACTTCCTGCCGTGATGGTCTGATCGAGGCGCAACTCGAATCCCCGGCTATTCTCAGCCGGGGATTTTTCTTGCCGCGTATGGGCTAGGGCGCGTACTCATAAATCCGGTTCAATATTCGCGGCTCGCTGAATGTCCGCTTCGCTCCAAAAAGCGACCGAATTGTTGCGTCGTCGCGAAATGACGCGATTTGCCA
>CAVUCN010000014.1:0-299603 GCA_963739945.1 uncultured Alphaproteobacteria bacterium | reverse complement strand
TTCTAAGAATGCGCCGGATATAAAATTCCCTGATATTAATGCCATCGGTTTCATTCAACTCAATCAGCAATAAGGTAGTTATCAGATACGAACTCAGGAAGTAGAATAGACACAAGCCAAATGCGCAGGCGTTGGCGATGTTTGACTCTACATCCGCTGCGATAGTGTGTGCGACGTGGGGATTCGATGGATCGCGAAAAAAAACGTGATGCAGGAATACCAACAGGAAGGCGACGAGGCGCAGCACGTCAAGCTCGGGTCGATAATATCGACCGGCCTTCCGGACGGCGGGAAATGACAGCGTATCGGTTACGCTAACCACCGTGTGCCTGGGCCATTCCGCGACTGCCGGGGTTCTCAAAGATGGGACAGCTCAGAAGCGAGCCTTAATCTCTTAATCCGGGCAAATTGATTTTAAGTCTTTCCGACAATTAAAATTTTAGTAGATATGGCCACCGCGGTTTTTCGATGCCGTCTTTTTGCACTTGGCAGAATCTGTCGTGCTCCTGCGTTTTGAGGCCTGTCCTGACGAACGCGGAGAGGGTGTCTGCTTTCGGGGTGAGAGCGGACATTTCGATGTGATCGGTGCCGCGGCCGTTCATGACCCAAATGTATGGTCCGGCCGTGCGTCGCAAGAGGTTTTGTCGATCGGACGGTAACGGTCTTGCATCAATGTATCCGGCCTCTAATTGGAGTGTGTCGTGCTCCGGGCCATCATGGATATCAGCGCGCGTGCGATCTCGTTAGCGGACAGGCCTCAACCGGGCCATTCGGGTCACCAGTGTTCGCATGCGCCGGGAAGACCGAACCTCCATCTCTTCTCATCCTCTCGCAGACCTCGGCAGGTAAAGCGTGTCGATCTGATTATGTCATCGCAGGCTCCTCACGCGCTGTCTGTGATCGTCGGTATCGAATGAGTATCAGGCCGGCTGAGCGGCAGCCTCATCGATCTTCCTCGCTTCGAAGTTCCGGCCATGGGCCAGAACGCTCCAGGCGATGCGGGCCAGCTTGTTGGCGAGCGCAATTGCCAGCACGTTGCGGTGCAGCCGCTTCTTGGCGGCTTCGATCCAAGGCTTGAGCCCGTGGCGCTCCCAGCTCTTCGGCTTGATCAGCACGACCCAGGCCGCCTGCACAAACAGGACGCGAAGATAGCGATTGCCGCGTTTGGATATCTTGCCCAAGATCGTGCGGTCACCCGTCGACATCTGCTTGGGCACCAGTCCGAGCCAGGCGCCGAAGTCGCGGCCTTTGGAGAACCCATCACCAGTGCCGATCGCCGCCACCATCGCGCTGGAGATGATGGGGCCGATGCCGGGCACGCTCATCAGCCGCTCGCAACCGGCATCCTGGCGCGCAACAGCTTCAATCTCATGCGATAGATTCTCGACCCGCTCGTCGAGCCGGCGCCAGTCGCCAGCCAAGTCCTCGATAATCCGCACCATGCGTGGTGACAGGACATCCGGGGGTGTAGCAAGGAGGTGCGGTAGCTCGGCACGTAAAAACCGCAACCCCTGCCGCACCGCTACGCCGCGCTCCAACAGGAAGGCGCGAATCTGATTGATGATGCCGGTGCGTTGGCTGACCAGTCGTTCCCGCACCCGGTGCAGCGCCTGCAGGTCGAGCTGATCGGCGGTCTTCGTCGCCACAAACTTCATCGTCGGCCGCTGTACCGCCTCGGCGATCGCCTCCGCATCGCGAAAGTCGTTCTTCTGTCCCTTCGAGTAGGGTCGCACGTACTTCGCCGGCATCAGCCGGGCGTCGTGACCAAGCACCCTGAGCTTGCGACTGAGATGATGCGCGCCGACACAAGCTTCCATGCCGACCAGGCACGGCGGCATATTGGCAAATCGTGCATCCACCTGACTACGCGACCACTTCTGACGCAGCACAATCGCGCCGCGTTGATCAAGGCCAACAACGTGGAACGAGTTCTTGCCGATATCGATGCCGACTACGGCTATTGCGGTGTGTGGCTTCTGAGACATGGCGTGCTCCTTGTCTTTGGCGCCCCTTGCCAGCTTCTATCGCTGGCGGGGCAGGAGCACGGCCGGACCATTCCATTAGCGGACATCGAGTTTGCCCAACAACGGCGCCCGTCTTATCGTCGTTTCACAGCTCTTCCAACCATGGGGTCGGGGCGCCAGAAGCTCCCTTCAACTGTCGTCTAATCCCCGCTATGAATAGCGACAGCGAGCTTTCAAGATTACACTCCATGAAGAACAGCGCCGCAGGGCTGCGCGAGCGAAATAGAACTCGACAAGCTGCGCCGCATCAAAAGTGCCGCCGCTGAATTATTTATTTCGAAAGGCTATGATGAGACAACAACTCGAGAGGTTGCGGCGCGCGCTGACGTAGGATTAGGTACGGTTTTTGTTTATGCGACGACAAAGCGAGACTTGCTGTTCCTGACGGTGAACGAAGACCTCGAATTGGTTGTCAGCCAAGCCGCCGCTGCGAAGCCCACAGATCGATCGATCTTGGATGGCTTGTTGAATATCTTTCAGCGCTACTATCAGTATTTTGCACGGGAACCGGCATTGTCGCGCCTGTGCCTTCGTGAAATGGCCTTCTACGCCTCGGGCCCCGAAGCGACGCGGTTCCTTAGAATGCGAGAGCGCCTGATCTCGCTGATCGAATCGGTTGTCCACTCTGCGATGGATCGAAAAGAGATTGCGACCAAAGAACCGGTGAGCCTTGTTGCTGGGGTCATATTCGCGATCTATCAGGTGGAAATTCGCCGGTGGCTGTCTTCCGACGACCTGAACACCAGAAGCGGGCTCACTTCGCTTCGCAAGCAGTTGAAGTTGCTCATCGACGGTTTGTCACCTCGCACCCGCTGAATGACGCCATGGCAATTAGCCGTGCGGGTGTGGTGGTTTGGAAACCTGTCGACACCAGCCGGAGGCGGGCATTGACCGTATTGAACATGTTCAATTATGATCATGATCAATAATGCAGCTGGCTTGCTGACAAAAGGACTCCGGCCGATGAATGAAGTCTCATCGCATGTGATTTGCCCGGGCGCCCAACCTTACATCCGCGATCAGTGGTACGTGATCGCGTTCTCGCACGAGGTTCAGCCGGGTCGGCCGTTCACGCGAAAATGCATGGACGAGCCGATCGTGCTTTTCCGCGATGGCGAGGGTCAGGTGGCGGCCCTGTATGACCGCTGTCCCCATCGCGCCGTGCCGCTGTCACAAGGCCGTGTTCTAAATCACGCCATCGAGTGCGTGTATCACGGCTTTCAGTTCGACCGAACCGGGCGCTGCGTGCTGATCCCGACTGCACAGCGTGTTCCGCGTTCGGTGTCCACGCGAAGCTATCCCGTCGTCGAACGGATGCAGTTTGTCTGGATTTGGATGGGTGATCCGGCCAAGGCCGATCCTGCACTGGTGCCCAGTTATACGCAGATCGGGTGCGGCGATCAGGATTACGGCCAATGGCGGTTCGAGCCTTACTTCATGATGGAGATCAAGGCCAACTATTCACTCCTGTTCGAAAACCTGCTCGACACCTCTCACATCAGCTTCCTGCACATCGGCGGCATTGATGGCGGGGGTATGGCCACCACGCCCTACACGATCACCGCGGAGGGCTTGACCGTGACGTTGGAGCGCAACTTGGCGCGTGACGTGGCCGTACCCGGAACGGCAAAGTTGTTCTCGATGCCGGTCGGGCAGGTGTTCAGCCGGCGGCTGCGATCCCAAAGCTTCCTGCCCAACCTGCATCTCATCAGCAATACGATCGGGTTTCCTGACGAGCCAGCACGCAAGCCGAATGTGCGTCTGAACATCATGCCGATCACGCCGGCGAGTCGTAACCACCTCTACCAATTTGTCGTCATCGCGATGTCCTATCCGGCCGATGTCACCCAGGATATGAAGGACCAGCTGTGGACGGTGTTCGCCCAGGACAAGGCTGCGCTGGAGGCGATTCAGGCCGGCTATGACGAGCTCGGTCCGGACCTGCGTGAGATCAGCGTGAAGGCCGATGCCGCTGCGCTGTCGGCGCGGCGCATTCTCGCCCGCACGGGCCGAGCGGCAGCGCCGCACAGGATAGCCGCAGGGTCAGCTCCCGCCGCGGTCGCGTCGGCGAACGAAGCGCATCCGTTGGCGGCGCGATAAGCGCTCCGTGCTGAGCGAATGCAAGGCTCATAGAGGGCACATGAAGAACGGCCTCGTGATCGCTACCGCACTTTCGCTGCAGCTCATACTGGGGGCCGATTGCCGCGCGCAGTCGACAGCGGCCGATAACTTTCCGAACCAGACAATCAAGATTATTACGAACGTCGGCGTCGGCGGGACCTACGACATCCTGGCGCGGGCGCTTGCCGACGAACTGCAGAAAACGCTCGGCAAGCCCGTCGTGATCGAGCCACACCCCGGTGGCAACTTCCTGATCGCCGGTCGCGTTTGCGCGGAAGCAGCCGCCGATGGTTACACCGTGTGCGCATTGACCGGCGAGACGGTGGTTTACAGCGAGCTGCTCTTCACGAAACCTCCATTCGATCCGCGCAAGGATTTCGCGCCGATTTCCAATCTGATCTTCAACACGCAGCTTTTGGTGGTCAACGCCTCGCTTGGAGTGAAATCCCTGGAGGACTTGGCGCGCGTCGCCAAGCAACGGCCGCTCGCCTACATGTCTCCGGGCATCCCACAGCGCAATTATCTTGAGCAATTCAATCGTCGGAACGGCACAGATATCGTCAGCGTGCCGTTCAAGGGCGGCGCCGATGCCATCACCAACATGATGAACGGCGCCACGCCGGTCATCTTCCTGGGGGGCGCCAACTTCGTCCCATATATCGCCGACGGCACTGCGGTTGGCCTTGCAGTGGACGGTCGCCAGCGCTCACCGTTGTTTCCCGATGTCCCGACCATATACGAGCTTGGACAGACCTCGACGATGCCGCGCAACTGGCTCGGTTTGTTCGTACCGGCCGCAACGCCGCGTCGCATCATCGACCGCCTGTATGGCGCGATTGCCGCCATCATGACCGGGTCTGAATTCCGACAGCGCAACCTGATAGTACGCGGACTTGAGCCTATCGGCGACACGCCTGAGCAGTTCGCCCGCTTTATCGAACAGGATCGGCTCGATTGCGCCCGTGCGGTCGAGGAGGCCGGCCTTAAACCGCAATAATTTTGGCGCAGCGAGCGCCACGTCGGAGGACCAATGATCATTGACTTTCACACTCACGTTTATCACCCTGACTACCGCATCGAGCCGTTTTGGCAGGGACGCTGCCCGCTCACCATCGAGAAGGTGTTGGAGGCCCAGGAGGCTGGGGGCGTTGACATCTCGATGGTCAGCAATCCTATCCATGAACTGAAGCATCTCGACACCGACAAGCAATTCGAATGGGTCAGCGCGCACAATCGCTACTTCGCCGAGCTGCAGGCAAAACATCCGTCTGTATTCTGTTTTGCCACTACGGTCCCTTGGGGTGGAGACCGTTTCCTGCGCGAGTTCGAGCGGGCGGTTAAGCAAGATGGGCTCAAGGGCGCGTGGGTGCTGTCGAGCTTGCCGGGTCACTATCCGGATGACGAGGATGCTTTCCCGTTTCTGAAACTCGCCAACGATTTGGATGTCCCCGTGGTCATCCATCCGCCGTCGGTTGGCTTCGGCGAGGAGAGGCTCAACATCTACCGATTGGCCTCCAGCGTGGGCCGCCCGATGGATGGTGCGCTCGCAATCGCGAGGCTGATCGTGAAAGGCATCTTCGAGCGGTTGCCAACGCTGAAACTGGTCGGGACGCACCTCGGCGGCGGCATCTGCGAGATGATCGGGCGCATGGACTACGCCTACGAATTGCAGGACGAAGCCTATTTCCTCGGCAGCTACGAGCCGATGCTAATCAAGCACCCGCCCAGCCATTATCTCAAAATGATGTACCTCGAATCGACTTGCTATCATCTGCCTGCGGCGAGATGCGCCTTCGAGACGGTGGGGCCGGACAAGTTTATCTTCGGCACCGACGCGCCACCGCTGTGGAAGCTCAAGACGCGCGGCGTTCAAATGATCCGAGACTTGAAGCTGTCGCCAGAGAACGAGCGCAAGGTGTTCTGCGACAATGCCAAGCTTTTGTTGAAGCTGTGAGCATCTGCCTGGGTACCGATTTGCATCCAGTAAAAGACCGGCTCGGTATCTCTCTTGTAAACAATCCCGGCCTGAGCAGAAACGGTATCAGGTTGGGCTGGAAGCGGCGGATTTTTCTCTCGACGAGACCGTTCAGCGTGGTGCGGTAGCAATCGAGGCATAAACAGGCTGCAACGATGCGACCGAGGATGTCATAAAGAAAAAATTGCATTCGAACGTCCGCTCATCGCGTGCCGGTACGGGGCTGGACAACACAAGCTCTCATTGCCGGACTTAATCCGGCAATCCATCCGGCGCGTCCGGGGACGGTGTTTCAGCCAGTTCTGTCGCGCGAAA
This sequence comes from uncultured Alphaproteobacteria bacterium, assembly GCA_963739945.1. GTDB lineage: Bacteria > Pseudomonadota > Alphaproteobacteria > Rhizobiales > Xanthobacteraceae > BOG-931. The sequence continues at coordinate 293,168 of CAVUCN010000014.1, read as the reverse complement.
TGCACAATTGGTTCAGCGTGCACGTCCGACGTCGCCTGTTGGCACTTACCACACATCGGCGGATGCGCGCTCGATGTCGGCTTCTGGCCCTTAGCGGACACGCTGGCGAACGGCTTTCGCGGCAGCTTTCGGGGGGATTGTGTTGCAAAACTATTGTTGATCCGACTCACGCAGGATGATTTCGTTGGATTGCGACGGGGATCGGCGGGAGCGGGTCATGATGGGTCAGCGGCAAGGCGGACAAGGGCAGTTCTTTTATTCGTTTGATCTCGACAAGGTCGTGCCCCCGGATCATCTGGTGCGCCAGATCGACGGCGTTCTCGACCTCGGTTGGGTGCACAAGGAGCTTGCGCCTTACTACTCGCACACGGGTCGCCCCTCGATTGATCCAGTGCTGATGATCCGGCTGCTCATTGTCGGCTATGTGTTTGCGATCCGCTCGGAACGGCGGCTGTGCGCCGAAGTGCAGGTCAATCTCGCCTACCGGTGGTTCTGCAAGCTCGGGATTGAGGACACTATCCCCGATCATTCGGTGTTCTGCCGGGCACGGCATGAACGGTTCCGCGAGAGCGATGCGTTACGGCGGGTGTTCGAGGGGGTAGTGGCGAAGTGCATTGCAGCCGGGTTGGTCGGCGGCGAAGCCTTCTCGGTCGATGCGAGCCTGATCAGGGCCGACGTGGACAAGAAGAAGCGAGTGCCCGGTGATCAACCGATCGCCTGGCCGAAGGCGGAAGAAGCATCCCATGCGGTTCGCGAGTATCTCGCGGCACTCGATGCGGCCCGCAGTCACGAAGAGAATGATGGCGGGGATAGCGGCGGCCCGAGCGGCAGCCGAAGCAGGCCGGCCAAGGAAGTGTCGCTGACCGATCCCCAAGCGGCATGGGTTGCCAGGCCGGGTGTCGATCCATTCTTTGCCTATGATGCGAACTATCTGATCGACAACAAAGTCGGGATCATCATCGACGCCGAGGGCACACGGGCCAATCGCACGGTAGAGATCGCCGTTACCCAGACCATGGTGGACCGGGTCTGCCGCCGCTTCGATCTTCAACCCCAAAGGCTCGCAGGCGACACAGCCTATGGCGCGGCCAGGCTGCTCAAGTGGCTGATCGATCGCAAGATCGCACCGCACGTTCCGGTTTGGGATAAGTCGGCACGCACCGACGGCACCTTTAGCCGCGCCGACTTCGTCTTCGACCGGGAACGCAACGTATATGTCTGCCCTGCGGGCAAACTGCTCACGCATTCCGGTCTGATCGACCAGGGACGCCTTTTACCCTATCGGGCGAGCAGGTCCGACTGCTCAAGATGCGACCTCAAGGCACAGTGTACGACCAGCACCAGTCGCAAGGTGACCCGAGACATCGATGAGGACGTGCGAGACCGCGTTCGCGCTCTGGCTAACACCGAGGCGTTCCAGCAATCACGCCGCGAACGCAAGAAGATCGAGATGCGGTTTGCCCACATGAAGCGCATCCTTCGGCTCGACCGGCTTCGACTGCGCGGCTTGAGCGGGGTCAAGGATGAGGTTCTGCTAACTGCAACCGCCCAGAATTTGCGACGCCTCGCCAAGCTCCTTTGTCATCCACCACCAGTGAAGGTGGCGGCTTGTCCGGCGTAGTTGATGCGTCAGGTGTTAAGCCCGAAGTACCCCATCCCGAACGCAAAATAAGCACCAAACAAAAACTCACCTGCCAACCTCAACCGACAAAACCATCGGTGTTTTGCAACACAATCCGGGGTAAAGCGGACGTTGACCAACCGCAGCCCGATCTCAATCTATGAGTACAGGCTCCAGTCACTCCGCCTTAAGTCCGGCGTCCTGAATGACCTTGCCCCACTTGTCGAGTTCGGACTTGAAGAACGCGGCACATTGCTCCGGTGAACTGCCGATCGGTGCGTAGGCCATCGCTGCGAGTTTTTGTTTGACGGTGTCGTCGGCGAGGCCGGCAACGATGAACTTGTTGAGTTGATCGACAATGTCCTTCGGCGTACCGGCCGGCGCCGCAACCGCGGTCCAGGTCGCGCCCTCGACGTTGGGGAATCCTGCTTCGGCCATGGTGGGAATATCCGGCAGTGTCGGCGACCGCGTTTTGCCGGTGACGGCAAGCGCCCGCAGTTGCCCGGCCTGGATCAGCGGCACGGCCGGCGCCATCGCGCCGAACGAGATCGGCGTGTGATTGCCGACGGTGGCTTCGACCGCGGTGCCGCCGCCGTTGAACGGCACATGCACCAGATCGAGCTTGAGCGAATACGCAAACAGCGCGCCAACCAGTTGCGGCGGCGTGCCGGTGCCGGGCGATGCGTAGCTCGCCTTGCCGGGATTGGCGCGGATCCAGTCGACCAGTTCCTTCACCGTCTTCGCCGGCACCGACGGATTGACTGCGAGTACGACGGGCGTCGCGGCGACCAGCGACACCGCGTCAAAATCCTTGATTGGGTCGTAGCCGGCATGCGCGTACAGGAATGGATTGTTGGTGATGTTGCCGCCGGTGACCAGGATTGTGTAGCCGTCGGCCGGCGACTGCGCGACCTTCATCGCGCCGACATTGCCGCCGGCGCCCGGAACGTTCTCGACATAAAAATTCTTGCCGGTCTGCTCGGAGAGCTTTTGCGAGATCAGGCGGGCAACCAGATCGGTCGGGCCACCCGGGGTGAAGCCGACGATGACCCGCACCGGGTGATCCGGCCACGCTGCGGCCGCGGGTTGGGAAACGGCAGATAAGGCAATCAGAAGCAGCGCCAGTGCCAAAAACGGGTGTTTCCTGACGATTTTCGTCATTTTGACCTCCCTAAGCGGGCCTTTTTACCGGCCTTTCCGTCCACTGCGGAACCGTTGGTAACGATCTTTACACCGCTTAAACCATACTATCGCCTTGATCTCGCAGCGATATGGATCGTCGACAAGCGGCAAATCGCCTCTACTTTCCGCTTGTGGGGACACCGTGGGACCGGTCGGGGGACAGGGATGAGGTTTTTGCAGCTAGCCTGCATTGCGTCCGCGTTAGCGGCCGCGCCTTGGTTCTTTCCGCGTGATGAAGCTGCTGTTGCCAATGCGTCGGCGCCATCTGCCGGCACGAGCACTGCCGTCGAAACCACCGGCTCGATCGGCGGCGGCCGAATTGATCATTCGACGCTCGAGCAGGATTTCGCGCTGCTGGCGTCCTTGCCATCGATCGTGATGCTGCGTCACTCGGAGCCTACTGTCGCTTCTGCCACATCGACCCCGGACGCGAATTTTGATTCGCAAATTCCCGATCTGAGCTATCTCGTCTACACCATCTATTCGGAAACGCCGCCGGAAGAGCAACTCCCGGATACGGTTCTTCATGCCCTGAAAGATATTCCGGAAGGCACGCCGGTCGAAGAGATCAAGCGCGTGTCGCAAACACTCGGGCTCGATCCGACCTTCATGAAAACCATTGCCAAGATCGAATCCGATTTCGATCCGAAACAGCGCACCGGCAATTACATCGGGCTTTATCAGCTCAGCAATTATGAGTTCAGCAAATACGGCTCGGGAGACATTCTCGATGCCCGCGACAACGCCGTTGCCGCCGCATACAAGATGGTCACCGAGGCGGCTTTCTTCGAACAGCAAACGCATCTCAAAGCCACGCCCTACGATCTCTATCTGATCCATCAGCAGGGCATCCAGGGCGCGGCCGAGCACGTCAGCCATCCGGACCGCATGGCGTGGCAATCGATGTGCGCGACCGACGAAGGCCATCAGAAAGGCGAAGGCTGGTGCAAGCGCGCGATCTGGCGGAACACGCTGCCGGCCGTGCAGAAAGTCTGGAAGTCGGTCGAGAACATGCCATCGGCGGCATTCGTCGCGATGTGGCACGACCGCATCAACATGTTCTACGCGCGCTTCTCCGACGCCAGCGCGACCACGGACTCCAGCAAAGCCGAATAGCTCTCCTGCGCCGCAACACGTCTTTTGACGTGTTTTTGCGGTGTTTTTATTCAGATAGCGTTCATGTCTTCTTTCGTAGGTAACCTGATGTTGCTGGCCGCAACGGCAGCAATGGGGATAGCTCCCGCTCCCGCTCATCAAATTGCAAACGGAGCGTAGAAGATGGCGATTTATCGCCTGTTGCAGCAAACGGCGTTTTCACCCGAGGACATCGCGCTGCTCGTTAAAGCCTACGAGGATTGCCTGAGCACGCTGAAGCTGCCCGGCGGGTCCAACGCAAAGACCGAAGCGGTGGCAAAAGCCGTCATCGAACTCGCGCAGAGCGGCGTGCGCGACCCGGCGCAGATCTGCCGGCAGGTGGTAGCGCGATTGGGGCCTAAACCACCTGTTTAACAAGTAGATTTGCGCCCTGAGAGGGGCCGCATCGCGCCGGTTCCGCAGGAACAAAAGCGCCGCTCCGTGATTGGCAACACGGAGGAAGAGCGAGCAAGGCGTACAAAATGCTGATGGACGAACGCATCCACGAAGAGCCGGAATACGCACCGCCGTCGCGTAAAACCCTGCTGGCCATTATGCGCAGGAAAATCGGCCGCGGGTTGCAGACGCGTTATGTGCCGCCGGAACAATTGCCGCCGGGGCTGCAGGAGCTGGTTGCGAGGCTCGACAAGGCCTGAACTAGTGCCGGCTTAAGTCCGCCGCGGCTGCGCTGTGGCGCTTGTTACTGCAGGCGGGTGACGACCGCGAGCCGGCTGATCTTGTGGCTCTCGTAGGCGTCAAGGAACGCTTCGTAGTCCTTGAACGATACGCAGCCGTTGGAGTCGCCGTTCGGTCCGAGCATGAAGGTGTGCGCGAGCAATCCGCTTCGGCCATACGTCGCGTTTTCTCCGTCGACCGGAATGAGGCGAAGTGCTTTCACGCCGTGAAACAGCGCCTCGCGCGGCTGCAAATCGTAGAGCGTCGGCGGCGTGACGCCGCGATTGTGCACGTCGGCATGGTTCGGATCGTCGAGCATGTCGCCGAGACCGGAATGCGCTTCGAGCGTGGTGCCGTCCGGCAGGTAAACCTTGCGCGCGGTAATGTCGTAGACCGCGGTCGAGTGGTCGTAGAGCGCCACCGATGAGGATGTGCTGCCGGTCGCGCTGGTGTCGGCATCGGCATAGGCCAGCGTGAACGGCGTTGTCGACCTGCCGAACAGCTTTTCGAAGATCGTGCGCGTGTCGGCAGCGGCCCTGGCGACGATCTGATGCGCGCCATTGCTGATACCCTGGCTGATCGCCGCGGTGCGGCTTTGCGCCGGACGCGGTTGCGGCAACGGCACTGACGGCTTCTCATCTGTCGCCGGCGACAGCATGGCGAACTGCTGCTTCTGCGGCGCTGCTTGCGGTGCTGACGCAACCTGCCAGCCGGACGGCTGCAACGGCGTGCGGTCGGCGAATGTGCCCGGCGCGGCACCGTTGGCGAAATGCGGATCGAACAGCATCGCGAAGTTGAGGAGCGCGGCCTTGGCTTTGGCGAGGCGCGCCGCGCTGGGCTTGGCTGGCGCGGCAATCGCGTCCGGTGAGGTTGGCGCGGCCGCCGCGAGCTTGTCGCCGCGGCTGCTGACCGCAAAACGATCGACAAATGTGACGAGCTTTTCGCTGCGCGTCCCCGACAGACCGGTCTGATCGCCGGCCTGATCGGCTGGGGTCTGATCGGCGGGATCGCCCATCAGGTTGACGCACATCGTCCAGGAGCACGCGAACGCAATGCAAATCAAAGCGGCGCCGGCCAGCAAGCGCTGCGGCCGTGCGGTGAGTGGCAAACCTGAATAATCGTGAGTTTCGACGTCCGAACGCCAAACGTTGCCGACTGCCATTACCCCTGTGCGCGTCCCCTACAAAAATCGCTTCCCAGCGCAGTCATCGATCGAGACACAAGATTGGCTCTTGTGTCTCGCCGAAGCAGAGCAGCGATTTTTGAAACGCGTCCCGTTACATCCCGGCAGTAACCATGGGGGATGTATCGGTCAAAATTGCGGCAATGGTGAACGGTCGCTGTTAACCATAACTCCAGCGTTTTCCGTGGCTTACACGACTACCAGTGGCGGTACTACCAGTGGCGGTAATGACCGCCGTACCCGTAGCCCCGTCCGTAGCCATAAGCGAAGCGCGGCCCGTAGCCGTGCCAGTAATATCCTCGCCCATAGTACGGACCGACCACGACCGGCGCGGGCGCATAAGGGTAGTAGGCAACCGGCGGCGGAGGCGGTGGATAATCGTACGCAACTGGCGGCGGTGGCAGCGGATAGACCTCAGCCTGTTGCGGCGGTGGCGGGTAATAGCCAGGCGGTGGTTGCTGCTGCTGATAGCCGTATTCGGGCATTCCCATGTCAGCGGCATGGGCTGGCGGAATTGCAACTGCACCGAAAGCCAAAACGCTCACACCCGCGGCGAGCGTCCGGCCGATTGCGTTACGCATTGACGTTATCTCCCGTTGTTTTCCAAACGTGCGTTTGAAACACGGGAAAGAATTAGACGCCGGCAACGGCGGAATTAGTGCCGCGCCGTGGCGGATTTTGGCTATTTCGGCAACGGCCGTTCAGAAATGCGGCAGCATCGGCGCGAGGCCGATGCCGCGCGCTATTCTGCCGCCACCGGTGCAGAAGCGCCTTTCGCGGCGCGCTCACGTTGCGCCCGGCGCTCGAGCTTCACCGGCGAATAGACCGGATCGAGCTTGAACAGCCGCTGCGCATTGCCGCCGAGGATGTTGCGCTTGGCCTCCTCGTTGAGGAACGGCAGGTCGTAGATCGTCGCCGGCAGGTCCATGTCCCAGTGCGGATAGTCGGACGAATACAGGAGCTGGGTGTCGGCCTTGATCATCTTGAAGGTCAGTTCGAGCGCCTTGCGGTTGTCCACCATCTCCATCGGCTGCGAGGTGAAGAACATCTCGCGCATGTAGTCGCTGGGCTTGCGCTTGAGCAGGCCGCAGTCCGACGTGCGCATCATGAACTCGTTGTCGAGCCGCTGCATCAGGAACGGAATCCAGGCGAGCCCGCTTTCGATCCACACCGTCTTCAGCTTCGGGAAGCGTTCCGGCATGCCGTTGGTGATCCAGTTGGTCATGTGCAGCATGTTGCACCAGGTGAAGCCCAGCGCGTGCACGCCGATGAAGCGGTTGCTGAGCTGCAGGCTCTGGTCGGTCCAGGTGAACGCGGCATGGAAGCCGAGCGGCAGATCGCGCTCCTGCAGCGCGTGGTAGGTCTTCATGTAGGCGTTGTCGTAGTTCGCCTTGTAGTGCGTCGAGGTCACCATGAAGCCGCATCACGCCCTTGCGATCGGCGAACTCCTTGATGATCTCGTAGGTCGCTTCCGGATCGTGGAACGGCAGATAAAGCATCGACCGGATGCGCGGATCGGCGTCGAGGATCTTGTCGCAGAGCCAGCGGTTATAGGCCTTGGCCATCGCCACCTCGACCTCGATGCGCGGGCAGTTCGACAGGTTCAGCATCGGTGTCGGGAACATCACCGCCATGTCGACGCCCATGGCGTCCATCCAGCGCTCCATCAGCGTCAGGTCGCGGTGCTTGGTGTTCGGCACCTTCTCGTTCTTGCGCTGCGGATAGCGGGTGATGCGGCCGGCGATCTCCTGATAGGAGCCGGTCTCCGCGGTAAAGCCGCCGCGCGAATGGCCCTGAAATTTGGCCTCGTAGCGCATCACCGGATCTTCGATGTATTCGGCGATCTCCTTGAACGCCTCGGTCTCGTAGTGGTGCGAGTCGGTATCGACGATCAGGAAGTCTTCGTACTTGCGCACGATCGCCTGATCGACGGCGTTGCGCAGCAACGTGCGGGTGTCGAACTCCTCGCTGGCGAGATCGCGGAAATCGCGGTTGGCCAGGTCTTGCAGATGATTTGGATCGGTCAGCATGAGGGACCTCGTTATTTCCGTTATCTGATTGCCGCTGCCGTGCGGCGTGAGACGGCCGATGCCCGACATCGATTGCCAGGCGCCGAGTTCGAACACTTCAAGACCTGCGCTTTCGAGCAGCGCGGTGCAGCCGATGGCGACGTCGGTGACGGTGACGCCTGAGTTGCGGCCGTAGGGCCGCGGTGCTTCGCCCATCTGCGCCTTGGCGGCGTAGAGCCGCACGATCGCGCCGAACGCCTGGCCGAGCGAGTCGTTCGGAATGTCGTCGAGACGTTGCGTCTCGATCGCCTCGGCACAGGCCGCGGCGAGGTCGCTCGCCAGCTCCGGGAAGGCTGCGATGCGCTCAGACTGAGACATAGATTTCACCGCCGCGTTCGACCACCGGGAATTTCTTCAGGCGGTGCCGCTTGTCGATGACATGGGTGCCGTCTTTCAGATGAAACTCCCAGCCGTGCCAGGGGCAGACGATGTGCATGTCGCTCTCGTCGAAATCCTGGCCGAGATGGATGCCCTTGTCGCCGATCTTCTCCACCACCTGCGGCATCTTCAGGCCTTCGCAGGCCGGGCCGCCCTGGTGCGGGCAGACATTGCGGTAGGCGTAATACTCGCCCTTGTGGAAGATCACGCCGATCTCGATCGGCCCGCTTTTCACCAGCCGGGTGTGGCCTTCGGCGATTTCGCCTTTCTTGCAAACGCGGACTTCCGCCATGCTAGCTCCCATTGACTGTAACGGGTCTAATTATAAGATACCTTATTATCTAATCAAGCTGACGACTCTGCGCTTTTTAGGGAATGGCTGTGCCTGCCGTTATTCGTAAACTGGAAAAGCGGAAAGGAGCCGCTGTCCGAAATGTTCCCGATATCGGACTCGGCATGAAGCTGCGCGACGGCAACGCAGTGTTCAACAAAGCCTTGCGGGAGAAATTGGCACAGCACGACATCACCTTCAGCCAGTATCAGCATTTGCGCCAGCTATGGCAGGAGGACGGTCTCGCTCAAGTCGAACTGTCACGACGCATCGGAATCGAGACGGCGTCGTCGACCTTCGTCATCGATCAGCTCGAAAAGCTCGGGTTTATTCGCCGTAACCGCGATAGCGCTGATCGGCGCCGCATCATCGTTCATTTGACCAGTTCCGGTCGTGCTCTGGAAAGGCCGCTTGATGGGTGCGCGATCGCAGTCAACATGCGTGCGCGGAATGGGTTGACGAATGCGCAGATCGCCTCGCTGTTCGAGATGATCGAGAAAATCATCGGTAACCTCGGCGGCAAAAACCGCGAGGCGTAGAATCTGCGGGTTGCTCGCTACGAGTTTAATCGACGCCCAAGTGGTGATGCCTGACGGCTTTTCTTCCTCGCACCGAAGACCATGTTTTCAACGTAGCTCCAATAGGAGTCGACAGTTGCAGAGGCTTCCGGCCGTACCCGGCTGGTCACGCGCATCTCGGGACCAAAGCCTGCCAGCGTGGCGGTGAGACTGATCATCATGTAGTGAAAGACGATCGGTTCGACAGCAGGAAGATCGCCGTCCCTCTGCGCGGCGCGGATTTGCGGCAGCAGACGATCGATCAGTGGCGCCAGCAAAGTTTCGGCAACCCATCGCAGTCGCGGGTTGTCGTAAGTTGCTTCCTGCCGCATGAAACGGTGAAACTCCGGAGACGCGGCAGTGTAGTAAAACACCGTCCGGTATTCTGCTCGCAGACGATCGATCGGTGCGGCGCCGAAGAGTTCAGGTCCGGACTTGTCCCATTTCTCCCGTATTTGCTCGAAGGCGTATTCGGCCGTTGCCCGCCACAACGCATCCTTGGTGGGATAGTGGTAGGTGATGAGGGGATGCTGAAGGCCGGTTCGCTCCGCGATCGAGCGGATGCTGGCTCCCTCGAAGCCTTTATCGGCAAATTCCAATAACGCGGCCGCTAAAATCGACAGTCGCGTCGCACGCGCCCGATTCTGTTCGGCCCGCGTTCTTTTGCGCGTATCGCTCCCTGCGCCGCGACCTTTTGTGGATGCTCGCACCATGCGCTCTGGGTATCACAGCGCACGGCACGTCGCCCAGCACCCGGTCACTTGCCTTCGAACGTCATGGCCGGTGGCTCGATATCGGCGTCGAAAGCTTTGGCAGTGTTGGCAAAGCCGCGCTGCGCATCGAGGCCGTTATAAAGCTCCATCGACACGTCGAGCATGACGAGGTCGGCCGCGGCGACACCGCCGCTTGACCAGGCTTTAAGGAGAGTGCGTGTTGCCGCGTAAGAGCGCGTCGGACCGCTGCCGAGATGGTTGGCAAGCGCGTCGGCGGTTTCCGCGAGTTTGCTTTCGTCGACTACGTGGGTCGCTATCCCGAGAGCACCTGCCTCGGTACCGGAAATCGGCTCTCCCAGCATGGCAAAGCGAGACGCACGGGCGCGGCCGACCCGCTCAGCCAGCCGCTGCAAGGCTCCCGCGATTGGCAGCATCGCCGTCGTGACTTCGACGCAGCGCAAGATCGTGGATTTTGCCGCAACCAGAAAATCGCACGCCAGCGCCAGCTCAAATCCGCCGCCGAAGGCTATGCCCTGCACGACAGCCATGGTCGGAACCCGCAAGTTCTCGATCGCACGATAGGACGCGTTCACTTCGGCAACGAAGGTGCGAAACCAGTTTACGTCCTTGCCCGGCCATTCCCGGACTTCACCGCCAAAGCTGAAGTGAGGTCCCTCGGCGCGAACCACCAGGACTCGGATGTCGCTCTCGCTCGCGCGGTGCACCGCCTCCTGCAGCGCCTTCGAAAAACGAAGATCGAGCCGATTGAATGGAGGGTTGGCGAGGATGATGCTGCCGATTGTGCCTTTTTGTTCAAATCTGATCGTATCCATAAAGTCCTCCTCTCATTTTTGTTTGCGGGTCAGTCATTGGCAGGGATGACGGGCAACAGCAGATGGGACGGCCTTTCCGCGTCCCGATAGACACGGTGAGTTACCGTCTGGCTGCTGCACACGTGATACGGAATATATTCGACGCCGGTCATCGCGCCGGTGCCGGTCGGTACATCCATTGCTGTGATGTCGAGACAGATGCGGTGACCGGTCTTGAACCGATTGGCGGTGCCCAGAATTTGAATCCTGTACTCGACGATTTCTCCGGGCACGACCGGAGCCACAGCGGCGCGCGTCAGTTTGTGGAACGGCTCCCAGGGCTTCGATCGTTTCTCATCCACCGCACGATAAGATGCCTTGAGCCAGCCGCGTGTCAGTTCCCGCTCCGGCAGGTTTTGCGGCACGGCACGTTCGCCCTCTCGTGCGGTTCGCACCGAAACGTCCGGTCCCACGTCCTTGAGCACGACGATCCAGTTGGTGTCGCTCTGATCAATCGACGCGTAAAGGGTGAGCGCAATCGGTCCGACGACATCGACATCGTGCGGCAGCGGGTCGGTCATGTAACGCAACCGCTCGATCTTCACCGTTCGTGTGAGCGGCATCTGGGTGAATACGTCGGGTTCGCGTGCGGCAGCGCCAGCATTCGATCCGGGGGGAGCGTCCCTGGAAAGCCCCTCCCATTGCGACAGATAAAACTTCGTCCATTGCGTCTCGGGCAGCGGCCAGTCGCTCGCCGTGCGCCACTCGTTGGCGCCCATGAGCCAATAGCGGACCGGCGGCTCGTCCATGATGCCGGTGTCGCGACCTTTAAGCCAATGGTCGTACCAGCGAATGATCTCGTCGTGATACTGATGAAAGGGACGCTCCAGATGAGCGGGCCCGGTGAAGATCAGTTTTTTCGGCTGTTCGATATTTTGAAAATAGTGCTGCGCACCGAGCCAGTGCAGCTTGTAGGTGTAAGCATACGCACCAGAACCCGTATAAAATGGAATTTTGATTTTCTTGTATGTTTCTTCAGATCGCTCGATCACTCCGTCTGCTTCCCAGGGAGTTGTCAGCAAATGGTACATCAGGAAAGTGCGCTGCCCTTTCTGGGTCAGGACGTTGTAGAGATTGATGTACTGCTTGAAGTCCGTGTTGCGCATCGCCTCGCGCCAAAGCTCCTCTTGTTCGGGCTGAAGCTCGGCAGGCCGGTCGCGCGACTCATGAACGGTGTTGAAGACATCCAGCAGATAAGGAAAGGTGTGCAGCACGCCTCCGGGGACGAAATCGCGAAAGCCGAACATCCCTCCGTAAGCACTGCAAGCGTCGTAGGGAAAGATCGCCTTCAGGGCCGGATGGCCCTGCGCAGCAGCGCGCCATTGCTCGCCGGCGTATCCTGAGATGCCGACCATTCCGACATTGCCGTCACACCAGGATTGGTGCGTGATCCATTCGATCAGATCGTAGTGATCGGTATCCTCGTGGCCGTACACGCCCTCGGATTTCGCCGAGCCGCGCGGCTGTGCGATGACATGGACATATCCGTTCGCAATAAAGTGCCGGGTATTGCCTGCTTCGATAGGGCCGAACCAAAGCGGCGCATGCGCCGGCTGCGGCGGCAGCACGTCGGCGATATCAGGACCCTGAATGTCCTTGTTGTGCAACGAACACGCATAGAGCACCGGATATCTGCCCGGCGCGTCCGGCCGATACACGTCCAGCACAAGGCGCGTTCCGTCGCGCATCGCAACTGTAATGTCGCGGTCTTCTATCATCGCTTCGCGCATCCTCCCGACGGAAGATTCGAAATCGACGGCCCTTTCGGTAGCTCTTATTATATTTTACGTACGTAAAGTATAATATAGGTGCGACATTGGAGCAAGCCGTTGACGAGATGCCGTTGCGTCATGACCCGCACAGTGAATCGGCCGGGCTGTGATGCGCCCTGGGGGCACTTCGCGGATGTGGCGTGGGGTCTGTCGCACGTCCGCTTTGGGCAAAGCGGACAATAGCAAGTCTTTTGGACCAAACCGTTTGGACCAGCCTTTTGAGCGACAGTTTTGTGGGTGCGCCTAGCCGGCGCGCTGCTCGTCCCGCTGCCGCCACACCGGCTCGGGCCGGGCGACGCCGAGATTGTCCCGCAGTGTCTTGCCTTCGTATTCGGTGCGGTAAAGCCCGCGCCGCTGCATTTCCGGTACGATCAGATCGGCGAAGTCGTTGAGCGTGCCGGGTACGTAGGGCGGCAGCAGGTTGAAGCCGTCCGCGCCCTCGTTGACGAACCATTCTTCGAGCTGATCGACGATCTGGACCGGCGAGCCGATCAGCGTCCAGTGATCCTTGCCGGCGGCGGAGCGCATCGCGACCTGGCGCAGCGTGAGATTGTCGCGCTTCGCCATCCGCGCGTAGTTCATCGGCGTGCTCATCCGCGCATCGTTGCCGACGAGATCGGGCATCGGGCCGTCGACCGGGAAACGCGAAAGATCGACGCCGCCGAGCATGCGGCCGAGCCGGTCGATCGCGACCGGCAGCGGGATCAGTTCCTGCAGGCGCTCGAACTTCTCGCGCGCTTCGTGCCTCGGTGCGGCCGATATACATCACGACGCCGGGCATGACTTTCAGCGAGTCCGGTGAGCGGCCGAACTTGGCGAGGCGGCCTTTCAGGTCGGCGTAGAACGCCTTGGCATAGTCGAGCGACGGCTGCGCGGTGAAGCTCGCGTCGGCAAAGCGCGCCGACAATTCCTTGGCCGGCACCGACGAACCGGCCTGCACGATCACCGGATGGCCCTGGACCGGCCGCGCCACGCTGAGCGGCCCCTTCACCTGGAAGCGTTTTCCCTTGTGATTGAGCACGTGCATCTTGGCGGGATCGAGATAGCCGCCGGTCGCCTTGTCGCGCGCAAACGCATCGTCTTCCCAGCTATCCCACAGCCCGAGCACGACGTCGCCGAACTCCTCGGCGCGGGCGTAGCGGTCGGCGTGCGGCGGGTGCGCGGCGTGGCTGAAATTGAGCGCGTCTTCGTGATTGCCGCCGGTCACCATGTTCCAGCCGGCACGGCCGCCGCTCAAGTGATCGAGCGACGCCAGCACGCGCGCCACCGTGTACGGCTCGTTGTAGGTCGTGGCCGCGGTGGCGACGAGGCCGATATGCGACGTCACCATCGACAGCGCGGACAGCATCGTGAACGGCTCGAACTTGTCGCCGCGGGTGTTGTAGCCGATCAGGTCGAGACGATCGGTGCCGGGCAGCCCGATGGTGTCGGCGATGAACAGCATGTCCATCTTCGCGCGCTCGATGGTCTGCGCGATATTCGACCCAGCGTTTCACCTGGGTGCCGGAGTCGACATAGGCCTCCGGATGCCGCCAGCCGGCGACGTGATAATTGCAGTCGCCCTGCAGGAACACCGAGAACTTGATCTTGCGATCGCGTGTGGCAGTCATCGATTCCGCCCATTCCACCGCACCGTTGTCCAGCGCGGCTGTCGTTGACGCAGGTTGTGTGCGTTCGCTTGACACACCTGCGAGCCGCGCACCTTATGCTTTCAATACTTAAAACAAACGCGGCCGGTTGTCTCTGCGGGATAATCGGCGCGGCGTACGGGAGGAGCAGGCATGCGAAGGCGCATACTGCGTAGCGTCGCGGCCGTGGCGACTGACGTTGTTGCCGCCGCGGTCGGCGCTGGCGCAACCGGCCGGTTATCCCGCGCGCGTCGTCAGCCTGGTGATCCCTTATCCGCCCGGTGGCTCTGCCGACGGCATGGCGCGGCCGCTGGCGCAGCAAATAAGCGGCGAATGGCCTAGTCCGGTAATCATCCTGAGCAAGCCGGGCGCCGGCACCACCATCGGCGCGGGTTATGTCGCGGCGTCCAATCCCGATGGTTACACGTTGTATATAGCCGCGCCGTCGCACGTCATCTCGGGCAGCCTCTACAAGGACACTGCACTACGATCCGGTGCAGAGCTTCACCGCCATCTCGCAGGTGTTTTCCTCGCCGTTCATCGTCGCCGTCTCGGCGAAATCCGGCATCCATAGCCTCGCCGACCTGATCGCGCGGGCGAAGGCAGACGCCCGGCAAGCTGAATTTCGGCTCCTCGGGCATCGGTGCGGGGCCGCATCTGTCCGGCGAGGTGCTCAAGAAATATGCCGGCATCGACGTCACGCATATTCCGTTCACCGGCGCGGGACAGCCGCTGGTCGAACTCCTCGGCGGCCGCATCGACTATGTGATCACCGATGCCTCGGCGATGCCGATGATCCGCAACGGCGACGTCGTTCCGCTCGCCGTGACCAGCTCGAAGCGTTATCGGCTGCTGCCCGATGTGCCGACCGATGGCCGAAGTTCTGCCCGGTGCGCCCGACGTGACCAACTGGGGCGTTATCCTCGCGCCGGCCGGCACGCCCGAACCGCTCGTGCAATTCATCAACGCATCGATCGCAAAGGCGCTGACCGTACCTGAGCTGCAAAAAATCTACGACGCGCAGGGCTACGACGCCGCGCCGAGCAGCCCGGAAGCCGCCAATGCATTTCTCGCCAGCGAATTCCGGAAATTCCACACCATCATCGAAGACGCGCACATCGAGGTGCAGTGAGCGCTATTTGCGGCGGATTATGACAGCAACCGCCGCTTGAGTTCATCGCGCCTGATTTTGCCCAAGGATGTCCTCGGCAAGTCCTCAACAAAAAAAACGCGCGCAATCTCGATCTTGCGCTTGGCGCACCAGTCGACGATGTCCTGCTCCGGGATGGTCGCTCGCGCCTTCACGGCAAGATAAATCTCCTCGATCCCGCTCGTACCTATCGCGCCGAAGGCTGCAGCTTCCACAATGTTCTCATGTTTTAGTACGACGTCATCGATTAGATCCGGCGCAATCTTCACGCCGCCGGAATTGATGACTTCGGAGGCGCGCCCGGTCAGAACCAGCATGCCATTGGGCATGATGCGGCAGCGATCGCCGGGATAAAACCAGTCATCGCGGAAACCCGTGTGCGCGTCGATACGGTCGGCAGGAAACGGCCGCCCTTGGGCTGGCGTCCGAACGCGCAGGATTCCTTCTACTCCGGAAGCAAGAACCCGGTCCTGATCGTCTACGACTTGGACGTCCACGT
The DNA here is from genome assembly GCA_963739945.1 of uncultured Alphaproteobacteria bacterium. Classification (GTDB taxonomy): domain Bacteria; phylum Pseudomonadota; class Alphaproteobacteria; order Rhizobiales; family Xanthobacteraceae; genus BOG-931. Next base: position 277,404 of record CAVUCN010000014.1, on the reverse strand, counting down.
CGGGTTCGATGAATCCGATCGCGCCGTCGACCTCCATCACGCTATCCGCCAGCGCGATCGCCACGGTGCCCGCCTCTGTCGAGCCGAAAGCATTGACGACAAGATCGCAAAGTCTGGTACGGACCTGTTGCAACAGCTCTCGCGTCAGCAGGCTTCCACCGGAGCGTATCAAGCGCAGCGAGTGGCAGGGGATCGGCGATTTTCTCTGCTCGTCGACGAGGTCGCGCAACTGATGGGCTGACGCTACCAAGGCGTTGACGCCGTAAACCGAAATCAATTCCAGCGCGCTGCGCGCGGAATCGGCCCGCAGCAGCGTCTTGCCGGCGCGTAGGACATGCGCCGCATATTTAAATCCGAAGTCGCTTTCCAGCGCCGGCAGGCACAACAGGCGATCCCAGGCCGCATGATCGAGGGTAAGATGGCATGTATCGAGCTTGTGATTGAACGCGCTCACCGACAACGAAACCGCTTTAGGACGGCCGGTCGTTCCGGAGGAGACAACGACGCGGCACATCATTTCGTGGTCGGCGAAGCCGCCCGGCTTGTGTGCGACGATCGGCCGATCGTCGCCGGCAAACCAGCCGTCGTCGACAAGCGCCTGCCGCAGCCCGGGGACCATAGGCTGTCCGGTTCCGTGCAGAAAAAGCCGGACGGGTAATTGCAGCCGGGAAATATCGCCCGCGTCCACGGCCGATAAGACCGGTAGACCGAGCCGGAACAACGCTGCTGCGACGATCAAATGCCGTATCGGGTTATCGAGGGAGACGCAGACAAGATCGCCCGGCACCAGCCCCAAGGTCCGGATGCGATCTTCCACGCGGAGCATGCCTTGCGCGAGCATGGCAAAGGTCGCGACCCGATCGGTCAGGATAATGGCGGGCTTGCCAGGCTGCGTCTTGGCGTGGAGCAGAATAAAATCGGCGAAAGTTGCCGGCGCAGTGTCCAAGGCTAAGCCCATGGCGCTGCCGCGTCAGAACTTGTAGTTGACACCCGCGCGCAGCGTTTGCGCCGAATCCCTGAACTTGAATGAATAGCCCCGCGGCGAGGAAGTCGTTTCATCCGGGAATTGTGCGAAAAGGTATTCCAATTTCGCACTCCAGTGAGGGGTCAAGGCGTGTTCGACGCCGCCACCAACCGTCCAGCCGGTCGTCCAACTATCGCGGCTCATAACAAGCGCAAACACCGGCGTAGTGATGGAATCTTTCAGATCGGCGAATGCTGCGCCGCCGGTCACGTACGCAAGAGTGCCGCCAAAATCCCAGCCGACGCGCCCGCGTATCGTGGCCAGCCCGGTGAGCCGCGCGCTCTGCATCGTGTTGACAGAAGATGGGTTGACGTAATTGAAGGTTGTGCTGGCTGAGGCGGCGTCGATGTCGGCTTCGATGCCGAATACCCAATTCGACGCCTGCCAGTTGTAGCCAGCCTGGATGCCGCCGATCGGACCCGTTGGCCGAAGCCTATTGGTATCGCCCGATAAAAAAAAGTTAGAACCAAGGAAAAACGTCGCCTGGTCCGTGGCGCTGCTCGAGTCCCATACGCCGCCGGCGTTCGCGCCGAGATAAAATCCTGTCCAGCTATAGACCGGTGGTGCGGCTAAGGCGGCGCTGGACGCGGCGCCGGTCAACGCCGTGGATGCGAGAAGTACTGCTGTTGCCCGATTCATGTGCCGTCGCCCCTAACAACGGAATGCGTTCTAGTCTACCGGCCTGTTGAGCGATTGCACGATGAAAATAGCTATTTTACCCGTTTATCGAGATCCCAGTTGTATTTATGTAACAACGAATATACGCGTCTGCTCGACCTCTGGTTGTCCTCAAGTACCCCAGGTTTAACGGACGTTGCCGAAACGCTCGCTCGGCGGTGCGATCTCGGTGACGAGATCGTGGATCAGCTTCTTGTTAGGCAGCGGGGTGAGTGTCATCTCGCGCGGCTCAAGGCGCGCGGTGCAGGCGTAGACCGTCTTGCCGTCAACCTGGATCATGCATTCCTTGCAGGCATTGGCATTGATGCAGGAGTAACGCACCGCGACGGAAGGGTCCTTGTTGGCGCGCAACCAGCGCAGGCCATCGAGCACCGACTGGCCGGGCTCGAACGGCACGTCGAAGCTGTCGAAGCGTGGCGTATCGCCCGGCGCGCCGCGGCGGACTTTCAGGGTGGCCTTTTGACCCGACGCGCTCATGACGCCAACGCCTGTGCGGCTGCGGGTTCAGAGGCGATCGCGAGCTTGCCGTCGCGCAGCATGACGCACTGGTGCACCTGCCACTGCGGCTGCATCTGCAGATGATCCTCGCGCTGATGCGCGCCGCGGCTCTCGGTGCGATTGAGCGCGCACTGTGTTACCGCCTGCGACACGGTGAGCATATTGCGCATGTCGAACCAGTCGAGGCGGCGCATATCGAAGTTGCCATGCCCGCCCGCGGGACGATCACCATGTTCGGCTGTTATCGCGTCAAGACTTGAAAGCGCGTGGCGCAGTGTCGCTTCGGTGCGGAACGCGCCGACATCCTTGCTCATCACCGCTTGCAGTTGCCCGATCAGCGCCGCCGTATTGGCCGGCGACGCGTCTGGACCTTCGTAGTCCACGAGATCGAGTGCGGCCTTAATATCCTGCGTGCGGACATCGGGCATGGGGTTTTTCGCGCGCGCCGCGGCGCTTTGGCCGGCGCGGCGGCCGAACACCAGCGCTTCGGTGATGGCATTGCCGGAGAGCCGGTTCGCACCGTTCGCGCCGCCGACCACTTCGCCGGCGGCGTAAAGGCCCGGCACCTCGGTCGCCATGTCGGCGCCGGCTTTGACGCCGCCCATGTGGTAATGCGCGATCGGCGCCACCTCGACCGGCATTTTGGTCAGGTCGATGCCATTCTCGGCAAGGCGGTCGATCACCGGCCCGAATGCGCTGCGCAACTGGTCCTCTGTGCAATGCTCGAACGACAGATAGGCGCCGCCGTGCGGCGAACCGCGTCCGGCCTCGGCTTCCTTGGTGATTGCGTAAGTGGCGAGGTCGCGCGTCAGCACGTACTTGCCGTCCTCGTCGGAGCCGTAGCGCGAGGTGAATTCTTCCATGTGGCCGTTGAGCAGGCGGCCGCCGAGCTTGTAGCGGAACGGATCCCACATGATCGGGTCCATGCCGACCAGTCGCGGCGCCAGATGCCCGATCGGGAAGAACTGCACGAATTCCATGTCGATCAGGGAAGCGCCGGCGCGGAGCGCCAATGCGTAACCGTCGCCGCCCATGTTCACAGATGCGCTGTTGCGCGCATAAAGCCGCGTCAGTCCGCCGGTCGCCAGCACGGTCGCCTTCGCTGCGATCACCACCGGCGCGCCGCTGGAAAGATGATAAGCGACCGCGCCGACGCATTCGCCGCCATTGACGATCAAATCGACAATGCAGAGATCGCCGGCTTTGCGGATCGCCGGATTGCGCGCCATCACTGTGCGGAGCGTTTTCGACACCGCCGGTCCGGTATTGATGAAATCGACATAGACGCAGCGCGGCCGGTCGTGGCCCGGCGCCGTCGTCGCGGTGATATGGCCGTCCTTGCGCGCCCAGCCGACGCCCCAGCGTTCCATTTCGCGGATGCAGTCCGGCGCGTCTTCGCACAATAGCTGCGCCAGTTTTTCGTCGCACAGCCCGCGGCCGGCGGCCAGCGTGTTGGCGAGATGATGCTGCCAATCGTCCGGCGTTTCCTCGCCGATGGCGGCGGCGACCGTCATCTGCGCCATGATCGTCGCGCCGCCGCGGCCGATCAGGCTGCGGTCGGCCAGCAGCACCTGCGCACCGTCGCGTGACGCTTCGATCGCCGCGTACATGCCGGCCGCGCCGGAGCCGATCACCAGCACATCGGTCGCGATTTGCACCGGTTCGGGGATCACGGCGTTGGCGCGGCGCCGTCGGCAAATGCCGCCGCAAGACGCGCGGCGAACTGCTTTTCCATTTCCTTGGCCTTGGAGCGCAGCACCGGCTGGCCCAGGCTGCCGAGCTTGCCGGTCAAAGCGGTCTCGACGTCATAGGCGATCCTGGTCTCGTCGCCCACCTCGGTCAGCGTGGTAAGCGAAGTCGCGGAGAGCCGGCCGACGATGCCGAGCGGCGTGCCTTCGACCTTGGCCTCGATCTCTTTCGGCTCCTCGGCGCGCGTCACCTGCACCGTGACGTTGAACCGAAATTTCATGTAGGCGACCTTGGTTTCGAACACCGCGGAATAGGTGTCCGGCGCCGTTTCCTTGAGATCGTTCACGCCGTCGACGCAGGACGCGAAGAAGCGCGCGTCGCGCACCGCCTTGTAGACTTTGTCGCGCGGCGCCTTGACCGTCAGCTCACCGGTAAATTTCATTGCTGTGTTGTCCGTTCAGGCGCGCAGCGCCGTCAGCATGTCCTTGATGTATTCGTCGGCGCTGGAGATCACCAGCATCATCACGTGCGGGCGCAATTGCGAAAGCATTTTCGAGATCGTTTCGTCGCTCGATGTGCTGCCGCCAAGAATGAGAGCCGTGGTCATCACGTGCTTGACGCTGCAGGCTTCGCCGATGATTGCCGCCGCGGCCGCGCTCTCGCCCGCGGTCGCCACCATGACCACGAGATCGGCGGAGTTCACCTCGTCGACCAGATCCTTGGTGCGGCCGGCGAGATCGGCGAGCCAGCCGCCCATCGAAAAGCGCTCGCCCTTCGGCGGCGCGCCGGAAAACGACGAGGCGGTGAGGAATGTCGCCCGCTGCCACTGCGATTGTGCCAGATCCTTGACGATCCGCTCGCTCCGGGCGTCGAGCGCAATCACCTTGATGGCGCGCGGCTGCGAATTCGGGGTGTTGATGCGGAATTTTGCTTCCGCCGACGAGCTCATCCGGGCCGATTCACTGTTCATCACGTCCACTCCGGTACGGCATGTATATAGCGGGTTGCCGGGGATATTTCATTATCCGGCGCGTCTTGTATAACGGCCCGCAAGGTCAGGGAACATGTCAGGAAAACAGCTCGAATTGTGCAGTACCGACGATGTCGCGCCGGGCGCGGCGATCAAGGTGGAGATCGAAGATCTGGCGCTCGCGGTCTTTAATGTCGGCGGCGAATTCTATCGTCACCGACGACGCCTGTACCCACGGGCCGGGCTCGCTGTCGGAAGGCTATATCGAGGACGATATTGTCGAATGCAATTTCCATAACGGCCAGTTCAATATCCGCACCGGCGAAGTCGTGCTGCCGCCCTGCATGGTGCCGGTCAAGACCTACCCGGTGACGGTGGTGGACGGGAAAGTGACTGTTGAGGTGTGAAACACCTTAATCGTCATGCCCACGCTTGTTGCGGGCATCCGCGTCTTTCTTTCAATGGCGGGCATGACAGCGACGGTTGGGATTTCGCCCATCCGTTTTGCAGTTGACGAAACGCGTGGCCCCAGCTTGTTAGGCGGCAACAAAGTTTCAGGAGGATCGCCCTATGCCGAGAACAAAACCGCCGTATCGCGCCGACGTGGTCGGCTGCAATCCTGCGCACCGCGCCGCTGAAGGAAGCGCGGACCAGGCGCGAGAAGGGCCAGATCACCGCGGCGCAACTCAAAGAAGTCGAAGACCGCGAGATCGAGAAGATCATCAAGAAACAGGAAGAGGTCGGGCTGAAGGTCGCGACCGACGGCGAATTCCGCCGTTCATGGTGGCACTTCGATTTCTACGGCATGCTCGACGGCGTCGAGATCCAGGAGATCGACCACGGCATCCAGTTTCAAGGCGTGCAGACCCGGCACCTCACCCCGCGCATCGTCGGCAAGCTCGGCTCGGCGCATCATCCGATGATCGAGCACTTCAAGTTTCTTAAAGAGCACTGCCGCGTCACGCCGAAGATGTGCATTCCGAGCCCGGCGACGATGCATTTCCGCCTCGAGCCGAATGCGATCGCGACCAAGGAATATACCGACCGCGATTCCATCTTCCCCGATCTGGCGCGAGCGTATCGTGAGGCAATCAAGGGTTTCTATGACGCCGGCTGTCGCTACCTGCAGATCGACGACACCGCCTGGGCCTATCTTTGCTCGCAGGCCGAACTGAAAAAGGCGCGCGACCGCGGCCTCAATGCCGATCGGCTGGCGCAGGACTACGCGAAGCCTGATCAACGACTGCGCTGGCAGGCAAGCCGGCCGATATGACGATCACGACGCATATCTGCCGCGGCAACTTCCGCTCGACCTGGATTTCCGAAGGCGGCTACGAGCCGGTCGCCGAAGTCCTGCTCGGCCAGCTCAACTACGACGGCTACTTCCTGGAGTACGAACTCGACGCGTGCCGGCGGTTTCGAGCCGCTGCGCTTCCTGCCGAAAGGCAACAAGATCGTCGTGCTCGGTCTCGTCACCACGAAGTCCGGCCAGCTCGAGAAGAAGGACGACGTGAAACGCCGCATCGACGAAGCGGCAAAGTTCGCGCCGCTCGATCAGCTTTGTCTCTCGCCGCAATGCGGCTTCGCCTCGACCGAGGAAGGCAACGTGCTGGCCGAGGAAGAGCAGTGGGCGAAGCTGCGCATGGTGGTCGAGCTGGCCGACGAGGTGTGGAAGTAACCGCCTATCCTGAATTTTCTTCCGGCGCCTTGATGTGCCGGAACGAATAGAGCAGCGCCACGTCGTAGACGATCTTGAGCGTGCCGCAGATAATCAGCGGCAGGCCCGGGAACGCCGTTGCAAATAGCGCTCCCGCAAAGGTCGGGCTGATCGCTGCCGCGAGCGTGCGCGGCACCGCGGTCACGCTGGCGGCGGTGGCCCGCTCGGCGGGTGTCACCACGGCCATCACGTATGACGTCCGCGTCGGCACATCCATTTGCGACAGCGCCGCCCGCAGCAGCAGCAGTCCAAGCGTCACCTCGAGATTGGTGGAGAACGCCGCGATAATCAGCACGATGCTGGACGGGATGTGGGTGAACACCATGGTGTTCACCAGCCCGATATGCCGCGACAGCCATGCCGCGACGGGATAGGAAAACGCGGCGAGCAGGCCCGCCCAGAAAAAGAAAACGCCCGCTGCGGTGATCGACAGGTCGAAACGCTCGAACAGCCATAACGCCAGCAACGATTGCACGATAAAACCGCCGGCGAATGCGTCCACGCTGAACAGCGCCGCAAGTTTGTAGACAAAGCCGCGCGACGGACCGAGCGGCGCGTGCGGCGCGTCCGCGGCAATGGTGGCATGCGGCAGCCGGCGATAGAGAACGATACAAATCAGCCCGAGCCCGCAATAAGCATAAAACATCAACCGGAACGCGTCGATCATCGCCGATGCCGTGTCGCGTCAGGAAGTCCGGCGCGGCTGCCGCCAGACTTCCAGCGGCCATCGACAACGCACCGATCAGGCTGTACCGGGCGAACGCCCGCGTCCGCTCCTGATCGGAAACCTCGCGCGCCAGCATGGCGTGTTCGAGCGGAATCATAATGCCGATGTCGCCGGTCGAGGGATTGATGGTGCCGACGAAGGCGATGGCGGCGACGAAAGCGATGTGCTGGAACGCCGGAAACGCCAGGCCGGTGAGCGCCATGACGGCAGCACCCGTCAGCATCAAAATCCGCAGATCATGGCGCGGCGCGATGGCGCCGATCGCGAGAGTCAAAACCGCCGTGCCGAGCAGCGACGCGGTCAGCACGAGGCCAATCTGAAACAGATCGAAGCCGATCGCGGTCAGATAAGCCGGCAAGATGATGGTTGCAAAACCGTCGCCGAAGCCGCGAACGCCGCGCGCGATATAGAGCAGCAAAACGTTGGAGCTTATGTTCATTTCGCCACAGTTTTCGCCCGCGGCGCGGGCAAAGTGCAGTGCTTGGGCGAAATGCCTTTAAGGAAACCGGGCGACTGCGATCGAACCCGACCGCGAAAAATTGTTCCGCGCTGCCGCGGAAGTCAAGGTCCTGTGCTCAAGGCTTGCTGAGCAAGGCGCTGTACCTGACTGTCGCGCTCGCCGCTGGCGGGCTCCGCGCGGCTGTGCCTCACAGACCCCAAAATAATAGCGCGCCGCGGAGACTGCCGCGGCGCGCTGATCGTTAGAATACGAAGTTGCTCTAGACGACTTACATGCCGCCGTCGTTCAGTGCCTTGCCGTAGTGGGGCGGAGTTTGGATCGGGGTGACAGCCGCCGGAGTGCCGCTGACGTTGTCGACGATGCCGCCGTCATTCAGCGCTTTGCCATAGTGCGAGGGCGCGGCCACCGAGTTGTAGATCGGCTTGGAAGGAGCCGGGGTCGTTACATCGACCGGACCGCCATCATTAGGGGCTTTGCCGGCAGCAAAGGCAGGAACCGACGCGAGAATGGCGCCGAATGCCAGCGCCGCAATAGTGATGTGTTTTTTCATGATTTTCCTCCAACCGAGGCTTGACTGCGCGCACCCGGATTGGGTGCGCCGGCTACGGCCCGGAGCTTCCACTTAGATTTGTTGGTAAGAGGAAATATAGGGATCGAGACGTAAATACGTCGCACGAATGCATAATTCTCGGAATAAATTATACGAATAATATATGTCGATACTCGAAAACTCTACGCAGAGTATATCCGGATATATCCAGGCGTTTTACAAACGATACGCGGGATATATGCGGGTTTCTCGACAAGTCTTTGATCCAACCAATATCGCGATGCTGCTCGAAGTTGACGTGATCGAAATTTTTTCGATTGCCGTATTAAAGAATTCGACCGGGCTTCCAACGTCGATCTGTGCCGCGCCAGATGAGATACTGATCATGCGCGTTGCGCGATCAGCGTTCTGGCGCTCACCCGTTTGTGCAGATGGACCATGAAGGCCATGGCAAACAATGGCGTTGCCAGATTGACGATCGGAATCGACACGAAGGCCGCGATCAACAAGCCGCCGATGAACACCATCGTCGCGTTGCGCTTGCGCAGCAACTTCGCCTCGGCCGGAGAGCGAAAGCGCATCGCGGCCAGCTCGAAGTATTCGCGGCCAAGAATGTAAGCGGTGGCGATAAAGAAGATCACCGCGCCAAAGCCGGCAAACAGCACCAGCGGCACCGCGCAGAAATAGATCACGACCGCCAGCAGCGCGGTCTTGATGCCTTCCCACAGCGCCACCGGCAGCGGCAGCGCTTTGCCGGGAGCGTCGGCGGGATAGTGTTCGCGCTCCACTTCGTCGCCGATGCGGTCGGCGTAAAAACTTCCGACGATGGCGGTCACGGCCGGCATCAGGAAGATGCTGCCGGCGACGATGCCGAGGCCGGCGGCAAACGACAGGATCCACGCCAGGGCGTTGACCGGCTCGTGGGCTTGCGGACCGAAGGTCGTCTCAAGTGAAGTGCCGCCAAACCCGACCACGTGCACGATCAGCCGTTGCAGCGCGACGCCGGCGGCGACGATCAGCAGCACCGAAAGTCCAATCGTTCGCCACAACACGGCGCGCAGCGGCGGTGAGAACATCTGGATGATGGCATTGGTCGCGGCGTCGAGCATGATTCTCCGTCATTCCGGCCAAGCGAGTTTAAGCAAGGGAGGGCCGGAATTCCCAGTCACAGCGCTCGCAGATAGGCACGCGCTACGATGATTGCAAAGGGCAGGGAGTATGGCCTGGAAAGCGTCAGGCCGCGACGGTATCGGCCTGCGGCTGGGCGGCGTGCGTGCGATCGGCCCAATGCAGGGCCTTGTAGTTGAAGCCTTGGCGGACCGTCGGTTTGACCACGTTGAAATAGGGCGAGATGTCGAAATCGCGCGGGCAATACAGCGACGAGTGGCGGATTTCGAGAATCTGCTCCAGCGCCTGCATGCTGCGCGCTACCGTGATCTTCGGCAGGATCGGATAGCGCACGGCGGTAAACGCGTCGGCGATCAGCGCCGAGCAGATCAGCCGCGACGGATCGCCGGAGCCAAGCGCGATCATGCGGCGGCGCCAGCGCAACGGCACCGGCAGCGGAAACAGATAGCGCAGCAGATCGACGATGTTTTTCAGGTCGTATGCGTAGCCGACCCGTTCGCGGGCATAGACGCAGACCGTCACGCAATCTTCTGCCGTCAGTCCGACCGGGCGGCAGATCCGCGTGTGAAAGCGGAAATATTTCGACAGCGGCGCGCTGACGACGCCCTCGCCGACATTGGCTTCGATCAGCACATGCGGTTCGCCGTCCTCGGTAACGCGGCCTTCGATCGGGCCGACGTAAAGCGCCGAATGTGACCACGTCGACTGGGTCAGATACTTGATGACGCCGGAAATGTGATTGTTGCCTTCGACAAGCAGCACGTCGCCGGGCTCGAGCGACTGGCGCAATGCGTCGGGGTCGCTCGGCGTGAACGGCTCATAGCCGCGCACCGGCCTTTGCAGAAATCGGGCGATCATGCGCCCAACGCCTTCGAGCATCATGCCCACGAGAGGAGCTCCCAGTCCTATTTCCGCGCGGTTTCGCCACGTCTTTATTCGGTCGCATTTTATTTGAAGTCCGTTGCGTTTTAGTTCACACGAACAGCCGCGCGATTACTGAAATTTAAGCACAGCGTTTGCGAAAACCGCGTCATTCGTGCAATGTGCGCCGCACAAGAAATCTTCCGGAAACCATGCCGCGACTAAGCCGACGATCGTTCCTCGCCGCCGCGACCGCATTCGCCGCGCGTCCGGTCATGGCGGCATCGCCGCCGGTCACCGGCCCTCTCGACGTCATTATTGTCGGCGCCGGCGCTGCCGGCATCGCCGCGGCGCGCAAGGTCGCGGCGGCCGGCCGGCGCTATGTGCTGCTTGAGGCGTCGGATCATGTCGGCGGCCGCTGCGTCACTGACACAACAACGTTCGGCGTGCCGTTCGATCGCGGCGCGCACTGGATCTACACGCCAGATCTCAATCCGCTGACCAGGCTGCCGCCGCGTAGCAGCCTTAAGGTCTATCAGGCGCCGACCAGCCAGAAGATCAGAATAGGCCGGCGCTTCGCCCGTGAAGGCGAGATGGAGGATTTCCTTTCCGCCGAGGTGAAGGCGATGCGCGCCATCAACGACGCGGCGCGCAAGGCCGACCTGCCGTGCGAACAGGTGATGCCGGCCGATCTCGGCGACTGGCGCGCGACCGTCGAATTCATGCTCGGCCCTTATGGCTGCGGCAAGGATTTGGCGCAGATGTCGACCCTCGATCTGTCGAAGGGCGCCGAGCGCACCGCGGCGATGTTTTGCCGCCAGGGGCTTGGCGCGCTGATCGCGGCGATGGCCGAAGGCCTTCAGGTTCAACTGTCGACTCCGGTGAAGTCGATCGACTACCGGCGCGGCGTCTCGGTGGAGACCGCGAAAGGCACGCTCAATGCCCGAGCGGTGATCGTCACGGTATCGACCAATGTAATTGCCTCCGGCAAAATTCAATTCTCGCCGGATTTGCCTCATCGCAACATCGATGCGTTCTCGCGGCTGTCACTCGGCAGCTACGATCACATTGTTCTGGAGCTAAACGGTAATCCGCTCGGTCTCGAAAGTGACGATCTGGTGTTCGAGAAATCCGGCGACACTCACACCGCGGCAATGCTGGCGAATGTGTCCGGCACGCCGCTTTGCATGATCGATGTCGCCGGCGCGTTCGGCCGCGATCTCGCCGCGAAAGGCGAAGCCGCGATGGTGAGCTTTGCGTTCGACTGGCTTGCGGGTCTCTATGGCAGCGACGTGAAAAAATCGATCGGCCGCACCGCAGTTACGCGCTGGGCCAACGATCCATGGACGCTCGGTGCGATGTCGGCGTCGGTGCCCGGCGGGCAGGTGTCGCGCCAGATCCTGATGGCGCCGGTCGGCGACGCGGTCTGGTTTGCCGGCGAAGCGGCGCACGAAACAATGTGGGGCACGGTCGGTGGCGCATGGGATTCCGGCGAGCGTGCCGCCAATGCGATCCTTGCCAAGCTCGGTCCGCCGCCAAAGCCCACGGCGGAAGCGGAGCCGGCACCCACGCCGGGACGCAAGGCAAAGCCATCGCGCAGCGAACGCCCGGACGAACAGCTCTCCGGGGCGCCGAGCATCATGCGTAACGAGCGGTGAATGCGAGATTTAACATCGCAGCCCGAAGGCCATTCTCCGGGCGTTGAAAACACGATAGATTCTGCATCAGACAGTCTGATCAGACCGGCGAGGACATTATGACCAAGTATCTTCTGGTGAGCTTCAAGACCTGCCCATGGGTGCAGCGCGCGGCGATTGTGCTCCGGGAAAAGAACACACCGTTCGAATTCCGGCATATCGACAAGGACAACCGGCCGGACTGGTTCCTGGCCATTTCGCCGCACAAGAAAGTGCCGGTGCTGAGCGTCGACGACAAGGTTTCGCTGTTTGAATCGAATGCGATCGCCGAATTTCTCGACGAAACGATCGTGCCGCGGCTGCATCCGGACGATCCGGTGCTGCGCGCGATCAACCGCGCGTGGACCGATTATGTCCCGACCTTCGCGAGTTCAGTGACTGCGACCGGCTACGCGGAAGACGAAGCGGAATACAAAGCGGCGGCAGCAAAAATTCCCGGTGCATTCGAACGGCTGGAGCAGGCGCTGCAAAAGCAAGGCGCCGGTCCATTCTTCAATGGTGCGAAATATTCGCTGGTCGATGCGTCGTATGCACCGTTCCTGCAGCGCTATTTCTTTCTCGATCGCGTCAAGCCGCTCGGCGTCATCGAAAAGTTTCCGCGACTCAAAGCCTGGGCCGAGACGTTGATGAAACGGCCGTCAACGCATTCGTTCCCGGAGGGTGAATTCGAGGCGATGTATCGGGCGAATCTCAAGAACCGCAAAGTCTATGCGTCGCAGTTCATCGCCGACGCCGCGATTGCCGCGGAGTAGGATTTACTCCGGACAAACGTTGCGCGACGCACGATTTTTGAATCGGCTTTATAACAACCCCTTGATTTTAATATCGCGAATCGCGGCTTAGGGTGGGCGATTGGCGGGTGATATTCTACGAAGAAGACGGCTCAATTATCATTGTCGCCGTTGGTCACCGCCGAGAGATTTACGACTGAGGAAGATGTCATGAATGTTCGCTTTCAAAAGACAGCACGAGGTGAGTTCGCCATTCTTCCTCGTGAAGATTACGAAGCTCTCGTCGCCAAAGCGGCTGAGACAGATGAAGACAAAGGGACCGCTCGTCTTGTTGCGCTGGGTCGTGACGCGGTTGCGGCAGGCGCCTCGTTGCTGCCAAAACATGTGGTTGATCGTCTCGCCAAAGGAGATAATCCGGTGCGGGTATTGCGCGAATGGCGCGACAAGCCGCAGGAATATATTTCCTTCAAGACCGGGCTTAGCCAAGGCTATATCTCTGATCTTGAAACCGGACGGCGCAATGGAACAACGGCTGCACTTCGGCTCATTGCTGATGTGCTCAAGGTACCGCTCGATCTTTTGGCTCAAGATTGAGCCGGACTGACGTGAAAGTCAGCCGCGCAAGCTCCCGCCGGTGCGCTTGGTGACCTCGGCGACGATCTTCGCCGCCAGCGCTTCGATTTCGGCGTCGGTCATGGTTTTGTCGCGCGGCTGGATGCTGACGGCGATCGCGATCGACTTCTTGCCGGACTCGATGCCCTTGCCTTCGTAGACGTCGAACACATTGACGCCGGCGATCAGCTTGCGGTCGACAGTCTGCGCGGCGCGCACGATATCGGCAGCCTTCACCTTGCCATCGACGACAAAGGCGAAGTCGCGTTCGACCGGCTGGAACTGCGACAGCTCCAGCACAGGCTTGGCGCGCGTTGCTTTGGCTTTCGGCTCGGGGATGCGCTCGAGGATCACTTCGAAGGCGACCAGCGGACCTGCGGCATCGAGCGCTTCGAGCGCGCTCGGATGCAGTTCGCCGAAGTGGCCAAGCACGTTCTGCGGGCCGATCTGGATGGTGCCGGAGCGGCCGGGATGAAACCATGCCGGGCCGCCGGGAACGACTTGCAGGGCCTGAGCGGGAGCACCGGCCGCAACCAGCACGGCGATGGCGTCGGCCTTGGCATCGAACGCATCAACCTCGCCGTCGCGCTTGGTCCAGTGCCGGCCGATGCCGGACGGCTTGTCGAGCGCGCGCCGCACGCCGGCCGCCGCCGTGAGTTGCTCTGACGGCTGGTCGCCGCGGAACACCTGGCCGACTTCAAACAGGCCGACATCGGCAAAGCTGCGATCGGCGTTCTTCTGCGCCGCCGCGACGAGGCCCGGGATCAGGCTCGGCCGCATGTCGGAAAGGTCGGACGCGATCGGATTGGCGAGCGCGAGCTCCGGCTTGCCGCCGCCGAACAGCGTGGCCTGCGGTTTCGAGATGAAAGACCACGTCACCGCTTCGACCAGGTTCCGCACACCGAGCGCGCGCTTGGCCTTGCGGGTGCGTGTCTGGATGGTGGTGAGCACCGGCTTGCGCGGCGCGTCGCCGCGATCGAACGGCGTAAAGGGCACGCGATCGACGCCGACGATGCGCACCACTTCCTCGACGATGTCAGCTTTGCCCTGGATATCCGGCCGCCATGACGGCACCGCGACCTTCACCCGCTCGCCCTGACCGCCGACGAAGAAGCCTAGGCGTTCCAGCACGCGCCGCATTTCCGGCAGCGGCACGCTCAGGCCCGACAGCCGCTTCAGTTCAGACAGCGGAAAATCGATGATCTTTTCCGGTGCCTCGGCGTTGCCGGCGACGACGATCTCTGACGGCGCGCCGCCGCACAGGTCGAGCACCATCTGTGTCGCCATGTCCAGGCCCGGCAGCATGAAAGCGGGATCGACGCCGCGCTCAAAGCGGTAACGCGCATCGGAATTGATGCCGAGCTTGCGCCCGCTCTGCGCAATATTGATCTCGTTCCACAGCGCCGACTCGATCAGCACGTCGGTCGTGGTCTCCGAGCAGCCGCTTTCCTCGCCGCCCATGATGCCGGCGAGCGATTCAACGGCGCGTTCGTCGGCGATGACGCAGATGGTGTCGTCGAGCTTGTAGGTCTTGCCGTCGAGCGCCAGCAGTTCCTCGCCGACGCGGCCGCGCCGCACCGTGAGATGGCCGCGCACCTTCGCAGCGTCGAACACGTGCAGTGGCCGGCCGCGGTCGTAGGTCATGAAGTTGGTGATATCGACCAGCGCGTTGATCGGGCGCAGCCCGATCGCGGTCAGCCGCTTTTGCAGCCACTCCGGCGACGGCGCGTTCTTCACGCCGCGCACCAGGCGCAGGCCGAAGGCCGGGCACAATTCCGGCGTTTCGATCTTCACGATGACCGGGCAAGGGAATTGGCCTTTCACCTGTTTGATCCCGTCGTCCTTGAACTTGCCCATGTCGGCGGCGGCAAGGTCGCGGGCAATGCCGTGCACGCCGGTGCAGTCGGGCCGGTTCGGCGTCAGGTTGATCTCGATCACAGGATCGTCGAGCCCGGCATATTTGGCAAAACTCTCGCCGACCGGGGCGTCGGCGGGCAGATCGATGATGCCATCGTGATTGTCGGAAATTTGCAGCTCAGCTTCCGACACCAGCATGCCGCGGCTCTCGACGCCGCGAATGGTGCCGACTTGCAGCGTGATGTCCTTGCCGGGAACGTAGGCGCCGGGCGGCACGAACACGCCGGTCATGCCGGTACGCGCATTCGGCGCGCCGCACACCACCTGGATCGGCTTGCCGTCGCCGGTGTCGACCATGCAGACGCGCAGCCGGTCGGCATTGGGATGCTGCGTGGCTTCAACGACGCGCGCAATGACGTAGGGCGCGAGCGCCGTCGCCTTGTCCTCGACGCGCTCGACCTCGAGCCCGATCATCGTGAGCTTGTCGGTGATCTCGCCGAGCGTGTGCGCGGTGTCGAGATGCTCCTTCAGCCAGGCGAGGGTGAATTTCATGGCTAGATCACGAGAATTGGAGGTGTCGACAGAAGCAAAAAGCCGGTCAGGTAAATGGTCAAGTTATTCACGAACTCGAATACTGATATTTTTATCGCTAATTCAGCTTCCAATTCTTCGGACAGTCTTCGTCTATCGTCTTGATCGTTGTATCTAGAATATATCTTTTTAGTTGGAACGGTTGAGTGAATACAGCGCAGACATCCCATCGCCACTACGATGTAGAGGGCAATCTCGATTCCCAATACGCACTGCTTCCATTTGTCGATCTGTATGCTAACCAACAGAACTGTTAGCGCCGCTATCATTATGGAAACATGTGTTAACAGAGGTGACACTTTGGCGTCGATACCGCGAAGTAGGTTTAGAGCTGAACGCTCACCGCCCCCCATTTCAGCATTGCCAAGATAACCGAGCTGAACATCTTGCGCGTCAAAGCTGCCAGTCGCGCGGAACCGCGATAAAATTATTTTATCGACGGCTTCGATCGGCGACATTTACTAACTCAAGCCGCCGGCCAGCGTAGGCCAGTCGAGCGGGCGGAAGCCGTAATGCGACAGCCAGCGCACGTCGGCCTCGAAGAAGGCGCGCAGATCCGGCATGCCGTATTTCAGCATGGCGATGCGGTCGATCCCCATGCCCCAGGCAAAGCCCTGGTACTCGTCGGGATCGAGCCCGCAATTGCGCAGCACGTTCGGGTGCACCATGCCGCAGCCGAGAATCTCCAGCCAGTCGTCGCCCTCGCCGAAGCGGATTTCGTCCTTGTCGCGGCGGCACTGGATGTCGACTTCGAGCGACGGCTCGGTGAACGGGAAGAACGACGGACGGAACCGCATCTTCACCTGATCGACTTCAAAGAACGCCTTGCAGAATTCCTGCAAAATCCATTTCAGGTGGCCGAGATGCGAGCCCTTGTCGATGACCAGGCCCTCGACCTGATGAAACATCGGCGTATGGGTCTGGTCGCTGTCGGAGCGATAGGTGCGGCCCGGAATGATGACGCGGATCGGCGGCTTCTGGGTCGAGCATGGTGCGCACCTGCACCGGCGAGGTGTGAGTGCGCAGCAACAGACGCGACCCGTCCGGCTTCGGATTGAAGAAGAACGTGTCGTGCATCTCGCGCGCCGGATGGTTTTCCGGGAAGTTCAGCCTGGTGAAGTTGTAATCGTCGGTCTCGATATCCGGCCCTTCGGCGATGGCGAAACCCATGTCGGCGAAGATCGCGGTGAGTTCGTCGATCACCTGGGTGATCGGATGCACCCGGCCGATCTCGGCCGGCGCTTCGCGCACCGGCAGCGTAACGTCGACGCTTTCGGTGTTGAGCCGCGCTTCCAGCGCCGCGCCCTTGAGCGCATCGCGCCGTGCGGTCAGCGCCGCATTGACGCGATCCTTCAGGCCGTTGATCGCGGCGCCCTGGGTCTTGCGCTCTTCCGGCGACATGCCGCCGAGCGTCTTGAGCAAGGCGGTGACTGAGCCGCTTTTGCCCAGCGCGGCGACGCGCACGGCCTCGAGCGCCGCGTCGTCGCTTGCGGCCGCAATGTCAGCGAGGGTTTTTTGCTCAAGCTGGGCGATGTCGGTCATCACGATCAATCCGGCATGAACGGCAGGTCGGTGTCGGACGGCCGGCCACCGGCCTGCGTCAGCATGAGAATGCACCTGACCGCGATGATGGGTCTGGTGATTGAACATATGCGTCACCAGCACCCAGCGCGGCCGCGTCCATTCCCGCTTGGTCGCGCCTGAATAGTAAGTCTGGTCAGCGGCGAGCCAAGTGTCGTCGATGCGATCCGCCCAGTCGATGATCTTCCGGTCGAAGTCGTTGCGCTCCGACTTTAGCGTATTCCATTCCGGAAACAGATTAACCGAATCCGGAATTCCCACGGTCGGGCGTCGGCAGATCGGTGAAGCGGCCCATCCAGCTCTGGTCGCCCCACAGGATGTGGCTCAGCGTCTTGTGGATCGAGCCGAACCAGGCGCCGCGCTCCTTGCGGCGCTCCTCGTCGGACAATGCGTCGGCGACGCCGTACAGATTTTCGTTCTGCCAGCGATTGTAACGCGCCATCCGTTGCACGTAGGCCCGACCAATCATGGCACGCCTATGCAGCGAGCGCGGACTTCACCTGCCCGACGATCGCCTCGAACGCCGCCGGCTCGCGGATCGCGAGATCGGACAGCACCTTGCGGTCCACGGTGATGTTGGCCTTGCTCAAGCCGGCGATGAAACGGCTGTAATTGAGCCCGAACGGCCGCACCGCCGCATTGAGGCGCTGGATCCACAGCGCGCGGAAGGTGCGCTTGCGCCGCTTGCGGTCGCGGAAGGCGTACTGGTTTGCCTTCTCCACCGCCTGCTTGGCGATGCGAATGGTGTTCTTGCGCCGGCCGTAATAGCCCTTGGCGGCTTTGAGAACCTTCTTGTGCTTGGCATGAGAAGTGACGCCGCGTTTGACGCGAGCCATGGTCGATCTCCTTTGAAAATTCGCAGAACGTTGAAACGGATTGCCGCCCGTGGCGGCGCGTCGTCAGCCGTTCGGCAGAAAATACTTTTTGATGTTGTCGCCGTCGGTCTTGAACAGCACGTTGGTGCCGCGCAGCTGGCGGATCTGCTTTTTGGTGCGCTTGATCATGCCGTGGCGCTTGCCCTGCTGGGCGTACATCACCTTGCCGGACCCGGTCACCTTGAAGCGCTTTTTGGCGCCCGATTTGGTCTTGATCTTGGGCATTTGGCTCTCCTTGGCCGCAAGCGCGAGCGCTTAACGGGCCGATAAATGCTCGACAATGAGCGGATGTGCTTGGTGTCGAAACCGGGACACTTGTGCACGTCACCGCCGCCACGGCAGCCCTGACTGGCCGGGCGGCGAGAGGCCGGGGTTATGGCAGAGAGCGCCGCCAAACGCAATTGGCGGAGGGGGCACAATCCGACTGGATCCGCGTCAGGTCTCGGTCATTTTTATTTGTTATTTCAGTGGCTTATATTGGATCACCTGTTTCCTGGCGGTCCTGAATCGTCTTTGGCGCCGCGTTGCGGTTTTATAGAACGCGCCTGTCGATCCGTGCCGGGCTCACTCGTCGTCTTTCCGGGCGGGACATTCCGCGACGATGGCGCGCGGCCCGCCTCAAAAGGAGTTCCTCCGATGCGTTTCATGTTCATTGTCAAATCCTCCCATGCCGCCGCGCCGACACCCGGGCTTCTTGAGGCGATGCACAAGCTCGCCGACCGCGAGATCAAGGCCGGCCGTATGCTCGACAATGGCGGACTGATGCCGCTCGCCACGGGGGCACAGGTTCGCATCACCGATGGCAAACTCAGCGTCGTCGACGGCCCTTTCGTCGAGGCCAAAGAGATCGTCGGCGGCTACGCGATCTTCGAACTGCCGGGCAAGGACGAAGCTCTGGCCTCGGCCAAAGAGTTCATGCAGCTGCACAGGGACCTAATGCCGGGCTGGGAAGGCACCTGCGAACTGCGTGCCTTCGCTTCGCGCATGTCGTGAAGCCAAATTCGGCAAAACACGGTCGGCGGTCATGACAACCGCCGACCTTGATCGCGAGAACCGCGAAACGCTGCATCGCGCGGTCCTCGCCGCCTGGCGGATCGAACAGCCACGGCTGATCACGAGTCTGGCGCGGATGCTGCGCGACGTGCCGCTCGCCGAGGATTTGACGCAGGAAGCGCTTGTTGCCGCGCTTGAGCATTGGCCGGTGACAGGCATTCCAGAAAAACCCGGCGCCTGGCTGATGGCGAGCGCCAGGAACCGCGCCCTGGATCACTTGCGCCGCCGCCGGATGCTTGCGCGCAAACACGATGTCGTCGCCGCCGATATGGCGGAGGAGCAGCAGGCCATGCCGGACTTCGACGCTGCCCTCGACGATGACATCGGCGACGAGATGCTCCGCCTCATCTTCACCGCCTGCCATCCGCTATTGTCGCGCGAGGCGCGTGCCGCGCTGGCGCTACGCATGGTTTGCGGCCTGACCACCGAGGAAATTGCGCGCGCCTTTCTGCAGCCGCCGGCGACCGTCGCGCAGCGCATTGTGCGCGCCAAGCGCACGCTTTCGGAATCGGGGCTGGCTTACGAAACACCGCGTGGTGAGGCGCTGTCGCTGCGGCTCGCTTCAGTTCTCGAGGTCGTCTATCTCATCTTCAACGAAGGCTATACCGCCGCGCGCGGTGAGGATTGGCTCCGCCCGCAGCTTTGCAACGAAGCGCTACGTCTCGGCCGCGTTCTCACCGCCATCGCGCCGCATGAGCCTGAAGTCTTCGGGCTGCTAGCATTGATGGAACTCAACGCCTCACGTGCGGCGGCGCGTACCGATGCGCAAGGCGAGCCCATTCTGTTGCTGGAGCAGAATCGTGAGCTCTGGGACCAGCTGCAAATCCGCCGCGGCCTGCTGGCTCTCCGCCGCGCGCACGAGCTTGGCGGCGCCCAGGGCAATTACGCACTGCAAGCTGCGATTGTCGCCTGCCACGTCCGCGCCGCGACGGCGGGCGAAACCGACTGGCCACGCATCGCCGCTCTTTATGCGGAACTGGTGGCGCTCACGCCGTCGCCCATCGTCGAGCTTAACCGCGCCGTTGCCGTCGGCATGGCCGAGGGCCCGCAAGCAGCGCTGGCGATGCTGGATCGTCTGGCCGGCGAGCCGACGCTGAAGAACTATCACCTGCTGCCAACCGTGCGCGGCGACTTGCTGCACAAGCTCGGCCGCTACGAAGAGGCGCATGCCGCTTTCGAAGCAGCCGCGGCACTCACCGGGAACAAGCGGGAACGTGACCTATTAAAACGCCGCGCGGCCGAATCAGCCAGCGCGGCGATATCATCATCGAAACAAGATTGAGTTCGGCGCCGGGATTACCGCGGCGCCAGCACCATGACGACCTGACGACCTTCGAACCGTGGTTCCTGCTCGATTTTGGCGAATTTCGCCGTATCGGCCTTGACCCGGTCGAGCAGCTTGTAGCCGAGGTCCTGGTGCGCCATTTCGCGGCCACGGAACCGCAGCGTCACCTTGACCTTGTCGCCTTCCTCGAAGAAGCGCTGCACCGATCGCAGTTTCACGTCGTAATCGTGATCGTCGATCATCGGGCGGAGCTTGATCTCCTTGATCTCGACGACCTTCTGCTTCTTGCGCGCCTCGGCGGCTTTCTTCTGCGCCTGATATTTGTATTTGCCGTAGTCGAGGATTTTGCAGACCGGCGGGACCGAATTCGGCGCGATCTCTACCAGATCGAGCCCGGCTTCCTGCGCCAAGGCAATCGCTGCGTTGATTTCGGTGGCGCCGTGGTTGACGCCGTCTTTGTCGATGAGTTGGACCTCGCGGACGCGGATCTCCTCGTTGACGCGCGGCCCATCCTTGGCGGCGGGCTGCGGCGCTTTCATTGGACGACGAATGGGTGCTCTCTCCTATGTTGTTTCAGTAACGCGGCAGAATCGGGAGTTTTCGGGTGTAAGTCAACGACAATGCACCGCGCGTGCATAGTGTTCGCACCAGTGTGTGATTTATGTTTCCTTACCTGGGAATGCGAGTGCCATTGGCAATGCGAGTGGCATGTGATGGGTTCCGGCCGGCCTGATGAACGATAACAGCCTGAAATTCCTGCACATTGGCGAGGGTTCGGAGCGGCGCGGCATCGCCGTGCGACCGCTTTCCGGTGCCTCGCCCGGCCTGTTTTGGCTCGGCGGCTACAAGTCCGACATGAAAGGCACCAAGGCCGTGGCGCTGGCCGAGTGGGCGGCGCACGAGGGGCGCGCCTGCGTGCGGTTCGACTATTCCGGCCATGGCGAATTTGAAGGTGCTTTCACCGATGGCACAATCGGCCGCTGGCTCGCCGACAGCCTCGCGGTGTTCGACGCGCACTGCCGCGGCCCGCAAATCCTGATCGGGTCGTCGATGGGCGGCTGGCTGGCGCTGTTGCTGACCCGCGAACTCAAGCGCCGCAAGCAGGCGGGGGCTGCTTCGATTGCCGGCATGGTGCTGATAGCGCCTGCGGTGGATTTCACCGAAGAGCTGATGTGGAAGCGTTTCACGCCGGAGATCAAGCGCGAGCTTGACGAGAAAGGTGTCTGGGCGCGGCCCTCGGAATACGCGGCGGAACCTTATCTGGTGACGCGGCAATTGATCGAAGAGGGGCGCAAGCATCTCCTGCTCGGCGGCATGATCGAAACCGGCTGTCCGGTGCGTATCCTGCAGGGTGTCGAAGATCCGGATGTGCCGTGGCAGCACGCCAAAGCGCTGGTGTCGCGGCTGGCGTCGGACGATGTCGTGCTGACGCTGGTGAAAGACGGCGATCACCGGTTGTCGCGGCCCGAGGACATCGACCGGTTGCTGCGCGCCGTGGCGGAGTTCTGATTTTTCGTAAGCGGTTCGGCCCCGCGAAGTGGCGACCCATGGCCGGCTTACTTCTCGTCTTCGAACGCGACGCCGAGTAAATCGTCGGTGCGCCAGGCGACGCGGCAGGCGCGGCGAGTGCGGCCGTGCTCGAACGTCAACTCAAACGTATCCGGCAGACCGTAAGTACTCGCAACTTTCAGGCAGGCTCCGCCGGACGTAATATCCTGCACAGTACAGTGAATGACTGACGAGCGGCGCGGCACGATGATCTTGGCGCTGCGAAGAATACGCGTTCGTTTGACGTCTCTGCGGTCTTCGTTGGGGTCGCGGTCTTCTCTCATGACACAGCTCGCGTAATCCGGTTCAGCGCTTGAGCAGCGGGACCGCGGAGGTTGTCATAACGATCAAATCTTACGGATAGTCGAACGGTGAGGTGCTCAAAAGGTTAACCGTCCGGGACGAGACGACTTCGCGGGTTTGCTTCCACGCCCTCTGAAACGACGACGGGAGGCCGAAGCCTCCCGCTGTTGCTTTATCCGGATTGATCCGGGATTTAGCTGTGGCCGACGACGTCGAGCGAAACGCTGGCCAGACCGTCAAAGCCAAGCGCGCGCGCGCCGGCTGGCGTGAGATCGATCACGCGGCCTTTCACGAACGGCCCCCGGTCGTTGATACGCACCACGACAGAGCGGCCGTTCGAATTGTTGGTGACCCGCACCATGGTACCGAACGGCAGGCTGCGATGAGCCGCTGTCAGGGTGCCGGCGGAGATTCGCTCGCCGTTCGCGGTCCTGGTGCCTTCAGAATAGACGGAAGCAATCCCCGATTGAGCTGAAGCAATCATCGGAAGCCCGATGCAAGTTGCTACAAGAGTTACAGCAAACGAAAGCGTCTTCAGGCTATACACAGCCATGATCTGCCTTTTTCGTAGTTGATGGGAGTGGTGAATGACCCCGGCTTAACTGGGGTCGGCCGCTTTTGACGGGTTAAATGTGTTCATTGTGCGACGCAGCAAGCGCGGCAATACTTTATGGCGGCATTGTGATACCGGAACTATTGCTGGCAACTATATACTTGACTGAATTGATTACTTATGCTGTAATGCACAAACAGCAAGGAAATCAGGCGTTAACTCCATGTCAGACCTATTGAATCCGGCCTTTTCAAACGAGGACAAAGCCCGTGAATTCCTAGAGAAATCACGGTGGCCCACCGGCGCAATGTGTCCTTGGTGTGGGCAAGGAACTTCGGTCAAACCGCTCGGCGGTAAGTCCATGGGGCCCGGTTGGTACTTCTGCGCGGACTGCAAGGACAAGTTCACGGTGCGAGTTGGCACTCTGTACGAGCGCAGCCATGTCCCGCTGCACAAATGGCTGCTGGCGACGCATCTGCTGACTGCCAGCAAGAAGGGCATGAGCGCCCTTCAAATCAGCCGCATGCTTGGCGTGACCTACAAAACCGCTTGGTTCATGTGCCACCGCATCCGCGCGCAGATGACGCCTGCCAAGCCCGGTCCGGTTGGCGGCTTTGGCCGTACAGTCGAGGCCGATGAGACCTTCATTGGCGGCAAAGCCAAGAACCGCGCTTTCGCGAAGAAAGAACCGAAGAAACACGCGGTCTTAGCTTTGGTTGACCGCGATGGCGACAGCCATTCATTCCACGTCGCGAACGTGAAGGCAAAAACGCTTCGCGATACGATGGTGCGTGTTGTTGACCGCCGTTCTCATCTCATGACGGATGAGTGGGTTTCATACGAGCAAATCGGCAAGGAATTTAACGGCCATACGACCGTCAATCACTCAGCAGACGAATACGTCCGCCTTGGCGGCTTTGCTCACGTCAACACAACAGAGGCGCGTTTCAGCCTTATGAAGCGCGCCGTATTCGGCACGCACCATTCGATTTCAGAAGCCCATTTGTCGCGGTATTTGGCCGAATGGGATTTCAAGTGGAATACCCGCAAACTCACTGACGGGGAACGTGCGGCAATTGCTCTGCAAGGCATCGAGGGCAAGCGTCTCACGTATCGACCGTCTGACAAAACCTCGCACGCTTAAGCAACATGCGCGCGCTTTCCTTGCTTATCGACGGAGGAAGCGCCGTGAAAAATAATTTAAGCCGGTATGTTGGGCTTATCTCTCGCGATGGTTTCGTGCAGCCAAGGGACATCGGGTTCGGAGATGATAGGCAACAAGCTGGTGTCGATATCGAACTGATGAGGGGGCCAAATACGGCTGATAAAAGCCCCTTCATATCCCGGAAAGTCATCCCAGACCGTCGAGCTGTAAAGGTGCGCACACAGGGCGCCGACGACGAAAGTGCTAACCTGAGTGTTACAGTGTTCTATACCTCTCGGTACATCAGGCGATGATGCTATTTGGATGGCCATGAATCGTTCATCCATGACCGGCGCGCCTTCATATTTTGCTATCCAGATTTGCCAACCTGGTGGCGGCTCAAAGTGTGTTCTAATCCAATCGCGATGTGCGGCAGGAATTGGCTTCATTGTTGAAGCTAGCTCTAGCCTCATAGTTACGAGGCATAAAAAGGTAGCGAGTGCGCGCTGGCTGAACGTTTCTAAAAGATAGGGAGTGCCGTTCAGTAGCTGCTCCATGAACGGCAGCGTTGCTTCCTCAATGGTTCGCATCCATTTGCCATTGCATGCGACGCACGTGTTTCTAGGTTTTCTCGTTCCTACGTGCCCTTGTTTGACGCGCCGCTCAAAATCAGGATGCGCAGCGGTCGGTACAAAAGTTGCGAACTGTCCTGTGAGCTGCTCGTGATGCGTATGCGGAACAGGTAAGAACTTTTCGACCCACTCCGGCCATATGTGGCTCTTGGTTAGGCCGGGACCGCCACAAAAAGCGCATTTACCAGCGGGTTTCGACATGGCGAAGGCATCCGATCCGACGAAAGACCCTGAGTTTCAAAAGGTGGTGCAAGGTTTTCTGCGCACGCCGCCAAAGCCGCATAAATCCAAGCGGAAAGCTAAAGCGGCAACCAAGAGTCATCAGAAGCCATCCTCTCGCTAGGAGAGTCATCGCAATGTTTCTAGTTCAATCGGCTCGCGGCCGCTGCGGGCGCGGCCCCGGCTTGCTCGGCAAGCTGCTTTGCCAGTGCGAGCGCCTTGGTGAGGCTCTCTATCAGAGCCGCCGCCGCAGACGGGCTACAGCGCAAGCGCGCAACCGGGAAGATTTCCACGGACAGCTCTCCGCCAGTGAAGGTCGGAACGAGGGTCCTGCTGGTCAGTTCGATCTCTATTGCGCCTCCGATTGTGCCGTAAGCAGGAGCACCATCGAAATATACAAAAGGGGCGTTGCTGGCGTTTGTGAAGCTGGTCGCGGTTATGGGCTTGGTCTCGTCGGCCATAGTGGATTCCTCTGGTTTTGAGCGGGGAGCACGGTCGCCTAAACGGCGAATCAACTGGTGCTGCCCACTACAGGACTCCAGAGGGAACCGATTCAGTCAAGTATATAGTTGCCCTATTGCTAAGCCCACGCAGGACTAGACAATTCGTTCCAGAAGCCGCCGGTATTTGAACGAAAAAAGCAGAAAATCAGGCGCTTGCTCGCGTCCCGCGACGCAAGCGTTAAGTCCTGAATTGGTCGTGATCGGCCGGGAAAGATTCGCGATTACGCGGCCGTGGTCGGCAGCACGAAGTCCTTGAATTTCTCGCGCAGCACCGTCTTCTGGATCTTGCCGGTCGCGGTGTGTGGAATTTCCGGAACGAACGCGACGTCGTCTGGCATCCACCACTTGGCGATTTTGCCTTCGAAGAACGACAGCAGCTCCGCCTTCGTCGCCGACTGGCCGTCCTTGAGCACGACGATCAGCAGCGGCCGCTCGTCCCACTTCGGATGCTTCACGCCGATCACCGCTGCTTCGGCGACCTTGGGATGGCCGATGGCGAGATTTTCCAGGTCGATCGAGGAAATCCATTCGCCGCCGGACTTGATGACGTCCTTGGAGCGGTCGGTGATCTGCATGTAGCCGTAGCGGTCCACGGTGGCGACGTCGCCGGTGTCGAAGAAGCCTTCCTTGTCGAGTACGCCGGACTGCTCCTTGAAATAGGCGCGTGAGACCGATGGGCCGCGTACCTTGAGCCGGCCGAAGGTCTTGCCGTCGCGCGGCAATTCTTTGTCGTTGTCATCGACGATCTTCATGTCGACCCCGAACGGCGGATGGCCCTGCTTCTGCTTGACGTCGAGCTTGGCTTCGCCTTTGAGCCCGGCATATTCCGGCTTGATCGAGCCGAGCGTGCCGAGCGGCGACATCTCGGTCATGCCCCAGGCGTGGCAGACCTCGACGTCGTAGACCTCCTCAAACTTCTGCGTCATGGCGCGCGGGCAGGCCGAGCCGCCGATCACGACCTTGTTCAGGTAAGGCAGCTTCAGATTGTTGGCTTCGAGGTGCTGCAACAGCATCAGCCACACCGTCGGCACCGCCGCGGTGAAACTGACTTTGTAGGTGTCGAGCAATTCGTAGACCGACGGGCCGTCGAGCTTCGCGCCCGGCATGACCATGGTCGCGCCGACCATCGGTGAGGTTAGCGCCAGGCCCCAGCAATTGGCGTGGAACATCGGCACGACCGGCAGGATGATATCGCGCGACGACAGGCCCATGCCGTCGGGCTGCGCCGCCATCATCGAATGCAGCGTATTGGAACGGTGCGAGTAGAGAACACCCTTCGGATTGCCGGTGGTGCCGGATGTGTAGCACATGCCGGCAGCGGTATTTTCGTCGAAGGTTTTCCAGGCAAAGTCGCCGTCGACTTCGGCGATCCAGTCTCTCGTATGCCACGGCGTTCTTCAGCGTCGTCGCCGGCATATGTGCTTCGTCGGTCAGCACCACGTAACGCTCGATCGGCTTCAGCCTGTCGGCGAGCTTCTCCACCAGCGGCAGAAAGGTGAGATCGACCATCATCACCCGGTCTTCGCCGTGGTTGACGATCCAGGAGATCTGATCGGGAAACAGCCGCGGATTGATGGTGTGATAGACGGCGCCGATGCCCATGATGCCGTACCAGGCTTCGAGATGCCGCCAGGTGTTCCAGGCCAGCGTCGCCACCCGATCGCCGAGCTTGATGCCGTCGCGCTCGAGCCGCTGCGCCACCCGCAACGCGCGCTTGCGCACATTTGCGTAGTTGGTGGTGTGGATCGGGCCTTCAACCGAGCGCGATATAACTTGCCGCTCGGCGTGATAGGTGGCGGCGTGATCGATGATGCGATGGCACAGCAGCTGCCAATCCTGCATCAGCCCAAGCATGGCATTCCTCCCAGACGTTGTCCCTACAGCGCGTCTCGACGATTTGTCGCCATGGGGCTTGTCTGCCCTTCTTGGCCGAGGCCGAAGCCTTCAGCCCGCCAAGGTTATCTGCATGGTTGGCTTGAGGCAACTCCCGGCTCGCTTGAAGCGCAGGGGTCTGTTGGCCTAAAGCTGAACCTAAGGTTGCGGCGGGAGATCCCGGTACGTGAAGCGCAAGCTCCTCCAGAACGCCCTGGGTCTCGCCGCTGTCCTGTTCCTGGGCCGGATTGCTGTGGCACAGCCGCCGCAAATTGCGATCCCGCGGGAATTGTCGCCGCCGCAGGAAGCTTATGCCGCGTTTCCGGAAGCAACGCCCGATGCGTCTTCTGCAGCCACTGCGCCGGTGACGCCCTCAGCCTGCCAGTTGCGGCTGTCGAAGCTCGCGACCTACAAGCCGTTGCCGGTGCTGGTCGGCGCGGGTGAATGTGGCGCTACCGATGCCGTGCTGCTCGATACCGTGATGCTCCCGGACCAGAGCAAGGTGGTGGTGACGCCGGCCGCAACCTTGCGCTGCCCGATGGCGGAGCAAATCGCGCTGTGGGTGCGCGACGATGTCGAACCATTGGCGATGAAGCTTGGCGCGCCGCTTCGTGTGCTCGACAATTTCGATTCTTACGAATGCCGCGGCCGCAACCGTATTCCCGGCGCGAAGCTGAGCGAACACGGCCGCGCCGATGCGCTCGATGTACGGCTGTTCAAGCTCGCCGACGGCCAGTCGCTCACGCTGACAGATGTGCATGTCGACAAGGCGTGGCGCGAGGCGATCAAGGCCAGTGTCTGCGCCCGGTTCTCGACCATCCTCGGGCCCGGTTCCGACGGCGCGCACGAGGAGCATATCCATCTCGATCTCGCCGAGCGGCGCAATAACTACAAAGTCTGCGAATGGGACGTCCGCGCGCCGGCGCTGTTGCCGGTTGCGCAGGCACAGCCAAACAGCGGGGCGCAAGCGGCCGCCAGCGCCGCGCCGGCCGAGACAATGCGTCCGCCGACAGTGATGATGAAGGTTCGGCGCCGCTCGATGCCGTGCCATTGCCGCGTCCGCGTCCGCGTATCGCCAACAACGGCTCGTCGAAAAAATCTGATCGAAATTAACGCGAGGCTCTTTGCATGTCACCGCTCAGTAATCTCGCCACCCGCGACGTCGAAACGCTGGTGCATCCGTATATCAATCTTGCGAAGTTCCGCGAGACCGGCCCGCTGATCATCGAACGCGGCAAGGGCGTGTATGTCTATGACAGCGACGGCAAGCCTTACATCGAGGCGATGGCCGGGCTGTGGTGTACGTCGCTCGGCTACGGCAACGAGGAACTGGTCGAAGCCGCCGCAACGCAGATGCGCAAGCTGTCGTTCGCGCACCTGTTCACCGGCAAAAGCCACGATCCGGCGATCGAGCTTGCGGAGAAGCTGAAAGAGATCGCGCCGGTGCCGATCTCGAAAGTGTTCTTCTGCAGCTCGGGATCGGAAGCCAACGATACCCAGGTCAAGCTGGTCTGGTATCTCAACAACGCGCTCGGCCGGCCGCAGAAGAAAAAGATCATCAGCCGCATCAAGGGCTATCACGGCGTCACGATCGTCGCGGCATCGCTGACCGGACTTGCCGGCCAACCACCGCGACTTCGACCTGCCGCTGCCGGGCTTCCTGCACACCGCCTGCCCGCATCACTATCGTTTTGCGGAAGCCGGCGAGAGCGAAGAGCAATTCGCCACGCGCCTCGCCGACGAGCTCGACGCACTGATCGTCAAGGAAGGACCGGATACAGTTGCCGCCTTTATCGCCGAGCCGGTGATGGGCGCCGGTGGCGTGATCGTGCCGCCGAAAACCTATTTCGAGAAGATCATGAAGGTGTGCGCGCAAGCACGACGTGTTCATGATCTCCGACGAGGTGATCTGCGGCTTCGGCCGGCTCGGCACCACGTTCGGCTGCGAGAAGCTCGATTACCGGCCGAACGCGATCTCGATCGCCAAGGCGCTGTCGTCCGCCTATCTGCCGATCGCCGGCGTGATGATCCCGGAGGACGAGTATCAGGCGCTGCTCACCGAGAGCAGGAAGATCGGCGTGTTCGGCCACGGTTTCACCTATGGCGGCCATCCGGTCTCGGCTGCGGTCGCGCTGAAAGCGATCGAAATTTATCAGCGCGACCGCGTATTCGAGAAGGCCGCCGGCCTTTCGCCGCAATTCCAGAAGCATCTTGCCGCTCTCGGCGAGCATCCGCTGGTCGGAGAAGCGCGTGGCGTCGGCATGATCGGTGGTATCGAACTGGTTGCCGAAAAGCGCAGCAAGCGTTCATTCGATCCGCAGCACGGCGTCGGCGCGCGCGCGGTGCAGTTCGCCGAGGCCGAAGGGTTAATTGTCCGCTCGGTGCTCGGCGATGTGCTGACCTTGTGTCCGCCTTTGGTCATCAGCCCGGCCGAAATCGACGATTTGTTCGATCGTCTGACGCGCGCGCTCGACAAAACGCATGACTGGGTGACGCGGGAGAAACTCGCGTAATCGTGAAAACCGCTTAACACACTCGGCACCGCAATAGGCTATGGGATCGCGGCGGGTGACGCTTCTTTTGTCTCTCCCCATGAGGGTTAATGACCGATATCGGGTTGCTTAAAACCACGCCGCTTCCGGCGGGCCGCACGTTACGCGTGACCCGGCGTCAGTTGCTGACCGGAGCGGCGGGATTGGTCGGGTTGAGCGCGGCGGCGACGGCGACTTACGCCGGCGCCATCGAGCCGCATGGAGCTCGTCGTTACGCGCTATGCACCGAAGCTGCCCGCATGGCCGGCTGGCCACACGCTGTCGGTCACGGTGATCGCCGACATCCATGCCGGCGGCCCGAACATGACGCTTCCGCATATTCGTCACATCGTCGATACCGCGAACGCCTTGCGGTCCGACCTCATCGTGATCCTGGGCGACTTCATCGCGACGCACCGGTTCGTGACCGAGCGTGTTCCCGATCCGGTATGGGCGGCCGAGCTTGCGCGGCTCACCGCGCCGCTCGGCGTCTGGTCGATCCTCGGCAATCACGATTGGTGGCATGACATAACGGGTGTGCGCAGCGCGCTCGCGGGCGTGCGCATTCCGCTGCTCGAGAACGACGCCGTGCTGCTTGGTCCGGAAGGCCGGCGGTTTTGGCTCGCGGGAATCGGCGATCAGATCGCCTATCGGCTTGGTCATGGCAAATTTCGCGGCGTTGATGATCTGCCCGGAACGCTGGCTCGCATCAGCACGGACGATCCGGTCCTGCTGCTGGTCCACGAGCCGGATATCTTCCCGCGTGTTCCTGCGCGCGTCGCGCTGACGCTTGCCGGGCACACGCACGGCGGACAGATCCGCGTGCCGTTTATCTGGCCGAGCCTACGTGCCGTCGCGTTACGGCGCGCGTTTCGCCTACGGCCACATTGTCGAGAACGATCGCCACCTGATCGTATCGGGCGGGCTGGGCACCAGCATCATTCCGGCGCGGCTCGGCGTGCCGCCGGAAATCCTGCACATCACGCTCGGCACCTAAGCGCCGCCGCAAAAAGCAAACGGCGCCGGAATGAACCGGCGCCGTCGACAGTCTCAAAATCTGGAAAGATCAGAACGGACGGGTCGGCGTGTCGCCGGAAGCGACGTGCGTCGGGTCGACGTGCGGCTTCAGCACCACGACGATCGTGCCCATTTTGACGTGGCTGTAGAGATCCATCACGTCTTCATTGGTCATGCGGATGCAGCCTGAGGAAATCGCCTGACCGATATATTCCGGCTGGTTGGTGCCGTGAATCCGGTACAGCGTGTCCTTGTTGCCGGAGAACAGATACATGCCGCGCGCACCCATCGGATTGGCGGGGCCGCCGGTAACAAATTGCGGCAGCGGGCCGAGCCGCTCGTGTTCACCCGAGGTCGGGGTCCAGCCCGGCCACTCTTCCATGCGGCCGACCTTGGCGATGCCGCTCCACACCTGCGCGTCTTCGCCAACGGCGATGCCGTAGCGAATAGCCTGATGGTTCGGCAGCACGTAGTAGAGGAACTTGTGGTCGCTATCGACCACGATCGAGCCGGCAGCTTCCTGGCGGTCGAAGCCGACGACGTGGCGCTTGTATTCATCAGGAATCGAAGCCTGCGCGTAGGGCAGGTTCGACATGTATTCCTTGTCGCGCGGTTTCCAGCTGGCCTGGGTCGCAGGCTCGAGCGTCTCCTGCATGCAGCCGCCAAGCAGCAAGCCGACTAGTAAAAATCCAATGGTACGCATGGTCATGGTCTGCCTATTCCCTCGCCAGCCCCCGCAACTAACGCCCGCCGACGGTACGTCTGGAAATCCATACCGAAATTAGCGGTCGGATTCCAGTAAAGACAGCGTTTTGGCCTCACAGTCGACCGGGAGTGTTGCAGGAATGCCTCACTATCCCCAGCCTTTGTTAAATAATCGGTCATTGGCGCAAGCTGGCGTCACCTGAGAGAAGCCTCAGCCAGTATCGCGCTCGCAAATTAAGCAAGAGTTTACCATCGCCGGTATCTGGTGCAGTCGCCTGGACGAAGCGGAAATGTCACGACAGCGCACGAATTGTCGCCCATTTCCGCCGCACTCGGCGGCTAGAATTTAATCATCGCACACACCTGAAGGGAAAATGGGGCTCGTTATGCAGGACGTTATCGCCGAAGTGGCCAAAAACATCGCTCCAATGCGAGCAAATGACCGCAAGATTTTGCGCGAAACCGCCGCTTTGGACAAATGCTACGGCCAGATCGGGATTTCGGCCGTGGCTGCTGCGCTACGTTACCAGGGCGGGGCCAAGAACCCGGCCTATGCGCCGTGCTCGAGCCAATGGCGCGACCTGATCGCCGATGTGGCTGCGTGATTCTGGCCGTCTGAAGCGACAGAACCATCTAAAATCGGGCAAGAAAGGGGGCCTAGCGTCCCCTTTTTGCTTTTTCACAGAATCTTGCTGCATGTTGCTCCCCGTATCGGCAGCAACGGCATCATGACATGAGCGACAGCAGCGGTTTTACGCGCGCCGAGATCGAAGCGGGCCGCCTCCTGTTCGCGGGCGAATGGAACTTCATCACGGCGGCCAGTTCGATTGCATCGCTGCCGGCGATGACTGCGCCGGAAATCGCGTTCGCCGGGCGATCCAATGTCGGCAAGTCGAGCCTGATCAACGCGCTCACCGGGCGCAAGGCGCTGGCGCGCACCTCGAACACGCCGGGTCGTACGCAGGAACTTATTTTCTTCGGCGGACCGGAGTCGCTCGTGCTGGTCGATATGCCCGGCTATGGCTACGCTGCCACGGCGAAGAGCAAGATCGCCGCGTGGACGGCGCTGATCCACGATTATCTGCGCGGCCGCACCACCTTGGCGCGGGTCTATATTCTGGTCGATGCACGCCACGGCATGAAGACGGCCGATGACGCCATCCTCGACACGCTAAGCCGGGCCGCGATCAGCCACGAGATCGTGCTGACCAAATGCGATCAGCTCAAACCGTCCGAGCTTGCCGCAGCGCGTCGAGGGTGTCAAAGCCGCGATCAAGAAAAGACCTGCGGCCTTTCCCGATGTGATCGTGACCTCGTCGCACAGCGGCGACGGCGTTGCCGACCTGCGCGCCGCCATTGCGCGGCTGCTGATCGAGCGCGGCGATTTGCGGGGGCGAAAATCATGAACAACGGCCTGGAGGGCATCGTCGCTGCGGCCACCGTGCTCAGCCATGCCGACGGCGAGAGTGGCGCCGTGTGGGTGCGCGGCCACACCATCGAAAAGCTCGCCGCCGATTTGGGCTATGAAGGCGCGGTCGCGGTGATGTGGGACGGTTTCGCCGGTGAAGGCCTCACCCGCGCCATGATGCAACAGGCGCTAGGGACCACGCGGCGGAAAGCATTTGCGCGTCTCGACGATTGGCTACCGTGCGCTGCGCGCCGTCCTTTGGCTGAAGGCTTGCGCATCGCGCTCGCAGCTTTGCCGGACGATTCCCGGCCGGCGGAGATTTTGGCGATGCTTCCGGTTGCGATTGCCGCGCTGCTCCGCGCCGACGCCGGCAAGCCGCCGGTCGCGGCGGATGCCGCGCTGACGACCGCCGCCGATCTCCTGCGCATGATCTCCGGCGCGCCTGCAGAGCCGGCGCGCGTTGCCGCGCTCGATTCCTATATCACCACCGTGATCGACAACGGCCTCGGTAATTCGACCTTTGCCGCGCGCGTGGTAGTTTCATCGCGCGCGTCGCTCGCCGCGGCGGCGCTCGGCGGCTATTGCGCGTTCTGCGGTCCGCTGCATGGCGGCGCACCGAGCCTCGCTCTCGACATGCTCGACGAGATCGAGGCAAGCGGCGACGCCGACGGCTGGATCGAGCGCAAGCTTGATTCCGGTGGCCGCCTGATGGGTTTCGGTCATCGTGTGTTCCGTCATCGCGATCCGCGCGCCGATATGCTGCGCGCGGCGTTACGCAAGCTCGATCCGGAGTCGCGACGCTTGAAATTTCTGATAGATGTCGAACACCGCGCCGTTGCCGCTTTGCAACGGCGCAAGCCCGGCCGCCGCGTCGAGGCCAATATCGAAATGGACGCCGCATTGCTGCTCGACGCCATCGGCCTGCCGCGTGAAGCCTTTACGCCGGTCTTTGCCGTTGCGCGCTGCGCAGCCTGGCTTGCCCATGCCATGGAACAGAAACAAACCGGCCGTATGATCCGGCCGGCGTCGACCTATATCGGGCCGGTGCCGGCGGAGTGAGTTGTCGCGATGCCTGCGCGCCGCTAGATAGGTGCGTAACGCCGGAAAGATTGAACGATGAGCCAAAGCGACCCTGTCAGCCCTGAAATTCAGGCTCGTATCCTGTCGGAGGCGCTGCCGTATATGCAGCGCTACGACGAGGAGATTGTGGTCGTGAAATACGGTGGCCACGCCATGGGCGATGAGCATCTGGCACAGGCGTTCGCCAAGGACATCGTGCTGCTGGAGCAGACCGCGATCAATCCGGTGGTGGTGCACGGCGGCGGCCCGCAGATCGAAGCCATGCTCAAGAGAGTTGGCGTCCAGTCGCAATACGCTGACGGGCTGCGCATCACCGATGCCAAGACGCTCGAAATCGTCGAGATGGTGCTGGCCGGCCTGATCAACAAGCAGATGGTCGGCCACATCAACGAAGCCGGTGGCAAGGCGATCGGGCTGTGCGGCAAGGACGGCAATATGGTCGTCGCCCGCAAGCTCACGCGCACCGTCGTCGATCCGGATTCGCATATCGAGAAAATTATCGACCTCGGTTTTGTCGGCGAACCGGAGAAAGTCGACACCACCGTTCTCAACGAGATTCTCGGCCGTCAGCTCATTCCGGTGCTGGCGCCGGTGGCGGCCGCCGCAAACGGCGGCACGTTCAACGTCAACGCCGACACCTTCGCCGGCGCTATCGCCGGCGCGCTGCACGCCAAGCGTTTTCTGCTTCTTACCGATGTTCCCGGCGTGCTCGACAAGTCTAAGACGCTGATCAAGGAACTGTCGGTCGACGATGCGCGGCGATTGATCGCTGACGGCACCATTTCCGGCGGCATGATCCCCAAGGTCGAAACCTGCATCTACGCGTTGGAGCAGGGAGTCGAAGGTGTCGTCATTCTCGACGGCAAGGTGCCGCACGCGGTGCTGCTCGAATTGTTTACCGAGCTCGGCTCCGGCACGCTGATCCATCGCTGATCTGAAAATGCAATCCGAAAATGCCCGCGAGCGGCTGACCGCCCTTGTCCCCGGCATCATTGCTGCGACCTCATTCGGCGTCGGCGACACCTTTGCCAAGGTGGCGCTCGGTTCCGGTATCGATGTGCTGTCGCTGGCGCTGATCCGTGGCGTTGTCGGCCTCGGCATTTTGTTCTGCTATCTGCGCGTCGGACCGCCGGCCCTGCCGGCCACACCGCGAGCCCGCATCGTCGCGCTGATCCTCGGTGTGCTGTTCGCAGCCATCGTCTATGGCCTGTTCAAGGCAATCGATCTCATCACCGTGCCGATCGCAGTGCTCACTTACTTCATTTATCCGCTGCTGACCGGAATTGCCGGCGCGATATTCGGCATCGAGCGGCTCGGCTGGGTCGGTGGTCTGGCGGCCGCCGTTGCTTTCTCCGGCCTCGCTTTGACCATCGGCGCCTACCCGCACCAGTTGTCGGTCCTTGGCCTTAGTTTCGCCGTCGGCGCCGCGCTGTGCCGCACTGTCTTTCTCCTGATCGCGCGGACCGAGCTGCAGAAAACCGATCCGCGGCTGACCACTTGGTATTCGCTGTTGTCGTCGACCGCGCTATTCGCGCTCGGGGTGGTCGCGACGATGCATTGGCAAACGCCGCAAACCGCCTACGGATGGTTTGCCGTCGCTGTCGTCAGCGTGTGCACCGCGATTGCAACTTTAACGCTGTATGTCTCGACGGTTCGCATCGGGCCGTTCCGCAGTGCTCTGATCATGAATCTCGAGCCGCTGCTGGCCACGGTGCTGAGCGCGGTGCTGCTCGGCGAAGTGCTGACCCCGCTGCAGGGGCTTGGCGCGGGCGTTATGCTGGTTGCAATCGTCGCATTCCAGATATGGCGGTGACGGTGTAGTATCCCCCGCAATAACAAGGCGGGAGGACATCATGAGACTGTTGACGTGCGGCTGCTGCGGATCGCGGCGGCAATTTCTTGCGGGTGCGGTTGCTACGGGGGCCAGCGCGCTGTTGCCCGGCGCCACGGCCAGGGCGCAGACCGCGCCGGCCAAGTTGATCGACACCCATCATCACTTCTATCCACCGACCTACCAGAAGGCCTGGGCCGACTGGGAGGACCAGCGCAAGATTCCGCATTTCGGCGTGCAGCTCTCCTGGACCAAGGACAACGATCTCGAAGCGATGGACAAGAACGGCATAACGACGTCGGTCCTGTCGCTGGCTTCGACTCCGGGCACGTGGTTCGACGCCGGCGCCGAGAAGGCGCACGACATGGCGCGGCTGTGCAGCGATTTCGCCGCCGAGATGGTGCGCGACCATCCGACGCGTTACGCGCTGTTTGCGCCGCTGTCGATGATGGACACCGACACGACGTTGAAGGAAATTGAGTACGCCTTCGATACGCTCAAGGCCAACGGCATCAATCTGCAAACCAACTACGGCGACAAGTGGCTCGGCGATCCGGCGTACAAGCCGATCCTTGAAGAGCTCAATCGCC
This sequence comes from uncultured Alphaproteobacteria bacterium, assembly GCA_963739945.1. GTDB lineage: Bacteria > Pseudomonadota > Alphaproteobacteria > Rhizobiales > Xanthobacteraceae > BOG-931. The sequence continues at coordinate 240,884 of CAVUCN010000014.1, read as the reverse complement.
GCAAGGCGGTGGTCTATGTGCATCCGCTGGTCGCAAGCTGCTGCGGCCGTCTCAGCGTCGGCGCGTTTCCCGCTGTCGCCGAAGTGCCGCACGACACCACCCGCACCGTTATCAGTCTCTTGCTCAGCGGCAGCTTCGTGCAGCAACCCGATATCAAGTGGCTGTTCTCGCACGCTGGCGGCACGATTCCGTTCCTCGCCGGGCGCATCGAGGCGTTTTACGACCAAAAGGCGCGCGGTACGACGTTCCGGCAGCTTCGCGCCGAACGGCATCGAAGCCGAGCTGCGCAAGTTGAACTACGACACCGCGAATGCAACGCATCCGGCCGCGATGGCGGCGTTGCTGAAGCTGGTGCCGGTATCGCAGGTCACTTACGGCACCGACTATCCGTATTTTCCGCTCGACCAGATCAATAGCCTTCGCAAGCTCGATCTGCCGGCGGCCGATCTTGATGCGATCTCGAGCGGCAATGCGATGCGTCTGGTGCCGCGACTGAGCGCGTAAAGCGGACTGGGAGTCAGTCGCTCCAGGGATGCAGCACGATCCGGCCGACGAGGTCGCGGCCGTGCTCCAGCATGCGGTGCGCGTCGCCGGCTTGAGCCAGCGGCAGCACCGCATGGATTGGCATCCGGATCTGGCCTCTCTCCAATAGCTCGGCGACGATCCTCTGATCGTTGCGCGTTGAGGCGCGTACGCCGAGCACGTTCATCTCCTTGCTGACCAGATCGACGACCCGCAGCGGCAACCCCTTCATTTCGCCGCCGACCGGACAGAACGTGCCGCCGAGCCGCATCGCGTCGATACAGAGCCGCATCAGCTCGGTCGCGCCGGTATATTCGACCGCGCCATCGACGCCTTCGCCACGGGTGATGTCGCGAATGGCCTGTAGCGCCTGATTGTCGCCGGTAGCGACGACGAAGTCGGCGCCGAGCTGCTTCAGCGCCGGCGTCTTGTCGGCAAAGCGCGTGGTCGCGATCACGGTGCAGCCGGCGAGCTTCGCCAGTAGCATGGTCGCGGTCCCCATGCCGCCGGACGCGCCGGTGACCAGCACATAATCGTTCATCTGTGCGCGCAGGCGGCCCATCAGCACATGATGCGCGGTCGCGCAGGCCCACATCGCCGCGGCGGCTTGATCGAAATCGATCGACGGCAGCGTCTTGATCCAGAAACTCTCCGGCCGCGCGACGTACTGTGCATAGCCGCCGAACATGGTGTGGCCGGGCAAATCGACGCCGGTTGAAAGATTGCCTAGCCCGCGGATGGCAGCGGTCGATTGTGGGTTTTCAGGATGGACGAGGCCGATGACACGATCGCCCGGCTTTGAGTGTACTCACATTCGCGCCGACGGCTTCGACGACGCCGGCGACGTCACGGCCCAATTGCATCGGCATTGGGAAGGGCCGCCGGCCGGTTATGCCGCCGTGGTGGCCGGTCGCCTTGCCGAAGAACTCATGGACTTCGCCGGTGCGATACTTGATATCCCAACGCGACACCGAGGTCGCCAGCACTTTCACCAGCACATCGCCGAGGCCCATCTCCGGCATCGGGTAGTCGCCATAGACGAGCTTGTCCGCGCCGCCGAACTCGAACAGGCGAACGGCTTTCATCGCCGCAACCATGCAAGGCCTCCTACGGGTCTCACATGACCCTGGCCAAGTTTGCTAGAAGTGTAGCGGTTATTTTGCCTGAAGCGATCGAGAGTTCCCATTGCATGAGTCTTCACTAAATGAGCTCTTGGCACATTCGGTTGCTTTGGCGTGCTGCGCTGTGCGCACTCATTGTTATTGCGTGCGGGTCGCGCGTATTCGCGCAGACAAGCGTGCCGCCGCAATCAAAATCCGATGTCGCGATCAATCTGGTGCTGGCGGTCGATACATCCGGCAGTGTCAGCGCTGGGCGCTTCGAGCTTCAGAAGCAGGGTTATGCGGCGGCATTCCGCAATCCAAAACTTCCCAATCTGATCCGTTCGTTGGAAACTCAATCCATCGCGGCCACGATGATGCAGTGGACCGGGCCGCGGCTGCATGTCGTCGTGGTCGACTGGACGCTGATCAAGGACGAGCAAAGCGCCAATGCGTTCGCGAGTGCGGTCGAAGCTGCGCCGCGGCAATTGTTCGGCGGCGGTACGTCGATCAGTGGCGCGATCGATTACTCCCGCCTGTTGCTGGCGCAGAGCCCGTTCAACGCGGTGCGGCGCGTCATCGACATTTCCGGCGACGGTTCCAATAACAACGGCCGCCCGGTGACGCAGGCCCGTGACGAGGCGGTCAAGGATGGCGTCGGTATCAACGGGTTGCCGATTCTCTCGATCGAGCCGCTGCTCGACCGCTACTATTATGACAATGTTATCGGCGGGCCCGGCGCCTTTATGATCCCGGCAGAGAATTATGACACTTTTGCCGATGCGGTCCTGAAAAAGCTCATTACCGAGATCGCAGACGGCGGTAACGATACGATAAGATCAATTACAAGTGATTCGACGGTCCCCGCGGGGTCACAAACTCGACCGACTTTCCGCTCAAGCTTGACCGGTTCAGATTTGGCCAATCGGTGATCTCAAAATCGGCGGCGCCGCGGTGAGGGCGGTCAATGCGCGGGTTCCATAATAATTCCTTTGACCCACAGACGTTGGTGGTGCTGGAGGCCGCGTTCGACGAGGCGTGGCTTACGCTTAAGTCCGTCGGCAATACGACGGTGAAGCCCGATGAACTCGCGCGCTCGGTGTTGCAGCTGGCCATGGAAGGCGAGCGCGATCCGGTGGCGCTGCACGATGGTGCGCTGAAAGGCCTGATCCCGGCGGCGTCGTGGCGCGAAGCCGGTTAGCTGTTTTAGAAAATCACGCAGAAAATTCAGTGATGCGCCGCCATCATCGCAAACGCCGCGACAATGGCCGCGGCCATTGTGCCGGCAATGATGGCAAGCAAGAATGGAATTGATTTTCGTAACTGCCGGCGCATAACACTTCTCCCGCGCCGACTGACTGTCCAATTCGGCTAAGATCGCAGCCTCGTCGCTGGAAACTGTGGCAACAACGAGTCCTTGGTAAATTGGCAAGGAAACTCGGCGAGAACGCGGCAAGAGCTCGGTAAGAAACGAACCAAGAAACCAACGATGAACAGCCACCCGGATACGGCCCGCGTTTCGCGCGGCTTCAGCCAAGTTGACACCTGGGTATTCGATCTCGACAACACGTTGTATCCGCATCATCTCAACCTGTGGCATCAGGTCGACGAGCGTATCCGCGACTTCATTGTCGATTTCCTGAAAATCTCCCGCGACGACGCGTTTCGCCTGCAGAAGGATTATTACCGGCGCTACGGCACGACGATGCGCGGCCTGATGGAGGAACACGGTCTCCAGCCGGATGCGTTTCTCGAAATGGTGCACCAAATCGATCATTCACCGCTGACGCCAAATCCTGCGCTCGGCGCGGCCATCGAGAAGCTTTCCGGACGCAAGCTCATTCTCACCAACGGCACGCGCGAACATGCCGATGCGGTATTGGGACGGCTCGGCATCGGCCATCATTTCGAAGCCGTGTTCGATATCAGGGCGGCGGAGCTTGAACCAAAGCCGCGGCCGCAGGTTTATGAGCGTTTCCTCGTCCGCCACGGTGTCGATCCGAACAGGTCGGCACTGTTCGAGGATCTTGCTCGCAATCTGGAAGTGCCGCATGCGCTCGGCATGACCACGGTACTGGTGGTGCCGGAAGGCGCGCGCGTGGTGTTGCGTGAGGACTGGGAACTGGCCGGCCGTGAGGCGCCCCATGTCGATCATGTCACCGACGATCTCGCCGGATTTCTGCAGGGCATCAAATCTTGACATCGGCATTGGCGGACCCGACAACCCGTGTCACCGAGGGGATTTCCATGTCAGCCGAGCTTGCCAAAACCATCGACACCGCATTCGACCAGCGCGACACGATCGGCCCTTCGACCAAAGGCCCAGTGCGCGAAGCCGTCGAGCAGGCGCTCGATCTGCTCGATCGTGGCGCGGTGCGCGTTGCGGAGAAAACCGCGGGCGGCGCATGGCAGGTCAATCAGTGGCTGAAGAAGGCGGTGCTGCTGTCGTTCCGTCTCAACGACATGACCGAGATCGGCGGCGGCCCCGGCCACGCCGTGTGGTGGGACAAGGTGCCGTCGAAATTCGACAACTGGGGCGACAAGAATTTCCGCGCCGCCGGCTTTCGCGCGGTGCCGGGCTGCGTGGTGCGCCGCTCGGCCTATATTGCGCCGGGCGTGGTGTTGATGCCGTCGTTCGTCAATCTCGGCGCCTATGTCGATCAGGGCACGATGATCGATACCTGGTCCACGGTCGGCTCCTGCGCGCAGATCGGCAAGAACTGTCACATCTCCGGCGGCGTCGGCATCGGCGGCGTGCTTGAGCCGTTGCAAGCCGGTCCGGTGATCGTCGAGGACAACTGTTTCATCGGCGCGCGCTCCGAAGTCGCTGAAGGCGTCATCGTGCGCGAAGGCGCGGTGCTGTCGATGGGCGTGTTCATCGGCGCTTCCACCAAGATCATCGATCGTGCGACTGGCGAGACGTTCGTCGGTGAAGTGCCGGCCTATTCGGTGGTGGTGCCCGGAACCACGCCCGGAAAACCGGGCAAGAACGGCGAAGCCAGTCCCAGTCTCTACTGTGCCGTTATCGTCAAGCGTGTCGACGAAAAGACCCGCGCCAAGACCAGCATCAACGAATTGCTGCGCGATTAGAGCATTTGGCTTTACAAAAATAACAATGGATTGGCTCTATCTCTTCAACAGCTTTCACGGCCGCATCAGCCGCCAGACGTTCTGGATTGCTTTCGGCATCGTGATCGTGGCCGAGTTGGTCTGTCACGCCGTCGCCGAGCAACTTCAGGGTGACCGGCTCAGCGCCATCGTCGATCTGGCGTTCACCTATCCGGAATTCGCCGTGACCATAAAACGCGCCCATGACCGCGGCATGCCGAACTGGGTGCTGATCGCGTTCTTTTCCGCCGGTGCATTTCTCGATCTGCTCATGGTGCTCGATCTGGCAGGCAGCGACGAACACCCTAGCCTGATCTCGCTCGCCATCGCGATCCCTTTTACGGTCATCGGGCTCGCTCTTCTGGCAGAGCTCGGCTTCCGTAAAGGGACTGAAGGGCCGAACCAATACGGTCCGGACCCGCTCGCTAACTCCTGACCGTACAGGTACGTTATTCGCGATGACCGCCGATCCCGTCGCCATTGCCCGCGATCTTGTTGCGCTGCCGTTCGGTGACGCCGGACGAAGGTGGCGCGCTGGTCTATTTGCAGAGCGTGCTGGAGAAGGCGGGCTTCACCGTGCACCGCACGACCTTCACCGAGCCCGGCACAGCGCCGATCGACAATCTCTATGCGCGCATCGGCACTACCCGGCCCAATCTGATGTTCGCCGGCCACACCGACGTGGTGCCGGCGGGCGACGAGAAAGCCTGGACACACCCGCCGTTCGCCGGCGATTTGTCAGGCGACGTGCTCTATGGCCGCGGCGCGGTCGATATGAAGGGTGGCATTGCCTGTTTCGTCGCCGCTGCGCTCGACTACATCGCCGCCAACGGTGGCGCAGCCGAAGAAGGGGTCGATCTCGCTGCTGATCACCGGCGACGAGGAGAGCATCGCGATCAACGGCACTATCAAACTTCTGAAGTGGGCAGCGGAGCGCGGCGAGAAATTCGATCATTGTGTGCTCGGTGAGCCGAGCAACGTTCAGGTTCTCGGCGACACCATCAAGGCCGGACGGCGCGGCTCACTTAACGGCGTCCTGGTCGTTACCGGCAAGCAGGGCCACGTCGCTTATCCCGATCGCGCCGACAATCCGGTGCGTGGGCTGGTCAAGCTGATCGCGGCAATGCAGGAACCGCTCGACCAGGGCAGCGCGCAGTTCGATCCGTCGAATCTTGAGTTCACCTCGATCGACATCGGCAACAAGACGGTCAATCTCATTCCAGGCGAAGCGCGGGCGCGTTTCAACATCCGCTACAATGACTGTCACACCGAGGCTTCGCTAAAGGCATTGGTCGAGCAACGCGCGCAGACCGCGGCGGCTGGCCGCGTGCGCTTTGCCGTCGAATGGGAGCCGTCGAACGCTGGGGTTTTCGTCACCAAGCCGGGTCCGTTCACCGATCTCGCCGCGGCGGCCATCGCCGAAGTTACCGGGCGTAAGCCGAAACTTTCCACCACCGGTGGCACGTCGGACGCGCGTTTCATCAAGGACTACTGCCCGGTGCTGGAATTTGGGCTGGTTGGGCAGACCATGCATGCGGTCGATGAGTGCGCGCCGGTTGCCGATCTGGTGAAGCTTACGGCGGTTTACCGCCGCATCATCGAAAAGTATTTCGTTCAGTAATCCACCCGCACCAGATAAAGCCCGTGCGGCGGTGCGACCTGGCCGCAGGCGGTGCGGTCGTGCGCTTCGAGCGCGGCGGCGAGATCGCCGGCGCTCCATTTGCCTTCGCCGACATGGACCAGCGAGCCGACCATCGAGCGCACCTGATGTTGCAGGAACGAGCGTGCCGAGGCGGTGACGTTCACAGCGTCACCGTTACGCGTGATGTCGAGGCCGTCGAGCGTTTTCACCGGGGAGGCGGACTGGCATTCGGTGGAGCGGAACGTGGTGAAATCGTGTTTGCCGGTAAGCCGCTGCGCGGCAGCATGCATCGCTTCGGTATCGAGGTGTCGCGGCACGCGCCACATGCGGTCTTGCTCCAGCGCCAGATCGGCGCGGCGGTTGCTGATGCGATAAAGATAATGGCGCTTGATTGCTGAGAAACGTGCATCGAAAGCATCGTCGACTTTCTCCGCCGTCAGCACCGCAATCGGCCGCGGCCGCAGATGAAAATTCATCGCGTCGCGGACGTTGTCGCTGTCCCAGTCCTTGCCGAGATCGATATGCGCCACCTGGCCGAGCGCATGGACGCCGGCGTCGGTACGCCCGGCGCCGTTGACGGTGACGCGCTCGCCGGTGAAAGCCGCGACCGCTTCGGTCAGCGCACCCTGAACGGTCGCCCCATTGTCCTGCATCTGCCAGCCGACATACGGCGTGCCGTCATATTCGATGGTGAGCTTGTAGCGCGGCACGGTTCAGCCCAGTACGGTTGCTGGCACGAGCGGCGTGCCGCGCAAAAATTCTTCCGCTGGCATAGGCTTGCCGCCGGCACGCTGCAATTCGACGATGCGCACTGCGCCGCTGCCGCACGCGACCGTCAGCTTGTCGTCGAGTACGCGGCCCACCTGTCCGCTGCCTTCGCCTTTTGTAGTGCGCAATATCTTCACGCGTCCCGCGCCGGGCATTTCACACCACGCGCCGGGAAATGGCGATAGCCCGCGGCAGTGATCGTGGACTTCGTTCCAGGGTCTGGTCCAGTCGATCCGGGTTTCGTTCTTGTCGATCTTGGCGGCATAGGTCGCGCCGGACGCCGCCTGCGGCGTGAGTTGCAACCCGCCGCGATCGAGTGCGCCGATCGCACGCAGCATCAGATCGGCGCCGAGCCGCGCCAGCCGGTCGTGCAGTTCACCGGTCGTAACGTCGGGCGCAATCGCTACGCGTTCCGCCATCGCCGACCGGACCGGTATCGAGGCCTTCCTCCATTTTCATCACCATTACCCCGGTTTCCTTGTCGCCGGCCATGATGGCGCGATGGATCGGCGCCGCGCCGCGCCAGCGCGGCAACAGCGATGCATGCAGATTGAAACAGCCGAGTGGAAACGCCTCGAGGATCGCTTTCGGCAGGATCAGCCCGTAGGCAACGACAACTGCGGCGTCCGCGCCGTGCGCGCGCATTGCATCAGCCGCGTCGCCATCTTTCAGAGCTTTCGGTATGAGGATCGGCAGCCTCAGCCGCTCTGCCTCGCGTGCGATCGGACTTGGCGTTGGTTCCAGCCCGCGCCGGCCGGCCGGTTTCGGCGCACGGGTGTAAACCGCTGCAATGTCATGGCCGCCGCCGGCGAGCTCGACGAGCGTGGGCACGGCGAAATCCGGCGTGCCCATGAAGACGAGGCGGAGCGGCAATTACGCCTCCGTCTTCTTCGCTGCCTTGGTGAACTTCTTGGTGATACGGTCGCGCTTGAGCTTGGAAAGATAATCGATGAACAGTACGCCGTTGGTGTGATCGATCTCGTGCTGCAAACACGTTGCCATCAGCCCGCTGGCTTCGATCTCGTGGGTCTTGCCGTCGATATCCTGGTATTTGACCTTGACCTCCGCCGGCCGTTCGACTTCCTCGTAGTAATCCGGAATCGACAGACAGCCTTCTTCGCGCGTCGCCTTCTTGTCGGATGTCCAGATCAACTCCGGATTGATGAACACCTGCGGCTTGTGGTCGTCCTCTTTCTTCGACAGGTCCATGGTGACGACGCGCTTCGCCACGCCGATCTGGATCGCGGCAAGCCCGATGCCGGGCGCCTTGTACATGGTCTCGAACATGTCATCGACCAGCTTGCGAATGCCGGCGTCGACCTTCTTCACCGGCTCGGATGCTTGCCGCAGCCGCTTGTCGGGAATCTTGATGATTTCGTGGATCGCCATGTTTTGCGATGTAAGGCGTGCGGAAAGCGGGGTCAATTGGCGGCTTTTCAGCCTGTTACCGTTGCGCGGTTGGGTGTGACCGGCTATAGCCGTTCTCTCTTCGTTCTGCCTTAACCCGAATTGCCTAGAGTGGCTGGATGACCGAGATGATGCCGATCGTTGCTATCGCCGCCGTCGTCGTGGCGCTCGGCGCCGTGGCTGTGATGGTTGTGGTGTTGATACGCAACCGTGCGCCCGAGGAGCCGCAAGACGACGTTATAGCCGAACTCGCGCAGGCGCAGGGCGCCGCGGCGCAGCGGCTTGAAGCCATGATCCGCATGCTCGGCGACCGGCAATCGCAGCTGCAGAACGCAGTCAACGAGCGGCTCGACAACGTTACCGCACCGGCTCGGCGAGTCGCTGCAAAAGACCACGCAGCACACGTCGGAGAATTTGCAGAAACTGCACGAACGGCTTGGCGTCATCGACAGTGCGCAGAAGAACATCACGACGCTGGCGACGCAGGTGACATCGCTGCAAAGCGTGCTCTCCAACAAGCAGGAACGCGGTGCATTCGGGCAATGGCGGATGGAATCGATCGTCCAGGATTGCCTGCCGAAGGGCGCCTACGCCTTCCAGCACACGCTGTCGAACCGCACCCGGCCGGACTGCTGTGTGTTCATGCCCGACAATCGCGCGCTGGTCATCGACGCCAAATTTCCGCTTGAAAGCGTCACTGCCTATCGGGAAGCCAAGAGCGACGAGGAGCGCAAGCTCGCCGGCCAGCGATTGCGGATGGATATTGGCAAGCACGTCACCGATATCGCCGAGAAGTACCTGATCCCCGGCGAGACCCAGGACTTCGCGCTGATGTTCGTGCCGTCGGAAGCGGTTTACGCCGAAGTCAGCGATAGTTTCATCGATCTCGTCCAGAAGGCTTATCGGACGCGTGTCGTCTTGATGTCGCCGTCGCTGCTCATGCTGGCGATTGCGCTGGTTCAGCAAAATCAGAAAGACGCCCGCATGCGCGAAGCGGCTGACCAGATCCAGGATGAGGTTGGACGGCTGGTGAAAGATGTCAGTTTGTTGGGCGACCGGGTCCGCAAGCTGCAGACTCATTTCAATCAGGCGAACGAAGACATCCGGCAATCCATCGTCTCCGTCGAGAAGATCGAAAGCCGCGGCGAGAAGATTCAGCAAGTTGATGTCGGCGATAACAATTCTGCCGGGTCGAATGTGATCGCCGCGCCGATCCGCAGGCTGGAGGCCGGGGAGTGAGTCGAACATCCTCTCCCGCGACGCGCGGGAGAGTGGCGGATACGCTCGCCGTCTATCTCAAGCGCCGCGTCCTCATCGTCCTGTTCCTCGGCTTCTCGTCCGGCCTGCCGCTGGCGCTATCTGGCTCGACGCTGCTGGTGTGGATGACCGAGTTCGGCGTCAATCTCGGCACCATCGGTTTGTTTGCGCTCGTCGGCACGCCCTACACCATCAAGTTTCTCTGGGCGCCTGTCATCGATGCGCTCGATGTGCCGGTGCTGTCGCGGCTCTTTCGGCCGCCGCCGCGGCTGGCTGCTGCTGTCGCAGTTTCTGCTGATCGTGGCGATCGTGTTTCTCGCGATGTGCGATCCGGCGGCGTCGCCGCTTTTGGTGGCTTTGGGTGCGCTGCTCGTCGCAGCGATGTCGGCGACGCAAGACATCATCGTCGATGCATTCCGCGTCGAGAGCCTCGACGAGAGCGAGCAGGCGGCCGGCATGGCGTCCTATGTCGCCGCCTATCGCATCGGCATGCTGGCTTCGACCGCCGGCGCGCTGTTCATCGTCAGCGGCTTTCAGAGTGCCGGCCTCGATCATCATGGTGCATGGCGAGCCGGCTACATGGTGATGGCGGCGCTGGTGCTGATCGGAGTCGTCACCACGCTGGTGGCGCGCGAACCGGAGAAATCGGCGCAGGCCGATGCGGTCCACGCGCGCGAAAGTTCTCTGGCGCGTGTCATCGAGGCGGCGATAGGTGCGTTCTCGGAATTTCTGTCGCGCGACATGGCATTCGTCGCGCTCGCCTTTGTCGTGCTCTACAAGTTCACCGATGCGCTGTCCGGCGCGATGACCGCGCCGTTCGTGATCGATCTCGGGTTTTCGCGCAACGAATATGCCGCGATCATCAAGGGCGTCGGTCTGGCGGCGACGCTGATCGGCGGCTTTGCCGGCGGCTTCGTGGCGCGTGCCTATTCGCTTCCGGCGAGTTTTTTGATTGGCGGTTTGCTGCAAGCCTTCGCCAATCTGGCATTCTCCTGGCAGGCCGTGGTCGGCCTCAACGCTGCGTGGCTGACCTTTGCGATCATTGCGGAAAATTTCACCAGCGCGATCGGCACGGTAATCTTCGTCGCCTATCTCTCCGCGCTCTGCCGCAATCCGCTGCACACCGCGACGCAATACGCCCTGCTCACCGCGCTTGCAGCCTTCGGGCGAACCTACTTGTCGTCAGGCGCCGGCTACATTGCATCGTCGGCCGGCTGGGTGTGGTTTTTTGCCATCTGTTCGCTAGCCGGCCTGCCGGCGCTGCTTCTGCTGGCCTGGCTGCAGAAGCGAGGGCATTTCGACGGTTTGACGCCGGCGAGGAAGTAAAGGCTTACCCGTTTCGCTCGCTTGGTTCCGGCTGTTCGCACAACCCCTCGCAACAATGCGCCACCGCCTGCCCGCCGCATTCCGGGCAGGGGATGAAATCCAGGCCGTCATCCTGCTGTTGTGCGGTCGTCGCAGGCTGGCGGCGAACAAAGCCGGGCCGCTCGGTCCATCGGCAGGTGTCGCACAGCATGGCGGTTGTCCTTGGTCTGCAGCCGGTCCGGGCCAATCGGCCCGTCGGCAAGAACAGCCGATTCGCGTGATTTCGCAAAGTGTCCACTGCCGCCTCGCAAAAAAGTCTTTTTGTAAGGATCAGATCGCTATAATCGCGATTGTACGTATGAGTTGCGTCCCCCAAACCGGGTTGTCCCGACGTCCCCATGGACAGCATTCTTGTCAAGGTCTTTGCGACCGCGCTGACGCTCAGCCAGGTCACGACCCACCCGGATTCGGTGAAAACACAATTCGATCCGGTCAAAGACCAGGACGAGGTGGTGCAGCTGCTGCGCGACGGCTGCGCGCACATGCGTCAGGCTTTCGATATCGAGTTGATCAACCTCGATGATCTGATCTCGACGGCGATGGACGATCCGAAGACACTCGGCGCCGACATCAAGGCGCTGCACGGCCTGAACTTCGCCGACCTCAACACCGCCTACCACCAGTTCTGCAAGAACGAAAAAATCGACACGCCGATCGTCGATCTCGGCGACGTCATCAAATTCTACGATCAGGCGGTGGCCGATCTGCCCGACCCGGCGCGGCTCAAGGGCAAGCAACTGCCCGGCATGAGTTCGGTGACTGACGGTGCCGGCGATCATTACGCCGACGTGTTCGAGCCGCGCAACCGCCGCGTCTGGGTGCCGCTGTCGGATGTGCCCGACTATGTGCAGAAGGCTTTCATCGCCGCCGAAGACCGCCGGTTCTATCAGCATCATGGCGTCGACGAGCGCGGCATCATCCGCGCCTTCATCGGCAACCTCGCCGAACCGGGTCGGCCGCAGGGCGGTTCGACCATCACGCAGCAGGTGGTGAAGAATCTGCTGGTCGGCGACGACGTCAGCTACGAGCGCAAGATGCGCGAGATGATCGTGGCGTCGCGGCTGGAACAGACGCTCAGCAAGAAACGAAATTCTCGAACTCTATATGAACTCCACCTATCTCGGCCGTGCCTCCTGGGGCATCGAGATGGCGGCGCGCAGCTATTTCGGCAAATCGGCGAAGGACCTTTCGCTTCCGAAGGCGCGATGCTGGCCGGCCTGCTCAAGGGACCGAGCTTTTTCAATCCGGACCGCCATCCCGATCGCGCCAAGGATCGTCTCAACTACGTGCTGGGGCGCATGCAGGACGATGGCGTGATCGACGCCACCCAAAAGACCACGGCCGCCGCGGCGTTGCCGAAGCTTGCCGTCTTCAAGATGCCGCACCGGGATACCGGCTTCGGCCTGGTCGATTTCGTCGGCCGGGAAGCCAAGACCGACGGCGTCGATAGCCTGACCGCGAAATCCTACACGGTGCATTCGACGGTGAACGCGCAATTGCAGCGCGAGACCGAAGCGGCGCTGCAGGAAGGTCTGGCGCAATACGAAATCTCCGCCGGTCGAGTCGTTTTCCGCGGGCCGGAAGCCAATCTCACCGACGCCATCAAGAAGCTCGGCGCGGGCACATCCGGCATTCCGGCGTGGCAGCAGGCGCTCAAGGACGTGAGGCTGCCGCTCTACGACGTGCACTGGACGCCGGCGGTGATCGTGCAGAAGGGCGACCCGAAAAAAGGCGACAGCACGATCCGTGTCGGTTTGCCGGATGGCCGGATCGTGCCGCTGACCGGCGCAGGCTCCGACGCCGGCGCGGTCTCGGTCTCTATGACGTGGTTTATGTGAAGGCCAGCGGACCGGCGCCTAACGAGCCGCGGCCGGTCGTGATCGATCCGCGGACCGGGAAGCCGAAACCCGCCAAGCCGGTCGCCGTCAACAACGGCTCGGCGCAGCTTCGCGTGCGCCCGACCGTGCAGGGCGCGGCGCTGGTGCTGGAGAACAAGACCGGCCGCATCCTCGCCATGGCCGGCAGCTTTTCCTATCCGCTGAGCCAGCTCAATCGCACCTGGCAGACGCAGCGGCAGCCCGGCTCGGCGATCAAGCCGCTCACTTACCTGACCGCGTTGCAAAGCGGATTGCAGCCGAACACGCTGGTGCCGAACGAGCCGCTGACGCTGCCGCCGATCGGCTCGAGCTCGATCAGCCGCGATCTCATCATCAGCAACGGCAACAGCTACGATCGGCCGGAGGATTACTGGTCGCCGCGCAACGCCGACTACAACCAGGGTGGCGTGTACACGCTGCGGCGCGGGCTCGAGAACTCGGTGAACATCGTCACCGCGCATCTGCTCGATGGCGGCATCAGCTCCGATCCGGTGCAAAGCCTCGATGCGGTTTGCGCCACCGCGAAGGCGGCGAAAATCTATACCGACTGTGTCCGCTACTATCCGTTCGTGCTCGGCGCGCAGCCGGTGAAGATGATTGATCTCGCTGCGTTCTATGCCGCGGTCGCCAATGAAGGCGTGCGGCCGCAACCGCATGCGATCGAATTCGATCGAGCAGAACGGCAAGACCATCTACGCCTATCCGTCAGCGCCGCTGTTCTCGCCGATCAGCGCTGCCGACAGTGTGAGCTTCTATCAGCTCAAGACCATGTTGCAGGGCGTCGTGGCGCGCGGTACCGCGCGCGCCATCGGCGGACTGTCGCCTTATGTCGCCGGCAAGACCGGCACGACCGAGGATGCGGTGGACGGCTGGTTTGTCGGTTTCACCAACGACGTCACGATCGCAGTGTGGGTCGGCTACGATAACGGCGACGGCAAACGCCGCTCGCTCGGCTCCAATGAAACCGGCGCGCGGGTTGCGCTGCCGATCTTCCAGCCGATCATCGAGGCGATCTGGGCCGATCACATCGCGCCGAAGGCGCTGCTGAATGGTCCGTCGCCGGAAACGCGGCGGCAGATCATCGATATGCCGATCGATTATACGAGCGGCAATCCGGTCGGGCGGCCTGATCCGCGCAATGAAAACGGCGGCCTCGCCGCGCTATTTCGGCGGCAACGCCAATACGAATAGTGCTCAGCGCCGGCAGCGGCAACTTCGTCGAGCATTTCCGGCGCGGCCCCGACGGCCAGATCGCCGATACGCAATATCAACTCGTATCTCGCGAGGATGCCTATTCCGGGCGCTACGACCAGCCGCCGCAGGATCAGAATCAATACGGCTACTATCAGGGTAACGGCTATTACCAGGGCATATGACAATCGCTACGGTGGCCGGGCCTATTTCCCAAATCAGGGCTGGCAGGGAGGGCCACCGCCGGCGCCGCCGCCGCAGCGCGGCCTGTTCGGCTTGCCGCTGTTCGGCCAGCCTGCGCCGGCACCCACGGTCCGCAATCCGAACACCATTTGGGGCGGCCGGTATAATTGATTCCGCCAAAGCTATTTGCGAAAGAATTTAGAATGTGGATGCGGCACGCCATCGTGCTTCTGGGGCTGCTCGGTTCTGTCTCCGCCGCCGGTGCACAGGATTTTCGAATCGAGGATGTGCCGTCGGCAACCGCGGTCGATATCGCGCAGCTCAAGCCATCCACCATCGCTTTCACCGATCACACCGGCAGCAATCCGGCCGATAGCGATGCCTATCTGATGCGGTTTGAGGATTGGGCGGCGAAGCACCCCAATCAGAAGAAATTCCTGTCGCTATTTCCGGGCTACACCGAACCTCCGCCGCGCGCCGCCAGCAGCGAGGCCGAAGCCTCCAGCGGCAAGCTCTACATGTACGTCGCGCAGGCGCGTTTCATTCTCGACCGCGCGCCGGGCAGCATCGATTTGTCGAAATACGTGACGCTGCCGTTTCTTGAAAAGATCGACCCGGCTATCAAGCATACGCTGATCACGGCGGATAAAGTGGCGCCGCTGCGGGCCGATTCAAACGACAACACCACCAATCCCGACCGCAAATGGTGTACCGGGCGCACGACATCGATCTGCATCATGTCGAGCTACAAGATGGAAGGTAAAATTCCGCTCGGCATCATGCTGGTGAACAAGATCCGCGACACCGTGAAGAAGGTCAGCGACCATATCGACTTCGAGAGCGAGTTGTCGGCGCTCGGCCCGGGCGACGTCGATCAGCCGGGTCTGCAACAACTGACGGCGCTCGATACGCCGATCAGTGGCGTGCTCGAACAGAACATTTTCTATGTCAACGAGCTGATGCGGTTCGGCAAATTCCTGGCAGTGCTCCAGAGCCATCCGTCAGATTCCAACAAGACCGTGGTGACGGCCTACATGACGATCGCGGTCGGCGCGGATCTGCTCGACAAGAAGCGCGAGTACGAAAACGTGCCGGTGTTGCACAATCTGGTGCCGGCGCAGGTGCTGACCGGCCAGTCGTCGTTCAACTCAGGCAATTCGATCAGCGCCGGACTGCCCAAATACGCCCGCAACGAAATCGCGATGATCGCGGGCATTTTGCAAAAGGATGCGAAATAACGGCCGCTCGACCCTCATTTCGGCGGCGCGGTCATCTTGATGCCGGTGAAGCGCGGCCAATTCGCCCTGCCGCGCCGTCTCGCGCCGCATGTAATCGGCGAGCATTTGCGGCGTATTGTCAGCCGGCACGGTCATGCCGAGCGCTTCCATGCGGCTGCGGAAATCCTGCGACTGCACGATGTCATTGAGCGCCTTGTTGAGGTAGCTGATGATCGCCGCCGGCGTATTGGCCGGCGCCGCGAGGCCAACGAAGCCGCGATAATCGAAATTGGCGAAACCCAGCTCCTGCATGGTCGGCACTTCAGGCCAGGTGGCGAGCCGCTGCGGGGTTGCAGTCGCGAGTGCGCGCACTTTGCCGGAGTCGGCAAGCGGCTTGGCCTGCGCGTAGAACGCAAACGCACCCTGCACACCGCTCGGTGACACATTGCGTGCCGCCTCGCCTGAACCCTGGTAAGGCACGCCGGCAATATCGGTCTTCGCGAGCGCGTTGAGCTGCGCCAGCGCCATGGCCGGAGATGTCGCAGGGCCTGAGGTGCCGAAACTGAATTTCTTCGGGTTGGCTCTCGCGTCCGCAAGAAATTCGGCGAGAGACTTGTCCGGCAACGTCGCGTCGATGATCAGCACCAGCGGCGGCCCTTCGACGATCATGCCTATCATCGAAAAATCGTCGATGGCATTGTACGGCACCGGCAGGAACCAGAGGTTCTGCGCGTCGGCGATTGAATTGGCGAACAGCGTGTAGCCGTCAGGTTTGGCGCGCACTGCGTAAGACCCGCCGAGCGTTCCAGAGCCACCGGGCTTATTCTCGACCACGATGGTCTGGCCGATTTTCTCCTGCAGCATTCCGGCCAGCACTCGCGCCGGAACATCGGTCAGACCGCCGACCGCAAACGGCACGATCATGGTGATGGGCCGGTTTGGGTAATCCTGCGCGGGCGCTGCTGTCGGGAACCAGCGCGCCGGTCATAATGGCGCCGAGCACGAGGCCGGTACGGAATGCATTGGTCATGTATTGCTCCTGTGCAATCATAGCATTGCAAGACAGATGCCGAGACAAAAACTGCGATGACAAAAATTGCGAAAGGCGTCGAACCACTGCTGTCGGTCGAGCTGGGTTCGGGCAAGGTGAAGTTTGCGCAAGGCGTGAAGGCTGGCCGCTGGGTGTTCGCAACCGGCTTGATGGCTCAGGATTTCGTCGACGGCATCGCACCGGATGTCACAGCCGAGCGCATGCCGCATGCCGGTCTGCCCAAGCGTGAAAAAGAGGCACAGCGCATCTTCCATAATCTCGACGCCGTGCTCCGCGCCGCCGGCACCGATCGCAACAATCTCGTCCGCACCGACCAGTACTACACGACCGTCAAGGCGGTGCCGCCCTATCAGCACGTACGCCGCGAATTCCTCAAAGGGCGCATCCCGCCGTCGACCTCGATCGCGCAACAGCGCTTCGTGCTGCCTGCCGCCGACATGAATATCCAGGCCATGGCGGTGATTCCGGAAAGCGGTTTCGAAGTCGCACATCTCAAAAACGAGCAGCTCGCCGGCCGCCCGACCTCCGGCTACTCGCCCGCGCTGACCGTCGGCGACTATATTTTCCTTCCCGGGATCACGTCGCTGGCCATCGGTGACGAGCCGCGCCGCAACGGCGTCGCCGCCGCGGCATTGATGACCGAGGGCGCGCAGTGGGGCGGCCAGCCGATCAAGCTCGAAACCGAATTCATCATCACCAAGCGGATGATTGCCTCGCTGGCGCTGGCCGGAGCGCGGCTTGAGGACGTTATCCACGCACAGGTCTATCTTGCCGATCGCGAGGACTATTCGGCATTCAACGAGACGTGGACGCGGCATTTCGGCGAGAAAGGTCCAACGGTTTCAATCATTCCCTGCATCGAACGCGGACTTGCGCCCCATGACGGCAAGATCGAGATCAACGTGATCGCCGCCAAACCTGGGAGTGCCGCCGCCCGGCGGAACATCGATGCCGGCGTCGCCACCGCGTTCCGCAACCAGCCGCAAGCCGCGAAGTCGGGCGATCTTCTGTTCATTCCGGCATTGATGGCGGCCGATCGCGACGGGCTGTTGCCGTCGGCGGCGTTAAACCCGCGCCAGCCTTACTTCTCGTCATCGCCGGAGGCGCAGGCTGAAGCCATCATCGGCAATATCGCCAGGCTTTGTGACGCGGCCGGCACTTCGCTCACCAATATCGTTCGATCGCTGCTGTTCTTCACCGATATTGGCGAGTTCTACCCGGTCTACAAAGTGTGGGAGCGCGCGCTTGGCGGCCGGCCGCTGCCGTTCTCCGCGGTTGAAGTGCCGGGGCCGCTACCGGTCCCCGGCGCCACCGTCATGATGGAGACGTGGGTCTACGCGCCGTGAACGGGCAGCATCAGCTCTCCGTTGCGCCGGGCAGCGGCACAAAAAGCTGTTCGACCGGCATTGGCTTTGCGATGAAGTACTGCTCGTGCATGTACTGCACCAGCGCTTCGAGCGACGGCCGGTTCGGCTCGACGCCGTAGGCAAACGGATCGCCGCCGAACACTTCGTCGATCTCCTCGATCTCGTCCTGCAGCCAGGGCAGCATCGCCGCAAGCGATCCGGCATAGCGCAGGCGCGCGCGGGCGATGCGCTTGGCTTCGACGAACGCGGCATAAAGGCTCGATGCGATCCACGGGTTTTTCTCGTACACCGCGCGCCGAATGGCGACGAGGTGCATGATCGGGAAAATCTTGCGGCGCAGGTAAAGCTCGCGCTCCAGCGCGTGATGGTTGGGCAATAGCCGCACGACATCGGGATTGCTGCCGAAGCTTGGCGGCTTGCGCGAGCCGAGATAGGCGTCGATCTCGCCGGCCGCGAGCAATTCGGCGAGCGGACGGCCGGTCATGTTCTGCTCGATCGCGACAGGCCGCAGCAGTGGCACCGTATGCGGATTGCCGTGCATGCCGCCGGTCTCGACCGCGCCCTGCACCCAGCGGATTTTTTCGATATCGACGCCGAACTGATGCATGAGATGGCCGCGCAGCCAGATCGAGGCGGTCTGCGTGTAGAGCGGCAGGCCGACGCGGCGGCCTTCGAGATCCTTCGGCGTGCGGATGCCGCTCCGCTTGTTGATGAAGATATAGCCGTGGCGGAACACCCGTGACGGAAACACCGGGATGGCGACGAATGGGCTGTTGCCGCGTCCGGCATGGGCGATGAATTCGGAAGCCGAGAGCTCGGACGCGTCGAATTCCTCGCCGCCGACCATGCGGTCGAAAATCTGCCGGCCGGACGGAAACACCATGACATTGAGGTCGATGCCTTCGACCGGCACCTCGCCGCTGCGCAACGGCTCGATGCGGTCGTAACGGCAACTTGCATAGGTGAGGGGCAAACGAGCCATAGCAGTTCAAACGCTCGCTGATTGATCGGGAGCCATGTGCCGGGCATTGTGTGCCACATGCATGAGAGCGATTTCAATCACGAGCACCTCGAAACGCCTGCCGAACGCGCCGCCGTCGCGCGCTCGATATGGGACCAGGACAACGTCGCGTTCAAGACCGTCGGCATCGATATCGGCAGTTCGACCTCGCATCTGCTGTTCGCCAAGGTCGTGCTGCAACGGCAGATGCAAGGCCTGTCCAGCCGTTTCGTCGTGATCGGGCGCGAAATCGTCTGGCGCTCGCCGATCCTGTTCACGCCCTTCCTGCCCGACGGCACGATCGACGCGCATGCGCTCGGCGAATTCATTGCGCGCAGCTACGCCGAGGCGGGGTTTACACAAAACGAGATTGATTCCGGCGCGGTGATCCTCACCGGCGAAGCGATCAAGCGCAAGAACGCCCGCGCCATCGACGAATTGTTCGCCGAACAGGCCGGCAAATTTGTCTGCGCCACCGCCGGTCACAAGCTTGAAGCGCGGCTTGCCGCCCACGGTTCGGGCGCGGTGGCGCTGTCGAAAGCTCGCGATACGTGCCTCCTGCATATCGACATCGGCGGCGGCACCACCAAGCTCGCGCTGATCGACCGCGGCGAAATTCTCGGGCTCTGCGCCTTTGCGGTCGGCGGACGGCTGGTCGCAGCCGATGAAAACGGCGAATGGACGCGCATCGACAAGTCGGCGCAGCTTGCCGCGGACGATCTCGGCATAAAGATTTCGCCGCAGATTCTTGCCGACGAAGCAGTGCGCCGGCAGATCGTACAGCGCTTCGCGACCGTTGCCGTTGACGTTGTCACCGGCGCGAAGCTCGACCGGCTCGGGCAATCGCTGCTGCTCACCGAAGCGCTGCCGCGCACCGTGCAGCCAACGGCGCTGACTTTTTCCGGTGGTGTCGCCGAATATATCTTCGGCCATGAGAGCGAGCAGTTCGGCGATATCGCGAAGCCATTGGCTGGCGCACTCGCCGGCGAATTGAGCAAGCGTAGCGGTTTGCCGTTGATCGATCCCGGCCAGCGTATCCGCGCCACAGTCGTCGGCGCTTCGCAGTTCACGGTGCAGGTCAGCGGCAAGACGATTTATCTGCCGGATCCTTACGTGCTGCCGGTGCACAATGTGCCGGTGGTCCGCATTGGCATGGATCTGGGTGGCGACATAAATTCGGACGAACTTGCCGAAGCGATCCGCACCGGGGTCGGCGAGATCGATCTCGACCGTCACGAGCACATTGCGATCGCTTTCGACTGGCGCGGCGATCCGGAACATTCGCGCCTGAAGGCGGCGGGTGAGGGCGTCGTGCGCGCGCTGTCGCCATTGGCCGCGCGCATAAAGACGCTGTTTCTGATGATCGACGGCGATATCGGCAAGACCTTCGGCCGGCTTGCTGCATCGCGAGCTGCACTGGCCGGGCAAGCTCGTTTCCATCGACGGAATGGAATTGCAGGAACTCGATTTTGTCGATGTCGGCGAGTTGATCGCCCCGCCCGGCGTGGTGCCGGTCGTGATCAAGTCGCTGCTGTTCGCCTAAGCAGCGGCATATTCCGGACACCTCGCTTCGCTCGGCTCTGGAATGACGCTATAACGGATACAGGAGGAACACATGAACATTCGCGAAGTCCCGCAGGTCAAGGCCGCTTCGGCATTGACCCGTATCTCGACTGGCTCAAGGCCGAAGGGCTCCCCGTCACCGAGGATTACGGCGTTTACCTGTTCGACGTGCCGACCGCGCCATGGCCGCGTTACGGCGTCAACGGCGCGGCGGTGCATCTGAAGGGCCGTGGCGACTTCGCCAACATGTTCCTGCTCGACATTGCGCCCGGTAAATCGACTGCGCCGCAGCGGCACCTCTACGAAGATGTCGTCTACGTGCTGGAGGGCAGCGGCAGCACCCAGATCGAGCTGGCCGACGGCACCAAGCGCAGTTTCGAATGGGGCGCCAAGAGCCTGTTCGCGATTCCACTCAACGCCAAACACCGCCACTTCAACGGCAGCGGCACCGAGCGTGCGCTGCTCGTCACCACCACCAATCTGCCGATGATGATGAATGTCTTTCACAACGAGGCATTCATCTTCGGCAGCGATTTCGATTTCTCCGAACGCGCCGGCAAGAAGGAATATTTCACCGGCGACGGCGACCTGATCACGGTGCGCCAGGGCAACCACATGTGGGAGACGAATTTCGTTCCCGATCTCACCGCCATCGAGCTGAAAAGCTGGGGCGACCGCGGCGCCGGCGGCACCAACATCATGTTCGTGCTCGCCGACGGCACCATGCATGCGCATATCTCGGAAATGCCGGTCGGCACCTACAAGAAGGGCCATCGGCATGGGCCGAGCTTCCACGTCATGTGCGTGGTCGGGCAGGGCTTCTCGCTGATGTGGTTCGAGCACGAAAAGGACTTCCGCCGCATCGACTGGAAGCACGGCATGGTGCTGGTGCCGTCCGACCGCCAGTTTCACCAGCATTTCAACACCGGCCCGCAGCCGGCGCGCTATCTTGCCACCGCGGTCGGTGGCCTGCGCTATCCGACCATGCAGGCGCAGCGCGTCTCGCTGATCGGCGCTACCGAAGGCGATATCCCTGCGGTGTCGAAAAGCGTCAAGGAAGGCGGCGACCAGATCGAATACGAGGATCAGGATCCGCGCATCCACCGCATCTGGCTCGAGGACATGCGCAGGAACGGCGCGGCGCCGAAGATGGAAAAATATCGTTCCGACGCCGGAAGACATGAAGGCGCCGGCGTAGGCGCTGCGGTTTGACGTCAGCTCAGGCCGCCGCTTTCTTCGCGTCGCCGCGCTCAAGGGACTGCATCAGTTCGTCCACGGTCTGCACGTCGCCGAATTGGCCGTAGAACGCCGACAGCGTGGCGTTGTGTTCATCGTCGGTGTGGGTGGCGAGTCCGTCCGACACCAGCACGACCTTGAAATTGAGCATCATGGCGTCGCGCGCCGTGCTCTCGCAGCACACATTCGTCGCGGTGCCGGTGATCAGCAGCGTGTCGATGCCGCGGTCACGCAAATGCTGTTCGACATCCGACGAGCCGTGGATGAAGGCGCTGTAGCGGTTCTTGGTGATCTGGGCGTCCTCCGGCCGGATATCGTTGCCTTGCCAATACGCGTAGCCGTCCTCGCCAGATATCCATCGCCTTGAGCCGCCGCTCGGCACGTTCCGGCTTTTGCAGATAGCCGTGATAGTTCGACCAGCTTTCGCGGGTGTCTCTGGTGCCGTTGCGGATCCAGACCACATGGCCGCCGCGCCGCCGCAACTCTTCGGCGAGCCGGTTGATGTTCGGCACGATCTCGCGCGCCGCCGGCACCTCGCCCTGATGGCCCTGCTTGACGAAGTAGTTCTGCATGTCGACCACGAGCAACGCGGTCTTGCGGGGATCGATGGCATCGAACGGATGCATCTTTCCCATCCGGGTCTTCATGCGGTCGAGGGCGGCTTGGGAAATCGCGATCTTGTGCATCGTTTCGTCCTCTAATACTCGTGGTTGACGAGGATGGCACAAAAGCGGGGCGGGATCGAGATGTCCGGTAACTGGGAATTCTGGATCGACCGCGGCGGCACTTTTACCGACGTGATCGGCCGCCGGCCTGATGGTGCGCTCGTCACCCACAAGCTGCTTTCGGAAAATCCCGAGGCCTATCGCGATGCCGCGGTGCACGGTATCCGCCATCTGCTTGGTCTGAAAACCGGCGAGGCGATTCCGAGCGAACGCATCGCCGCGGTCAAAATGGGCACCACGGTCGCAACCAATGCGTTGCTCGAACGCAAGGGCGACCGCACGCTGCTCCTGATCACCAAGGGTTTCCGCGACGCATTGCGCATCGGCTATCAGGCGCGGCCGAAAATCTTCGCCAAACACATCATCAAGCCCGACATGCTCTACGAGCGCGTCGTCGAGGTGGACGAACGCGTGCTTGCCGACGGCGCCGTCGAGCGTGCGCTCGATCTCGATGCGGTGCGTGCCGAACTTGAGCGAGCGAAAGCCGATGGCATTCGCGCCGTCGCCGTCGTGCTGATGCATGCCTATCGTTACAGCGATCACGAACAGAAGATCGCGGCGCTGGCGCGCGAGATGGGTTTCGAGCAGGTCTCGGCGAGCCACGAAGTGTCGCCGCTGATCAAGCTAGTCGGCCGCGGCGACACGACGGTGGTGGATTCCTATCTCTCGCCGATCCTGCGGCGCTATGTGAGCCAGGTCGCAGGTGATCTGAACGCGGAAGAAGCTGCGTCCGCCGAAAAAACCCGTCTGATGTTCATGATGTCGTCGGGCGGACTGACCGCGGCCGATCTGTTTCGCGGCAAGGACGCGATCCTGTCCGGGCCGGCGGGCGGTGTCGTCGGCATGGCGGAGACCGGTCGATCCGCGGGCTTCAAGAATCTCATCGGCTTTGACATGGGCGGCACCTCGACCGACGTGTCGCACTACGCCGGCGAATACGAGCGTGCCTTCGAGACCGAGGTCGCCGGTGTGCGCATGCGCGCGCCGATGATGCTCATTCACACGGTCGCGGCCGGCGGCGGCTCGATCCTGCATTATGACGGCGCGCGGTTTCGCGTCGGCCCCGACTCCGCCGGCGCCAATCCGGGGCCGAAATGCTATCGCCGCGGCGGCCCGCTTGCGGTGACCGATGCCAATGTGATGGTCGGCAAGCTCATTCCGGATTTCTTCCCGAAGATATTTGGTCCGCAGCAGAGCGAGCCGCTCGATGCCGTCACCGTGCGCGATGCTTTCACGGCGATGGCGAAGGACATCGGTGGCGGCAGAAGCTGTGAGGAGGTCGCCGACGGCTTCATCAAGATCGCAGTCGAGAACATGGCGAACGCGATCAAGAAGATTTCGGTGCAGCGCGGCTACGACGTGACCCGCTATGCGCTCAATTGCTTCGGCGGCGCCGGCGGCCAACACGCCTGCCTGGTGGCCGACGCGCTTGGCATGACCAGCGTGCTGATCCATCCGCTGTCGTCGCTGCTGTCCGCCTACGGCATGGGTCTCGCCGATATCCGCAGTGTGCGCCAGCAGGCGATCGAGGAGCCTTTCGGGGAAAAGTCGCGAAAGACCGCTAGACAGGATCGGGCGTCAGCTTGGACGGGAGGTCATCGCCGAGGTGAAAGGCCAGGGCGTCGCCGCCAGCAAGATCACGCTGCATGTGCGGGCGCATGTCCGTTACGCCGGCACCGATACGCCGCTGATCGTCGATGCCGGCAAGAACGGCAAGCTGGCCTCGCTGACTACGATGAGAGCCGCGTTCGAGCGCGCGCACAAGGCGCAGTTCAGCTTTGTCGATCGCGACCAAGGAGCTCGTGATCGAGGCCGTGTCGGTCGAAGCGGTCGGCGGCGGCGCGAAATTCAACGAGCGGGCGCACAAGACCACGCGTGGCAAGCTGCCGGCGCCGGCGCGACGGACGCGCTTCTTCTCCGGCGGCAAATGGCACCGCGCGGTGGTCTATACCCGCGATACGCTTTCGCCCGGCCACAAGGTCAAAGGTCCCGCGATCGTCATCGAGCCGCATCAGACCGTCGTCGTCGAGCATGGCTGGCAGGCCGAACTGACGCCGAAGGATCACCTGGTGCTGCGCCGGGTGCAAAAGCTCAAGCGCACACTGGCGGTCGGCACCAAGGCCGACCCGGTGATGCTCGAAGTGTTCAACAATCTGTTCATGTCGATCGCCGAGCAGATGGGCGTGGCGCTGCAAAACACCGCCTATTCGGTGAACATCAAGGAGCGGCTGGATTTCTCCTGTGCCGTGTTCGATCCGATCGGCTCGCTGGTTGCCAACGCGCCGCACATGCCGGTGCATCTCGGCTCGATGGATCGCGCCGTCGAAACCATCATCCGCGAGAACAAGGGGCGGATAAAGCCCGGCGACGCCTATCTGATCAACGCGCCGTACAACGGCGGCACGCATATTCCCGATCTCACGGTCTGCATGCCGGTGTTCGACTCCGCGCGCAGGAAAATCCTGTTCTGGGTCGCCTCGCGCGGTCATCACGCCGATATCGGCGGTATCGCACCGGGCTCGATGTCGCCGATTGCAACCACGATCGACGAGGAAGGCATCTATATCGACAACTTCAAGCTGGTCGATCGCGGCAAATTCCGCGAACGCGAGCTCTACGAGCTGCTGACAAAGGCGCAATATCCGGCGCGCAATCCGCTGCAAAACGTCAACGACCTGAAAGCGCAAATCGCCGCCTGCGAAAAGGGCGCGCAGGAAATGCGCAAGATGGTCGCGCAGTTCAGTCTCAAGGTCGTGCACGCCTACATGAAACATGTGCAGGACAACGCCGACGAAAGCGTCCGCCGCGTCATCGAGCCGCTTGCACGACAGCTCATTCAGCTACGAGGCCGATCAGGGCAATGTGGTCGCCGTGAAGATCACAGTCGACAAGAAGAAGCGCGAAGCGACCGTCGATTTCACCGGCACCTCACCGCAGCAGGGCACCAATTTCAACGCGCCCGAGCCGGTGACGCGCGCCGCGGTGCTCTACGTGTTCCGCGTCATGGTCGACGACGACATCCCGATGAATGCCGGCTGCCTGCGGCCGATCCATATCGTCATTCCGGACAATTCCATGCTGGCGCCGCGTTACCCGGCGGCAGTGGTCGCCGGCAATGTCGAGGTGTCGCAGATGGTCACCGATACGCTGTTCGGCGCGCTCGGCGCCATGGCGGCGGCGCAGGGCACCATGAACAACGTCAATTTCGGCAACGACAAGTATCAGTACTACGAGACGATCTGCTCCGGCTCGCCGGCAGGGCCGGGCTTCCCCGGCACCGATGCTGTGCACACCCACATGACCAACACCCGGCTGACCGATCCGGAAATTCTGGAATTCCGCTATCCGGTCGTGCTGGAGGACTTCCACATCCGCAAAGGCTCCGGCGGCAAGGGCAAGTGGAGCGCGGGCGATGGCATCCGCCGCACCATGCGGTTTCTGGAAAAGATGGAATACACCATCCTCTCCGGTCACCGCCGCGTTCCGCCATTCGGCATGGCCGGTGGAGGGGACGGCGAGATTGGCGAGAACTGGGTGCGCCGCAAGGACGGCGCCATGGAGCGGCTGAAGGGCGCCGACGCCACGGTGGTCGATGCCGGCGAGGCGATCATCATCCAGACGCCGACCGCCGGCGGCTACGGCAAGTCTGACTGAGATCAGGCGGACTTCGTCGACGATGATTGCGAGCCTTTGGCTGGCGTTGCCGGCAGCTTGATCGGCACGAAGCGGGTGTCGCTGCTCGTTGCGCCCTGCGGGCTGATTGACCGCGCGATGGCTTCCATCCGCAGCATGAAGAGTTCCGCAAGCATGGGATCCTCCTGCAGTTCGGCACTCTCCAATCCGTCTTATGGGGAAGGCCGGAGGTTCGATCCCAGGCAGGTTAGGCGCTCTCGAAGCGCATTGGTTGTGCTTACGCGTCACAGGAATGTCGTGGCGGAGTGGAGACTGACCGGTGGGTCAGTGCCCGCCGGCTCCGGCAGCGACGGGATCGGGCTTTCGCATCAGCACGATCAGCCCGGCAAACGCCACGTAGAGCAGGCAAAGCAGCAGGAACACGTCGGCAAAGGCCATGACCGTGCCCTGCTGGCGGACCAGCAGGAACACCTGCTTGAGCGCCATTTGCTGCGCGTCCGAGCCGGGAATGCGCGAGGCCAGGCCGTTGAGCGTTTCGAGCGCCGGCAAGCCGCGACCAGGTGATGGACTCGTGCAGCCGCGCCAGGTGCAGGTCGATCCGGTTGTCGAGCACGGTATTCAGCCCGGCAAGCCCGACCGCGCCGCCGAGATTGCGGGTCAGGTTGAACAGGCCCGACGCGTTTTTCAGCCGGTCGGGTGACAGGGTGCCGAGCGCCACATTGGTGATCGGCACGATCGCCAGCATCATGCCGAAGCCACGCAGGATTTGCGGCACCAGCAGTTCCCCGAAATCCCAATCCTTGGTCAGGTAGCTCATTTCCCAGTTGCTAGCCGCGAAGATCAGGAAGCCCGCTGCCAGCATCAGCCGCGGATCGGTCTTGACCATCAGCCTGCCGACCAGCGGCGCACTGAGGAACATCGCCGCGCCGGAGACGAACATGGTCTTGCCGATCATCAGCGAATCATAACCGCGGATCTCGCCGAGATAGACCGGATAGAGATAGGTCAGGCCGTAGAGCCCGATGCCGAGCACGAAGGAAAAGATGCTGCCGAGCGCGAAGTTGCGGTTGAGAAAGGCGTTCAGATCGACGATCGGATTTTTCGCCGTCAGCACGCGCGCGAGGAAGATGACGGCGGACGCCGCCGAGATCACGGCCACCAGTGCGATCGTGGGATCGTCGAACCAGTCGTAGCGCGGTCCGTCCTCCAGCACGTATTCCAGCGCGCCGAGAAATGACGCCATCGATAGCAGCCCGAGCCAGTCGAAGGTTTTGAACAGCGCAAAGTCGGGCTTGTCGAAGTCGATCAGCGTCATCGCGGCGATCGTCACCACGATGCCCGGCACGATGTTGATGAAGAACAGCCAGTGCCACGACAGCGCATCGGTGAGGTAGCCGCCAATCGTCGGTCCGACTGTCGGCGCGAGCGTTGCGATCAATCCGATCATCGGCACCACGACCGGCATCCGCGAACGCGGGAAGATGGTGTAGGCGGACGAAAACACCGTCGGCACCATGCCGCCGCCGATGAAACCTTGCAGTGCGCGCCAGACGATCATCTCGCTCATCGACGAGGTCAGGCCGCACATCAGGCTGGCGACGGTGAAGCCGGCGGCGGCGCCAGCGAACATCAGCCGGGTGCCGAGCGCGCGCGACAGGAAGCCTGACAGCGGGATCGCGACCACTTCGGCCATCAGGTACGAGGTCTGCACCCAGGTGATTTCGTCGCTCGACGCGGCAAGCCCGGCCTGGATTTCGGCAAGCGATGCCGACACCACCTGGATGTCGAGGAACGCCATGAACATCCCGAAGCACATCGCCACGAAGGCGATGAGCCGCGCCGGGTCGATACGCTCGGCATCGGACGGCGCCGGAAGTTGGCCGGAAGTCTCGATAGTGGTTGTCGTAGCCATGTACGCGCCTCGGCGTTTTGGTTAGCGCGTGGCCTGGTTCTGCGTACCGGCATCGGCCAGCGCAGCCGCTTTGGTGTTCACGTGCACTACGACAGACATGCCGGGGCGGAGTTGCCCCTGGCTGGCGACGTTCGACGGCACGCGGACGCGCACCGGCAGCCGTTGCACGATCTTGGTGAAATTGCCGGTCGCGTTGTCGGGCGGCAGCAGCGAGAACACCGCAGCCGGACGCCGGCGATAGGCTTTCAATTGAGCCGCTGATGTCGTCCTCGGGCAGCGCATCGACCGAGATGCGAACCGGCTGGCCCGGGCGCAACCGCGCCAGCTGCGTCTCCTTGAAGTTGGCGTCGACATAGACGTCGTCCAGCGGAACGAGGCTCGCCAGCCGCTGGCCGGGCTGCAGGTAGTCGCCGGTCTGCACCGCGCGGTTACCGATCACGCCGTCGATCGGTGCGCGGATCACGGTGAATGAGAGATCGCGCTCGGCCTTGGCCAGCGCGGTTTTTAGCTCGTCGAGCGTGCCGGCGGCTTCCTGCTGCTGGCCCTTGAGAACGTCGACATTGGCGGCCGCGGAATCGAGCGCGGCCTGTGCCGCCTGTACGCCCGCGAGAGCCTGATCGCGATTGGCCTGCGCCTGTTCCAGTGTCTGGTGGCTGGCGTAATCCTGCGCCGCGAGCTTGTTCTGGCGATCGAGCTCGAGCTGGGTGCGCGTCGCCATCGCCTGCGCGGAGGCGAGTTGCGCCTTTGCCTGCTCGACGGCGGCGTATCTGGGCGTCGATCTGGTGGCCGATGCGCGCGATGGTCGCTTGCTGGGTCGCAACCTTGTTGCGCGCCGACTCGGCAGCAAGGCGATAGTCGCCGTCATCGATAGTGGCGATCACGTCGCCGGCATGGACGCGGGTGTTGTCGGTGACCGCGACATTGGCGACATAGCCCGGTACTTTTGCCGCAAGCGTGGTGTTGTAGGCCTGCACATAGGCGTCGTCGGTCGAGACGGTGAAGCGGCCGACGGTCAGCCATTCGACGCCGAACCAGCCCGCGGCGGCGAGGGCAACAACGCCCACGGAGCCAAAAGCCAGCGTGCGACGGCTGAAGCGTTGTGCGGGCTTCGCGCTGCGTTTTTTGGTGTTGTCTTGCCGCGCCTCGGCTGGGTCGGCTTGGGCCGGCGAGGGAGCCATGGGAGAAGGATCGGGTGACGGGACGGCCTTAGCCTCTATCACTACCGGATTCTTTGGAGGAATTTCAGCCGGCTGCGACTTCCGGGGCGGGATCACCTGAATCCGGCCATCTTCCCATTCCTGCTTGCGAAACATGAGGCACTCCGCATTTCAAAAGGCGAGTCTAGTCATTGACCGAACGGTTCGGTCAGGAATAAGCGGGGATTGTGGCTATGTCAATATTGACCGAACGGTTCGGTCATAATATATCTTGTAAGGTAACCTTGGAGGATAATTTCCTAGGTTGACGGCAAATAAGGTGCTGGAAATGCGCCAAAGGACCGAGGGATGAACGATCAAGCCATCTTGCAACGGCCTCTACTGGGGACGGGCGACGAGGACAGCGCCAAACGACGCCAGATCGTTGAAGGGGCGCGCAACGTCTTTCTGGCCCAGGGCTTCGATGCCGCCAGCATGAACGACATCGCCCGTGCTGCCGGCGTCTCCAAAGGCACGCTCTACGTCTACTTCAACAACAAGGAAGAGCTGTTCGAGTCGATCGTCGAGGCAGAATGCGACGCGCAGGCGGAGGGCATCTTCAATCTCGATCCGAACGACCATGATGTCGGTGCCGTACTGACGCGGCTTGGCATCGCCTATGTGAAATTCCTCTGCCGGCCGGAAAAGGCGTCAGCGGTGCGCACGGTGATCGCCATTGCCGATCGCATGCCGGAGATCGGCAAGCGGTTCTACGAGTCCGGTCCAGCTGCCGGGATCGCACAGCTTGCGGGCTATATCGATGCCCAGGCGAAGGCCGGGGTGCTGAAAGTCGAGGACAGTGAAATCGCCGCTGCGCAATTCATGGAATCGACACACGCGATGCTGTTCAAGCCGATCGTTTTCAACTTCGCGCCGGCGCCGAGCGATGAGCAGGTCGAGCGCAGCGTACGCATCGCGGTGACTGTATTCCTCGCGGCCTATCAGGTCGCCAAAAAAGTCAGAGACGTTTAACGCGACGGCGGCGTGATATCTGAATCGTCGGTGGCTTTCTTTGACACCGAATATTTCATGTTGGAATTGTTGCCCTGCCAATAGAACGTGTAATCGACAGCGACGAAGCCGCCTTCGGGCAGCGGCATCACCGCGCTGCACGCCACGTTGTCTTTGGTGCTGGAGACAGTCTTGAGCGGCGCGTATTTGGTCGGCTCAAGTTTGAGCTGTTTGAGCACGTCGGCCAGCGTGTGTTTGGCGCGGTCGGAGTCGCATTCCGGAAGCACCATGCGGTCGCGCAGACCCTGGTAGATGAACATTCCGGCAACCGCGAGTACCGGGAGGGCGATCAGCCGGAGCATGAAGCGATAGGATCGAAATTGGGATGGTTTTGCCGTCTTGGCAGCCGGGGGAGGGGTCCAGCGGCGGGCGCGTACCGGCGGTGGAGTTTCGTCAGCCATACAGCGCTTTAGACCGACTTTCCGATCTCCTCGGTCATCTTCTTGGCATCGCCCAGCAGCATCATGGTGTTGTCGCGATAGAACAACGGATTGTCGATGCCGGCATAGCCGGAGGCTAGCGAGCGTTTGTTGAACATCACCGTGCCGGCCTTCCAGACTTGCAGCACCGGCATGCCGTAAATCGGCGAAGTCTTGTCCTCTTCGGCGGCGGGATTGGTGACGTCGTTGGCGCCGATCACGTAGGCCACGTCGGCCTGCGCGAATTCCGAATTGATGTCTTCAAGCTCGAACACTTCGTCGTAGGGCACGTTGGCCTCGGCCAGCAGCACGTTCATGTGGCCCGGCATGCGGCCGGCGACCGGATGAATGGCGTATTTGACCTCGACGCCTTCTTTCTTGAGCTTCTCGGCCATCTCACGCAACGCATGCTGTGCCTGGGCCACCGCCATGCCGTAGCCCGGCACGATAATGACCTTCGAGGAGTTCTTGAGGATGAAGGCCGCATCCTCAGCGGAGCCCTGCTTCACCGGGCGCTGTTCCTGCGTACCGGACGGTCCCGCGACCTCGCCGCCGAAGCCGCCAAGGATGACCGAGATAAAGCTGCGGTTCATGCCCGCGCACATGATGTAAGACAGGATCGCGCCCGATGAGCCGACCAGCGCGCCGGTGATGATCAGCGCCGAATTGCCCAATGTGAAGCCGATACCCGCAGCGGCCCAGCCGGAGTACGAGTTGAGCATCGAGATCACGACCGGCATGTCGGCGCCGCCGATCGGAATGATGATCAGCACGCCAAGCAGCAGCGACAGCGCGACGATCGTCCAGAACTCGAACGCGCTCTGGTGCAGGTAGAAGCTGACGACGAAAAAGATCAGCGCCGCGGCGAGCGCGATGTTGATGAGATGCCGTGCCGGCAGCATGATCGACGCGCCACTCATGCGGCCGGACAGTTTTGCGAATGCGATCACCGAACCGGTAAACGTGATGGCGCCGATAGCGACGCCAAGCGACATTTCGATCAGGCTCTGCTGGTGGATGCTGCCGTGCTCGCCGATGCCGAAGGCCGCGGGCGCATAGAACGCGCCGGCGGCAACCAGCACCGCCGCCATACCGACCAGCGAGTGAAACGCGGCCACGAGTTCGGGCATCGAAGTCATCGGCACCCGGCGTGCGATCACCGCGCCGATGCCGCCGCCGATGGCAATGCCGCCGATGACCAGCGCCCACGCCAACGCACTGGCGGGCGGCTGCGAACCGAGTGTGGTCAGTACGGCGATCGTCATACCGATCATGCCGAACTGATTGCCGCGGCGGCTGGTGTCCGGGCTCGACAGTCCGCGCAGCGCCAGAATGAAAAGTACGCCAGCGACCAGATAAAGCAGCGCGACGAGATTAGGGCTCATGATGCGCGCTCACTTCTTTTTCTTCTGGTACATCGCCAGCATGCGCTGGGTGACCAGGAAGCCGCCGAAAATGTTGATCGAGGCGAAGATCAGCGCGACGAAGCCGAAGGCACGTGCCCACAGCGGTCCGTGGTCGTTGGCGACCAGCGACACACCGACCGCCAGCAGCGCGCCGACCACGATCACCGACGAAATTGCATTGGTCACCGACATCAGCGGCGTGTGCAGCGCCGGCGTCACCGACCAGACCACGTAGTAGCCGACGA
Organism: uncultured Alphaproteobacteria bacterium; assembly: GCA_963739945.1. Lineage (GTDB taxonomy): Bacteria > Pseudomonadota > Alphaproteobacteria > Rhizobiales > Xanthobacteraceae > BOG-931. The sequence goes on along the minus strand of CAVUCN010000014.1, from coordinate 208,483 downwards.
ATACCGCCAGCACGAAAATCGACAGCCGGAACACGAACGGATCGACCATATTTACGGCGGCTTCCATTTCGGATTCTCCGTCAGTTCTTCGGCATGAAATTCGGGTGTACGACAGCGCCGTCGCGCGTCAGCATGGTGCCCTTGATCAGTTCGTCGTCCCAATTGACCGCGAGCTTCCTCTCTTTTTTGTCGATCATGGTTTCCAGGAAGGTCAGCAGATTCTTGGCGTAGAGCGCCGACGCCGAAGCGGCGAGCCGCCCCGGAACGTTCAGGTAGCCGACGATCTTCGCCGGGCCGGCTTGCGTAACCTCGCCGGCCCTGGCGCCCTCGACATTGCCGCCGCGCTCGACCGCGAGGTCGACGATCACCGAACCCGGCCGCATCGAGTCCACCATGTCCTTTGAGATCAGCCGCGGCGCCGGCCGGCCGGGAATAAGCGCGGTGGTGATGACGATGTCCTGCTTCTTGATGTGCTCGGCGACCAGCGCTGCCTGCTTGGCCTGGTACTCTTTCGACATCTCCTTGGCGTAACCGCCAGCAGTCTGCGCGTTCTTGAATTCCTCGTCCTCGACGGCGAGGAATTTCGCGCCAAGGCTTTCCACCTGCTCCTTGGTCGCAGGGCGAACGTCGGTCGCGGTGACGATGGCGCCGAGGCGGCGCGCGGTGGCGATCGCCTGCAGGCCGGCAACGCCGACACCCATGATGAATACCTTGGCCGCCGGCACGGTGCCGGCTGCAGTCATCATCATCGGCAGCGCGCGGCCATATTGCTCCGCCGCATCGATCACGGCGCGGTAGCCGGCGAGGTTGGCCTGGCTCGACAACACGTCCATCGACTGCGCGCGGGTAATGCGAGGCATCAACTCCATGGCGAAAGCGACAAGGCCGGCATCCGCGATTTGCTTGAGCGCGGTGTCATTGCCGTATGGGTCCATGATGCCAAGCACCAGCGCACCCTTTTTCATTCGCGCTAGCTCGCTGGCGGGTGGCCGCCGTACCTGGAGCACGACGTCGGCGCCATTGAGCGCGTCAGGCGGACACCGTGGCGCCGGCGGCGGTGTAATCGCCATCGAGCACGCCGGACTTAACGCCCGCGCCAGGCATTACGGCCACTTCGGCGCCCAGGCCGACCATTTTCTTGACTGTATCTGGAACCGCGGCAACGCGGGGCTCGCCCGCATCGGTCTCGGCAGCAACCGCAATCTTCATAAGGCCTCCAACGGCTGCAGGCCGCCGGCAATCAGCCGATGTTTGTCAGGTGGAAACGCTTAAACCAGGAAATACGCCATGCCGATCACGATGATGATAACGATGGTCATGACGACCTTCACCAGCGTGATAAAATTCTCGTAGGTCTGTTCGTGGGCGGCGTAATCGTTGCCTTCCGCCGTCGCGTATTCGACATCGCCGTGATCGGCCATTCCGCTCTCCAAACCGCGCACCCGGTCAACGGCGGACTTAGCGTAATTGCCGATGCAGGGCAACGGGACAGCGACGTTACGCGTGCAATTTTGCCCAGCTGTTGTAATGGTTTTGCGGTGTTTTGCGGATTCAAGTGCCGACCGCGTGGCTTGCCCGTCTGCCGTCAAATCCTTACTCTTTGGGTAAGCCCCCAAACGGACAAAAGCGATGCTCAGAAAAGAACAGAACGAGCTTCTGACCCAGACTGGCCCCGGCACCCCGATGGGGCAGCTTTTTCGCTGCTACTGGCTGCCTGTACTGATGGCCGACGAACTGCCGGAAAACGATTGTCCGCCGGTCCGCGTCAAAGTGATGTCCGAGCGGCTGGTGGCGTTTCGGGATTCCAGCGGCAAGTACGGCCTGATCGACGAATTCTGCGCCCACCGCGGCGTCTCGCTGTGGTTTGGCCGCAACGAAGAGGGCGGGCTGCGCTGCCCGTATCACGGCTGGAAATACGACACGACCGGCCAGTGTGTCGAAGTTCCGTCCGAGCCCGTCGAGAGCGGCTTCTGCAAGCGGGTCAAGCTGACCTCATACCCGCTGGTGAAGCGCGGCGATGTGCTGTGGGCCTATATGGGTCCCGCCGACAAACAGCCGCCGCTCCCGGAATGGGAGTTCGCCATGGTCAAGCCGGAGCAGACCTTCGTCTCCAAGCGCTGGCAGGAATGCAACTGGCTGCAGGCGATGGAAGGCGGCATCGATTCAAGCCACGTCTCGTTCCTGCATCGCGGCGACCTGCACTCCGATCCGCTGTTCAAGGGCGCCAAGGGCAACGAATACAATCTCAACGACATGAAGCCGCATTTCGAAGTGGTCGAGCAGCCCGGCGGCCTGTTCATCGGCGCCCGGCGCAACGCGGAGAACGGCAACTATTACTGGCGCGTCACGCCATGGGTGATGCCGTGTTTCACCATGATCCCGCCGCGCGCCGATCATCCGATCCATGGCCACTTCTGGGTGCCGATCGACGACGAGAACTGCTGGGCGTGGTCTTACGACTTCCACCCGGTGCGGGCGCTGACCAAGACCGAGGTCGACGCCATGAAGGACGGCGCCGGCGTGCATTGCAAGGTCGATGCCTCGTACCGGCCGCTCGCCAACAAGGACAACGATTATCTGATCGATCGTGCCGCGCAGAAAGCCGGCAAGACGTTCAGCGGCGTCGCCGGTTTCGCGATGCAGGATGCCTCGCTGCAGGAGAGCATGGGGCCGGTCTGCGATCGTACCAAGGAGAATCTGGTTTCGACCGACAACGGTATCATCATGGCACGCCATCGCCTGATGCGCGCCGCGAAAGCGCTGGCCGACAAAGGCGTCACGCCACCAGGCGTCGATGTCGCACACCAGAAAATCCGCTCGTGCTCGATCGTGCTGCCGCCGGACGTCGCGTTCAAGGATGGCGCGAAGGAAGCGCTCACTCCTGCCAAGCCAGGCATGGCGCAGACCACAGTTTAGTCGGGCTGCAGCGATAATGTGTTGGTTGAGCGCTCATTGCCGACAGGTATTTGTTGCGGCTTTCGTGTCAAGTTTGATGGCAGTAAGCGCGGCCTCGGCAGAGGATGCTGCGTGCGCGCATTCCGCAGCGACTATGCCGCCGGATTTCGCCGTGCTTGCCAAAATGCCGGGGCGTCCGCAAATTTCCGGCCTCAACATTATCTATCTCAACCCGCTCGGCGATCCGGCGCGTGCCATTGCCTGGAAGAACATCCTTGTCCACCAGACCGAAGGCCCACCCGGAACCGCACATCGGGAGGCAATGGATCAATTCGCCAACCCCACCAAGCGCGGGGTGATGGTTTGGGTCGAGACCGATGGAACCGTCTACTGGTCAACGGCCGAGAATGTCGTCACAACGCAAGGCGAGGGTGCCGATCGCAACGACAACAAATACATCGATAACTCAACGACCTATCACCTGGTCGTCAAAACCAACTCGATCGGCGTGGAATTCGCCGGCAATTATCCGGATGTAGCCAAGCCGGTGACCCAGGATCAAATCCGGGCGTGGCTGATTTTGGCGTCGTTTCTTCAAGAGCGGTACGGGATCGCGCCAGATCATATATACGCGCACAACTGGATCGATTTTAAAGACCAGCGCTACTGCGAGGGTTGCGATCTCGCCGCGCTGGCGCGCAAGTTCGATTATTGCCCGTCGAAATAACATGCTGCGACTGACCGAGCTCAAGCTGCCTCTCGATCACGGCGAAGGCGCCATTGCCGACGCCATACGCGAGCGGCTGCGCATCGGGCCCGACGATCTGCTCGGCTATTCGGTGTTTCGCCGTGCCGTCGATGCCCGCAAAAAGTCGGCGATCGCGCTGACCTACACGCTCGACGTCGACGTCAAGAATGAAGCGGCGGTGTTGGCGCGTAGCAAAAAAGACCAGCATCTCTCGCCCACGCCCGATATGCGTTACCGCTTTGTGGCGCAGGCGTCGCAGCCGCGCCCGTCGCGGCCCATCGTGATCGGCACCGGGCCGTGCGGTCTATTCGCCGGCCTGATCCTGGCGCAAATGGGCTTCCGTCCGATCATTCTCGAACGCGGCACGGAGGTTCGCGAGCGCACCAAGGACACCTGGGGTCTGTGGCGCCGTTCGGTGCTCAATCCGGAATCCAACGTGCAGTTTGGCGAAGGCGGCGCAGGCCTGTTCTCCGACGGCAAGCTCTACAGCCAGATCAAGGACCCGCATCATTACGGCCGCAAGGTTCTGATGGAATTCGTCAAGGCGGGCGCGCCTTCGGAAATCGAATACATCGCCAAGCCGCATGTCGGCACGTTTCGGTTGGTCACGGTCGTCGAGAACATGCGCGAGAGTATCGAGGCGCTTGGCGGCGAGTATCGCTTCGGCAGCAAGGTTGTCGATCTCGACATCGAACGGGCGGCGGACGGAACGGGACAGGTCCGCGGCGTCGTGCTGAACGACGGCAGTCAGATCGCTGCCGATCATGTCGTGCTGGCTATCGGCCACAGCGCGCGCGACACGTTTCAGATGCTGTTCGATCGCGGCGTGACCGTCGAGCCGAAGCCGTTTTCCATCGGCGTGCGCATCGAACATCCGCAATCGCTGGTCGACCGCTGCCGCTACGGCAGTGCTGCAGGCCACCCGTTACTCGGAGCCGCCGATTACAAGCTTATTCATCACGCCTCGAACGGCCGGTCGGTCTACAGCTTCTGCATGTGTCCGGGCGGCACGGTGGTTGCTGCGGCATCGGAGCCGGGGCGCGTCGTTACCAACGGCATGAGCCAGTATTCGCGCAATGAGCGGAATGCGAATGCCGGCATCGTGGTCGGCATCACGCCCGCCGACTATCCGGGACATCCGCTGGCCGGTATTGCCTTCCAGCGCCACTGGGAGGAGCGGGCGTTCGAGGCCGGCGGCAAAAACTACGCAGCGCCGGCGCAGCGTGTCGATGATTTTCTCGCCCAACAGCCATCGACAGCGCTCGGCGAAGTGGTCCCGTCCTACCGGCCGGGCGTGAACCCCGCGGACCTCGCAACGTGCCTGCCGGACTTCGCCGTCGCAGCGATCCGCGAAGCGCTGCCGGCGTTCGATAATCAGATCAGGGGGTTTGCCTTGGCAGACGCGGTGATGACCGGCGTCGAGACGCGGACGTCATCGCCGATCCGGATCCGCCGCGATGAGGCCTTTCAAAGCCTGAACACCAAAGGTCTTTATCCCGCGGGCGAGGGCGCCGGCTATGCTGGCGGCATCCTGTCTGCAGGCATTGACGGCATTCGCGTCGCCGAAGCGGTGGCGCGCAGCATGACCGGGGCTGACAGCATCCCGCGTCTTCGCGCAGAAGCTTAAACTCGCTGTTTAAGCTGCAAGCTCGTGCTTGGTTTCGAAATTGAGCTCGATTTCCACGTTGTTTGGATCGCTGAAGAAGAGCTGCCAGCGCGTGCTGTTGGGGACCTGATTGACGCGGTAAGTCACGCCCTTGCCGCTCAGGTGCTGCTTCATCGCCTCGAAGCCGCGACTGCCGAACGCGACATGGTCGATGACGCCGGAATCCGGGCGCTGCTGCCGGTCAGTCTGCGAAATGTCGTTGAGGTGCAGCACCGGATGCCCTTGGCTGTAGAGCCAGGCGCCAGGAAAATCGAATTGCGGGCGCGGGCCGTTCACAAAACCCAGCACGTTTTCGTACCACTGAATGGTTTCGCCGAGCTTGCGCGTCGACACATTGTAGTGGTCGAGCTGACCGACGCTCATTTCCATAGCAATCTCCCTCGCATTTCTTCGCGGTCATTTTCTCGCACCAGCATAGCGCAAAACACGCTGTCGCAATAACGCATTCCGGGGTAAACCCCGGCGTGCCGCGCAATCGAGTGCGGCAATTAAAGATGACTGCGTTGGGTATGAGTGAGAAAAAGTCCGTGTCTGCCCACTGGATGCATAGTTACGGGTCGCTCTGCGCTGCGCTGATCGTTTCGACAGCCTTGGCTACGACCTTGGCCATTTCCGCCGACAAACCGCTCAGTTTCGATCATGCCGCCACCGACAAGAAGATTGTGGCGCTGACGTTCGATGCCGACATGACGCCAGGCATGCTGAATGAGCTTCGCAGCAAGAAGGTCGCTTCCTGGTACAACGAGAAGGTCATTGCCGCGCTGCGCCAGGAGCAGGTGCCGGCGACGCTGTTCATGACCGGCCTGTGGATCGAAGCCTATAGCGACGTCACCAGGGACCTGTCGGCCGATCCGCTTTTCGAGCTGGGCAGTCACAGCTACTCGCATGGTGCGTTTCATTCGCCCTGCTACCGGCTGTCTCCGATCCCGGAAGCAAAGCAGGTCGATGAAATTCAGAAGACGGACACGCTCCTGAAGAAATATACGGTATCCTACAAGAAATATTTCCGCTTCCCGGGCCTTTGCTACGATGCGCAGTCCGCCAGGAAAGTGACCGACCAGGGTTACACCGTGGTTGGCGGTGATGTGGACGGCGCCGATGCGTTCGTGAACAATCCGAAGTGGACGGCGTCAGACATCGTCACGCATGTGCATCCGGGCAGTATCGTGGTGTTACATATGCATGGCGGGCGCAATGCGCCGGACACGGCAGCCGCGCTTCCCGACACCATCAAGCGGCTGCGCGCCGAAGGCTATACTTTCGTGAAGGTGTCAGACCTTCTGGAACTGCCGCCGGGCGAGCCGGTGAAACAACCGGTCATGACGCGTCAGACAGCCAGTGCACCGAAAAGCAACGCTGATACAGAAGAGCACGGGCTGTTCCAGCATTGGTTCCGGCGCTAGCCGCGCGCGACGGTTATGCCGGCAGCGCGAGCTTGTTGAGCAGCACGGACAGATCGTCCGTTCGATCGAACGCCCACAATGCTTCCAGAACCGCGTCCGTCTGCTCCCGCGGCCAGCGTTTGCCGATATTGCTGCGGAATTTTCGGTCGACGTCGGCTCTGTTCGCAGGCTGCCCTGGAAAGCCCGGCATCTTGTCGACCAGACGTTCGACCCGCTGCCCATCGTCGAGTGTTGCGATGAGCCGGGTCGGCGGCACGTTGACGGTAAGTGTCGCGAAGGCGGGATCCTCCTTCACGGTGATCTTGCGCATCAAAGCGAGGACGCGCGGCTCGTGGAGCTTGTCGGGCGTGTAGCTCTCGTTGTCGATATCGCCGTCAAGCATGGCTCGCGCCGCGATGTAGGGCAGGCTGTGATCGGCCGTCTCTTTCGTCTCAGGTGCCCATTTGTCGGCATCGCTGCCGGCGATTTGTTTGCCGCGGCGCGTGGTGCCGATCTCGATGGTGGCGATGCGGTCGAGATTGCCGATCGCCTTGGCGAGGGCCGCCGCGGCCGGAACTGTGGTCTGCGCCGTGATGTGCGCCGGATAGCTTTTCAGGCCGCATTGGTGGATCAGGAACGGGACGCTACGCCGGCCGAAGCTGCCGGTGTCGATGTCGGCCGGGCCAGTTACAAGATTGAAGAAGCCCCATCGGCCTTCAAAGACGGGGCCCGGGCCGGTGAGGCCGGCGCGCGCCAGCGTGGCGCCGAAGATCGCATTGCGCGCCGCTTCGGCGTCGGCGATGCCTTTCCAGTCGGACAACTCCTGCGCCCGGGTCTGGCCCATCGAAATATGGTCGTTGAGCGCCAGGCTGACCGCCTGCGCTAGCCTGTCCGGAGGAAGCTTCATCAACTTTCCCGCGGCCAGCGCGACCGCCGGCAGGCTCAGCATCGGAACGTCCCAGCCGCGCGCGCTGATATTGGCGTCGAAGGCATCGATCAGCCGGCAATTCACCTCGTAGGCAAGAACGATCGCGGTGATGATCTCCGCGGCGCTCGAATGCTCGGCTTCGGCGACCGCAAGGCAGGCCGCGATGTCATCGCTCGGATGCCCGGTAATGCGGCCGACATAGGCATCGTTCAGGTCGAGATAGCGGAAGGCGGCGCCATTGGCGAAAGCCGCTAGGTCCGGCGTTGCCCGCCGTGTGGTGCCGATAATGGTCGCCCCGCCGCCACCACCATTGGCCAATGCGACGTCACGGCAAATGCGGACCGGCTTTTCATCGAACGCCGCAAGCGCACAGCCGATCGAATCGATCAGATGAACCTTGACGCTTTCGATCGTCGCCTCGTCGAGGTCTTCGTAGCGAAGGGCGGAGGCATAGGCGGCGAGACGTTGCGCGAGAGATTTTTGCGCCTCGGATGGCGGCGATGTCTGGTCTTCTGTTCTCGCCATGCGCCAGGAGAATGGAAGCGCGGCTGCGCCAGCAACAAGATGCAAAAGCTGTCTGCGCGGCAAATTCATCGCGGCCTCCCAGTGATATTCCCGAACGCTCCGGAAACAACGCGGTCAGGCGTTGCTGTTCTCCGTCACGGCATTCCTTCCGGCAATGTAGCCTTGGCACACCGCGCGCGGCAGGCCGTGCATGGAAAAGCCGCCGGCGAACTCGCCGCCGCAATAAAGACCTGGGATCGCTTCGCCGTTCATGTCGATGACCTGGCAGCGCGCATTGATGCGAAGTCCCGCGCGCGTGTCGTGGATCACCGGCGTCGCCCACGCTGCGTAGAACGGTGGCTTGGCAATCTTGTGGAGCGGTTTCGGTTTGCCGAAGTCGGCGTCCCTGCCGGCGTCGACGAATGAATTGTAGCGCGCGACCGTCGCCGCGAGATCGTGCGGCGGCATCGGCACCCGCTGGTATTTCATTTTGATCTTGCTCGCCAGCGCTTCGATGCTGTCGGCCTCGAAGAAGAAGCCTTGATCGATGTCGACGTGCGGCGGTTTCGGCTCCCATTGCTCGCGGGCCACCGCGTCGGCGTCGAAGATCGCCCAGATCGGCCCGCCGCCATTGTGGCCGTCGCCGATACCGGCCAGCGCGGCGTTGATGAAATTGCTCGGGTTGTATTTCTGGTTCTTGGCGTTGAGGTAGCTGCCCTGCATGTAGGCTTCGACGCTGCCGTGGGTGTTGTAACCGAAATGACCGACCGTCTCGTCGTAGAAGCGCTTGCCGATCATGTTGACGAGAATGGCGTTTTGCCAGTCTTTGACTTGCAGCCCGATGGCGCGCGCCTTGTCGAACACCTCGCTGCCAGGGCGCCAGCGCACATTGACATAGCCGTACTGGCAGCCGATCGCGCCTGGCTTGGTGATGCCGGAGCCGAATTCGCCGGTCTGGTTGAATAGTCCCCACAGTGCCGCACCTACGCCCATTGCGGCGATTTCGCCGCTCGCGTCCTGATCCGACCACGGCGCACCGGCGAGGCCGCAATATTCCTCGGTGAGGCGGGGATCGAACATGCGGCGGAAATTGACGTTGCCGGTCGAGCCGCCGGTCGCGACAATCACCGCTTTCCGCGCGCGGACATTCAACGGCTTGCCGTTGTGCTCGACGGCGACTCCGGTGACGCGTCCGTCGCGCAGGCCGTGACGGTGGATCGCGGTCATGCGGTGTTCGAGCAGGATTTCGACGCCGGCTTTTTTTGCCGCAGCTTCGAGCGGGCGGATCAAGCCGGCGCCGGCGCGGATTTCAGGGTCAGTCGGATCAGCCGGTCCGCCGGTATGCACCATCGGCCAGTCGCAAACGTCGATCTGCATGGTGCGCAGCACCGAGACGCCGATCTCGTGGCCGATATTGTTCGGCTTGCGATCGATCACCTTGACGCCGTGCGCCAGCAGAAATTCGAACGCCGGCACGCTGTTGTCGGCGAAGGCGCGGATGATCTCGCGGTCGTTGTAGCGGTAGGGCGGAAAGCCGTTCGACTCCACCACCGACCAGTCGGTGAGATCGCGGAAGAACAGGTCGGGCGAATCCTCGATGCCGTATTTCTTCTGGTAACTGGTGCCGCCGCCGAGCGGCAGGTTGCCGCCGGAGGTAATGGCGTGGCCGCCGACATGGTTCTCGGCCTCGACCACGATGACCGACGCGCCGGCCTCGCGCGCCACCACGGCGGCGGGAAGTCCCGTCGCGCCCGAGCCGACAACAACGACGTCGGCCTCACGATCCCAATTTACTGAATTTGCCATTTCACGCGGCCCACCCTGATGCGGCCGGGAAACTATCAGTATTGCCGACTTGGTGTGAAGTTGTTCAACTCTGGCATAGAGGAGCGTTGCACATGCCCGATGTCGTCCCGACCCACCGCCTGACCCACGAGGCGAGCCAGAAGATGATCGCCGCCGGCGTGGTTAAAGCCAACGCGCTAGGTTGCAAGGTATCGCTTGCGGTGGTCGATCAAAGCTGCCGCATGATCGCGTTCCTGATGATGGACGGCGCGCGACATTTCTCCATCATCACCACCCAGCGCAAGGCGATCACCTCTGCCTCGCAGCGGATGCCGACCGGCTACGCGCCGGAAGAGAACGCGCTGTCGATGGCGGTACGCATGGGCGATTTCACCAATGTGCCGGGCGGCTTCCCGATCGAAGTGAACGGCGAGGTGATCGGCGCGGTCGCCGCCGGCGGCGCCAAGATCGAGCAGGATGTCGAAGTGGCGAAGGCCGCGCTGGCGGCGCTTAAGCTGTGACTTTCTCGCCGCGCATCTCGTCGCGCGCCGCTTTCACCGCCTTGATGATGTTCTGATAGCCGGTGCAGCGGCAGAGATTCGACGCCAGCACGTCGAGCAGCTCTTCGTCGTCGATGTCCGGATTCTTTTCCAGCGCATTGGTCGCGAGCATCAGGAAGCCCGGTGTGCAGTAGCCGCATTGCAGGCCATGATTTTCGATGAAGGCGCGTTGCAGCACCGAAAGTTCGTCGCCGTTGGCGAGGCCCTCCACGGTGCGAATTGGCTTACCCTGCGCCTGTACCGCGAACATCAGGCAGGACCGCACGGCTTCGTCGTTGACGATCACGGTGCAGGTACCGCACACGCCATGCTCGCAGCCGATGTGGGTGCCGGTCTGGCCGCAATCGTCACGGATCGCATCGACCAGCGTTTTCCGCGCCTCGACCCGGATCGGATAATCTTGGCCGTTAATATTAAGGGTGATGTCGAATTTTTCGTTCATGGCTTCGGGAGCACGCTGGAGAACTTGCCGCGCACCTGATCCTCGACGTCCTGGCTGACGCGCACAACGATCGGAAAGGTATCGCGGCGTTTGAAGGGCTTGCAAGCGTCGATCACGACGCGGGCATTGCGCGGGTCGTCGCTGGCGTAGGCCATCGGATCGAGCGCGGTCGACCAGCAACCGCGCAGCGTCTCCATGCCCTCGCGCGGATCGAACCGCGTGCACATCGCCCAGATCACCTTGTCCATGTCGGCTGGATCGATGTCGTCATCGACCACGACGACGAAGCGGTTGGCGTAAGCACCGGCATGACACTGTGAAGCGATCAACCCAGCCTGTTTGGCGTGGCCGGCGTATTGCTGCTTGATCGCAACCGTCAGCCACAGCCGGCTGCCGCCGGCGGCGTGCGCCCAGACGCCTTTGACTTCCGGCACGCCGGCGGCTTCGAGCTGGTTCCACACCGCGCCCGAGCGATAGGTGCCGCGATAGAATGAGTCGTCGTCCGGCGGAATGCCGGGGATTGCGCCGAGCAGGATCGGATCGTCGCGATGCATGAAGGTTTCGATGCGGATCGCCGGTTCTTTCTTCAGGCCGCCGGCGTAGTAGCCGGTCCATTCGCCGAGCGGGCCTTCGTCGAGCACGTCGTTCGGATGAATGAAGCCTTCGAACGCGATCTCGGCGTGGGCCGGAATTGGCAGGCCGGTTCGCGGGCCGGCGATCACTTCCACCGGCTCGCCGATCAACCCTCCGGCGGCGTCGTATTCGTTCTTGCCATAGGGAATTTCGAGGCCGGCGATCATGAACAGCGACGGATGCATGCCGCAGACCACGGCGATCGGGCAGGGCTCGCCGCGCTCGTGATAGCGGCGCTTGATCATGTCGCCGTGCTTGCCTTTGGAGAACATCACGGTAGCGACGCCGGGCTCCTGCGCCTGCACGCGGTAGGCGCCGTAGTTGATCCAGCCGGAATCCGGATCGCGCATGATCACCATGTCGCCGGTGCCGATGTAGTAGCCGCCGTCGTGCTCGTGCCAGCGCGGCACCGGAATTTTGAAAATGTCGATGTCCTTGCCGGAGTAGACGTTCTCCATCAGCGGGCCGGTCTTCACCGTCTCCGGCGGGATGACCTTCGCCTCTTTCATGTAGCGCCGCCAGTAATGCACCAGCTCGATCGGGCTTGAGTCGGCAGGCAGCCCCAGCGTGATGTTGATGCGGCGGATCGAAGTGAGAAGGTTGGCCAGGATGCGATAGCCGCGCGGATAGCCCGGAATGTCGTCGAACAGCACCGACTTGTTGCCGATCCGGCGCTGATAGATATCAACGATGCCGCCGATCTCTTTTTCGCGCTCGGCGCCGGCGATGTCCTGAAGCTCACCGTTCTCGCGCAGCAGCGCGATCCAGGAGCGGAGATCCTGACGATCCTTGGCGGCGTTGGTTTTGACGGGGCAGGATATGACGGGTGCGTCCATGGCGGCAGACTAGCGCAGCCGAGACTTAAGAGGAACTACATGTCGAGAACGAGCCGCTCGCTGGTACAGCCGCAGCAGCAGATCATGGCCTTTTCGTTGGACGCCTGCTCTTCCTCGCTCATCACCGAATCGTGGTGGACGACCGTGCCGGAAATCACCCGCGTCTCGCAGGCGCCGCAGATGCCGAGCTCGCAGGAGTAATCAACGTCGACGCCGGCATCGAACAGTACTTCGAGCACCTTCTTGCCCGGTGGAATGAAATATTCCTCGCCGGAGCGCGCCAGTTCGACCCAGAAGCCGCCGATGTCGCTGCCCTCAGCGGCGAGGTCTTCCTTCGGCGTGAAGTACTCAATGTGCACGTTCGCTCGCGGCCGGCTCGCGGCCGCAGCCTCGAATGCTTTCAGCATCGGATTGGGGCCGCAGCAGTAGAAATGCGCATTGGCTGGCGCTTCAGCGATTGCCGCCGCGAGGTCCATGACCTTGCCGTCTGTTTCGTCATCGAAATGCAGGTGCACCTTGTTTGGATCGAGTTTTTTCAGGTTACTCATGAACGCCATATCTGCTTGCGAGCGGCAGGCGTAGTGAATTTTCCAGGAGCGGCCCTGAGCCTCCAGTTCCTGCGCCATGCACCAGATCGGGGTGACGCCGATACCACCGGCGAACAACACCACGTGGTCGGCATCTTCAACAAGCGGGAAGTTATTTCGCGGTGCGCTGATCTTGATCTGATCGCCGATCTTCATCTGCTCGATGATGTAGCGCGAGCCGCCGCGGCTGTTCTCGTCGCGCTTGACACCCACCGTATAGCTATCGGGATCGGATATCGGGACGACCAGCGAGAACTGGCGCATAAGTCCGTTCGGCAGATGCAAGTCGATGTGAGCGCCAGGCTTGTAAGCCGGCAGCTTGCCGCCATCAACGCGCTGGAAGGTGTAGGTCTTGGTATCGCGGGCGACGTCCTCGATCTTGGCGAGACGTGCCTCGATCAGGCCATGTGTGGCCGTTACCCCTGCAGATGGTGCGGTCGTGGTGTTCATGCGACGTTAAATAGGCGGGGTGAGTGGGCTTTCGCAACCTTTCTTTACCAGCCGGAATTTTTGCCTACGGGGCAGGCCTTTAGGGGCTATTTTGCCGGCAAAGGGAACTGTTTGAGGTACGGCGCATATTCGTCCTCAACGTCGATCTGCATCGTGGCCAGCACCCGCACAACGGCGCAGTAAAAAGCGATCGTCAGGACCAGATCGGTCAGGAGCTCGGTATCCAGCTTCTGCCGCAGCGCCGCGAAGGTGGCATCGGAGATCGCGAGGTCATTGGCCATCTCGCGCGCTGCCTTCAATACCGTCTTGTCGAACGGATCGAGGCTCGTGGCGCGGCCTTCGGTCTCGGCGACGATGGCGCGAATATCGTCATCGCTCACGCCGAAATCGTGGCCGATCTTGACGTGATGCGACCACTCATACGGCGCCCGCGCGACATAGCCAACCTGGAGGATCGCCATTTCGCGAAGCCGAGGATCGAGCTTGCTGCCGTGACGGATATAATTGCCGATCGTGCTCCAGCCGCGCGCGGCGTTCGGGCTGTGCACCAGCGCGCGGAACAGATTGATCGGGCGCTTCAGCAGATCCTTGTTCTCTGGAGCGAGATCGGCAGGATCGAGATAAGGCAGGCGCGCCATCGCCTACTTCTCTACCGCGCGCACTGAGGTTTCCGGCATGATGTCGCCGCCGCGCTGGCGCTTGAGGGTTTCCTCACCGGACAGTTCCCAGTCGCCGACCGCCGCGCGTTTGGCAAACTTCTCCCAGGTCTCGGTCCAGTCGCCGAGGTGGTAGCCGTGCCACGGCGAGGTCACGGTGAGCGGATGCAGGCCGAGCCGTTCCCACATCTCGCGTGCGTGCTCCATGTGTTCGCGGGTCGGCAATGCCAGCGGCGCCATCGGTCGCTTGCGCGTGGCGTCGATCAGCATGCTGGAATCCGATTCCCGCGGTCCGTATTGAGCGCCCTGCACACCGCCGCGATACGGCACGAGTTGCACGTCCTGAACCGGATTTGAGCGATAAGCGAGGCACCACAGCACTGCATCGACGCTGGACGGATCGATGTCGTCTGAGACCGCGACGACGATCTTGCCGCAGTTCGACATCAGTGTCGAAGCGCCATGCAACGCGCGCCACACTTCGGTGCGCGGCGTGCCGGCGGTGATCTGAATGAAGATCACCGGCCGCAGATTGGTCAGCCGCTCGTGCATGGCGACGCGCGTTACACCCTTGATCGCAAGATGATCGCGAAGGTGGGCGAGGAACAGCGGCTCGTAGGCGACTTTCTTGATGACGCTGGATTCGCTCGGCGTCACCTGGCTGATGATCGAGCAGAACACAGGTTTCTTCTTCCGCGTGATCGCGGTGACGTCCATCGGCATGTTGAAGGCTTCGAGCGCGACATAACCATTGCTCTCCGCGAACGGTGCTTCCGGCTCAAGCTTCTCGCAATCGATCAAGCCCTCAATGACGATCTCGGCATCTGCCGGTACGTCGAGATCGATGGTCTTGCACTTGACCATGCGGATCGGCTCTCCGGCGAGCCCGCCGGCAACGCCCATTTCGTCGAGGTCGATGGCGAGCTTTTGCGGCCCGGTGAAAACGACAATTGGGGCGGCGCCGATCACGATGGCGATCGGCATTTTTTCCTTGCGCTCACGGTACTTCTGCCAGTGCAGAAATCCGCCGGCGCCAGTCGCCTCGCGCGCCACCATACGCACTGCGAGCCGGTCCGCTGCTTTCAGCCCGGCGCGATAGGTACCCATGTTCTGCACGCCGGTCTCCGGATCGCGCGTCACGCACAGCGTTGCGGTCAGATAAGGTGCGGAGTCGAAGCCCGGCGTCGAAACCGGCACCGGCAATGCGGCGAGACCTCCGGGCGCCTTTAGATCGCGGCCGGTGATGACCACTTCCTGACACGGCGCGGCGGAAACGCGCACGGGCGCGATCGGATGATTGATCGCCTGCATCCAGGCTTCGCCGATTTCCTCGACCTTGCGGCCCATGCCCATGGCGTAAATTTCCGCCGACGCGGACAAAGCGCCGACCACGACCGGAATGTCGTATTTGCGTCCCTTGGAATCGGTGACGTTGGTGAAGACGAAGGCCTTGCGCTTGTCTTCCGGCACGCCGCCGACGAACTGCCAGCGCACCAGCGGATGCAGCTCGGTGTCTTTGTTGATCGGGGTGTCGATACGCTCGACCAGCCCTGCGGCTTCAAGATCGGCGAGATGTTCCTGGAAATCCAGGCGCGGACCGGTACGTGTCGCGCGCGTGCGCGCGTCGTCGGCTTTGTCGAGCATGGTACTGCAGCGTCCTTGATTGGCGCCGCGACCGTATCACAGTGCTTTTATTGCCGACACCGCCGGAGGCATGTGCTGCTGCGCGGTTGCTGCTTCGACATATTCCGCAAACGCGCGCCCGATCATCACCACCACGGGACCTGACGGTTGCGCCGCGACGAGCCGCGCCGGCAAATCAGCGATCGTCGCCGCGATGATACGTTCATTCGGGCGCGTGGCGCGTTCGACGGCGACAGCCGGTGTGGCCGGATCAAGTCCTCGAGTGATCGCAGCCATCACAAGCTGCGACAGCGTTTTGGCTGGCATATAGACGACGGTCGTTACCGCTGGATCGGCAACGCTCGCCCAGTCGATATCGGCCGGAAGCTTGCCGTCGCGTCCATGCCCGGTGATGTATTGCACGCGCCGCGCCTTGCCGCGCCGCGTCAGAGAAACCGAAAGCCGGCTCGCTGCGCCCTGCGCGGTGGTGATGCCCGGCACCACTTCGACGGTAATGCCGGCGTCGCGGCAAGCGGCGATTTCCTCATCGGCCCGGCCAAAGATCATCGGATCGCCGCCCTTGAGGCGGACGACCCGGCGGCCGGCCCTGGCAAGTGAGATCATCAGACTGTTGATGTCGTCCTGCTTGCAGGAGGCGCGATAGCCGGTCTTGCCGACCAGCATCTTCTTTGCCTCGCGGCGCGCGAAGTCGAGGATATCCGGCGCAACCAGATCGTCGAACAGGATCACATCGGCCGATTGCAGCGCGCGTACTGCGCGCAATGTCAGCAATTCTGGATCGCCCGGTCCGGCCCCGACAAGCATGACCGATCCGGTTTCTGGTGTAGCCGTTGCGGTCAGCAGAGAATTGAGATCGGCGTAGTTCGGCGCAGCATTTGGCGCCGCGATCGCCCGTGCTGTGAACTTCTCCCAGATGGTGCGGCGGCCGCGGAATGAGAGTGCGAGGGCCGCCACGCGCGGGCGCCAGTTGCGCGCCGCTTCCGCCCATCGGGCAAAGCCTGTGGGTATCAGCGCTTCAATCTTGGCGCGGATTGCCTGGCCGAACACCGGCGAAGCACCGTCAGTCGAAATGCCGATCACCAGCGGTGAGCGATTGACGATCGCACCGAACGAAAAGTCACAGAACGCCGGCCGGTCGATGACGTTGACCGGCACGCCCGCGGCCCGCGCTGCTGCAGAGAATTTCCGCGCTTCGCCTTCATTGGCGCAGTCGGCAACGGCGATTGCCGCGCCGGTCAAATCGTTCGCGGTCCAGTCGCGTTCATGCAGGACAACGGCAACGCGCGGCGGATCGTTGGCGAGTGCGAGCATCTCCTCGCTCGCAGCCGGAGCGAAGATATCAACCGTAGCGCCTGCCGCAGACAGGAGTTCTGCTTTCCATGCTGCGGCCTGGGTGCCGCCGGCAACGACCACCCGCTTGTTTTCCAGCGCAAAGAACGCCGGCAACCGGGCCAGCGGGCCCATACGGGTACTGCGGACTTCGGCGGGTGCGCGGCTCACGGAAACGACCTCGACATGGCAGCAGAGATAGAATTTTCTCTCTTCATCGGCAATCTGGAGCGATCAGTTTGGAACGATCCTGTCGATTTACTGGCTATATCAGTACATTTTCCTAAGAAGCTATCTTGAGGCGTTAGCTCGCGCCTCAGCATCTTTCGTTCTATTTCATTCAAGTTGCGTGCCAGAACCTGCCAGAAACTTGGAGGGCGCCCGACGGGATTACCGGCGGGCGCCCTTAGTTTGCAGTCAGTCTATAAGCCGGGTTCTGGATGGCATGCGGACAGTGCCCGCATGCGTGACGGCCATTCCTCTGGGACGTCCGTTACCGGACGCCTCCAGCAACCAACCCGGACGGCAAGATCTGGACATAGATCCCGAAGCTTGCGCTTCGCACCGTCCCTATTCGGTCTTGCTCCCGGTGGGGTTTGCCATGCCGCCGGCGTTGCCGCCGGCGCGGTGCGCTCTTACCGCACCGTTTCACCCTTACCGCGGCTGTTACGCAACGCACCGCGGCGGTCTGTTCTCTGTGGCACTTTCCCTGAGCTCGCGCCCGCCGGACGTTATCCGGCACCGCTTGTCCATGGAGCCCGGACTTTCCTCCCCGGCTTGCGCCGGAGCGGCCGTCCGACTGACTGACGCTATAGGGATGATGATGCCGGCCGGTGCCGTCAAGTGTCCAGACGTCAGGACGCGACGACGAGCGGATCAAAGTTAATGACCCGCGCCGCCATGGTCCTGGGGCGGTCGCGATTGGCCAGCAACTCGCGCAAGGTCGCACGGGTCGAAGTATCCCATACGCCGTCGATGCGTTCGGGCCGGAAGTGGCGCTGGAATGCCGTCACCACTTCATGCGTCATAGAGTCGTAGTCGCCGTTGACTGCAATCCCGTAGCCGTAGTCGGCGAGCAACTTTTGCGCGGCCTCGACGGCATCGCCGCCATCGCCGAGAGACAGTAACGGACCATCGACGATCTTCGCCGGCTTGACCCAGTTACCGATCCCGGAATCGTGCAGGCTGCGCCACGGAAATTTCTCGCCGGGATCCTGTTTACGCGACGGCGCGATGTCGGAATGGCCAAGCACGCGTGCTGGCGGGACCGTGTAACGGGTGAGAATGCCGCGGCAAAGTGCGGTTACTGCCGCGATCTGGCGCTTCGGAAAATCGCGATAGATGAAGTCGTGGCCGGGATTGGCGATCTCGATGCCGATCGAGCACGAATTGATATCGTTTTCATCGGCCCAACTCGATATTCCGGCGTGCCAGGCGCGCTTGCTCTCCGGCACCATTTGAATGACGCGGCCGTCCTCGAAGACGAAGTAGTGGGAGGACACCTGGCTTGCGGTCTTGCGCAAATGCTCCAGCGCGCCGGTAGCGTCCGGCATGCCGGTGTAGTGCAGCACAATCATATCCGGCCGGCGACCGTCCTTGCGCTCGCCGAAATTCGGCGACGGCATGACGTCAGCAACGACGCAGGAATCAGACTGAAATACACCACGCGACATGCCCGCACTGTAGGGAAATGCCCGCGTGCAACAAGGCGAAGTGACGGCGAAGCCACAGAAAACGCTGGAGTGTTGCGTTGTGGCCGCACCATCGGAAAGCCGGGACGGTTTCAACCTTTATTTAAGCTTACCACTCATTAATCGACGCTGAGTTTACCGCTGGCTCGCACGGCAGATTCGCCAGCATTCGCGCCGTCCTATGAAAGTCCCTTCAGTGACACAACACGCTGTTTTCTATGGACAAAATCTGCCGGCCGCATCACGGACTTCGATTTTGGCTGTCGCGCCGGCGGGAGCCCGCTACGGCGTCGGCGCCAGAACAGCTCTGAGTTCAGGGCGACCGGCGGGTAGCGGTGGGAAATCTACCGTTGGCGGATCGGCCCGTCATGTTCCGGTGCTCGGCAGCCGTGTCGTCGATTGGCTGTCGGTCCGCGATGGCGGACTTTATATCGACGCGACATTTGGCGCTGGCGGCTATACCCGCGCTATCCTCGCGACTCCCGGTGCGCGTGTCATTGGCATCGACCGCGACCAGAGCGCGATCGCCGAAGGCGCGGCGCTGGTGCAGGAGGCGCAAGGCCGGCTCGATCTGGTCGAGGACTGTTTCTCGAATCTCGACTCGATTGCCAGGACAGGCACCGCAGACGGTGTCGTATTCGATCTTGGCGTCTCGTCGATGCAGCTCGACGAGGCCGCGCGCGGCTTTTCATTCCGGCTCGATGGCCCTCTCGACATGCGTATGGGACGCAATGGTCCGAGTGCGGCCGACGTCGTGGCCAAGGCGAGCGAGCGCGATCTGGCAGCGATCATCTTCACCCTGGGTGAAGAGCGCCATTCACGCGCGGTCGCCCGTGCCCTCGTCAAGGCGCGTAGCGAGGGGGCGATCACCACCACGCGGGCTTTGGCCGAGATCGTCGGCCGCGTCGTGCATTCGCGCGATAGTGCGATTCATCCGGCGACACGGACCTTTCAGGCGCTGCGCATTTTCGTCAATGACGAGCTCGGTGAACTGGCGCGCGGTCTTGCTGCCGCCGAGCAGGTGCTCAAGCCCAATGGCCGGATCGTCGTCGTTGCCTTCCATTCGCTTGAGGATCGCATCGTCAAGACGTTCCTGACCGAGCGCAGCCGGGCCCCGGCGGGTTCGCGCCATCTGCCCGAATTGAAATCCGCTGCGCCGACCTTCCACGTGCTGACACGGCGGCCGGAGACGCCCGATGCGGCCGAAGTCGCCGCCAATCCGCGCGCCCGCTCGGCGAAGCTGCGTGCCGCTGAGCGAACTGATGCAGCCCCGCGTTCGGCTGATTCCGAAGAGCTGTTGCCGCGGCTGCCGTCGCTTGCCGATGTCATGCGAGGTCGGCCGTGATCCTGCGCTTCATCAATATCGTCGTGATCGGTGCGCTGGTGCTGGCTGCGTCCTATGTCTATCGCATCAAGTACGAGTCCACTATGCAGGCCGAACGGCTCGCAAAGCTGCGCAGCGAGCTTCGTCACGAGCGCGATCTCATCGCCACGCTGCGCGCCAAATGGGGAGAGCTCGATAGTCCGATACGCGTCGAAGCTTTGTCCAAACGCTTCCTGCAACTCAAACCGATCGCGCCGACCCAGTTCGATGCGCTCGATCGCTTGCCGGAACGTCCTGCCGACGATGCGCGCGCCGCGAACGACGATCCGATCGGCAACATGATCGGAAATCTCGACCCGCCTGAAGGCATAACTGGCAGCATTCTTGCGCCGGGTTCGGACGCCGTACCGCCGCCTCTCGAGAGCACCCCTCCGCCTCCGCCGGCTTCCACGTCGTCTACCGATCCTGAAATGAAACCGGACGCCGCGCCCGGCGAGGACGAAGCGCTCTCGCCGGCGGACGAGGACGCAAACCAATGACCGCGATTGCGGACCCCATTCCGTTGTTGACAACAACGACCGAGCCGTGGCGTCGGCGCCTGCTGCGGCGGCTGCTCTACGGCCGCGATGCCAACCGCAACGCCAAGGCGCGCGCGCGTGTCGGTCTCGCCATTGTTGCCTTTGCCGTCGTCTATTCCATCATCGCGGTACGGCTGGTGATGTTCGGTATTGCCTCCGACAGCCGCACCGTGCACCGCATTGTCTCCGGCGATGCTATCGCCACCGCACGTCCCGACATTCTCGACCGCAACGGCGAAGTGCTCGCGACCGATGTGCGAGTGCCGTCGCTCTATGCCGAGCCGCGGCGGTTGATCGATGTTGACGAAGCGGAGGAACTGCTCACCGCCGATCTGCCCGATCTCGACGCCACCGAACTGCGCGAACGGTTGTCGTCCAAACGCGGTTTCGTCTGGCTCAAACGTGACATCACGTCGGAGCAGCAAAGCGAGATCTATCATCAGGGTATGCCGGGCATCGGCTTCCTCAACGAAAACAAGCGTGACTATCCGAACGGCGCCGAAGTCTCGCATCTGCTCGGTCACGTCAACATCGACAACCAGGGCATCGCCGGCATGGAGAAGTGGCTCGACGGGCAAGGGCTCGCCGCGCTGCATATGGCCGGCCTTGCCACCGACCGGCTGCAAACGCCGGTGCAGCTCGCCGTCGATCTGCGCGTGCAGCACGCATTGCGCGACGAACTGATCAAGGCGCGCGCCAAATACAGCGCCATCGCCGCCGCCGGCGTCGTGCTCGACGTACGCACCGGCGAAATCGTCTCGATGGTGTCGGAGCCGGATTTCGATCCGAATAATCCGCGAGAGGCGCTCGACCCCACGCGCATCAACCGGTTGACCACTGGCGTCTACGAAATGGGCTCGACCTTCAAGGCGTTCACCGTCGCCATGGCGCTCGACTCCGGCAAGGTGACGATGAAGTCGATGTTCGACGCCCACAACCCGATGCATTACGGCAAGTTCGACATCCACGATTTCGAACCGATGCAGCGTGCGCTATCGGTGCCGGAGATTTTCACCTACTCATCGAATATCGGCGCGGCGCATATCGCGATGGCGATGGGCATCGACGCGCACAAGGCGTTTCTGAAAAAATTGGGCCAGCTCGACCGGCTGCGCACCGAATTGCCGGAAAGCGCCGAGCCGATCGTGCCAAAGCGCTGGGGCGAACTGAACACGATCACCATCGCGTTCGGCCACGGGCTTTCGGTTGCGCCGTTGCAGGCGGTGATGGGCGTCGCGGCGCTGATGAACGGCGGCATCCTGATCCCGCCGACCTTCCTCAAGCGCACCGAGGCCGAAGCGCAGGCGCTCGGCAAGCGCGTCATCAAGCCGGAAACCAGCGTGATGATGCGCTACCTGATGCGGCTCAACGTCGAAAAGGGCACCGCGTCGAAGGCCGACGTGCCGGGCTATTACATCGGCGGCAAGACCGGAACTGCCGACAAGGTGGTTTTCGGCCGTTACTCGAATACCAAAGTGCTGACCGACTTCATGGCGGTGATGCCGGCGGATCAGCCGCGCTATCTGCTGCTGATCATGCTCGACGAGCCGCATCCGACGCCGGAGTCGCACGGTTTCAAGACCTCGGGCTGGAACGCGGTTCCCACCGGCGGCGCGGTGGTCGCGCGAATCGCGCCGCTGCTCGGCATCCAGCCGCGCCTCGATCTGCCGCCGGCCGATCAACAGATACTGGCCTCCTATAAGGAAAGCAGGTAAGGCGGCGGTGGTTGCAACGTCGCCCGAACCTCAAGACGCTGACAAACACACCTGACAAGAAGCTTAAAGATGAAGCTTCGCGAGATTTTGCCTCCTGACGCGGAACTCGACGCCCGCCATGCCGGTCTTGAGATCGGCGGCGTGACGGCGGACAGCCGCAATGTCAAACCGGGCGATCTGTTCGTCGCGATCTCCGGCAACAAGGCCGACGGTATGGGCTTTGTCGCCGCGGCGATCAAAGCTGGCGCGGCGGCGATCATGGCGGAGCGCGCGCCACTGGCGCCGCTTCCTGCTGGCGTTGCCTTTGCCCGTGTCGCGAATGTCCGCCTGGCGCTGGCGCTGGCGGCGGCGAAACTTTATCCGCGCCAGCCGAAAACTATCGCGCGGTCACCGGCACCAGCGGCAAGACGTCCGTTGCCGCATTCACCCGGCAGATCTGGAGTGCGCTCGGATTTTCTGCAGCGAGCATCGGCACCGTCGGCATCGTTTCGCCAAAAGGCGAAACTTACGGATCGCTGACCACGCCAGATCCGGTCGCGCTGCATCGCTCCATCGATACGCTTGCCGGGGAAGGCGTGACGCATCTCGCGATCGAAGCGTCATCGCACGGGCTCGATCAGTTCCGGCTCGACGGCTTGCGTATCGCCGCCGGCGGCTTCACCAACATCACCCGCGATCACCTCGACTATCATCCGAGCTTCGATGCCTATCTCGCGGCCAAGCTGCGGCTGTTCGGTGACTTGTTGAATCCGGGTTCAGTCGCTGTGATCGACTGTCGATCATGCTCACGCCGATGCGGTGTTCGCGGCGTCGAAAACGCGTGGTCTTTCGATCATGAGTGTCGGACGGACGGCGACCGGCATCCGCCTCCTCGAAGCCAGGATCGACGGCTTCACGCAACACTTGCGGCTCGAATACGGCGGCAAGGAATTTCAGGTGCGGTTGCCGCTGGTCGGCGAATTCCAGATCGAAAATGCATTGGTGGCTGCAGGGCTCGTTATCGCAACCGGCGGTGCGGCCGATGCGGTGTTTCCGGCACTGGAGAATCTGAAAGGCGCCAAAGGCCGGCTTGAGCTGGTCGGCTCCAGCCGAGGAGCGCCGATCTTTGTCGACTACGCGCACAAGCCGGACGCTCTCGCCAAAGCGCTCGACGCCTTGCGGCCCTACGTGTCCGGCAAGCTTGTCGTGGTGTTCGGCGCTGGCGGTGATCGCGACCGCGGCAAGCGGCCGTTGATGGGTGCCGTCGCCGCGGAAAATGCCGATCGCATCATCGTCACGGACGACAATCCGCGCAGCGAAGACGCTGCTACCATTCGCGCCGCCATTCTTGCGCAAGCGCACGGCGCGGCCGAGATCGGCGATCGGCGCGAAGCGATCCGCAGCGCGATTGCCGGATTGCAGCGTGGCGACGTGCTGCTGATTGCCGGTAAAGGCCATGAAACCGGCCAAATTATCGGCGACCGAACTGTGCCGTTCAGCGATCACGAGGCGGTCGCTGCGGCGCTCAAGGAGCTTGCTGCGTGACGCCGTTGTGGACCATCGATGCCATAGCGAGCGCCATGAGCGCCGAACGTAGCGGCATGCTGCCACAATCCATTTTCGGACTCTCCATCGACACCCGCACGATCGCGCCGGGCGATGCGTTCTTCGCGATTCAGGGCGACAATCGCGATGGTCATCAATTTGTCAGCGCCGCGCTTGCCGCCAAGGCCGGCATTGCTGTCATCGCTGCGGATCGGCGCGGCGATTTTGCCGCCGATACGCCGCTGCTTGTTGTGCGCGACGTATTGCAAGGATTGCGCGACCTCGCCGCCGCCGCGCGCGCACGAACGCAGGCCAAGATCATTGCGGTTACCGGCTCGGTCGGCAAGACCGGCACCAAGGAAGCCTTGCGGCTCGCGCTGTCCAAAGACGGCGAGACCCATGCGTCGGTCGCTTCCTACAACAACCATTGGGGCGTGCCGTTGTCGCTGGCGCGCTGCCCGGCCAGCGCGCGTTACGTGGTGCTGGAAATGGGAATGAATCACGCCGGTGAGATCGAGCCGCTGTCGCGGCTCGCCCGGCCGCACGTGGCGGTCATCACAACGATTGCGCCGGTTCATCTGGAGTTCTTCGGCTCGCTGAACAAGATTGCCGACGCCAAGGCGGAGATTTTTCTTGGCGTCCAGCCGGGCGGGGCCGCGGTGATCAACCGTGACATTCCGCAATTTGCGCAATTGAAACGTCTCGCTCAGGCGGCTGGAGTAGAGCGGGTCGTGTCATTCGGCGAACATGCGCAGTCCGATGCTGGACTGATCAAGTGCTCGCTGCATCCGAAATGCTCGACCGTTCAAGCCGACATTCTCGGCACCGAGCTGACCTACAAGATCGGCGCGCCGGGCAAGCATCTCGTGCGCAATTCGCTGGCAGTGCTGGCGACAGCCGAGTTGGTCGGGGCAGACCTTGCGCTCGCGGCGCTGGCGCTGTCGGAATTCACCGCGCCGTCAGGCCGTGGCGCGCCGATCGAGATCGACCCGCCCGGCGGATCGGCGCTGCTCATCGACGAGAGCTACAATGCCAATCCGGTATCGGTCGATGCGGCGCTGGCATTGCTTGGCCAGACGCCGGTCGGTCCGCGTGGCCGGCGCATCGCCGTGCTCGGCGACATGCTGGAGCTCGGGTCGAAGGGCAAGACGCTGCATCGCGGCCTTGCGGCACCGATTACCGCCAACGCCATCGATCTGGTGTTTTGCTGTGGCCCGCTGATGCAATCTTTATGGCAGGCCCTTCCCGCCAGCCAGCGCGGCGGCTATGCAGAAGACTCTGCTGCGCTCGAAGCGCAAGTCCTGCCTGCGATCCGTGGCGGCGACGTCATCATGGTCAAGGGTTCGCTTGGTTCGCGCATGGCGCCGATCGTCAAGGCGCTGCAACGGGTCTATCCGCACCACGGCACGCTGGAAGAAGCGTCCGCACAGGGTTGATGGGATGCTGTATTGGCTGGTCGAACTGTCGGACAGGCTCTCCGTCCTCAACGTGTTCCGCTACATCACGTTCCGCACCGGCGGCTCGGTGATCACCGCGCTGCTGTTCGTGTTCATGTTCGGCCCGATGATTATCGACCGCCTCCGGCTGCTGCAGGGCAAGGGTCAGCCGATCCGGGCCGACGGACCGCAGTCCCACATCATCAGCAAAGCCGGCACGCCGACCATGGGCGGCCTTATGATTTTGTCCGGCATGGTGGTTTCCACCATACTTTGGGCAAATCCAGCCAACCCTTATGTCTGGGTCGTGCTGTTTGTCACACTCGGCTTCGGCTTCGTCGGTTTCTACGACGACTATCTGAAAGTCAAAAAACAGACGCACAACGGTTTCGCCGGCCGGACGCGGCTTGGCATCGAGGCGCTGATTGCGGCGGTCGCTTGCATTGTTTTCGTTCAGCTCGGCCATACGCCATTCTCAACCTCGCTGGTGTTCCCATTCTTCAAGGATCTGGTGATCAATCTGAGCTGGGTTTTCGTGCTGTTCGCCGCCTTCATCATCGTCGGCGCCGGCAACGCCGTGAATCTCACTGACGGCCTCGACGGTCTTGCCATCGTGCCGGTGATGATCGCCACCGCAAGCTTCGGCATGATCTCGTATCTCTGCGGCAACGCGGTGTTCTCCGACTATCTGCAAATTCACTACGTGGCTGGCACCGGTGAACTCGCCGTGCTGTGCGGCGCTGTGGTGGGCGCCGGCCTTGGGTTTCTCTGGTTCAACGCGCCGCCGGCATCGATCTTCATGGGCGATACCGGGTCGCTCGCGCTCGGCGGCATGATCGGTGCAATCGCGGTCGCCACCAAACACGAGATCGTGCTCGCGGTGATCGGCGGCTTGTTCGTGCTTGAGGCGGTGTCCGTGATCGTGCAGGTGGTGTCGTTCAAGCTGTTCGGCCGCCGCGTTTTCAAGATGGCGCCGATCCACCATCATTTCGAACAGCTCGGCTGGACCGAGCCGCAAATCGTCATTCGCTTCTGGATTGTCTCGGTCGTGCTCGCATTGGCGGGACTCGCGACCCTGAAGCTGAGGTAGCTCGTGATCCCGGTTACGACCTTCGTGGGGAAAAAGGTCGCCGTGTTTGGTCTGGGCGGTTCGGGGCTGGTGAGCGCAAGCGCGCTGCTGGCCGGCGGCGCCGATGTCATCGGCTATGACGACAACACGCAGAGCGTGACCAAAGCCGCCGCGGCCGGTATCCCGACTGCCGATCTGCGCACGATCGATTGGTCGAAGGTCGCGGCGCTGGTGCTCGCGCCTGGCGTGCCGCTGACGCATCCGGCGCCGCATTGGAGCGCTGATCTTGCCCACAGGGCCGGCGTCGAAGTAATCGGCGATATCGAGCTGTTCTGCCGAGAACGGGCGAAGCTCGCGCCAGCCGCGCCGTTCGTCGCCATCACCGGCACCAACGGCAAGTCGACCACCACCGCGTTGATCGCGCATCTCGCCGCGTCCGCCGGCATGGACGTTCAGCTTGGCGGCAATATCGGCACCGCGATCCTGTCGCTCGCGCCGCCAGCGGAAGAACGCGTTTATGTCATCGAGTGCTCGTCGTACCAGATCGATCTCGCGCCATCGATCAATCCTTCGGTCGGTATCCTGATCAATCTCAGCGAGGACCATCTCGATCGTCATGGCACGATGCAGCATTACGCGGACGTAAAAGAGCGGCTGGTTGCCGGTGTACCGGAGAACGGTACCGTGGTTATCGGTGTCGATGACGAATGGTGCCGCGAGATTGCGCGTCGGTTGGAAGAGAGCCGCGAAAACGTGGTGCGTATTTCCGCGCGGCAGGAGCTGACCAGCGGTATTTACGTGTCGCAACAACGCATCATGCGGGCGAATGGTGTTGATGCCGAGCAGATTGCCGAACTCGGGGGTATCGGCTCGCTACGCGGCTTGCACAACGCGCAGAACGCCGCCTGTGCTGCGGCCGCGGCGTTGGCGCTCGGCCTCGATGCGAAAACGATCCAGGCAGCTTTGCGTTCGTTCCCCGGGCTTGCCCATCGCATGGAAGAAATAGGCCGCCGTGGTGCTGTGCTCTATGTCAACGATTCCAAGGCGACCAACGCCGACTCTTCGGCCCAGGCCCTTGCCTGCTTTACCGATATTTTCTGGATTGCTGGTGGCAAGCCGAAGACCGGCGGGATCGAGTCCTTGCGTGGCTTCTTTCCGCGCATCCGCAAGGCCTACCTGATCGGCGAGGCGGCGCAGGAGTTCGCCGCAACGCTCGGTACGGCGGTGTCCCACGACATTGTTGGGACGCTCGACAGGGCGGTGGCCGCCGGCGGCCGCGATGCCGATGCGTCTTCGGCGGCTGAACCGGTCGTGTTGCTGTCGCCGGCCTGTGCTTCGTTCGACCAGTACCGGAATTTCGAAGTCCGGGGCGACGCCTTCCGGGCTTTGGTGCGGGCTTTGCCCGGATTGGTGGCGACCAGAAAATGATCCGAAGCGGCCATTCCAGGCCCGCGAGCAATGACCGGCTCCCCCCGGAATGACGTTTCTTAATCCCCTTTAAACCATCCCGGTGTCACCACTATCGGGAACGTGTTTCGGGACGGGTCATGGCATCGCGCGCACAGCCGACGCTTTTCAGCGAATGGTGGTGGACGGTCGACCGGCTGACGCTCGGGGCGCTCGCCGCACTGATGCTCGGCGGCATCGTGCTGTGCCTGGCAGCGAGCCCGCCGGTTGCGGCCCGCATCGGCGTCGATCCGTTTCATTTCGTCGACCGGCAGGTGCTGTTCCTTATTCCAGCGGCCGCAGTGCTGATCGGGACGTCCTTTCTGTCGCCGCGCGAAATCCGCCAGGTTTCGATTGTCGTTTTCGCCGTAAGCCTCCTGCTGGTCGCTCTGACGCCGCACTTCGGCGCCGAGATCAAAGGCGCGCGGCGCTGGCTGGTGATCCTCGGCGTCAACATCCAGCCGTCGGAGTTCCTCAAACCTGCCTTCGTCGTGCTGATCGCATGGCTGTTCGGTGAATTCAGCGAAGCGGCCGGAAATGCCGGCCAATACTTTTGCTCTATTGTTGCTGCTGGTCGTGGTGGCGCTCTTGGTGATGCAGCCCGACTTCGGTCAGACCATGCTGATCGCACTGGTGTGGGGCGCGCTGTTCTATATGGCCGGTATGCGGTTCATCTGGGTACTGGGACTCGCCGGATTTGCCGGCGCAGGGCTGACGGTGGCGTTCTTCACCGTTCCGCACGTCGCCCAGCGCATCAATCGCTTCATCGATCCTGCATCGGGCGACACCTTCAACATCGACATCGCGACGGAATTGTTTCTGCGCGGCGGCTGGTTCGGCCGCGGCCCGGGCGAGGGCACCATCAAGCGCATCCTGCCGGAAGGCCATACCGACTTCGTCTTTGCGGTAGCGGCTGAGGAATTCGGCGTCGTGCTCTGCCTCATTCTGGTCTCGCTGTTCGCCTTTATCGTTATCCGCTCGCTGACCCGGGCGTTGCGTACCGAGGATCCTTTCATCCGCTTTGCCGCTGCAGGGCTTGCAATGCTGTTCGGCATCCAGTCGGCTATCAACATGGCGGTGAACCTGCACCTCATCCCGGCCAAGGGCATGACGCTGCCGTTCATCTCCTACGGCGGCTCGTCGCTGATCTCGCTCGCTTACGGCATGGGTATGCTGATTGCGCTGACTCGCGAGCGGCCGCGCGCGCAACTTCCCGGCAATATCGTGCTCAGCGGGAGCCCGGTGAATGCCTGAACCGGCCAAGGTACCGGGTTTGGCACCGGTATTGGTGGCGGCCGGCGGTACGGGCGGGCATCTATTCCCGGCGGAAGCGCTGGCGGCGGCGCTGAACCAGCGCGGCATTCCCGTTCATCTGGTGACCGATCATCGCGCCGCGCGTTACGGCAGTGGTTTCGCCGATGATGTGGTGCATGTCGTGGCGAGCGCGACGCTAAGCGGACGCAGTCTTTTTTCGCTCATCAAAACACTCGCTACGCTCGGCGTTGGCTATTTGCAGGCGCGTCATCTGATCGCGCGGCTCAAGCCCGCGGCTGTCATCGGCTTCGGCGGCTATCCGACCTTGCCGCCGGTGCTCGCGGCAGCATGGGGCGGCGTGCCGAGCCTGATCCACGATTCGAACGCCGTAATCGGGCGCGCCAATAATTTCCTGGCGCCGCGCGTTCACGCAATCGCCACGACGTTTCCTGATGTCTTCAGCAAAAGCCCGGCTTTGGCAGCGAAGGCGACGCTCACCGGAAATCCGGTACGGCCTGCGGTGGTTGCCGCAGCGGCGACGCCTTATCCGGCGATGAGCGATCCATTACGGATACTCGTTTTCGGCGGCAGCCAGGGCGCCCGGGTGATGGCGGACGTCGTGCCCGCCGCAATCGGCCTTCTCGATCCGGCGCTGCGGGCGCGGCTGTCGATCGTGCAGCAGGCGCGCGACGAAGATTTGAAGCGGGCGCGGGATGCCTATGAAAGGCTTTCTGTAAAAGCAGAGATTGAGCCGTTCTTCTCCGACTTGCCGGTCCGCATGGCGGCGAGTCATCTGATTGTGTCACGCTCCGGCGCTTCGACCGTATCGGAGCTTGCCGCTATCGGCCGGCCATCGATCCTGGTCCCGCTGCCCGGCGCGATCGACCAGGACCAGTTCGCCAACGCCGGCGTTCTGGAACTGGCGGGCGGTGCGATCCGGCTGGTCCAGGATGTCTTCACCCCGCGCCGTCTGGCGGCCGAACTCACCACCCTTGCCGGAGCCTCGGAAAACCTCGCCAAAATGGCAGCGTCAGCCAGATCCGTAGGCCGGCTCGACGCCGCGGACCGGCTGGCCGATCTGGTCCTGAAGGTAGCGGCGGGCGGCACAAACCATTAGGTTGCACCCGTCTTTTTCGAGTTGGGGAGCCCCATGAAATTGCCGCGCGACATCGGCCCGGTGCATTTCGTCGGCATCGGCGGTATCGGCATGAGCGGCATCGCCGAGGTGATGCTGAACCTCGGTTATATGGTGCAGGGCTCGGATCAGGCCGAGAGCGCCAACGTCAAACGGCTGTGCGAAAAGGGTGTGCACGTCGCGATCGGCCATAACGCCGCCAATCTCAGCGGCGTCAAAGTTCTCGTCGTCTCTTCGGCGATCAAACCCGACAATCCGGAACTGATCGAAGCGCGTGCGCAGCGCCTTCCAGTGGTGCGTCGGGCCGAGATGCTGGCGGAGCTGATGCGGCTAAAAAGCTGTGTCGCCATCGCTGGCACCCATGGCAAGACTACGACCACGTCGATGGTAGCGGCGCTGCTCGACGCCGGCGGTTTAGATCCGACGGTCATCAACGGCGGCATCATCAACGCCTACGGCACCAACGCGCGGCTCGGCACCGGCGAATGGATGGTGGTCGAGGCCGATGAGTCCGACGGCACGTTCCTCAAGCTGCCAGCCGATGTCGCCATCGTCACTAATATCGACCCGGAACACCTCGATCACTTCAAGACATATGAAGCGGTGCAGGATGCGTTCCGCGCCTTCGTCGAGAACGTGCCGTTCTATGGCTTTTCGGTGATGTGCACCGATCATCCGGTGGTGCAGAGCCTGGTCGGCCGGATCGAAGATCATCGCATCATCACCTACGGCGAAAATCCGCAGGCCGATGTGCGGCTGGCCGATGTTTCCCACGCCGGCGGAACATCGCTGTTCACCATCATGTTCCGTGACCGCGCCGGAAACTTCCTGCACGAGATCAAGAACGTCGCTCTGCCAATGCCGGGCCGGCACAACGCGCTCAATGCCACGGCCGCGATCGCCGTCGCCCATGAACTCGGCATCGGTGACGAGGTGATCCGCAACGCGCTCGCCAAATTTGGCGGCGTGCGGCGGCGTTTCACCCGTACCGGCATGTGGAACGGCGTCACCATTATCGACGACTATGGCCATCACCCGGTCGAGATTGCCGCCGTGCTGCGCGCCGCGCGTGAATCGACCAAGGACCGCGTCATCGCCGTCGTGCAGCCGCATCGCTACACACGGTTGCACGATTTATTCGAGCAGTTCTGCACCTGCTTCAATGATGCCGACACCGTCATTGTTGCCAATGTCTATTCGGCCGGCGAAGCGCCGATTCCTGGTGCGGACCGTGACGGACTGGTGCAGGGCCTGCGCAATCACGGCCACCGGCAGGTGGTTGCGCTCGACGCACCCGACAGGCTGGCGTCGATTGTTGCGGGAATAGGCAAAACCCGGCGACTACGTGGTCTGTCTCGGCGCCGGTTCGATCACGCAATGGGCCTATGCGCTGCCGGGAGAACTTGCCGGCGCAAGTTGATAGTCTGCGTCCATGTCGAAAACCTGTCTTGCCGTCCGTCATGTCGCTTTCGAAGATCTCGGGATGCTCGGTCCGCTCATGGCCGCGCGCGGATACGAAGTTCGCTATCTCGATGCCGGCGTTGAAAAGCTTGAAGCGAATACGCTGATCGCGCCGGACCTTGTCGTCGTGCTCGGCGGCCCGATCGGCGTTTACGAGGCCGAGGCCTATCCGTTCATCACCGGCGAAGTTGCTGCCGTTGCCGCACGGCTGCGCGCCAACAAGCCGATGTTGGGTATTTGCCTCGGCACGCAAATGATGGCGGCGGCGCTCGGTGCCGGTGTCGCGCCGGGGCCGGTCAAGGAAATCGGCTGGGCGCCGCTGACACTGACTGATGCTGGACGGGCTTCCGTGCTTGCGCCGCTTGGCGCGCTGCCGGTGTTGCATTGGCACGGCGACAATTGCGACTTGCCTGCCGGTTGTGAGCGGCTCGCCTCGACGACGCATTGTCCGGTGCAGGCGTTCTCGCGCAGCCCGTCGCAGCTCGCCCTGCAATTTCACATCGAGACCGAGCCCGCGCAGCTTGAACGATGGCTCATTGGCCATGCGGTCGAACTCGGCATAGCCGGTATCGATCCGCGGACCTTGCGCGATCAGGCGAAACTGCACGGCGCAGCGACCGCCGTTGCCGGCCGCGCTGTGCTGTCGGCATGGCTCGACACGGTTGCTCTGGACAAAGCCGCATGAGCTTTCCGGACATTGCCCCCGATCTGAAAGCGAAAATGCAGGATTTGCGCGGCCGGTTGTTGCCGAACCAGTCGCTCGCCGAGCTGACCTGGTTTCGCGTTGGCGGTCCGGCACAGCTTCTGTTCATGCCGGAAGACGAGGCCGATCTCGCTTATTTCCTGGCGAATTTGCCCGCCGAAATTCCGGCGACCGCGATTGGACTTGGCTCCAACCTCATTGTCCGCGACGGCGGCGTGCCGGGCGTCGTCATCCGGCTGGGCCGGGGCTTCAACGAAATCAGGGTCGATGATCTGCGTGTTCATGCCGGCGCGGCGGTTCCCGACGTCAAAATCGCGCGCGCGGCGCAAGAGGCGGGGATTGCCGGCCTCGCATTCATGCGCGGCATTCCTGGCGGTGTCGGCGGCGCGTTGCGCATGAATGGCGGCGCCTATGGGCGCGAAACCAAGGACATCCTGGTCGAAGCCCGCGCGGTCGATCGCGCGGGCAATGTGCATGTGCTGAAAAACGGCGATATGGGCTACACCTATCGCCACTGCGGCGTGCCCGGCGATTTCATTTTCACGCATGCCTTATACGAAGGCGAACGTGGCGATTCGGCGATTATTGCCGCCGAGATGGACAAGATCACCGAGTTCGCGTGAGGCGACACAGCCGATCAAGAGCCGTACCGGCGGCTCGACGTTCAAAAATCCACCGGGCGAGAAAGCGTGGCAATTGATCGATGCCGCCGGCTGCCGCGGTCTGAAAATTGGTGGCGCGCAAGTTTCCGAACTTCACTGCAATTTCCTGATCAATCGCAGCGATGCAACGGCCGCCGATATTGAAAGTCTTGGCGAAGCGGTTCGAAAGCGCGTCAAGGAGAATTCCGGCATCGAACTGCAATGGGAAATCGAACGGATTGGCGTGGAGAAGTAGCGCGGCACCCATGTTAATGTTCCGTCATGTCGCGGCATGAACCCATCCTTATCGTTGGCGGCGGGCTTGGCGGGCTGACCACGGCGCTGGCGTTGGCGAAACGCGGCCGGCAGTCACGTGTGCTCGAAGGCGCGCAGGAGTTCGGTGCTATCGGCTACGGCGTTCAGTTCGGGCCAAATGTTTTTCACGTCTTCGATCGTCTCGGCCTGATGGAACAGATCCTCGCCGTTTCAGATTCGCCCGTTGCGGTTTCGATGCTCGATGCGCTCACCGGCCGCGAACTCGTCCGGATTCCCACCGGCGCCTCTTTCCGTAGCCGTTTCAAATATCCTTACATCATCATCCACCGCATCGACCTGCATAACGTCCTGCTCGACGCCTGCCAGCACAACGACGCGATCGAGTTGGTCTCGAACGCGACGGTGACGAGCTATGAAGATCGTGGCGATTCGGTTGCTGTTACCACGTCGGACAGCCGCACATTTGCTGGTGCCGCACTGGTGGCGGCTGACGGTGTCCGCTCGCTGTTTCGCGCCAAATTGATCGGGGACGGCGACCCGCGTCCGATCGGCTACGTGGCGCTGCGCACTATCGTGCCGATGTCCGAACTAAAGGCCGACGTGCCGCGCGACACCGTCGTGCTGTGGGGCGGGCCGGGATTGCACGTTGTGCACTATCCGCTCCGTCATGGCCGCGAGTTCAACATCGTCAACGTCTATCGCACGCCCGCCCACGCCGAACGATTGGATGCGGCGGCGGCGCGCGCCGAGCTCGATCAAGCCTACCGCAAGACCCATCCCGCGGTGCGCGAACTGGTCGGTATGATGGATTTGCGCTGGCGCCGTTCCATTGGCGATCGTGATCCGGTGCGCCACTGGCACAAGGGACGCATCGTGCTTCTTGGCGACGCGGCGCACGCGCCGTTGCAATCGCTGGCGCAGGGCGCTGGCATGGCCATCGAGGATGGGCTCTGCCTGGGTGAGCTGATTCACGGGAGCGGCGACGACTTTCTAGGCGCATTTCGACGTTTCGAGGCGGCGCGGTTGCTCCGCACTGCGCGTGTGCAACTCGAATCCCGCATGATTTGGGATCACTCTTACCACCTCGATGAAGGCATTGAGCGCGACGTGCACAATGCCACCGTTGCTGACTGGGACGAGGCGCACCTCTTCAATTGCCTGTCCTGGCTCTATGACGGCGCCAAAATCCCGAGTCTGGCTAGCTAGTCTCACCAGCCGTTAAAGTCTGGTCCAATCGCTAAAAAACCTCGATTTTTCGCCAATAGTCGATTCTATTGGTCAGCCATGCGAATCAGCGGAATGGGCAGCGCATGGCGAAACACGTCGCTGTTCTGATGGGTGGGTGGTCGGCGGAGCGCGAAGTATCGCTGCGCTCCGGCAAAGCCTGCGCCGATGCGCTGGCACGGGCTGGTTACCGCGTCACGTCCATCGACGTTACCCGCGATATTGCTGCCGCGCTGAAGACGGCTGGTCCCGATGTCGCGCTCAATGTCCTGCACGGGCGTCCCGGTGAAGATGGAACCCTGCAGGGGCTCCTGGAAATTCTCGGCATTCCGTACAGCCACTCCGGCGTCATGGCCTCTTCCGTCGCCATGCAGAAGGATTACGCCAAACTGTTCTTCCGTGCCGCGGGTGTCCCGGTGGCCGAAGATCGGGTGATGTCACGGCTGGAGGCGGCCAAAACCCATGCCATGCCGCCGCCCTATGTCATCAAGCCGGTCGCGGAAGGCTCAAGCGTCGGCGTTTTCATCGTCACAAAGGAGCATTCCCGCCCGCCGCAGGAGCTTTTCCGCGACGACTGGGCATTCGGCGACAAAGTGCTGGTCGAGCGCTACATCCCCGGCAAGGAACTCACCTGCGCCGTACTCGGCGACCGGGCGCTGGACGTGATCGAAATCGTGCCGGCGACGCAGTTTTACGACTACGAGGCAAAGTACGCGGCCGGCGGCTCTAAACACGTCCTTCCGGCGCAAATTTTACCAAATGTTTACCAGGAAGTCCGCAGATTGAGTTTGGCTGCCCATAACGCGCTCGGCTGCCGCGGCGTGAGCCGCGCAGACTTTCGCTATGACGATCGGGGAACGGGTGAGCTTGTCTGTCTCGAGGTGAATACACAACCGGGCATGACTGAAACTTCGCTTGTGCCTGAGCTGGCTGCGTTTGCCGGCATCTCGTTCGATGAGCTGGTACGATGGATGGTGGAGGACGCCTCGACCAACCGCTGATGCGGTCGGGGCTATCAGGGGAAAGAGGCGCTGGCGCGGTTGATCACGAACCGGGCCTTTCGCGCGTCCGCGTTTTGTCGCGCCGCCGCCAGATTTCCGTGCCGGGCTGGTGCCACGCCTACGCCGGAATGATCGCGCGTTGCTCGGTACACGTGCGTCGGTTGCCTTCGGGCGTCGGCGTCATCGGAACGGTTCTGCTGATTGCCGGTTCGCTCGCTTACGGGGTGGTACGCGGCGGTCACGTCCCGGATGTCGTCGATGGCTTCAAGAGCGCCCGCGACGCCGCAGCCAATACCGCCGGCTTCCGTATCACCGCCGTGTCGCTGACCGGCGCGAAAGAAGCGAGCCGCGAGGAAATCCTGACCACTGCCGGTGTCACCGGCAACGCGTCATTGCTGTTTCTCGATGCCGACGCCGCGCGCGCCAAGCTGATGGCCAATCCGTGGATCGGCGACGCCGCGGTGCTCAAGCTTTATCCTGACCGTCTCCAGATCACGATCACCGAGCGCCAGGCTTTTGCGCTGTGGCAGAAGGACGGGCGCGTCAGCGTCGTCGCTGACGATGGCACTGTGCTCGAACCGTTTGTCGAGGGCCGTTACATCGGTCTGCCGGTCGTGATCGGCAAAGGCGCCGAACGTAACGCCAAGGATTTTCTCAATGTACTCGGCCGCTACCCGGACGTTCGCAGCCAGGTGCGCGCGTCGATCCTGGTGGCGGAGCGGCGTTGGAATTTGCGGCTGCTCAACGGCATCGATGTGCGGCTGCCGGAAATCGACGTCGACGGCGCACTCAAGCGGCTGGTTCAGCTCGATCATGACAAGAAGCTTCTGACCCGCGACATCACCGTGGTCGATCTGCGACTCCGGGACCGCGTGACGGTGCGGCTGTCCGATGCCGTGGCGCAGGCGCGGGACGAAGCGCTGTCTGCCAACAAGAAAAAGAAGAAGGCGGGCGACGCATGAACGCTCTCCATTACGGCCTGACCCCGAAAATGAAGCCGATCTCGCCGCGCAGGAGCGCGCTGGTCGCCGCGCTCGATATCGGTTCGAGCAAGGTCGCCTGCCTGATCGGCCGACTTCGTCCGCAAGGGCCACAGCAGGTTTTGACGCGCCGCAGTCACACCGTCGAAGTTGTCGGTTTCGGTCACACCGGCGCGCGCGGTATGAAGGCCGGCGGCGTCGTCAATCTGGCGCAGGCCGAGGAAGTCATCCGCCAGGCCGTTGATGCCGCAGAGCGCATGGCGAAGGTCGAAATCGAATCCGTTGTGCTGTCGATTTCATCCGGACGGCTTGGCGGCGAATTGTTCGGCGCCGATGTCGAGATCATCGGCTCAGGCGTTTCCGACAGCGATATAGCTCGTGTGCTCGCGGCCGGTGGCCGGCAATCGCAACGCGACGGCCGCGCCGTGCTGCATTCAATGCCGATCGGCTACTCGATCGATGGCAATGAAGGCATCCGCGATCCGCGCGGCATGCTTGGCGCCAAGTTCGGCGTCGACATGCACATCGCGACGACCGATATCGCAGCGGCACGTAATCTGATGCTCGCGGTCGAGCGCTGCCATCTCGACGTCGAAGCCATGGTGGCAAGCCCGTACGTTGCCGGTCTGTCGGTTTTGGCCGACGATGAGAGCGATCTCGGCGCTGCAGTTGTCGATATGGGCGCCGGCACCACCACCATCGCGGCGTTTGCGCACGGCCGCTTTGTGCATCTCGACGGCTTTGCACTCGGCGGTCAGCACGTCACCATGGACGTGGCGCGCGGTCTGAACGCGCGGGTCTCCGATGCCGAGCGCATGAAGACGCTCTACGGCAGCGTGATCGCCGGCGGCTCGGATGAGCGCGACATGATCACGGTGCCCCCGATCAACGACGACGAGCGCGAGCAGACGCAGTTCGTCTCACGGGCGACGCTGGTACAGATCATCAAGCCGCGCGTCGAAGAAATCCTCGAAATGGTGCGCGACCGGCTCGTGACGTCGGCGTTCGCAGCCGATCCGCGCGGTCGCGTCGTTCTCACCGGCGGTGCGAGCCAGCTCACAGGCCTCGCCGATCTCGCCACCCGCATTCTCGGCCGCCCGGTCCGTATCGGACGGCCGCTCGGTATTGCCGGACTGCCGGACGCCGCCAAAGGCGCGGCATTCGCGGTCGCGGCAGGACTCTTGGTCTACCCGCAGGCAGCGCATCTCGAACATTTCGAGCCGCGCGGCAGGCGCTATCCCAAAACAGCTACGGGCGGTTACTTCGCCCGAGTCGGACGATGGCTTCGCGAGAGTTTCTGATGGCCCCCAGACGCGAAGCTGCAATGTACCAACGGCCGGTGGCGGATCGGCCGGGGCAGGGCGTTGAAAGCGCCTGTGCAAGGAAGAAGAGGCAATCATGACTATCAATCTGAACATCCCCGACATTCGTGAACTCAAGCCCCGCATCACCGTATTCGGGGTCGGCGGCGCGGGTGGCAATGCCGTCAACAACATGATCACCGCCGGCCTGCAAGGCGTGGATTTTGTCGTCGCCAATACCGACGCGCAGGCACTTACGACCTCGAAGGCAGAGCGCATCGTGCAGATGGGCGTGCAGGTCACCGAAGGCCTCGGCGCCGGGTCGCAGCCCGAAGTCGGCCGCGCCGCGGCGGAAGAAGTGCTCGACGAGATCCGCGATCATCTCTCCGGCGCGCACATGGTGTTCGTCACCGCGGGCATGGGCGGCGGCACCGGCACTGGCGCAGCTCCGGTGATCGCCAAAGTCGCGCGCGATCTCGGCATCCTCACCGTCGGTGTTGTCACCAAGCCGTTTCACTTCGAAGGCCAGCGCCGCATGAAGACTGCGGAAGGCGGCATCGCCGAATTGCAGAAGAGCGTCGATACGCTCCTCATCATCCCGAACCAGAATCTGTTCCGGGTGGCCAACGAGAAGACGACGTTCGCGGACGCCTTTGCGATGGCCGATCAGGTGCTCTACTCCGGCGTTGCCTGCATCACCGATCTGATGGTCAAGGAAGGCCTGATCAATCTCGACTTCGCCGACGTGCGCGCCGTGATGCGCGAAATGGGCAAGGCGATGATGGGCACCGGCGAAGCCGAAGGCGACAAGCGTGCGATGACCGCAGCCGAGGCCGCGATCTCCAATCCGCTGATCGACGACGCTTCGATGAAAGGCGCCCGCGGCCTTCTCATCTCGATCACCGGCGGCCGCGACCTCAAGCTCTACGAAGTCGACGAAGCCGCGACCCGGATCCGCGAGGAAGTCGATCAGGACGCCAACATCATCGTCGGCGCGACCTTCGACGAAAGCCTCGACGGCATCATCCGCGTTTCCGTTGTGGCGACAGGTATCGATCAGGTGGTCGCGCAGCGCCCGGCGCTGCCTCAGGCCGAGCAGCGCATTGCCGAAGTGGCGCAACGGATGCGTGCCGAAAGCCAGCGCAGCATTGTCGAGCGCGTTCAGGCAGCCGAGCCTGTGCGTGCTGTCGCGCCGGCGCCGGTTGCAACAGCTCCCGCGCCGACTGCCGGCCGCACCGGCATCGATCTCCTCGGTGGCCAAAGCGGCAATCGCCGCTGCGATCCTGCCGCAGGGCGCGAGCGACGAGGTTACGATCCGTCCGCTCGCTCCGAAACCGTCCTTGTTCATCGACCCGCCCGCCAGCGGGCCTGAACAGACGCAGGAGCCGGAAGCGTTCATTCCGCCGGCGGCGGAGCGTCCGCCATCGCGCGGGCCGCGCATGCCACGCATCGATGAACTGCCGATGCCGGCGCAAAATGAAATTCGCGCCAAGCGGGGCGAAGCTGTCCACGAAGAGCATCCTGTTGGCCAGCGCATGTCGCTGTTACAACGGATCGCCTCGGTTGGCGGTCTTGGCCGCCGCCAGCACGAGGACGAGCCCCAGGCGGCAGCGCCGAAAACGCCGGGCATGCCGCAGCCGGCTGAGCGTCTGGCGGGGCGGCCGGCGCCTCGTCCGCAGGAGACGCGTTCGCAAGAGTCGCGGCCGGAGCCGGTTTCGGAATACGCCAGACGTCCTTCGTTTCAAGGAGCGCCTCAGGGATCGCCCCACGGGCTCGACCAGCACGGCCGGCAGGCCCCTGTGCATAACTCCAGTGAAGAGGACCAGCTCGATATTCCGGCCTTCCTGCGCCGTCAGGCGAATTGAATTCGGCCAGGCGCCGCCGAAAGGCGGTGCCTGGATTGACCATTTGATATTCTTCAGGATGGGCCGCAATTGCGGCCCAAACTGTTGATATAGCTGTAATATTATTGAGGCAGCGGTTTTTGGTCTGAGCCTCAAATGCCGTTCGTGACGGGTTTGGCAAAAACGGCAGAGCGCTTGCGGTGCCGTCACATTTGCGGCATTCCGCCGACCGCAGTGCGGCTACATCGCGGTAACAGTCGGTAAGAAAGCGTGAGTTGGCCAAAAAGGCGGCCGCCGGTACATTTGCGACGGACCGAGGGGACTGGTTGGGGATTAAACAGGGTCAGCCGTGTGCGGGCCTCCCCATAATGCAGTTAGACCTGCATCCCTCAAGTTGGGGTGGGCTACAACTTTCGGCGCGTTCAGGCCGGTCGTTCGTAGCCATAAGTTGTGGGACGTCCGCATGACGCGGGGCATGCTACCTGGTGTTCAGACGACGTTGCGTAATCACGCGACAGTTTCTGGTATCGGCGTTCATTCCGGTTTGCCTGCAACCCTCACAATTCATCCCGGCGAGCCCAATACCGGCATCGTTTTCCTGCGCAGCGGTAACAACGGCGAGCGCGACCGCGAGATCGCCGCCAGCTATCGCTCCGTCATCGCAACTGAATTCGCAACCGTGCTCGGAGATCGCAACGGCCCTGCCGTTTCGACGACCGAACACGTGCTTGCCGCGCTTCACGGCCTCGGCATCGACAACGCCGTCGTTGAGGTGGACGGTCCGGAAGTTCCGATCATGGACGGCAGCGCGCAAGCGTTTGTCGAGGCGATCGATCAGGCCGGCATCGTCAGTCAGGCCGCGTCGCGGCGCTATATCAAGGTGCTCAAGCCGGTGCGTGTTGGCAAAAATGGTTGCACCGGCGAATTGCTGCCGCATGCGCGCGGTCTGCGCATTGAAGCCGAAATCGAATTCGAGCAATCGCTGATCGGCCGCCAGACCTTCGCCGTTGATGTCGATCCGGCTGCTTTCCGTCGCGATCTTGCCCGCTCACGCACGTTCGGGTTCATGCGCGATGTCGCGAAGCTGTGGAGCGCGGGCTATGCGCTCGGCGCTTCGTTCGAGAATACCGTCGTGGTTGCCGATAATCGCGTTCTCAATGCCGAGGGCGTGCGGTTCCATGACGAGTTCGTCCGTCACAAGGCGGTCGATGCGATCGGCGACCTGGCGCTGGCCGGCGCCCCGCTGATCGGCTGCTACCGGTCGGTGCGCGGCGGCCACAAGCTCAATCATGCGGTGCTCAGCGCGCTGATGGCCGACCCCAGCGCCTGGACTTATACCGAGATGCCCGAAATGGTCCGCCGCACCCGCGGCCATGCCGAGCTGGTAGCCCATGCGGCGCCGAATTACGGGCCGGACGTCTCCTGATCTCCTTAACTTTTTCGCCTTAATCCGGGCCGATTGCCCGCCATAATGGCCGTATAATCCGTCGGACTGCGGGGCGCCGTACGGCGCCTTTAGCGCGGTATGGTACGGACGGACCGGTGGGACGGGGTTCTTCACGCTGATGATGTTGCGGTTACCAGGATCGGGCTATTCCGGTCGCAGAGTGCGCGCGCTGGCGGGATATCTCGCCGTGGCGCTGCTCGCCGTGCCGCTGATGGCCTGCAGCCTGCTGCACAAGGACGAGGACTACGTTCCCGACGATCCGGCCGACAAGCTCTACAATCAGGGTCTGTTCCTGCTGAACAAGGAGCAGGACTACAAGGAAGCCGCCAAAAAATTCGACGAAGTCGACCGTCAGAATCCGTATTCGGACTGGGCGCGCAAGGCGCTGCTGATGTCAGCCTATGCCTATTATCAGGCTGGCGAATATACCGACTGCATCAGCTCCGCCCAGCGCTACGTGACGCTGCATCCCGGCAGTCCCGATGCCGCCTATGCGCAGTTCCTGATCGGCTCGTCGTATTACGATCAGATTCTCGACGTCAGCCGCGATCAGGAGCGCGCCGAGAAAGCGATCAACGCACTCGAAGAAGTGGTGCGCAAATATCCGCAATCCGAATACGCCACCGCTGCGCGCAAGAAAATCGACATGGCGCGCGACCAATTGGCCGGCAAGGAAATGGAGATCGGCCGCTACTACATGAACAAGCGCGACTTCATCGGCGCCATCAACCGGTTCAAGGTGGTGGTGACGCAGTATCAGACCACGCGTCATGTCGAAGAAGCGCTTGAGCGTTTGACTGAAGCTTACGTTTCGATCGGTCTGATCGACGAGGCCCAGACCGCGGCCGCGGTACTCGGCCACAATTTCCCGGATAGCCAGTGGTACAAAGACTCTTACGGCTGGTGAAGGGCGCCGGCGGCGAGCCGAACGAAAACAAGCAGTCCTGGATCAGCCGCGCGTTCCAGAAAATGGGTCTGGCCAGTTCGCAGAACGGCTGATTGACGAGTCGGGACACTAGGGCCGGGAATCGGTAATATCCCGGCGTCCTGAACCAGCGTCACCTTCATGCTCGCCCGTCTTTCCATCCGCGACATCGTCCTGATCGATCGTCTCGACATCGATTTCGGGTCCGGCCTTGCCGTGCTGACGGGCGAGACCGGCGCCGGAAAGTCGATTTTGCTCGATGCTTTCGCCCTGGCGCTCGGCGCACGCGGCGACGCGGCGCTGGTGCGCGAAGGCGCCGAGCAAGGCTCGGTCATCGCCGCCTTCGATCTTGGCAAAGACCATCCGGCGCGTCGCGTGCTTGCCGCCAACGACATTGGCGGCGAAGACGAACTGATTGTCCGGCGCGTGCAGTTCGCCGATGGCCGCACCCGCGCTTTTGTCAACGACCAGCCGGTCAGCGTGCAGGTGTTGCGCGCGCTCGGCGCGGCGCTGGTGGAAATCCACGGCCAGCATGACGACCGTGCCTTCGTCGATGCCGCGACGCATCGCGCGCTGCTCGATGCCTATGGCCGACTCGACGGCGATGCTGCCGGCGTCGCGCATCTGTGGGAGGAGCGGCGGGCCCGCGAGATCGCGGTCGAGAAACACCGCGCCGAAGTCGAGCGCGCCAACCGCGAAGCGGATTGGCTGCGCCACGCCGTTGCCGAGCTTGGCAAGCTTGCTCCGGAGACCGGAGAGGAAACGTCGCTCGCCGAACGCCGCACTGCGATGATGCAGGCGGAAAAGGTCGCCGAGGATTTACGTGTGACCTACGACAGCGTGAGCGGGTCGCAGTCGCCGGTGACGGCGCTCGCGGCCGCAGCGCGGCGGCTGGAACGCCGCGCCGTACAGGCGCCGGCGTTGATCGATCCGGTGGTGAAGGCGATCGACGCCGCGCTCACCGCCATGGATGAGGCAGGCACGCACCTCGAAGCGGCGCTGCGCGCTGCCAATTACGATCCGCAGGAACTGGAGCGGATCGAGGAACGGCTGTTTGCGCTGCGCGCCGCCGGGCGGAAATACAACGTGCCGGTCGATAATCTGGCGGCGCTCGGCCAGCGCTATCAGGCTGACCTTGTCCTGATCGATGCCGGCGCCGAGCGTCTCGCCGCGCTGGAAAAGGAAGCGCAGGCGGCCGACGCGCGTTTTCGCGAAGCAGCGCAGGCGCTGTCCGCCGGCCGCCGCCGTGCGGCGCAAAAGCTCGACAAGGCGCTCAATGGCGAACTTAAACCCCTCAAGCTCGACCGCGCACAATTCAACACCCAGATCGAAAGCGAGAACGAAGGCCCGAATGGCCTCGACCGCGTCGAATTCTGGGTGCGCACCAATCCCGGCACCAGGCCTGGGCCGATGATGAAAGTCGCATCCGGCGGCGAACTGGCGCGCTTCCTCCTCGCGCTCAAGGTGGTGCTGGCCGACCGTGGCTCGGCGCCGACCCTGATTTTTGACGAGATCGATACCGGCGTCGGCGGCGCGGTGGCCGACGCCATCGGCGTGCGGCTGGCGCGGCTTGCGTCGGAGGTC
Source organism: uncultured Alphaproteobacteria bacterium (assembly GCA_963739945.1). Taxonomy (GTDB): domain Bacteria; phylum Pseudomonadota; class Alphaproteobacteria; order Rhizobiales; family Xanthobacteraceae; genus BOG-931. Next base: position 164,879 of record CAVUCN010000014.1, on the reverse strand, counting down.
CAGGTGATTGCGGTCACGCACGCGCCGCAGGTCGCCGCGCGGGCGGATCGGCACTACCTCATCAGCAAGGACGCACTGGCCAAGGGCAAAAGGGTCGCGACCCGCGTCTCCGAGCTGGAGGCCGAGCGCCGCCGCGAGGAAATCGCGCGCATGCTGGCCGGCGCCGAGATCACCGCCGAAGCTCGTGCCGCAGCCGAGCGTCTGATCCGGGCGGCGGGCTGACGCCGAACCGCAGCGTCTGCTAGGCTGCTACAATAACGCCGGCCGGGAGGGATGTTCATGTCCGTTCGCATCACTATTGCTGCTGCGTGCGCGCTGGGCAGTGCAACGCTCGTAGCGAATGCCGCCGCCACGCTCGATTACGATTTCTTCAAAGCCAGAGTGCAGCCGATCTTCCTCGAGAAACGGGCCGGCCATGCGCCTTGCGTGATGTGTCACGCCGAGGCGACCAATATGCTGCGTCTGGAAAAGCTTCCCGATGGCCAGTCGGTCTGGACCGAGGAGCAGACCCGCAGGAATTTCGACACGGTGTCGAAAATCGTCCAGGCGGTCGACGATCCGATGACGGCGAAGATCTTAACTCACCCGCTGGCGCCGGAAGCCGGTGGCGATGCGTTCCACTCCGGCGGCCGTCAGTTCGCCAGCAAGAACGATCCGGACTGGAAAATCATCGCTGCCTGGGTTCAGGGCGCGAAACTGCCGGCCGCGGAAGAAGTAGCTTACTCCGCCGCGGCGCGCTTCATCGATCCGGGTGTGACGGCGTTGTTTGCGGTATCCGGAATCACCAGCGTATTGTTGCGCTTCGGCACTTCGCCGACCGGGACGACCTTCGTCACCTTCATCGCCACCGTATCGACCACCGACACCGAGCGGATGCCGGAATTCGATACATAGAGCTCCTTGCCGTCCGGCGTGAACGTGACCCAGTTGGCGACCGCCGACAGCGGCGCGGCGTGGCCCGCAACCTTTTCGCTCGGCAGGTCGACTTTGCCGATCAGCTTCAGGTCGGCCAGCGAATATTCGTAGACCGCATTGTTGGGAATGCTGGTGACCCACAGCGTCTTGTTGTCGGGCGCAATGCCGATGCCGTGCGACGGCTCGTTGTCGCGATAGCCGCCGGCGTCGAATTCCTGCGGCACGCCCGGCAGCTTGATCCGCGCGACTTCTTTCTGCTGCGCAATATCGATCACCGAAAAACCGTTGAGGCTCGACATTTGCGCGAACACCCGCTTGGTCGATCCATCCGGGTTGGTTTCGATGGCCATGCAGCGGACGCCGAGATCCATCGGCATCGCCCAGGCGAGCTGCTCTTTCTCGAGATCGAACACGTAGAAGGTCTTCTGCGGGATCGAGCCGCCGACCACGTATTTGTTGTCGGGCGTGACATAGACGTTGTGCAGCCGGCCGCCGTTGGAAGAGATCGTCTTCTTCAGCGTCAGCGTCGCGGCATCGACGATATCGAGGCCGCCCTTGCCGCGGGCGATGGCGACGACGATGCGGTCGCCATTCTTGGTCACGGAGATATTGTTGGGATGGTCGGACAGCGCGACCTTCTTGATCAGCTTGCCGCTCTTGCGGTCGAAGACATCGAGCGTCGAGGTCTCTTCGTTGCTGACATAGACGCGCGTCGCATCCGGCGAGAACGCAATACCGTGAGCGCCGACCACGTCCTTGATCTCCTGCACCACCTTGTTGCTGACCGGATCGATCACGTCGATGGTGTCGCCGGCCGAATTCGTAACATAGATGCGAACAGTGGCGGCGGATGCGGGCAGGGCAGCGATGGTGAGCGCCAGCAGCGGCAGGGCGCATTTCACGATCAGGCGTATCGTCATGGCGTTTCGTCCCTTGGCGTTTCGTCCCTGGAGCGGTGTTGTTCTGCCGCAAAGTTACGCGCAAAGCGGTGCCTAGACAACGCCGGTTGCGACGAGGCAAAGTCCGCGCAAATGGCTGCAAAAGATATCGCAAAACTCCCCATTGAAGGTCTCACCGCAAAGCAGGCGAAAGCGGAACACGCGCGCCTCGGTGCGGAGATCGCCGGCCATGACCGGCGTTACTACCAGGATGACGCGCCGAGTGTTTCCGACGCCGACTACGACAAGCTGCGCAAGCGCTACAACGCGATCGAGGCGCGTTTTCCGGATTTGCGCACTTTGGAAAGTCTCACTCAGAAGGTCGGTGCGGCGCCGTCATCGCGTTTTGCCAAGGTCCGCCATGCGGTGCCAATGCTGTCGCTCGACAACGCGTTCTCCGACGAAGACGTGGTCGATTTTGTCGGACGCATCCGGCGCTTTCTGCGTCTCGCGGACGACGAGGAGATCGCATTTTCCGCCGAACCCAAGATCGATGGCCTTTCGATGTCGCTGCGCTATGAGGACGGCGTACTCGTTACCGGCGCGACCCGCGGCGACGGCGAAGTAGGCGAAGACGTCACGGCCAATGTGAGGACGATCGCCGACATCCCGCAGCGGCTCAAGGGCAAACGCGTTCCGGCGATTTGCGAGGTGCGCGGCGAAGTCTACATGACCAAGGCGGCGTTCCTCGACCTCAACCGCAAGCAGGCAGAGGCCGGCAAGGAACTCTATGTCAATCCGCGCAATACCGCGGCTGGCTCGTTGCGCCAGAAAGACGCCTCAATCACGGCGTCGCGGCCGCTGCATTTCTTCGCCTATGCCTGGGGCGAGATGAGCACGATGTCAGCGAAAACCCAGATCGGAATGCTCGACTGGTTTGCCGATATCGGCTTCAAAACCAATCCCCTGACCAGGATGTGCAAGTCGGTGGAGGCGCTGATCGATTTTCATCGCAAGATCGGTGAGGCGCGGGTTTCGCTCGAATACGACATCGATGGCGTCGTCTACAAAATCGACCGTCTCGACTGGCAGGAGCGCCTCGGCTTTGTCGGACGAGCGCCGCGCTGGGCCATCGCGCACAAGTTCGCCGCCGAGAAGGCAACGACCGTCATCAAGGACATCGAAATCCAGGTCGGCCGCACCGGCACATTGACGCCCGTCGCCAAGCTTGAGCCAGTGACGGTCGGCGGCGTCGTCGTGCAGAACGCGACGCTGCACAACCCGGAAGAGATCAAGCGTCTTGATGTGCGGGTCGGCGACACGGTGACGATCCAGCGTGCCGGCGATGTCATTCCGCAGGTGCTGGGCGTGGTCGGGGACAAACGCCCGCGCGGCGCCAAGCCCTACGAATTTCCAAAGAAATGCCCATGCCCGCTGCACACCGATGTTGTGCGCGAGATTATCGCTGGCGGTGAGGAAGGCGCGCGCGTGCATTGCACCGGCGAATTTGCCTGCCCATTTCAGATAACCGAGCATCTGAAGCATTTTGTTTCCCGTCGCGCCTTCGATATCGACGGCCTTGGCGACAAGCAGATCGATCTGTTTTTCGAGAAGGAGTGGCTCAGGGAGCCCGCTGACATCTTCACGCTAGAAAAGAAACATCGCAAGGAATTGCTCGAGGAGGAAGGCTACGGCGAAGTCTCGGTCCGCAACCTGTTCAACGCCATCGAGGCACGGCGAGAGATTTCGTTGGAACGGTTCATCTATTCGCTCGGTATCCGTCACGTCGGCGAGACCACGGCCGTCGCGCTGGCGCGGGGCTACGGCAGTTGGCAGGCGTTTCACGATGCTTGCCTCAAGCTCGCCAAAGGCGACGCTGAGACGCGGGATGAGATGGATGCGCTCGATCAGATCGGCGACACCGTGATCGAGAGCCTCGGCGAATACTTTGCCGAGGCGCACAACCGGCGGCGTGTCGAGCGGCTGGCGGAACAGGTCACCATCCAGGATGCCGAAAAGCCGCGCACCGATTCAGCCGTCGCCAGCAAGACGGTGGTGTTCACCGGCTCGCTGGAGAAAATGACCCGAGACGAGGCCAAGGCGTCGGCGGAAAGACTTGGCGCCAAAGTATCCGGCTCGGTGTCGAAGAAGACCGACTATGTCGTCGCCGGGCCCGGCGCCGGTTCAAAGCTGAAGGACGCGCAAAAGCTCGGCGTGAAAGTTCTCACCGAAGACGAGTGGTTGAAGCTTATTCGCTGACGTATCAGAACTAATCTGCCGCTATCGCTTGAGCCTGGTCGGCATCAGCGCGGTTATCCCAAACAGCCACGCGCGGGTCTCGACGTCGAGACCCGGTACCACCAGTTCGCGTACCCGCGAATGATAGGCATTGATCCACGACACCTCATCGTCGGTCAGCAGGGTCCCATCGATCAGGCGGGTATCGATCGGCGCCAGCGTCAGCGTCTCGAATGCGTTGAGCGGCTTTTCCGCGTCAGCGACCGGCGCGGCTTCCGTCACCAGCACAAGGTTCTCGATGCGGATGCCGTAGGCGCCGGTGCGGTAATAGCCGGGCTCGTTGGACAGGATCATGCCGCGCTTGAGCGGGAAGGCGCCGAGCTTGGAAATCCGCGCCGGCCCTTCATGCACCGAAAGGTAGCTGCCGACGCCGTGGCCGGTGCCGTGATCGAAATCGAGGCCGGCCTGCCACAGGAATTGCCGCGCCAGCGTGTCGAGTTGCGCGCCGCTGGTGCCGTCGGGAAACACCGCGCGCGCCAGTGCGATATGGCCCTTGAGCACCAGCGTAAAATTCTTTCGCATGTCGGCGGTCGGCGTCCCGACTGCCAGCGTGCGGGTGATATCGGTGGTGCCGTCTTCGTACTGGCCGCCGGAATCGATCAGGAACAGCTCGTTCTGCTCGATGCGCCGATTGCTGCGCCGGGTGACGCGGTAATGCACGATGGCGCCGTTCGGGCCGGCGCCGGAGATGGTCGGGAACGACACGTCCTTCAGTGCGCCGGTTTCGCGGCGAAAACTCTCCAGCGCCTCGACCGCGTCGATCTCGGTCAGGCCGCCGCGCGGCGCTTCACGGTCGAACCAGGCGAGGAAGCGCGTCATCGCGACGCCGTCGCGCTGCTGCGCGGCGCGTGCGCCCGCGATCTCGGTGGCGTTTTTCACCGCTTTCATCGGTGCGATCGGGTCGCTGCCGCGCACGATCCGGCCGCCGTTCCCGACCACGAGCCGCACGATCTCCTCGGCGCAACCCGATGGATCGAGCTGCACCGCGTGGCGATCCCGGCCATGCTCGGCCAGTTCTCGTTCAAATGCCGCATTCGGGCGGATGTCGGCAAGCTCTTCGAGCTTCACGCGCATCTCGTTGCCGAGTTTGCGCAGATCGACATAGAGCGAGGGGCGGCCCTGCTTCGGCACCGTGGCGAAAGCGAGCACCACCGGTGTGTGCGGCACGTCACTGCCGCGAATGTTGAACAGCCACGACACATTTTGTGGATCGGAAACCACCAGCGCGTCTGCGCCGTGCTTGTGCATCTCGGCGCGAACGCGGGCGAGCTTGTCCCTGGTTTCCTCGCCGGCATAGCGGAGGTCGTGCGCCACCACCGGGCCGAGCGGCGGTTGCGGCCGGTCGGTCCAGATCGCATCGATCGGATTATCCTCGACCGGCACCAGCGCCGCTTCGGCGGCCGCGCAGGCCCTGGCCAGCCGTTCCGCGCCATCGACGGTATGCAGCCACGGCGAAAAGCCGAGCCTGGCGCCTTTCGGCAGACTGGTTTCGATCCACAGCGTCGGCGGTTTCTCGACGAGATGCTCGACGGTGAACACCGCGCTGTCGACTTCCTCGCGCACCTGCACCTGATAGCGGCCGTCGACAAAGATCACCGCGCGATCGGCCAGCACGATGGCGGCGCCGGCCGAGCCGGTGAATCCAGTCAGCCAGGCCAGCCGCTCGTCGGACGGCGGCACATACTCGTTCTGGAAACGGTCGGTTCGCGGCACGATGAAGCCGTCGAGACCGCGCTTCGCCAGTTCTTCCCGCAGGGCCTGGACGCGCGGCGCGCTTTCGGCGCGCTCGCCGCCGTCTTCGAAAGACTGGAAATGCGCTTCGAACATGCCCGCAATCTAGGTGGCGGAACGCCGCCGCACAACGCGGGCACGCCGATGCGGCTTCTTCATCGTCAGCGTGGTCCAGCCGTCGATGTCGATGCGGTGCTCCAGCACCAGACTGTGGTAGGCGGCGATCGCTGCATTGGCTTGCGCTTTGAGGAGGCCGGAGAGGATCAGACGGCCGCCCGGCGCGACGAGCTTTGTCAGCGGCGTCGCGAAGCGTTGTAGCGGCCGCAGCAGGATATTGGCGAAGATCAAATCGAACGGTCCGCGCCGGCGCAGAGACACGACGCCGTCAGCCTTGATCACTTCGACGAGCGGCCCGGCCCGGTTGAGCCTGGCGTTACCACGCGCGGCATGCACCGAAAGCCCGTCGTTATCGCTCGCCAGCACGTGCCGGTGCAGGGCGCGGGCGCTGGCGATAGCGAGCACGCCGGTGCCAGTGCCGAGATCGAAAATGCGCAGCGGCCTATTGCTTTGCGTCTTGCAGGTCCGGTCAAGCGCCAACAGGCAGCCGTGCGTGGTGCCGTGGTGCCCGGTGCCAAAGGCCAGCGCCGCCTCAATTTCAATGCCGATGCGGTTCAACGGAACCTTGGCGCGGTCGTGCGCGCCATGAACGATGAAGCGCCCGGCGCGCACCGGCTCCAACCCGGCGAGACTTTCAGCGACCCAATCCTTCGCTGCAACACGTTCCAGGCGCAGAGTATTGGCTGCCGCGCTCCCAGCCGCCGCCTCGACCAGTTTGCGCAGCGCCTTTTCGTCTGGCGCATCCTCGAAATAAATGATCACGCGCCACGCGTCGGGGCCGATTTCCACAAGGCTGACCGCCAGTTCGTCGGCCGCAAATCCTTCGGCAACAAGATCGCTTACCTTGCGCGCCGTTTGTTCATCGGTTTCCAGCGCCGCAGTAACTGTCGATGACGCCTTGGATGCCATTGAGCTATTGCGGATTTTCAAAGTTGTGCACGCAGTTCGCAGGCAGCGCGCAAGGCCCGATCAAACTGAGACACTACCTGGTCTTTGGTAGTGCCTCAGTTTGAAATTTTGTTAGCGGCAGCACTGGTGATTTTAAGAGCGCGGATGATGATCCACGCAACGAGGCCGTAGACGCCGCATTCACGGCCCACCCAATAGCTGTGCCCACGATGGGGGAATTGCCTGCCGCTGCCCAGAACAAGTACGCCGCGCCCATGCCCGGAAGTTGCAAGACCCACCTGTTCCCCGGATGGCTATGGTCATAGGGGATGCGTACGCGGCCACAAGGCGTACCTGACGGCAGTTGAAGCCGTCGATTTCGATGCCGACTACGCGATGCTGAATAAGATTTTTGCGGCGGACTATTCTGAGGCTGGTCGCTACAGCCCACCGCGCTGCATTGGCGCGATCAAAAACCCGATCAAGGGCAACCCTGATCCTGCGCTGGTCAACACGTCATTTGCAGAACGTCAGAACCTCACGATGCGTATGGCGATGCGCCGCTTTACGCGCCTCACCAATGCGTTCTCAAAGAAATTCGAGAACCACTGTCACGCGCTGGCCCTTTACTTCTTTTGGTACAACTGGGTCCGTAACCACAAGACGCTGGGCGTGACGCCTGCGATGGCCGCTGGCCTAGTTCAAACCCCGATGAAATTCACGGACTTGCTCACAGCAATGGACAGCGAAGAACAGAACAAACTTACCGAGAAACGTCAGGCGGTTCTTGATGCATCCGAAGAGCTTTCCCGGCCGCCACAATCAAACTGAGACACTACCTGTTTTTTGGTAGTGCCTCGGTCTAAATTTCCCCAGACTTGCTCACAGCAATGGACAGCGAAGAACAGAACCGATTAGACGAAAAGCGTCAGGCAGTTATTGATGCATCTGAGTGGTTATCCCGTGTGCCACAATCAAACTGAGACACTATCAGCCCTTTGCACATTTCATCCAAAGCTGTTCACAAGCTCTTCCACAAGCTTTGCACAGCTTACGCGTCTTTCATGGTGCGGCGTTCGATATCGAGATAGCGCGGAAAATCGCAGGTCGCCTGCGCGGCTTTCATCTCCTTCTCGGCGCCGCCGCGGCCGAGGAATGGATCGAGCTTGCCTTGCGCCAGGCACTCGTAGGACTGCTTCACCGCCTTGTGCATGGCGGCAAACGCGGTACCTGACGATGCCGCGAGGCGGAAGCCGAGCTTTGCCATCTCTTCCGGCGAGATTGGAAATTCAGCGAAACCATCCGGTGGAGCGAAGGTCATCAATGGTGCCGGCAGGCGCTCGCCGATGATCCGCATTTCTTCCGGCGTGCGCGAATAGATGAAAAGCATGTCGGCGCCGGCCTTGTGAAATGCTTCGCCGCGGCGCAGCGCATCGTCGAGTCCGCCGACCCGGCGCGCATTGGTGCGGGCGACGATGACGAGATCGGGATCGGTGCGCGCGACCAAGGCTTCGGTAAGCCGCTTGAGCATGAATTCCATCGGCACCAGATGATCGATGCCGGCGTGATGCTCGAAGCGGCGCGGCAGCACCTGATCCTCGATCTCGATGGCGGCGAAACCCGCCGCCTCGGTCATCGCAATGGTGCGGTGCATGTGGACCGGATCGCCGAAGCCGCCACCGGCGTCGAGCACGATCGGCAGCTTGCTCACCGCGCGCATGTCGACGGCGACCTGCGCCAGTTCGGTCATGGTGATGTTGGCTTCGGTGCCGCCCTTGTACCAGCCAAGCGAGCCGCCGCTGAGGTAGAGCGCCTTGAACCCGGCGGCTTCGGCCAGCCGCGCCATGATCGGATTGAGCGCCACCGGCGCGACGATCAGTTCCTTGCCGGCAATCAGTTCACGAAAATGTGCCAAGGAATTCTCCTTCGGAGGCTAGCCCGCGCCGAATTCATATGAAATCGAGGCTTGAGGGAAGGGGAGGCGAGCCGGCCGCGGAATAGGAACCCCGGGACTGGTGTAACTCTAGTGTCGCGTTCATGCTGCCTGCTCACCATGCCAATGCCGGGAGAGAAGAATGTTCGGAAATGAATTAGCCAAGCAGTTTGCCGTGGCGGCGCTTGGTGTCGCTGTATGTACTGGGTTCAGTGCAGGTTCTGCGCGGGCGCAAGCCGCGCCCGATTACGCGGCGCTGCTCGCGGCGACTGACCGCAGCGACGCCGACCGCGAGGCTGACAAGCGGCGCGATCCGGTGCCTTTCCTCAAGTTTGCCGATGTGCGCCCGGGCATGAAGGTGCTCGATATGGGCGCCGGCGGTGGTTACAGCACCGAATTGATTGCGCGCGCTGTCGCGCCGAACGGAAAGGTCTGGGGCCAGTATCCGGCGGACGCCTATCCGAAGGGCGTAGAAGCATTTCAGGCGCGGCTGAAGACACCAGCGATGAGCGATGCGGCCGCAGACGTTCAACCGTACGACGATCCGATCCCGTCTGGCGTGAGCAATCTCGATCTCGTCACCTTCCTGTTCTACTATCACGATACGACGTACATGAAGGTCGACCGCGCGGCGATGGACAAGAAGATGTTCGACGCGCTTAAGCCCGGTGGCTTTCTTGTGCTAGCCGATCATTCGGCAAAGGCCGGCGCCGATCTTGCCGTCGGCAAATCGCTGCACCGTATCGACGAAGCGGTAGTGCGGCAGGAACTCGAAGCCGCCGGCTTCAAGTTCGTCGCCGAAGGCGACTTCTGGCGCGTGCCTGGCGATACCCGCGACTTCTCCAGCAATAAGCCACCGTCGCCGGTCGATGCCTTCGTGCTGAAGATGCAGAAGCCCAAATAATCCGGCTGATATTCCGAAACCGCAACTCTCCGGCGCGCCGAACCGCGTGTGTTGTTCTTGACGCTCGGCGGCGGGTCGCTTCTCTATGCCCGCGCATTGAACGCGAAAACGCTGCGGAGGATCGAGTGCCGGAAAGTATCAAAACGTGCGGCCTGGCGCTGCTGGCGCTGGCAATTGCCTGCGTCGCGCCGGCCGTCGCTGAGGATTATCCAACGCGGCCGATAACGATCGTGACGCCGTTTGCAGCCGGCAGCGCCACCGACACCGCGGCGCGCCTCGTCGGTAAATTTCTGCAGGAAGGCCTCGGACAGCCAGTGGTGATCGAGAATCGCGAAGGCGCCGGCGGCATGCTGGCGGCGGAAACCGTCGCTCACGCCAATCCTGACGGCTACACGCTGCTGCTGACCTCGAACAGTACGCACTCCGCGGCGCCTGGTTTGTTCAAGCGCGTGCCGTACGATCCGATCAAGGATTTTACGCCGATCGCCCGGATCGGCAGCTTTCCGTCGTTCATCGCCGTCACCAACGATCTGCCGGTGAAGTCGATGGTGGAACTGGTCGACTACGCCAGGGCCAATCCCGGCAAGGTCACCGCCGGTTACGGCAACAGCACCGGCCGCATCACCGTCGAAGTCTTCAAGCGCCGGCTCAACCTCGACATCGTGCCGGTTGCCTATCGCAGCAATCCTGCCGCGGTCACCGATCTGATGGCCGGACATGTCCAGATGGGCGTGCCGGATTTCAGCACCGGCCTGCCGATGCTCAAGGCCGGCAAGATCCGTCCGCTCGCGGTGCTGACCAAGGCGCGCGATCAGACGCTGCCTGATCTGCCGACGCTGGATGGCACGGTCATGCCCGGTTACGACCTGCTCGCCTGGACCGGCATGTTCGGCCCCGCCGGCGTGCCGAAAGAGGTCGTCGACAAGCTCGCCGCACCGATCGAAAAAGCGCTCGCGAACGACGAAGTGCGCGAGCGCTTCCGTAGTGTCGGCGTCGAAGTCTCGTGGATCGGGCCGGCCGGCTTTCCCGCTTACGTGAAAGACGAGCTGGTGAAATGGACCACGCTCATCAAGGCCGCCGGCATCGAGCCGGAATGAAATGACGCGTTACTGAAGCTGGTCTTTCACCTTGTCCATGCCGCCGTTGACGCAATCCTCGTCGACGCCGGGTGAGCCGGACACGCCGATGCCGCCGATCACGTCGTTGCCGGCCTTGATCGGCACGCCGCCGGGAATGGCGATGACGTTCGGCAATGTCACCTGCTGGTGCGCCACCGAATTCGGATCGGCAAGCTTCTTGGCGTATTCCGCGGTGGTCTGCTTGAACGTCATCGCGGTGTAAGCCTTGCGGCGCGCGTTTTCCAGGGTGTGGATGCTGGCGCCATCGCCGTGCATCGCTACGATGGTTTCGCCGTCGGCATCGACGACAACAGCGGAGGTCGCATAGCCCTTGGCGGCGCAGGCCGCGATCGAACCTTCGGCGATGGTTTTGGCGATGTCTAGCGACAGATATTTATGGGTAATGAGGGCAGCGTCCGCCGGTGTGATGAACGAGCAGGCGAAAGCGGCGGTAGCGGCGACGCTGAAATAACGAACAAACGACATGTTGGTCTTCCTCCCGTGAAGCATGTGTACGCCGTATTGAACAGCGCATCCTTGAGCCTATTCCATTTTTGCGAGCTGTAGTGCGACGAACGGACGGCGACCGCTCAACAGAATGTGAGCGAAGCTTTCGCGGTCACATTCACCACTGCCGGTAAGCCGGCTGACCGTAATAGGGCTGAGGCTGGGCGTAGTATTGCTGCTGCTGCCCGTAGTACGGTTGTCCGTAATTGCGCTGCGCGTAAGCCGGCTGGCCGTAATACGGTTGCGGCTGCTGCTCGTAGCCGGGCGGGGGCGGTTGCTGTGGAAAGCCGCTTTGCGGCGCATAGCCTTGCGGCGGCTGCGCGTAACCGGGCTGCACGTAACCGGGCTGCACGTAACCCTGTTGCGGGGCGGGTTGCTGCTGATAGCCAGGCTGCGCATATCCTTGCTGTGAATAAGCGGTCTCGTTCGCCGGCAGGCGTGTGCTTGCCACCGGGCCGTTGTCGCCACCCGGGGTGCGGCCGGTAACGGTGACGCTGGTGCTGGCCATGCCCTGCGCCTTCACCATGTCGAACAGCACCGTGGCGTTGGCCCGCGACAGCCGTACGCAGCCGTGCGAGACCGCCATGCCGAGATGCTTCTCGTCGAAGAAGCCGTGAATGGCGTGGCCGTGCAGATCGAAGAACATGGTGTGCGGCATCGGCGCGTTGTCCCACTCCTGCGAGAAGTGGTCGGCGTCCATGCGGTTGATCTTGAAGGCGCCGTTCGGCGTGTCGTAGCCCGCCCGCCCGGTCGACACCGGCCAGACATATTTCTGCGCGCCGTCGACCGCGACCGTCATCTGCTGCGCGCTCTTGTCGATGCTGATGTCGATAGCGGCATTGGCCGGGATGGCTAATGATGTGGCCAGCGGCAGCACAAAGGCCGCGGCAACGAGCGAGCCGGCAAGAAAGCTAACGGGACGCATGGGGGGCACCTGATAAAAAGCGGGAGCGGGTCTGACTATAGAAGTCTTCGATCCGCGTTTGGTTCAGATCAAGAGGCTAAAGCCGTCGTCCGGCAGAATGGTGAACGGATTAAGGCGGCGGTACGACAAGCTTTCGTGATGGCGGAAAGTATCGGCCAGACGCTCAAGCTGCGGAAAACCCCGTGGCAACGACACGCCCGGTGGATTTTATCCGTAGCGATCAGCGTTTTTTCGCTATGATCGGCTCACTTTAGCGAGGAGCCTGATCGTGAGCGCGCCGATCTTTATCAGTTACTCGTCGAAGGATCAGGACATCGCCGAGACCATCTGCAAGGCGCTCGAATCCCGGGGCAACAGCTGCTGGATCTCCAGCCGCGACGTTCGTGCCGGCGACAATTTTCAGGAAGCGATCGTGCGGGCGCTGCGCGGCGCCAAGGTGATGCTGCTGGTATTCACCGCCAACGCCAACAATTCCGACGAGATCAAGAAAGAGCTGGTGCTGGCCGGACGCCATCAGGTCACGGTGGTGCCGGTGCGCGTCGAGGACGTGGTGCCGAACGACGCCTTCACCTACGAATTTGCCACCCGGCAATGGGTCGATCTGTACAAGAACTGGGAGCAGGAGATCGAGCTGTTGTCGTCGCGGCTCGAACATGTCCTGCAAAGCGACAAACCCGCCGCGACGGTCCAGCTTCAAACGCCCGCCACATCGCCGCGCCTTCCGCAAAAAAAATCGAACCAGCCGCTGATCTGGGGCGCGATCGCCGCCGTCGCCGTGATTGTTATTGGCGGTGGTGTTTATTTGATGCGGCCAGCGGCGAAACCGGCGCCGTCCGCACAGACGATGCCGCCGCCGCCCGCTTCGCCATCGCCACAACAGCAAGCCGCTGTACAAGCTCCGGCTTCTCCCGCTCCTGCAGCCGCGCCGCAACCGGCGCCAGCACCGCCGCCTCCGCCGCAGCTCAGTCCGGAGGAGACCGCGTGGCAGACCGCAGAAACCGCCAACACCGTCGATGCGTTTCGCGAGTATCAGAAGATTTTTCCCGGCGGCCCGCACACCCAGGCTGCGCAATTGCGCGTCGCCGATCTGATGCTGCTGATGCCGGCGACGGCGGGAAAATCATTTGACGGGGCGTGGCAGACCACCTGGACCTGTCCGCCGGCAGGCGCGGGGTTGGGCTACAGCTATCAGTTCAATACCCAGGTGAAGGACGGCATGATCCACGGTTCCCATGAGGCGCCAGGCGGCCGCGGCATGCTGGGGATCGACGGCAGAATTCAGTCGGACGGCAACGCGGCGATTTTGGGCAAGGGCATCGTCGGATCGAGTGCTTTCGCCGTCGGCGGCCAGGCGGCCGGGACACCGTACAACTTTCACGCTTTGGCGCATTTCGACCGCACCGTCGGCACCGGCCGCCGCATCGAAGGCCGCGTCTGCGATCTCACCTTCGCCAGGCAGTAATGCTTGCGCCGTCACCATGAACGGCGCGCACTTTTCAGATTCAATTGTCAAACAGCGAAGCAAACTTTCTCGTTCTCGCGATGCGCTTCGCACCCGAGGCATGTTTGCAAGCAACGAAAAGCTACGAACATCTCGCTCTCCGCACCGATCTTCGTCAGATGGCGTCAGCGGTGGGAGCCGGCGCCGTCACGATCTGCACTTCAAGCACGCTCAAGAATGAAAGAAGAAGAAAGGAAGCAGAACGCCGACAGACGCATAACCGCTGCACCTGCCGGTGCAGCGCGCGCCTTGCAGGGCGCGCTCGCCTATCGGCGTTCCACCACGGTTCTGACCCAAGGGACTTTCCATCCCAAAGGCTCACCTCGGGCCAGGCTTCGTGCGGCGGATGACACATATCGGCCTCCGACGCACTTCCAGCGATGCACCTCGCGTGCCGGTCATAGTGCCGGCAGGCATGATGCCCGAGACGCCCGGGAGCGACAGTGACGAGCCGCCGCCCGCGGGCACCGCGTCCCGCTCCATCAGCCAGGGTCACCGGCTGACGTCCTTTACGTAAGCGGGATTGGGAGCCACTTTTCAAAACAACAACGCGAAGTCAAAGCGTTTCTATTTGTTCAAACAAATCGCGCACTTGCGCGGTGCCGATTTTCGGTTCCGCGCGGACCAGCGCGCGCTTGATTCGCATCGGACAACAAGTTTCTATAAACAAATCAGCAAGTTGCCGACAATGCCGCTGCGCGGCCACCTCAGGATGACGGGAAGCAGGCGAAGCGCTGCGCTCGCAACGGCATGCATGCGGTTCACTCGACTCCGATCGCTTCCTCCAGCGGCGGCTTGCCGGCGGCGTGCATCGCGGCGCGATAGGCGAACACGATTCCGGGGCCGAGCGTGGTACCCGGTCCGGGATAGGTGCCGCACATCATCGACGCCATGTCGTTGCCGCACGCATAAAGTCCGGCGATCGGCTGGCGCTCGCGATTGAGCACGCGCGCATTGGCGTCAGTGGACAGCCCGGTGCTGACTGCGATTTCTGCGGGCCAGATTTCCAGGCCGTAATAAGGCGCTGTCGTGAGCGGGCCGATGCAGGGATTGGGCTGGTGCGCATCGTCGCCGTTGAAACGGTTGAGCTCGGTCTCGCCTTTGCCGAAGTCGGTATCGATGCCGGTGCGGGCGAAGCCGTTGTGGCGCTCGACCGTGCGGCGCAGCCCCGGCGCGTCGACGCCGAACGCGCGCGCAAGGCCGTCCAGCGTGTCGCTGCGCTTGAGATAACCGGACTTCAGCAAGCGCCGCAGGTTGCCGGCGCCGGGATAAACCTCGCCCAGCCCGTATTTGCGGATGAACGTCGCGTCGCAGATCAGATAACAGGGAATCGACGGCGACCGCGCGTTGGCGTCGAACATCGCCTTCGACGAAGTCGTGATACGACACCGCTTCGTTGACGAAGCGCTCGCCGGCCGCGTTCACCGCGATCACGCCCGGTTTGGCGCGGTCGAGCAGCAGGTGCGGGTACAGGCCCTTGCTGCCGTCGGCGCGCGTGGTGACGGAGACCGGCGTCCACAGCCCGCTGCGGCGATGCTCAGTCCGGCGCGATCCGCGCGCCGGCCTGCTCGCCGATGGCGATGCCGTCGCCGACATTGAATTCGCTTGCCATCGAATGCACCGGCACCGGACGCGGCATGAACATGTCGCGGTATTTTTCGTTGTGGCCATAGCCGCCGGTCGCCAGCACGACGCCCTTTCGCGCCGTGACATGAATCTCGCCATCCGCGGTCTTCATCGTCGCGCCAACGACGCGCCCGTTCTGCTCGTCGATGCCGGCAATCGGCGCGTCGAACAGGATGTCGACGCCGCGCTGGCGCAGGCTGTAGAACAGCCGCGCCACCAGCGCGTTGCCCATCATCAGCCGCGTGCCGCGCGGGTAACGCAGCCGGTCAGCTGAGGTAACGCGCAAAGAGCTTCGCCGCGTAACTGAAATTGGCCAGCGAGCGGAACCGGCCGAGCAGGGGCGGGATGTCGGCCTTGCCGATCATCATGCCGCCGAACAGCATGTATTCGGCGATCGGCGGCCGCAGTTTTTTGAAATCGGCGCCGAGCAAGCGGCCGTCGAACGGCTGCGGAATAATCGCCCGGCCGCTGACCGCGGCGCCTTTCATGTTGCTGCGATAATCCGGATGCCGGCCGCACGGCAGGAATTTCACCGCGGTGTTCTGCTCCAGCCAGTCGATCACCGCCGGTCCGCTGCGCAGGAACGCCGTGCGCAGATCGCGGCTGGCGTCGTTGCCGATCAGCGCGTCGAGATAGTCCGCGGCGCGCGCCGCGCTGTCGTCGAAGCCGGCGCGCCGGCTTTGATGATTGCCGGGAATCCACAGCGTGCCCGCCGACGTCGATCCGGTGCCGCCGGCCTGGCCCGATTTTTCGCACAGCAGCACCGTGAGCCCGTGCAGGCTCGCCACCAGCGCCGCCGTCATGCCGGCCGGCCCTGCGCCCGCGATCAGCAGATCGACTTCGCGTTGTTGGGTCATTGCGATTTGTGCCCGGCGCCGGTTGCTTGAACGGTAGGTCACGGTCAGCCTACTGCCAACAGCGTGTTTCCTGGGCGCGGCGCTGCAGCTCGCGCCTCTCCCCGCACGCGGGGAGAAGGTCGGGATGAGGGGGCCTCTCCGCTGGGTGTTGCCCTTACAGAGCGGCCGATGTGCTTCACTGCAAAGCCGCGCTGCTCAGAATCGCGGAGAGGCCCCCTCACCCTCGCTGCGCTCGACCTCTCCCCGCGTGCGGGGAGAGGTGATGCGCGGCTCACTCCGCCTTGCCAAACCCGTCGCGCACTAGCCGCACGATCGCGCGGTCCAGCGCCGAGAGAAACTCCGAGCGGTCGCGCGGCGAGAACGGCTTTGGGCCGCTGGTGATCTCGCCGGCGCTGCGCAGCGAATCCATCAGGTTGCGCGTCGCCAGCGCCATGCCGATCGCCTCTTCGGTAAAGGGCTTGCCGGTCGGCGCGATCACCGCGGCGCCGGCCTTCACGCCGCGGCTCGCCAGCGGCACGTCGGCGGTAATGACAATGTCGCCGCGCTTGGCGCGCTCGGCGATCCAGTTGTCGGCTTCGTCCATGCCGGCGCCAACCACGACGCGCTCGATCATCTCATTGCGCGGCACCGCGATCGGTGCGTTGCTGACGACGAAGACCTTCAGCGCAACGCCCTTGAGTGCGTGCCGCTCGGCGACGCGGTAAATCTCCTGCTTCACCGGGCAGGCATCGGCGTCGATGTAGAGGGTGATTGGGTTCACGCCACTGGATTGCTTTGGAGGAGTCTGGTTCGACGGTTACAAACTATTCCGCCGCATGGACCGTCCGAATATCCAGCGCGACCAACGCCACCATGTGATCCCGCAGATCGGGGATGATGGCCGGATCGGACTTCAATGCCGAAATGGCGCGAGGCTTGGGTAAAGCGCGCCCTTCCTGCGCCTCCGCCTCGGCATAAAGCGCCAGAGCCTCATGGGCGTTGCGCAGCGCGTCGTCGATATCGTCGCCGGCCGAGAAGCAGCCGGGAAGATCGGGAAACCAGATGCCGATGGCCTTGTCCGCACCGGCATCTTCAACAATGGCGACATAGTGGGTCATGACATCATCAATCGGGCTGCCATCCTGCCTGTTTATAGATATTACGGACGAGGCCGTGGCCCAAGTCCTTCTTTGGATGGGGTAACACGACTGTTGCCCTTGTCAGCGGATGCTTGAACACGTGATGCGAACCGGCGACGCGTTCGAGAATCCAGCCTTCGCGTTCCAGACGGCGCTTTATGTCCCGGCTGCTGGTTAACATCCTGACCCGGATCGCGTTGGAAGTCCTTTATATCACGCACCCGCGCACGCGGTGATAGTCGTCACAACTCGTCTCCCGCATTTCCAGGCGTCATGGCATGACTTGTTTCGGCCATATGACATGTTCCGGCCAACATGCCTTGCCTTAATCTGAAAATGACGGATGGCTGGGTTTATTTCCGTGTGAGACAACCGCCAGGCAGCCGCTGCTTTCGGCAAGCCGTGAGAATCGCTACTATATGTCAAGACTTCGGGGTCAACCTTTGGACTTCGTCCGGGGAACCCGCTTCAGCCGAGGAATGGAATGACCAGTGAATTGACGTCGGCGCGATCCACCCGCCTTCGCGCCGCGGGCTTTTGTGCGCGGACCGGAGCGCTCCGGGCATCTGCCGCCATTGTCACGCTCACGGCCGCGCTGATGGCGCTGGCCACGACACTGGCCATGGCGCCGGCCGCCGCTGCCAAGCAGGCGGCTTCCGCGCACCCCATCCAGGCGGTGGCCCCGCGCCAGACAGCGGAACCGCTCATGGCCATCGTGTCGATCAAGAGCCAGCAGGTGACGTTCTACGACGCCGACGGCTGGATCCTGCGCGCGCCGGTCTCGACCGGCACGACAGGGCGCGAGACGCCGGCCGGCGTCTTCGCCGTCATCGAGAAGAACAAGGATCATCATTCGAGCCTCTACGACGATGCCTGGATGCCGAACATGCTGCGCATCACCTGGAACGGTATCGCGCTGCACGGCGGCCCGTTACCCGGCTACGCCGCATCGCACGGCTGCGTGCGCATGCCGTTCGATTTTGCCGCCAAGGTGTTCGACAAGGCGCCGATGGGGATGCGCGTTGTCATCTCGCCGAATGACGCGGAGCCGGTGGCGTTTTCCGATCCGGCGCTGTTCGTGCCGAAGCAGGATGTGATCGACGCGGCGCCGGCCCGCGCCGCTGCTGCGGCCCGCGATGCGGACGATGCCGCCAAGGCCGCTGCCGCCGCGAAGGCCGCGCTTGTGGCGGCGAAGAAAGACGCCGCCGCTGCACCGGCCATGGTGCGCAATCTCAAATCTCTCAAGGCTCGCGCCGACGCCGAGGCCACTCACGCCGAGAAGGTGCTTGCTGTCGTCAACGCCAGCCTGAAAGCAACCGATCAAGCCAAGGCCGCGGCGCAGGACGCGCAGCAGAAGGCTGCCGCCAGGGCGGAGGACCTGGGCAAGCAGCTCGACGCCGCCATAGCCGCCCTGAAATCCAGACAGGATGCCATCGCGGCTGCGGACGCCGCCGCCAAGGCCGCCGAGGCCAAACGGGTCGCGACCGCCAAGGCCGCGACGGATGCGAAGCTCGCCGGCGAGCCGGTCTCGATCTTCATCAGCCGCGCGACGCGGAAGCTTTACGTGCGGCGCGACACCCACAAGAAGTGGTCGGACGGCGGCGAGCTGTACGACTTCAGCCAGGAGTTCCCGGTCACCATCAAGGATCCCGACAAGCCGCTCGGCACCCACATCTTCACCGCGGTGGCGCGCGACGGCGGCGGGCTGCGCTGGACCGAAGTCTCGATCGACACCAGCGACGATGCCAAGGACGCGCTCGGCCGCATCACCTTCCCGCAGGAGGTGCTCGACCGCATCGCGCCGACGGCAATGCCGCTGTCCTCGATCATCATTTCCGATGAACCATTGAGCAGCGAAACCAACTATCGCACCGAGTTCGTCGCGGTGCTCAGCAATCAGCCGCAGGGCGGCTTCATCACCCGGGCGAAATCACCCGACACGATCGCGCGCAACCAGGATGACGGCGGGTTTGGCTTCGGCCGCTGGTTCGGCTCATCTTCATCCAGCTATGGTCAGCAGCCGGCCAGGCAGCCGTCCCGCGGCGTGTCGTATTATCCAAGGTATTAAGCGCTCTCCACTTCGTCATTGCCGGACTTGATCCGGCAATCCATGCGGTCTCTCAGCATGGACCACCGGGTCAAGCCCGGTCCGCCCCCTCAGCCGTCATGGCCGGACTTGTTCCGGCCATCCACGCCTTGCTTAAATCAGTAAATGGCGGGCGGCTGGGTTTACTTCATGACCAATCGGCGCAACGGCGTCCTGTACGTCGGCGTCACCAGCAACTTGCCCCGGCGCGCCTACGAACATCGCGAGGGGCTCGTCGATGGATTCACAAAACACCACGGCCTGAAACGATTGGTCTACGCGGAACCCTTCGACGATATTCGGTCTGCCATTCAACGTGAGACAATCATCAAGCACTGGCCGCGCGCCTGGAAGGTGCGCCTCATCAACGGCGCAAATCCCGAATGGGATGATCTGTACGACACGCTGATCTGATGACGCAGCCAAGAAAGACGTGGATGGCCGGAACAAGTCCGGCCATGACGTTGTAAGGGAGTCGCGACGCTCTTGAACGCATGCCGTTCGCGGCGCGATAAATTTCCTGCTTTACAGGCGTCCATGTAATAGTGGCGAACGCATCCGCCCCTCAGCCGTCATGGCCGGACTTGTTCCGGCCATCCACGTCTTGCTTAAATCTGCAAATGGCGAGTGGCGGGCACATTATTTCCTATGAGTGGTAGCTACTTTCAAAGTTGTTGAGACGCGCGTGAGAGATCTCTAGAGAATCAGCGATTCCATAAATGAATGCGTGCTCTTTATCTGAAATAGGTTTGTCTTGCGAAAGCAGCAGGCAACAGAATTTAATCAGCATTTCGCGATCATTGATTCCCATCAATTCGCGATTCCTTTCGAGAAGGTCTTTGGCGCGATCCGGTCCATTACGAATGAAGCTATCCGCCATTTTAGCGATTACACCGCGATCAAGTTTAGTGCCCAGTAGCTGTAGATGAACTTGTTCGATGAGATGCAGTTTTCTTTCTGACAGCTTGCCATTTACAACTGCCAAAGCTGTCATTGTCCAAAAGATGTTCCGCGACATTGCCTCGCCGGGCATATATTTCTGTCGTGATTGGTCAACATTTGGAGAGATCGTTTTCAAATTGGTATTTAGAGCCCATTGAAAAAGGCCAATACTCAACAGGCCGACAAAAGGCGGCGCTGCTAGCATTGCGATAAATTTGAGCCAATCTTCCTCATGCCAATAACTAATTCGGTAACGATCGAATGGATCAAAGACCAGAAACACCCCGAGAATAGTGACAGTCCACAGGGCCGACCCAGCGATCCAAATCCTGAATTGGGTGACCTGAAGAAGAGTCTGTGTCTTGACATGAGTTACCCTGAGTATGCCCTCAACGCCGACTTGTTGGCCGAATGCCCAACCAGCCAATCCTGCAGAGAACGGAATAACAATCCAGCCGAGACCTCGCGGCACTAGGCGAGTATTAAATATTGCCTCTATGGCTACGAAGATTGTGGCCTCAAACGCGACTGCGGCGACAAAAAAGATCGCGAAGAAAATTGCTCCTTGAACGACGGGGCTTTTTGGAGCCATTCGCTTGCCGCAGTATGAAACTCACACCCTCTCGACGAACGAATCCACCACGCGCTTCTCCCCGGCCCGGTCGAACTGGATGGTCAGCTTGTTGCCGTCAATCGCGGTGATGTTGCCGTTGCCGAATTTCTGGTGGAACACGCGGTCGCCCGGCGTGAAGGCGGAAACCGTGCCGGTGGATTTCGCCACCAGTTCGCCTTCGATGGTGAGCGGCAGGCGGCGCGGGCTGGTGCCGCTTCGCTGCTCGCGCGCGCGCCACGGCGAGGGCGTCGAGCCATCGTCGAAGCCGTCGGAACTGTCGTCGTCGGTGTAGCGCGAGCCGCTTTCCGCAAAGCCGCTGTTGCTGCCTTTCCGGGTCTGGGCGCGCTGCCAGCCGGGCGTTGAATAATTCGAGCCGAACGACGTCGAGGCGTCGAAGCGCGACGAGCCGTAGCCGCCATAGCCGCCGAAGCCGCCCTGCGCTTCGGTCACCTCGACGCTGGCCTCCGGCAACTCGTCGAGAAAGCGCGACGGGATGTTGGTCTGCCACAGGCCGTGCATGCGCCGGTTGGTGGCGAAATA
Organism: uncultured Alphaproteobacteria bacterium; assembly: GCA_963739945.1. GTDB lineage: Bacteria > Pseudomonadota > Alphaproteobacteria > Rhizobiales > Xanthobacteraceae > BOG-931. The sequence continues at coordinate 143,382 of CAVUCN010000014.1, read as the reverse complement.
GATTCGGGCCCGCTTGCGCGCGCGGGTGAGGCCGACATGCGCCAGCCGGCGCTCTTCCTCGAGGCCGGAGCGGCCCTGATCGTCCAGCGTGCGCTGGCTCGGGAACAGCCCTTCCTCCCAGCCGGGCAGGAACACGGTGTTGAATTCGAGGCCCTTGGCCGAGTGCATGGTCATGATGTTGACCGCATCGTCGTCGGCGCCCCGCTCCCGATCCATCACCAGCGAGATGTGTTCGAGGAAGCCTTGCAGGTTTTCGAAGTCCTGCATGGAGCGGATCAGCTCTTTGAGGTTCTCCAGGCGGCCGGCGGCGTCGGCGGAGCGGTCCTTCTGCCACATCTCGGTGTAGCCGCTCTCGTCGAGAATGATCTCGGCCAGCTCGTTGTGGGGCAGGCTGTCGCGCTGCTTGCGCCAGCGGTCGAACGAGTTGAGCACGCCGCGCAGCGCGCCGCGCGGCTTTGGCTTGAGCTCATCGGTCTCGATCATGGTGCGCGCCGCTTCGGTCAGCGGCACCCGGCGCTTGCGGGCGTGGTCGTGCAGCAACTGGATGGTGGCGTCGCCGAGGCCGCGCTTCGGCACATTGACGATGCGCTCGAAGGCCAGATCGTCGGCCGGCGAATTGACCACGCGCAGATAGGCCAGCGCATCGCGGATTTCGGCGCGCTCGTAGAACCGCGGCCCGCCGATCACGCGATAGGGCAGGCCGAGCGTGACGAAGCGGTCTTCGAACTCGCGCATCTGGAACGACGCGCGCACCAGGATCGCGATCTCGTTGAGCGCATGGGGCTTGCCGTCGGGACCCTGGCGCTGCAACTGCTCGATCTCCTCGCCGATGGCGCGGGCTTCCTCTTCGCTGTCCCACGACCCGGTGACGCCGACTTTCTCGCCCGGCTCGTCGTCGGTGCGCAGCGTCTTGCCGAGGCGGCCTTCGTTGTGCGCGATCAGGTGCGAGGCGGCGGCGAGGATGTGCCCGGTCGAGCGGTAGTTGCGCTCGAGCCGGATCACCACGGCGCCGGGGAAGTCGTGCTCGAAGCGCAGGATGTTGTCGACCTCGGCGCCGCGCCAGCCGTAGATCGACTGATCGTCATCGCCGACGCAGCAGATGTTTTTGGGTTGCGCAGTGGTCTCCGCGCGCGCCGCTTGCTGCTCCCTCTCCCCGCGTGCGGGGAGAGGGTTGGGGTGAGGGGGCCTCTCCGCTTGCTCAGGCAGTTGAAGCGCCCCCTCATCCGCCGCGCTTCGCGCGTCGACTTCTCCCCGCGCGCGGGGAGAAGTGCTTTGTCCGCCTGTTCGCTGTGCGAGAAGTCGTAGCCACAGATACTGCGCGACGTTGGTGTCCTGATATTCGTCCACCAGAATGAATTTGAAGCGGCCCTGATATTGCCGCAGCACGTCGGGCTGCTCGCGGAACAGCCGGATGCATTCGAGCAGCAGATCGCCGAAGTCGGCGGCGTTGAGAATCTTCAGCCGCTCCTGATAGGCCTTGTAGAGCTTGAGCCCCTTGCCGTTGGCGAACACCGCGGCTTCGCCGGCCGGCACCTGCTCCGGCGTGAGGCCGCGATTTTTCCAGCCGTCGATCAGCATCGCCAGCACGCGCCCCGGCCAGCGCTTCTCGTCGATGCCCTCGACGTCGAGCTGTTGCTTGAGCAGCCGGACCTGGTCGTCGACGTCGAGAATGGTGAAGTCGCTTTTCAGCCCGACCATCTCGGCATGGCGGCGCAGGATTTTGACGCCGATCGAATGGAAGGTGCCGAGCCACGGCATGCCCTCGACCACGCTGCCGACGATCTCGCCGACGCGGTGCTTCATCTCGCGCGCCGCCTTGTTGGTGAAAGTGACGGCGAGGATTTCGCTCGGCCGGGCGCGGCCGAGGCTAAGGATGTGGGCAATGCGCACGGTCAGCACGCGGGTCTTGCCGGTGCCGGCGCCGGCCAGCACCAGCACCGGGCCGTCGAGCGTCTCGACCGCCAGCCGCTGTTCCGGATTGAGCCCGGCGAGATATGCGCGCGTCGGCTGAGCCGCGCGCACGGTCGGCAATGCCGCCCGGCGCGGGCGCTGGGCGGTCGACCGGTTCGACGTTGCGCTTTAAAGGGTCAGCCACGGTGGCGGATTGTGCTGATTCTCATGGGCAGAAGATGGCACTTGAAGCAAGCTTTTGCGAGGCTTGCGCCCGTTGGCTGTGTGTTTAGCCCTGACCTGTCATCATCCGCGCAGGCGGATGATCCAGTAATCGCACAGAATCGCGCGCGAATACTGGATGCCCCGCCTTCGCGGGGCATGACAACCTTGGAGGCTTGGTTCCCGTCACTTCATATACGTGTCGACCAGCACCTTGGCGCTGTCGTGGTCCTTCTTCAGCAGCGCGACGAAATCGGCGGTCGAGCCGGCGGTGGCTTCGAGGAAATTCTGGTTGGCGAAGTCCTTGAATTTCTGGCCCTGGAAAATCGTCAGCAGTTCGTCGTGCAGGCGCGTGGCGATCGGCGCCGGCGTGCCGGCCGGGACCACCATGCCCCAGTAAATCGGCCCCGCCGGATAGGCGCCGAAGCCGGCCTCGGCGAAGGTCGGCACGTTCGGAAAATCCGACCACCGATGCGACCCGCTCAGCGCCAGAACTTTGATCTTGCCCTCTTTCAACTGGCTGACCATGTTGCCCAGCCCGATCTTCGCCCCGTCGACGGTGTTTTCCAGCAGCGCGCCGGTGATCTCGCTGCCGCCCTTGTAGGGGATGGCGACGAATTTCGTGTTCCAGTGTTCGCCGAGCCACTGCCGGAACGCATCGGTGGTGGTGCGTTCGCCGAGCGTGCCCCAGTTCAGCTTGCCGGGCTCCGCCGCCGCCTTGGTGTGCAATTCCTCGATGGTGTTGATGTTCGCGGCTGCCGGCGTCATCAGCCCCTCGACGACATGATACATGTCGATGACCGGGACGAAGGTGCTGGGATCGTACGGCAGGTTCGCCACCGTCAGCGGATTGAACGACATCGTGTCCGGGCTGACCACGCACAGCGTGTAGCCGTCCGGATCCGACTTGGCGCATTCGCTGCCGCCGAGCACCATCGCGGCGCCGGGCTTGTTGATGACGACCACCGGCTGGCCGAGCTTCGCCTGCAGCTCCGCCGCCGCGAGGCGTGACGCGACGTCGGTGATCGAGCCCGCTGAAATGGGCACGATCATCTTGATCGTACGGTTCGGATAATCGTCAGCGAGCGGCGGCGGATGACGCCGCGGCCAGTGCAGCGATAAGCGTGAGCGCGAATTTATTCACGATGTTTCTCTCCCGTAATTTCTATTTCGTGTTTGCCGGATCGTAGGCTGCCTGCCTGGCGTTGGCGATCTTGATCAGTATTGCCGCGGCCTTGCGATCCTCTTTGAGGAATTGTGCAAAACCTTCCGGCGTCGTGGTCGCCGACACCACGGCGTTCTTGTCGAGGAATGCCGTAAACTGCGGCTCGGTGAACAGTTTGACGAACGCGGCGTTGAGTTTGTCGACGATCGGTGCCGGCGTGTTCTTCGGCACCGCGAGGCCCCACCAGCCCTGGCCGGGGTAGCCGCCCCAGCCCACTTCGGCGAAGGTCAGCACGTCAGGCAGCAGCGGCGAACGCTGCGCCGATGTCACCGCCAGCGCCTTGACCTGTCCGGCCTGGATCAGGCCCATGAAATTGCCGACGCCAAACCGCGTCATCTGGATTTCGCCGGACGCGAGCGCCTGCGCCGCCGGTCCGCCGCCTTTGTAGGGAATGCCGACGATCTGCGTGGTCCACTGATTGTTCAGCCAGCGCAGGAACAAATCCGGGAACGAGCCTTCGCCAAGCGTGCCGTAGTTCAATCCGTTCGGCTTGCGCTGCGCCAGTGCCTTGAGCTCGGCGACCGAGTTCACCTTGAGGCTCGCCGGCACGAACATGCCTTCGGTGAGCCAGAACAGCCGCGTCACCGGAATGAAATCGGTTTCGGCATTGTAGGGCAGGTTGCTGAATAGCAGCGGATTGTACGACATCGTCGAGTGATAGATGACGCACAGCGTGTAACCGTCCGGGTTGGCCTGCGCACACATCTGGCCGCCGACGATGCCCGACGCGCCGCCCTGGTTCTCGACGATGATCGGCTGGCCGAGGCGCTCCTGTAACTGCGCCGCCGCCGTGCGCATGATCACGTCGGTCACGCTGCCGGCCGCGATCGACACGATCATCTTGATCGGGCGTGACGGATAGTTCTGCGCCTGCGCGGCCGTGATCGATGCCGCCGCGAGAGCCAGCAAGAGCTTCAGTATCTTCACAGCGTCTCCCCCTAGCCGCTCATTCCCGCGACCGCGGGAATCCAGTCTTTGTTGCGCTGGTTCCCCGCTTTCCGCCTTCGCTCTTCGAGCTTTGGCGGACCGCAGCCTGCCGAAGCTCGGCTTCCGAGCGTAGGCAGGTCGCGGGGATGAGTGGATAAACAAACTCAGCTCAAGACAATTTCGCCGACAAGGCCTGCGTCATACTGCGTGAAGTACAGCCGGCCATTTGACAACGCGGCGATACAGCGCGCGCCGCTGTTCGGCGTCGGAATGTCGTATTCGCCGACCACTTTGCCGTTCGGCGCCATGCAGCCGATCTTGTTGGCGGCGTTCGCCGTGTACCAGAGGTTGTTGTCCGGGCCGACAGTGACGCCGCGCAGCGACGCTTCCGGCGTCGGCACCGGATGCTCGGTGATGTTGCCGTCGCGGTCGATGCGGCCGAGTGCGTTGGTCGAGGTCTCGACGAACCAGATGCTGCCGTCCGGATGCGTGGCCATGGCGCGCGGCTGGCTGTTCGGGCTCGGGATCGGAAACTCCGTAACCTTGCCATCCGTGGTGATGCGCCCGACGCGGTTGCCGGACGCCTCGCTGAACCACAGCGCGCCGTCGCGCACCACGATCGACAACGGCTTTGCAGCAAATGAGATGCCTTCGCCGAATTCGGTGATCTCGCCCGACGGCGTGATGCGGCCGATCTTGCTGATCTCGGTCTCCGAGAACCAGACATTGCCATCGGGCCCGAGCGCGATGCCGTCCGGCCCGGCATAGGGCGACGTGAATCAGAAACTCGGTGATCTCGCCCTTGCAGCGTGATGCGGCCGATCTTGTTGACCGCTTTCTCGCGGAACCACAGATTGCCGTCGCCGCCGGCGGCGATGCCGATCGGCGTTGCGGTCTTGGCCGGCAACGCGAATTCGGTGAACGCGGCGCTGTCCGGATCGAACCGGCCGATCTTCGACGGGCCGCTCTCGCAGAACCACAGCGCGCGGTCCGGCCCTTCCACCGCGATGTACGGCTTGCTGTCGGCGGTCGGAATCTTGTGTTCGCGGATCGTGACCATTACTCGTTCTCGTTATTTATTGGTTGGCATGGCGATGCGCCGGCCGGCGCCTTGCGGGAGCGGCAACGTAGCATGGGCGGCCTTCATGCGCGCAAGGTGCGCCATGACGTCGTCGGGGAACGGGGCGGTTTTCTTAGCATCCATGTTGACGTTCAGTGCCATGTTCTCCGACGTCGCCGACAACCAGCCTTCTTCGGCGTGGTGCAACTCCTCGAAATAGTGCATCCGCTTGGCGTCGTAATCGAGCAACTGGAACGACACCCGAACCGGATCGCCGTCCTTCAGCTCGCGCAGGTAGCGGACATGGACCTCGGCGGTGAAGGTCGAGTGCCGGCGGTTTTTCAGATAATCGAGCCCCAGCCCGAGCAGTTCATAGACTTCGTCGACTGCGCGGTCGAACAGCACATTGTAATAGGCCATGTTGAGATGGCCGTTGTAGTCGATCCAGGCCGGCTCGACCCGCATCACGGACGATACAAACGGCACTGGAATCGTGGGTTCGGAGCGGTCGGGCATCGTCATTCCGGCAATGCAGCCGACCGCAACAACTTTGGCAAGGTTCAATTTTAGCGCGCAGCTTTTGCTGTGCTAACGTTCATTCCTCAAAGCCTAAGACCAAGCCCGGGGAAATCGCGCGTGCCTAAAAAGCCCAAGAACATACTCTTCATCATGTGCGACCAGCTTCGCTGGGATTATCTGTCCTGCTACGGCCATCCGCATCTCTCCACGCCGCATATCGATGGCCTCGCCAAACGCGGCGTGCGCTTCACGCGGGCGCACGTGCAGTCGCCGATCTGCGGTGCGTCGCGGATGAGCACGTACACCGGCCGCTATGTGCAGTCGCACGGCGCGGCGTGGAACGGCTTTCCGCTCAAGGTCGGCGAGATGACGATGGGCGATTACCTGCGCCCGCTCGGCATGCGCACCGCGCTCGCCGGCAAGACCCACATGGAAGCCGACGTCGAAGGCATGCAGCGGCTCGGCATCGATCCGGATTCGATCATCGGCGTGCGCGTCTCCGAATGCGGCTTCGAGCCTTACGAGCGCGACGACGGCCTGCACGGCATGGGTCCGGACGGCATGCGCTATTCGCCGCGGCGGCCGCGCTACAATTTTTATCTCAACGACAAGGGCTATGACGGCGAGAACCCGTGGCACGACTGGGCCAACGCCGCCGACGGCGACGGCAATACGCTGGCGTCAGGCTGGGCGATGCGCCATGCGCGCAAGCCGGCGCGGGTGCGGAAGAAGATTCCGAGACGCCGTATCTGACGCGGCGCGGCATGGAGTTCATGCGCGAGGCCGGCGACGAGCCGTGGTGCCTGCATCTGTCCTACATCAAGCCGCACTGGCCCTACATCGCGCCGGCGCCGTACAACGACATGTACGGCGCCAAGGACGTCATTCCGGCGGTGCGATCGGAAGACGAGCGGCGCGATCCGCATCCGGTCTATCGCGCCTTCATGGAGCACGGCGTCAGCAAGACGTTCTCGCGCGATGAAGTGCGCAACGAAGTCATCCCCGTCTACATGGGTCTGATCAAACAGGTCGACGACCAGATGGGCGTGCTGTTCAAGTTCATGGAAGAGCAGGGCCTGTTCGACAACACGCTGATCGTGTTCACCGCCGATCACGGCGATTATCTCGGCGACCATTGGCTCGGCGACAAGGATTTCTTCCACGAGCCCTCGGTGAAGGTGCCGCTGATCATCTACGATCCGTCGTCCGACGCCGACAAGGCGCGCGGCACCACCTGCGACGAGATGGTCGAGGCGATCGATCTGTTGCCGACTTTTCTTGATGTCGCCGGCGGCAATGCCGGCACAGCAATCGCACCGGCTGGAAGGCCGCTCGCTGCTGCCGCTGCATCCACGGCGAGCAGCCGGCGCAATGGCGGCCGTTCACGATCAGCGAATACGATTACGGCATGATGCCGGCTTCGACCGCGCTCGGTGTCGCGCCGCGGGACGCGCGGCTGTTCATGATCGCCGACAAGAAGTGGAAGCTGATCCACGGCATCGGTTTCCGGCCGATGCTGTTCGATCTGGTCAACGATCCGAATGAGTTCCACGATCTCGGCGCCGATCCGAAATACGCCGCCGAATGCGAGCGCATGTCGGATGCGCTGGCGGCGTGGGGTCTTCGCGTCTCGCAGCGGACGACGCGCTCCGAGCAACAAATCAGAAACGCCAGCGGCAAGGCCGAGCGCCGCGGCATTTTGATCGGCGTCTGGGACGAAGCCGACATTCCCGCCGAGCTGTGGAGCGGCTATCTTGGGAACAAGTCTTAAGGGAGAAACGCCCGTGCGAGCTTGGCCGGCGCGCCTTTGCCTTGCGGTGTTCGCCGCAACGCTTTTTGCCGGGCCGCTGCACGCGCAAATCGGCGCGCCGCCGATCCGCATCATCTTCCCGTTTGCGGCCGGCGGCTCCGGCGATGCGGCGTCGCGGCTGATCGCCGAGCGCATGAGCACCGCGCTCGGCCGCCCGGTGATCGTCGAAAATCGTACCGGCGCCGATGGCCGCATCGGTGTCCGTGCGGTGAAGGAAGTCGGCGCCCGACGGCGCCACATTATTGCTGACGCCGATCGCGCCGATCTCGATCTATCAGCACGTCTACGCGAAGCTCGACTACGACCCGATCAAGGACCTCGCGCCGATCAGCGAAATCGGAACTTTCGATTTCGGCATCGCGGTGGGCCCGCAGAGCGGCGCGCAGACGATGAAAGACCTGATCGCCTGGGCCAAGGCGCATCCGCTGGATGCCAATTTCGCGATTCCCGCGGCCGGCGCCTTGCCGCATTTCCTCGGCTTCATGCTTGGCCGCGCCGCCGGTGTCGATCTGCGGCCGGTGCCGTATCGTGGCTCGGCGGCCGGACTGACCGATCTGATCGCCGGCCGCATTCCGATCGAGATCACCACGACGTCCGATCTGGTGCAGATGGCGAAGGACGGCCGCATCCGCGTGCTGGCGACGTCGAGCAAGGATCGCTCGCCGTTCCTGCCCGATGTGCCGACGCTGCGCGAGGCCGGCTACGATCTCGTCGCAACCGGCTGGTACGGCATGTTCGCCCCGGCCAAAACGCCTCCCGATGTGATCGCGCAACTCAACAAAGCCGTTGTTGACGCCGTGCGCTCGCCGCAGTTCAAGGACCGGATGATGACGTTCGGATTGCAGCCGACCGGAACGTCTGCCGAGGCGTTCGCGCACATCGTTGAAGACAATTCCGCGCTCTGGGTGCCGGCGATCAAGGCGTCAGGTTTTAAAGCCGAAGAGTAAAGCGGGTACCAGCTATGGCATTGGTGCAGGCAAAAGAGCGCACGCCGCAGGAGCGCAAAGCCGTCGATAACGTGATCGCCGCGCTGGCGGCGCAATTCGGCAACCGGCTGGTCACGTCGCAGGCGGTGCGCGAACAGCACGCCCACACGACCACCTGGATCCCGAACCAGCCGCCCGATGCGGTGGTGTTCCCGCAAACCACCGAGGACGTGCAGCAAGTGGTGCGGATCTGCGCCGCCGAGCGCGTCCCGGTGATTCCGTTTGGCACCGGCACTTCGCTCGAGGGGCAGATCAATGCACCGCGCGGCGGGGTGTCGCTCGACTTCCGCGACATGAACCGCGTGCTCGCGGTTCACGCCGAAGACCTCGATTGCGTCATCGAGCCCGGCGTGACCCGGAAACAGCTCAACGAATATCTCCGCGACCAGGGCCTGTTCTTTCCGATCGATCCGGGCGCCGACGCATCGCTCGGCGGAATGGCGTCGACGCGCGCGTCGGGCACCAACGCAGTGCGCTATGGCACGATGAAAGACAACGTGCTGGCGCTCAAAGTCGTGCTCGCCAATGGCGAGGTGATGACGACCGCGACGCGCGCCAAGAAATCCTCGGCCGGCTACGACCTGACGCGCCTGATGGTCGGTGCGGAAGGTACGCTCGGCGTCATCACCGAGCTGACGCTGAAGCTCTCCGGCATTCCAGAAGCGATTTCCGCCGGCATCTGCACATTCCCGTCGGTCGAGGCGGCGTGCAACGCCACCATCATGACGATCCAGTCCGGCATTCCGGTGGCGCGGATCGAATTGCTCGATGAATTGCAGGTGCGTGCCCAGAATGCCTATTCGAAACTCACCATGCCGGAAAAGCCGCTGCTGCTGCTCGAATTCCACGGCTCCGAAGCAGGCGTCGCCGAGCAGGCGCAGCGCTTCGGCGAGATCGCGCAGGAGCTTGGCGGCGGTCCATTCGAGTGGGCGACCCGCGCGGAGGATCGCACCAGGCTGTGGCAGGCGCGGCACGACGCCTATTGGGCGCAATGCGCGCTTCGTCCGGGCTCCAAGGCGCTGGCGAGCGACGTCTGCGTGCCGATCTCGCGGCTTGCCGAATGCGTCACCGAAACCCAACGCGATATTGCCGCGAGCCAACTGGTCGGCCCGATCGTCGGCCATGTCGGCGACGGCAATTTCCACGTCGGCATTCTGGTCGATCTCGACGACAAGGCGGAAGTCGCGCGCGTGGAGGCGTTCCTCGAGCGGCTGGTGGAGCGCGCGCTGGCGATGGACGGCACCTGCACCGGCGAGCACGGCGTCGGCCAGGGCAAGATGAAATACCTGAAAGCCGAACGCGGCGAGCCGGCGCTTGCCAGCATGCGTGCGATCAAACACGCGCTCGATCCGCTCGGCATCATGAACCCCGGCAAGATCGTCGCGCTCTAGGACAGGTCCTTGGTTACCAGTCCGACCATTTCACGTAACCAGCGATGCGATGGCTGATTGTCGAGCCAGCGCGGCCAAATCATCGCCGTTTCCACAGTAGGCGATGGATGCGGTAGCGAGCGGATCAGGAGTGGACGATACCGAACCAACTCCTCGGCGACGCGTCGACGCACGACCGACACCATGTCCGAAGCGATCAAGATGCGCACCGCAGACAGAAAGGGCGCACGCAATTGTATCCGGCGGGTCAGTCCCTGACGGGCAAGAGCCTGATCGATGAAATCCATGGCGAATGGAACCGATGAAATTGAAAGATGCGACAGCGAAGCAAATTTTGTCAGCGACAGTTCGCGAGTGCCCGCCGCCGGGTGCCCCTTGCGCAATACGACAACGAACTCGTCTTGCAATAGTGACAAGCGCGAAAATCGTTCGCCTTGTTGGGCGAAGGGGCCGATCGCCAAATCCAATTCGCCGCGATCGAGCAGGTCGAGGATATTGAGCGTACCGCTTGGCCGAAACTCGAGAGTTACCCCTGGGGCGATCTTGATGATACGCCCGGCCAACGGCCCGACCAATACAACTGCCGAATAGTTGTCCGCGGCAATCCGAAAACTGCTTGTCGCTTCGGACGGAATAAATTGCGTCGGCTCAAGTGAATGTTGCAATCCGTCCAGAGCCGATCTGACCGGCAACGCAAGTTGCTCCGCCCGCGGCGTCGGAATCATGCCCTTCGGGGTGCGGATGAACAGTTCGTCCTTCAGCATGTGACGCAATCGTGCCAGCGCATGGCTTAGAGCCGGCTGGCTTAGAGCCAGCCGGGCTGCTGCCCTCGTGACATGTCTTTCCTGCATCAACGCGTCAAAGACCACGAGCAGATTGAGATCGATTGCGCTGAAGTCTAACGCCGGTTGCTGCCACATCGGCCTCCGTCATCTCGACCGTATATTCGTATCGGACATGTATCAATAAACACAATGCATTTCCATTATATCATCCGCGGACCTACGTCTCCCGGCAGGAGATGAGTTCGCCTCCGACGGGGCAACAAGCCATCTCCCGGGCGGCAATGGCATGGCGCCGTTGCTTGCTCCAACACTCAACCCAGGAGAATGAACATGACTACCAAGTCAAAACTCGCCGTGATGCTCGCCGTTGCTACCCTCGGCATGGCTTCGCCGGCGTTCGCGCAGTCGTTCGATCCGGCGATCGGAACAGGCAACAATACGCCGTTCAGCTACCAGCAAACCGTCGATGGCACGCCATCGGCTGCTCGCAAGCTTTACGACATGGTTCCGTCCGCCGCTTCGACTGTCAATTCAAACGCTCCGGCGGACACGGGCGGTGGCAGCACCGGCTATAACCAGGAACTCTTGGTTCACTAATGCGAGGAAAGAAAACCGGGGCGTACGCTTTGTGCGCCCCGGTTTCTTGCTTGCAGCTGAGCAAGCCCGATCGCATGCGGTTCGTCCGCACAGCCGACTGAACTCATCAACAGCCAGTCGATGAACAAGAGAAGGATCCAAAACCATGACCTCACAAACCAACTCTCGTAATACCGAGATGGAATATCTCGCCACGCCATTCAAAGTCTCGCGCATCGCGCTCGGAACCTGGGCGATCGGCGGATGGATGTGGGGCGGGACCGATGAAGCGGAAGCGATCCGCACCATTCATGAGGCTGTCGATCGCGGCATCACACTGATCGATACGGCCCCGGTCTATGGCTTCGGCCGTTCCGAAGAAATTGTCGGCAAAGCCCTCGCACAGGGCGGGCGGCGTCGGCGCGTCGCGATCGCGACCAAGGTGGGCCTCGATTGGAAAGACGGCCGGCCGTTCCGCAACGCCAGCAAGATACGCATTCACAAAGAGATCGACGATTCGCTGCAGCGTCTGCGGACCGATGTCATCGATCTTTATCAAGTGCACTGGCCCGATCCCAAGGTGCCGGTTGAGGAAACAGCCACGGCGATGGCGGATCTATTACGCGCCGGCAAAATCCGGGCGATCGGCGTCAGCAATTTCAGTCCCGCGCAGATGGAGGCTTTTCGCGGAGTTGCGCCTTTGCATACGGCGCAGCCGCCATACAATCTGTTTGAGCGCGCCGTCGAGCGCGACATTCTTCCTTATTGCCACGAAAAGAAAATTGTTACGCTTGCCTACGGCGCGTTGTGCAGGGGTTTGCTCTCCGGCCGCATGACGAGTCAGACGCGGTTTGGCGGGGATGATCTCAGGAAAAGCGACCCCAAGTTCCAGGCTCCGCGCTTTGCGCAATACCTGCAAGCCGTCGAGGAACTCGACCGTTTCGCGCAAGAAAACTACGGCAAGCGCGTCATCCATCTCGCCTTGCGGTGGATTCTCGACCGGCAGGATTCGACGATCGCCCTTTGGGGCGCGCGGCGGCCGGACCAGCTTGGCCCGATCGTGGGCTTGTCCGGTTGGCGCATCGACTCGTCCGCTATGGCCGAAATCGATCGCATTCTGTCGGAGGCGATTGTGAATCCGGTCGGGCCCGAATTCATGGCGCCGCCGACGCGTGCCGCCGCATGAATGGACGGTAGTCGAGAGTCAGTCATGGCAGCCATCGTCAAATTTGCTGAAATTACCGGCAACGCGGAAATGCGGTTGCAACAGGGACTGATGATCGAAACGAAAAATTTGTCCCGCGCCGTTGGTAATAAGGTTCTCGTCGACGGCATCAGCATTGCAGTGCAGCCTGGCGAGGTTGTGGCCATTGTCGGTCCGAGCGGCGCTGGCAAGTCGTCGTTCCTGCGGCTTATCAATCGGCTCGACGAACCGACAAGCGGTGCCGTCGTTCTCAACGGCAAAGACTCCCGCTCGATCCCGCCACGGGAGTTGCGTCGGCGGGTGGGCATGGTGATGCAGGCGGCCTACCTGTTTCCCGGGATGGTCGCTGCAAACGTCGGGTTTGGAAGGCGCCAGCGCGGTGAGACGTTTGGCGAACACGAGGTCGCTGCTCTGCTCGCGCGCGTCGGCTTGTCCGGATATCAGGGCCGCGACGTGGACACTCTGTCCGGTGGCGAGGCGCAACGCGTCTCAGTGGCGCGGACGCTGGCAAACGCTCCCGAGGCCTTGTTGCTGGACGAACCGACTTCGGCCCTCGACGAGGTTTCGGCGCGGGGCATAGAGGAACTCGTCCTCGGCATCGTTCAAGAGCGGCGGATGACCTGTTTGATCGTTACCCATAATCCGGCCCAGGCTGAACGCATGGCGGCACGGACAATGGTCATGCAGGCCGGTCGCCTGCGCGCCATCGGCCCTACCAGGGAGGTGTTGCGTGATCGCTGACTTGCTCAACACTCTGAACGGCAACATCACGGTCGGTATCGGCCAGGCCGCCTGTGCTGTCGCCCTTTGTCTGGCCGTTGTGGTTTTGTGCCGCTGGTTTGATGTGCACGTGGAACGCGAGGCGGCGCTATCGATCGGCCGAGGCCTGGTCCAGATGGTCTTTGTGGGAATTGTCCTGGCTCTGTTGCTGCGCGGCAGCCTGCTTATCGGCGCGCTCATCCTCTTGATGATGACGACTGCGGCAGCGGTGACGGCGGCACGCCGCATGAAACAAATAGCCGGTTCGGTGCCGTTATCCTTCTGGGCGATTTTTGCAGGCTCGGGAGTGGTTATTGCAGTCATGCTTGCAACCGGCACGCTCAAATCCAACATCGCCATGCTTGTTCCTGTGGGAAGCATGATCGTCGCCAACGCCATGAACGCCTGCGCGCAAGCGGCGGAACGCTTCCGTGCTGACGTCACGGCGCATCGGGGGCAGATTGAGACAGGCCTGGCGCTTGGCGCCGAGCCCACCGCTACCGTTGCGCCTTACGTACAGAGCGCGGTGTATGCCAGCCTGCTGCCGCGCCTCGACATGCTCAAATCGCTGGGCCTGGTGTGGATACCCGGCGTGATGGCCGGCATGCTGCTATCGGGAGCCAGCCCGGTTTATGCGGGCATTTATCAATTCATCATCGTCGCCATGATCCTCGCAGCCTCCGGTATCACCGGGATGGTCGCGATAGCGCTTATGCGCCGGCGCGTTTTTTCTCCGGCGGCACAACTCATGCTCCGTCCTGACGCGGCAGCCTAAGCCGGAATTCCGGAATTCGCGGATGAAGAACTCGGTGTTCCGGGACTGCTAAGCTTCAACGGCGGTTTCGTCGATACGGCGGGATTCCTTGGGCTGTAGGGCCTTTTCACCGCTCACGTGACGGGAAATTTTGTGACGCTGGGAGCGTCTCTAGTGAACATTGGGGGCACAGCGAATCCGCTCAATTCTTCTCAACGCCGGGCAGCGTCAATCCGTACGCGGGTCTTGGGGCTGTTCTAAATCGTCTGGAAGATCACGCAATAGCGCTCGGTAACGCTGAGAAGCTGATCAAGTCTGTCCTGGGCTGCCTCGGTCTCAACGTCGAAGCGCAGGCGGATTTCCTTGAAGCCGACTGGCACTCCTCCGCAACGCCGAGCGTGCCGCGCAAGTCGACGTCCCCTTCCGCCGAAATCACTGCTGACTTGACCGGAATGTCGAGCACAGTCGCGGCTGCCTTCAATGAAACACCGGCGCAAGCGACGAGCGCCTCAAGCAACAGATCGCCCGAACAGAGATCCAGTCCGGTCCCGCCGCATTTCGGATGGATGCCGGCGACCGCGAAGTCCGCGTCCGGTCTCGACCTTGCAGGTGACGGTTAAGTCGTCGGCCGTGCCTTTGGCCTTCAAAGTAAGAAGGGCTGCCTTGGCATCCGTCCGGTAGCGTTCCTTAAGCGGACCTTGCGTCGTCCGAAATTTCTCAGCTTGCATTGTTTTCTCCGTCTTACATTGCTTTCTTCGTCGCGGACGCTATTCGGGAACGATCTCGCCCGAACCGCCCAGTTCGGCGGGAAAGTCCTTCAGCTTCGGTAGCCCGTCCTTCATCGGCAGCACCGTGTCGGCATAGTTGACGTGCACGCCTGGACTGAATTTCAGCGTCGGAAGGGTCGCAGCGTAGACGTCGATCAGGCCTAGCGGAGGATGGCCGGTCATCAAATGCCCGCCGCACTTCTTGCAGTACTGACGGTCGCTCAGCGGCGTCTTCATGAAGTGGCCGAGGAATTCCGCGCCTTTAGCGATCTTCACGTTTGACGCCTTCCACAGAGTGAAAGCGTTCACCGGCCCGGCCGACCATGATCGGCAGGAACTGCAATGGCAGTATCCCATGGCTTCGGGAGCGCCATGGACTTCGATTTCCACGGCGCCGCAGAAACATGCACCCTTATACGTAGTCATTTTTAGCCTCATGCTTAATTTGACTGACTTTGTGCACCGCCGTCGCGCGGCGCCGTACGGCGAATAACTAAGGATTAGCGCGGCGGGTTGAATGACCGCACGTCCGCATTGCTTGACACCTCGTCCGGAATTCGCGGAACTTCGACCAATGGGACGCCTTCCTGCGGGGGCTGGATGAGCGCGGACGCATTATCCGACGTTTTGAAAACGGTGCGTTTAACCGGTGCGGCTTTTTTCGAGATCGTGGCTGAGGAGCCGTGGGCCGTCGGATCGCCAGCCCGTGACGTGGTCCTGCCGAAGATCTTGCCGGGGGCTGATCATCTGATCGCGTACCATGTCGTGACCGCCGGCCATTGTTACGCCAACGCGGTCGGGGGCGAGCCCATCGCACTCCAAACCGGGGAAGTGGTCGTTTTCACCGATGGTCGGCCGCATGTCATGTCGAGCAGGCCCGGCATGCATGCCGACCCAGCAACGCCCGACGTAGTTGAGATTGCCGCGACCGGCGAGAAGCCGTTTCGCATCAATATCGGGGCCGGCGCTGGCTCTGCGAGGCTCGTTTGCGGCTATCTCGCCTGCGATGCGCGGCCGTTCAATCCGTTGTTGGGAAACTTGCCGCCTGTGATCAAGGGTGGTGACGCGCGCAACGATGGCGCCGGCTTGATCGGGCAATTCATCCGCTTTGCGGTGGCGGAGGCTGCGGACAAGCGCAGTGGTGGCGAAAGTGTTCTCACTAAGCTCAGCGAGTTGATGTTTATTGATGTCATCCGCCGCTACATCGAGACGCTTCCGCCGAAACAGTCCGGCTGGCTGGCAGGTCTGCGCGATCCGTCGGTGGGCAGGGTGTTGTCATTGATGCACGCTAAGCCGGCGTACAATTGGACGATCGAGGAACTCGGTAAGGAAGCCGGCCTGTCGCGCTCGGTGCTTGCCGAGCGTTTCTCGGCGCTTGTCGGCATCCCGCCAATGAATTATCTCGCCAAATGGCGTATGCAGATCGCCTCAGAACTGCTGAGCAGCGGCAATACCAATTTCGCCAACATCGCCGCTCGGATTGGTTACGAATCTGAAGCGGGCTTTAGCCGGGCTTTTAAAAAGATGACTGGCTTGCCGCCTTCGGCTTGGCGCCGCGGCGCGCGATCCCCAGGGTAGTGCCGGTTTGCAATGTCCGTTCCATGGCTGCTTCGAGGGAAATCGGACAGCAAGCATGAGTGTACGCCTTAGTGTGTGAAATACGAAGCTCGCGTTGCTTTTTGCCGGGCCACATCCAGGTGAGCCTAACTCAGCACGGGTTGCAAGCGGCACATATTCGCCCTGAACGCCGATCAGACGGGTGCTCTAGGCGTGCAATCGGTGCTGGCCTCCCTTAAGTTTGTGAAAGTTTCAGCCGGCTGATGAAGCGGAGATCGGACGCGGCGTGCAGACGACACTGCTCGGACTGGCTATTGCGATCATTCTGGCGCTTGTTGCCGCGCTGGTGGCGCCGCTGGTTGTCGACTGGAATCACTACCGTGCCGAGTTTGAGAGTGAAGTCGGCCGTCTTACTGGGCTCAACGTGCATGTCGGCACGATCGATGCGCGCATCCTGCCTTCGCCGATCATCAAGCTTCGCGACGTCGTGATCGGTGAGCCGGGGCGCGTGCCGCAACTGCGTGCCGACGCGCTCGAACTTGAGGTCCGGCTGCCGCCGTTGGTGCGCGGCCGTGTGGAGGCGACCGAAGCGCGTCTTGTCGCGCCGCAGATCGTGCTGACTCTCGATCGTACCGGGGCGTTAGTGCTACCCAGCGTCACTCGCTCATTCCGGTCCGAGGAGCTGTCGGTATCCCGGCTCAGCGTCGAGGGTGGCAGCATCATTCTCGCTGATGCCGTATCTGGCGCGCACGCGGTGCTGCGCAATCTTTCCTTCACCGGCGACGTCCGCTCGCTTGCCGGGCCGTTCAGGGGCGAAGGCTCGTTCGCGGTCAACGATGAGCCGTTTAACTATCGTATTTCCGGAGCGCAGGCGGACGATGGCAGCGGGTTCAGAATCAGACTCGGCGCCGATCCGCAGGATCAGCCGCTAACGACGACTGTCGAAGGCACGCTCACCTTCGACGGCGGCGTGCCGCAATTCGCCGGCACTTTTGCACTGTCGCGTCTGGTTGGTGTCACGCTGTCGAACGGTCAACGGGTCATGAGCGATCCCTGGCGCGCCAATGGCACGATAAAGGCCACGCCAACATCGGCGAAGCTGGACGATCTGGTGCTGCAATACGGGCCGGATGAGCGTGCGATCAATTTCAGCGGCAACGCGGACGTAACTTTCGGCGATCATCCGCATTTCTCCGGTTCGGTCAAAGCGCTCGAGGTTGATGCCGATCGCGCGCTTGCCGCGCCGGACATGACACGCCGCCCGCCGCTTCTTGTCGTGCGAAGCTTCGTCGAGGCTTTCGTTGCGGCCGCGAGACCGCCGATGCCTGGCGACGTTGCCCTGACCATCGACGGCGTGACCGTCGGTGGTACGACGATCCAGTCGCTTCACAGCAAGATGCGCTTCGACGGCAACGGCTGGGGCATTGATACTCTCGATTTCCGCGCCCCGGGACTGACCACCGTCAATCTCAGTGGAATGCTCAATCAGACCCAGCAAGGTTTTGCCTTTGCCGGGCCTGCTTCGCTGCAGTCGGCCGACGCCGAGACACTGATGGCATGGCTCGGTGGACGGAATGGACCGCCGCCGGTGCAAACCGGCACGCTGAACGCGCATGGCGATCTCACCATCTCAAGCGACAAGCTGGCGGTCGATCGGCTTACGGTGAAGCTTGATCGGGAAAGCCTCGACGGTCGGCTCGCTTACACGTGGCCGAATGACAATCAGCCGGCCGTCGTCGAGGCCGACCTGCATGCAACGCGACTCAATCTCGACGCGTTGTCGGCTTTTGCGATGTCGGCGGCCGATGCCGGCGGCTTCACCTTGCCGCGGGCCGGCTCACTCAACCTCGATATCGGCAAGGCGACTTTTGCCGGAGTCGATGCGCAAGCCATAAAGACGCAGGTAAAATTCGACGCAGGTGCTTTGCAGATCGAGCAGCTTTCCGTCGGCGCTTTGGCCGGGGCTGCGCTCGATATCAAGGGCCGTATCGACGAGCTGTCATCGCAGCCGCGCGGACACATTAATGCCGATCTCGATGCGCGTACGCTCGACGGGTTTGCGACGCTCGTCGACAAATTTGTACCCCAGGCGGCCAGTGCATTGCGCCGTGGTGCGGATCGCCTGGTGCCGGCGAAGGTCCACGCGGTTGTCACTGTCGACAAGGCATCGGCCGGCAGCGATGTCAGGCTCGATCTCAACGGTCAGGTCGGATTGATGAGCCTTGCGCTCAATGCCGATGCACAGGGCGAGCGCTCTCAACCTGGTTCAGCGCATCTTCACGTTGAAAGCCGATTGGATGCCGACGATGGCACCGCGCTGGCGGCGTTGTTCGGCGTCGACCGGATTCTCGGTGTCGATCAGCTTCCCGGGCGGGCAACGCTGACGGTTGACGGACCGATCAATGGCGATCTGCGCGTCGATGGTACGCTGGCAGCAAGTGGCCTAAATACCGCGGCGCGCGGCATCCTGAACGTAGGCGGTGACGCAAAGCCAACCGGCACGTTGCAGATGCTGGCCACTATCGCCGATTTGCGGCCGCTGCAGCAGGCGATGACCGGACAGCCGGGCGATGCTGTTCCGGTTTCGGCGCGCGCCGCCGCTGCAATTTCCGGCAGCGATCTGTCTTTCACGCAAATCGCCGCCTCTGTCGGCAAGAGCTCGGTGCGGGGACGCGTGAATGTCAGCCTTGCAAGTCCGGTTACGATCGATGGCGATGTCTCCGCCGATAATGCCGACGGCGCCCGCGTTGCGGCGTTGCTGTTGGGACTGCCAAGGCAGGCCCCCGGTAGCCTTGCATATTGGTCGGGCGCAGCGGTCGGGGCCGGCGCATTTGCCGGACTCAATGGTGCAGTGACGTTCAAGTTCGACCACGCTGCCTTCACGCCATCCCTGAATGCCGGCGATCTGAAAGGCGTTGCGCAGTTTCGTGCATCCGAGGTCACGCTGGATAATCTCGACGGCGACCTCGCCGGCGGCCGCTTGAGCGGCCGGCTGTCGTTCCGTCGCAATGCCGACGGTCTCGTCAGCCACGGCCATGTCGAACTGGCCGACGCCGATGCGGCAACACTTCTGCAAGCGGACAACAAGACTGTCGCGGGACATCTGACACTGAAGTTTGACGGCGACAGCATCGGCGCGACGCCTGCGGCAGCGGTAAGTTCGCTGCATGGCAACGGTACGGTCGCACTGAACGATGCAAGCTTGGGCGGGCTCGATACCGGCGCATTTGTCGCCGCGATGCGTACGGCCGATCAGGCCAATGCGATCGATCCGGCAAAGACACAGGCCGCCGTCAAGGCGACGCTCGGAAACGGGCGCCTTGTCGTTTCAGAAGGCGATGCGCCGATGACGATTAACAGCGGCAAAGTCAGCATCGCCAACGTAACGTTGCACGGACAAGACAACAGTGCGCTCGGCGTCGCCGGCACTTTCGATCTCAACACCGGGACAGTCGATGCGCGCCTCAATCTGTCAGCCGATCCGCCGCCGCATGCCTTGATCGGCAAGCGGCCCGAACTCACCATGCTGCTGAAAGGGCCGCTGGTGGCTCCGGCGCAATCGATCGATGTTTCGGCATTGACCGGCTGGCTCGCTTTGCGCGCCAGCGAATTTCAGACGCGCCGCCTAGAGTTGATCGAGGACAACAGGCGGAGAGACGTTATCGGCCGCGCGATCCGTCCGAATTTTGCCGTCGTTCGCGCGGCGCCGCGCGGTACGCTGACGGAATCCGGAATCTGTCGAGGGCATGACGGCGGCCGCTACGGGTGCACAGAAGCCGGATTTGCTGCAACAGGAAGTGCCGCCGCCGCTGCCAATTCCGGCCCCGCCGCGCACGGCGGGCCCGGACAAGCGGGCGCCGCTGGATTTACTCCGGCCGCAGAACTGAAGCTGCGACGGATGGCGCGATCATGATGTCATGGTCCAGTTGATCGACTTCGCCGTGGCCGTTGGTCCTGGCCTGGTAATAATTCAGCACGAACAGCCGGATTGCCGACGACAGGTTGCCGTGGGGCCGGCCGGTATCGATGGTGGCGACGAGGTCCGACAACGTCAGTTGCCGGCTCACGGCGATGTCCTTCAGTCCCTTCCAGAAGGCGTCCTCAAGACTGACGCTCGTTTTATGGCCTGCGATGACGATCGAGCGCTTGATGACTGGCGACTTCATTGTCGATCTCCCGTTTCTACCCGGTGCTGGTCGAGCTTGGTCTGAGCTTTGTCGTTGGCAGCGCGCGTTTGGTTTTGTTCGGTTCGGCTGCGGCCATGAGAAAGCCGATTGGCCGCGGCGGATTGCTCCGCTTCGCGGCGTTTTTGCCGTTTTCGCGCAACGCGGAGATTAACAACGTCACCCATCCAACAACCCGGCGGTAGCCAAGTAACGATTGAGGACCATCCAGGCCCAATTGTGGTCCGCAATTGATACGCAGATACCCTCAGACTGGATCACGGCACCAGCCACCGAAGGACAAGGTTATGAGATCGCTAGTGAAATTGGCGCCAGCGCAGCCCCGCGCGCTTGCTGCTGTGGTTGCCGGCTTCCACCAACTGACTGCACTATGCGTAGAGTGAATTGAACTGAGCGCGCCGCACGCGGCGGTCAGGGATCCGGGTGGGTCATCTGGGCCGGCTTCACCAGCCGGTCGAACTCGGCGCCGGTAACGAAGCCCAGCCGGATTGCTTCCTCGCGCAGTGTCGTGCCGTTCTTGTGCGCGGTCTTCGCGATCTGCGCCGCCTTGTCGTAGCCGATGTGCGGCGCCAGCGCCGTGACCAGCATCAGCGAATTCTGCATCAGGTCGCGGATCCGCGGCACGTTCGCCTTGATGCCGGCAACGCAATGATCGGTGAAGGAGTTCGACACGTCGGCCAGCAGCCGGATCGATTGCAGCACCGAATACGCGATGACCGGCTTGAACACGTTGAGTTCGAAATGGCCCTGGCTTGCCGCCACCGTGACCGTGGTGTCGTTGCCGAATACGCGCGTGCACACCATCGTCATGGCTTCGCATTGGGTCGGATTGACCTTGCCCGGCATGATCGACGAGCCCGGCTCGTTCTCCGGCAGGATCAGTTCGCCAAAGCCTGAGCGCGGTCCGGAACCAAGAAAGCGAATATCATTGGCGATCTTGAAGAGGTCGGCCGCAAGCGCATTGAGCGCGCCGTGCGCAAACACCAATGCGCCATGCGATGCCAGTGCTTCGAACTTGTTCGGCGCGGTGACGAACGGCAGACCGGTGATGACCGCTACTCTTTTCGCGAACGCTTTGGCGAACGCGCGCTTGGCATTGAGACCGGTGCCGACTGCGGTGCCGCCCTGCGCCAGCGGGTAAAGCCCTTTCAGCGACGTTTTGATTCTGGCGATGCCTGAGGTCACTTGGGCCGCATAGCCGGAAAATTCCTGGCCCAGCGTGAGCGGCGTCGCGTCCTGGGTGTGGGTCCGCCCGATCTTGACGATGGCGCTGAATTCTTTGGTCTTCTTTTTCAGCGCGGCCTGCAGATGCGTCAGAGCCGGCAACAACCGCTGCTGAATTTCCATGACTGCCGCGATATGCATGGCGGTTGGAAAGCTGTCGTTCGACGACTGGCTCATATTGACGTGATCGTTGGGATGGATCGGCGATTTTCCGCCGCGCTTGCCGCCGAGCATCTCGTTGGCGCGGCTGGCGATCACCTCATTGACGTTCATGTTGGTCTGGGTGCCGGAGCCGGTTTGCCAAACTGACAATGGAAAGTGCTCGTCGAGCTTGCCGTCGACGATTTCCTGAGCCGCGCGGACGATGGTCTTGGCACGGCGCGCATCGAGCGAACCAAGCGCAAGATTGGTCTCCGCCGCGGCGCGCTTGACGATGGCCAGCGCACGGACAATCGGAAGCGGAATGTGCTCTTCGCCAATGCGGAAGTTGTTGCGCGAGCGTTCGGTCTGGGCGCCCCAGTAACGATCATCCGCTACTTCGATAGGGCCGAACGAATTGGTTTCGGTGCGGGTCTTCACTTCTTCCTGAAGCGGTCGAGCCGCACGACTTCGGCGCCGCCGGGCTCGTGATCGGGCTCCGGTTCAGGTGCCGGCAGGGCTTCGGCCTTGCTCGCCGCTGTCGGCTGCACGTCCTGATCCTTGATCGGGCCGGTGTCGTCCGTTGCCAGGTTCTCGATTGTCTCGAACTGAAGGCCGAATTGCACCGACGGATCGAAGAACGCAGTGACGGCCTCGAACGGCACGACAACGCGTTCCGGTACACCGCCGAAAGACAAGCCGACTTCGAATCTATCGTCGTTGACCGCCAGATCCCAGAACTGGTGCTGCAACACGACGGTCATTGCCTGCGGATATTGCGCCCGCATCCGGTCCGACAGCTTTACGCCGGGCGCGGTCGTGTCGAAGGTGATCTTGAAATGATGATCGCCCGGCAAGCCCTTACCGGCGGTATCCGACAGCACGGAGCGGACGACGCCGCGCAAGGCCGCCTGGGCGAGAAGGTCGTAACGAATGTGGTCCATGGCAGGAATCAGGAATCAGTGAAGCCCAATCAGACGACAGATAAGCCGCGAATCCTAGAGGTCCAGATGCAAGTTGACTGCCAGTATGGGGAGAAAGTGGAGGCTTCTGTTGCCAGGTGCCTCCGAACCCCGCCTAACGGAGCTTAACCCGTTAGGGCTTTAAATCGGTCTTTCGAGCTGCTTACGCAGCCAGAGCAACCGGAGCATAGTTGTCATTGGCAACTATGAGTTTGGCCCGATAACGCCGGAACCATCCCGGGTAAAAGCGCGCCTTTTACGCCCTCGTCGATCCTATTTCGACCCCGTGAATGGTGGAGTTGCCGGGTACCGCCCCCGGGTCCGAAAGGTTTATTGCAACGGCTGTTTATCACCATATCCGGCTTGCGCCGGCAGGATGAATATAAGCGCAAAAGGTTGCGGAAAGAAGAGCAGAGCCAAACCCCCATGAAACTTGTCTCGGGAGGCCAGACCGGCGTCGATCGCGCGGTACTCGATGTCGCCATTGCGCGCGGCATCGATTATGGCGGCTGGTGCCCGAAAGGCGGCTGGGCCGAGGATCTGGCCGTGCCGCCCGGCCTGTTGGCGACAATATCCAAACCTGGAGGAAACGCCGCTGGCCGATCCGGCGCAGCGCACGGAGTGGAACGTGCGCGACGCTGACGCCTGCATGATCGTGATCGACGACAGTGGCGCTGGCGTTTCCAAAGGCACGGCGCTGGCGCAGGAGCTCGCGCACCGCTACCGCAAGCCGCTGCTGGTCGTGCGTGCTCGGCGAAGCGGAATCAATCCGCGATGCCGGGCTGTGGCTGCGCTTTCAGCTGCGCAGGGTAGGAGCCGGACCTCAAGCTTGCCATCGGTGGCCCGCGCGAGAGCGAGGCGCCGGGAATTTACGCACGCGCTACGGCGTTCCTCGGCGCGCTGATCGACGACGTTGCGCTCGGACTGAAGCCGTAGTTTTTCGTCTGGCCGACGATGAATGCGGGCGCTAAACGAATGGCATGACTGCCTCGATAACCGCCTCGCCGCCCGCCGCACCGCCGCGGCCCAGTCTGTCCGAACTGTTCATCACCTTCGCGACGATCTCGCTTTACGGCTTCGGCGGCGTGCTGGCGTGGTCGCGGCGGATGATGGTGGAGGAGCGCCGCTGGCTGACGCCGGAGCAGTTCAACGAGACTTACGCGCTCTGCGCCATGCTGCCCGGTGGCAACATTATCAACTTCTCGGTCATCTTCGGCTCGCGCTTTCGCGGCGTGCCCGGCGCGCTGGTCGCTATCGGCCGGTCTGCTCGGCCCGCCGATGCTGCTGATCATCATCATCGGCGCGATCTACGCCCATTACGGCGATATACCGGCGCTGCGCCGCATGCTCACCGGCATCGCCTCGGCTGCCGCCGGTTTGATGATGGCGACGGTGGCGAAGATGGCGCGCCCGTTGTTCGTCAATCGCCGCTCGATGGCGATGCCGCTCGTCGCCATCGCCACCTTCGCCGCGATCGGCATCGTGCATTGGCCGCTGCCGCTGGTGCTGGCGGTGCTCATCCCGGTCAGCATCGGCATCGCTTGGGTGCGGCTATGAAGTCCGGTGCCGGTACGCTGCTTACACTGGCGAGCTTCTTTGCGGTGCTATCGCTGTTTTCCGTCGGCGGCGGCAATTCGGCGATACCCGAAATGCACCGCTATGCCGTAGATGTGCAGCACTGGCTGACCGACCGGGAGTTCGCCGATACGTTCGCGCTCGCGCAGCTCACGCCGGGCCCGAATCTGATCATTGTCGCGCTGGTCGGCTTTCATGTCGCTGGCGTACTCGGAGCCGTGGTTGCCATGCTGGCGATGTGCGGGCCGACCAGTGTCGCCGCCTATTTCGTCGGCCGTGCGTCGGAGCGGTTCAGAGGCAAGATTTGGCACAGCGCGATCAGCAGCGGCCTCGTTCCCGTGACCATCGGTCTGATCGCGGCAAGCGCGACCGTGATCGCGACCACCGCCGATTACGGCTGGGCGGCCGCGCGCTGTCACCGCCGCAACTGCCATTATTTGCTACTTCGCGCGGATCAATCCGATCTGGGTCTTTGCCGCCGCCGCGGTTCTGGGGCTGGTGGGCCTGGTTTAGGCGATCCACAGCAGTCTTGCCATAGTTCGCCAGGACTTGCACGGCCTTCGTCGGCCGCTCATTTGACAGTAAGCTCGTGAAGCCGACTCGGCTGGAACCGGCGATGCGCCAATATCTCGAATTGATGGAACGGGTGCTCGCCGAGGGCGCCGAAAAGCATGACCGCACCGGCACCGGGACGCTGTCGATCTTCGGCCACCAGATGCGGTTCGACCTCAACGACGGCTTTCCGCTGGTCACGACCAAGAAGCTGCACGTCAAATCGATCATCTACGAGCTGCTGTGGTTCCTGCGCGGCGACACCAACGTCAAATATCTCAACGATCACGGCGTCAGCATCTGGAACGACTGGGCCGACAAGAACGGCGATCTCGGCCCGGTTTACGGCCAGCAGTGGCGCTCGTGGCCGGCGCCGGACGGAACGTCGATCGACCAGATGAAGGATGCGGTGGAGACGATCCGGAAAAATCCGGACTCGCGCCGCATCATCGTCACCGCATGGAATCCGCCGGACCTGCCGAAGATGGCGCTATCGCCGTGCCATTGCCTGTTTCAGTTCTATGTCGCGGAGGGTCGGCTGTCGTGCCAGCTCTATCAACGCTCGGCGGATGTTTTCCTCGGCGTGCCGTTCAACATCGCGTCGTACGCGCTGCTGACGCAGGTCGTCGCGCAAGTAACGGGATTGAAGCCTGGCGAATTCGTTCACAGCTTCGGTGATGCTCATCTCTATCTGAACCATCTTGAACAGGCGCATCTGCAATTGTCGCGGGCGCCGCGTCCGTTGCCGAAGCTCACGATCAATCCGGACGCGAAGGATCTGTTCGCGCTGCGCTACGAAGACTTCGCGCTCGAAGATTACGATCCGCATCCTCACATCAAGGCCGCGGTCGCGGTGTGATGGCAAACGAAAGAGCGCTCTTCCAGAAGCTGGCGCGGCTTCGAATTGATGAAGCGAAGATACTATTTCGGGATAATCAGCCTTCGGGCGCCTACTATCTTGCTGGATACGCAATTGAATGCGCTCTCAAAGCCATAATTGCCAAGCAGTTTCGTGGAGACGAGATTCCTGACAGAAGCTTAGTGAATAAGGTCTATACTCATGATCTGACGGACCTGCTCCGCCTAGCGGGGCTGGAAGCCGAGCTGCAAGCCGCGCAACGAGCAAACTCTGAACTTGATCGGCGATGGTCCATTGTCAAAAATTGGACGGAACAAGCTCGGTACGCCGTTTGGACCAGTGCTGAATCAACGGCTATGATAGACGCGGTTGCCGGCGATAGGCACACAGAAGGGCTACTCCAATGGTTGATCGCTCGCTGGTAGAGCGAAAGTTTGAGGCCTCCCGCACGTTGGCTGATCGTTTGGCCCGTAGCGGCGCGCCTCTACTCGCTGCTTACTGGGAGTGGGCTGAGGAAAGAGAGCGATGGGTTTGTTATTTAGTACCAAACTCAAGCGATGACCAGCGAGAATTGGCTAAAGCCGCTTCAGCGATCATGGTCGATCAGCCGTATCGCTCTGCTTTTTCCTTATCTGATGTTTTCGTCGATGCTCAACAGATACCGCGGGCACGTGCAATTAGCGCATATGTTCGCAGCTCAGAAGATATAGGACGACAGTTTGATACCACTTTTACAGGTGGGTTTTATTTTGAAAGCGTAATTGTCGTCTATATTGCTCCAAAACTTCGCACCGCGCATTACGCGGCTTAGTAATTTCAACAGGATGAACGTCGTCCTGGTCGCCGCAATCGCCGAGAACGGCATCATCGGCCGCGGCAATGCGCTGCCGTGGCGGCTCAAATCGGACATGCAGCATTTCCGCTGCGCTCACCATGGGAAAGCCGGTGGTGATGGGGCGGAAGACCTTTCTCTCGATCGGCAAGCCGCTGGCCGGCCGCACGACAATCGTTGTGAGCCGTGATCGCGGTTTCGCAGCGCCGGGAGTCGTCGTCGCGCCCGGTCTCGACGTTGCGCTCGCGGTGGCGCGCGGCGATGCGCAGCGCCGAAATACGAATGCTATCGTGATTGCCGGCGGCGCCGATATTTATGAGCAGACGTTGCCGCAGGCGACGCAGCTTGCCATTACCCATGTCCACAAGGCGGTCGATGGCGATGCGCGTTTCCCCATGATCGATCCGAAGTTTTGGCGTGAAAGCGCGCGCGACGAGCATCCGGCGGGCGTGGAGGACGAAGCGGCGTTCGCCTTCGTAACCTATTTGCGGCAATGATTAATTAAGGCGATGCGCGAACGTGTCGTCGCAGGGCCTGCCCTAATTCTCAGGAATACCTATCTGAGCGCGGCGTGACTGCGCGTTGTAAGGGGCCGGGCGCTCCCCTATAAACCCCCGCAATCGCCCGGCCTAAAGGCCGGCGTCCGAGGAGATCGCTTGATGCCGTGGAAT
Source organism: uncultured Alphaproteobacteria bacterium (assembly GCA_963739945.1). GTDB lineage: Bacteria > Pseudomonadota > Alphaproteobacteria > Rhizobiales > Xanthobacteraceae > BOG-931. Next base: position 115,953 of record CAVUCN010000014.1, on the reverse strand, counting down.
AACCAATCCGGCGGCGGCCCGTGGGGCTCAGGGTCGAAAGGCCCATGGGGCTCAGGTCCGCAATCGCAGGGGCCCAGGCCGCCCGATCTCGAGGATTTCCTCCGCCGCAGCCAGGACAAGTTGCGGTCCCTCATGCCCGGTAATCTGGGCGGCCGTGGTCTGGCGCTGCTTGTCCTTGCAGTGATCGCGCTGTGGGGCTTTTCCGGCTTCTTCCGCGTCGAGCCCGATGAACTCGGCGTGGTGTTGCGCTTCGGCCAGTTCAACCGCGAAGTCCAGCCGGGTTTGAACTATCACTTGCCGTATCCGATCGAGACCGCGCTGACGCCGCAGGCGCTGCGCGTCAACAAGCTCAATATCGGCTTTCGCGAATCCGACGACATGCGCCGCGGCACGACGCTGCGCGACGTACCGGAAGAAAGCCTGATGCTGACCGGCGACGAAAATATCGTCGATGTCGATTTCTCAGTGCTATGGAAGGTCAAACCGAGTGCGGTCGGCGATTATCTGTTCAACATTCAGAATCCCGAAGGCACCGTGAAAGCCGTGGCGGAAAGCGCCATGCGCGAGGTGGTCGGGCGCTCCAATATCGGTCCTATCCTCACCGGCGCGCGGCAGACCATCGAGACCGCGGTGCAGGAGCTGATGCAAAAAACTCTCGACGAATACGGCGCCGGTATCGTGGTGCAGCAGGTTCAGTTGCAGAAGGTCGACCCGCCGACGCAGGTCATTGACGCATTCCGCGACGTGCAGGCGGCGCGCTCGGATCTCGAGCGCGCGCAGAACGAAGCGCAGACTTATGCGAACAAGATTGTGCCGGAATCGCGCGGACGCGCCGCCAAGATCGTCCAGGATGCGGAAGCTTATAAATCGCAGACCGTGGCCGACGCCAAGGGCCAGACCTCGCGTTTCCTTCAGGTCTACGACCAGTACAAGAAAGCGCCTGACGTCACCCGCGAGCGTATGTATCTCGAGACCATGGAACGCGTCTTCACCAATACCGATAAGACCATCATCGACACCGGAGCGAACTCGCCGGGCGTCGTGCCGTATCTCCCGATCCCTGGTCTGACGCAGCAGCTACAGCCACCTCAGGCTCCTGCAGGAGGTAAACCATGAGGTTCGGTCTCGCCAGCGGCGCTGCCGCCGTCATCCTGCTGATCGCGGTGATCGTCGGTTACAGCACGTTCTTCACCGTCTATCAGACCAGACAGGCGCTCGTGGTGCGGCTCGGACAGCCGGTGCGCGTCGTCACCGAGCCGGGACTGAACGAGAAACTGCCGTTCATCGATGCGGTCATCTATATCGACAAGCGCATTCTCGCCGTCGAGTTCGACGTCGCAGGAGGTGATCGCCTCTAGCAAGGACAATTCGGTTCCGGGTGCCGGCGAGGCCGGCGAGCGGATGGTTGTCGACGCTTTCGCGCGCTACCGCATTGCCGATCCGCTCAAGTTTTATCAGACCGTCGGTCCGGACGGCGCGACCTCGCAACTTTCGATCCTGCTCAACTCGGCGCTACGGCGCGTGCTGGGCGCGGCTACACTTTCCGATGCGGTGCGTAACCGGCGCGGCGAGTTGATGGTGCAGATGCGCGACCAGCTCGATCGCGATGCGCAACCGTTCGGTATTCACATCGTCGATGTACGCATCCGCCGCGTCGATCTGCCCGAACAGAACAGCCAGGCGGTTTATCAGCGCATGCAAACCGAACGTCAGCGCGAAGCAGCGGAGTTCCGCGCTCAAGGTAGCCAGAAGAGCCAGGAAATCCGCGCCAAGGCTGATCGCGATGTCACCGTGCTTGTGGCCGAAGCCAATCAACAATCCGAGACCGTTCGCGGTCAGGGTGATTCCGAACGCAACAGCATCTTTGCCGATGCCTACACCCGCGATCCGGATTTCTTCGCCTTCTATCGATCGATGCAGGCCTACGACAGAAGCATGCAGAAGGGCGACACCAATCTCGTGCTGCGACCGGACTCCAATTTTTTCCGTTACTTCGGTGATCCATTGGGCAACGCCAATTCAGGCCCGGGTGCCGGGGCACCAGGCTCGCCGAGCCCGACGAAATAGCAAACAAGCAAAGTTGAGCGGATGCACGATTTTTTCGCCGCGCTCGGCCTGCTGTTCGCAATCGAAGGTCTCTGCCTCGCCGGTTTTCCCGGCGCCGCCAAACGGGCGATGACAACGGTGCTTGAAATGTCCGATACGACCTTGCGGATTGCCGGAATCGTTTCGGCGCTGGCCGGCGTTTTGATCGTCTATCTGGTGCGTCGTTGAATACGTTTCCGCGCGAGTCGCTTTTCCGCCCCAATCCGGTTCCCTCATGCGGTTCCGCCGCGTTTGGCCTTGCGCCAGGGGCAGGACGGGGGCACTTTCCCAGCCAATTCGAGTCCTTTCAGGAGCGCTGACATCCATGTCTCGCCAGTTCAATTCCCGGCAATTCGGCCTGATCGCTGCGCTGACGGCGGCAATAATCTTGCTGCCGGTGTGGCCTGCGGCGGCACGCGGACCGGAGAATATTGCCGACGTTGCCGAGCAGGTGATTGACGCCGTGGTCAACGTGTCGACCTCACAAAAAGTCGACGCCAAGATTTCCGGTATGCCGGACTTGCCGCCTGGTTCGCCGATGGAGCAATTCTTCGAGGATTTCTTCAAGAAGCATCGCGGCCAGGGCGGTCCGGGTGGCCAAGATGGGCAGGGCGACAACGGCGATGCCGATAAATCACCACGCCGCGTCAACTCGTTGGGCTCCGGCTTCATCATCGATCCGTCCGGCCTGATCGTGACCAACAATCACGTCATCGCCGATGCCGATGAGATCAATGTCATTCTCAACGACGGCACCAAGCTGCCGGCGCAACTGGTCGGCAAGGATTCAAAGGCCGACCTCGCGCTGCTGCGGGTAAAAGCCGATCATCCGCTCAAGGCTGTGGCGTTCGGCGACAGCGACAAGCTGCGGCTTGGCGAATGGGTTATCGCCATCGGCAATCCGTTCAGTCTTGGCGGCACGGTGACCGCCGGCATTGTCTCGGCGCGCAATCGTGACATCCAGTCGGGGCCTTACGACAACTACATTCAGACCGACGCCGCGATCAATCGCGGCAATTCCGGCGGGCCGCTGTTCAATCTCAACGGCGAAGTCATCGGTATCAACACCGCGATCATTTCGCCGTCGGGTGGTTCGATCGGTATCGGTTTTGCCGTGCCGTCCGACACCGCAGTGCCGGTGCTCAACCAGCTTCGCGATTATGGCGAAGCGCGGCGCGGCTGGCTCGGCGTTCGCATTCAACAGGTCACCGATGACATCGCCGAGAGCCTGAGCATCAAGCCGCCGCATGGCGCGCTCGTCGCCGGCGTCGACGACAAAGGGCCGGCGAAGCCGGGCGGCATCGAACCCGGCGACGTCGTCGTCAAGTTTGACGGCCACGACATCAAGGAAATGCGCGACCTGCCGCGTATCGTTGCCGACACGCCGATCGGCAAGCAGGTTGACGTCATTATCATTCGCAAGGGCAAGGAAGAGACCCATCAGGTCAAGATCGGCCGGCTGGACGACACCCAGAAGGTGGCCTCGAACGATCCCAAGCAGGATACGCCGCCGGAGCAGAAGTCGACGGTACAGAAGACGCTCGGTCTCGAGCTTTCCAGCATGTCCGACGACCTGCGCAAGAAGTTCAAGATCCGGGATAACGTCAAAGGCGTTGTCATCACCGGCGTAGATGGCAGCGTCGACCGCTCGCAGCCCGACAAACGGCTGTCGCCCGGTGACATCATCGTCGAAGTGCAGTACGAGGCCGTCGGCAATCCGTCGGCATTGCAAGCGCGGATCGACCAGCTCAAGGCCCAGGGCAAGAAGATTGCCGTGCTGCTGGTCTCGAACGGTGTCGGTGAGACCCGGTTCGTGGCGCTGAATCTGCAGTAAGAGCTTGATCCGGAAGAGTGGACTCCGGTTTCCCGCCTTCGCGAAGCCCGTCGTCGCCTATTGGGCAGTTTTCTCGCGCATGCTTCGGCGGGCGAAGGAAGGTCCGAAAAGATCATGCTCCAGCGAACAATCTATGCGCGCTCGACGAATTCCTCGCGCCGGTAGCCTTGCGCGTAGAGCAACGCAGTGAGGTCGCCGTGATCGATGCAAGCCGCGGCGGCTTCGCGTAGCGCCGGTTTGCCGTGATAGGCGATGCCGAGACCGGCTGCCTGGATCATCGGCAGATCGTTGGCGCCGTCGCCGACCGCGAGTGTGTCCTCCCGCTGTAGATGTAGGCGCTGGCGAAGCGCGTTGAGCGTTTCAAGTTTTGCCTCACGTCCAAGAATCGGATCGGCAACTTCACCGGTTAGATTGCCTGCCGTGTCGACCAGTAATGTGTTGGCGTGCTGCTCGTCGAAGCCGATCTGGGCGGCGAGATTTGACGTAAATGCCGTAAAGCCGCCGGACACCAGGCTTGTATAAGCGCCGTTCGCCTTCATTGTGCCAATCAGCGTGCGTGCACCTGGTGTGAGGTGAATGCGCTCGGCTATTACTTTTTCGATGATGGAAGCCGATAACCCTTTCAAAAGAGCAACACGCTCGCGCAATGCAGGGACGAATGAAATCTCGCCGCGCATCGCGCGCTCGGTGATCTCCGCGACGCGATCCTTGACGCCGGCATAATCGGCCAGTTCGTCGATACATTCCTGGCCGATCATGGTGGAGTCCATGTCGGCGATCAGCAGCTTCTTGCGGCGGCCGTCCTGTCGTTGCACAACCACGTCGATGGCCTCGGCCCCGGCGATGTCGCGCAAATCGTTGCTGATATCCTTGAGAAAGGCCCGCTCTTCGTTCGAGCTGGTATCCGCGTCATTGATATCGTCAGCCAGGAACGCAATATCGACCGCCTCGCCGGGATGCAGCCAGTCCACCGGGCGGCCATGAGGCAGATACCGTGCTGCTTTTTGCGCGAGGGCATCGGTTACCACCGGGCGGTCCGGGCGCGAAATCAGCGTTGCCACGTAGAACATGCTGTGCGATCCGACGGGCGGAGAATGGAGTGGCCGGTCACGTGTCGAAGGTGATCCTCATTGCAGGTCCGACGGCGAGCGGCAAGTCGGCGCTGGCGCTCGAGATCGCCGTGTCGCTTGGCGGCGTGATCGTCAATGCTGATTCCATGCAGGTCTACCGTGACCTGCGCATCATCACCGCGCGGCCGGCGCCGGCCGACGAGTCCCAGGCGCCGCACCGGCTTTATGGCCACGTGGACGCTGCGGAGAACTACTCGACCGGCCGCTGGTGCGTCGATGCCGCAGCCGCGCTGGCGACAGCGAGGCAGGAGGGGAGTGTCGCGATCCTGGTGGGCGGCACTGGCCTTTATTTCAAGGCGCTGACGCAAGGACTGGCGGCCGTGCCGCCTATCCCAGCCGATATTCGCACTGATGTGCGCGCACGGCTTGAGAGCCAAGGTGCCGCAGCGCTGCATACCGAGCTGGCGCAACGCGACCCTGTTGCCGCTGCGCGATTGATGCCGAACGATCGCGCGCGCGTCACGCGCGCGCTCGAAGTCGTGCTGGCAACCGGCCGCTCGTTGCTGGCCTGGCACGAGGAAGGATTGCCGGCGAGCCTTGATCCTGCGAATGCGGCCAAAGTCTTTCTCGATGTCGGGCGCGAGGAACTCGCGGAGCGGATCGATCGCCGGTTCGATGCGATGATGGCTGCCGGCGCGCTCGATGAGGTACGCGCGCTCGCCGCGCGAAATCTCAATCCGAACCTGCCGGCGATGAAGGCTCACGGCGTGCCGTGGCTCGTTCGCCACCTCAAAGGCGAGGTGCCGGTCGCCGAAGCGGTGGAACACGCAAAACTGGAAACGCGGCAATACACCAAGCGGCAGGCGACCTGGTTCCGTAATCAGCTTTCCAGTTTCGTTTGGGTCGCACCCGATCGGGCACAATCCGAGATTGAAAAGCAATTGCAGGCGGTGTCGAAGTGAATTGCCCAAAGTGGTATGGCGATGGCTTACAATATGTACGGGTTTCGAACCTGCGAGGTTACATGATCGAAGCGGTGGCGGCGTTGCTGTTTGTCTTGCTCGGCGCTGCGAGCGCTTTGGCGCAGGACTATCCGGCGCATAACGTCACCTTCATTGTGCCGACCGGCGCGGGCGCGGCGACCGATCTGCTGGCGCGGCTGCTGGCGCCGCAGCTCGGCGAACGGCTGGGCAAACCGTTCGTGGTGGAAAACCGGCCCGGCGCCGGCACCATGACGGGGTCGAACATGGTCGCGAAGTCGTCGCCCGATGGTTACACAATCCTGATGGGAACCAGCACGCCGCTTGCGATCCTAGCCACGCTCTACAAGCATCTGCCGTACGATCCGGCGAAGGATTTCGTACCGCTGGAGCTCATTGCCACAATTCCGTTTGTCCTCGTGGTCAATAACGATTTGCCGGTGCACTCGGTGCGCGAATTGATCGACTACGCCAAGGCTCACCCCGGCGAGCTGTCCTATGGCTCGACCGGACCTGGCTCGCCATTTCATCTCAACGGCGAACTGTTCAGCGCCATGGCCGGCATCCAGATGGTGCATGTGCCTTACAAGGCGGTGGTCGATGCGCAGGTTGATCTCATGGGCGGCCGCATCCAGGTGATGTTCACCGATTTCACCTCGTCGGTGCCCTTGATCAAGGACGGCAGGATGCGTGCACTCGGCGTCACGACCAAGACACGCGCCGCGGCGATGCCCGATCTTCAGCCGATCGCCGAGCTTGGCGTACCGGGCTTTGACGCGGCGGCCTGGCAAATGGTGGTGGCGCCGTCGGCGGTGCCGAAGCCGATCGCGGATAAATTGCACAATGAACTCGAAGCCATCATGGCGTTGCCAAGCACGCGGGAATCCATAACCCGGCTCGGGCTTGTTCCGGCGGGGAGCCATTCCATAGAAGAGTTGCAGACGTTCGTCCGCTCTGAAATTGTGCGCTGGGGCGAGGTCGTTAAGCGTTCAGGTGCATCGGTCGATTGAGTCTGATCCGCAAGATCACGCTCCCATCAAGAAAAAGGTCATGGATACACAGGTTCTGGTTGTCGGTGCCGGTCCGGTCGGCCTCACGCTCAGTGTCGATCTCGGCAAACGCGGCATCCGCTGCACTCTCATCGAAAAAAATGACGCGCCGCTCGGTTATCCGAAGATGGAGCGCTGCAATCCGCGCACCATGGAGATTTTCCGCCGGCTCGGTCTTGCCGATACTGTGCGCGCTGCCGGCTATCCGCCGGACTGGCCGATGGACACCTATCTGGTGTTCGATCTGATGCGGCCGCCGCTGTTCAAGATGTCGCATCCGACGGTAGAGCAGGCCAAGGTCAAGCGTGACGCCACGCTCGACGACTCGATGCCGCTTGAGCCGTATCAGGTTATTTCCCAGTACACGCTCGAGCCGCTGCTTAAGTCGATCGTCGAGACGATTCCGAATGTGGACGTAAAATTCGGCCACGAACTGGAATCGTTCACACAGGATGCCGGCGGCGTGACCGCGCATATCCGGAAATCGAATGGCGAAGGCGCTGAAATCCGTGCGCAATACGTGGTCGGCTGCGATGGCGGATCGAGCGTGGTTCGCAAGCAGCTCGGCTTCAAGATGGATGGCGATGGGCATCTACGCGAAATGCGCCAGGCGCTGTTTCACTGCCCGGAGCTTTACGACAAGGTAAAGGCTCCGCGTGCGCGCCATTACAATCGCATCGACGATCACTGGACGCTGTTCATCGTCCAGGACTCGCGCAAGCATTTCACCATTCATGCCATTGTCGACAAAGACGAGGATATGGCGACGCTGTTTGAGGAAACGGTCGGCACGCCGGTCAAGTACGAAATGCTGCATTGCGCGAAGTGGGTGCAGCGGCTTTTGCTGGCAGAGCGTTATCTGGAAGACCGCGTCTTTATCGCCGGCGATGCCGCACATCTTGTGATCCCGACCGGCGGGCTCGGCATGAATACCGGCGTCGGCGATGCGATCGACATTTCGTGGAAGCTCGCGGCGACGCTGCAAGGCTGGGGCGGTCCGCGTTTGCTGCAATCCTACGAAGCCGAGCGGCGCCAGGTCGGCGCCATCAACGTCAAGGCGTCAGGAGGTGGCACCAGCGGCCGCGCGGTCTGGCGCTCCGCCTGGCGTCCGGACATCGAGGACGATACGCCGGAGGGCAGGGCGGCGCTTGAGCACCTGCTTGAGTTGGCAAAGGTCGAAGCGCCGAAAACCTTCAAGGTCATCGGCGCCGAGCTCGGCTACCGCTACGACGATTCACCGGTGATTTGTAACGAGCCGGGCGGCCCGGCGCCGAACATTGAGGACTATGAGCCGACATGCTGGCCGGGTGCACGCCTGCCGCATGTCTGGATCGAACCCGGCAAAGTCTCGGTCCACGACCGCATTGGCGACGGTTTTACATTGCTGCGCCTCGGCAAGACCAAGTCCGCAGCATCGTGCCTGCAGCTTTCATTCAGCAAAGTCGGGGCGCCGTTGTCGGTACTGGATATCGACAACGCGCGGGTGCGTGACGTCTATGGTTTCGACTATCTGCTGGTCAGGCCGGACTTGCACATTGTTTGGCGCGGCAACACGCTACCCAACGATCCAGAGGAAGTGACGCGGATCGTCACCGGCCACTAGACGTTGCGGGCGGCTTGGCAATTCTGCCTGCACGCGAAGGCTTGGTCATGGCCTCGATTTTCAGCAGCTCGTTAAGCTGTTCCGCCGTGAGCAAGCCTTCCTCGAGGATGATGTCGCGAATTCCACGCTTTTCCGCCAGCGCGCGCATCGCCACGCGCGTCGATGCCTCGTAGCCAATCGCCGGGACGAGCGCCGTCACCAGTGTAATGGAATTTTCCACCAGCGCCTCGCAGCGCTCACGGTCCGCCTCGATCCCGTTCACGCAACGCGTCGTCAGCGTTGCCACCGCGGCGGTGAGGTTTCGCATTGAGGACAGAAGGCAATAACCGATCGTCGGCTCGAACGCGTTGAGCTGTAACTGGCCGCCCTCTGCGCACATCGTCACGGTGAGGTCGTGGCCGATGACCAGAAAGGCGACTTGATTGACCACCTCCGGGATAACCGGATTGACCTTGCCCGGCATGATCGAGGAACCGGCTTGAACCGCCGGCAGGCGAATTTCTGCCAATCCCGCGCGAGGCCCGCTCGACAGCAGGCGCAGGTCGTTGCTGATCTTGGACAGCTTGACGGCGAGTCGTTTCAGAACGCCGGAGAACAACACAAACGCGCCCATATCCGACGTCGCCTCGATCAGATTGGCCGCGGAAATCATCGGCTCATGGGCGATGCGCGACAACTCCTCGACGGCCAACTGTGCATAGCGGGAATCCGCGTTGATGCCGGTTCCGATGGCTGTCGCACCAAGATTGACCTCGCGGAACAGCGCGCTGGCCTCGTTGAGGCGATCGACGTCTTCCTTCAGTGTGACGAAGAACGCCCCGAATTCCTGTCCGAGTGTCATCGGCACCGCATCCTGAAGCTGGGTGCGACCGATTTTCAGGACATCGCTGAACTCGACCGCCTTTGTCTCGAAGGCGAAAGCCAGATCATTCACAGCCTTGATCAGTGGCTTCAGCGCGAAGATGACGGCAAGCCGAAGCGCCGTCGGATAGGCGTCGTTGGTCGACTGCTCCATGTTGACGTCGTCGTTCGGATGCAGCACGGCGTAATCGCCCTTGGCGACGCCCGAGCAATTCGAGCCCAACGTTGGCGATGACTTCGTTGGTGTTCATGTTGGTCGACGTACCGGCGCCACCCTGCACGGCATCGACCACGAATTGATCGTGATACCGGCCTTCTTTGGCGATGAGGTCGCAGGCGCGCTCGATCGCGTCGCTTTTCTCCGGGCTGAGATAACCCAGCCGGCGGTTGGCACGCGCGGCCGCCTGCTTGACCAGAACCAGCGCGCGAACAAATTCCGGAAAATGACCGATCGGAACGCCGGTGATCGGAAAATTTGTCACCGCGCGGAGCGTATGAATGCCCCAATACGCATCGGCCGGGACATCGAGCTCGCCGAGAAGATCATGCTCGCGCCGCGTTGCAACGCGAGCAATATCGATCGTCTGCGAGCTGGTGACGCGAACCGCTTCAGACGAAGAAGCAGCAATATTCGATGAGTCCGGACTGGTGTTCATGGCATTGTCCCGGGAGAAGAGTGTTGGGTCGTTGCGCCCCGCGGAAGTTAGCGGCCATGCCGCCGCCATTATTCATAAATCGGCTGCTCGCTTGATATGGATTGCACGGCGTTGAAGGGCAATAGCGCAATACCCGTGAGGGCTTTAGGGTCGGGATCTCGATAACGGAGCCAAGCATGTCCTCCGCTGCTGTTCGTCCAAAAGACGCCGAAGAGTTCGTCCGCGCCGCGCGCGAACTGATGCCGGCGATCCGCGCGGTACGCGCCGATATCGATCGCGACCGCACGCTTCCCGCACCGCTGGTCAAACAAATGGCAGAAACCGGCTTCTTCTCCATTTGGCTTGCGCGTTCGCTCGGTGGCCCCGAACTCACGACGCTCGATTTCCTGCGCATCATCGAAGAACTGTCGCGTGCCGACGGTGCGGTCGGCTGGTGCGCGATGGTTTCGGCCGGCTACAGCCGGCTTTCCGGTTATCTCTCAGACTCTGTGGCAAAAGAAATCTTCGGCGACGGCAGCACCATCGTTGCCGGCACCATCAATCCGACCGGCAAAGCCGTCGCCGTGCCCGGCGGTTTTCGTGTCAGTGGACAGCTGGAATTTCGGCAGCTTCATCCGGCACAGCACCTGGACCGTCGGTAGCAGCGTCATTTACGAGAATGACGCGCCACGCCGCGGGCCCGATGGTGCTCCCGACATGCGGCTGATGCTGTTTCCGACCGGCGATATTGAAATTCTCGATACCTGGCATGTCGGCGGTCTGCGCGGCACCGGCAGCCACGACTTCCGCGTCAACGATCTGTTCGTGTCCGGAGGAGCGGGCGATTGCCGCTTTCACCGCCAAGCCGATGCGCCAAGGCACGCTGTTCGCGGCGCCATTCATCACTGTGTTCCAAATGGCGCTAGCCAGCGTGCCGCTCGGTATTGCGCGCGCGGCGATCGATGCTTTCATCGAATTGGCCGAGGGTAAGACGCCAATCGGCTCCTCGTCGCGGCTTCGTGAAAAGGCCAGCGCGCAGGCCGATGTCGGCAAGGCCGAAGCGATATTGCGCTCGGCGCGGGCCTTTTTGGTCGAATCCCTGCACAGCATCTGGGACACAGTCGCGTCCGGGCGCATGCCGTCTGTGCCGCAGCGCGCCACCGCGCGTCTCGCCGCGGCGCAGGCGGCGGCGGCGTCTGCGCAAGCGGTCGATCTGGTCTACAACGCCGCTGGCGGAACGGCGCTTTACGAAAGCAATCCGATCGAGCGCTGCTTTCGCGATGTCCACGCGACCACCCAGCATGTCGGAATCGCGTCGGTGAATTTCGAAATCTCGGGGCGCGTGCTGCTCGGTCTCGATCCCGGCACGCCGCGATTTTGAGATCCAATTGCTGAGGGCGTCACGTATGGCGTGCGGCTGTGTAGGCCGCGCCATCAAGGCCTTTCGAGCAATTCGCTGCGGTTGCGAATGCCGACAATGCTGAGAAGAAAGGCCATGAACGCAACTTGAACGCCGGCCGCAATCAAGACCATTGAGCAAATCAGAACGCGCAGCACCGCGGGATCCGTCAGCGGTCCAAAGTCAACGAGCGTCCATTGCCAAACGCCCCACCCGACGCAGCCAAGGCCGGCACAAATGATTCCCAACGCAATCGCAAGACCGCGCTCCAAAGATACCGCCGATAACAGCCCCGCCTGCCAGGGTGAATAGGGCAAGAGCCCGTATGCGTACGAGACAATGCGGGCGATAACTCCGAAGCAGATCACCTGAAATCCGACAAGGATAATGATCGCCGAGACCAGGAAAGTGTGCTCATTCAACTCAATTCGGTCGGTCAACATGACCGGGCCGGGAAACAGCAGCGCAGTGCCCATGGCGCCGGCGGTCATCAATGCCAGGCCCGGATAAAAAAACAGCCAGCGTGGGCTGAACATCAGAAGCAGGCGAAGATGCCGCCAGCCATCGTGCCATGTGCGCAGGTGGGGTGGTCGAGAACGTCCATCGACAGCGAGAGTGGTTGGTACTTCGGCGATCACCAGATTAGCGAGCGCCGCTCGTATGACCGATTCACTGGCGAATTCCATACCCGACGCCCGCAAATCGAGGGCGAGAATTGAGTCGCGGCGGACGCCGCGCAGCCCGCAATGAAAATCTCCGACCGGAGCATGAAAGAGCAGGCGCCCGAGCAGGCTGAGAACGGGATTGCCGAGGTAGCGATGCAGAAACGGCATTGCGCCCCGCGCAATGCCGCCGGTAAATCGGTTGCCGAGCACGAGATCGCATCCGTCCTTCAGCTTGGCGACAAATGGATCAAGATGGCCGAAATCGTAACTGTCGTCGGCGTCGCCCATAATGACGAACCGCCCGCGCGCCGCCATCAGGCCGGCGCGCAACGCCGCTCCATAACCGCGCTCCGCGACGGCAATGACCCGGGCTCCGCCTCGCTCGGCAAGTGCGATCGAATTGTCCGTCGAGCCGTTGTCCGCAACCAGCACTTCGCCGGCGATCCGGCTGCGCGCCAGGTAGGATTGTGCTTTCTCGACGCACACAGAGATCGTCTCGGCCTCGTTGAGGCATGGCATGAGAATCGTAAGTTCAAGCGCGTCCAATGGACGGCTGACAGGCAACTCTTTTCTCTCGAGAACCAAAGACATGACGGTTCGGATGAACGGCTGATACGCATCTGCTTATGCAGGCCGTTTCAGGATAAGCGTATCACGTCACCGTACAAGATTGAATAAGATCGCGTTTGTCATCTAACCGTCATCAGGATGGAAACTCGGCTGTCGCGTCGTCGATCGTCTGACCGCTGCGGCTGCGCCCGCGCGATCGCAATAGCTGGTAACAGCCCAGCGCCGCGCCGAGAACACCAATCGGGACAATCCTGCTCTGGTAACGATCGCCGACGGCAGAAAATGTCGCGCAGACGGCGGCATTGGCAACGAGAGCCGCGAATAGAGTGAGAGCCAGCATGGCTGTTGCTGGATGCCGCCGCCAGCAGAGCAAAACCAGAATGGGAAGCAGGAGTGTCGCACCGAGAGCCAATGGAATGTGCACTGCATTGATAAGACGAAAATCGAGTGCATTGTGCTGCTGCGCGGAGGCGTTGAATTGTTGCAAGGCGCCCGGCGCATATATCTGCAGCGCCCATTGCGTGTGCCAGCTGTTTGTCGCATTGAGCCCTTCGCCGGTCGCCACTGTGGCAAGCTGCGCGAAAGTCTCCTTCAGTGCTGCGCCAATTTGAGCGCCCGGCTGCTGCAGAATAATGTCGCGAACAATGCGGTTGGCTTCTGGCGTAAAGGTGCGCCAGCCGCCGAGCTTGGCAAGCGGGCTGCTATCCGCGCCCCACAGCCAATCGCCGCTGTTATCCGGCAGCGCGTCGCGATAACTGCAAAGCGATAGTGATGGATCGGGGCATTTTTCGTCCAGATAGGCCTTGACGTAGCCGTCTTGCAAAAGCCTGCCGAGCAAAAATATCGAACCACCCGGCGTAAAGGTCGCCGCTCCGGCAATGGCATAATTGGACGCCAGCGCGAGCGCTATGCCCAAGACAATGCTCAGGGCCGGAATTATCAATCGAGGATGCGGCAGCGGTATCAGCGTTGCTGCCAACCGCACTACGCCGCAGAAAACCAGCAGCAGGACAAGGACCGCGTAGATAGACATGTGAAATGCGATTGAAAATGCGATGAGAGTGACCACAGCCGCGACTTCCCACCTGCGCAATTTCCGCGCCGCAAATGCGATCAAATAGAAAGCGAGAACCGAAAGCGGCATGAAAATGTCTGGCTCAAGTTGTCCGGCAAACCACGGGAGGCTCGTACCGACACACAATGCCACCACGACAGCGAACCAAAACGCCAGGCTGGTCACGCCTTCAGTTCGCAGGACGAGTCTGATTATCCACGCGCAGAGCAGGGCCTGAACCGTAACGACAGGCCAAAAATCGGCGGCAATGCCGGTTGCGAGAAATGCGCCGTAAAGGGCCGAGCGGCCGAGATCAAGATCGTGCGTGAAAGGCCGGATCAAATAGCCTCCGGTGTCGGGAAAGACGAGGGGGAAGCCATTCCAGACCGCCGGCAACAGTATGATCGTGGCGATGGCTGCGTAAATCGCGGCGAGGCACAGCAATTTTCCAGCCGAACTGAATGAATCGGTGCGACCCGCCGGAGCATCGATTGATCGGCTGGACATATCCGCCTGGTTGCAAACGCCCGCTATCGATTGCGCATGTGCCGAACGTACTGATGCCATGTACCGCAAAAACGGGCTCTCATGCCAATCACAAATGAGGACAGCAAAGGCTTACAAGCAGAGGCGAGAGGGCGCACGACCGCGCCGTCAGTGCGTCGCGTACTGCATGCCGGCTGTGTAGGCGGCGCCGCCGATCACGCAGGGTATTCCCAGCTCGATCTGGCCGGTTGCGGCCGCGACCACGCAGCCCATCGACAGCGCGCCCGAGCCGACCTGGCCCCAGCCGGACAGTTCGCGCTTTGAATCCGGGCCCTTCTGCTTCAATTCGTCAATCGCGGCGATCGATTCCTTGCGCATGTGCACGGTGTCGACGGTCTCCGCGGTTTCGATCACGTCGTTGAGCACAACAGTGACTTCCTTCGGCTGCTTCTTCGCCGCCCATTTTAGCATATTGAGCAGATTGAGATCGCGCACCGCGTTGCTGGCGAGGGTGAATTTCGCGGCGCTGCCGGTGGTAAGGTTGTCGACACTGTCCTTGTCGTTGGCGAGCGGCAATAGCTTTACGATACGTCCGACCGACGCATACGTGCCTGTTGCCAGATAAAAGCCCCACAGCACGTCGATCAGTTCAGGGCTCGGCGCCAGCGTCACCGGCTTCTCGGCGTGGGTATCGGTGAGTTGCAGCGCGACTCGCATCTTGTCCCAGACACCGGGTGTTTTGGGCGCGTAATTGATCTGATCGAGGGTCGGCAATTCGCCGCCGATATATTTGTCGACCATGGCGCGGCGCATCGGCATGCGATCGGCGAATTTTGACAGCATGTCTTTCCAGTGCGGCAAGCCGGAATAGGCAACCGCGCGCACCAGCACCCAGTGATCCGCCGGGTCGATCGCCAGCATCTTGCCGACCAGGTTTTCGGCGCGCGACGGATTGGCGCTCAACACGCCGGCGATGAAGCCGACATAGGCGCCGGAAGTCTCTGCATCTTTGAAGGCTTGCATCGAGCTCAACGCGCGGACAATGGCCGGCAAACTCTCCGGGTCAGGGTGGTTGCGGTAGTTGTTGACCCATTTCAGGATCATGTCAGTCGAGTTCACCGGGGCAT
This sequence comes from uncultured Alphaproteobacteria bacterium, assembly GCA_963739945.1. Taxonomy (GTDB): domain Bacteria; phylum Pseudomonadota; class Alphaproteobacteria; order Rhizobiales; family Xanthobacteraceae; genus BOG-931. The sequence goes on along the minus strand of CAVUCN010000014.1, from coordinate 100,535 downwards.
TCGGCGGCTCGGCTGCGGAAGCCGGCATTGCGATCGTTAGCGCCAAAGTAACGCCGGCAAACAATCCGATAACAACGCGATGCAGATAAGCTGCGCGCATAACGCCTCCTGTGGAGAAAGCCGTCAGTGCCTGAACATCCCCGTTGCGATAATTAAGCAACATCGCTTGGAAATTGTTTGTCCGGCGCCGCGCTAAATAGCGGCTGCTCCAAGGCACTTCATGTTAGTTAAGGAATGCGAGTTAGCCCTGTGATTCCGATTTCAAACGACCGTTTGAAGTTTTTGCGAAGGCGGTTCGCCGGATTCCCGCCGTATTTGGCTTGACCCCCGCTGCCGTAATGCTTATAAGATAGAGACCACAATGAAGGGTACGTCCGTGCAGACTGTTGTGACGATTCTCGTAGCGAGGCGCACCGCCGAGGGTGGATAATCCACCCGCGAACGTGGCGGTGCGCGACCCAGGGGCCCTTCGAGGTCCCTTTTTTATTGCCTGAAATGCCGAGCGGAAGAACCTGAGTGGAAGCCAGAGAGCGGAGCTGACAATGACAGAGATGACCGGCGCGGAAATGGTGATCGAGGCGCTCGCCGATCAGGGTGTCGAGCATATCTTCGGCTATCCCGGCGGCGCGGTGCTGCCGATCTACGATGCGCTGTTTCAGTCGCAGGACAGGGTTCGGCACGTCCTGGTGCGTCATGAGCAGGGCGCGGTCCATGCTGCCGAGGGTTACGCACGCTCGACCGGCAAGGTCGGCTGCGTGCTGGTGACGTCAGGCCCAGGCGCGACGAACGCCGTTACCGGCCTGACCGACGCGCTGTGCGATTCCATCCCGCTGGTGGTGCTCACCGGGCAGGTTCCGACTCATCTCATCGGCAACGACGCGTTTCAGGAATGCGACACGGTGGGCATCACGCGCCCGTGCACCAAATACAATTATCTGGTGAAGACCATCGAAGATCTGCCGCGGGCGCTGCATGAGGCTTTTCATATTGCATCGAGCGGCCGTCCCGGACCGGTCGTGGTCGATATCCCGAAGGATATCCAGTTCGCCAAAGGCACTTACAGCAAGCCGAAGGAGTTCCTGCACAAGGGCTATCGACCCAAAGTCATAGGCGACAGTGACAAGATCAGGCAGGCGGTCGAGATGATGGCGGCTGCCAAAAAGCCGGTGTTCTACACCGGCGGCGGCGTCATCAATTCCGGACGCGCCGCGTCCGAGCATTTGCGTGCGCTGGTGAAGATGACCGGCTTTCCGATCACCTCCACCCTGATGGGTCTCGGCGCCTTTCCCGCCGCCGATCCGCAATGGCTCGGCATGCTCGGCATGCACGGCACCTGGGAAGCCAACTGGGCGATGCACGATTGCGATCTGATGATCTGCATCGGTGCGCGATTTGACGACCGCATCACCGGCCGGCTCGACGCATTCTCGCCCGGCTCGAAGAAGATTCATGTCGATATCGATCCGTCGTCGATCAACAAAAACGTCAAGGTCGACCTGCCGATCATCGGCGATTGCGCGCACGTGCTCGAGGAAATGGTGCGGCAATGGAGTTCCGTTGCCTCGCGGTTCGACAAGAAGGCGCTGGCGGCGTGGTGGACGCAGATCGATAAATGGCGCGCAAAAAAGTCGCTGGCTTACCGCTCATCCAGCGACATCATCAAGCCGCAATACGCCATTCAGCGGCTGTTCGAGCTGACCAAGGATCGCGACACCTACATCACCACCGAAGTTGGCCAGCACCAGATGTGGGCGGCGCAATTCTACCAGTTCCAGGAACCGAACCGCTGGATGACCTCCGGCGGCCTCGGCACCATGGGTTACGGATTGCCGGCCTCGGTGGGTGTGCAGATGGCGCACCCGGATTCGCTGGTCATCGATATTGCCGGTGAGGCGTCGGTGCAGATGACGATGCAGGAAATATCGACGGCGGTGCAGTACGACCTGCCGGTTAAGATCTTCATCCTCAACAACAAATACATGGGGATGGTGCGGCAGTGGCAGGAACTGCTGCATGGCGGACGCTATTCGCATTCCTACAGCGAGGCGCTGCCCGACTTCGTAAAACTCGCCGATGCATATCACGCGCACGGTATCCGCTGCGAAAAGCCGGCCGATCTCGACGCCAAGATCCGCGAAATGATCGAGGTGAAAAAACCGGTGATCTTCGATTGCGTCGTCGATCCGGCGGAGAACTGCTTCCCGATGATTCCGTCCGGCCGCGCCCACAACGAAATGCTGCTCGGCGACGCGGCGGAGAAGATCGAAGACGCGATCACCGAAGAAGGCAAGATGCTGGTTTAGTTCAGGAGAACAGCCGTGAACACCGCGACATCGCATTATCCCTCTGCACCCACCAGCGAGCGTGTCGAGACGCGCACGTTGTGTGTGCTCGTCGACAACGAGCCGGGCGTTCTTGCCCGCGTCATCGGACTTTTCGCCGGCCGCGGCTACAACATCGACTCGCTCACTGTTTCAGAGACGGAGCATGAGAAACATTTGTCGCGCATCACCATCGTGACGCGGGGCACGCCGATGGTGCTGGAGCAGATCAAGAACCAGCTCGATCGCCTGGTGCCGGTGCACCGCGTGGTCGATATAACAATGGCGGGCCCGGCCATTCAGCGCGAACTCGCCATGGTGAAAGTGCGCGGCAAGGACGATCACCGCATGGAGGCGCTGCGCCTCGCCGATGCCTTCCGCGCCCGCGTCATCGACGCGACCACGGAAAGCTTTGTGTTCGAGATTACCGGCGCTTCCGAAAAGATCGAAAGCTTCATCAACCTGATGCTGCCGGTGGGACTTGTCGAAGTGTCGCGGACTGGCGTGGTCGCTATCGCGCGCGGTCCAGAAGGGATGCTGTCGGCGGGTTAAGCCTTTTTGCCCGACAGCTTTTCGACCAGATCGGCGAAGCGGTCGACAAAGCCTTGCAGGAATTTCTGCGTCGTCTCGTCGCTGATATTGCCGTCGTCGTCGAACAGGTTGGGTTTGAACTGCACATAGGCTTCGCCACCCAGGAGCGTCATGCCGAGACCCAGCATCACCGTGCGCAAATTGGCCTGCACCAAAGCGGTACTGATCACGCCCGGCGACGTGCCGGTGATAAAGCCCGGCTTGCCCGGCCACACGCTGGTGCCGAACGGGCGCGCGCCCCAGTCGATCGCGTTCTTCAGCACTGTCGGCATCGAACGATTGTGCTCCGGGGTGACGATGAGGACGCCGTCGGCCTTTTTGATCTCTTCCTTAAAGCGCGCGACCTCGTGAGGGAGGCTGGCTTCATGGTCCTGATTGTAGATCGGAAGGTCGTCGATGCGGATGAAATGAGCGTGGAATTTTGCCGCGCCGAGTTTGGCGAAGGCTTTGGCGAATTTGCGATTGATCGACTCGCGGCGGTTCGAGCCGACGATCACGGCAACTTCTGGCTTGGGCATGTTGAAGTCCTCGGTGATAATACGTAACTAGGGCTACATAAGTGACTAAGCGGAAACCGCACAAGAGGGCACATTCATGAAACCAAGGAACAACGAGTTGCCTTCGGACTGCCGGGCCGTCGGGGATGTGCTGGCCCGGGTCGGGGATAAATGGTCGGTTCTGGTGGTGACCCGCCTCGGCGAGGGGCCGCTGCGCTTCAATGAGCTGCGGCGCTCCATTGGCGGTATCTCGCAGCGTATGCTGACTTTGACCTTGCGTGGCCTCGAACGCGACGGGCTCATTACCCGGACTGTGTTTCCAATCATTCCCCCGCGGGTCGATTACGCGCTGACCCCGCTCGGTCGCGATCTGTTGAACCCGGTTTCGGCGCTCGGCTCCTGGGCTATCCGAAACCAGTCAAAAATCGCCCAGGCCCGCGCCCGTTTCGACGGTCTGTGCGAGGCCAAAGGCAAGCCGCCGTTGCGGCGTCCTTCCGACCGTGGCGGACTTGTCCTCGCCGCCCATAAAACCTAGAAGCAGCACCGGAAACGAACGGCTAGGCACTGGCCAGCGTAAAACCCTAGGCCCGAGTGGGGGGTGGAGACATCATGCGTGTTTATTACGATCGCGACGCCGACCTGAACTTGATCAAAGGCAAGAAGGTCGCCGTCATCGGCTATGGCAGCCAGGGCCATGCCCATGCGCTCAATCTGCGCGATTCCGGCGTCAAGGATGTCGCGGTGGCGCTGCGCAAGACGTCGGCCGGAGTGAAGAAGGCGGAAGCCGAGAAATTCAAGGTCATGGAAGTCGCCGACGCCGCGAAATGGGCCGACGTGATGATGATACTTACCCCCGATGAATTGCAGGGTGACATCTACCGCGACCACATCGTCAAAAACATCAAGGACGGCGCTGCGATCATGTTCGCGCACGGCCTCAATGTTCATTTCAACCTTATCGAGCCCGGCAAAAACATCGACGTGCTGATGGTGGCGCCGAAGGGGCCCGGCCACACCGTGCGCTCCGAATATCAGCGCGGCGCCGGCGTGCCGTGCCTGATCGCGGTCCACCAGGATGCGTCCGGCAACGCCCACGATCTCGGCCTGTCCTACGCTTCCGCCATCGGCGGCGGCCGCGCCGGCATCATCGAGACGACTTTCAAGGAAGAGTGCGAGACCGATTTGTTCGGTGAGCAGACCGTACTGTGCGGCGGCCTCGTCGAGCTGATGAAGGCTGGCTACGAGACCCTGGTCGAGGCCGGCTACGCGCCTGAGATGGCCTATTTCGAATGCGTCCACGAGGTGAAGCTGATCGTCGACCTCATCTACGAAGGCGGCATCGCCAACATGAACTATTCGGTGTCGAACACCGCCGAGTACGGCGAGTATGTTTCGGGTCCTCGGGTCATCACCGCGCAGACCAAGGCGGAGATGAAGAAGGTGCTGACGGACATCCAGTCCGGCCGCTTTACCCGCGACTGGATGCTGGAGAACAAGGTCAATCAGACCTCGTTCAAGGCCACCCGCGCCAAACTCGCCGAGCACCCGATCGAGCAGGTCGGCGCTAAGCTCCGCGAGATGATGCCGTGGATCAAGGAACGGGCGCTGGTCGACCGTTCCAAGAACTGATCCCCGCCCGGCTACGGTAATTTGAGGAACGGGCTCGCGGCCGCGAGCCCGTTTTCCATTGGACAAGGCACGCTTCCAGAGGCCAGCTCAATTCCGGGTTCAGCCTTAACCGCGACGCGCAAGATCGCTGTCCGTGACGAAACGTTCACTTGTCACGACCAAATAAATACAGTTTTATGACAAAGCGCCGTGTGCCGGGGTTTATTCAGGGCGAAGTCATTTCCGGGCACGCGCGCCAGTCATGCGTGCCGCCGTCTCATCTCTTGGTCATCGGTTGGGCGTCCCCGCTCTGATTGCCCGCTATGGCTATTGGCGGCTGGCCTTGATCGCCATTCCGCACCTCACCGCGCTCGCGATTATGTTCGCCACCGAGGCGCGGCCGGTTGAGGTCTGCGCGTTCCTGCTGACCTGGGGAATTCTGAACTTCGTCTGGCTGGTACTCACCCGGCGCCCGGCGGTCGCCGGCGTGCTGTCGCTGGTGATGATGACCGTTTTGGTCCTGCTCTCGGACCTCAAATATCATGTGCTGATGATGACGGCGAACTTCGTCGATCTCATGATCATCGACACCGACACCGTCAGTTTCCTGTTCACGATCTTCCCGGCGCTGCGCTGGATCGTTGCGCTATGCCTGTTTATTCTGATCCCGGTCGTTGTCGTGACCTGGCGGTTCGACCAATTCCGCATTCATCGCTGGAGAGCGCTGGCCGGAGCCGTTGGCTGCGTGGTTGGCCTCACAGCGCTGGAAATGCGCATGCCGATGCAGCCGTTCGAAGCATTTTACGGCGGCAACCAGGTTTCGTCGTTCGCGCGTTCCGGTGTCGACGCGATATCGGAACTGATGACGCACGGCCTGATGGAAGCCGACGCCAATACCACGGATCACCTCCAGCCGCTCGGCGAGACGTCTTGCCGGCCCGACCGGAAGCCGCCGCACATCATCCTGATCCATGACGAGTTCGAGCTTCGACATCCGCATGGCGCCGAGCGTGAAGGTGCCGGACGGCTACGGCGCTCACTTCAAGTCGTTCGACGGCAGGGAGCGCAACTTCCTGGTCGAGGGCAATGGCGGTCCAAGCTGGTTCACCGAATATAATGTGCTGGAGGGTTTGTCGGCGCGCTCCTTCGGCCGCTTCTCCTATTTCGTGACGCGCATTGCCGCCGGCCGCGTCGAGCGCGGCTTGCCCGCCGCGCTGCGCCGGTGCGGCTACCGCACGTTCTCGCTCTATCCGGCGCTTGGCGCGTTTATGAGCGCGCGCAGCTATCAGACCACGACCGGTGTGCAGCACTTCTACGACCAGCACGATCTTGGCGCGAAAGAAATCGAGCCGGACAGCTTCTTCTTCGACGCAGCGTCCAAAATGATCGGCAGCGAACACGAGCACAGCCCGATGTTCGTATTCGTCTATCTCGCGGCCAATCATTTCCCCTGGGATTTCCGCTACCGGCCGGAGTTGCTGCCGCAGTGGACGGATCTCGATAACGTGCCGCCGGTCGACGAATATCTTCGCCGCCAGGCGCTCAGTGCGCAGAATTACGCGGACTTCAAAGCGCAGTTGAAGCGGCTGTATCCCAATGACTCGTTCCTGCTGGTGCGTTTTGGCGACCATCAGCCGGATTTCGCCGCGCACGTGCTCGATCCCGGCCTCGACGACGAGTTGATCGAAAAACGGCTGATGGCGTGGGACAAACGCTACTTCACTACCTATTACGCACTCGACGCGATCAACTTCAAACCGGTAAACATGTCATCGGCGCTCGACACGCTTGAGGGTCCGTATCTTCCCATCGTGGTGCAGGAGGCGGCGGGCCTGCCGCTCGACCCGTCATTTTCCGAGCAAAAGAAAATCCTGGTCCGTTGCAACGGACTGTTCTACGGCTGCGCCAACGGCGCCGAGGCGAGTCGTTTCAATCGCATGCTGATCGACGCCGGCCTGATCAAGAACCTTTAGGCGTCAACGCCTCCCTGTTCCATCCGGGATTTTTCGCGCTGTAACGGGGTTGTTCTCAATCGTACGGCCGCTAGACTGCCGGCGCGTAAGAAAAGGCAATTGGAGGAAACAACATGAAGGTAAAACGACAACATCTGTTTGCAGGTATCGCCGCGACGTTGACGCTTGGTCTCGTCGCCACAGCGGCACACGCCGACGGGCTATTCACGCTGGAATTGAAGACCTTCCAGGACGGCAAGATTATGCCGAAGAAGCTGGCGAACAATCAGGAGAATTCAAAGAACAATCCGAATTGCGTCGGCGACAATGTTTCTCCTGAACTGCACTGGTCGAATGTTCCTGCCGGCACCACCAGTCTTGTCCTGCTGATGTTCGATCCTGAAGGTCGCGCGCCGTCAGGCGTGAGCCATTGGGTCACCTACGGCATCGACCCCAGCAAGGTCACAGGATTTGCCGAAGGCGAGTCCAGCAAGCTGAACGACAAGTACGTCGGCGGCAAGAGCACGCAGGGCGTCGGCTTCTATTCGGGGCCGTGCACGCCGCCTGGCCAGACACCGCACCATTATACTTTCACTCTTATCGCCACGGATTTCGCTCTGGGTGAACTGCCTCCCGGCATGACACGGGACGAATTGACGGCGAAGTTCGGCCCGCCGCCGGCGCACCTAAAGGGCGTGACTGGCATGATCGGCCTGTTCGTCAATCCGTGGCACGAATAGCCGCGGCCATCTGACTGCATTGCGTTGCAATACGCTGCGTCATCGCCGTAAGTATCGGCGATGACGCGAAATGCTTCTGAAATCGAAATCATTGAAATCGACCGGATCGAATTCAAGGTAGAGCCGTGGTCGTGGGAATTCTCACGCGCACGGCGTCCCGAGATCGACCGTTTTTTTGCCGATATGCAGCGGCAGCGGTCGCACCTCTGGAACGGCCGCGGTAATGATGCTGCGCAGCTACGAGGTTCGCGACCGGGTGTTGCATGGCTCCTGTTTTGAAACCGATTACGCCAGCTTCGTGGCGTGGCGCGATTGGGATTTTCCTGACCCTTCGGTCTTCAATATCTTTCCGGCCTCCGCATTGCGCGGCGCCGACGGTGGTTTCGTGGTTGGCGAAATGGCGCCGTCAACCGCCGGGGCCGGGCAAGTCAGTTTCCCGGGCGGGACGCCGGACCTCGACGATATCCTCGAAGGCGGCGCGCTCGATGTCGCAGGTAACCAGCGGCGGGAACTTATGGAGGAGACCGGTCTTGATCTCGATGAGTTTACCGATTCCAGCTGGACCATTGTGCACGATCGCGGTTTCTTTGCTTTGATGAAGCGCATCAGACCGCCGTTAAGCGCGGAAGATTTGCGGACACGCATCTTGCGGCATCTCGCCATGGATCCGCATCCCGAATTCGTCGAGATCAAAATCCTGCGCGGGCCTGCCGATCTCGATAACCGGATGCGCGATTATCTGCGAGCCTATATCGAATACGAGTGGCGGCGATGAATTTTGCCAAGATCGTCAAACAGTGCCGGATCGACAAGCCGGGGCGTTTCAAGCTTTCCGAATACGATCCCGGAGAGAGTTTCGGCCTCTTCACCGATATTGATGACATCAAGCCCGTTCTCGAAAAGAGCATCGAGCAGCTCGAGGAATTGCAGCGGCTGTTATACGCCGACGGCCGCTGGGCGGTGTTGATCGTGCTTCAGGGTATCGATGCCGCCGGCAAGGACGGCGTGGTCAAGCACGTGATGTCGGGCGTCAATCCGCAAGGCTGCAAGGTGCATGCGTTCAAGGCGCCAAGCGCCGAGGAATTGGGTCACGACTTCCTCTGGCGCACCGTCAAGGCGCTGCCCGAACGAGGACAGCTCGGTATCTTCAATCGCTCGCACTACGAAGAAGTGCTGGTCGTGCGCGTCCATCCCGAATTGCTGGAGAAGCAGCACTTGCCGCCCGGCGAAATCGGGAAAAGCATCTGGAAAAATCGCTTCAAGGATATCCGCGCCTTTGAGCATCACCTCGTGCGCAATGGCACGCTAGTTTTGAAATTCCACCTTCGTATTTCGAAGGAAGAACAGCGCAAGCGGTTTCTGGCGCGGCTTACGGAGCCGCACAAACGCTGGAAATTCTCCGAGAGCGACTTGGCCGAGCGCGGGCGCTGGAACAATTACATGGATGCATTCGAGGACATGATCCGCGAGACCTCGACCGACTACGCGCCGTGGTACGTGATCCCCGCGGATCACAAACATGTCGCCTGGGTCACCGTGTCGGCGGCGATCATCGAGGCGATGGAGGCGTTGAAGCTCAGCTACCCGAAAGTCACGGGCAAGGCGCTCCAGGAGTTGAAGAAGATCGAACGCGTATTGAAAGCGGACAAATAGCGTTCAGATTGTTTTTTCGAACAGGGCTCTGTCCTGGCCCGGTCCGCCATAGTCCTTCACGATGGTGCAGTTCATGCCGATCTTGCCGGTGTGGAAGGCTATCGAGTTGACGTTTGACGGATCGGTGACCGCTGTCAGCCGCGCACAGCCTCTGCTGCGGGCATGGTCCTCGAATAGTTCGTAGAGGCGCTGGCCGAAGCCATGCCGGCGGTGCGACGTGCGGACGCCGATCAGGGCGACATAGGCAACCTTCCGGGGTTCGGCGACCACGCCAAAAAGATAAGCCAGCACGCGGTCGCCGTCCTTGAAGACGAAGGAGCTGTCCACCAGCTCGTTGACGTACATCGCGTTGTGCATGCCCAGCGTCCGATCCGAACCCCAAAAATCGACGATATCGCGCACGATTTGTATGAAGTCGGCGTGGATCGCGCGGCCGATTGTTGGCTCGGTTGTGGGTCCCGTCATGGGTCCGGTCATGGGCCGTTCCTCCCCCCCAAGCGTATTGCAGACCGGCGCGCCCTTCCGCTACAAGGGAGCCGGCTTACATCAGGTTTAACGCGGAATTCATCTAAATCCGCGACCTTTTGGAGCGTAACGAGGGTTAGGCAATGTCGACGCGCCGCGATTTTCGCGCGATGACCCGGGAGGCCGTACGGCCGCGCCCGGTGCTGCCCTCATGCGTTTTCAGCTTCTTGGCGGGCTGCTGCTCCTTATTGCCCCCTGAGGGCCGGCTGGGCGTATGCGCCTGGGCACTCAGGGGTCGGCTTCAAGCAGCAGAACCCAACAGAGCGCCCGGATCCGAAGTTTAAGGGCGCGCACGAGAAGGACCGCAAGTCATGACCACGCCAGTCAAACCCGAACCCGTGAAGGCCGCGCCGCCAAAGTCCGATAAGGACCGCGTCGTCATTTTCGACACCACCTTGCGCGACGGCGAGCAATGCCCCGGCGCCACAATGACCCATGACGAGAAGCTCGAAGTCGCCGAGCTGCTCGACCAGATGGGCGTCGACATCATCGAGGCCGGTTTTCCGATCGCTTCCGAAGGCGATTTCGCCGCCGTGCACGAGATCGCCAAGCGCGCCAAAAAGGCGGTGATATGCGGTCTCTCGCGGGCCGCGTTCAAGGACATCGACCGTTGCGCCGAGGCGATCAAGCCCGCGGAGCGCAAACGCATCCACACCTTCCTGTCCACCTCGCCGGTGCACATGAAATACAAGCTCCAGAAGGAGCCGCAGCAAGTCTACGAGATGGTGATCGCGCAGGTGACGCGCGCGCGCAACTATACCGACGACGTCGAGTGGTCGAGCGAGGACGGCACGCGCACCGAGTTCGATTTCCTCTGCCGTTGCGTCGAGGCGGCGATCAAGGCCGGCGCCACCACCATCAATGTCCCCGACACCGTCGGCTATACGGTGCCGGAAGAATATTTCGCGATGTTGCAGCGGCTGCGGGAGAATGTGCCGAATTCCGATCAGGCGATTTTCTCGGTGCATTGCCACAACGATCTCGGCATGGCGGTGGCGAATTCGCTGGCCGGCGTGCGCGCCGGCGCCCGGCAGATCGAATGCACCATTAACGGCATCGGCGAGCGCGCCGGAAATGCCGCGCTCGAAGAAGTCGTGATGGCGATGAAGGTGCGTAACGACGTGTTGCCGTACTGGACCAATGTCGACTCCGCCATGCTGACGCGGGCGTCGAAGCTGGTGGCGGCGGCGACGTCGTTCCCGGTGCAGTACAACAAGGCCATCGTCGGCCGGAACGCCTTTGCTCACGAGAGCGGCATCCATCAGGACGGTATGCTCAAGCACACCCAGACCTACGAGATCATGACGCCGGAGAGCGTCGGCGTGAAGCAGACCTCGCTGGTCATGGGCAAACATTCCGGCCGCCACGCCTTTGTGCACAAGCTCGATGAGCTCGGCTATCACCTCGGCGACAACCAGCTCGAAGAAGCGTTCGTGCGCTTCAAGGCGCTGGCCGACCGCAAGAAGCATGTCTACGACGAAGACATCGAGGCGCTGGTCGACGAGGAAATCGCCACCGCGCAGGATCGGATCAAACTGGTCTCGCTCTCGGTGATCGCCGGCACCCGCGGTCCGCAGCGCGCCACCATGAAGGTCGATATCGACGGCCGCATCGCGCTCGAGGAGTGCGAGGGTAACGGCCCGGTCGATGCCATCTTCAACTGCATCAAGACCATGGTGCCGCATGAGGCGGTGCTGGAGCTCTATCAGGTGCACGCGGTGACCGAGGGAACCGATGCGCAGGCCGAGGTTTCGGTGCGGCTGTCGGAGCAGGGCCGGGCGGTGACCGCCAAGGGCGCCGATCCGGACACGCTCGTGGCCTCGGCGAAGGCCTATATCGCAGCGCTGAACAAGCTCATGGCGCGGCGGTTGCGCGGCCAGTCGGATGAGCGGCGGCTACACTCAACAGAGGTGGGATGAGGGCCGCGCCGGTTCGGCGGCCAACTCGCGCAACGCCGGACTTGTTCACCGGCCCGACTTGCCCACTGCCCCCGGCTTGCTCACGGTCGATGGGGCCGCTATATCCAAGCCCTGAAAGCCGCCTTGTTTGGCGGCTTTCTTGTCCGGCTGCCGTGTCGCAGCGCGGGCGATGGTGGAAGTGCCTGACCTTACATTCTTGGTCGGTTAGGGCGCATAGCTCAGTTGGTAGAGCAGCTGACTCTTAATCAGCGGGTCGTAGGTTCGAGCCCTACTGCGCCCACCAATTCTCGCCTTGGGGACCGTGTATCGCTCAGGTGAGACCATCTTTCGCCGCGGCCGTCCGCCATGCCTAAATCCTGGAAAATTGCTTTTGACGTCCTTTTGATTGTCGTTCCCTTGGCAATCGTCATCTACTTTTTGGCCAGTCCGGATGCCTTCAACGCCTTCCTGGACTGGATGATGCGAACGCTCTGATTCAAGCTTTTTCCGCGGTTTGCGCCGCCTGATGGGGCGGAACGAATAGCTTCTTCCGGGTATTGAGTTTCGAACTGATACTGAGGAGGAAAATATGGCTGAAGAAAAGGCGCAGCCGGCCGGACCCGATCTGACAAAAGGCGTGGCTGAAAGTGAACTGAAGGATGGCAAGCTCCTCGGCCATGTCGGTCAAGACGACGTTCTGGTGGTGCGGACCAGCGACGGGCTGCTAGCGGTGGATGCGCACTGCACCCACTATCACGGGCCACTCGCCGAAGGACTGGTGGATGGGCGTACGGTGCGATGTCCATGGCATCACGCCTGCTTTGACCTGCGGACGGGTGAGGCGGTGCGGGCGCCGGCGCTAAGTCCATTGGTGTGCTGGAACGTCGAGCAGCGCGACGGCCGGATTTTCGTTCGCGAAAAACGCACTCCTGATAAGCCGGCAACTTTAACGGCAAAGGACAGTCCGAAAAACATCGTGATTGTCGGTGGCGGCGCGGCGGGCTTTGCCGCTGCCGAGATGCTGCGCCGGCACGGCTTTGGCGGCAGCATCACCCTATTGAGTGATGACGATGCTCCGCCTGTCGACAGGCCTAATCTTTCCAAGGACTACCTCGCCGGGAGCGCTCCGGAAGACTGGTTGCCGCTGAAGCCCGATGATTTCTACGCGGATAATCATATCGATCTGCGGCTGAAGACAGAGGTAACCGGGATCGATGTCAAAGCGCGTCAGGTCATGGTCGCCGGCAAGCCAAACGTCGCTTACGACTGCCTGCTGCTCGCGACCGGCGCGGAACCAGTTAAGCTGACAATCCCCGGCGCGGATCAGGGTCACGTGCACACGCTGCGAACCCTGCGCGACAGCCGCGCCATCGTTACAGCCGCCAAAAATGCGCGGCGGGCCGTGGCCATTGGCGCCAGCTTCATTGGCCTCGAAACTGCGGCGTCGCTGCGGTCGCGTAACGTCGAAGTTCACGTTGTGGCGCCGGAGGCCAAGCCGATGGTGCGTGTGCTCGGTGCGGAGATGGGTGATTTTGTACGGAAGCTGCACGAGCAACACGGCGTGGTCTTCCACCTGGAGGACACCGTGACCGAGATTGACCGAGACCGTGTCGGTCTAAAAAGCGGTCGATCGCTTGAAGCCGATCTTGTCGTGGTCGGTGTCGGCGTACGTCCGCGCCTTGCGCTTGCAGAAAAAGCCGGACTCGCGATGGATCGCGGCGTCGCGGTCAGTGCGTATCTTGAAACCAGCGCTCCCGGCATCTACGCCGCGGGCGATATTGCCCGCTGGCCGGACCCGTATCTCGGCGAAAAAATTCGCGTCGAACATTGGGTGGTGGCCGAGCGTCAGGGCCAGACGGTGGCCAGAAACATGCTCGGCATGAAAGAAGTGTTCGACGCGGTGCCGTTCTTCTGGAGCCAGCACTACGACATCCCGATCAACTACGTCGGTCACGCCGAGCAGTGGGACGAAACGGCGATCGAGGGCAACATCGAGTTGAAGGACTGTGTGGTGCGTTACAAGCGTGGCGGGAAGGTTCTCGCCGTGGCCTCGATATTCCGCGATGTCGAAAGCCTTCAAGCTGAACTAGCGATGGAGCAACTGAGCGGAAAGTGACGTTTGCCTTGGCTATCAATCGCGGTTTCCGTCTATACACGTATAAAGAGTATAAAACGTAATATAATTTTATAGTTGCATTATAGGAAAATAATCTCTACAGGTTTGGCTCCTGCTAATGAACAAAGAGCAGCAGAGGCCATGTCCATTCCAGCCGCCGTATCGCAGCTTGATCCGGTTGATCGACAACTCGCCGACGTCGAGCGGCAGGTCGAATCCGGCGCACTACCGCTCTGGGTCTTCCACGACCAAGCGCTGTACGAGCGCGAACTGGAAAAGATCTTCGGGCGCACCTGGGTCTTCATGGCGCACGAGACGGAAATTCCCAATCCGGGTGATTATGTCGCGCGCGCCATCGGCAACGACCCGTTCATCGTGGTGCGCGGTCAGGACAACGTAGTCCGCGTGCTGTTCGACAGTTGCCGGCATCGCGGCGCGCGGCTGTGTCTTGCCGACAAGGGCAACACCAAATCGTTCTTCTGCCCCTATCACGGCTGGACCTACCTGAGCACCGGCGAGCTGTCGGGCGTGCCGAATATTCATACTGCCTACAAGGCACTCGATCGCAAGCAGTGGGGACTACTGCCGGCACCACGCAGCGAAACCTATCGTGGCCTGATCTTCGCGTCGCTCGATCCGGACATTGGCCCACTCCGCGATTATCTCGGCGACTATCGCTGGTATCTCGATCTCCATCTTGCGCTGTCGCCAAGCGGCATGGAGGTGGTCGGCGAGCCGCATCGCTGGCACATCGAGGCCGACTGGAAATCCGGTTCGGATAACTTCGCCGGCGACAGTTACCACACCCAGACGCTGCACCAGTCGATTGTGCGGCTTGGTCTTTCCGATGCGGCCGGCGCCAGCGGCGGCAAAAACGACATCCACGTCACCGAGTGCAACGGTCACTCGACCAGCATCCGGCGCAAAGATCTGGGCGAGACGTATTTCTGGGGTTATCCGGAGGAAGTGTATCGCGAGTTCTTTTGCGACACCGAGCTCTCGGCGGCGCAGTTCGATATCGCCATGCGTTCCGTCGTCTACACCGGCACGATTTTTCCGAACCTGTCGCTGATCCACATTTTCGCGAAGGACGCGCCGGACAATGAAGGCGCGGCATTTTTCAGCCTGCGACAATGGAAGCCGCGCGGCCCTGGGAAGATGGAGGCATGGAGCTGGGTGCTGGTACCGAAGAGCGCGCCCGCCGCCTACAAGGAGCGCGCCTACCGCGCCGCTGTCGCAAGCTTCAGCCCCTCGGGAAATTTCGAACAGGACGATTCGATCGCTTGGGGAGGAGTCTCGCGGGCGGCGAAAGGCGTTTTCGCGAAGCGGCAAAACATCATGCTCAATTATCAGATGGGTTTGCCGGGCATGAGCGACGCCAAAATCATCGCCGACTGGCCCGGTCCCGGCATCGCCTACGACTTCGAACCTTGAAGAAGGCGTCCAGCGCACATTCTGGCGTCACTGGAGCCGAGCCATATCGGCTTGAGAAAAACAATGCCAAGCGACGACATTTTCTCCAACATTCGCGACCAGCATGGCGTCCAGCAGTTCCTGTTTCGGGAAGCCGAGCTACTGGACGGCTTCAAACTGCTCGAATGGCTTTTGTTGCTCGACCGGGACATTGATTACCGGATCCCAACCCGCTCCACGCGGCCGCAAGATGAACTCGACAAGTCATTCAGTACGACAACCTTCCACATGATCGAGCATTTCGGCTCGCTGGAAGCCCGTATGAAACGCTTTGGCGCCGGCGGCTGGTCGGAGTTTCCGCCATCACGGACCCGCCGCAATGTGACGAATATCCGTGTGGACCGGCAGACCAAAGACCGGCTGACCGTAAAGAGTAACCTGCTGTATTACTGGGCGCGCGACGACCAACACGTCATCCTCTCGGCGGAGCGTCATGACGAACTGCGCGAGCACGGCAGCGTCCTTAAACTGGCGCGCCGCGTCGTGCTCCTGGATCACACAACACTGCCGCTGCCGAACTTGTCCGTTGTCTTGTGATCGCGCGGTCGGCGTTCAGGACTTCCGGCGGCGGACTTCCTCAATGATGATGCAGTTATCGGCGTCGCCTTCGCCATGACGCACGCAGGCCTCCAGCGCATCGGCGTGGACTTCGAGAAGCGGCAGTTTCTGGCCGATCTTTTGCGCCTGATCGAGCATGAGGTGGACGTCTTTCAAATGCTGTTTCACGTAACCCTGCGGGGAAAAATCGCTCGCGACCATTTTTGCGCCCTTGGTGTCCATGATTTGGGAATAGGCCGCCGAAGCCCGCGCCACTTTAAGGAATGCGGAGAGATCTAGCCCCACGCGCTCGGCGAACACCATGCCCTCGGCGAGCGCCATCCGGTTCAGCCCAAGGATCAGATTGACCGCAAGCTTGGTGCGGCCGCCGTCACCGACCTTGCCGATGTGAAAGCGCTTCGGAAACAGCACGTCGAGCACGGGCTGGGCTTGCGCGGCAACCTGCTCGTCGCCGCCGATGAGGCCAACGCCATCGCCGTCACGGACCTGTTCGCTGGTGCCCGACACCGGCGTTTCGAGAAAGCGGAGCTTGTTTTGCACGCGCTCGCCGAGCGCGGCGATGCGGTCGGGATCGCAGGTGCTGGTGCACAGCACGATCTTTCCCGCAGCGGATGAAACCAGCGTGTGCTCGACCACGTCCTCGACCTGATCGGTGTTGAAGACCGCGAGTATGATCGGTTCACAGTCGCGGGCGATGTCGGCAAGCGAGCCGGCATGCGCGCCGAGCTCCGCAATGCGCTTCATCTTCGCGGCATCGACATCATAACCGACAACGCTGAAGCCGGCCGCGATCAGGCGGCGGGTAAAGACTTCGCCCATCAGGCCGAGGCCGATAATGCCAACGGGTTTGCTGCTGGTCATAATGTCACTCCAGCGGCGCGACATTGAGATCGCGCGCGACGGTGTCGAGACTGTCGCGCAACGATTTCGGCATCGGAATGCCGTGCGCGCGGCGGTCCTGCAATTTGGTGTGGGTCTGTTCGCCGGGCAGCCAGATGCGCTCGACGCCCGGCAACTTCTCTGAATTGCGGATGTCGCGGATCACGCCATCGACGTAGCGCTTGAACTCCGCCGCCGGCATGAAGGCGTCGATCGAAATCGCAGCGATCGCCTGGCCGGTATTGGTCGGCTTGCCGATCTCCTTGGTAAAATCGACCACGTCGCGGCCGAGCGCCGCGCGGTTGAGCGCGCCGGCGAGCAGCCCGATGATCAGGCTCAACCCGGAGCCTTTGTAGCCGCCGATCGGCAACAGGTGGCCTTCGTCCATCCGCTTCGGATCGGTCAGCGGCTGGCCCTGTTTGTCGATCATCCAGCCGGCCGGCATCTGCTCGCCACGCTGCGCCGCCAGCCGCACTTTGCCGAACGCGACCACCGTCGGCGACATATCCAGCACGATAGCCGGCTCGTCCTGGGCCGGTACGGCGAAGGCCATCGGGTTGGTGCCAAGCAGGGTTTCGGTCGAGCCCCAGGCGGGCAGGTGATTGCTGCTGCCGACCGCGAAATAGAGCCCGATCATGTCGTGCTTGAGCGGCATGGTGACATAGAGCGCGGCGGGACCCGCGTGATTGCTCATCCGCGCGCCGACCCAGCCGACGCCGGTTGCCTTGGCCTTCTCAATCGCAAGATGCGCCGCACGGCGCATGACCAGGTGACCCATGGCGTTATCGCCATCGATCAGCGCCGCCGATGGCCAGTCGCTGATGACGCGGATGTCGGGTTTCACATTAATGCCGCCGGCGCGGATGCGGCGGATATACAGCGGCAGGCGAATGACGCCATGCGTGTCGCTGCCGCGCAGATCGGCCTCGACCATCAGGCCGGCGAGGATTTCGGCGTCCCGCGCCGGAACGCCGGCCTGGCTGAAAGCGCGGATGACGAAGGCGGTGAGCCGGTCTGGCGGTACGCGATTGTCGGTACTCATAAGGGCGTGCTCCCGAGGCGATTCTTGTACTCTGGTTTAACGCCGAGCCAGCCCATAAAATCAAGGCAGCAAGGGAGACAGGCACCATGAGTACGATGACCGCCGAAAAAATCGAAACCGTCAGCGGCTGTTTCGGGAACTATCCGCAGACCCAGGCGCTCAAGGCCGGCCAGATCAAATCCGATCGCATCGCGTTGCAGCTCACCGAGGTGAACCCGGTCTACAAAGCCTTCTTCATGATGGTGCGCGAACAGAAGTTCGACGTCAGCGAGATGGCGCTGGTCACCTATTTGCAGGCCAAGGCCTACGGCGTACCGATCGTGCTGATGCCGGCGACCATGATGGGGCGCTTTCAGCATGGCACCATGCTCTACAACTCCGATCGCGGCACGGTTACGCCGGGTACACTTGCAGGGCGCCGGGTCGGCGTGCGCTCGTTTGCACAGACCACCGGTTGCTGGATGCGCGGCATCCTGTGGAAGGATTACGGCGTCGATCTTGGCAAGGTGAAGTGGGTGACGTTCGAGGACGCCCACATGGCGGAGTTCAAGGATCCACCGGGCGTGGAGCGCGCCGCCGACGCCAAGGATATGGCCAAGATGGTACTCGACGGCGAGCTCGATGCTGCGATCTTCGGCACCGTGCTGCCGTCCGATCCGCGCTTCAGGAGTGTCATCCCCGATCCCGACGCGGCGGCGAAGGAATGGTACAAGAAGTACAACACCGTGCCGATCAACCACATGGTGGTGGTCAAGTCGTCGCTGTCGAAATCCGATCCCGGTGTGGTGCGCGAAGTTTTCCGCATGCTCCACGACAGCAAGAAGGCGGCGGGCCTGCCGAAACCCGGCGCCGTCGACACGCTGCCGTTCGGATTTGATGCCTGCAAGCCGGCGCTCGAGCTGATGTCGAGCTACGCGCTGGAGATGAAGATCATCCCGCGGCGCTATTCGGTCGAGGAGCTGTTCGACGACACGACGCGCGGCTTGTAGGCGCCGCTCGCCGTAACGATTGTGGCGGGCGCGCCCACAAAACCTCAGATTCCGACACAATAGCTCCATGCTGTCGCCCCGGCGACCGGCTGAATTCATACGGTCGTTTGAATGGGGATGTGGGTCTGATGCGTTGCCGATTGGCAGCCGTAGCCGGGGTTTTGGTGTTTCTCCTCGGCGTGATTGCAGGGACAGGATGCGAAAGCGCATTGGCGGCCGAAGCGGCCGATTCCGCGATCGTGGTTACCGGTAATCGCCTGATCGGGGCCGAGATGGTCCGGTCGCATTTCCACGCCGATAAGGACGGGCAATTCCCGGCACCCGCGCTCGATGCCGGCTTGAAGGAGCTCTACGCCACCGGCCTGTTCTCGGACGTCAGGATTTCGCACGATGGCGGCAAGGTTGTCGTCACTGTGGCCGAGAACCCGACGATCTTCCGCGTCGCCTTCGAGGGCAACAAGAAGATCAAGGACGACGATCTCAAGAAGCTGCAATTTCAATCGAGGGCCAACGGCCCGTTCTGGCGCGCCTATGTCCAGAGCGATGTCGAGCACATGCTGGAGCTTTACCGGTCGCGCGGCTATTTCCAGGTGAAAATAACGCCACAGACGATCAATCAGAAAAACGGCCGCGTCGATCTGGTCTTTTCGGTCAACGAGGGCGACAAGCTTGCGGTCCGGCACATCGCATATGCGGGCAACAGCGCATTCCCGGCCAACAAGCTCGAAGGCGTGGTCAAATCCGGCGAAACCAACCTGCTGAGTTTTCTGCTCAACAACGACAATTATGATTCCGACCGGATCGAGAATGACCGCGACCTGCTGCGGCAATTCTATCTGGCCCATGGCTATGCTGACGTCCGCATTCTGACGTCGTCTGATTACGACGCCGCCAAGAAGGGCGTGGTGCTGACCTTTACGATCAAGGAAGGTCCGCAATACCGGGTTGGTGCAGTCGACATTACTTCGACGCTGAAGGGAGTCGATGCGGGCTCGCTCCGCTCCGGTCTGCGCATGCAAACCGGCGATGTCTACAATGCCGATGCGGCCAACAAGACGACCGAAGACCTGGCGATGCAGCTTGCGAGAAACGGCCAGCCGTTCGCCGCCATTGCCGTGCGTGACGAGCGAGTTGCTGCGGCTCACCTGATCAATCTCACCTACGCCGTCGAGCAGGGCAGGCGACTCTATATCGAGCGCATCGATATCCACGGCAACAACAAGACCCGCGACGCGGTCATACGTCGCGAGTTCGATTTCAACGAGGGCGATGCCTTCAATCGCGCGCTGGTCGATCGCGGCGAGCGCCGTCTCAAGGGGCTCGGCTACTTCAAGTCGGTCAAGATCGAACAGCACCAGGGTTCGGCGCCCGATCGCGTCATGCTCGACGTCACGGTGCAGGAAGAGCAGACCGGGGATTTTACAATCTCCGGCGGCTACGGCACCGCGACGGGCGCTTTGGTGCAAGTCACGGTCGGCGACAGGAATTTCCTTGGCACGGGCAATGCCGTAAAGGCGTCGGTCACCTACGGCCAGTATGCCCGCGCTTTCGACCTTGCCTTTACCGATCCCTACACGTTCGGGCAGCGGCTTTCGACCGGCGTCGATTTGTACGGCAACGAAACCATCGCCAATACCAATCAGTCTTTCAACAGCGCGGTCTACGGCGCCAAATTTCTGGTCGGCACACCGCTAACCGATCAGCTCAACGTGACCTGGAATTACTCGATCTATAACCAGAGCCTGTCGCTCAACCCGGCCTACGGCACCTCATCGTTGCCAATTCAGCAGGCGGCCGCGGCCGGTCCGATGTGGGTCTCCTCGGTCGGGAACAGCATCGTCTATTCGACGCTCAACTCGGTGAAAGACCCAACGGAAGGGTTCCGCGCGCAGACCAACAACGATTTCGCCGGTCTTGGCGGTGCCGCCAATTTCGCCAGAACGACGGAAGACGTGCGCTACTACCACCCCATTGTCGGCGACGTTGTCGGCATTGTGCGTGCGCAGAGTGGCTATGTGACCCCTTGGGGTGGGCAGCAATTGCCGCTGCTCGACGGATTTTTTGGCGGGCCGCAGCTTATTCGGGGTTTCGCGCCAAATGGCTTCGGTCCGCGCGACGTCACGCCGGGCACGACAATGGATAATCTCGGCGGCAACGTTTACTGGACGACGTCCGCCGAGTTGCAGGCGCCGGTGCCGGGCGTACCCGCGGATGCCAAGCTGAAGGCCGCGCTGTTCTCCGACGTCGGCAGCCTCTGGGCCAATAATGCCTCAAGTGTGTCCCAGCTTTCGTCGCTGTCGCCGTCGCAGCAGATCGCCAATTCGCGTGCGCTGCGGGCCTCTGTCGGCGCCAGCCTGATCTGGGATTCGATGTTCGGCCCGCTCCGGGTCAACTACGCTTACCCGATCGCCAAGCAGCCGTATGACGTGACCCAGCGCTTCAGCTTCAGCGCTGGCGGGTTCTGATAAGCACGGCAGTGCTGGGTGCAAGACACCATTTTCCCAGCCTTCGCATGTCCGTTCCGAATCAGTGCGCATGATATAAATACGCTTCGGGGTGACCGCCCGGAGGCGATGGATGGCATCTTTGCGCCTGACACTGGCTATGGCAGCAACAGCTCTCTGTCTGGTGAGCTGTGCAAACTTGGCGGCGCAAGCCCCGCAAAAAGACCACGCCGCGCTTGGCCTTCTCTTGAAGAAGGACATGTCGGAGGCGGACGTGACGGCGCTGCTTGGCGCGCCGCCTGACAAGAATGACATGATCACCTGCACCGATCATGACGGTAGTCCGTGGCAGTGCAAAAGCTGGATTTACGCCGGCGAAGGGCCGAAGAACAATCTGCGGCTGATTTTCTATCAAGCCGAGGACAAAGCCTGGCACGTCGTATCGTGGCAAGTTTATTGAATTTATCCGTTCCACATCGGCGCGAATTGCGTCGCGACGACTTGCTCATAGGGCAGGTCGTTTTGCAGGACGCCCTGACTGCGCAAAAACGCCGTCATGCCGGCGATGAAATCGCGCGACAGTGCGGCGTCGTAGTAGGGCAGGTCGCGCCGCACCAGTTCGGCAATCAGGTCGGCTTCCATCGGCGGGAACAGTTTGCGGCCGACTTCGCCGGCGCGGTTCACGTCGGCTTTCAGCGCCGCTTGCGTCTTCGCGATCGCACGCACCGCGGCGGCGACAGTCTCCGGCGACCGCGCGATCAGGGCGTCGGATGTGGTGATCGCCGGACAGGTGTAGTTGAAACACTCTTTCGGCCCGTCGCCGCGCCGTGCGTCGGCGACAACGACGCCGTAGCCGCCGCGCACCGCGACTTCGGCGCCCATGCCGTTGGCCCAGAAGCCGTCGAGCTTGCCGTCTTGCAGCGCCTTCGACGCCATGACGCCGAAGTTGGGAACTGAGTCGCCGATCAGGCCGGGCACCGGCGCAATGTTGACCTTGGCGCGCTCGGGATCGATACCCGCCGCGATCAAAAGTCCGCGCAGGCCCATGTTGACCCACGGCGCCGCGCCGATGGTGCGGCCTTTGACGACGCTGAGATCGCCGCGTTTGGCGCCGAGATCGGAGCGCATCACCAGGAACCAATACATGCCCTGCGCCTGCGCGGCGATCAGCTTTGCACCCTTGTAGTTGGGGAAAGCGGCCGGCACCGCGTGCGCGGCGCCACCGACGAAATCGATCTTGCCGTCGCGCAGCGCCTCGTAAGCCTTGTCGACCGGGTAGACCAGTTCGAGCGACACATCGAGACCCTCGGCTTTGAAGAAACCGAACTCGACCGCCGCTTCGGCGATGAAGTAAGACGGTGAAATCTTGTCAGGTATCGCGAGTTTCATGAATCCCTATTTCTTTCCGTTCAACAGCCAGCCGAATTTCTCCATCGCCTTGCGCGCCACTTCCGGGCTTGGCGCATTGCTTGGCGGGAATTTCTCGCGCCAGTGCCACGGCTTGCAGGCATTGATCAGCGCCACCGAATGAGTCATGTCGCCGACCGCGCGGCGCTCCGGCGGAATGGCAGGATCGGCGCTGGAATCCCATGAGCCGGTGATGAACTGGATCGAGTCCTTGGGATCGGTGCGGGTCAGCATCGCCCACAGCGTCTGGTCGAGGCTGGTGACGTCGACGTCGTCATCGCACACCACGACATATTTCGAGGCGTAGGCCGAAGCGCCGCACTGTGCGCCGATGTGCAGCGCCTGCACGGCGTGGCCCGGATAGCGCTGCGTAATCGAGATCGCGTGAAACATCCGCGCGCCGCCGACCTCGTGGCACCAGACTTGTTGCACACCGGGAACGCCGGCATTGGTCATGTTCTGCTTGATCATCGCCGAGCGCATCACGGCGCGATAACGCGCCATCTCGTCCGGTCCGCCGCCCATCGGCGGCACGCCGACCAGGATCGGATCGTTGCGGTGATAGATCGCGTGCACATCGAGTACCGGGATCGGCCGCTTGCCGCCGGCATAGTGGCCGCTCCATTCGCCGAACGGGCCTTCGTCCTTGCGCTTGTCGGGCGTCACATAACCTTCGAGCACGATCTCGGCGTTGGCCGGGATCGGCAGGCCGGTGACCTTGCCGCGCACCATCTTGGTCGGTCGGCCGCGCATGCCGCCGACAATGTCGAGTTCGAACGTACCGTAGGGTGCTTCGACGCCGCCGTAGAAGAACGCCAGCGGATCGCCGCCCAGCACCATGACGACCGGCATCGGCTCGCCGCGCGCCCAGTATTTCTCGCGATGGATAAAGCCATGATGGCCGCGCGCCGTGACGAAGCCGACCGACGTCTTGTCATGCACCATGGCGCGATAGGCGCCGGCATTGAGCCAGTTCTCTTCGGGGTCGCGGGTGATGCTGTAGGTGCCGGTGCCGATGTAGCGGCCGCCGTCTTTCTCGTGCCAGATCGGCGACGGGAATTTGGTGACGTCGATGTCATCCCCCATCAGCACGTTCTCTAGGATCGGTCCGTCCTCTACGATCTCGTGCGGAATGATTTTCGGATTGGCCAGATAAGCCTGCCGGTAATTGTCGCTCAGCTCCCACTTGGTGAGATGGTCTGGGAAGCCGAGCGTCATGTTGCGGCGTGTGCCGGCGAACATGTTGAGCAGCACGCGGAAACCCTTCGGGCTTCCCGGCACCTCGTCGAACACCACGCACGGCCCGTTCTCCTCGCGCAGGATCGCTTCGGCCGCGAGCCCGATATCTTCCTGCCAGCTTGCGCCGTTCACCTTGGTCACTTCACCGAGCGCTTCGGCAGCGGAGAGCCATTCGCGCAGATCGTCGTAGGCGATGGCGGCTTTGATGTTGGTGTGCTTGTTCATGACCTGCCTTGACGCGAGGATGGTGAGGGGGAGCGGACGAATTCATGCACGGCCTCACCGACGCGCGCAACGACGTTCTCCCAGGAACGGCTGCGATCCTGACGGAACAGCCTTGCAGATGGATACCACGGGCTGGTCTCGCCTTCGAGAAACCAGCGCCAGTCCGGATAATAGGCCAGCATGATCCAGACCGGCTTGCCCATGGCGCCGGCGAGGTGCGCGACGCTGGTGTCGACGGTGATGACAAGATCGAGGTTATCGATCAGCGCCGCGGTATCGGCGAAATCGGTCAGCGAACTGCCAAGCGGGACAACCGGCAGTTCGGCGAGCAATGCGGCATCACCGTCGCGCACGTCTTTCTGCAGCGATACCCAGTCGGCGGCGGCCGTGAACAGCGGCGACAGCGCTTTCAGCGTCATCGACCTGTTGTGATCGTTTTTTTGTTTCGCGTTACCGCTCCACGCGACTCCGATGCGGGGCTTCGACGATGTCTGCGCTGGCAGACGGCCGTTCCAGATCTTGCTCAACGCGGCATCGGCGACGATGTAACTTTGCTCTGATGGAATTGTGTTAAATGTGACACCGAGTGGTCCCGGCAAGCTCATCAGCGAACAGTGGTAGTCATAGGTCGTCGGCACTGCATCGTGTCCAACGACGTCGACGATCGGGCGGAGTTGCTGCAGCAGGCCCCACAGCGGCTGCTGTACGGACATGATTGTTTTGATGCCATGGGCGGCTGCGATTTTACCAAAATGGCAGAATTGCAAAGTGTCGCCGAAACCTTGCTCCCAATGCACAAACAGGGTCTTGCCGGTGATGATCTCGCCGCGCCACTCCGGGCGCATGAAAAATCGGTTTCCCGCCGGTCCGGCAAGCCGCTTGCGCCACTCGTAATCGCGAAAGCCCGACTCGAACTGGCCGAGCTGCAATTCGCAGAAGCCGAGATTGTTATAAGCCTCCGTATAGTTAGGACGTAGTGCGATCGCCTTGCGATAGACCGCAGCCGCCTCTTCGAGCCGTTTCTCGTCCTGCAGCGTGATGCCGAGATTCTGATACGCCTCCGGATAGTCCGGCCGCAATGCGATCGCCTTCTCGAAGGCGGCGATCGCCTCGTCGAAGCGTTTCAGCGCGTGCAGCGCCGTGGCCTTGTTGAACTGCGCCTCGGCAAAGCCGGCGTTGAGCGCCAGCGCTTTGTCGTGCGCCGCAAGTGCTTCCTCGAAACGCTTGAGATCCTGCAGCAGGGCGCCGCGATTGTTCTGTGCCCGCGCGTTATCCGGGGTCAGTGCCAACGTGCGATCGAGACTGGCCAGCGCTTCGTCGAGCCGGTTGAGGTCTTGCAGGATCAGCGCGCGATTGTTGTGCGCCTCGGCATAGTCGGGCTTCAGCGCGACAGCTTTGTCGAAATGTGCGAGTGCGTCCTCCAACCGGCCGCCGCGCGCCAGCTCGATGCCGTGCTTGTTGTGCGCAGTCGCGTCGTCAGGCATCGATGAATCCGGTTCTGGCACTGGGAAAGGCTCGCTCCGGCGTCGTTGACAACACTCGCTTCGCCGATAATGTCGCCGGCAAGACGGCATATCATTTTTATCACGGCCGCTGAGTACCATTCTAGGGAGCGCGTCATGAACCGCCCGACACCAGGATTTCCGCCGATTCTCGATCACCGCGGCACGCCGCGGGTGCGCCGTTTCGACGCCCAGCGCTGGCTGATCGACAATATCATCCGCGCTAACGGCATCGATTGGGACCAGCCGCGCTCGCTCTACATTCATCTGCCGTGCGGCATCGAGGCCAATGCGGATTTTGCCGGCATCCGCGAGCGGGTAAAAAAGATGGCCGATATCGGCCCGGCTTTTGCCGCCGTGGCGAAGCGCCGCGAAGCCAAGGCCAACGCCGCGGCCCACGCCGACCACAAGGTGACTGCGCGCGATAATTTCTTCATGGCCGCGGTGCATTGGGGCGCGGCGCAATGGCCGTACGACGAGAACGACGAAACCAATATCGCCTACAACAACAAGAAGCGCGAGTGTTACGCGAAATATGCCGCGCTGGCCGACCATCACGTCGAGGCCGTCTGGGTGCCGTTTAAGGACAAGGCGATCCCGGCATGGTTGCATCTGCCGCCGGATCATAGCGGCGGCCGGTTGCCGGTGGTGATCTCCGTTCCGGGCATGGACAGCTACAAGGAAATCCAGGTCGCGCTGTACGGCGACAAATATCTCAATCGCGGCATGGCGGTGCTGGCGATCGACGGGCCCGGTCAATACGAGGCGCCGATGATCGGGCTGCACTTCACCATGGAAAACTGGATGGCGGCTGGTCCTGCGCTGTGCGACTGGATCGCGTCGCGGCCCGAACTCGATGCGACAAAGATCGCCGTCGCCGGCACCAGCTTCGGCTCGCTGTTCGGCACCGTGCTCACCGCCAACGAACCGCGCATCAAGGCCTGCGCAGTGATGTCGGTGTGTCACGAGCCCGGCTGCCACACCATTTTTCAGGAAGCGTCGCCGACGTTCAAGAAACGCTTCATGTATATGTCGGGCATCGTCGACGAGGACGAGTTCGACGAATTCCGCAAGAAGATCACCTGGGAAGGCCACGCCGGGAAGATCGAGGCGCCGTATCTGTGCATCGCCGGCGAAGCGGAAGAGCTCAGCCCGCTGGAACATTCCGACCGGCTGATGGCGGCGCTCGGTGGGCCGAAGCAGATGGTGGTCTATCAGGAGTCCCGTCATTCGGTCGGCAACGTCCCCGCCGCCGAATCTCGGGCCGTTTCCATCGATCCTGCTGGCCGACTGGCTTGCCGATCGTCTGGCCGGTAAGCCATTCATCAGCGAGAAGTGGTACGTCGCCGGATCCGGCGAGATCACCAAGACACCGTATTGAGCCGTGCAATTGCGCCGCAGACAGTTTCTGCATGTCGTGGCCGGCGCTACCGTTTCCGCGGCGCTGCCGCGCACCGCGGCGGCGGAAACATATCCGTCGCGTCCGGTGCGGATGGTTGTCGGCCTGCCGGCCGGAAACTCGCCGGACATCGTTGCAAGGCTCGTGAGTCAGATGCTGTCGGAGCGGCTGGGTCAGCCGTTCGTCGTCGAGAACCGTCCGGGCGCCAACACCAATATCGCCACCGAGCTGGTGGTGCGCGCGCCTGCCGATGGCTACACGCTGCTGTTTGTAGTTGCTGGCAACACCATCAACACGTCGGTCTACAAGAATCTCAACTACAATTTCGATCGCGATATCGCGCCGGTCGCAAGCGTCGGCGGCATTCCACTGGTCATGGTGGTCACGCCGGGGCTGCCGGTGAAGACCGTTCCGGAATTCATTGCCTATGTCAAAGCCAATCCCGGCAAGGTCTACATGGGCTCTTCGGGCGTCGGCAGCACGCTGCACGTTGCCGGAGCCTTGTTCGCCATGATGACCGGCGTTGAGCTCACGCACGTTCCCTACAAGGAAAGCATCTTTCCCGATCTGCTCGGCGGCCAGGTGCAGCTTGCGTTCGAGCCGGTGCCTGCGGTGCTTGGCTATATCCAGTCCGGCAAGCTGCGCGCGCTCGGCGTCTCGACTCCGCGCCGTCTCGATGTGCTGCCCGATGTCCCCGCGATCGCCGAATTTGTTCCGGGCTATCAGGCCAGCGGCTGGCTCGGCCTCGGCGCGCCGAAGGCCACGCCGGCCGGGATTGTCGACACGCTCAACAAGGCGGTCAACGACGGCATGGCCGATCCGAAGTTCAAGACGAAATTGAACGGCCTTGGCGTCGTCATAGATCCGATGACGAACGGCGAGTTCGCAAAATTCATTGCCGCCGAAACCCGAAAGTGGGCAAAGGTGGTCGAATTCGCTCATATAACCGGTGAATGAACAATGGACGTTTTTGAAGCCGTCGCCTCCCGCGTTGCCTGCCGCTGGTTTCTCGACAAGCCGGTCGATCCCAAGATCGTGCGCGAGCTGGTTGAAAAAGCAGCGCGAACGGCGTCCGGCGGTAATCTGCAATCCTGGCAGGTTTATGCGCTCACCGGCGCGCCGCTGAAGCAACTCAAGCGCGAGGTCGCCGAGCACATTGCCGACATCGACCCGCGGCAGCTCGGCTCGGAATATCCGATTTATCCGGACACGATGTGGGAGCCGTACAAGTCGCGCCGCGAGGGGCACCACGTCCAGCTTTACGGCGCGCTGAAGATTGCGCGTGACGACATGAAGGCGCGGCTCGAGCAGCACAAGCGCAACTTCGAATTCTTCAACGCGCCGGTGGCGCTGTTCGTCGCTATCGACCGCAAACTCGGTCCCGCTCAGTGGAGCGATCTTGGCGGTTATGTCGCCACCATCATGTATCTGGCGCGCGGCTACGGCCTCGACACCTGCCCGCAAGAATCGTGGGCTCGGATGCATCACATCGTCCGGCCGTTCGTGAGTATGCCGCCGGAGCAGATGCTGTTTTGCGCCGTCGCGATCGGCTATGGCGATCATGCGCACGTGGCCAACAGCTTTCATGCGCCGCGTGCCGAGGTCGATGAGTTCTGCAAGTTCTTCGGCTTCTAAGTTCTTCATCCCGCCCCGCGATAGCGGGGAGGGGGGACCGCGCACTTGCGCGGTGGGCGGGGCGTTTGACTCAACGCTGCTCCTGCGACGCAGAATTTTCTTCACGGCCCGCGCCCCCTCCACCACACTTCGTGTGGTCCCCCTCCCCCGCTATCGCGGGGGCGGATGATTTCCTCACTCATAACAATCGCGCGGCGTGCGCTGCCGGGCCTCGCGTTCAGGCGCACTGACATTGTCTGGCGTCGCGGCGAGGATAGCGGCGCGGGCCTGCATCTGTTGCTCGCGCGGGATACTGTCGATGCCGCGGGCGAGGCAGACCGCCGGATCGCCGCCGCAGGCGCGCAGCCGCCGGCAGGATTTGCGCCGGCAGCTGCGCCACAGGTTGAACGCGTCGCAGTAGCGCCGCTGCTGCGCGGCGAGCTCGGTCGCCAGCCGCTTGGCGTACGCCACCGGCTTGAGCTTAGGCCTGCGCTTCAGTCCGGCCTTGAGCATCGCGGCGAGGACTACGGAATGGGTGCGGTCTTCCATGGTGATCTCTCATGGTGCGTTCGTGTTTTCCGGGACGCGTTCTCTCGGTCTCGCAGCGCGCCTTTGCGCCCGAGCTGTGTCACGCCAGTCAATGAAAGCCGCTCCGAGGGCATGATCCGGAAAAGTGGATACCGGTTTTCCGAAAAGATCATGCCCAACTAAAATGCTCTTGGACCCTTTGCGGGCAACGCCGGAGCGGTAAGTGGCTTGCGGGCTTCGTTACTTTACGGTTTGCCGGCGGTGGAAGCCGTTACCGTTTGCCGTCGCTCGCAAGCTAGAAAGAAAAAGGAAGGATGCGGAACGCCGAAAGACGCATGCAAGTCCGCGCTTGCGGCGCGGCAGCGTCCTCTTGCGGAGGACGCTCGCCTCTCGGCGTTCCACCGCGGCTCCTGCCCGAGGGACTTTCCATCCCAAGGGCGCGGTATCGGGCCAGGCTTCGTGCGGACGGCGTCACGTGGCGGGACTCCCCGCCGGCGCAGTCAATACTTCCAGCGATGCACCTCGCGCGCCGGTCTTAGTGTCGGCGGGCTGATGCCCGAACCGCCCGGGAACGGTCTGCAATTCCGTCCGCGGGCACCGCTCTTGCTCCGATGGCCCGGTATGCCTCCGGACCACGTCCTTCACGAAAGCAAGGAACCCTATCTGGGCGGGGTAGGAATTTTTTCAAGTCACCGGGGCCAAATTTTTTTGGCGATTGTGGACCGTCGGACCAAGTCCGTCCGGCTGAAAGATACTAGTCTGGGTTGTGAGCGCGCATAGCGCGGGGATGTCTGGAGAAATTTATGAAACTTCCCCGGAGATCATTTCTGCAACTGGTAGCGGTCGCTGCGACCCTGCCGGTAGCGTCGCGGATCGCGAGAGGGGAAACCTATCCGACGCGACCGCTTCACTTGATCGTCGGCTTTCCTCCGGGTGGCGGGGCGGACACTCTTGCGCGGTTCATTGGCCAAGGCCTTTCGGAGCGCCTCAGCCAGTCGGTGGTGGTCGAAAATCGCCCCGGCGCTGGCAGCAACCTTGCGGCTGAGGCTGTGGTGCGTGCGCCGCCCGATGGCTACACCCTTCTCGAAGTAACGGCCGCGAACGCCTCCAACGTCACGCTGTATCCAAACTTGAACTTCAATTTCATTCGCGACATCCGGCCAGTCGCGAGCATTTCGCGCACGCCTTTCGCCATGGTGGTCAATGCGTCGTTTCCGGCCAAAACGGTTCCGGAGTTCATCGCTTATGCCAAAGCCAGTCCGCGGAAGATCAATATGGCATCGAGCGGCATCGGCATCACGACTCATATCTTCGGCGAGCTGTTCGTAAGCATGGCCGGGATTGAAGTGATCCACGTGCCCTATCGCGGCGGGGCGCCCGCTATCACCGCGCTGCTCGGAGATCAGGTGCAGGTTTATTTCAGTCCGCTGCCCGAGCCACTCGAGCAGATCAGGGCTGGAAAACTGCGCGCGTTTGGAGTGACCACCGCGCACCGGGTGGAGGCGTTGCCTGACGTTCCAACCATCGGCGAATATCTGCCGGGCTACGATGCCAGCGGTTGGCAAGGGATCGGGGCACCAAAAGATACGCCTACGGAAATCGTCGATAAGCTCAACCGTGAGATCAATTCCGTGCTGGCCGACGCCAACATAAGGGCGCGTCTGGCGGATTTGGCCGTTGAACCGATGCCGACGACTGCTGTCGAATTTACGAAATTGATCGCCGACGAAACCGAGAAGTGGGGCAAGGTGATCCGGGCGGCCAACATCAAGCCCGAATAAATCCAGCTCCGTTCCATAAATGCCGTTACGCGAATTTCGAAAATCCGATATCCAATTTGGGTTACTCGTTGCGTAGCTGATGAAACCCTCAGCACCGCTGTGGCCAGTCAGAGAGGGAGGAGACGTTCGATGAGAGCAGCTCAATGCATCGCGGCCGTCGCGGCCGGAATCTGCGCCGTCATGGTGTCAACGGCCGTTTTTGCCGAGGATCCGCCGTGGCGGCACGAAGTCCGGCGGCTGGATGTGCCGGGCGCGCCCGACAAGCAGATCGTTGTCGAAATGAACGAGTTCAAGCCGGGCGACGGGCTGGATCGTCATTCCCATCCGGGGATCGAGCAGGGCTACGTCATTCAGGGCGCCATGGTGCAGCAGCCGGGCAAGGATCCGGTGATGTTTCCGACCGGCACGCTGCTGTCGAACATGCCCGACGTCGTCCACGGCGGCTTCAAGGTTGTCGGTGACACGTCTTTGAAGTCGTTTTCGGTCTACGTCGTCGACCGCAACAGGCCGCTTTACGAGTGGGCGAAGTAGTCCCGTTAGTGTGGAGATCAGCCGCGACGCCCGGGCAGCAATTTTTGAGCGGACGGGCTTTGGCGGATCGCCTCCGGCAACCACGCGACAGCTTGCATTGCCGCCGCAAGCGCGGCCTCCCGCGATGCATAAACAGCACCCGAGTAGTATTGGACCGGCGTCCACTCGCCCCGGTCTTCCACGTCGCGCCTGAATTCCTCGAAGCCACAGCTTCCGTCCGGGCGTGAAAACAGGTCAATGCACCGATTGTGTTCAAAATTTTCTATGCTGATGAAGACCAGCCACGACTTGTCGATGCGCTTTGACATTGAGCTACCGAAGCCCGACGCGCTCGCCATCAAGAGACGTTCGCCATCGGAAGCAATTCCAGCTTCGCCGACGATTTTTCCAACAACCAGGCTTGCGCCGCGCGCCGGGGATCATTCCGATAATTCTGACGGTCCGCATCGGATGCGTAGCTAACGATGTGGATCTCTACGGTGCCATCCGGATTTCGCAGACGACGTTCCAAACGCCCGTTAAATTCGGGCAACAGCGGCAAGACGGCATCCTCGTAAGCGCGAAAGTCCGCGATACCTTCAGCCGGTATCCGGGCGATGAGCACAAACGTCACGCGGCTGGTTTGAGGCGCGGCCACAGCAATCCCAGCGAATAGTCGAGCGTTACAGACGCGCCATCCTGCGGTCGCGGCCTTGCAGCGTCAACAACGGCTCCGGGTCATTTTCGGCTGACCTGCTGTTTTGCCTGCCGGACCATGTGCGCTTCCGTCTTCTGGTCAAGAAACGGAATAGACTGCAGACTGAGGTATGAGCGAGCATCGCCGGCAGAATACCTGCTGACGATGCCCGCCCGGCATCGGTCACGCCGCGTGGCGGCCGGCGGCAAGCTCCTTGACGGCTTCGGTGGTTAGCGGCTTACCGCCGATGCCCCACTCGCCGCTTGTCACTTCTGAAATCTTGACCCAGGTCACACCGCGCATGTTTTCGCCTTCGATTGATACCATCGCGTCGGTCAACTTCTGGATGATCTGGCGCTTTTGCTCAGGGGTGAACACTTTCTCGATAAGATGGACTTCGATCAAAGGCATGGCGCGCTCCTTTTTGCTGACCTCGCCCAAGCGAGGCCACTGGCCGGACTATGCGCATCGCGGCCAGTCAAGACTTTCAGAAAACCATGATTTACTGTCCACGCGCCCGTTAGATACTCCTGAGACGCGCTCGGCCCACGTATGATCCTGAGCTTTGGCGACTATGAGATCGATGTCGAGCGACGCGAACTCAGGCGTGCGAGGACGCCTGTCCATGTCGAGCCGCAAGTCTTCGACCTGCTGGTCTATCTAGTGCAGAATCGCGACCGCGTCGTCAGCAAGGACGATCTCATAGCTTCGGTCTGGGGCGGCCGCATCGTGTCGGATTCGACCCTGACCAGCCGCATCAATGCCGCGCGAAATGCGATCGGTGATAGTGGCGGGGACAAGAGACTGATCCGCACGATTGCGCGCAAGGGCCTCCGCTTCGTCGGCGCAGTGCACACGCAACCCGGCAGCGCCGAGCCGGCACGTGTCGCCGGTCCGCTATCGGGCGATATCGAAAAGCAAACGCGCACGGCCTTGCCGAAGCTCGATCGGCCCGCCATCGCCGTTCTGCCTTTCGTCAATATGAGCGGCGATCTGGAGCAGGAATATTTCTCCGACGGCATCAGCGAGGACATCATCACCGCACTATCCAAGCTGCGCTGGTTTTTCGTCATCGCGCGCAACTCCTCGTTCATCTACAAGGGCAAGGCCGTCCATATGAAGCAGGTCGCCGAGGAGCTCGGCGTCGGCTATGTGGTCGAGGGCAGTGTCCGCAAGGGCGGCGACCGCGTGCGCATCAAGGTGCAACTTAACGACGCCGCCACCGGCAGCCATATCTGGGCCGAGCGCTACGACCGCGACATCGCCGACGTGTTCGCGGTTCAGGACGAGATCACCGAGGCCATCGTCGCCGCCATCGAGCCGCAGGTGTATGCCGCCGAAAGTTTTCGGGCCAAACGCAAGTCGCCGGACAGCATGGACGCCTGGGATTTGGTGATGCGGGCGCTTTCGCATTATTGGCGGGTGACCCGGCAGGATAATGTGGTCGCGCAGGCATTGCTTGAGAAGGCGACCGCCATCGATCCGAGCTACGGCCAGGCGCTCGGCGTTCTCGCCACCAGCCACACCTTTAGCGCCCACATGGGTTGGGAAGACATGGCCGCGGCAACGCCGATCGCAGAGCGTGCGGCGCTGGCGGCAATACTGGCCGACAGTGAGGACCCCTGGGCACACCACGCGTTAGGCTGCGTCTACCTGTTCACACGCCGTTTCGACAACTCACTAGCCGAGTTTGAACTGGCGCTGAGGCTCAATCCGAACTTCTCGCTCGCTCAAGGTTATTACGGCCTGGCCCTGTCCTATTGCGGTCGCTGGGAGGAAGCCACCGTGGCCGCGTCGCGTGCATTGCGGCTGAGCCCGCGCGATCCGTTTTCGGCGATCTATTATGGCATCGCCGCTTATGCTCAATTCAGCGGACGCAATTACGATGAGGCGATACGTCTTTCGCGGGAGGGCATCCGGCAACGCAGCGATTTCGTCGGCGCCCATCGCGTGCTGACGGCCGCCGCCGGGATGGCCGGCCGGACCGATATCGTCAGTGTCGCATTGCAGGAGCTTCGCCGCGCCCAGCCCAACGTTTCGCTTGCCTGGATTGCAAGCCAGATGCCGATGAAGCTGGAAGCCGACCGGGATCACTATCTGGAAGGCTTCCGCCGCGCAGGTTTGAATTAAGCGTTCCGATTGCTAAACGAGCGGTCGATAGATTGCAGGGAGCGCGTCGCAATGCCCAAATCCGGGTCCAAATCTGGTTTTCGCAAATTCGTTCCGGAAATGGGCAAGGCCTTCCACTTTGGAATGACGCCGCAGCAATTTTATGACGCCGTGATATCGGTCCGCGGCCCGCGCGCAAAAGCGGGCATCGAAAAATATCTCTCCACGCCCTTCAAGGGCATGACCATGGACGGCAACATCATTCCGGGGCTGTTCGCGCTCAAGCCCGAATGCGCGCCGACGCGAGAAATCCTGGAAGCTGTTTCTGCGCTTTTGACGCTGCTGACGCCTGAACAAAAAAACAAGGTCTGCCTGCCGATTGAATCGCGGGAACGGGAGCTGTGGCAGAACAGCATCGTTCGCTACGAAACCTTTGGCCTTCGGCTCGACGAAGCTCCAGGCATTCTCCAGGAAGCGGTGATGGCCGTCATAAGGGCAAGTCTCAGCGCGGCGGGCTACGAGAAGACGCGCAATCTGATGAAACTGAACGCCTTTCTTGGCGATCTCGTCGGGGCGCCGCGGCTGCTCGGCGAGTGGTGCTATCAACTGCACGTCTTCGGCGAGCCATCCATGACCGAACCCTGGGGATGGCAATTGAGCGGCCATCATCTGGTCATCACCTGTTTCATCCTGGGCGAGCAGATGACGCTGACGCCGACCTTCATGGGGGCGGAGCCGAGATATGTGGATGAAGGGAAATATGCCGGGATCGTCGCCTTCGAGGACGAAGAGCGCCTCGGTTTGCAATTTGCCCGCAACCTGTCGGCGGAGCAAAAGCGAAAGGCGATATTCTCGGACACAATCGTTGCGGATCGGCTGCCGCCCGGCCGGCATCAGGGCGACGACGGCATGTCCTTTGGCGGCCGCCACAAGGCCAATGAAATAGTCCCTTATGAAGGAATTCGCGGGGCGGACCTTGCGCCGCAACAGCGCCAGGCGCTTCTCGATCTGACCAGGTGCTATTTATCCACCTTGCCCGCCGGTCCCTTTGCGACCCGGATGGACGATGTCGAGCGGCACCTTTTGGAAACCCGCTTTTGTTGGGCCGGCGGCATGGGCGAACACAGCGCGTTTTATTATCGCATTCAAAGCCCGGTGGTGATGATCGAGTTCGATCACCATAAAGGCGTCGTGCTGAACAATCCGGAGCCGGAGAAATTCCACGTCCATACTATCGTCCGGACACCCAACGGCAACGACTACGGCATGGACCTGTTGCGGCTTCATTACGAAACGGCGCCACATCATCGCCAGCATAACGATCACGGCACCGCGAAGCCGCACCGGCACCATCACGATTGATAACGCGATTTGCCTGGAATCCGCAGTGAGGGATGGAGGACTTAATGGTCATGAGACAGAAAATCGTCACCATGCTGATGGCGTGTCTTGCGCTGCCGATGATCGTTGTGGCCGCAAGGGCGGGTTATCCCGACCGGCCGATCAGATTGATTGTGACGTCACCGCCGGGCGGTCCGCCCGACATCATGGCTCGCCTCATCACCGATGAAATGTCCAAGGCGCTCGGACAGCCCGTTGTTGTCGAGAACCGGGCAGGGGGCGCCGGTGGCATCATCGGGTCCAAGTTTGTTCTGGCCGCCGATCCCGACGGCTATACGGTGCTGATGGGCAGCACCAGCACGCTTCTCACTGCGCCGCTGATCTACAAGGATGCCGGTTACACGGCGGCAAGTTTCGCGCCCGTCGCCGGTCTTTCGGAAACCGCCGAGGTCCTCACCGTCAATCCGTCTGTAGCGGCTCACTCCGTTGCCGAACTTGTAAGCTTGGCGAAAGCGCAGCCGGAAGCCTTGAAGTTCGGTTCGGCGGGGACTGGCTCGCTGCCGCATCTCGAGGGCGAGCTCCTGAAAACGCGCGCCGGTATCAACATGGTCCACGTGCCGTATCGCGGCGGCGGTCCGGCGCTGGTCGGCCTCTTGGGCGGCGAGATTCAGGTGTTCTTCTCGGCGCTGACGCAAATGCTGCCGTATATTCGCGACGGCCGTTTGCGGGGATTGGCTGTTACCAGTGCGGTCCGTAGCGACCTGGCGCCAGAAATTCCGACGATGGTGGAAAGCGGCTTCGATCAGTTCGTAACCGCATCGGTCAATTTCCTCGTTGCGCCGCCGGAAACGCCGTTGCCGATCAGGCAGCGGCTCAGTGAAGCGGCGGCAAGTGCGCTGGCGAGTGCGCAAGTCAAGGATGCCTTCGCAAAAATGGGAGCTAAAGCGGAGCCGGCGACACCCGAGCAACTGGTGACTTACCTGCAGTTGCAGCAGAAGCGCTGGACGGGGATCGTAGCGGCGACGCATATATCGGCGGAATGAGGACTGGATTTTTGGGCGAGGTCGAGCCTGGATGCAGGCTTGGATATGGTGGGGGAGGAATCATGCTTAGCGGTTGGTTGCGCCTCACAATGGCAGGCGCGCTTGCGCTAACGATTCACGCGTTCGCCGCAACTCCCGGCCTCGCCCAGCAGTGGCCCACGCATCCGGTGCGTTTCGTGCTGCCGTTCGGCCCGGGCTCCGGGGCGGATACCGCCGCGCGGCTGTTCATCGACAAGCTGCAGCAGAAATGGGGCCAGCCCATCGTCATCGACGGCAAGCCCGGCGGCGACGGCTTGCTGTCGCTGCAAACCGTCGTATCGGCGAACGACGACCATGTGTTGTACTTCGGCCCGAGCAGCATCTATGTCGTGCAACGCTACGTGCACGAGGGCATGACGTTCGATCCCGAGACCGACCTTGCACCAATCGGGGGCGTCGCGAGGGTGGGGATCGCGGTGGCCGTGCCGACCAGTCTCGGCATCTCCACACTGGCCGAATTCGTGGCGCTGGCGCGCGCCAAGCCGAACGAGACGAGCTATGCGGTCGCGCCGGGATTTTCCGAATTCGTATTCGACGCTTTTGTCAAAGAAAACGGACTGGCGATCGCCAAGGTGCCGTACCGCGACATCACCAAGTCGCCGCTGGATCTCGGCGAGAACAGAATCCAGTTGTCGATGCAATCCTACGCCGCGATGCGGACCTACGCGCAGACCGGCAAGATCAAGTTCATTGCCGTCAACGATCGCGTGCGCTCGCCGATAGCGCCGGACATTCCGTCCGTGGTGGAGTCCGGATACCCCTCGCTGGTCGCTAGCCCTGTGCTCGGACTGCTCGGCCCGCGCGACATGCCGCTCGAGCTGCGCCGGCGGATCGCAGCCGACATCGTCGCCGCGGTCGACGAACAGACGGTGCGCGAAAGACTGGCGCTCACCGGGCAACCGGCCGCCCCGCTCGATCTCGACAAGTTCGCCGCTGCGGTCAAGGAGCAATACGCCCAAGTCGCCCATATCGCGTCGGTGCTGGGCATCGCGCGAAAATAAGTGTCGGCTGGATCAATGCAGGCTGCCTTAAAGCATGCAGCTTACCAATGTCCCATACGGCGACCGTAGTAACCTCCGCCGCCAAAAAGCAGAACCAGTACAACAATGATCAAAATTAATTCCATGACTAGACCCATATGAAGGAGTGGAATGGCCTAAGTGCGAACAACGATGAACTTATGCGCACTGTGGATCGCTCATATCAACCTGGATGGGGAACCTTTAGTTCCATTCCTGCGAATGATGCGGAGGCATTGGAAGCCGCAACTTGGACGGCTTGCGGTAATTTTACCGCCTCGAAGCACGGGTTTTATGCATAGCTCCGGTTTTACGCACTGGCTGCAATGTGATAGGTTTCGCTGCGTCGTTCAGAAGAGCCGTCAAGGACTTTGCCATGCAACTCAATTCCCTCGGTTATGTCGGCATCCGCACCAAGCACCTCGACGATTGGGCGGGCTACAGCACCAATTTTCTCGGCATGCAGCTTGTCGACAAGAGCCGCGGCACGCTGGCGTTGCGCATGGACGACCGCAAGCAGCGCATCATCATTCATACCGACGAGGACGAAGGGCCGTCGTTCTACGGCTGGGAAGTCGACCGACGCCCGGGCGCTCGACGAGCTCGCCGCGCATCTGGAGAGAGAACGGCGTCAAGGTCGCGCGCGGCTCGCGTGCGCTGGCCGAAGAACGCCGCGTGCGGGATCTGATCGTGTTCGCCGATCCGGTCGGCAACCGGCTGGAAGCATTTTACGGCGCCGAGGTCGCGTCCGAGCCGTTCAAGCCCGGCCGCTCGATCTCAGGCTTCCGCACCGGCCCGCTCGGCATGGGCCACGCCGTGCTCACCGCGGAGCGTGTCGAGGACGTGCTGCCGTTCTACACCGGTATCCTCAACTTCAAGCTGACCGATTATTTCACGGAACCGTTCTCGGCGTATTTCTTCCACCTCAATCCGCGCCACCACAGCCTTGCCTTCATCGGCACCGGCAAGAACGGCATCCATCACCTGATGGTGGAGCTGTGCTATCTCGACGATGTCGGCCAGGGTTATGACATTGCGCTCCGCAAGCCGGAGATGATCGGCACCACGCTCGGCCGCCACGTCAATGATCACGTCACGTCGTTTTATTCGTGGTCGCCGTCGAAATTTCTGTTCGAGTACGGCTGGGGCGGGCGCACCATCGACACCGCGACCTGGACGCCGGAAATCCGCACCGAGGGTCCGAGCCTGTGGGGTCACGACCGCAAATGGCTGTCGCCGGAAGCGCTGGAGCAATCGCGCGACCTGCGCATGTCGGTCGCTGCATCGGGCGGCCGCGTTCCGGTCAACGTGATGGACGGCAACTATACCCGCGCCGCCGACGTCTGCCCGTGGTGGAACGCCAACGCGCCGGCCCGTAAGACCGGTTAGTGGCCGGCTAGCGGAAAATCTCCTTCTCCGGCAGCATTGCCGACCAGGGCAGGATGGCCCCGCACTTGCTTGTCGGCTTATCGAAGCTATGGGCTTGGCGGCTTTCGGCGTCGGTAAATCCCGGTCGTCCGGGCGTCGGCTGCATAAGAATTTGAAGAGGGGGTCCGGTGAAATTCCCTGGACAACGATTCGCTGCCGTGTGCGCCTGCCTCGCAGTTCTGACGGCGTCTTCCGTTGCGCACGCGCAACAATGGCCGGAGCGGACGGTAAAGGTCGTGGTTCCGTACGGCGCGGGCGGTGTTACGGACACAATGGCGCGCGTCACTGCCCATCAGCTCGAGAATATCTTTCACCAAAGTTTCATTGTCGAAGACAAACCGGGTGCCGGCGGTGCGATCGGCGTCGACTACGCCATGCATGCGCCGCAGGACGGCTACACGATCCTTTTTATCGGAAGCACGCTGTTCACAGTGCTGCCGCTTACGCGCGATGTTGGTTATGTGCCGCTCAAGGACCTGGTGCCGGTCAGCATCACCGGCACCAATGGCATGGTACTCGCGGTCGCCAAAGATTCGCCATTCACGTCATTTCCGCAGTTCATCGATTACGCGCGATCTCACCCGGGCAAGATCAGCTATTCGAGCGGCGGCACCGGCGGCAACAATCAGCTGGTTTCCGCTTATCTTGCCGGAAAAGAAAAGCTTGAGATGGTCCACGTGCCGTTCACGGGCGGTCAGGGTGCGCTCGAGGCCGTTCTCTCCAAATCGGTGGACATGCATTTCGGCAACTCCTCCGACCTCATCGAGCCGGCAAAAAACGGAAGCGTCAGGGCGCTTGCGGTATCGACGTCAAAACGCATGCCGCAGCTTCCCGATGTCCCGACCGTCAGCGAGACCTTTCCCGGCTTCGAATATATCGGCTGGAATGGCTACGCCGTCACCGGAGGCGTGCCTGGAGAGGTGAAGGACCGCTTGGCCAAAGCGCTTGCGGAGATCGCGCACAATCCGGACGTCATCAAGACGTTCGAGGGATTAGCCATCGAGTTCGACGGGCACATCGCCCGAGCAGGCCGTCGCCTCCATTCAACAGGACATGGCGAAGTTCGTCGAGATCGTCGACATGGCGGGTTTGCGGAAAAGCGACAAATAAATCCGCTCAGCCAAATCGACTCAACCCGGCACGTAAACCCAAAGATCGACCTGCACCCGAGCGCCAGGGACAGGCAGCCACGCGGCCTCAACCGGCGAAAGCGGCAGCGGAGCGCCGTCCATGGCTTCGTTCCAGACTTCGATGGCAGCCGGAAGATCAGCCAAACTCGTGTGGAATTGCTGGATGCGAACTGCGTTGCGCAGTGTTGTCCCAGCCGAACGGCAGATCGCCTCAGCCTGTTCGATGATGGCGCGAAGTTCGGCCTTGATCGGAATTCCATAGAACGGCTGACGTTCGTCCACTTTGGCCTCGTCGATGAGGCGTCCATCTTTCAGCGCGTACAGTCCCGACAGGAACAGAAGATCGCCGCATTTGATTGCCGATACGTAGCCGTCGAAAGCCGGAGACTCCGGTCCCTTGATGACTTCGCGCTTGGTGTTGCCCGCAAGCGCGAGAGAGATGGTGTTGATTTCGATGCGCAGCGCATTGATGCCGAAGCCGGGATTGGCGGTCGGGATAATGGTCGTGGCCGGCGGGTTGCCTTTAAAGAAAGACAGCCAGGTTTCGTTGAAGCCCGGCACGTCTTCGCGATCGCACAAATAGACCTGCGCCTTGACGACGCTCTCAAGACCGGCGCCGGCCCCTTCGAGACAGGGCTTTAGCTTCCGCGTGACAATGTAATTGGTTTCAAGTTTGATCGGCCATTGCCGCCAGGGCGAGCGCGGATGGCGGACGGATGGGTCGAGCGGACCTTCGCCGTCTTTCAGCGCTTCACCGGTCTGTCCGGGGACGAAGCGGAAATCGCCGGCGCTGAGCGCGGGGCTATAGCCGGAAACCGGGGAGATGTCGTAGCTCGGCGTAAACGTCTCATGTTTGACCGAGAGCCCTTTGCCCGGCACAGCCGCCATGACCTGGATCTCAATCGTCTGGTCGGCACGGGAAAATTTCTGATGCAGGTTTGAT
Source organism: uncultured Alphaproteobacteria bacterium (assembly GCA_963739945.1). Taxonomy (GTDB): domain Bacteria; phylum Pseudomonadota; class Alphaproteobacteria; order Rhizobiales; family Xanthobacteraceae; genus BOG-931. The sequence goes on along the minus strand of CAVUCN010000014.1, from coordinate 59,295 downwards.
GTCGAGGGCGGGATCTTCGGACCGAAAACCTCGTGACGCACCTCGTGATAAGGATGCATCGCCCGTTCGGTGGTGTAGTACTGATCGACACGTACGGCATCCGTGATCTCGGTGCCGACCTCGGCAAGCACTTCCTTCACGTTTTGATAGATCAGTCGCGCTTCGCGTTTGTACCGGCTCTCGCCATTAAGAGGATGCTCGGCGCGTATGACCGCCGGCGCAACGCCATTCACATAGTCCGTCGCCGCCTGCCCGCTGGCGAAGACCCACCGTCCGGCGCGAATTCCGCGAGCGAGGCGCGCATCGGCATGCGGAATAGAAACCGGAAGCAGCGGCTCGACCGCGACATCGGGCGGCGTGTCGGCGCTCTGTTTCCGCGTTGGCGTCGCGTTTGTGGGGATCGCGCCTGTCATGGAAATCCAATTTCCCGGCGCGTGGTGCGCCGTCCTTACACTGTGTGCCCATGGTGGAATGGCACCGTGTAGGAGCGCAAGACCGGCTAGCGATAAAGAGTTCTCCGCTCGTCCCCGCGGAGGCGGGGGACAGTCTTTCCTAGAAAAACTGGATTCCCGGGCGTGCGGAAATGAGCGGCAACGAAGCGTCAGGCAAAAGTCGTCAGCTGCGGCGCGCCGCAACCCAGGTTCCGCTGCACTGGCCGTCCGAGGTGCGCCATTTGCCGCCGCCGCTTGAACGGCTGAGCCGGCCGCGGCCGGTTGCGCTCTGTCCGCTCTGGCTCACCGTGACGATGATGCCGCCGGTATTGTAGACGGCGCCGGAGATAGCGTAACCGCCTTCACCGCTGGCCAACCCGACGCGTCCGTTCGAGATCTGCGCCGGATAGCGCAGGCTTGCCGGGCAGGTGCCATTCACGGTGGAAATCGAGACGCTCCACAGGCCGTCAAAGGCTCTGGTCAGCGTGATCTTTGGTTTGGTATCCGGCGGCGCGGCTACGACGGCTGTCTGTTGTGCCGAGGCCGAGTGCATCGGCGCAATCCCCACAATCAACGCCGCACTCACGATTGCGGCGATAGTCCCCCCCAATTTCGTCATCAGTGCGCTCCTGTTTGCTCCGGATCCTGTGGTTGTAAGGTAGGTCCGCGTGGATAGGGTGGCGGTTCATTGGCGAATGGCGTGGCGCTTTTGCCGATGTCCTCACCGACCTTGAACAACGCGCCCATATAAACCGGATCGAATGGACCGCGGCTCACCGCATTGAAGCCCGGCGGAATGCTCGCGGCATTGAAATCGACGCCGCTGCGCCTGGCGGCGACATAGACCCGATCCATCATCAACCGGGTGTCGATCTTCACCGCGGCACTCACGGTGCTGGTCAGGATCGACGGCAGGGTGCGGTCGACGACCGAAAATTGCGGCTCAAGGCCGCTATTGGCGACGAGAAAAATCTGCGTCGCCGGTATCTTGTAGTCGCTGGTCGCAGCGATTGCCGCGGCAGGCGCAACAAAAAACTGGCCGCCGACGCCGCCGTCGACATGCATTTCCTGAAACTGCTTGCCGTTCGCCTCGACGTTGATCAACACCGGCGGGAAGCCGCCGGGGATCGCGCTCGATGCCAGCAGCACGCTGCGGAACAGTTTGAGCGCCGTGTCGCCACCAGAACCACTACCATGCGCGGCGATGGCGCCCATGTTCCACACCACCGAGCGCTCCGCGTCGACATCGGTGGTGACGACGAACAGGCGGCGGCCGCTGTTGTGCGCGGCGGCGATGTCGGCGAGCAGAGCGGGGGTGATCTGTTTGGCGATCAAATCTTTTAGCGGCCAGGAATCGACGAAGCTTTCGGGGGTAGCCCCGACCTCGAAAATATCCGCGGCGGAAACCCTGGTGTAAGCGTCGCGCAGCGCGCCGTCGTATTTCTGTCCGGCAAATATGAACGGTGCCATCAACGCGCCGGTGCTGACCCCGGTGACGACGGCATAGTCGGGACGCTTGCCGGATTCACTCAAGCCATTGAGCAGGCCTGCACCGAAGGCGCCGTCGGCGCCGCCGCTCGACAGGGCGAGCCATGGACCCGGCTGCGGCGGCAGTGCTGCGTTGAAGTCGGAAATTGAATCCGCCCAGAACCGCGCATCCGGCATGCCGGGAATTGTGGCGGCGGCTTCGTCAGCGGCGGTGAACGGCGTGCGCGGCGTTAGCGGCTTAGGTTGTGCTGGTGCCACGGCCGGGGCTGGTGCCTTGTCTTGCTTGGATTTCGCTTGCGCGGCAGCAGGTGCAATTGCCAAAGCAATCAGCAGCGGTACTGCTGCGGCCGTACAAGCGTACCATCGCAAGCTTCTGGTCATGTTGTGATGGGTGTCCCGAACGTGACGGAAGGTTCGGGCCCGTTTTACCCCGGTCAAGAAGCACGACTGCCAAACGACGGTCAGGAAATAAGACCGCCCGCGGCGAAGTTCAATCGGCTGACGTAATGGACGCACCCTAGAAATAGCCGGGGAACCTAGCAATCCCTCGCGGCGTGCTATCCACGGTTACACCACTGTCATCCAACAATTATTTCGCTGCATCAGGCGCGCCGGTCGGCGACAAAATGTGCAGCTTCAATCAGCGTTGCCGACGCTGACCCGAACGGGGCGAGGGCCTGCTCAGCTTCGCCGACCAGTTCCTTCAGCCGCGTTTTGGCGACATCTACGCCAAGCACGCTGACCATCGTGGCCTTGCCTGCGGCGGCATCCTTGCCGGTCGCCTTGCCGACAAGGGCAGAATCGCCCTCGAGATCGAGCAGATCGTCGGCAATCTGGAACGCTTTGCCGACAGCAGCGCCGTAGCGCGCAAGCGCCTGCCGCTTTGCCGGCGCAGCGCCAGCAAGAATGCCGCCGGCCTCGCAGCCGAAGCGCAGCAATGCGCCGGTTTTCATTGCCTGCAATGTAAGCACTTCGTTTTCGGTGAAATGTGTCGCACGCTGTTGCACAAAACGGCCTTCGGCGGCGAGGTCGAGCATCTGGCCGCCAGCCATGCCGCCGACGCCTGACGCACGCGCCAGCGCCATGACCAGTTCAATGCGTATCGCCGGATCGGCATGGGTTTGCGGCCGCGACAGGATATCGAACGCAAAAGTCAACAAGCTGTCGCCGGAGAGGATCGCGGTTGCTTCGTCGAACTGCTTGTGGGCGGTCGGACGGCCGCGCCGCACATCGTCATTATCCATCGCGGGCAGGTCATCGTGCACCAACGAGTAGCAATGCACGCATTCCAGCGCCGCGCCGGCCATCAGAGCGTTCTGGCGGGGAACGCCGAACAAGGCTGCGCTCTCCACCACCAGAAATGGCCGAAACCGCTTGCCGCCATTCAGGCTTGAATAGCGCATAGCCTCGATCAGGCGTGTCGGGCGGTTGAGTTCGCCCTCGGCAGGGTTTGGCGACAGAAGCCGGTCCAGCAACGCCTCGGTTTCAGCGGCGACGGCGTCGAGACTTGCGACAAAAGGGCTGCTTTTTGCGTCCATCAGGTGGTTTACCAGCACCCCCAGCCTATCTGGGGGGTCCTATAATTGATCCTACATTTACGGGATAAGTGAGCCGATCCGAACAGGGAATATCTGTGGCAATCGACCTTATAGCGTCAATGGTGCTGGTTATCTGGCTGTATTTGCTGGCCGCCCGGGGTGGATTCTGGCAGGCGGCCGACCGCGAGGAGGGTGCTCCGGCCAATCCAGCAGGTAACGCGTTATGGCCCACGATTTCGGCGGTGATCCCGGCCCGCGATGAGGCCGAGTGCGTCGGCGAGACGGTCGCCTCGCTGCTGCGGCAGGATCATCCGGGCGCTTTCGACGTCATCCTGGTCGATGACCAGAGCCGGGACGGAACCGCGCAGGTGGCGCGACGCCGCCGAGGCTCTCGGGGCGGGCAATCGCCTCACCGTGCTACCGGGCCGGGCCCTGCCGGGCGGCTGGACCGGCAAGCTCTGGGCGCAAAATCAGGGTGTCGAGTTCGCCAACGACAAACCGCAGCCGCCCGATTTTGTGCTCTTTACCGACGCCGACATTGTCTACGGGCCGGACGTGCTGACCAATCTGGTCGGGCGCGCGCAGGCCGGTGGCTATGGCCTGACTTCGCTGATGGTGAAGCTTCGCTGCCAGTCTTTTGCCGAGCGGCTGTTCGTGCCGGCTTTCATTTTCTTTTTTCAGATGCTCTATCCGTTCGCGTGGGCGAACAATCCACGCCGCTCCACGGCGGCGGCGGCCGGCGGCTGCATGCTGGTGCGCCGTGAAGTGCTGAACGCTGCCGGCGGCATGGCAGTCGATCCGCGCCGCTCTGATCGACGATTGCGCGCTGGCGAAAATTCTTAAAGGCCACGGTCCGATCTGGATCGGCCTGACCGATCGCGTGCACAGCATCCGCGCCTATCCGGCGATCGGGGATATCCGCCGCATGGTGTCGCGCACCGCCTATGCGCAGCTTCGCTATTCGCCGCTCTTGCTCGCGGGCACGGTGCTCGGTCTCGCCATCACCTATCTTGCGCCGGTTGCGCTGACCTTGTTCGCCAGCGGCACGGCGCAATTCCTTGGCCTGTTCACTTGGCTGCTGATGGCATTCGCGTTTCGGCCGACGCTTCGCTTCTATGGTCTGTCAAGTCTGTGGGGCCTGGCGCTGCCGGTAATTGCCGCGATCTATATGGCCTTCACGCTGGATTCCGCCTATCAGCATGCCCGCGGGCGCGGCGGCATGTGGAAAGGCCGTGCCCAGGCTAACGTTTCGGATGCCAACGTGTCGGAATTGCAATGAACGATGCAAGCGCATTGCGGTCGGGGAAAGGGCATCGGGATGAGAACTTCCCGGTAGCGTCCGCGCTGATCGCGCCGCGTTTTCGGCCGCCAATTCTTGCTTTCTACAATTTCGTCCGCACCGCCGACGACATTGCCGATCATGCGACATTGCCGCCGCAGGAGAAGCTGGCCTTGCTCGACCGGCTCGACGCCGGCCTCACCGGCAAAGATGACAGCGATGCGGTCGCGGTGAAATTGCGGGCGGTGCTGGCGGAGCGGAAACTGTCGGCGAAGCATGCGCAGGACCTGCTTGCCGCGTTCAAGCTCGACGTCACCAAACTGCGCTACCGCGATTGGGACGACCTGATCGGTTACTGCTCGCTGTCGGCGATGCCGGTCGGACGCTTTGTGCTCGATGTCCATGGCGAGAGCCGCGACACTTGGCCGGCCAACGATGCGCTTTGTGCGGCGTTGCAGATCATCAATCATCTGCAGGACTGCAAAGAGGACTATCTCAACCTCGACCGGGTTTACGTTCCGCAGGATATGCTGGCCGCAAGCGGAGTCAGTGTCGAAGGCCTGGGCGAGCCGAGCGCTTCGCCGCAACTTCTCAATTGCCTGCACGCGCTCGCCGCGCGCACCGAACGGCTGCTGGGCGAGAGCGATGTATTTTCGGGCTTGATCAATGAGTGGCGGCTCGCTCTTGAAGTGTCTGTCATCAACACGCTGGCGCATCGCCTGACACGCATCCTCTTGGCGCGCGATCCGTTGAGCCAATCCGTGCATCTCCCGGTGCCCGCGGTGGCAGGATTTACGCTCGTCGGCGTGATGACCGGCGCGATGGCACGGTTCGGCCGGCGGCGCTCGGTCGCGTCAGAGAAACCACGGGGCGTATAAGTGAACGCTTCGCAAGCCGCCCAACGCGCTTCCGGCAGCTCGTTTTACCGGGGCATGCGCATCCTGCCGCCCGCGGCGCGCGAAGCGATGTTCGAGATCTATTCGTTCTGCCGCGCCGTGGACGATATCGCCGACGATCCGGGTCCGCGCGAGCCGCGCCGCGGGCAATTGCAGGTGTGGCGCGCCAATATCGATGCAATCTATTCCGGCTCGCCGCCGGGATCGCTCGCGGGGCTGGCCGACGCGGTCAAAGCGTTTTCTTTGCAGCGCGAAGATTTCATCGCCGTCATCGACGGCATGGAGATGGATGTCGATGCCGATATCCGCGCGCCGGACTGGAAGACACTTTATCTCTATTGCGATCGTGTCGCCTGTGCGGTTGGCCGGTTGTCGGTGCGGGTTTTCGGGATGGAAGAGAAGGCCGGGCTGTCGCTGGCGCATGAGCTCGGCTGCGCGCTGCAGCTCACCAACATCCTGCGCGACCTCGACGAGGATGCGTCGATGGGCCGGCTCTATTTGCCGCGCGAAGCGCTGCGCGCGGCGGGCATCATCAGCACCGAGCCTGTTGCCGTGCTGGCAAACCCGATGCTCGGCGAAGCCTGCAATGCCGTTGTTGTGCGGGCGCAAGAGCATTTCCGGCAGGCGTCAGCGATCATGGCGAAAAATCCGCGCCGTATCGTCCGCGCGCCGCGCATGATGGGCGAAGCCTATCATGCCATTCTCGACAAGCTGGTCGCCCGCGGCTTCGCGCCGCCGCGTACGCCGGTCCGCCACTCGCGGGCGAAATTGCTTTTGATCCTGTTGCGCAACCTGATCTGATGGCCCGTACGATCCACATCATCGGCGCCGGTCTTGCCGGCCTGTCTGCTGCGCTCAAACTGTCCGGGCGCGGCGATCGTGTGGTCGTGCACGAGGCCACGGCATTCGCCGGTGGCCGCTGCCGTTCCTTCCACGATGCGACGCTCGGCATGACCATCGACAACGGCAATCATCTGCTGTTGTCCGGCAATCACGCCGCCATGGACTTTCTGAACGATGTCGGCGGTGCCGATAAGCTGATCGGCCCGGCGCACGCCGAATTCAATTTCGTCGATCTGAAAAGCCGCGAGCGCTGGACGCTGCGGTTCAACGACGGAAGGTTGCCGTTCTGGATCTTCGATAAAAGCCGCCGGGTGCCTGGAACGCGCGTGCTCGATTACCTGGCGTTGGCAAAACTGCTGCGGCCGGCGCCGGGCGAGACGGTCGGTGAGGTCATTGCGTGCAAAGGCGTACTCTACAAGCGTCTCGTCGAGCCGCTTTTGCTGGCGGCCCTCAATATCGATCCGCCGCTTGGCGCGGCAAGGCTGGCATCAGCCATCGTTCGCGAAACGCTCGGTGCAGGCGGGCTCGCCTGCCGTCCGCTGATCGCGCGCGAGGGGCTCGGCCCGAACTCTAGTCGAGCCGGCGCTGGCGACGCTGGCGCAGCGCGGTGCGGAAGTGCGTCTGGAACATCAATTGCGCGGAATTCGTTTTGCCGATGCCCGCGTGGAGGCGCTCGATTTCGGCAACGAGAGCGTAACGCTCGACACGGACGACGCTGTTGTGCTTGCCGTGCCGCCCTATACTGCCCGTCACTGGTCGACGGTCTCGAAGTGCGACGAATTTCGCGCCATCGTCAACGCGCGTTTTCGGATTGAGCCACCGGCCGGCGCACCGCAGAGTCCTTGGCGTCATCAACGGTACGGTGGAATGGATTTTCAATTTCACCGGCCGCGTGTCCATCACCGTCAGTGCCGGCGACCGATTGCTGGATACGCCGCGCGAAGAGCTGGCGAGGAAAATCTGGGACGAGGTTACCGCCACGCCGCCCAATTGACCGCTGAGCAGCAATTCCCAGAACGCCACCGCGATCGCGCTCGGATAGGAGCCGAACACCGGATTGATGTCGCGGCCGAAGATTTCCCACAGCAGTCAGCAGGCAGACGACCGAAAAAACCGTGATGGCCCAGCGCGGCATCGGGCGCCGTTCGAGCGGCGTCCAGTTCCGACGTCGTCGGCGGCTTTGGTTTGGTTGTCCGGTGATATCGACCATTTTTCAATGCACCGCTGGGCGCGTCGTGCAGCATGCGCCAGATTTTGTAACGGATGTCGGCGAACTCGGGCAGGCCGCGCACGATGCTCAAGATCGGCGCGCGGACGCGTCAGCGGCACGTCGATGATTTCCTGGACCCGGCCGCGATCCATCACCACGATGCGGTCGGCGATCAGCACCGCTTCGTCGAGATCGTGGGTGACGAACAGAATGGTCTTCTTGGTGCGGGCGTGGATTTCCAGCAGCTCGGCCTGCAGGGATTCGCGCGTCTGCGCGTCGAGCGCGCCGAACGGCTCGTCCATCAGCAGCACCGATGGGATCGATGGCGAGCGCGCGGGCGATGCCGACGCGCTGCTTCATGCCGCCGGAGAGCTGATGCGGGCGGCGATTCTGCGAATCGGTCAGGCCGACCAGTTCGAGATATTTTTCCGCGGTGTCGCGCAGCTCGGTGCCGCGCATGCCCTTCATCTCCAGCCCGAACATGACGTTCTGCTTGGCGGACAGCCACGGCAGCAACTCGGCGTGCTGGAACACCATGCCGCGGTCGTGGCCGCAGCCGTGCACCTCGCGGCCGTCGACCGTGACGCGGCCGCCATTGGCCGGATCGAGCCCCATGGCGACGCGCAGCGCCGTGGTCTTGCCGCAGCCGGACGGCCCGATCAGCGCGACGATCTCGCCGTCGCGCACGCGTGAAGCTGACGCGATCGAGCGCCTGCACGTGATGCAGTTCGCCGTCCACGCGCAAGGTAAAGCGCTTGGACACGTCGACGAAAACTCACCTCACCCATTCAAATGCTCCGCCACTTTTCGGATCGGCTCAATGCCGTACCAGCTTGAGCGCCTTTTCGCGATACTCCGGCGCGGTGACGGTTTTCATGTCGAGCGGCTTGGCGAGCTTGCCGGCCTTCACCATCTGCTCCTGGATCCATTGGATCTTCTCGGCCGGCAGCGGCAGCGTCGGATCGACCGCCTGGTGCTCGACCGCGTCGTCATAACACGAAAGCCGGGCGCGGATCGTCGGGCTTGGCGTTGATGAGCTCGCGCGTCAGCGCGACGGTCGCGTCCCTGTTGCGACAGCGCAAAGCGCAGCGCGTTCATTTCGGCGGCCAGGAACTTCACCGCGTCGTCGCCGCGCTCGGCCAGCTTCTTGGCGGTGGAGATCATGCAGACGCGCAGGAAATTCGGCACCGCGTCGCGGCCGGCGACCAGCAGATGGATGTTCTTCGGCGCGATCGGCTGATATTCGTTCGACACCACCGCGGCATCGACCACGCCGCCGATCAGCGCCTGGTAGCGGTCGCGGTCGCCGCCGACGGCGGCGAGCTTCACGTCCTTGTCGGAGACGCCGTATTTCTCCAGCGCCGAGCGCGCCAGCATGTTCGGGCATCGAATTGGGCGCCGACACCGCGATCGACTTGCCCTTGAGGTCCTCGACCTTGTTGATGCCTTCGCTTGGCGTAGATGCCGTGCGGCACCACGACCCAATGGCAGCCGAGGATCTTGACGTCGGCGCCCTTGGAGTCGGCGGCGAACACGCCCTGCGGGCCGCCCTCGAAGCTGTCGAGCTCGCCGGCGATCAGCGCCTTGAGCGCGATCTGGTCGTCCTTGAACTGCGAAATCTCGAGCTTGAGGCCCTGCTTGGCGGCAAAGTCGCGCGTCGACACCATCATGAAGATGCCGGCGTCGGCCTTGGCGTTGATCAGGCCGTGATGCCAGGGCTTGTCCTTGCGCCGCGGCCGGCGCGCGACAGCGCGCAAACCGGCACGGCGGCAAGCGCAACGTGCCGAATGCTGGCAGATGCGCATGGTGCGGTCCTCCCGTACGGCTTTTCGCAGCGCCTTGATCGGCGTCTATTCCCGGCAACATTAACATCATTTTTATCGCGCGGGCCGTTCCCAAGGCCACTGTGCGGGACTAGCCTTTGGCCCGCAAGCGCGGTCAACGGCGCGCTCGCGGATACCGCGACGGCGGCAGGCCGTAAGCCATCGTCTTCATGCTCAGGGAGCGACGCCATGAGCCAAAAGTTCACCCTCAACGTCAACGGCAAACCGCACACGGTCGATGCCGATCCCGACATGCCGCTGCTCTATGCGCTGCGCGACGATCTCGGCCTCAACAATCCGCATTTCGGCTGCGGGCTGGCGCAATGCGGCGCCTGCACCGTGCATCTCGACGGCCAGCCGATCGCGCTCCTGCGTCACGCCGCTGTCGGCGGTCGGCGACGGCAAGATCGTGACGCTGGCCGGCCTCGGCACGCCCGAGAAGCCGCACCCGCTGCAGACGGCCTATGTCGAGGAGCAGGTGCCGCAATGCGGCTACTGCATCAACGGCTGGATCATGACCGCCGCCGCCTTCCTGCGCGACCAAGAAGAAGCCGAGCGAGGCCGAGATCAAGGACGCGCTCTCCGGGCTTGAAGTGCCGCTGCGGCACGCACATCAGCATCCTCAAGGCGGTCAAGCGCGCCGCCACGATGATGGGTTGAGGGAGAGCGCCATGACAAAATTTGAAAAGACCTCCGTCATTCTCCCGCCGCTCGGTGCTGCTCGGCGGCGGCGCGCTGGTCGTCTCGGTCGGCGCGGCGGTCTCGCTCGACACCGTGCTGTCGATCCGGCACGGCCTACGCGCAAGGCGCCAAGCCGCCGCTGACGCCCGATCAACTGTCGTCCTACATCGCCGTCAATGCCGACGGCAGCGTCGCGGCCTATTTCGGCAAGATGGACATGGGCCACGGGCTGCATCGTCGCGATCGGCGCAGATCGTCGCCGAAGAACTCGACGTGCCGTTCAAGACCGTCAAGGTCTATCATGGGCGACACCGCGCAACTCGGTGAACCAGGGCGGCGCCTCCGGCTCGACCGGCATCCAGCTCGGCGGCAAGCAGATGCGCATGGCGGCGGCGGAAGCGCGCCGCGTGCTGGTCGAGATGGCGGCGGGCCTGCTGTCGGTGCCGGCCGACAAGCTCATCGTCAATCGATGGCGTGGTGAGCGCCAGCGACGACAAGTCCAAGCGCATTTCCTATGCGCGAAATGATCGGCGGCAAATATTTCAACGTCCAGCTCGACTGGAACAAGCAATACGGCAATGCGCTCTATGCGCCCGGCAAGGCGCAGCCGAAGAAGCCGAGCGAGCACAAGATCGTCGGCCAGCCGATCAAGCGCGAAGACGTGGCGCCGAAGGTGTTCGCGCAGGAGGACTTCGTCACCGACATCAAAGTGCCGGGCATGGTGCACGGCCGCATGATCCGTCCGGCGGTCGCCGGCGCGTGCCGGTGAAGGTGGACGAAGCTTCGATCAAGGACATTCCCGGCGCCAAAGTGGTCTGGGACAAGGGCTTCCTCGGCGTCGTCGCCGACAGGGAATGGGACGCCATCCAGGCGGCGGAAAAACTGAAGGTGGAATGGTCGGAGGTCGAGCCGCCGTTCCCGGATCAGGCCTCGCTCTACGATCACATCCGCAAGGCGCCGGTGCGCAAGCGCGCAGGTCGAAAAGCAGAACGGCAATGTCGATGAGGCCTTCAAGACCGCCGCCAAGGTGATCGAGGCCGAATACGAATGGCCGTTCCAGTCGCATGCCAGCATGGGTCCGGCCTGCGCGCTGGTCGAGATCAAGGACGGCAAGGTCACCTGCTGGAGCGGGACGCAGAAATCCCACTTCGTGCAGGAGGGGCTGGCCGCTCACGCTCGGCATGCCGGTCGACAAGGTGCACGTGATCCACAGGCCGGGCCCGGCTCCTACGGCCGCAACGACGCCGACGACTGCCGCCATGGATGCCGCGGTGCTGGCGAAAGCCGTCGGCAAGCCGGTGCGGCTGCAATACATGCGCGACCAGGGCACCGGCTGGGATCCGAAGGGCCCGGCCTCGATCGCACAAGGCGCGCGCGGCGCTCGATGCCGTCGGGCAAGGTCACGGCCTACGAGTTCACCAGCAAGGGCTTCTCGCGCGTCGACGTCAACACCAATGGCGGCAAGCCGTATCGACACGCTGGCCGGGCAGACGCATGGGCGTGGCGCTGAAATCCGGCGACGGCTTCGGCATCCCGGCGGAATCCTACGCCTTCGACAACAAGAAGCGTGTCGTGGGAAACGATCCCGCCGCTGCTGGAGCGCTCCTCGCCGCTGCGCACGTCGCATCTGCGCGATCCGGTCGGGCCGCAGATCCACTTCGCCAGCGAGTCGTTCATCGACGAAGTGGCGGCGGCGGTGAACGCCGACCCGATCGAATTCCGCCTGCGCCACATCAAGGAGCCGCGCGACGTCGCCGTCATCAAGGCGGCGGCGGAGAAAGCCAACTGGGACACGCGGCCCTCGCCGCGCAAGGACCAGACCGGCAACAAAGTGTCCGGCCGCGGCATCGCCTACTGCGCAACGCAACGGCACGCGGGTCGCGATCGATCGCCGAGGTCGATATCGACCGCTCGACCGGCAAGATCTTCGCCCGCAAGTTCACGGTCGCGCACGACTGCGGCCAGATCATCAATCCGGACGGGCTGGTGAAATGCATCGAGGGCAACATCGTGCAGGGCGTTTCCCGCACGCTGTGGGAGGAAGTCACCTTCGACAACAAGGCGGTGACCAGCGTCGATTGGATCAGCTATCCGATCCTCGACATCACCGAGACGCCGGGCGAGGTCGACGTGGTGCTGATCAACCATCCGGAGATCGCGCCGTCCGGCGCCGGCGAACCGTCGATCCGTCCGGTGGCGGCGGCGATCGCCAACGCCATCTTCGACGCCACCGGCGTGCGCATCCGGCGCGTGCCGTTCTCGCCCGAGCGGGTGAAGGCGGCGCTGAGCTGATCAAACGCTGGCGCGAGACGCGAGACGCTGTCGCGCGCCGCCTGATGATCTCCGGCACCGCCGCGTCGTTGCCCGGCGCCATGATGTGCACGCCGGCGACGTGCGGGATGTCGGCGAGTTCGCGCACCAGGTCGATGCAGATGCGCGCGGCCTTCCGCCGCCGGATCGCTCGCCGCGCTCCATGCGCGCGACGAGCGCGTCGGGAATAATGGCGCCGAACAATTTTTCCTTGATCCAGCGCGCCGACTTGGCCGAGCGCAGCGGCACGATGCCGATCAGCAACGACAGCTTGCCGGCGATGCCGTGCTCGGCGAGCCGCGCCATGTAGCGGCGCACCACGCCGGCATCCATGCAGAACTGCGTCTGCACGAATTGCGCGCCGGCCTCGACCTTGGCGGCAAGGCCGGTGGGCTCCCAGCCGGGCTGCGGATCGATCGGATTGTCGGCGCTGCCGAGGAAGAAATCGGCGCGGCCGGTGACCTTGCGGCCGGACGGCAATTCGCCGGTATCGCGCAGGCGGCGCGCGGTTTCCAGCAACTGGCGCGGATCGAGATCGAACACCGGCTTGGCGTCGGGCTGGTCGCCGGCGCTCGGATCGTCGCCGCGCAGCATCAGCAGATTGCGCACGCCGGACGCGGCGGCGCTCGAGCAGGTCGCTCTGCAAGGCGATGCGGTTGCGGTCGCGGCAGGTGAGCTGCAGGATCGGCTCGATGCCCTGCTCGACCAGCATCGCCGCCGCGGTCACCGCGCCGAGATGCGGCCGCGCGCCGGCGCCGTCGGTGATGTTCACCGCGTCGGCCAGGCCCTTGAGCGGCAGCGCCTTGGCGAGCAACTCGTCGCGGTCGGCCGACACCGGCGGCGTCACTTCCGCGGTGATGACGAAGCGCTTGGCGCGCAAGCTTGTCTTGCAGGGTCATTGTCACCGCGACCCAGTCGCAAAATCCAGTGGACCTTGCAAGCACAAGAATGAGACATTGGCCGCAAGGCGCAATGCCGCAGCCATGCGGGCTTCATGTTTCAACCGGCGAAATCCCTCGACGACGCGCTCGCGGCCGTGACCGACGGCTGCATGCTGGTGGTGCCGCGCGAGGTCTCGGGCGTGCCGATGGAGGCGACGCGCGCGCTGATCCGCCGCGGCGTCAAGCGGCTGCATCTGGTGGCGCTGCCGACCTCGAGCCTGCAGGCCGATCTGCTGATCGGCGCCGGTTGCGTCGCGACGCTGGAAACGAGCGCGGTCAGCCTCGGCGAATTCGGTCCGGCGCCGCGTTTCACCGCCGCCGTCATCGCGGGCGCGATCAAGATGAAGGACGCCACCTGTCCGGCGCTGCACGCGGCCTTGCAGGCGGCGGAAAAAGGCGTGCCGTTCATGCCGCTGCGCGGGCTGATCGGCTCGGACGTCTTGAAATACCGCGACGACTGGAAAGTGATCGACAGCCCGTTCGGCAATTCCGATCCGATCGTGCTGCTGCCGGCGATCAAGCCGGACGTGGCGCTGCTGCACGCGCCGATGGCCGACCGTTTCGGCAATGTCTGGATCGGACGGCAGCGCGAACTCGCCACCATGGCGCACGCGGCGGAGAAGACCATCGTGACGGTCGAAAAATTCACGACGGCAATCTGCTCGACGATCCGGTGCTCGCCGCCGGCACGCTGCCCGGTTTCTATGTCGACAGCATCGCGGTGGCCGAGCGCGGCGCCTGGCCGCTCGGACTGCCGGATTATTATGCCGCCGACGCCGATCATCTGGCCGAATATGCGCGCATGGCGGCGACGCGCGAGGGCTTCGCGGACTATTGCGACAGGTATGTGTATGCCAAACGCGCCGCGTGAATTTCGCGACGAAGAACTGCTCGCCGACGTGATCGCGCGGCTGATCGGCGACGTGCGGCATGTCGCGGTCGGCAATGCCTCGCCGATCCCGGCCACCGCCGCGCTGCTGGCGCGCGAGCGCGGGAACGGCAGGCCCTATGTGTCGCTGCTGCAAAGCCGCAAGCACAATTTCTTCACCGACGGCGCGCGCGAATTGTTCGACTGCGCCGGCCAAGGCCGCATCGATGTGTTCTTCCTCTCCGGCGGCCAGATCGACGGCGCAGGCAACGTCAATCTGGTGTCGACCGGCGACTACGAGCATCCGAAGGTGCGCTTTCCCGGCTCGTTCGGCTCGGCCTATCTCTATTACGTGGTGCCGAAGGTGATCCTGTTCCGCGTCGAGCATTCGCGCCGCACGCTGGTGCCGAAGGTCGATTTCATCAGCGCGCCGGGCGCCAACGAGAAAAACGTCTATCGTCCGGGCGGGCCGATCGCGCTGGTCACCAACCGCTGCCTGTTCTCGTTCGCCAATGGCCGCTTCACGCTCGCCAGCGTGCATCCCGGCCACACGGTCGAGGAAGTGATCGAGAACACCGGCTTCGAATTCGACAGGCCGGCGAGCGTGCCGGAAACGCCGGCGCCCTCGCCCGCCACGCTCAAGCTGTTGCGCGAGACGGTGGCGCCGCAACTGGCCGAGGTCTATCCGCAATTCGCGGCCGCAGGTGTTCGGCGTCGGGCAAACCGCTTTCGCGGGCTGAAAAGCACGCCCTTCCAGTCACTTCACGCCGTAAGCTAGGGTGCCGCCGCGACGACAAGCGGCTGCAAGAAAAACGAAGGAAACGTCCGGTGAAAACAGTTGAAGCTGCGGTGATCGGGGTCGGATGGGTCGGCGGCACGCGCGCGGAAACGCTGTCGCGCACCGCGCTGGTCGACAAATTGCACCTGTGCGACATCAAGCCGGACCGGCTCGCCGAGGTGAAGGCGCTGTGCAAGCCGGCGACCGCGACGCTCGACTACCACGACATCATCAAGAACGAGAAAATCTCGGTGGTCTATATCTCGACCACGCCGGAGACCAACCACTATCCGATCGCGCGCGACTGCCTGAAGAACGGCAAGAACGTGATGCTGGAAAAGCCGATCGCGCTCGAACTGTGGGAAGCCGACGAGCTGATCCACATCGCCAAGCAGAACAATCTGAAATTCACCATCGGCTATTCGCAGCGCTTCAACACCAAGATCGCCTACGCCAAGAAAAAGATCACCGACGGCACGCTCGGCAACGTCGTCTCGGTGCTGGTCAGCCGCAATCTGTCGCGCAGCCTCGGCAAGAAGATCGCCGGCCGCGTGCGGCTCTCGCCGGTGGTGATGGAATCGACCCACGACCTCGATTTCGTGTTCTGGCTGCTGGAGCCGGCCAAGCCGGTGCGGGTCTACAGCCAGGGCGCCTATGGCTACATGAAGCCGGTCAACGGCTCGCACGACGTGATGTTCACCACCGTCACCATGGACAATGGCGTGGTGGTGATGATCGGCGGCGGCTGGAATTTCCCGGTGAGCTATCCGAACTACTGCTCGACCTGGATCGAGATCACCGGCACCGAAGGCGCGCTGGTGCTCGACGACACCCAGCGCGACAACTGGCTCAATACCATGAAGCAACGGCCAGGTGTTTCCGATGTCGACCATGCCGGGCGAACAGGTCGGCGAAGTGTTCGCCGGCGGCATGGGGCCGGAGACCATCCACTTCCTGGAAGCCTGCATCCGCGACACGCCGGTCATGGTGACGCCGGAAAGCGCGCGCCGGGTGATGGAAACCTACAGCGCGGCCGATCTTGTCGGCCGACCGCAACGAGCCGGTCGACCTGCCGCTGACGCAACGAGACGATTTCGCAGATCGCGGAATTCAAGGAAAAGAACCGGTCGGGAGCCAATCCAGGATGAAGAAGTCTGCCAAGGGCGTCGGCCTCGCCATCATCGGCGGCGGCCGCGTCGGCCTGTTCCGCGGCGAGGTGGCGGCGCGCCATCCGGCGGTCGAATGGATCGGGCTCGCCGAAAAGAACCCGAACCGCGCCGGCGAAGTCGGCGCCCAAGATCAGCGCCGATTTCGTCACGCAAAGCCACGTCGAATTGCTCAAGCGGCCGGAAGTGACCGCCGCGATCATCGCCACCGACGAGCATCTGCACGTCGATCCGATCATGGCGGCGATCGAGCGCGGCATTCCGATGCTGATCGAGAAGCCGCTGGCGACCAATCTGGCGCAATCGGCGAAAGTGCTCAAAGCCGATCAAGGACGCCAAGCTCGACGCCGTGGTCGGCTACACGCAGCGCTTCCGCCGCCGCTGGCTGGCGGCCAAGGAAAAATGCCGCACCGGCGCGCTCGGCGACGTCACGATGGTCACGTCGCGCGCCTTCATGAACCGCCTGGTGGCCATCGACAATTACAAGCGCACCGACGATCCGTCGACGATCTCGCCGATGGTGATTTCCGGCACGCACGCGCTCGACATCTGCATGTGGTGCCTGGAAGCGCAAGACAGCCGGTCGAAGTGCTATGCGCGCTCGATCGACAAGGTGCTGGGCCCGCTCTACCAGGGCATCGACGCCACCGCCGGCATGATCATGTTCGCCGACGGCACGGTCTATCATCTCAACATGTCCTGGGCGCTGCCGGTGACCTGGCCGGCGCGCGGTCTATTCGCTCGAAGTCGGCATCGTCGGCACCACCGGCGTGCTGACCATCGACGACACCCACCGCGACATCGTGCTGGCGGTGTCGAAGGGCGCAATCGGAAGGCTACAACCCCGACGCCAGCGCGGCTGGTCGATTTCATGGGCAGCTATCCGCCCGGCGACATGGCGCTCGGCGAATTGCGCGGGCCGATGGCGGAGGAAACCGATCAGCTGGCTCAACCGCGTCGCGCTCGGCCTGCCGACCGCGGCGGCGACGGTGGAAGAAGCGCACCGCAATCTGATGCTGACCAAGGCGCTGGATCTGTCGGCCAAGCGCAAGCAGCCGGTGAAGCTGCCGCTCGATCCGGATGACGTGAAGGCGGCGGCTTAAGATCAGAACGGCCTGTCGCCGGTAATCGTGCAGCGGCGCATCACGCGCTTGAAGCGCGCTTCGTCGAAGCCGGTGGCGCGGTGCAGCGTGCAGCGGTTATCCCACACCATGCATTCGCGCGGCTGCCAGGTGTGCGAATAAATATTTTCCGGCGGCGTGGTCAGCACGTTGAGTTCCTCGATCAGCGCGCGGCCCTCGTCGTAGTCCATGCCTTCGATCGATTCGGCGTGGTCGCCGAGGAAGATCGCCTTGCGGCCGGTCTCGGGATGCGTGCGCACGATCGGATGCGCGACCGGCGGCACCTCGGCCGACTGCTTGGCGGTGAGCGGGTCCTCGCCGTGGCGGCGCTTGCGCGAGAAGGTGAAATTGTGGATGGCGCGCTTGCCCTCGATCTTCTTCTTGATCGTCGGCCGGCAGCAGTTCGTAGCCCGCGTACATGTCGGCGAATTGCGTCTGTCCGCCATCGCCCGGCGGCGGCACGATTTCCGAATACATCATGGTGGCCTGGCCGGTGCGCTCCTTCCAGGAGCCGTCGGTGTGCCAGTACAGCGTGCCGCGGTCGGGATGCTTGCCGCTCGGATTGCCGTCTTTGTCGAGGTTGGACAGCATGTAGATCTCGGGATGGCCGTAGCCGTGATACTGGCTGAGCACGTGCACGTTCACCTCGCCGAAATTCTTGGCGAAGGCGACTTGCGTCGCCGGCGGCAGATCGACGTCACGGAACAGGATCAGCTCGTAGTCGAGGAAGGCCTCGTAGACCTTGGCGAAGATCGCGGGCGACACCGCCTGCTCAAGCGTGATGCCGGTGATCTCGCAGCCGAGCACCGGATGCAGCGGCGTGACCTGGAACGGCCAATCGCGGAGCGCACGTTGCGGTTTGAGCTGGGCCTGAGCCATGACAACCTCCCGGCAGGGTTCGGCTTCGCCGAGTATGCCAGCGCTCGCGGGCGCTTCCTAGCCTGCCTTAGCGCTCCGCGCAGCGGCTTGATCGACAGTTCGGCCGCCAGTTTGTCGAGCTGCGTCAACAATTCCGGCGGCAGCATGAGGCCGTTGCGCAGGCGGTCGGCGCGGCGCTTGGCGCGCTGATCGCCCGGCAGACGCACGGCTTTCGCCCGGCAGCGTCTTGGAATTGCGCAGTTCGCGGATGTGGCGATCGACTTCCGCCTTGAACTGCTCGATCGGCTGGAAGCGCGCCGGATCGAGCGCCAGCACGAACTGGCCGGTATTGGTGACCTGTCCGGAGCGGCGTTGAAGTCGACGCAGTCGCGGCCGAACAGCGCGCCGTTGAGCGTGCCGGCCAGCAGGCCGAACATCAGCGCCAGCCCCGCGCCTTTGTAGCCGGCCATCGGCAGCAGCAGCGCCTCGACGCTCTTGTGCGGATCGGTGACCGGCTCGCCGGTTTTCGGATCGATCATCCAGTCGTCGTGCAGCGGGCGGTTGAGCAATTTGTGGTTCTTGATGGTGCCGTAGGACACGATCGAGGTCGCGATATCGAGCACCAGCGGCGGCTCCTCGCCGGCCGGGATCGCGATCGCCAGCGGATTGGTGCCGAGCAGCGGCTCGGCGCCGCCGGCCAGCGGCATGTGGTTGGCGTTGGCGACCGCCGAATAGATGCCGATCATGTCGGCCTTGAGCGGCAGCGCGGCGTAGACGCCGGCGGCGCCGGCATGGCCCGACATGCGGCAGCCGACCCAGGCGACGCCGCATTCGCGCGCCATCTCGATGGCGATTTCCGCCGTGCGCGACACGACGAGATGGCCCATGCCGTTGTCGCCATCGACCAGCGCGGTCGCCGGCGCGGTGCGATTGACCTTGATGTTGGGGCGCGCATTGGTCGAGCCCAGCTTCAGCCGCTGCACATATTGCGGCAGGCGGAACACGCCATGCGCGTCGGCGCCGATGAGATCGGCCTCCAGCATCAGCTCGGCGATCTTGGCGGCGTCGGCCGCCGGCACGCCGGCCTTGATCATGGCGTCGACGATCAGGCCGGTGACGGCCGCGGTCGGGATGCGGCTGACTTTGGTCGCCTGCACGTTCATGTCGGCTTCCCCGCCAGGAATTTCTCGGCATGGCCGCCGAGGATCGCCGCCTTGTCGGCGTCGGAAATCTTCAAGCCGCGCACGTGCGCGACGCAATCCATCATCGCCATGTCGTAGGGATAGTCGCTGCCGAGCATGCACTTGTCGACGCCGACCAGGCCGATCATGGCTTCGAGCGTCTTATCGGAATGCAGAATGGTGTCGTAGATGAAACGCTTGGCGATATTCTTCGGCTGCGTCTTGCACGTTCTTCTTCGGCTCGGGCCGCACCTTCCAGCCGTGCTCCCAGCGCGCCGCCTGATAGGGCGTGAAGCCGCCGCCATGCGCCAGCATGACCTTCAGCTTCGGATGGCGGTCGATCACGCCGCCGAACAGCAGGCAGGCGGCGGCGATGGTGGTGTCGAGCGGATTGCCGATCAGATTGGCAGGTAATAGGACTTCAGCCGGTCGGCGCCGGCGACGTTGTTCGGGATGGACGAACATGAAGGCGCCGAGTTCCTGCGCCGTCGCCCACAGCGGCTCGAACATCGGATCGTCCAGGTTCTTGCCCATGATGTTGGAGGCAAACATCGCGCCCTTGAGGCCGAGCTTGGTCATGACGCGCTTGAGTTCGTCGGCGGCCGCCTCGGGCTGCCTGCATCGGCAGCGTGGCGATGCCCATGAAGCGGTCCGGATGGGCGGCGATGTGCTTGGCCATCTGGTCGTTCTGGATCGTCGCGGCGACGGCGGCCAGCGCGGGCTCCTGATTGTAGAGATAGGTCTGCGGCGTCGCCGACAGCACGTGCACATCGACGCCGGTGGCATCCATGTCCTGCAGGCGGCGCGGGATGTCGAAGCCGCCGGTCGGGAACGGCCGGTAGACCACGCCGTTCACATCGAGCGTCGCGAACTCCGCGTCGATCGGGCGTGATGGTCACCTTGGCGCCCGCCTTGGTCAGCAGCGCGGCGGTTTCCTGGGTCAGGATGTGGGTGTGGGTGTCGATCGTACGCAGCTTGGCCATTTCGTCCCCTGAAAATCTGTCTTTGTGCGATGGGCAGGAAGCGCTTGAGTGCCGCAGCCGCGCGAGCCGGCGCAAGCCCCTGTTGCAGCCCGCACTTTGGGTTATAAACGAGGCCCCGTTACCCTATCGGAAGCCCAATGGATTCAGGACACAAACCAACACGGAACGCGCGAGGTCCGGCTTGAGGACGACGCCCTGGTGCGCGGCGCGGCCGCTTCATCGACGACCCGCGCTTCCCCAACCAGGCCTTCGCCGTGTTCGTGCGCTCGCCGCACGCCTTTGCCCGCATCGTCTCGGTCGATACCGCCGCGGCGCGCGCCGCCAAGGGCGTGCTGGCGGTGCTCACGGCCGAGGACATGCAAGAGGCGGGATTGAAGACCGCAGGGCGGCACCCGCCGCTGAAAGGCCGCGGCGGCATGGAACTGATCCAGCCATTCCGCCCGACGCTCGCGGGCGAGCGCGTGCTCTATGTCGGCGAGGCCGTGGCGATGGTCGTCGCGGAAACGGTCGGCCAGGCGCAGGACGGCGCCGATCTCGTCATCGTCGAATACGAGGAGCTGCCGGCGGTGGTCGATCCGCGCGACGCCCTCAAAGCCGAACGCGCCGCAGCTCCATCCGGAAGCGCCCGGCAATGTCGCCATCGACTGGCCGGGCATGGTCGACAGCGCCGAGAACGAGCGCGAGGTCGACGCGATCATCAAGAGCGCGCGCATGTCGCGCGCGTCAGCGTCTTCAACCAGCGCCTGATGGTCGCCTCGATGGAAACGCGCGGCGCCACCGGCTCCTACGACCCAAAGACCGACAGCTACACGCTGCACGCCTGCTCGCAGAGCGCCGGCACCGTGCGCAACCAGACCGCGCCGGTCCTCGGCGTCCCGAACGAAAAACTGCGCGTGACCACCGAGGACGTCGGCGGCGCCTTCGGCATGAAGACGCCGGTCTATCCGGAATATCCGGCGGTGCTGCGTCGCCGCCAAGAAAATCGGACGGCCGGTGCAGTGGATGTCGACGCGCTCGGAAGCCTTCATGACCGACACGCAGGGCCGCGACACCGTAACCGAAACCGAGCTCGCGCTCGACGACAACGGAAAATTTCTGGCGCTGCGCATGAAGCATCTGTGCGGTCAGGGCGCCTACGTCTCGCCCGCCGGCGTCGGCATCAACACCAACAATCTGGCGCGCTGCCTGCCCGGCATGTACCGCATTCCGAAGATCGATTTCTCGTCGCGCTGCATCTTCACCAACACCGCGCCGATGGGGCCCTATCGCGGCGCCGGACGGCCCGGAAGCCAATTACGCGCTCGACCGCGCGGTCGAAGAAGCCGCGCGCATCACCGGCATCGACACCGCGCGGCTGCGCAAGAAGAACCTCATTCCGAAATCGGCCATGCCGTACAAGACCGCGGTCACCACCACCTATGACAGCGGCGACTTCCCCGGCGATCTTCGACAAGGCGATGGAGCTGTCCGACTACGACAACTTCAACAAGCGCAAGCGCGAGTCGGCGAAGCGCAAAAAGTGGCGCGGCATCGGCATTTCCTGCATGCTCGAACACGCCGGCGCGCTGCCGACCGAAGGCGCCCTCCTGCAATTTCCCGGCGGCGACACGCTGGTCATGGCGCTGAACGTGCAATCGACCGGACAGGCTCATGCCACCGTGTTCGGCCGCGTGCTGGCGGAAAAGCTCGGCATCGACCGCAAGCACATCGAGCACAGGCACGGCGACTCGGCGTTCGAAATTCCGGGCTTCGCCTCGGTCGGCTCGCGCTCGGCGATGGCGGCGGCCACGCCATCGTGCACACCGCCGACGTGATGCTCGCAAAAGGCAAGAAGATCGCCTCGGCGCTGCTGGAAGCGTCGGAGGGCGATATCCAATACGGCGGAGGCAACTTCGAGGTGGTCGGCACCGACCGCAAGATCTCGCTGTTCGAGACCGCCGCGCGCGCCAAGGAAATGGGCGAGACGCTCGACACCAAGGAGAAGGCTGAAACGCCGTTGACGTTTCCGAACGGCGTCCACATCGCCGAAGTCGAGATCGATCCCGACACCGGCCATCTCGACCTCGTGAGCTACACCGCGGTGGACGATTGCGGCAACATGCTCAACCCGATGGTGGTCGAGGGCCAGGTGCAGGGCAGTCTTGCGCAACGGTCTTGGCCAGGCGCTGACCGAAAACGCCGTCTACGATCCAGAGCGGCCAGCTCGTGACCGGCTCGTTCATGGACTACGGCATGCCGCGCGCGCACGACATGCCGATCGAATTTCGCGAGGCGACCCATTGCGTGCCGGCGACCACCAACCCGCTCGGCGTCAAAGGCACCGGCGAGGCCGGCACCACGGCGGCGATCGCGGCGGTGATGAACGCGATCGCGCACGCGATCCCGAACGGCGCCGCCGACCACATGGAAATGCCGGCGACGCCCGCCAAGATGTGGGAAGCGTGCCAGAAGGCGATGGCGAAGTAACGCCGTCGCCCGCGAAGCGGGAACCCAGCCTTTCTGATCCCGCTTACGCGGGAAGGCGGATGCGGTTACGCCTGCGAAATGAACTTCGTGTTCATGTAGGCCTGCAGGCCCTCGATGCCGCCTTCGGAGCCGTAGCCGGACTCCTTGATGCCGCCGAACGGCGTCTCCGGCGTCGAGATCGCGATGGTGTTGACGCCGACCATGCCGGACTGGATGGCATCGCCGATGGCGCGCGGCCTGCATGCCCGACGAGGTGAAGGCGTAAGCCGCCAGACCGAACGGCAGCGAGTTGGCGCGCTCGACCACTTCGTCGAAGGTCTTGAACGGCACGATCGGCGCCACCGGGCCGAACGGCTCCTCGGTCATGATCTTCGAGTCGTCCGGCACGTCGGTGATCACCGTCGGCTCGAAGAAGAAGCCCTGGTTGCCGTGGCGCGAGCCGCCGGTCTCGATCTTGCCGCCGCGGCCTTGGCGTCGTTGACGAAACTCTCCATGGCGTCGAGCCGGCGCGGATTGGCGAGCGGCCCGAGCGTGATGCCCTTCTCCATGCCGTCGCCCAGCTTGAGGCCCTTGGCGTATTCGGTGAAGCGGGCGACGAACTTGTTGTAGCCCTTCTCCTGCACGTAGAAGCGCGTCGGCGAAATGCAGACCTGGCCGGCGTTGCGATACTTGAACGCCGCGATGGTGTCGGCGGCCTTTTCCGGATCGGCGTCGTCGAACACCACGACCGGCGAATGACCGCCGAGTTCCATGGTGGCTTTCTTCATGCCCTTGGCGGCGAGGCCGGCGAGATGCTTGCCGACCGGAATCGAGCCGGTGAAGGAAATCTTCTTCACGACTTTCGCCGGGATCAGATGCTCCGACACGTTGGCCGGCACGCCGAACACCAGATTGAGCACGCCCGCCGGCAGACCGGCATCGGCGAAGCATTTCACCAGCTCGACGCAGCCGGCCGGTGTTTCCTCCGAGGCCTTGATGATGAGCGAGCAGCCGGCGGCGAGCGCGCCGGCGATCTTGCGCACCGGCGTCAGCGTCGGGAAATTCCACGGCGTGAACGCCGCGACCACGCCGACCGGCTCCTGCAGCACAAGTCTGGCGCACGCCCTTCTGGCGGCCCGGCACGACGCGGCCATAGGTGCGGCGGCCTTCCTCGGCGTACCAGTCGATGATGTCGGCGGAGGTCAGCACTTCGGCGCGCAACTCGACGTAGACCTTGCCCTGCTCCTGGGTCTGCACGGTGGAAACGTGGTCGTGGCGCTCGCGCAGCAGGTCGGCGGCCTTGCGCATGATCTTGGCGCGGTCATAGGCCGAGGTCGCCTTCCACACCTGGAAGCCTTTGGCGGCGGCGGCGAGCGCGGCGTCGAGATCGGCCGTGGTGGCATGCGGCAGATGCCCGAGCACCTTGCCGGTCGCCGGATTGATCACGTCCTCGCCCTTGCGGCCTTCGCCGTTGAGCCATTTTCCGTCGATGAAAAGCTTGAGCTCGGTGTACATGGGAGCCTCGTTGTTACCCGGAACAATTGTTGGCGTGAATTAGCACTTTCGAGGCGCCAGCGCGGCTACGACCCCAGATAGGCGCCGCCGTTGACATGGATGGTCTGGCCGGTGACGTAGCGGCCGCCGGGCCCGCACAGAAAGCGGACCATGGCGGCGACGTCGTCGGGCTTGCCGCGCTCGCCGGTGATGGTGCCGTGGGTGAGATGATGCGCCGGCTTGGGCGACGACCCCGGCCGCGTGGTGTCGATGGCGCCCGGCACCACGCAATTGGCGGTGATGTGGTCGGCGGCGAGATCGTGCGCGAGCGCGCGGGTGAAGCCGACCAGCGCCGGTTTTCGCGGTCATCACATGGGCGCGGTCCTTCGAGCCGATATGCGCGCTCATGCCGCCGACATTGATGATGGTGCCGCCGCCGGCTTTTTTCATCGCCGGCAGGCAGGCGTTCACGCCGTGAAACGCCGAGTCGAGCGTGACGTCCATCACCTCGCGCCATTCGGCGTAGCTCATTTCGTCGATCGGCTGCTCGCGGCGCAGCGACGCATTGTTGACCAGGATGTCGATGCGGCCGAAGCGCTTGAGCGCGGCGTGCGCCATCGCCTCGACGGCGTCGGATCGGCGACATCGGCGAGCACGGCCATGGCCTTGCCGCCGGCGGCTTCGATCTCGCGCACGACGGCATCGGCTTCCGCTTGGTTCGAGCGCACATTGACCACCACCGAAGCGCCGGCGGCGGCCAGTTGCAGCGCGATGGCGCGGCCGATATTGCGTCCGGCGCCGGTGACGATGGCGACTTTGCCGGCGAGTTCTTTGTCTGCAGCCATTTATTTACCCCCGTAACGAAGCCAGATCGATCTTGCCATCGTACAGCGTCGCCAGCAGCTTGAGCGCGGCGGCGCTGCGCTTGTCGTCCCAGCCGCCGTGGCGCGCGTTGAGCGTGAATTTCTCCTCGATGTCGGCGCGCGTCAGCGGCTCGTTGGCGCCACCGCGGAAGTGAGGCTGCCGCTCCTCGATCACGCTGCCGTCATTGAGCACGGCGCGGATGTGGCCGGTGAAGGCATTCGGATAAGGATTGATTCGGGTCGATCACGTATCGCACCTTGGCGGCGAGCGCGAGCACGGCCGGGTCGCGCACCGCCTGGTCGGTGAAGTCGCCGAGCCCGACGCCGCCCTTCACAAAACCGGTGGCGAGGATAAACGGCGTGGCGAATTTCGCGGCATAGCCATTGGGCGGACGCTGCTTGGCCGCCAGCGGCTCCCACAGCCGGTGCACGGTGCCTTCCGCCACCTCGCAGACCATTTCCTTGATGTCGCCCGCCTTGATGCCGCGCGCGGCCAGCCGCTTGGCGCAATCGATATAAGGATGCGCCATGGTGCCGCACGGATAGGGCTTGAAGGCGAGCGTCTCGGTCACCCAGCGTCTCGCCGAAATCGTCGAGCGCGGCGTAGTCGCCTTGCGTGGTGTGGGCGAAGCCGTGAAACAGTCCGTGCACGCCTTCGAACACCGTGCGCGGCCCGAGAAAACCGCCGCGCGCCAGCAGCGCGGCGCGGATGCCGGATTGCGCCGCCCAGCCGGGATGCATGCGCTTGGTCCAGGTGCCTTCGGCCAGATATTCGATGATGCCGGAGGCGAAGCTGCCGGCGATGCCGAGCGCATCGACGATTTGTTTGGCGTTGAGGCCCAGCGCGGCGCCGACGCCGGCGGCGGCGCCCATCACGCCGAAAATCGCGGTCGGATGGAAGCCGGCCTTGTGCACCGCCTTCGGCACCACGGTCGAAAGCCGGCACATCGCCTCGGTGCCGACCGCGATGCCGAGCAGCGCCGCGGCGCCGTCCGGCTTGTGGCGCTCGCAGGCCGCCAGCACCGCCGGCACCATCACCGCGCCGGCATGCACCGGGCCGCCCTCGAAGGTGTCGTCGAAATCCTCGCCATGCGCCGCGGTGCCGTTGACGAAAGCGGCGCCGGCCGAGCTCAGCGTGCGGCCGTGGCCGATCGCCGTGCACGGCCCGTCGTCGTCGAGGCCGGCAAGCGCGGCTTTGACGTAATCCTCGTTGCGCGCGGTGACGCAAAGACCGACCACGTCGACCAGCAGGTCCTCGCATTTGGCGCGGACGGCGGGCGGCAGCGTCTTGGCATCGAGCGCGACGATGCGCGCGGCGAGCTGTTCGGCGACGGAAACTTTGGGAAGATTGCCGCTCACGAAGTTACCCAACCGCGACGTTACGGCGCGCGTTGCCGGCCGCGCATGCGGTTGGCCAGCGCCACGACGGTGAAGGTGATCACCAGCATCAGCAGGCCGATCACCGAGATGGCGCCGAGATCGCCGCTTTCGTTGAGATCGTAGATCAGCACCGACATCACCTTGGTCTCCGAGGTGAACAGCATGATCGCCGCCGACAATTCGCGCATCACGCCGACGAAGATGAAGCACCAGGTCGCGATCACGCCGGTGCGCAGCAGCGGCGCGGTGATCTGCCAGAGCGCGCGCAGCCGCGTGGCGCCGAGGATGCGGCTGGCGTCTTCCAGTTCGGGATGAATGGTGCGGAACGCCGCCTGCAGCTGCTGATAGGCCGACGGCAGCGCGATGGTGACGAAGGCGATCAGCAGAATCCACAGCGTGCCGTACAGCACGAAAGGCGGCCGCGTGTAGGTGAGGAACAACCCGACGCCGAGCACGATGCCGGGAATGGCGATCGGCGCGGTGGCGAGAAAGCCGAGCACGCGATAGCCAGTGACCGCCTGGCGCGCGGTGACGTAGGCGATCACCACCGCGATGATGGTGCCGATGGTCGCGGCCAAGGTGCCGAGAATGAACGTGTTCTTCAGCGCGAGCTGGGTCGCCGACAGCTCGAAGAAAACGAAATGGACGTTCTGCAAGGTGAAATTGCTGAGCGAGATCAGATGCGAAGCCACCTGGGAGAACGCCGCATTGAACAGCGCGGAATAAGGCAGGAACACCGGCACATCAGCACCAGCATGGCGACCGCCAGCATGACCCAGCGCCAGAGGCCCAGCCGCACGATGCGCGGCGCGCCGTACTTGCCGCCGACCACCGAATAGCCGCGCCGGCCGAGCATCATGTGCTCGGCGCGCAGCAGGATGACGGTGAGGATCAGCAGCGGCAGCGAGGCGGCGGCGGCGAGCTCGGGCTTGGGCGGGAACTGGAACAGGCTCCAGATCTTGGTCGTCATGGTGTGGAAGCCGGCCGGCAGCGCCAGGATCGCCGGCGAGCCGAACAGCGTCATCGCCTGCAGGAACGCCACCAGCGCGCCGGCCAGCACCGCCGGCAGCACCAGCGGAATGGTGATGCGGCGCGCGGTGTACCAGGTCCTGCCGCCGAGAATGGAGGAGGCGTCTTCCAGATCGCCGGGCGTGCGGTCGAGCGAATTGGCGACCAGCACGAACACGTAAGGAAACGTGTAGCAGGAGATGACGAAGATGATGCCCGGCAAAGCTGTAGATATTAAGCAGATGCGCGTCCTGCGGCGCGCCGGTGATCTCGCGATAAAGCTGGTTGAGCAGCCCGCTGTTGGGCGCCGCCAGCAACTCCCAGGCGATGGCGCCGAGGAACGGCGGCGTGACGAACGACGCCGTCACCAGATGCGCACGGTACGGCGCAACGGCATGTCGGTGCGCGCCACCAGCCAGCCCATCGGCGCCGCCACCACGCAGCAGATCAGCGCCGACAGAGTTGCGAGGATGAAGGTGGTGAGCAGCGGATCGAGAAAGTCGGCGTCCGACACAGCCGGTCGAAATTGGCGACAGTGAAGCGCGCCGTTCTTGTCGGTGAAGGCGTAGAAAACCAGCCACGACAGCGGCAGCACGATCAGCACGAACAGCACCGCCGCGAACGCCAGCAGCACCGGCTTCGAGATGTCGATCCCGAATTTCCGCTGCGCCGGCGCCTGCGTTGCTGGAATGGCGACTGTCATCACACCTTGAAAATTTCCGCGTAGCGCTTCTTGACCGCGTCCGCCTGCGCATAGACGCCTTCCGGATCCTCCGTCATCAGCTTGATGTCGGCGAGCTTGCGGACGCCGGGCTTTTCCACGGCCTGGCCGTGCGGCGAATACTGGCGGGCGTCGTCGACGATCATCTGTTGGCCCTCGCGCGAGTGCATCCAGTTCTGGAACAGGCGCGCGGCGTTCGGATTGGGCGCGGCCTTGAAGACCGCGCTCGGCCCGGTGGCGAGCGGCGTGCCCTCCTCCGGATAGACGATCTCGACCGGCTGGCCCGCCTCCTTGTTGCGGATGACGAGATAGCCCGCGCCGTCCACCATGACCGCGCGTTCGCCGAGCGCTATTCTCTTTGGCGTGTCGGTCGCCGACTGGACCTGCATGACGTTCTGCGTCGGCCAGCTTCACGAAGTAGTCCCAGCCCAGATCGCGCGCGACCTCGAACGTCGAGTTCATGATCGTGCCGCTATAGGCCGGATGCGCCTTGACCAGTTTGCCCTTCCATTTCGGATCGAGCAGGTCCTTGAAGCTCTTCGGCGCGTCTTCCTTCTTCACCAGATTCGTGTTGTAGGCGATCGGCGAGATCAGAATTCGCGTCGTTATGCTCAGCCCCTCGGGTCGTAGTAACGCTTGTCGTAATACTTCGCGACCTCTTCGGGCATGTAGGGCGCGAGCCAGCCGTTGCGTTTCCAGATGATGCAATGCGCCTGGTCGGCGGTATTGACGACGTCGACGGCGTGGATGTTGGAGGAATACTCCTGGCCGATGCGGGTAAAAACGCGCTCGGCGCCGGAGCGCTCCACGCGCACGGCGATGCCGGGAAACTTCGCCTCGAATGCCTTGCCGAGACGTTCCGCGAACTGCAGGTCCATCGCCGTGTAAAACGAAAGCTTGCCTTCTTTTTTCGCCGCCTCGATCAGGGCCGGCGTTACCGCCTCCGCCGCAGGCGCCGCGGCGGCCCGCACGGCAAAGGCGCTGAGGCCAAGCGCCCCAGCCCCTTTGAGCACATCGCGTTTCGAAAACCGTTTGGTCATGGCGTGCTCCGTTTCTTTAAACATGGAACAGCTTGACGTAGTGCGCCTTGATCTCGTCGCCCTGCTTCAACACCGCCGCCGCGATCGTCCTTCATCAGCTTGATCTGCTTGAACGGCGTGCGGCCGGGCTTGTCCTTGGTCTTGCGGATGCACCGAGCGCAGGCCGCCGATGTCGATGATGAGCTGCTGGCATTCCGGCGAGAAGCAGAAGCTCTGGAACAGCTTCGCGGCGTTCGGATTGGGCGCCGCCTTGAACATGCCGGTCGGCCCGACGATCAGCGGCGTGCCTTCGGTGGCGTAGACCGGCTCGACCGGCTGACCGCCTTCTCTTTGATCCGCGAAGATCAGTGTACTCGTTGCCGTCGGCCATCACCGCGCGCTCGCCGAGCGCGAGGCTTCTTCGGCGGATCGGCCGACGACTGCACCTGCATGACGTTCTGCTGCGGCGAGCTTCTCGAAGTAGCCCCAGCCGAGATCGCGCGGCATCTGGTAGGTCGCGGTCATGATGGTGCCGCTGTAGCCCGGATGCGCCTTGACGATCTTGCCCTTCCATTTCGGATCGAGCAGATCGGCGAAGCTCTTCGGCGCGTCTTCCTTTTTCACCAGATTGGTGTTGTAGGCGATGATGCAGAGACAGACGCGGAAGCTGGCGAACATGCCGTCCACGTCCTTGTGCTCGGCCGGATAGAACTTGGCGACGTCCTCCGGAACGTAGGCCTCCAGCATGCCCTGCTTTTCCAGACGACCAGAATGCGCGGCGTCGGACGAGTTGACGACGTCGACGGCGTGCATGTTGGCGGAATATTCCTGGCCGATGCGCTGGAACACGCGCTCGGCGCCGGTGCGCTCGACCTGCACGGTGACGCCCGGATATTTGGCCTCGAACGCCTTGCCGATCTTCTCGGCCAGCGGCAGGTCGATCGAGGTGTACCAGACCACCTTGCCTTCCTTCTTGGCGGCCTCGATCAGCGCCGGCGTGACCGCGCTCGCCGGCGGCGCCGCCGACAGCACGTGGGTCGAGAACGCGGCGCCCGCGGCGAGCGCGCTCGAACCGATCACCACGTCGCGGCGTGAAATTTTTGAACCCTTCATCGCGTATCCTCCAAAGCTTGGCCAAATGGCCTTCTTGTTGTTTCGCCCCGCGAACGTTTCTTCTTGCTAGCCCAAGAGCTTGCTAGCCCAAGAGCGCCCGGCATCGTTCGGGCGGCAGATGCAGCCAGACGGCGCTGCCCTGCGGGATGTTCTCGGCCGCAGCGGTAACGGCGCGCAGCTGCGTGCCGTCCTTGGCCTCAACCATATAGTCCCGGCTGCCGCCGAGAAAGACCTGCCGCATCACGGTCGCCGGCACGACGTTTTCCGTCTGCTGCGGCTGCGTCGCGGATAGCGTGATGTCGTGCGGGCGGATCGAGACCGCGGTGGCGGCGCCGGCGGTAATCTTTCTCGCCGACACAGCGCAGCGAGACGCCGGCGAAGTCGACGCGGGTCGCGTCGAGGCCTTTGCCCTTGATCACATTGCTCGAGCCGATGAAGCGCGCGACGAATTCCGAGCGCGGCCGGTCGTAGATTTCTTCCGGCGTGCCGGACTGCTCGATCTTGCCGCCATTCATGACGCAAATGAGATCGGCGGTGGTCATCGCCTCCGACTGGTCGTGGGTGACATAGACCGTGGTGTAACGATAGGCGTCGTGCAGACGGCGCACCTCGAAGCGCATTTCCTCGCGCAAATTGGCGTCGAGATTGGACAGCGGCTCGTCGAGCAGCAGCGTCTCCGGCTCGACGATCAGCGCGCGGGCCAGCGCCACGCGCTGCTGCTGGCCGCCGGACAATTCGCCGGGATAGCGCTGCGCCAGCGGCGCCAGCTTGGTGGTGGCGAGAATGGCGTCGAGCTTCTTGCCGATGGTGGCGCGGTCCAGCTTGCGCAGCTTGAGGCCGTAGATGATGTTCTCGGCCACCGTCATGTGCGGCCACAGCGCGTAGCTCTGGAAGATCATCGACATGTTGCGCCGCTCGGGCGGCAGCGAATGCGGCCGGCGAGGAGATCAATTTGTCGCCGACGCGGATTTCGCCCTCGCTCGGCTCGACGAAGCCGGCGATCAGCCGCAGCGTCGTGGTCTTGCCGCAGCCCGACGGGCCGAGCAGGCAGACCAGATGGCCGTGCTCGATGTGCAGCGAAATGTCGTCGACCACCGCGGCGCTGCCATATCGCTTGGTCAGGCCCCGCAACTCAACCGACGCCACGCGAATCCTCCCGTTATTTGAGCTCCTCCCCGTTTTTCCGGGGAGTGTGATTTCTTATGAGCCGGTGAATGCCGGCTTGCGCTTTTCCATGAACGCCTTGCGGCCTTCCATGTAATCCTTGCTGGCGAAGCACTCCGCCACCAGATCGGCGCAGCTTTTGCAGATTGCGCTTCGACTCCGTCCTTCACCGCCTCGCCGACGATGAATTTGACCGCATTCGACCGTGAGCGGCGCGTTGCCGCTGATGGTGGCGGCATAGTCCTTCACGTATTTCTCGAGCTCGGCTTCCGGCAGCACGCGGTTGACCAGGCCCATCTGTCAGCGCCTCGGCGGCGGTGAACTGGCGCGCGGTGTAGAAGATTTCCTTGGCGAAGGACGGCCCGACCACGATCGACCAGCTTCTTGATGCCCGTGAAGCCGTAGCCGAGGCCGAGCTTGGCGGCCGGCACGCCGAATTTCGAATTGTCCGAGCAGATGCGCAGGTCGCAGCACAGCGCCAGGCCGACGCCGCCGCCGATGCAATAGCCGCGGATCATGGCGATGGTCGGCTTGGGGAATTCGTAGACCGCGGTGTTGGCCTTATCGACCGCGACATTGTAGCGGTCGATCGCCTCCTTGCTGGAGCGCTCGCTTTCGAACTTGGAAATGTCGGCGCCCGACACGAAGGCCTTGCCGCCGGCGCCGGTCACCACCACGACGCGGATCGCTCTTGTCGGTCTTGAAGTCGTCGAGAATGCCGGGCGCGGCCTCCCACATGTCCAGCGACACCGCGTTGTGCCGCTCGGGATTGTTGAAGATCAGATAGCCGACGCCGCCCTCTTTGCGGGACAGCATTTTGTCGGTTTGTGACATTCGCCTGCTCCTTAAACTGCTTTCGAACTCGTGCAGCGCCTTGATTTCATCGGCGCCGAAACCGAATTCCTTGAGAATCTCGTCGGTGTGCTCGCCGAGATTCGGCGGCCGCGCCGCGATCTTGCTCGGCGTGCGCGACAGCTTGAACGGCTGGCCGACGAGGCCGAGCCGGCTGCCGTCGGAGCGCGCGGATTCCTGCGCGATGCCGAGATGCTTGACCTGCGGATCGGCGAACATCTGATCGATCGTATAGATCGGCCCGCATGGCACGCCGACCTTGTTGAAGATGTCGACCCACTCGGCGCTGGTTTTGTCGCGGTCGCCTTGTCGATCTCGGCATTGAGCGTGTCGCGGTTCTTGCGAGCGCAGCTTGCCGGTCTTGTAGTCGGGCGAGGTTGATCCACTCCGGATGGCCGACCGCGTTGCAGAAGCGCTCCCAGATCACCTCGCCGGTCGACGGCGATATTGAGGTGGCCGTCCTTGGTCTTGAACACGCCGGTCGGAATCGTGGTCGGATGATTGTTGCCGGCCTGCTTCGGCACCTGCCCTTCGGTCAGGAAGCGCGAGGCCTGGAAGTCGAGCATGAAAATCTGCGCCTGCAGCAGCGAGGTCGACACCCACTGGCCTTCGCCGGAGACCTCGCGTTCGAGCAGCGCCGTCATGATGCCGAGCGCGCAGAACAGTCCGGCGGTGAGATCGGCGATCGGAATGCCGACGCGCACCGGGCCCTGGCCCGGCAGGCCGGTGATCGACATCAGCCCGCCCATGCCTTGCGCGATCTGGTCGAAGCCCGGGCCGCTTGGCGTAAGGCCCGTCCTGGCCGAAACCGGAAATGCTGGCGAGCACGATGCGCTTGTTGATCTTCGTCAAGCTGTCATAATCGATGCCGAGACGGTCCTTCACGTCGGGACGGAAATTCTCGACCACCACGTCGGCCTTCTCGACCATCCGCTTGAACGCCGCGAGGCCCTGCGGCGATTTCAGATCGAGCGTCATGCCGCGCTTGTTGCGCTGAAGATTCTGGAAGTCGGAGCCTTCGCGCGGGCCGCCCGGCCCCTCGCCTTCGACAGATGCGGCGGCGTCTCGATCTTGATGACATTGGCGCCCCAGTCGGCGAGCTGGCGCACGCAAGTCGGCCCGGAGCGGACGCGGGTGAGATCGAGGACGGTAAAGCGGGAAAGGGCCTGGGAGGCCCTGGGAAACGGCATTTCGACGGCTCCGGATGGCTTAAACGGGCCTGAACTGGAGTTTTCGAGGCCGACATTCCCCGATCTAAAGCGCCTTGTCCATCGGGCGAAATCGGGCGCTTTCGGCCACTTTATTCATCATTTGGCGGAATAGTCGCGACAGCTGCCTTGAAAAGACCACCGCCACCTGTCATATGACCGCTAGCGGATGAAAGACCCGATCTCGGGTTTGCGGGCTGCGTGCACGAAACTCATTAAAACGAATTTCGCCCCGCCTCTTCCGTTTCTCTAACCAGCCGACAACCCTGGCCACGCGGGATGTCTTTAGAACCCCGCGATTCCGCCGCTCGCATCAGCGAGCCGGCCGATTCGCCATATAAGAAAGAGACTCTTTGACTTCATTTAACGACTTCGGCCTCGTAGAGCCGATCCTTCGCGCGCTCGCGGAAGAGAAATACGTCACTCCCACCCCGATCCAAGCCCAGACCATTCCGCTCGCCCTGCAAGGCCGCGATGTCATCGGCATCGCGCAGACCGGAACCGGCAAGACCGCGGCCTTCGCGCTGCCGATCCTCAATCACCTGCACACCAAGCGCCTGCGGCCGGAGAAGAAATCCTGCCGCGTGCTGGTGCTCTCGCCGACGCGCGAATTGTCCGGCCAGATCGCCGACAGCTTCCGCGCCTATGGCCGGCACATCCGCCCGCTCGCCGTCGCGCTCGCGATCGGCGGCGTGCCGATCAACCGCCAGGTCCGCTCGCTGGCGCACGGCGTCGAAGTTCTGGTGGCGACGCCGGGCCGCCTGCTCGATCTCGTCAACCAGCGCGCGCTGCGCCTCGACCAGGTCGAAGTGCTGGTGCTCGACGAAGCCGACCGCATGCTCGACATGGGCTTCATCCATGACATCAAGCGGATCGTCGCCATGTTGCGCAAGGAACGGCAGACGCTGTTCTTCTCGGCCACCATGCCGCAGGAAATCACCCGGCTCGCCGACGCGATGCTGCGCGATCCGGCCCGCGTGGCGGTGACGCCGCAGGCCACCACCGTCGAGACGCGTCGAACAGCGCGTCATCCTCACCGACAAGGCGGCGAAGCCGGCGCTGCTGGTCGAGGTGCTCAAGAGCGAGACCGGTCGATCGCGTGCTGGTCTTCACCCGCACCAAGCATGGCGCCGACAAGGTCGTGCGCGCATCTGCAGAAGACCGGCTTCAGCGCCGAGGCGATCCACGGCAACAAGTCGCAGAACCAGCGCGAGCGCGTGCTCGCCGACTTCCGCGACGGCAAGCTGCGCACCTTGATCGCCACCGACATTGCCGCCCGCGGCATCGACGTCGACGGCGTCAGCCACGTGATCAATTACGATCTGCCGAACATCCCGGAAAGCTATGTCCACCGCATCGGCCGCACCGCGCGCGCCGGCGCCGACGGCATCGCGATCTCGTTCTGCGATCACGAGGAAGCGCCGTTCCTGCGCGACATCGAGCGGCTGATCCGCATGTCGATCCCCTCGACCGACCGGCGCACCGGCGAGCGCCCGGCCCATAAGCCGGCCCAGCAAAATGCCGGCAACCGCAACATGGCCGGCCGCAACGCAACAATCGCCAGCAGCGGCGTGGCAACGGCGGCGGCAATGGCCATCACGGCAATAACGGCCACCGCTCGCACGGCGGCCAGCCAGAACCGGCCAGTCAGGGCCGGCCGAGCCACAGACCGGCCACGCACAGGCCCCCCGGCAGGAAGCCGCGGCAGGGGAGCCAAATGACATCGGAAATGTTACATTCCTCCAGCGCTCGGGCGAGCCGCGTCGTAACGCCGGCCACCGCGGCGCAACGCTGACCGGGAGACGAACTGGATGGCGAAGGAAGAACTGCTGGAGTTCGACGGCACGGTGACCGAAGTGCTGCCGGACGGCAATTTCCGGGTGAAGCTCGACAACGAGCACGAGGTGCTGGCCTATACCGCCGGCAAGATGCGCAAATTCCGCATCCGCACCGGCGTCGGTGACCGCGTGATCGTGGAAATGTCGCCTTACGACTTGCAGCGCGGACGCATCAGCTTCCGCCACAAGGGCGACGCCCCGACTCCCGGGCCCGCAGCAACGCCGGCCGAACTTCCGGCGGCGTTAGACGCAATTGAATGTCCCGGCCGCGTTGGCCGGGACATTTTTTTGACTTGTTGTGGGCGCATGACCGCTCGGAGTGCCGGCGTGCCATGAAAGATTTCTTCGATTTCGCGTCTCGCGCTGGCGATCGTGTTCGCCGGCGCCCTCGGCGCCGCCGCCGCGCAGAAGCCGCAGGACAAGCCGCAAGCAACCGGCGCGCCGAGCAGCACGACGCCGGCAAAGGCGTGCTGCGGCTGCTGCCGGCCGATGCCGTCACCGAACATTCCATCGACACGCCGCGCAAAGGCAAGCTCGCCTACACCGCGACCGCCGGCACGCTGGCGTTCTACGACCAATCCGGCGACCAGAGCGCGGCGGTGTTCTACACCGCCTATGTCGCAAAGAGCGCAGCGCGCAAACCGGCCGCTGACCTTCGTGTTCAATGGCGGGCCGGGCGCGGCCTCCGCCTTCCTGCATCTCGGCCTGGTCGGCCCGCGCATTCTCGATCTCGGGCCGGACGGCCGCGACGCCGCGCGCGCGAGCTGCGCGACAATCCCGACACCTGGCTCGCCTTCACCGATTTGGTGCTGATCGATCCGATCGGCACCGGCTGGAGCCGCACGGTCAAGCCGGACGACGCCAAGCATTTCTGGAACGTCGCGCAGCGACGCCGATTCAATCGCCAAGGCGATTGCGCTCTACGTCGCCAAGAACAACCGCGCCGCGTTCGCCGAAATATCTGTTCGGCGAAAGCTATGGCGGCTTCCGCGCCGCCAAGATGGCGCGCGCGCTGCAACGCGACCAGGGCATCGCGATCTCCGGCATCGTGATGCTGTCGCCGCTGCTGGAAGGCTGGCTGACCTTCGGCGACGACGAGTTCGGCGCTGCGCGCGGCGTTGCAATTGCCGTCGCTGGCGGCCGCCGAGCTCGAGCGCAAGAATGCCTTCAGCCCGGAGGCGCTGGCCGCGGCGGAAAAATTCGCCATGACCGATTATCTGACGACGCTGGCGGGCGCGCCGCCGCAAGGCGACGCCGCCAAGGCGTTCTACGGCCGCGTCGCGCAGATCAGCGGCCTGCCGGTCGACGCGGTGACGCAGGCGCGCGGCTTCGTCGCCGACGCCTATGTGAAAAGCCTGCGCTCGCGACGGCAAGATCGTCAGCCGCTACGACGCCAGTTTCGCGGTCGACGACCCCTATCCCGAAGCAGCGCTCGGCGCACGGCGGCGACCCGATCCTCGACGGCGTGACGCGCGCCTATGGCGGCGCCTTGGCCGCCTACGCGCGCAACGAACTCGGCTTCAAGACCGAGATGACTTATGCGCTGCTGGCCGGCGACGTCACCGGCCATTGGGACTGGCAGGGCGGCCGGCTGCAGGCCAGCGCCGAAGACGATCTGCGCACGCTGCTCGCCTTCGGCCCGTCATTCCGGCTGCTGATCGCGCACGGCTACTCCGACATGGTCACGCCCTACGGCATGACGCGCTACGTGCTCGACCACATGCCGCCGACCGATCCGCCCGGGCGCGCGCAGCTCAAGCTCTATCGCGGCGGGCACATGATTTATCTCGACCCGCAGTCGCGCAAGGCGTTCAGCGCCGATGCGGCGGCGTTTTATCGGGGCGGCGAATAGATCAGCCGTGCCGGTGAATTCCAGCACGTCGAAGCCGACCAGCCGGTCCACCACATAAATCAGCCCGCGCTGATCGAGCATCACGTCGTTGCTCTGCGGCGCGGCCTTGCCGCCCACCGGCTCCGGAATGAAATAACCGACCTCGCGCGGCGACGACGGATCGGCGACGTCGATGATGCGCAAGCCGCCGCCGAACCACACCGCGTGCACCAGCGTGCCGGTCATGCGCTCGTGAAACTGATGCGCGCCGAAACGCGCGCCGGGCGTGCGGGCAAACGGCGAATCCAGTTCGCTGACCTCGAACAGCGACAGCGGCTTGACGTTGGCATAATCGCTGACGTCGAAGATCGCAATGCCGGCATGCAGCCGGCCGCGGCGCGCTTGCTCCTCATTGGCGCTCTGCGCCTGATCTTCTTCGTCGATGGTGAGCGCGATGCGCTTGCCGCCGATCTTGTCCGGCACCGGCATCACGGTGTGGGTCGGCTCCGGAAACGGCGGGTGATAATTGTACGACGCCACGGTTTTCGGCTTGCGCGATGTCGGCGATGTCGACGATGCGGAAGCCGCCGTGCCAGCAGCTCGCCCACATTTCGTTGCCGAAGCGCAGCGCATGGTGCAGCCGATGGCGCTTGCCGGACCAGGTCGGCGTTTCGCCGGCGGCGATATTCTGCCCCGGCATCCACCAGCGCGAGACTTCCTGCGGCTTTTTCGGATCGCGCAGGTCGTAGGTGACCAGGATATTGCCGACGAAGCCGTCCATCTCGGTCGAGATGTAGGCGTAGCGCTCATCCATATCGAAACGATGCACGCCGATGCCGCCGGTCAGCTGGTGATGGATCAGCTTGGGCTTTGACGGGTCGGCGACGTCGTAAATGCGAAAGCCGCCATTGCGATAAGGCTGCTTCTCGGCGGCTTCGATCTCGACGATGTCGGCTTCGGTCACGTTGAGCTTCTGCGCCAGTTCGGCGCGCGTCGGATCGCGCCCGAGCGTCGCGTGCAACTCGCGGCGCACGCCCGGCATCTGCTCGGCGCGCCGGCCGATCGGCGTCGGATTGCGCTCGTGATTGACCACCATCAGATCGCCGGCGACGCGCACCTTGTGGCTGTGCGAGGTCGGATCGTCGAGCGTCACGGTCGCCACCAGCCGCGGCTTGGCCGGATCGGCGATATCGACGATCGAGGTGCCGAGGTTCTGCTTGTTCGGAATGTGCCCGACATAAGCGTAATTGCCGGCGATGGTGACCTGGCCGGCGCCGGGCAGATCGAGATGGCCGAGGCGCCGCACATTGCGGGCGAGCGCGCCGTTCGGAACTTGGTCATTGGATCTATTGATCCAACGTCGCGCCGGAGGCTTTCACGATCGCCGTCCATTTCGGAATTTCGGCCTTGATATAGGCCGCGAATTCCTCCGGCGTGTCGCCGACGATATCGACGCCGAGCCGGCCGAGCGAGGCCTGCACGCCCGGATCGTGCAGCGCCTTGACCGCCGCGTCATGCAGCTTCGCGATCACCTCCGGCGGCGTGCCGGCGGGCGCGACCAGCCCGTGCCAGGTGCTGGCCTCGAAACCTTTCAGGCCGGCTTCGTCCATGGTCGGCAGATCCGGCAGGACCGTCGTGCGCTTGAGCGTGGTCACGGCGAGCGCGCGCACCTTGCCGCCCTTGATGTGGCCGACCACCGACGCGGCGGTCGCGAACATCATCTGGTCGTGGCCGGCGATCACGTCCTGCAAGCGCCGGCGCCGCGCCCTTGTAGGGCACGTGCACGATATCGACATGCGCCTCGGTCTTGAACAATTCGCCGGCCAGATGCGCCGCCGCGCCATAGCCGGACGAGGCGAAATTGATCTTGCCGGGCTGCGCCTTGGCAGAGCGCGATCAGTTCTTTCAGCGAATGTCGCCGGCACATCCGGATTGACCACCAGGATATTGGCCTGCGTGCCGATCAGCGTGATCGGCATGAAATCCTTTTGCGGGCTGTAGGTGATGTGTTTTGTACAGGCTCTCGTTGGTGGCGAGGATGCTGTTATTGCCCATCAGCAGCGTGTAGCCGTCGGGCGTTGCGTGCGCGACCGTATCGGCGGCGATATTGCCGCCGGCGCCGGGCCGGTTCTCGATCACGAAAGGCTGCGCCGAGCAGCTCCTCCATTTTCTTGCCGACGATGCGGGCGAGCACGTCGCTCGGGCCGCCGGGCGTGAAGGCCACCACCAGCGTCACCGGCCGGCTCGGATAATCGGCGGCATGCGCCGGCGCGGCGAGCGCCAGCAAGGCGGCAATGCCGCCGAATAGCGCGGCGCGGCGCGCCCGGTTCACGAGAAATGTCATTGCAATTGGGTCTCCGGCTTGACCGTCGCGCCCCTGGAAATCTGGCGGTCCCGAGAGGAGTCGAACCTCCGACCTTCGGTTTAGGAAACCGCTGCTCTATCCTGCTGAGCTACGGGACCGATGCGTCGCGATTTAGCACAAGGTTGCGATTGTGCGCACGCCATCGCTATTGCGGTTTGAGGCCCGACAGCGCGACCACGTCCTTCCACATCGCCCGCTCCTTGTTGGCAAAGGCGATCGCCTCCTCGGGCGTGCTGGAAAGCACGCGCGCGCCGGCCACCAGAAAGCGCTTCTGGATCGCGTTATCGGCCGCGATCTGCTTCATCGCGGCGGATAGCTTGTCGACGATCGGGCGCGGCGTGGCGGCCGGCAACACGAAGGCCGCCCACGAGGTGACGACGAAATCCTTCATGCCCGCCTCCGCCATGGTCGGCACATCCGGCAAGGTCGGCCAGCGCTGCGCCGAGGTCACCGCCAGCGCGCGCATCTTCCCGGACTCGATGAGCGGGATGTACGAGGCAAGATTGTCGATCGCGAAATTCACCGTCGCCCGACAGCATCGCGGGGATGGTCTGCGCCGCGCCGCGGAACGGCACATGCACGGCATCGAGACCGGTGCGTTTGACGAACATCACGCCCGACAGATGCGGCGAAGTGCCGACGCCGGGGCTGCCGAAACTGACATGGCCCTTCTGCTTCGCCCAGGTGATGAATTCGGCAACCGTCTTGGCCGGCACGTGCTCAGTGGCGACGACGAAGACATTCGGCAATTCCCAGGTCAGCGAGGCCGGGATCATGTCGCTCTCGGGGTCGTAGGGCATGTCGATGTAGAGAAACTGGTTGATCGCGAAATGGCCGATGGTCGCGGCGCCGATGGTGTAGCCGTCCGGCGCGCTGCCAGTGACGGTGGCGATGCCGATATTGCCGCCGGCGCCGGGGCGGTTTTCGATCACGAAAGGCTGGCCGAAGATCTCCTTCATCCGATCGGCCAGAATGCGCGCCAGCACGTCGGTCGAGCCGCCGGGCGGATAGGGCACGATGACCTTCACCGCGCGGTCGGGCCACGCCGATCTGGGCGCGCGCGCCGGTCGCGATCAACACGCTCGCGGCGGCGGCCGTTTGCAGAAACGCGCGACGATTTGGCGGCATGCGCTGGCAAGACATTGATCCCTCCCCGGTGGTCACAATGACGTCTATGATCCACCGGCATTGTAGCGAGTTCCGGCAACCGGCCGCCATCATGAAACGCCGA
The DNA here is from genome assembly GCA_963739945.1 of uncultured Alphaproteobacteria bacterium. Classification (GTDB taxonomy): domain Bacteria; phylum Pseudomonadota; class Alphaproteobacteria; order Rhizobiales; family Xanthobacteraceae; genus BOG-931. The sequence continues at coordinate 18,368 of CAVUCN010000014.1, read as the reverse complement.
CCGCGCCGCATTCTTGTGATCGCCGCCGCATGCGCCCTCCTTGGGTGCAATGCGGCAGCGCAGGAGCCCTGCAAGCTGACCAGCATCGGCACTGCGAACACTGCCGCCGTCCGTGATGGCCGCACGCTGTTGCTCGCGCGACGGCCGCGAAGTGCGGCTCGCGGGAATCGAGGCGGACGATGACAGCCGCGACGCGCTGCAAGACGCTGACCACCGGTCAGGCGCTGCGGCTCGAAAGTCTCGGCGCGGCCGAGCATGATCGCTACGGCCGGGTGGTAGCTTTCGCCTTTACCGGCGACGCTCAACAATCCGTGCAGCAGGTCCTGCTGGAACAGGGCCGCGCCCGGGTGTCGGCGCGGGTCGGCGACAAAGCCTGCGCCGACGCGCTGTTGAGCGCCGAGCGGGCGGCGCGCGAAGCCCACCGCGGGCTTTGGGCCGATCCCAATTTCGCCCCTTTGTCGGCGGAAAACCTGTCCCGCCTGCAAACTGAGCGGGGTCATTTCGCGCTGGTCGAAGGCAAGGTCTTGTCGGTGCGCGAGAGTGGGGCCACTATATATATGTCAACTTCGGGCGGCGCTGGACGCGGGATTTCACCGTCATCATTCTTCAGCGCCTGGCAAAGCTTTCACCGCCGCCGGGGTCGAACCCAAAAAGCTCGAGGGCCGCCGCATTCGGGTGCGCGGCTGGATCGAGCAGCGCGGCGGCCCGATCATCACGGCCGAGGCGCCCGAACAGATCGAAGTTTTAGAATGAATATGGGGTAATGGCTGGATCACCGATCAGGGCAAAGCGATGGCGCGGCTTGTTTCACGCCTTGTTTCACGCCTTGTTTCGCACCTTGCGCTCGCCGTGCTGTTGGCGGGCTGCACCAGCACGCCGGACAACAAACAGGTTTCGCTGCCGTTGCCGCAGGCCGCCGAGCAGGCCGATTCGCAACCGGCGGAGACGCGCGAACATGCTGCGCATCCTGGCGTCCTATGGCGGCGTCTACGAGAATGCCCGGCTGCAGGCGGAGATCGAGAAAACCGTCGACCGGCTGGTGGCGGCGTCGGAACGGCCGGACCTCAAATACAAGGTGACGATCCTCAACTCGCCGGCGATCAACGCCTTCGCGCTGCCGAACGGCCAGCTCTACATCACGCGCGGACTGATCGCGCTCGCCAACGACAAAGCCGAACTCGCCTCGGTGCTGGCGCACGAGATGGGCCACGTGATCGCGCGCCACGCCGCGATCCGCGAAGAGCAGGCCAAGCAGGCCGCCATGATCAGCCACGTCGTCAACGACGTGCTCAGCGATCCGCAGACCGGCGCGCTGGCGCTCGCCAAATCCAAGCTGACGCTGGCGGCTTCTCGCGCGCGCAGGAATTCGAGGCCGACGGCATCGGCGTCGGCATTTCGGCGCGCGCCGGCTTCGATCCGTTCGGCGCTTCGCGCTTCCTCACCGACATGCAGCGCAACGCCGATATCAAGGCGGCCGGCGGCACGCGATCCGCGCGCGCCCGACTTTCTCGTCCAGCCATCCGGCGACGCCCGAGCGCGTGCAGAACGCGCTCGCCAACGCGCGCCAGTTCAGCGGCCCCGGCGCGGGCGAACGCGACCGCGACCAATATCTCGGCAATCTCGACGGCCTGATCTATGGCGAGGACCCGAGCGAAGGCTTCGTGCGCGGGCGGCGCTTCCTGCATCCCAAGCTCGGCTTTACTTTCATGGCGCCGCCGGGATTCTCGCTCGACAATACCGCGCAGGCGGTGCTCGGCCTCAAGGAAGGCGACGAGGCGATGCGGCTCGACGTGGTCAGCGTGCCGGCCGAGCAGTCGCTGCCCGATTATCTGAAATCGGGCTGGATGGAGAAAGTCGATCCTGCAAGCGTCGAGCAATTCGCCATCAACGGTTTCACCGCCGCCACCGCGACCGCCAGCGGCGACGACTGGTCATTCCGCCTGTTCGCCGTGCGCTTCGGCAGCGACGTCTATCGCTTCATTTTCGCGGCCAAAAACCGGACGCCCGCGGTCGACCGTACGTTCCGTGAAATCGATTTCGACCTTCCGCCGCATGAGCCTGCAGGAAAGCGCGCAAGTTCACCCGCTGCGCTCAAGATCGTCACGATCGGCGCCAAGGACACGGTGGAATCGCTGGCGCGCCGCATGGCGACGGCCGATCACGCGCTCGACCGCTTCCGCGTGCTCAACGGGCTCGGCCCCAACGATACGCTGAAGCCGGGCACCAAGGTGAAGATGGTGGTGGACTAGGGCGGCCGCCTAGAAAAGGCAGCCTGTCCGCTTTGCCCCGACAGCCGACATTCATGACGGCAGGCGGTGTGTCCGCTTTGGGCCATTCGCGATAATCTTTAGTTTTATGTTTTGTTTATTTGGTCCGCTATGAGTTCAGAAGCGGAAAAACGATCTCCCCTCTCAGTCTTGCGAGATTGACGGCGTCAACCTATTCTGAAAGTCGGTTCGTAAGGGGACGGGCCTTGCATCGAAATTTGCTGCCGCCATTGCGAGATGTGCGTACGTGGGCCGTCACCGGCGGGCTCGCAATTTTGTCGGTCGCGCTCGTTGAGGCCGCCACGGTCCGCTTTGCGTCCGCGGCAAGCGTAACCGTACGCACGACGACGACGACAACGGTTACGCGCAGCTACAGTTGGGGCGGCGTCACCGGCGGATATAGCAGCGGCGGCTCTTTCCAGTGCGCTCCAGGATCGGGTTTTTGTCCGGGCGAGAACACCTGCACGCCTCTCGGCGGCATATGCTGCGGCAACGGGCGATATTGCGAATCCGGTCAGATTTGCACGAATAACGGCAATAGCTGCGCCGATCCCAACGACCTCGCGCGCGAGCGCCAATGCCGCGAGCTTATCAGCAATTTGAATCAGCAAATTGGCCAGAATTTCTACGATGAGATGCATACCGAAACCACGGGATGCAATAATTGGGCGCTGATGATTGGGCACGCCGAAGGCGTGCTGACTCTTACGAGAAATCTTGAGGCATCTTGCAGAGGGCGTTACACGACGGAATGCGGTTCCAGTTGCAGTCTCAAGAAGATCACCGATTTAAGGCGAAGTGCTTCTACCTGCGAAGCAAATCTTCGGGCAGAGGAAGAATTCCAGGCCAAGGCGACTCATAATGAGCAACAATCGGCGGAGAGAGACGATCGCTGGCATCAGAGCGAGATCCAATCGGCGCAAAATGCGCCCCCGCCGTTGCCGCCGGACATTCGGCGTCATGACAGAGTTGCAACAGCAGCGGGCTCCACTCAATGCGATGATGTCGGGCCCGGGCTGCTTTTGACCGATCCGGGCGCTACCATTATCGGCTCCGGCAATTGTGGGAGCACCAAGGGGAAACCGAACCGTCAATTTCTTAGACTCCAAGTGCGGGCAAAGCTGAAGTATCAAGATCAGCCGGATATTCTGGCGAAGGTGAATAATCTCATCGCCCTCGCGACCGATCCGAACACGCCACTACCGGATAGAACGCAAGCTGTCAGCGATCTCAGTAAATTGCTCCCCGACCGTGACACAGATCGACCCGCGGGGCCGCCGAAAGGTCCAGTTGGCGGCGGCGAGCCAACGCCGCCGCTTTACCCGCCCTACTGCGAGCCTCAAAACAGTTATCCCAAGACTTGCTGGCAATATAACCCGAAGACCGCGGCCTGCAAAAAGACCAAGGTTGATATGGTCGGGGGAGTTTCGAGAACGCTTCCGCCGCCTGATTGGTCCTATGGGGACGACGCAAGCCATTGGAATAACTTTGACCAAAGTTGCCCAGACGCAGCACTGTTATTGTATTTCAAGCAGCGGGACGCAGCACGAGCCGATGCTGCCGCTCAGGCTGCTGGGACTCCGCCGCCCGCGCCGCCGGCGCCTCCACCTTCCGGTCAGTAAAGTGGTTCGCCGTCAGTCGATGCCTATCAAAATTACATAGAAGCACCCAACCTCAACTCTGGCGAAAATAACAGCGGCGGTCTCACGCCTCGATAGAAGGTGGATCTCATGCGGACATTTTCTCTTGCTGTCGGTGCGTTAATAGCCTTTGGCACGGCGACATTTGCCGCCACTGACCAGGATTACACCGATTGTCAGCAGACACAGAACGTCGATCGCGGTATTGCGGCCTGCACGCGCATCCTCAACGATCCATCGGAACCCGCCGCCGATCGCGCCGCGATGTATGTGCGGCGCGGCTTCGATTACCTCAGTAAAAATGATTTCGGCAACGCCATCGCAGATGACAGCGCGGCGCTCAAGATCGATCAGCGCAACATCTATGCGGTCATTAACAGGGCCATTGCCTATGCGCGGCAGGGCGAGCGCGACCGCGCCATTGTAGATTATGCTGAGGCCCGCACGCTCAACCCCACCGCAGTTGCCAGCAATCGCGAACTCGTCGAGATCGGCGCCGTCGCGGCGCGCGCCGCGAGCCTGCAAAATTCGCGATATCTGGGCGACAGGATCAAGAACGCCTCGGACCGCGAAGCCTATCGGTATGCCGCCTTTCTGGCCCGCACGCCGGCGCCCGAGCCTCCGAGGGATCTGTCGGCGTGGGTACGTGCATCCAGACCCGTCGTTAAGCCAACTCAAGCCGTGCAAGAAGCGGTGGCTCTGATCCAGCAGGAGCTCTCGATCGCCCACGACAATGCCTATATTGCCGAGGGTTTGCTCGTGCTTGCGCGCGTTCATGCCGGCTTGGGGGACATGGACGCAGCAGCCAACGAGTTCGAGCAAGCTATTACGCTGGCTCCGTACAACAACCGGTACGATCTCATTCTTGGAGAAATTTTCGCCGGGTACCCGAAGGCCTCGGCTGCCATTGAAAATCATATCGCGAACCTTCCGCCACCACCGCTGCCGTTTTCGGCAAGCGCTTCAGAAGACGAAAAAACCACTATCCACAATGCAGCGTACGACCGCGAACGATCACTGCTCGATGCCGCCATACTGTTGAGCTTCATCGGGGATACCGCGCGCGAGAAGGCGCTACTCCGCGAGGCCAAGAATATCGATGACACTTATCCTGGCATGATCTATGGCGCGGGCAGGCTCGCCTCTGTCTTTTGGCTCGCCGGCGACAGCGCCTCGGCATGGCAGACGTTGCGCAACCTTGCGTCAGCCGGCCAACCGCAGACTCTTAGCTCAAATATCCCCAAAGAGCTCCGCTCGACACCGGACCGCGTGTTATGCGGTCCCTATGCCGATTATTTGGAGAGCGACTCAGCCTCACTTCGCGCCGTCAGCGACGACTGGATTCGCGCTCATCCCTCCGACGACGACACTTACCTGGAACATTGGCGACTCACACTCCAGCAGGCGGTGGGCGTGGAGATCGCGTGCGGCATGCGTGAGAGAGCTGCCAAGATGCTAACCACACTCGCCGGTTTCAACAAAACGCACCCGCCGGCCGCTCGCGCCGCAGCGGCGCGCGAGCAGTCCGAATGGTGGAACTTGATGACCTTTAAGAGGCTCCAGGCTGAGCTCGATGACAGGCCGCCGCCTCTTCCGGATACAAACGACCCGGCGCATCGTGAACTGCAGGCGATCATCGAAACGACGCTGCGATCCGGCGACTACCAAGCCGCCATTTCGGCCGCTGTAAACAACCCCGCTGCTCGCCAAGGCATTGTCGAAGTCGCCGCCAGGGCAGATCGCATCGATGTCGTGCGGCAGGTTATTGCTATCGAAAAATTTCCCTATTTCCATCTCACGCTCGCGACCGAGGCGCTCGGCATCGCCGCGCACTTGCCGAAGTTGCCATGACACAGCGACGACATTCGCTGTTCTTTTCCCGTTAGGAGGGGATTGCCATTCAGGGATGCTTTGTCCCGTCAGGCGGCAACGCTGATCGTGCCCTCGCGATTGTCCACCATGACCGGGGCATGAAGATACTCGACGGTGGCCGGTGAGCCGTATTTGGCCACGCCGAACTTCTCCCATTCCGGCGTGAACATCCGGTCCGCGTCGGCACGGGAGACCCAAAGGTAAATACCGCCGGCCCGCCGCCCATCCTCGCTCATCCAATAATTCTTCCGGATCATGCCCGGCACGCCGCGATATTTCGGCGCCGTTGCCTGAAACACTTTTGTGATTTCTTCCAGCGTCGTCGGCTTCGCCAAATTGAATGTGACAATGGTTATGATCATTGGTCCCTCCCGAGCACAAAAATAGCAGATTGGAATGTCGCCGAGTGACCTGACCTGGCTTTTTTGAACCAAGCGTTGTGAGAGAATAGCTTGGAAAGGAACTGGTCATGCCAAAGAAGAGGTTTAGCGCGGAGCAGATCGTGACGCTGCTTCGCCAGATTGAAGTATCGATGGCGCAGGGAAACTCTACGCCGATAGCCTGCCGGGATGCTGGGATATCGCAGCAGAGCTATTACCGCTGGCGCAAGGAATACGGCGGGCTTGAGATCGATCAGGCGAAGCGGATGAAGGACCTGGCACGCGAGAATGTCCGCCTGAAGCGTCTTGTTGCTGATCTGTCGCTTGAGAAGCAGGTGCTCAAGGACGTCGCCTCGGGAAACTTGTAAGCCCCGAACGGCGCCGGCAGGCGATTGGACGCATTCGGGGGAAGTACGGTCTCTCGGAGCGTCATGCCTGCCGGATTGTGGGTCAGCCCCGCGGAACGCAGCGTTACACCACTCTAGTTCGTGCTGATGAGGACGCGCTGACGCAGGCCATTGTTGCGTTGGCATCGCAGTACGGACGCTATGGCTATCGTCGGATCAAGTCGTTGCTGGACGAGGCCGGGTGGAACGTTGGCTGCGATCGTGTGCAGCGGATCTGGCGCCGTGAGGGGCTTAAGGTACTCCAAAAACAAAGGCCGCGAGGCAGGCTCTGGCTCAACGATGGGTCCTGCATCCGGTTGCGGCCTGAGCGACGCAATCATGTGTGGAGCTACGACTTCGTAGAGGCCCAGACTCACGATGGCCGCAAGCTCCGGCTGATGACCTTGATTGATGAGTTCACCCGCGAATGCCTGGCCATCAGGGTAGCGCGCCGGATTAACAGCTTCGGCGTGCTTGAGACGATGGCTGACGTCATGCTCATGCGCGGCGTGCCCGAGCACATCCGGTCCGACAATGGCGCTGAGATGACGGCGAAGGTGGTGCGCAACTGGCTGACGCAGGTTGGAGCCAAGACCCTGTTCATCGAGCCAGGCAGCCCTTGGGAGAATGGCTACTGCGAGTCATTCAACGGAAAGCTACGCGATGAGCTGCTCAACGGCGAAATCTTCTACAGCCTGAAAGAAGGACAGATTGTCATCGAGCAGTGGCGGAAGCACTACAACACGGTCAGACCACACTCATCGCTCGGATATCGACCACCGGCGCCACAGACAATGAACCCGTTCCTGACACCGCTAGATCAGGCCGCGCAAATGCAATAATCTCTCAAGCGCGCTGGTACAAAATATCCGTCAGGTCACGAGGAGCCGGCTGTTGTCCGATAACTAGTTCGCGCTGAATGGACCTTTGCTCCAGTCAAAGCGGTAGTTCAGGCCGATGAGAATCGTCTGCAAAGTTTGCTTCTCAGAATAATGGTAGGGGTTGTTAAATCCGCAACCCGCGCCGCAGTCATATGTAAATCCCAAACTCTTGTCGCCGAGATTGATGTAGTTGTATTCGACGAACACAGACCAGTTTGGATTTAGCAAATATTCTCCACCGCCACCGATTATCCAGCCGGTACGGATCGCGCTCGCCTGCCCCGCGTAGGGCACATAAACTGTCCCGCTCGGGTCGGTATCCGAATACTTGCTCTTCACCCAAGCCGCGCCGCCTTTGAAATACAGCAAGGCTTGCGGGATAACAATGTAACCGAAGCGCGCGGTCAGCGTTCCAAACCAATCCGTCTTGGTTGTGAATGTCTCGGTATTGTCGCCGGCGTAGGAGAAGGGAACAATATGGCTGCCATTCACTCCGGCCCAATCAAACATTGCCTGAACGCCGACCACCCAATTGGACGCAAACTGATAATCACAGCCGACGTGAGCGCCGCCAACGATCCCCGTTCCAGCGTCGCTGCCCGCGTCGAGCGGAGGGGGAGTGCCTGGTTCGACGTCAGTTGATGTGGCTTTTTGCCAACCGTAACCGATGTTTCCGCCGATATAGCAGCCGGTCCAAGTGTAACCAGGCGCGGCGAATGCAAATGAACCAGCCCCAAAACCAAAAACGACGCTCAAGCAGAGCGCAACAAAAAAGCGACGCATAGAAGCCCCTGTCGAAACTACGAACAGCCCAAAGTAATTATCTCGGAAGCGGGGCACTGAGCAAGGTGCCCGGGAGGCGCATGCAAGACCGAATTGGATCGCTCTTTGCAAGCCCGCGCCCTAACGGCCCTCGCCCGCCTCGTAATTGATGGTGAATTCCGGCGGCACGTCCGGTCCCCAGAGATAGAACGAATCCTCCGGCTTGTGATCGGCCGACGGCCAGAGATTCTCTTTCGGGATATAGTCGATGTCGCAGGAATATTCCGAGAAGCTGCCCCACGGATCGCGCACGTAGTGGAAATAGTTCGAGCCGAGCACGTGGCGCCCCAGGCCCCAGCCCTTGGTCCAGCCTTTGTCGTGCATGCGCATGGCGCCGAGCCCGATGTCGTTGATGCTGGCCACGTCCCAGCTGCAATGGTGGAAACCGGGCGCGCTCGATTTCACGATCGCCAGCAGATGATGATCGCTGCCGTGGATGCCATGCATGAACGCCACCAGATCGGAAGCGCGGTCGGACAGGCGCAGGCCTAATGTGCGTTCGTAGAATTTGATCGAAGCGTCGACGTCGGCGGTGAAAATCAGCACATGCGACAACCGGCGCGGCCGCACCGGCGGCCAGTTGGCGCGGACGGCGGCGCCGGCTTGGCCCGCGGGCGCGGGCGTCCACGTGCTGTCGGATTTACCCGTGGGCGACACCTTGGGCCCGACCTTCACTTCGATCAGGACATTTTCCGGATTGCGAAACCAGAAGCCGTTGCTCTCGAAGCCGGGCGGCGGATCGATCAGCGTGACGCCGCTGCCTTCGATGCGGGCTTTGAGCCGCGGCAGGTCGTCGGCGTAGCAGCCGAAAGAAAGATGATGCAGCGCCTTGGTCTTGCCCTCCACCACCGAGCCCCAGCGGTGCTCGTGGCCGAAGGTCTTGATCGCCAGCGCGTTGCCGTCGCGCGCGATGTCGAGACCAAAATTGCCGTAAAATTCCTGCGCGACATTGGCGTCGGGCACCGCCAGCACGAACTGGTCGAGCGAATGCACGCCGAGGGCGTCGGTTTCCTTGGTCGGCGCGACATAGCCGCGAATGGCGGTCATCTTGTTCTGCCTTGTTCTTCGATGATGACCGCTATTGTAGCCCGCCGGGCAAAGGGGCGGCGGGTGCTCGCCAGCCGGGCTGGTGCAGCCCCTCGTCGAAGAACGAGGTACTCATGCCAGTGCATGACGGGCGAACACGGCGCGCGCATACGTTCGCGGGCCGCGGCGTCGGCATCACTGGCGGCCTCGTCGACCAGTCTGCGGGCGGTCACGGTCGCGGTCTGGAAATCTCCGGATCGGCGTACGTGCCGATCCATCGCGCCTGGTACGGGTGCCCGGTCAGGTCTCCGGCCTGCCGGAGGTAGCTACGTCGCCGATGTGGGCGTACAGCCAGATGCACGGGCAGCACCGCCGCCGTCGAGGACCGGGTACGAATCGCGCGCGGCGACGGCGAGCAGATGGTCGGTGTAGGCGACGGTGACCGGGATGCCGCGGCCGTCGCACTCGGATGTGCCGCAAGCCAGTCGTGGTGCAGGCTCGACTCCACGATCAGCGCGGTATGCGCGGATCCGGCGAAGAACGTCTGCCCGTCCACCCCCGGTGCCTGAGCGCTCGCGATGGCCAGCGCCCGGGCGAACTCGACCAGGTAGAACGCATCCTGGGCGAGGTAGAACGAGAACGCGGACTCGGCCAGGCTGCCGTCGGCCAGCGCGCGGATGAACGGCATGCTCTCGATCGCGTTCCGCCAATCGGCGGTGTCCTGCCACATCTGCGCGGTGATGGTGTCTTCGGGATTGTCCACGCACACGATTCTGCACGCCGACTCTGCGGTGCCGACTGTCGGCGCTTCTCTTGACAGATGCCGATGCGACTCCTATCGTCATACTTCAATTAGTAAAGACCCTTAACAGTAGTTGATCGCGACGCTGCCGTGCAGGCAGCGCCGCTGCTGACTGCTGCAGCCGGCCAACGAAGGGAGAGTGTTCTTCGCCATGAAAGCGTTCCGTTGTAGTGGCGATCTGGTCCGCAGCCGCGGTCATAGTGGGCGGCGGGGCGCTGGTTTCGGCCCCAACTCCGCGTCGGCGGCGACCGGGTTCGGTGTCGCGCCCTACGTCGATCTGTCCGCCAACAGCTTGGAATGCTCGACAGCGCGATCACGCAGGCCCACATCAAGGCGTACACGGCGGCTTTCATCATCGGCAGTGGCTGCACGCCGATCTGGGGCGACACGCTGGACATCAACAACTCACGGCGCCAACGCGAAGATCGCCCAGGCCCAGAGCGAGGGCGCGCAGACGATCATCTCGTTCGGTGGTGCGGGCGGCGTGGAACTGGCCCAGTCCTGCACGAACACGGCGTCGCTCACCACCGCGTACCAGAGCGTCATCAACAAGTACCACGTCAACCACCTCGACTTCGACGTCGAGGGCGCCGCCATCGCGGACACCGCCTCGATCAACCGCCGCTACCAGGCGATCAAGACCCTCGAGGCGAACAACGCGGGCCTGGTCGTGTCGGTGACCATCCCGGTGCTGCAGAGCGGACCGGACGGTAACGGCACCGCGTTCCTGCAGGCCGCCAAGACCAACGGCACCCGCATCGACCGTGGTCAACATCATGACGATGGACTACGGCGGCGCCGTGTCCGACATGGGTGCCGCGGCGATCAGCGCCGCTCGGGCACGTTCTCGATCGCACGGACGATCTGGCCGAGCTTCGGCTACGGCAACCTCGGCATCACCCCGATGATCGGGCAGAACGATCAGTCCGGCGAGATCTTCACCATCGCCAACGCGCAGAGTGTGGTGAGCTTCGCCAACAGCAACGGAGTCGGCCGGCTGGCGTTCTGGTCGATCGGGCGTGACCAGCAGTGCCCCGGTGGTGCGGGCGGCGGCGCGAGCCCGAACTGCTCCAGCATCAGTCAGAGCACCCTGCAGTTCACCGGCATCTTCAACGGCTCGACGATCGGCACCCCGGCGCCGACGCCGACCGGGACGACGCCGACCCCGACGCCGACCCACACCACGACCCCGACACCGACCCCCACCGGGGCGTACCCGTCCTGGGTCGTCGGCCACGCGTACAAGGTCGGTGACCGCGTCTCCTACGGCGGCCACAACTACCAGTGCCTCCAGGCACACACGTCGCAGGCGGACTGGACACCGCCCGCCGTCCCGGCCCTGTGGCAATTGCTCAGCTGATCCGTTCCGGATGGGTCCGCGACCGCGGACCCATCCGGTAGCCGGCGATCATGAGGCCGGAGTACCGACGGCGAAACGGCGGTAATAGGTCGGGGTATCAAGGTACGTGCCCGACTCGCCACGCTCGATCTCGCGCATGCCCAGGCCCTGAAGGATCCGGATGGACGCGACGTTGGCGGCCCAGGCCTCTGCCCAGATCTCGCTCAGTCCCATCTGCGCGAAGCCGTAGTCCAGGCCCGCTCGTGCGGCCTGCCGGCCGAGCCCTCGCCCCCAGTACCGGGTATCGCCGATGACGAATCCCGAGTTCCCGCTGCGCCGGCTCGGTCCCTTGAATCACGACATAACCGACCAGTTCGCCGTTGTGGACGGCACCGAGGCGTACGAGCCCGTTCGGCGGATCGGCGATCAGGCGGGTCTGGAACGCCTCGTGGTCAGCGAGGGGTAGACCGGGCGACCACTCCGCGGCGGCACGGAACCGCTCGTCGAGCGACCAGGAGGCCAAGACCCGGGCGTCGGACGATTCGAGTGTTCGGAGCTGAATCGACAGGTCAGATCGCATGCCACCAAGCCAACAGGCCCGCCATGAGCTCGTCAACCACTAAGCGAGCGCAGGCACCGGATCGGCACCACGGGCGGCGCCCGGACGGCAGCGGACGAGACGCCGGGCCGCCATGATCGTCCCGCGGACCGGGCCGTGCCGGTCGATCGCCTCGATCGCGTAGTTCGAGCAACTCGGCGAATACCGGCAGACCGGAGCCCGGTGGGCGCTGATCTCGCGCTGGTACAGCCGGATCATGGCCACGAGCCGGGAACCATCACGTTCGCGGTCGGCCCGGCCGGACATCGTCAGCATCCGGGGAAGCAGCATCAACCCCGCCATCAGGCAGTTGCCGTCGAGCGCCTCGGCGATGCAGCATCCCGTCTCCAGCAGGCAGGCATCGCGCATGCAGGAGTCGCCGCCGCGACGACGGCCGTACCCGCCGCGATAGGAGTTGTCCCGATAGCCGTCGCCTCGATAACGTGAACGTCGCATCCCGACATCGTGACGTGGGCGCGCAAGCCGGCCGTGCCCATCGGCGATACTCCCCGCGTGAAGTATCTCTTTTTCTGGGGCCACAAACCCGAACCCGACGGCGGCATCGGCAAGGGCTGCCTCAGCCAGTGGTGGCCGGCCGCGTTCGACCTCGACGGGCACACGTTCGCGAGCGCCGAGCATTACATGATGTGGCGCAAGGCCGAAGCTCTTCGCCGACCACGAGGTCGCGGCCCAGGTGCTCGACGCACCGCACCCGCATCGGGCCAAGGCCCTCGGGCGCGAGGTCCGCGGATTCGACCAGGCCGCCTGGAGTCAGCCCGCTTCGACATCGTCGTCGCCGGAAGCATCGCCAAATTCGCGCAACACCAAGACCTCAGAACATACCTATCCCGGTACGGGCGACCGGGTCCTCGTGGAAGCGAGCCCGGTCGACCGGGTCTGGGGGATCGGCATGGCCGCGACGACCCGCGTGCCGTGGATCCGGCCCAGTGGTGCGGCCTGAACCTGCTCGGATACGCGCTTGATGGACGCCCGCGCAACGCTGTCGGCGTGATCCCGGTCCGCATACCCGCGAGGACGCCATCCAGCGCAATTTTCCTGTTCACGCAAGGTCTATTGCGGAGGCCCGGGTTCCGGTACCGTTGCGCTGCGCTCCGGTGGAAGCGTATGGAAACCGGTCAAAATAAACATATAACGCAGGATGGCGCGAGCGGCATGGGATTTCTTCTTCGACGAGAAGTACGCCCAGCGAATTCGCACTCTTCGGCCGGCTCCACATCCTGATTCTGGCCCGGCGCCGGACCATCGTCGGGATGTACTACCTCCGGGACCGTCTGAAGCGGCCGACCGCCGGAAGGACCTTCCGTTATACGGTCGCGGCGCTGCTGGTCCTCCTTCGAACCGTCCTCCAGGTGTGGAACGCGCGAAGCTCGGGTGCCACTGGGCCGAGGTGGTTCCCCTGGGGCTCTGCGCGATGATGGAGTGGATCACCGTGGTCGCCCTGGTGTTCGACCTGAGAGCGTGATCAAGGTCGTGCTGCCGTGGGCATTCGTCGGCGCGAGCTCTCTCGTTCATCGTCGTGAACATGGGACCGTCGTACACCGTTCCCCCACTTCCGGTTCTTCGACTACTTCGCGATCCACTGGCTGTTCCTGATCGGCAACCTCTACTACCTGTTCGCCGAAAGCTTCCCGGTACACGATACCAGGACCTCGCTGCGATCGACCGCCTGGCTGGCCGGCGTCTCAGCGGTCGTGCTCGCGATCGACCTCATCCACGACCAGAACTTTATGTTCCTCCGCGGATGGCCCGACGAAATCGACTTCGTCAACCGGCTCGCCTTTCCGCTGAACACGTTCGCCCTGATCTGGGTGCCTTCATCATGTTCAATATCTTCTATCTGATCTTCGTCAAGCGCTTCGACACCGATCCGCCCACGACGAGGACGCCGCCGAACAGCCTGCGTGACGCGGGTGGCCGGGCCTGATCGCGGATCAGCCGGTGGTCGGCGTCGCCGAACCTGGCCGCAGCCGTCTCCGCCGCCGACTCGATCCTCGCGCGCCGGGCTTCCCGCGCCGTGGCGGATCGACTCATCGCGCGGACCACGTGGCGAAACCGGTCGAGCCGTCGAGTTGTTCGCGCAGGATGTCGGCGTGTCCGGCGTGCCGGCTGGTCTCGGTGAGCACGTGGACCAGGATGTTGAACAGCTTGACGTTCGGGCGTGGCCACCAGGGCACGTGACCCGGGGAGTCGATCGCGAGGGCGTTGATCGTCGCGTCCGAGTGCTCCCACGCGCGACGGTAGCGGTCGATGATCTCCTCGCGCGTCTCGTACTCGGTCACCCACAGTGGTCGCCCCACGCGCGCTCGGCGTCCCACGGCGCCAGGGGTTCGGGGAACGGCCGGTCGAAGACCTCGCCGAAGTACCGGGACTCGGTGTTCGTCAGGTGCTTGACCAGCCCGAGAAGGTTGGTTCCGGTCGAGGTCAGCGGGCGGCGGATGTCGTACTCGGAGAGCCCGTCGAGCTTCCACAGCATCACCTCGCGAATGTCGCGCAGATCGCTGTGCAGGTACTCCTTCGCGAACTCATCGATCATGGGCCGGAGCCTGCCATACATCGTCAACCGGCGCGCGATCCCTTCCTTGTCGTCGTTGATGACTCCGCAACGAGTGGAAATGTTCCGCCATCGGGCGTTGCCGATGCTCACAAGTGTGTCTCTGACTCACCAGTCGAAGGGTCGAGGTCCTTCACCGAGAACACGCACATCGCCGAGAGTGCGGAAATGTTTCCGTGCCGGCCGGTTCCGCTCACCCTGGAGGGGATGAAGGCATCCGTGGCATCGATATGCCGCCTCGCCGCCGCCGGTAGAGACGCATGGGGAGGGCGCGCCGGTGTCCTCCCCATGCCCCGGTTTGCGATGGAGCGCTCGATGCCGAACGTCATTGACAAACGTCAAGATAGACGTGTCGAATGGCCTACGTCGTGATCGTAGACATCATCGACACGTCGGCGCAGTCGAACCGCCTCCGGCGGCCGGGCCATCGGGGGTCCACGACGGCTCCGCCCCGAGCCCGGCGACCACATGACAATTGTCGGCATCCGACCCCCGTCTCTCCTCGTCGCCGGCTCCGGTGACCGCACTCCGCCGTCTACGCCGGGGCCGACCCCAACCGCTGCCCAGTCCGACGAACCGATGGGACCACGCTCTGGCTCGTCCCGGTGCCGACGATCCCGAACAACGTGGTGCCACCACCCCGATCGGCGTGGTACCGGGCCTCACCGGTGGGCCGCGCCCGGGCGGCCGCTGGACCGGCCGCCGAGCACTTCCGGCAGCTCGCCGAGCCAGAGCCGGTCCGCGAGTTCGGCGCGGCAGTCGCCGCCGCGACCGCGCCGGCCGCGGCCGGCCAACTGCACACCGACTGGGGCATCCTGCCTGCCCGATCAACGGGCAGCCAGGGCCTGCACGCCACGCAGAGCGTGCTCGACCGGGGCCGGCACCACGACCGGCGGCGACTACGTCTACGCCCCGACCGCGCTGCCCGGCCGGCGGCGCCTGCATCGAGATGACCACCGCGTACACGCCGAGCGGTCCGGACCTGTGGGCCTGGGACTGGTGCGGTGGCCGCGACGACGTCGGCAAGCTCACCCCGATGAACGCGGCGTTCCTGGCCACCTACACGACGACGGTCAACGGCCGCCCGGCGTACAGCATGGACGAGCACAAGACCTCGACCACCGCCAACACCTGGACGGTGTACCTGTACAACTACCAGACCCACGTGTGGGACACCTACTTCACCAGTACCGGCGTCTACGACCTGCCGCAGTTCGCCTTCGGCTGGAACATGTTCGAGATCTACACCTCGGTCAACCCGGCCACCGGCGCCGGCTACTACTGCCAGGACCTCACCGGCCGGGCGTTCGAGAGCAGCGCCGTGCAGGTGTTCGTCGGACGGCGTCTGGACCGCGGCGACCACCGGCCAACACCTCGCCGACCGACACGACCACGCCGCCGGGCAGCGCCTTCGACTGCCCGGCGCTGACCTTCGCGGTGGCGCACCCCAACGACGACTGGCGCGCCCAGATCGGCGGCGGCACCACCGCCGCCGACCAGCGCCTCGTACGAGGCCGAGGCGACCGGCAACACGCGTGGCGGCCAGGCCGGCGGTACGCAGCTCGGCCGGCGCGTCCGGTGGCGCGGTCGTCGGGTACGTCGGCAACGGCACCGCGAACTACCTGCGGTTCAACAACGTCAGCGTGACCGCCGCCGGCAGCCACACGGTGACGCGTCTACTACGCCTCCGGCGAGGCCCGGTCCGTCACCGCTCACCGTCAACGGGGGCGCCGGCGCCGACCGTGAACACGCCGAGCACCGGCGGCTGGGACACGGTCGGCTCGGTGACCGTGACGCTGAACCTCGCCGCCGGCGCCAACACCATCCGGTTGGGCAACACGACCGGCTGGGCGCCCGACATCGATCGGATGGTCGTGCTCTGACCGGCGAACGTGTCCGGACGGGTGGCTGATCCTGGGGCCACGCACCGGAGATGGTCGCCTCATCCCGAACCGTGACCGGCTGTGACACCTCGGTGGAGCGGCGGGCGACCAGCGGCAGGGGCGGAGCCGGACCCCCTGCTCGAGCGGCGACCCGTGATCGCCTGCAGCAGTTTCGTCGCCGCGACGTGCCCGAACCTTCGGTCAGCTCAGATCGATCGTCGTCAGCGGCGGACGCGAACCTTGGCCATGAACTCCTCCAACTGTCGACGCCGACGATGCCGTACCTCCTCCGGCACCAGCGGCCGACCGCGGAGCGTGTCGGCCACGCCCCGGCGATCTGATCGCTGCGCAGAAGACGCCGTCGCGAACGTGGACCGCGTCGTACCAGCATGCTGACCGTGTCCCGTCCCCAGCGTTCGACTCCACCGCCCATCAGCGGCTCGCCGCCGGCGAGGTCGAGGCGGCCTCGGCGAGGGTCGCCCGGCGCCGCCGCCCGCTCCCGGGCGGCGAGATGGTGTTCCGGGCCGGTGATGTGCACGATCCGCGACCGGCGGGTGGTCAGGAGAATGCTCGATCGCCAGGGACCTGCGCACCCTGCCGGTCGTCGTGGAGCAGCGAGAGGTCTCCGGATCGCTGGACCTTGCCCGCGTGTAGATCGTCGGAATCGGCAGCTGGCGCCCGATCCACGGCCGCGGATCGGTGGTACGCCCGGCGACGATGATCCGTCCACCCGCCGGCGAGCATGGTCGCACGTAGTGCTGTTCGCGGATGCGGTCGCCGTGACCGTCGTACAGCAGGACGGAAATCTGCTTGGCGCCCAGCGCGTCGTCGGCACCAGCATGACCGGGATCGTGAAGCGCCCGAAGCTGTCCGTGGTCAGGACGCCGACGGTGTAGGTCCGCCCGATGGCCAGGTGCGGCGAGCATGTTGGCGTGGATCCGAGCTGCTCAGCGGCGGCGACGCACCCGGCGCCGGGTTTCCGCCGAGCTGTCCCCGGCCGTCGAAGGCGCCTTTACACGGTGCCGGGGAGACCCCCGCCAGGGCTGCGACATCGATGACGGTGGCATTGCTTTTTCCGGTGGAACGGACCATGTCGAAACTCTTTTCGAAACGTTCCATGACGGTAGCTGGACCGGGAATATTTCCGCAAGATGCCACTGTTCCTGGACTGTTCGCAAGTCCTATTGAACGCGTGGATCGACTTCGCCTCTACAGTCCGGAAGCCACATCCGTGGGCGATCAACACCCGATACGCTTCCGGTCCAACCGGATCGGACGGCAATCCGAAGGAGCACACATGGCACCTGGCACATACCGGTCGGCCATGCCGACCGGCGGCCGCTGTCTCCGCACGGCGAGCTTGGTCACCGTCAAGGCCGACCGTGAACGCTGCTGTCGCCGCCTGCACCAGCAGCGGTGGCGCCAAGGCATCGACGAGTTCCTCGCCGAACGACGGCACCAAGCTGACGATGTGGGACGGTCCGCCACCGACCAGTACAGCCAGCGTCTGGTCGACGCCGACAATGCCAGCCACAAGAACCGACGTCACGCTGACGATGATCCCGAACGACAACGACCTGACGAAGGTCGGCGCCGCGGACGTGATCGAACAGCTGCCGCGACACCTCGCCCTCCGACGTCGTGCACGCCCCCAACTACACATCGCAGGGGCATCTTCGAGGACATAACGTCGAGATCAAGGCGGTGCCGTCGACGACAGCACCCACGAAATCACACCTGCGAACGTGACGCTCGACGGCAAGATCTACGCAGGCCGCACAAGCTCGACTCGTCGGCGCTGTTCTCAACAACAAGGACCTGTTCGCGAAGGCAGGTATCGCCGGTCCGCCGACCAACTTCGCCGACATCCTGGACGACTCGCGCAAGATCACCGCGCTCG
>CAVUCN010000013.1:0-115242 GCA_963739945.1 uncultured Alphaproteobacteria bacterium | reverse complement strand
GATGGCGAATGGGCGAAGTCGCGCGTGTTCTTCACCCAGTTCCAGCACGTCACTGGCAATTCACTCGACAATTTCCGCGACACCACCCATGAAGTCGTCGTGTGGCCGAACGAGTATAAGACCGGCGACATGATCTATCCCTACGGAGACGCGAAGAAGCCATGAACGGTACACCTTTCAAGCTTGGCACTTTTGCAGCATCGGGCGGCGCCTTTCCGGGCGTCGTCCTCGGCGAGCACGTTTTCAGCTTGCGTGCCCTTCCGGGCAGCAAACTGACCTCGACGGAAAGCGTCGAGGCGCTGTTGGAAAGCTGGGACGCGAATTTCGCGGCGTTGCAGGAAAGCGTCGCCCGCCTTGAGAAAGAAGGCAGGCCGGGTGCGTTCAAGTTGTCGGACCTGAAAGCGCTGCCGCCGGTGCGCCGGCCCGGCAAGATGTTCTATGCCGCGCAGAATTTTCAGGAGCATGTCGACGAAATGCTCCGCGCCGGCATGACGCCGAAGGAAGGGCCGAAATTCACCGGCGAGAAATCGACCTCGAAGCCGTATCTGTTTCTCAAGGCGTCGAGCACGCTGGCCGGCGCCTACGACGATATCGCGATCCCGAACGGATTGAAGAAGATCGACTGGGAAGCCGAAATCGCCTGCGTCATCTCGCAAGCCCGGCAAACACATCAAGGTCGAGCGCGCGCTCGACCACGTCGCCGGCTGGATGACGACCAACGACGTCTCCGCCCGCGACTTGCAGGTTCGCGCCGACCGGCCCGGCCTGCGCTCGGACTGGCTCAACGGCAAGAGCCACGACAATTTCGCGCCGATGGGTCCGTTCCTGGTGCCGCGCGCATTCGTGAAGGATCACATGAACCTGTTCATCCGGCTCACGGTGAACGGCGAGGTCAAGCAGAACGGCAATACCTCGCAATTCATCTTCACGCCCGAGGAGCAGATCGAATACGCCTCCGGCATTCTTTCGCTGCAGAGCGGCGACATCTTCAGCTGCGGCACCTGCGGCGGCGTCGGCCAGGGCACCAACACGTTCCTCAAGGTCGGCGACGTGATGGAGACCGAGATCGAAGGCCTTGGGCAAGATGCGCAACAAGTTCGTCGCCGAAAGCAACTAGCCTTCATGCTGGCGTCGCAACGCGCGCTGTTCGATCTGCCAAACGACGTCTGTTACCTGAACGCCGCCTCTTATGGTCCGTTGCCGTTGGCGACGGTCGCGGCGGCGCGGCAGGCCGTGGAGCGCAAAAGCCGGCCGTGGGAGATCGACTCAAGCTTTGCCGCCGGCCAGCACGAGCGGGCCCGCAAGGCCGCCGCCGGTTTGATCAATGCCGATCCTGACGACGTGGCGCTGATTTCGTCGGTCAGCTACGGCGTCGCCACCGCCGTCGAAGATCCTTGCCCGTTCCGGCCGGATCGCGCGTGCTGGTGTTGCAGGACGACCATTCCTCTCCGGTGCTGGAGTGGATGAGCCGCGCTGCGGCGCAAGGGTTCGCCGTCGAAACCGTGCGCAGCCCGGCCGATCACGACTGGACCAGCGCGGTGCTCGCGGCGATCGAGCGGCCCGGCGCCGCGCCGATCGCCGTCGCCTCGATCTCGTCGGTGCTGTGGACCGACGGCTGCGTCGTGGACATGAACCGCGATCGCGCCGGCGTTGCGCGCGCGGGGCGCGGCGCTGCTGATCGATGCGACGCATGGCACCGGCGTGCTCGAACTCGACGTCCGCAAGCTCGATCCGGACTTCGTCGTGTTTCCGACCTACAAGTGGCTGCTCGGTCCTTACGGCCGCGCCTTTCTCTACGTCGCCAAACGTCACCAGGACGCCATTCCGCTCGAGCAGACCAGCGCCGGCCGGCGCGGCGTGAATTCCGAAGCCGACATGTATTTCAAGGATCTCGACTATGTCGGCAATGCGCGCCGCTTCGACATGGGCGAGCGCGATCATTTCATCTCGCTGGAAATGGCGTCGATGGGCATCGAGCAGGTCGCGGCCTGGGGCTGCGCGGCGATCGCGAGCGCCTTGCCATGCTGACCAAACGGCTCGCCGACGGCGTACGCGGCAATCGCGTTTCGTTTCCGGATGCGACAGTTCCGCGCGCCGCACATTCTCAGCCTCGGTTTCAGCGGCGGCATGCCGGACGGGCTGATCGGGAAACTCGCCGCCGAGCGCATCTATGTCGCGCCGCGGCTTGGCCGGATGCGGATCAGCCCGCATGTCTATAATACCGAGGGCGATGTCGACCGCTTTGTCGAGACCTTCCGCGGCTGATGCCCGCTACGCGGCTTGAGCGTGGATCGCGCCGGCGATATCGGCTAAAATCGCGGCATAATGGCCGCGCGCGGACACGCGCAGCGCGGCCGCAGCCAACATTCCGGGGAGTACGCCATGCCGCTTTCAGCGCAGCAGCTCAAGGAATTCGACGAGCAAGGCTATCTGTTCTTTCCGAACTGCTTCAGTGAGGAAGAGATCGCGCTGCTGCGCGACGACGCCGAGGCGATCCTGAAGCTCGACCGCCAGGAAGTGTGGCGCGAGAAGACCGGCGCGCCGCGCACCGCCTTTGCCGCGCACACCTTCAACGAGACGTTCCGGTTGCTCGCCAGTCATCCCCGGCTGGTCGAGCCGCTCCGGCAGCTGTTCGGCGAGGAGGTTTACGTCCATCAGTTCAAGCTCAACGCCAAGGCCGCGTTCGAGGGCGATGTCTGGCAGTGGCATCAGGATTACGGCACCTGGGCGCGCGACGACGGCATGCCGGAAGCGCGCGCCATGAACATTGCGGTGTTCCTCGACGAGGTGATGCCGATCAACGGCCCGCTGCTGCTGATCCCGAAGAGCCACCAGCAGGGCGTGCTGTCGGCCGGCCACGACACGCTGACCACGTCGTATCCGCTATGGACGCTCGACAAGGAAACCGTGACGCGGCTTGCGGAGATCGGCGGCATCGTGGCGCCGACCGGCAAGCCCGGCTCGGTGCTGATGTTCCACGGCAATCTGGTGCATGCCTCGCCGCCGAACATCACGCCCTATCCGCGCAAGATCGTCTATCTGACGCTGTGCGCCTGCTCGAACCACATCACCAAATTCACCCGCGCGGAGTGGATCGCGCATCGCGACTTCACGCCGATCGTGCCGGTGGCCGACGACGCGCTGCTGCAATACGCGCGCGCCCACAAGGTCGCGGCGGAATAAGCACGCTATTGCCGTTGTTAACAACGGGCCTCAGGAGGAAAACCATGAACCGCAGAACAACTTTGACGTTAGCCGCAACGCTCTCACTGCTCGCTCTCGGCGCTGAGCGGCAGCAGCATGGCGCAACAAGCCAACATGACGTTCTTCGTCACCAGTGCCGGCTCCGGCAACGGCGCCAATGTCGGCGGACTTGCCGGCGCGGACCAGCATTGCCAGCAACTGGCGCAAGCCGCCGGCGCGGGCGGACACACCTGGCACGCCTACATGAGCACGCAGGCCGCCAATGGCCAGCCGGCGGTCAATGCGCGCGACCGGATCGGCAAAGGCCCATGGACCAATGCCAAGGGCGTTGTCGTCGCCAAGGATCTCGCCGAGCTGCACGGCCAGAACAATCTGACCAAGCAGACGTCGCTGTCCGAAAAAGGCGAAGTCATCAACGGCCGCGGCGATACGCCGAACCGCCATGACGCGATGACCGGTTCGCAGCCTGACGGCACGGCATTTCCGGCCGGCGAAGACCGCACCTGCGGCAACTGGACCAGCAGCACCAAAGGCGCGGCGATGCTCGGCCATATCGACCGGCAAGGCCTGCGCGACGATGACGCTTCGAAGTCGTGGAATTCGTCGCATCCGTCGCGCGGCCCGGACGGCGGTTGCAGCCAGAACGATCTCAAGAGCACCGGCGGCGACGGCCTGTTCTACTGCTTCGCCGTCAACTGAAGCCGGATGAGCCTGCAAGCGCAGCTTGCGAAACGCGCCGACGCGAACAAGCCGGTTCGCGTCGGACTGATCGGCGCCGGCAAATTCGGCTCGATGTTTCTGGCGCAGGTGCCGACGATCCGCGGCCTCGAGGTCGCGGTGATCGCCGATCTCGATCCCGAACGCGCCAAACGCGGCGTGCCGCGACCGTCGGCTGGGATTCCGCACGTGTCGCGCGCACGCGCTTCACCGCGCGACGGCCGCGATGCCTGCAACGACGAACGCGTCGAGGTGGTGATCGAGGCGACCGGCAATCCGGTTGCCGGCATCGCGCACGCGCTCGAAGCCATCGCGGCGCGAAAGCACATCGTCATGGTGAATGTCGAAGCCGACACGCTGGCCGGCGCGTATGCTCGCGCGCGAGGCGCGCGACGGCGGGCGTGATCTATTCCATGGCCTACGGCGATCAGCCGGCGCTGATTGCCGAAATGGTCGACTGGGCGCGCTCGGCCGGGTTCACCGTCATGGCGGCGGGCAAGGGCACCAAATATCTGCCGGCCTATCACACCGTGACGCCGGACGGCGTGTGGGAGCATTACGGCCTTACCGCCGCGGAAGCCAAGGCCGCCGGCATGAATTCGCAGATGTTCAACTCGTTTCTCGACGGCACCAAGTCGGCGATCGAGATGGCGGCGGTCGCCAATGCCTGTGCGCTCGACGTGCCGCATGACGGCTTGATCTTCCCGCCGTGCGGCGCCGATGAGCTCGCCAGCGTATTGCGGCCGAAGGCGCTGGGCGGCGCGCTCGACAAAGACGGCCTAGTCGAGGTGGTCTCGTCGCTGGCGCGCGACGGCGAGCCGGTGCCGCGCGATCTGCGCTGGGGTGTTTACGTGGTGTTCAAGGCGCCGACCGATTACGCCGCGGCCTGCTTCAAACAATATGGCCTGCCGACCGACATGACCGGCCGCTACGCGGCGATGTACAAGCCGTTCCATCTGATCGGTCTCGAACTGTCGATCTCGGTGCTCAATATCGCGCTGCGCGGCGAACCGACCGGAAGCTGCAAGGAATGGCGCGGCGATGCGGTTGCGGTCGCCAAGCGCGCGCTCAAAGCCGGCGAAATGCTCGACGGCGAAGGCGGCTACACCGTTTACGCCAAGCTCATTCCGGCGGCGCGCAGTTTACAGCTTGGCGCCCTGCCGATCGGGCTTGCGCATCACGTCAAGCTCACGCGCAATGTCGCGGCCGGTGAATTCCTGACCTGCGCCGATGTCGCGCTCGACGAGAATGCGCAAGCCGTGCGCATTCGCCGCGCGATGGAGCGGATGCAAGGTTCCGGCGGCGCGCTCGCCGCGGAATAACTACGGCGGCCATCGAAGCATCGCAGCCGTATCGCGCTTTAGAGATTGCCGGGTAACTCATTTCTCGCCCGCAACGGAGAACCGCGATGACGATCACCGTCTTCATCCGCTATCAGATCGATCCGTATAAGCGCGACGGTTTCGAGGCCTATGCGCGCCGCTGGCTCGGCATCATCCCGAAGTGCGGCGGCAATGTCGTCGGCTACTGGATGCCGCACGAAGGCACCGACAATATCGCCTACGGCCTGATCTCGTTCGAAAGCCTGGCGGCCTACGAAGCCTACCGGACGCGGCTTAAGGCCGACGGCGAAGGTGCGGCGAATTTCGCCACCGCGCAGCAGGAACGCTTTATCGTTTGCGAGGAGCGGACGTTTCTGCGCCAGGTCGCGTGAGGCGACTTGAGCCTTATTCCGCCGCGACGCGCGCCGGCGGCCGCATCGACTCAAGCCCATCCGACCGCCGTCGCCGAGATCGTCGTGCGCACCATGTAGCGCGGCTCGTTGCCGGGCCAGGGCCGGCCGCGATGCATCGTGGCGCGGTTATCCCACATGATCACGTCGCCGCTTTTCCATTTGTGCTCGTAGGTCACGTCACGCGCGGTCGCAGCGGCAGTGAGTTCCCCGATCAGCTTTTCGCCGGCGGCCGGCTCCATGCCTTCGATCGCGTAGGTGTGCGACGCGATATAGAGCGCGCCGCGGCCATTGACCGGATTGCGCCACACCATGCGCCAGCATTGCGGCGGCAGCGCATCGAGCTCTTCCGGCGTGGCAAGGCCGGCGGCGACTTTCTTGCGTGAATGGCCGTAATGATGCCAGGCGAACGAGCCTTCGAGCTTTTTCTGCGTCGCCGCATCGAGCCGCTCGAACGCAAGACGCGTCGAAACGAATTCGGTTTCGCCGCCATGATCCGGAATGGTGCGCGCCGACAGCACCGAGGTCAGCGCCGGCACGCTCTTGAACGAACTATCGGTGTGCCACAGCTGGTTGGCCTTGTTGCGCAGCGCAAAGCGGTGGTCTTCCGGCACCACTTTGCCGTCGTCGCCGATCGTGGTGAGGATGACGAAATTGGTGCCGGTGCCGAGCGAGCCGACTTTTGTCACTTCCGGCGGACCGAAGCGCTTCGAGAATGCGAGCTGGCCCTCGCCGCTGATCTCCTGGCCGCGAAACAGCAGGACGGAATGCTCTTCGAACGCGGCGCGCACCGCCGCATAGATCGCATCGTCGGCGGCAACGTCGGCGAGCGTTACGCCGCGAATCTCGGCGCCAAAACCCGGACCGATCGGAATGATGTCCATGGCGATTCCTCCGCGAATTCGTTGTTGGCCGATTTTCCCGCAAAACAGCGCAACGGGCAACGTGGTTTGAGACGCTATTTATGCGCCGGCCGCGGCATGGCCGGATCGCCGAGATCCCAGAACAGGCCGGCCATCAGGCCCAAACCTTCGCGCGCGATCGGCGCCAGCAGGTGCTCGTTCGGCGCGTGCTGCGAACAGCCGGCATAGGAATGCGGCACCCAGATCGTTTTCAGTTTCAGCACGTCGGTGAAAATATCGTTCGGCAGCGAGCCGCCGAGATTGGGCAGGATAGTCGGCGCAGCGCCTGACGTGCGCTGCAGCGAATCCTTCACCCATGTCACCCAGGGATCGGCCGGATCGATGCGGCTGGCATAGAAATGCGAGCTGCGGCCGGTCTCGGCTTTGACCTGCGGAAAACCGTTGCGGTCGAGATGACGGCGCAGCGCCGGCAGGATGTCGTCGACATCGGTGCCGACCACGTAGCGAAGCTGGCAATGGGCGCGCGCGGTTCCCGGAATGGCATTGACCGGCCGTTCCGGCGTGCCGGCGATGAAAGCCAGAACTTCAAAGCTGTTCCAGCCGAACACGCGCTCGGCCGGCGTCAGATCTGGCTCGCCCCATTCCGGCTCGACCTTCGGACCGTCGTCGCCGCCATCGACTTCGACTCCGGCGAGCACCTGCCGGACGGAATCCGGCAAAACCGGCCGCCATTCCGGAATGCGGATTGCGCCGCGCGCGTCGGTGATCGTGGCCAGCGCCTGCGCCAGCACAATGCCGGCATTGGCGATCAAACCGCCCCAGTTGCCGGAGTGATGTGCGCCGTCACGCAGGTCGACGATGAGATCGATCGGATAGCCGCCGCGCGCGCCGAGAAACAGCGTCGGCTTGCCGGGCGCAATGCGCGGACCGTCCGAAGCGATCAGGATGTCGGCCTTGAGCAGATCGCCGGCGTGGCGCTCGCACAATTCGCGCAAGCCGACCGAGCCCATTTCCTCGGCCATCTCGATCATGATCTTGCAGTTGAAGCCGAGCGCGCC
The DNA here is from genome assembly GCA_963739945.1 of uncultured Alphaproteobacteria bacterium. Lineage (GTDB taxonomy): Bacteria > Pseudomonadota > Alphaproteobacteria > Rhizobiales > Xanthobacteraceae > BOG-931. Next base: position 107,668 of record CAVUCN010000013.1, on the reverse strand, counting down.
GCGTTCTTTCAGCACCGCAGCAAGCGCGGCGATGTTGACGCTGTGCTGGCCTTTGTTGTCGGCAGTGCCGCGGCCGTAAATGCGTTCGCCGTCGACGACGATTTGCCACGGCTTAAGGCCGGATCGCCACAAATCGTCGAGCCCGCGGATGGTGTCGCCGTGACCATAGACCAGCACGGTGACGTAATCCGGATTTTCGATGCGTTCGGCGACCAGCACCGGCGGTCCGTGCGGATTGTCGAGCACGCGGCAGGTAAAGCCGAGCGGCTTGAGCGTCGGCGTCATCTCGTCGTCGAGATAGAAACGCAGCACGCCGGCGCGTTCCGGTTCCTGGCTCGAGCTCGGGATCGCAACACGGCGGCGAAGATCGGCGAGGAACCTGCCATCATCGAAATAGGCGTAAGCGCGGGCGACGGCGTCACTGCGGCTCATAACAGACCTCGGTCTCTCGACAAGCTTCGTTCCTGCGATAGTGCGTCACGGTTCGATCACGCCGGTCGAAACCAGCGCGAAAATAAAAGCGAAAGTCATAAGCACGAAGCCGAGGAAGAACACGACGGCGACGGCGGCGACATTGACGACCGGATGCGGCTCATAGACTTGCGAGTCGCGGATATCTTCCTTCTGCATCTGGTGGTTCGCTGCAATCGAGCGGGCGGCGACCGAATATCCGATCGGGATTGCGAGCTCTGCCCAGTCCGGGAGGAACGGAGCAAAGAGCAACAAGCCGACGATAAACAGCGAGCCCCAGAACAAAATCTGCTGCGCGTCATGCGGCCGCTCCAGCACCTGGAAATTTTTCCAAAGCGCATAGACCATCGCCATCGGTCCGCCGAAGAACGAGCAGGCGAAAATCTGGTTCGGCGTAAAGAGCTTTTTCTTGTCCAAGCTCAGCTCGCGACCTGCACGCTCATTGGCGCGTCTGCAGGTCATGACACGTCTCATGGCACGTCGAAACGCGCGGTGACTTCGGGCGGAATCGGCCGCGCCCTGATCTTTGACGGATCGGCCGCGTCGCGTTCCGCCCAAACACGCGTCTCCTTGCCTTCGACTGCAAGCGCACCCTGCACGCGGAGTTCATGCATGACATCGAAACTCGAACGGCGAAATTCGCTGACCCACGACGTCTGCTCGATCGTATCGCCAAACCGTGCCGGCCCGACAAACTTTGCACCGGCATCGACCAGCGGAATGCCCATGATGCCGTAAGTCGATGCGAGCTCATGCGGTTTCACGCCGAGCGCCGCCTCGAACAGGGACCAGGTACCCCCGTCGAAATACTCGAAAAAACGCGGGTTGAAGACGATTCCCGCAGGATCGCAATGACCCCATTCGACGACGAACTGACGTCTGCTGCGCAACATGGCCATGCGCGGCATGAAAGCCGGAACACTGCAGAGAACGTCAACCAGCCAAAAAAAGCGAATCACTACGAATCATGACGGGCGAGCTTGCGCCCGCCCGTCACGTTCTCAGCGCTGCTACCCGCTGCTGGGAACCAGGATCAAATCCGCCACATGGCGCGGCGCTGGTAGCGGCTGCGCAACCCGAGCTGACCCGACCTTGGCGACCGTCACATCCGGTAGAACCGCACGCGACTGATCTATGACAACGATAACGCACGGACGTGTCATCGCAAGTTAAAGCGTATCTGCAACGTGTTAGACGGCGTTTGGGGATAACACTGGGGATTCGCCGCGCTGCATCGCCGGACTGAATGGCAGTAATGCAGAATTTATCGACATGCGCGCACGTCTTGACGGTAAACACGCGAACCAGCAATCTCGGTGCATGGCGGAACATTCGACGTCGGAAATTGCGGTCAGAGACTGCCGCATCCGGCTGATGCGCGGCGGCGCCGGCGAGCCGCTTATTTATCTTCACGGCGCCAGCGGCGCGTCGTGGCTGCCGGTCCTGCAAAAGCTCAGCGAAAAATACGACGTCATCGCACCGGAGCATCCGGGCTTCGGCGACAGCGATACGCCGGACTGGCTCGATACCATTCACGATCTCGCCTATTTCTATCTCGACGTATTCGACCGGCTGAAAATCAAAAGGGCGCACCTCGTCGGCAATTCGCTCGGCGGCTGGCTCGCCGCCGAGATCGCGGTACGCAACACGTCGCATCTGGCCTCGGTCACGCTGTGTAATGCCGCCGGCCTTTATGTGCCGGGCGCCAAACAATCCGACTCCTTCATGATGAGCGAAGAGCAGCGGCTGCGCGAATTCTTCTACGATCCGAAGAAAGCCGAGGAAATGGTGGCGCGCGTCATGCACCCGGACCGCGAAGACACCGTGCTGAAGAACCGCGCCACCGTCGCCAGGCTGTCGTGGCAGCCCCGCGCGCACGACCCGCATTTGCCGAAGTGGCTGCATCGCATCGACGTGCCGACGCTGGTCATCTGGGGCGACCACGACAAGTCTTTTCCCAATGAGCACGCGCAGGCCTACCACAAGGCCATTCCGGGCTCGAAGCTCGTGATGATTCCGAAGTGCGGCCATGTTCCGCAGATCGAAAAGCCGGATGAATTCATTGCCGCGCTGGAAAGCTTCATCACCGCGCGCAAACAGGCGGCATAAAAGAGGCCCGCGATGAAGTTCTTCAACTTCCACCTGATGCCGTATAGCGCCGTCGATCTCGACGCCATCGCCAGGAACGGCTCGGCCTGGGTGACATTCTCCAACCAGAATTACGATCCGGAGAAAGGCGCCGAGCTTTATCACGACTATCTCGACCAGATGGAGTTCGCCGATCAGCTCGGCTTCGACGGCGTCTGCCTCAATGAGCACCATCAGACTGCCTACGGCATGATGCCGATCCCGGGCGTGCTCGCCGGCGCACTGGCCCGCAGCGTCAAGCATGCGAGCATCGCCATTCTCGGCCGCGCGCTGCCGTTGGTGAACAATCCGCTGAACATCGCCGAAGAATACGCGATGCTCGACAACCTCACCCGCGGCCGCATCATCGCCGGCTTCGTGCGCGGCATCGGCGCCGAATATCATTCCACTGGTGTCAACCCGGCGCTCTCGCAGGAGCGTTTCGCCGAGGCGCACGACCTGATCATTCAGGCATGGACCAAGCCCGGCCCGTTCGCCTTCCACGGCAAACATTATCAGTTCCGCTACGTCAATCCGTGGCCGCGCCCGGTTCAGGAGCCGCATCCGCCGATCTGGATTCCGTCGCAGGGTTCCAGCTCGACCATCCGTTGGGCGGCGAAGATGCGCTACACCTATTGCCAGACGCTGTCGCCGATCGCCGCGGTGGCGAAATTCTTCCAGCTCTATCGCGACGAAGCGGAGAAGGTGGGCTACGAAGCGTCGCCCGATCAACTGGCGTGGTCGAACACCATCTATATCGCCGACACCGACAAGAAGGCGATGAAGGAAGCCAAGCCGCATCTCGAAGCGCTGGTGAACTATCTGCTCAAGATGCCGACCGACATGCTGCTGCCGCCGGGCTACACCGACACCGCCTCGATGAAGCGGGTGCGCGCGGTGAAAGTCACCGGCAAGACCACGACGATCGAGGATCTGGTCAAGTCCGGCGTCGTCATCATTGGCAGCGCGGAAACGGTGCGCCAGAAGCTCGCGGAGTATCAGGACCTCGCCGGCTTCAACACTTCGCTAACCAAGACCCAGTTCGGCACCATGCCGAACGAAATGGCGCGCGCCAACATGACGGCAATCGCCGAGGAAATCCTGCCGGCGTTTCGCGACCGGCTGCCACAAGGCACCGCCAAGGCCGCAGCGGAATGATTTCTCCGCCGATCCTCCCCCGCTATCGCGGGGGATAGAATGCTTGCTTTTAAAGACCTAATGGGCGGGCTGGCGGTTGCGATCGCGCTGTTTTCCTACGGTCTTTACGTCTGGAAGACGTTGCGCGCGCATGCGCGGCCGCATCCGCTGTCGTGGCTGATCTTCGGCGTGCTGTCCGGAACTGGATTTCTGATCCAGCTCGATCAGGCCGCCGGCCCCGGAAGCTGGGTGATGGGTGTTACCGCGGCCGTGTGCTTCATGCTGTGCCTGATCGGCTTCTGGCAGGGCGAGCGTAGTTTTCCGTGGTACGAATGGGCATTCCTCGCCGCCGCCGCGATCGTGTTTGCGTTTTATCTGGTGTCGCAGCAGCCAGCGCCGTCGGCGATCCTGGCCTCCCTCGTCAATGTGCTCGGCTTCGGCCCGACGCTGACCAAGGCCTGGGCACGCCCGCACAGCGACAGCAGTTCCACCTTCATGCTCAACGGATTGAAGTTCGTGCCGTCGCTGTTCGCGATGGACCGCGTGTCCATTGCAACCTGCGTGCTGCCGGCGAGTCTCGTCGTCACGAATCTGACGGTGGCGCTGGTCATTTTTGCACGCCGGCAATTTCCACTAGCGCGATCGCGAGGTGGATAAGCGCATCACCAGCCGTCGTGTTCTTCCTTGCACGGCGCTCCGGTTGCCCGACAGCCGGTATTGCACTCCGGACCTCCAGCTGCCGTGCAATAAGAACCGTATTTGCTGCCAGCGCCCGCCTCGACGGCCGGTTGATTAATCTGACTGGCGCGCGACCTAGTTGAAGCCGACACCGGGAATGCGGTGCCGAGAACAAGTGCCGTAGCGACTGCGATCTTTATTTTGGCCAACATGATTCCCTCATCGCAATGGTTTGGCGTTGTTCGATCCTCACGGAAAGACCGCAACGGCACTCGAATTATTCCCACTGGGCGAAAAGTCCGCAGTGTACCCAGCACAACCCGCCGATCACATCCAAATGACGATTTGGAAATTCTTCTTCACCCGCCCGCTCCTGCGACGCCAAGGCGCAGAGCGCGAAGCCGGAAGGCTAGAGATCTATGAAAGTCGGATGGCCAACTTGAAGGACAAGGTCTGATGCCTGCTGAACCAACACCCAAGCTGGAGAGTTCCGCAGTGCTGGTCGCGCTGTGGCGCGCCTTGCATATCGAGGTCGACGCGCGGCGGCCTGGCGCAGGTCAGCTCGTTGGAGCGGATGCTAATACGCGATGCCGACGGCGATCGCGATCTTGTGAAATATGAACAGCGCGGCGTCAGTGTAACGGCCCTGATAAAGATACTGGTCCGCCTGCGTGAGGGCGATAACCGCGACGGCCACTGATGCAATGACCCTGAACATACGGTGGAAATAAAACGCCACCGATTGCAGCCGGCTGAACGTCATCGTTCAAGTTTGAATTATCCTAATTGACAGCGAAATTCTGTAAAACAGGACGGAATTCGAGCGCGGGACGTATTTCATCCGCATTCGACAAATCGGATTTCTGCCCCAATTCGGACACAACTTTTATTCGATCGGTGCAACCAATCAGCAAGGGATTCCCACTCAAAATGACCCCGCTACCGGTAAAAGAGACCGAAGACAAAACCTCTCGCCGGTAGGGAGTTGGTCATGTTGCGTAGTTTGTTTCGCGATCGCGAAGGCAACGTCGCGATCATCTTCGCGCTGTCGCTCATCCCTTGCATCTTCCTTGCCGGGATGGCGCTGGACTTCACTGTCGCCACCCAGAGGCGCGCGGTTCTCAACGCGGCCGCGGACGCCGGCGCGCTTGCCGCGGTGACGCCGGCGATGATGCAGCAGTCGAGCGCCAATGCACAAACCGCCGCGACCAACGCTTTCAATGCCCTTGCTTCGACAATCACCGGCACTACGAGCATTACGCCGACAATTACGGTCACCGACAACGGTCTCATTCGTACCGCGACGGTGAGCTATACCGCCAATTCGACCAACAACTTTCCGAATGTCCTGAAGCTGTTGACCACAACAGGCGAACCCAATTGGCCGATTTCGGGATCGTCAGCTTCGACGGCATCGACGGCGCCTAACATCGACTTCTATCTGCTGCTGGACAATTCGCCGTCGATGAACATCGCCGCGACCACATCAGGCATCAGCACGATGGTGGCCAATACCTCGTCGCAGGGCGGCTGCGCATTCGCTTGCCATGAATCGCACCCGTCGTCGGACAATCTCGGTAATCCGGGTGGAGAGGATAACTACACGCTGGCGCAAAACCTCGGCGTAGTGACGCGGATCGAGAACATGGCCACCGCAGCTTCCACGCTGATGTCGACCGCAGCGAGCACCGAAGCGTCAAACAATGCCACCTACCGGATGGCGATCTACACGTTCAGCTACAACGGCGTGAACACCATCCAGTCGCTGACGTCGAATCTGACCACCGCGGCAACGGCCGCCGCCGGGATCGACGTACTCGAAGTCTACAACAACAATTGTCTCACCTCGTCGAACTGCAACAACGACACCGACACCAATTTTCCAACTGCGATGTCCGGCATCAACACCATCATGCCGACGCCCGGCACCGGTGCTACGAACAGCACGCCGCAAAAAGTTCTCTTTCTGGTCAGCGACGGCGTCGAGGACGACAACACCGGCACGTGCTCGCAGACGCTCAGCGGAACGCGCTGCCAGGCGCCGTTCGACACAACGTGGTGCACCACGGTCAAGGCGCGCGGCATCCGCATCGCGGTGCTTTACACCACGTATCTGCCGTTGCCGACCAATAGCTGGTACAATACCTGGGTCGCGCCGTGGCAGAGCCAGATCGCCACCAACATGCAGAGCTGCGCATCGCCGGGCCTGTATTTCGCGATCACCACCGACGGCGACATCACGGCGGCGATGCAGGCGCTGTTCGAGGAAGCGGTCTCGACGGCGCGGCTGACCAATTGAGGCAGCGCGGTTTCAGAACTTGATCATCGTGGTGCGCGTCAGCGTGACATTGTTCGTCATGTTGACCGGGCCGCCTTTCGCCAGATGAAACGCGGCGTATTGCTCGTGATAGACACTCTCGCCCGCCGAGCAATCGACCGGAACGATCACCTTGTAACCGCGCTGCGCTGCCTCGGACGCGGTACCGACCGTGGCGCCCTGAAACGAGTTGCCGCAAATGATCACGGTCTTGATGCCGGCCTGCTTGAGTACCGGCTCGAGCGTCGAGCCGAGGAATTTGTCCGGGCCGCCCTGACGGTACCATTCGCCGTCGCGCGGCTTGATTGCCGGATCCATCACGTCATCCGGCGTCGCCTTGCCGTCGGAACCCACCAGACTGTACCAGACGATCATGTTGTGGGCGCGGGCCTCGTCGTGCATGCGCTTGATGTTCGGCATTGCGGCAACGCAGCGCGGCCGCGCGCCGCAGCCGGCTTTCATGATGTCGAGCAGCAGCAGCGCCGTGGTCGAAGGGTCGGCCGTGACCTCTTTCAATTCCGGCACCGGCGGCGCCACCGCCGTGCTCCAGTCTGAAATAACGTCGGCAATCGACGGCGATGCCGCCAGCGCGACGATGAGTACCGCGCCGACCGCGGCGAAACGTGACGATGTCATGATGATCTCCGGCTTATTTATCTCCGGAGGATAGAACGGCATGCGGCAGCGGCCAATTGCAATAGGACTGCCCACGCTCAAGCGCAGTTCTACCGGCTTTTTATTACGTCCGTCGGGCTTGGGCCGTCCGCATCCTGGCCGGGATAGGCCGGCGGCGATGTCTCGTGAAAAAGGTAAAACAGCTTGTCTTCGGGCGATCGCGGCGGCTGCTTGAGATACCGCTCGAAGCGGGCGGCGAGCCGCAGCCAGATTTCCGCCAACTGAAGATAGTGCCGGGCTTCGCGTGTCGTCTTTGCTTCCCGCGACAGCGCTAGTGCATTATCGGCACACTCGCGGCATTTCCGGGCTGTCTCACATGATGGCATGTGCCCTACCCCAACGAACGAAGCCCGCTGCCATAACGTCGATACGCCGTTCCGGTTCCTCGCCGGAGCGCGGCGTGTTACCGCAAACATCCGCTTGCCCAAATCGTGCGGCGCCGCGGGGTAAGCGCCCCCAAGCGTTCGCCTGTTGGAATTTTCGGTGAGCGAGGTCTCTGCCGCAGTCGAGTGATCTACCCGGTGACTCTGGCGTTGGTGCGGCGCAGCCGGAGCGCGAGAATGCGGCCAAGAGCGAACAGCAGTTCCCGCGCCCGTTCCGGATGGCGTTGCTCGAATGCCGCATACTGATCCGGCGTGATCGCCGCGACCTCGCAGTCGTCCACCGCCCAGGCACCGGCTGATCGCGGGCCACCGTCGAAAAAAGCGAGTTCCCCGAGCACCGATCCCGCGCCGACCCGCGCCACACGGCCCATGGTCAGCCCATCGCCGGATTGCACAATTATTTCAAGCTCGCCGCGCAGGATGAAATAGAGCGTGCGATCAGGTTCGCCATGCCGGATCAGCGCGTCACCGGCCTTCACGTTGCGCACCCCGGCAAAGCGGAACAGCTCCCGCCAGTCGTCGTCGCGCCATTGCGCCAGCAACAGGCTTTCGCCGGCGGTCGCCGATGAAGAAGCCGCACGAAACCCGGCGATAACCGATTCGATGTCGTCCAAAGCAAGTGTGTCTGCCGGCATGGCCAAGGTCGTTTCCCAGGGTCGCTTCCCTTGCCCGACTGTTTTTCACAGCGGCGTCACAAGTGTAGCGCGATGACGCTTGTTCCTTCAATTCGCAGTTTTGTCGCGATAGGCTGCACGCCCTAGGCAGCACGATCCCCAGGTCGCGAACAGGGCGGGTTCGATGAATAATTACCTTCTTCTGGGCGCCTGCTTCATTCTGGGAATCATCCTTCGCCGGTTGCGGCGATTGCCGGATAACGCAGCTGCCGCACTGAACGGCTTCATCGTTCACATTTCGCTGCCGGCCCTGACCCTGACCTATGTGCACGGCCTGCACTTGCAGGCCAACCTGATCCTGCCGGCGCTGATGGCGTGGGTCATGTTCGCGATCGGGTGCGTGGTGTTCTGGCTGGCCGGCAAGGCTCTCGGCTTTTCTCCGGCAACGACCGGGGCGCTGATACTGACGGGCGGGCTCGCCAATACCTCATTCATCGGCCTGCCGATGATCGACACATTCTACGGCTCGCAATTTCTCGGACTGGGAATTCTGATCGATCAGCTTGGGTCGTACTTTGTGCTTTCGACGCTCGGCATTCTGGTCGCGTCGCTCTACGCACCGGGCCGCAGCGTCAGCGCCAGGGCCGTGCTGCGGAAGATAATCATGTTCGTTCCGTTCCAGGCCTTCGTGCTGGCGCTGCTGCTGATGCCGTTCGACTATCCGGCCTGGCTCGATGAATTGCTGAAGCGGCTCGGCGCTACCCTGGTTCCGCTGGCGCTGGTTTCAGTGGGCTATCAGCTTCAGCTCAGCCAGGTGCGAGGCAAGGCTCTGGCGCTCACCGTGGGGCTGGTTTTCAAACTGATCGTTGCTCCCGCGCTGATCCTGCTGCTGTTCGGCGGACTGATGCGCAATGACTGGCAGACATTGAGTGTGACGGTGTTCGAGGCCGCGATGGGACCGATGATCGGAGCCAGCATCGTTGCCATGGACCACGACCTTGACCCGCCCCTGGTCACGCTGATGGTCGGCGTTGGTATCCCGCTATCCTTCCTGACGCTGCCGTTATGGTGGCATCTGCTGAATCTGCTTTGACGGACAAGGGCTGTTTCCGGCGGATTTATCGCCAATTCCGGCGTCCCGGCGCCAGCACGGCCTGTCTCAAGGAAAAATCAAGCTAGCGTCAAAGCGCCGTTGCGGACGCCCTGACAATGTCAGGGTGCCTCGGTGATTAATCCCTGTCAGCCCCTGGATCGCGCGATCCCGGCGTCAGGGCAGGATCGCCGGAGGCGGCAAAACAAGCGCCAAAGCGCGCGGGAGTCGTCCGATGCCGCAGTATTTTTTCCTGGTCCGTGGACGGACCGGTGAAGTCGAAAGCGATCCGTACGGCAAGGAATTGCCGAACGTGGCGGAAGCGCTGTTCCACGCCGAGCGCAAGATCCGGGAATTGCGCCACAGAAACGAATACCAACGGCCCGGCCCGATGATGTTCGTCAAGGACCGCAACCAGCAAACTGTTTTGTCGGTGCCGTTTTATCCGGGCTTTTGACGGCGCGCCTCTGCCGGCCAAGGCCCGCCAAGGCAGCGGCGCCAACGCCGCTACTTTTTCGGCGGCTTGGCGGCGAAGTCGGAGCCGCGCACGCACAGTCTGCCACGCGGGTCCTGCCAGAGCTTTTCCGTCGTGTGCAGGTGGCCGATGGCACGCGCGACGGTGTTGAAATCGTAGCGCGCGAATTTCTCCGCAACGTCAGTGAAGTACAGTGGCTTCTCGGCAACGGTATCGAGAATCTGCGCCGCCAACGCCGCGATCATCTTGTCATCGCCGCTTTCGCCGACTGCGTCCTTCTTGCCGCCGACATAATCGTCGATCTTGGCCGTGTCGGCGTAGGCATAGGTGATGCGCTCATAGTGCTCGAGCGGAATGCCTTCGGGGATAGTGGCGTCGACGCCGACCTTGGTGCCGATCGGCACCACGCCCGCGCCCTGCAACAGGCTCGGATCGAGCGGCTTCGCCCGTGCGCCCGGCACGATGATGATGTCCTTGTCGCCCTGCACGCGGGTGGCGATCGCCCATTCGACGTCGGTCGGATCATTGATGTCGATGTCGTCATCGACCACCACGACGTGCTTGAGATCCATCACCGACAACGCCGCAAGCAGCGCGTTCTTGCCTTCGCCGGCGCCCTTCTTGATCGAGATCACCGCATGCCAGAACGCACAGCCGCCGAGCGTTACGTTGATATCCTTCACCTGCACGTTGGCGGTGCGCAGCGCCGTGCGGATCGCGGTATAGCGCGTCGGCGCCGCGAGCCAGGTGTTCTCCCACGGCATGTGCAGGTTGTAATAGACCGCATCCTTGCGCATCGAGATCGCCTTGATGCGCACCAGCGGATTCCAGTGCAGCCCGCCCATCAGCCGGGTGAATTCGCCGAACCGGCCTTCCGGCCAGGTCCATCCGGTCGGCAGCACTTCCGCTTCCAGCACGATCTCGGCATCGGCAATATAAGGCACATCGACGGTCTGGCACGGCGCAAGCGCCACCGCCTCGCCACGAATGCCGCCGGCAATCGCCATCTCGTCGACGCCGAGCGGCGCGCGATAGCCGGAGCCGGTGATCTCGATCGGATGCACGCCGATCGAAATGGAAATCGGCAGCGGCTCTTTTCTTTCCAGGGCACGCTGCACGAACAGCCGCATGTTGTTCGGCGTGACGATGTCGATGCCGGTCAGCGCTTTTTCCTTGACGATAAAACGATAGATCCCGGAATTGATGCCAAGCTCCGGATCGCGCGCGATGACGACGCCTGCGGTAATCATCGGGCCGCCGTCATAGATCGACGACATCGGGATCGGCAGCTTGTAGAGATCGACATCGTCGCCGACCATGGTCACTTCGCGGGTCGGCGAGGTCTTCACATGTTTGGGCGGAATCGGCTTGGCGATGCCCTGCGCCAATTTCTGCTCGATCTCGGCAAAATTCTCGCAGCCGAGCGCCATGGTGGCGCGTTCGCGCGAACGGATGATGCCCGACACCATCGGCATTTCGTAACCGATGATGTTATGGAAATAGAGCGCAGTCTTGGCCTGATCGACCAAAGTCGCGACATGGCGGATATCGACCGGCTGATGCAGGTCCACAAGCTCGCCGTTCTGGCGCAAGCGGTCGAGAAACTGGCGGAAATTTTCCTGCATGATTACGCAGCGGCCAAAACCGCTCTCTTCACCGCCTGAGGCAGCGCGATCGAGCGAAAGAAGGTCTTGGGATAGAGGTAGTCTTCGCCGGACTCATCGATAATCCGACGCAATCCTTGCTTCTCCGCGGATAAGTCGCGAAGCGCAAGGTAAATTTTGCGCTTCTCCAGCGACACCGGATAACCATCGTTATTGATACAAACAACCAGATGTTTCGATTGGAGCTTTGCCATGGTTCTCGATTTTCAGATCAGGTGCTTGATCTTGAATTCCTTGCGTCCGATCCCGGATGCTTCATACCAATGAATCTCAGCAAGATGAATAGAGCCATTCGACAAACGAATGCGAGCGATGCCTTTTCGTTTACGCCAGCGCCCACGTCCATACATTTTGCGAAGACGAGATCCTTCACGAATTGCGGCTCCGGCCGCAAACGTCTCAATTTGAGAGATTTCGCCTAAAATCTCGAACCGCATAGCTTGATAGTGTCAAGGCCCTGAGGGCAGATCAACGGCTTACCGTGCCAGGCGCCAGCTCCAAAGTTGGACCGGAAACCGCGCGACCGATTTTCTGCGACAGCAGCGTCGAGGGCCGCTCGACCATCCACCAGAATGCAGTGGCGAGGACCAGCGTCCCTGCGACTTGAACAGCAAGCTCCAGCTCTGGCGAAATGCCGCCGATGCGGCTCAACACTTCGTCAACGCAAAAGCCGATCGAGCCGTGCAGCAAATAGAGCGAATAGGAAATCGTGCCGAGGAACAAAAGCGGTGGGCAACGCGCCGGCCACGGTGCATTCAAAGCGGCCACGGCGATGACGGCGCCGATCACCCACGGTTCATCCTGACGCAACGTGGCGGCGCCGAACAGCACCAGCCATGCCAGGCATTCCCACAGCACCATGCCGCGGCGCATCCCCAGAAACTGCACAAAGCCGAAGCCGAACACCGGCAGATACATGAACACAAGGCGCGTTTCATTGCTGAGGCAGGACATCAGCGCGGCAGCGAGCAGAAATGCGCGCTGCGGCCACAGGCTGTTCCGGTAGAGCAGCAGCGGCGCCGCGGCGAGGATCAGAAAGTAATATTGAAATTCGATCGCGAGGCTCCAGTACACCGCGCTGAACCAATCTTCTTCCGCCCAGGGCACCAGATAGAGGAAATGCAGCGCCGCGCGATAAACATCGTGCGGCGTGATCGTGCCGTCGAACCACGGCGTCAGCCCGGCAAAGTACGGCACACACAAGATCAGCAGCACCGAGATCAGATACGGCGGCTCCAGCCGCACGATCCGCCGCGCGATGAAGCTCAGGCTGTCGCGGCCAAGCCGGTAATCGCGCTGATCCATCGCATACGGAATGATGAAGCCGGAAATGACGAAGAACGCGTGCACGCCGAGATAGCCGTAAAGCCCCGAGGTCCGCAGCCCGCCTTCCGGCAGGCGATAGGTGAAGTGAAACCACATGACCGCAAAAGCGGCCATGCCACGCACATACTCGACCGCTTGCAACCGCCCGGTTTCGCCCAGCGGCTCTTGGCGCCGCATTACATCGTCGTCCGCCATGAACCCACAATTTTAGCAGATTTGCAGGCCAATCGGCCCGATTTGGCCCGTCCGACAGTCGTTTCCTTCTAAAAATATGACCTATATCAATATCGTTTATGCCAATTCACTTGACATATAATAGAATGAATCGAACTACACTGAGAAAATAAGCAGTTGAAATATTCTATAGCGAGACGCCCCTCATGGCACGTCCACAGCCGCTCATCGCCGACGAAGCCCTGCCGTCAGACGCGCAGGCCGCAAAGCACGTCGGAAGCCTTGGTGCCCTGGCCGTGGAGATCAGCCTGGCTTGTGACGCCGGCCCGGCAGCGCACTCCGACATGGCTGCACGCATTGCGCGCCGCCCTGGAACGTGCTGTTGCCGATCCGGACCTGTTGAGCGCAAAGCACCGCGCGCCGGAACGGAAGTGCTACGCTCGCCACGTTCTCTACAGCGATCCGTTCGGCCGTTTCACCATATTGGCGATCGTCTGGGGACCGGGGCAGTTCAGCCCGCCGCACGCCCACGACACCTGGTGCGCCTACGCGGTGTATGACGGTCCCTTGCACGAGACCGGCTATGCGCTCGATGCATCCGGCACGCGGGCCAAAGCGATTTGCACCGCGGTCCGCAATCCCGGATATAGTTGCTTTGCCGGAGCAGGATTTGACCAGATTCACAGGCTCGGAAATGCCGGCACGAAGCCTGCGATCTCCATCCACGTCTATGGCGTAGAGCGCGAACGCATCGCGACACACGTCAACAGGGTGCTTGAGATCGGCGAATAAAAGGATTTGCCGCTTTGAGTAAGACGATGAAAGCGCTCGTGCTGCGCAAGCACGGCACGCTCGATGAGCTTCAGGTCGTCACCGATTATCCGATGCCGCAGGCCGCCGAAGGCCACGTTGTCATCCGCGTCCGCGCCTCCTCGTTCAATTATCACGACGTGTTCACGGTGCGCGGCATGCCGGGCATCAAGGTGCCGCTGCCGGTCATCATCGGCCTCGATATGGCCGGCGAGATCGCCGAGATCGGACCGGGCGTCACCGGCTGGAAAGCCGGCGACCGCGTGCTGGTCAATCCGCTGAACAAGAAAAAAGGCCTGATGGGCGAAATGCTCGACGGCGGCATGGGCGAGTATTGCGCCGTCGCCGCCGAACAGCTCATCAGGATGCCCGCTGGCGTGAGCTTCGAGGACGCCGCATCGCTGCCGGTCGCCTACGGCACCGCGCATCGCATGATGATCACGCACAACACCGTCAAGGCCGGCGACCGCGTGCTGGTGCTCGGCGCATCCGGCGGCGTCGGCACCGGCTGCGTGCTGCTCGGCAAAATGCTCGGCGCCGAAGTGATCGCTTGCGCGTCCAGCGACTCCAAGCTGGCGCGGCTCAAGGCGATGGGCGCCGACGAAGTCGTCGATTACACCAAGACCGACTGGTCGAAATGGGCGGTCGAGAAATACGGCAAGCCGCAGCGCCGCAGCCACGAGGGCGGCGTCGACGTGGTGATCAACTTCACCGGCGGCGACACCTGGGTGCCGTCGCTGCGTTGCCTCAAGCGCGGCGGCAAGCTTTTGGTCTGCGGCGCGACCGCGGGTTACGACCCGAAGGAAGACCTGCGTTACATCTGGAGCTTCGAGTTGCAGGTCATCGGCTCCAACAGCTTCTACGACGACAATCTCTCCGCGCTGATGGATTTGATCAGCGCCGGCAAGATCAAGCCGGTGATCGACAAGGTGCTGCCGCTCGAGCAGGCGCGCGAAGGTCTGCGGCTGATCGAGGATCGCGAGGTGATCGGCAAAGTCGTGGTGACGCCGTGATTCCGCGCAACGCGCCGGAGCAAACTAAACGAGCAGCGACCTCACCCTCGAACAGGTGCAAGCCCTGATCACCCGCGCGCCGTTTCATCAATGGCTTGGCCTCACCGTGGTCGCGGTCGGCGACGACACCATCGAGATCAAGGCAAAGTGGCGCGAGGAATGGGTGGTCAATCCCGAGCGCCGCTATACCCACGGCGGCATTCTCGCCGCGCTGATCGATCTCGCCGCCGACTTGCGCCATGATCAAGCAGACCGGCCGCGGCGTGCCGACCATCGACATGCGTGTCGATTATCATCGCGCCGCCATGCCGGGCGACCTGACCGCGCGCGGCAAGGTTGTCCGCTTCGGCGGCCAGTTCACGACCGCCGAAGCCGAGATTATCGACTGCCGATGGCAAGCTGATCGCCACCGGCCGCGGTACCTATTTCACCGCGCCGCCAAAACCGGCATGATCGGACAAATCATCCGGGAGAACGTCCATGAAAATCATTGTCAGCAAAGTCATTGTCAGCATTGCCGCTGCCGCGGCCCTGTCCGCCGCGGCCGCTGTCGCCTTTGCCGCCGATAATCCCGATTGGGCCTACCCGGAGACGCCGCCGCCGCAACAGCAGGACAACACGGAAATGAAATCCGTGCCCGGCAGCAGCAAGCAGTACACCCAGGCGCAGATCGACGCCCCGTTCAATCCGCCGGACTGGTTTCCCGATGAGCACCCGCCGATGCCGCAGATCGTCGCCCTTGGCGGCGCCAAGCCGGCCGGGCGCGCCTGCGCACTGTGCCACCTGCCATCCGGCGACGGTCATCCGGAATCCGCGAGCCTTGCCGGACTGCCGACGGCTTACGTCCGCCGCCAGATGCAGGCGTTCAAGACCGGCATCCGCTCGAACGTCCGCGCCGGCGTGATGATCGCCATGGCGCAGGTGCTGACCGACGACGAGATCAAGGCCGCCTCGGAGTACTACAACAAGCTGAAGCCGACCGCGGGCTACAACAAGCTGGTCGAAACCGACACCGTGCCGAAGAGCTATGTCGGCGCCGGCGGCATGCGCTTCGCTTCGCCCGGCGACGAGAAAGAACCGATCGGCGAGCGCATCATCAATCTGCCCAATGACGCGACCGAAGCGAAACTGCGCGATCCGCATTCCGGCTTCACCGACTATGTGCCGTCGGGCAGCGTCGCCAAGGGTCAGGCGCTGGTGAATGGCGGCGGCGGCAAGACCGTTGCCTGCTCGCTCTGTCACGGACCGGATCTGCGCGGCAACGGCGAAGTGCCCGGCATCACCGGCCGGACCGCGACTTATATCTTCCGCCAGCTCAACGACATTCAGTCGGGGGCGCGTAACGGCGTCGGCGTCGCCTTCATGAAGCCGGCGGTCGCCAACCTGACGCAGGGCGACATGATCGCCATCGCGGCGTTTCTGGAGTTGCGTAATCCATAATCCTGCTTCTTCAACAAATCTCGGCGATCTGATCCGGCGTGATCGCGATCTGAACAAGATCGCGATCATCGACCTTGGCGGCGAACAGAGCCCGCGGGAATTCACCTTCGCGCAGCTCGATGCCATGGCGAATGGCGTTGCCCGCGCGCTGGAGCAAACGCGGTTTGCAGCGCGGCGACCGGGTCGCGCTCCTCGCCGCCAACCGCACCGAATATATCGCAGCCTATTACGGCATCATGCGCGCCGGTTTTGTCGCGGTGCCGGTGAACTTCAAATTTCCCCGCGCCACCATCCACTTCATCATCCGCGATGCCGGCGCAAAATTCGTGTTCTGCGACGCGACGCGCGCGATCGACTGTCCGCCGGATATTCCGAGCGTGACGTTCGGCGCTTCCTTTGAAGCGTTTCTCGACCCCGGCCCGTTTGCGGCGATTGTCCCGCACCAGGACGAGCCGGCGATGTTTCTCTACACATCCGGATCGACCGGCACGCCGAAAGGCGTCGTGCTCTCGCACCAGAGCCACATCTGGGTGGTGGAGACGCGGCTTGCGCCGGGGCTCGATCGCCACCGCTATCTGATCGCGGCGCCGCTCTATCACATGAATGCGCTGGCGCTGGCCAAGCTCGCCTGCGCCGCGCACGCCACCATCGTGCTGCTGCCGCAGTTCACCGCGAAAGCTTACATCGACGCGATCGGACGCTATCACTGCACCTGGCTCACCGCCGTGCCGCCGATGATCGCGATGATGCTGCGTGAGCACGACGCCATGGCGCGCGCCGATCTTTCCAGCGTCGAATTCGTCCGCATGGGCTCCGCGCCGGTCAGCGCCAGCCTGATGGCGGCGCTGCGTGAGACCTTGCCGCGCGCGCAAGTGACCAATGCTTACGGCACGACGGAGGCCGGCCCGGTGGTGTTCGGTCCGCATCCCAAAGGCTTGCCGCAACCAACGCTCTCAGTCGGCTATCCGCACCCGAAAGTGTCGCTGCGCCTTGTCGATGGCGACAATCGCAACGCCGAGCAGGGCGTGCTGGAAATGAAATGCCCGGCGGTGATGCTCGGCTACCACAACCGGCCCGACGTGAAGCCGCCGATCACGGCGGACGGTTTCTACATCACCGGCGACGTGTTCCGCCGCGATGCCGACGGGTTCCATTATTTTGTCGGACGCACCGACGACATGTTTGTCTCCGGCGGCGAGAATATCTATCCCGCCGACGTCGAGCGGATGCTGGAGCGCCATCCCGGCGTGGCGCAGGCAGCGGTGGTGCCGATCGACGACGACATCAAAGGACAGAAGCCGGTCGCCTTCGTCATCCGCAAGTCAGGCCACGCGATCGACGCGCGACAGCGTGAAGCAATTCGCGCTGGCCAATGCGCCGGCCTATCAGCATCCGCGCTTTGTCTGGTTCGTCGACGAACTGCCGCTCGCTTCCACTAACAAAGTCGATCGCGCCGCGCTGCATCAGATGGCGGAAGAGAGAGTTGCGGCAGAGCGTGCCTGATGCCGTCATCCTACGCGCAGGCGGATGATCCAGTAATCGCAACCGCTTTAGCCAACGCTCAACCGACTTCGGTTACTGGATGCCCCGCCTTCGCGGGCATGACGAACTAGGAACCGCAGTCGCCGCATTCACCGTCTTGCCCGGCCACTTGCACAGATCGGCGATGATGCATTTTTCGCACAGCGGGCGGCGCGCGATGCAGGTGTAGCGGCCGAACAGAATCAGCCAGTGGTGCGCGTTCAGGAGATATTTGTCCGGCACCACTTCGAGGAGCTTCATCTCGACATCGAACGGTGTCTTGCCGACGGCAAGCCCGGTGCGATTGCCGACACGGAAAATATGCGTATCGACCGCGATGGTCGGCTCGCCGAACGCGACGTTGAGAACGACATTTGCAGTCTTGCGGCCGACACCGGGCAGCGCTTCGAGCGCGTCGCGGTCGTGCGGGACTTTGCCGCCGTGCTCGGCAACAAGTTTCTCCGACAGCGCGATCACGTTCTTCGCCTTGGTGCGGTACAGCCCGATGGTCTTGATCAGATCGCGGACCTTCGCCTCGCCAAGTGCAGCCATCTTCTCCGGCGTGTCGGCGAGCGCGAACAGCGCCGGCGTCGCCTTGTTGACCCCGGCGTCGGTCGCCTGCGCTGACAGCACGACGGCGACCAGAAGCGTGAACGGATTGAGGTGTTCCAGTTCGGTGCGCGGCGCCGGCGCTGCGGCGGCGAGACGCCGGAACGCTTCCTCGATCTCGGCCGGCGTCCATTGCGGCAACGCGCCGTGCGCCGCCTTGGTATCGGCCTTGATCCGCGCCTTGGCCGGTTTGACCTTGCGCTGCCTTGCCCCTTCCGCGCAGCCTGCAAACGCTGCCGGTCTTTCCGGCCGGAGCGGCTTTTCCGGCCTGCCTTCTTGGCAGCCTTGTTGCGTTGTTTGGATTTTTTGCGCGCCATGGAAGACACTGGATGGAGCGCCTATAATAACTGTCATGAACGCCGATGCCAGCCACACCACTGCGGCGCCCGCCGAACCCGCGATCTTCTCGGCGGTGATCACGCCGCATCGCTCGCTGAGCTCGACCGGCTTTCTGATTTTCATGCTCTGCATCGGCGGCGTCAGCTTCGTCTCGGGGCTGGTGTTCCTGCTGCTTGGCGCGTGGCCGGTGTTCGGTTTCCTCGGTCTCGACGTGCTGCTGGTGTACTGGGCGTTCCGCGCCAACTTTCGCGCCGCACGCGCCTACGAAGAAGTGACGGTCACCGCCACCGAGCTCACCGTGCGCAAGGTCAACCAGAAAGGTGGCGTGCGCGAATGGACGCTCAATCCGCTCTGGGTGCAGCTCGACCGCATCGTGCACGAGGAATTCGGCATCGAGCGGCTGTTCCTGGTGTCGCGCGGCCGGCGATTGTCGATCGCGGGTTTCCTCAGCCCCGACGAGAAGAAGGATTTCGCCTCGGCGCTCGCTGCCGCCATCGGCGAAGCCAAGCGCGGACCGACGCGCACGGTGTTTGAATAGAGACAGAAATCGGGTGGGTACGCGGACCTGCGCGGCCTAAATGGGAGACAGATGATGGAGACTCCCATGTTGTCACCCGACCGAATGCAAAACCCTATGCTCGCAAAACCCGATGCCGCTCGCTGCCGCCGCTGCCGATTATGACGTCGTGCGCAAGGCGATCGGCCACATCCGCGGCCACTGGCGCGAGCAGCCCGAAATCGAAACCATCGCCGAAGCCGCCGGCGTCACACCGACCGAACTGCATCACCTGTTCCGCCGCTGGGCCGGGCTGTCGCCGAAGGCGTTTTTGCAGGCGCTGACGCTCGACGGCGCACGGCAACTGCTGCGCGACTCGGCGAGCGTGCTCGACGCCACCTACGAAGTCGGCCTGTCCGGCCCGGGCCGTTTGCACGACCTGTTCGTCACCCACGAGGCGATGTCGCCCGGCGAGTGGAAAACCGGCGGCGAAGGCCTGACCATTTACTTCGGCTTTCATCCTTCGCCGTTCGGCAGCGCGCTGGTGATGGCAACCGGGCGCGGCCTGGCCGGCCTCGCCTTCGCCGATCACGGCAAGGAGCGTGCAGCATTGGCCGACATGAAAGGCCGCTGGCCGCGCGCGACCTATGTGGAAGACAGCGCGCGCACATCGACGATTGCACGGCGCATCTTCGATCCGAAACAATGGCAGCGCGAGCAGCCGCTGCGCGTCGTCCTGATCGGCACCGACTGGGAAGTGCGGGTCTGGGACACGCTTTTGAAAATCCCGATGGGCAAGCTCGTTACCTATTCGGACATCGCCGGCAAGCTCGAAAAGCCGACGGCAGCGCGCGCTGTCGGCACCGCGGTCGGCAAGAACCCGGTCTCGTTCGTGGTGCCGTGCCACCGCGTGGTCGGCAAATCCGGCGACGTCACCGGCTATCACTGGGGCATCACCCGCAAGCGCGCGATGCTCGGCTGGGAAGCCGGCCAGGTCGTCGGGCGGCGTAGAGCATCCTCCGCTTATCGCGCGAAAGCGGGAATCGCGAACCCGCGTCCCCGCTTCCGCGGGGAGCGTCACGCTGAGCTGGACCGCCTATCCAGTCAGTACCGATTGACGCTTACATCGATCCGCAATACCTCGCGTTGTCTGACTGAAAGGAACCGAC
The DNA here is from genome assembly GCA_963739945.1 of uncultured Alphaproteobacteria bacterium. Lineage (GTDB taxonomy): Bacteria > Pseudomonadota > Alphaproteobacteria > Rhizobiales > Xanthobacteraceae > BOG-931. The sequence continues at coordinate 87,140 of CAVUCN010000013.1, read as the reverse complement.
ATGCAGCAGCGGCGGCCGGTGATGCTGGTGATCCTCGACGGCTTCGGCTGGCGCGAGGACGACGCCGACAATGCCGTGCGGCAGGCCAAAACGCCGACCTTCGATCGGCTGTGGGAAGCCGGGCCGCGCGGGTTCCTTCACACCTCCGGTCACGATGTCGGACTGCCGGACGGCCAGATGGGCAACTCCGAAGTCGGCCATCTCAATATCGGCGCCGGCCGCGTGGTGATGCAGGACCTGCCGCGGATCGGCAACGCCATCGCCAGCGGCGAGATCGCAAAGGCGCCGGTGCTCACCGGCCTCATCAAGAAACTGCAAGACAGCGGCGGCACCTGTCATCTGATCGGGCTGGTATCGCCCGGCGGCGTGCACTCGCATCAGGATCACGCCGCGGCGTTGGCAAAAATCCTCGCCGATGCCGGCGTGCCGACCGTGATTCACGCGCTGACCGACGGCCGCGATACGCCGCCGCAATCCGCCGGCGACGACATCAAGCGGCTGCTGGCCGCGCTGCCGAAATCGGTACCGGTCGCGACGGTATGCGGCCGTTACTACGCGATGGATCGCGACAAGCGCTGGGACCGCGTCAGCAAGGCCTACGCCGCGATCGTCGCAGCCGACGCGCCGCGCTTCCCCGATGCGCCCGCGGTCGGTGGCCGATGCCTACGCCAACAAGAAGTTCGACGAGTTCATCGTGCCCGCGGTGGTCGACGATTATCGCGGCATGAACGACGGCGACGGCATTCTCTGCTTCAACTTCCGCGCCGACCGGGTGCGCGAAATTCTCGGCGCGATGCTCGATCCGGACTTCTCAGGCTTCGAACGCAAGCGCGTGGTGAAATTCGCCGCCGCCGTCGGCATGACGCACTATTCCGACGCGCTCGACAAATTCATGCAGGCGATTTTTCCGCCGCAGTCGTTCGCGCACATTCTCGGCGAAGTGGTCGCGGACGCGGGCCGCACCCAACTGCGCATGGCGGAGACCGAGAAATATCCGCACGTCACCTATTTTCTCAACGGCGGCCACGAAGAGCCTTATCGCGGCGAGGATCGCATCATGGTGCCTTCGCCCAAGGTCGCGACCTACGATCTGCAGCCGGAAATGTCGGCGCCGGAGCTGACCGACAAGGCGGTCGAGGCGATCAATTCCGGCAAGTACGATATGATCATTCTCAATTTCGCCAATCCCGACATGGTCGGCCACACCGGCAGCCTGCCGGCCGCGATCAAGGCGGTAGAGACGGTCGATGCCAGCCTGGGCCGCATCGCCGACGCGATCCAGAAAGCCGGCGGCGCGCTCCTCGTCACCGCCGATCACGGCAATTGCGAAATGATGCGCGATCCGGAAACCGGCGGCCCGCACACGTCGCACACCACGAACCCGGTGCCGGTGGTGCTGCTCGGCGCACGCAACCGCGGACTGGTCGCCGAAGGCCGCCTCGCCGACATCGCGCCGACATTGCTCGAGCTGATGGAATTGCCAAAGCCGAAAGAAATGACCGGCCATTCGCTGCTGCGCGCTGATTAAAACCGCGCCATCTGCGGCAGTTCGTAATCTGGACAACCGCGGCTCCTTCTGTAAAAACCGGAGCCAATAAAACAATTCGATCCAGGGAGGACGATGTGGGCTTTTCGCAGGGCAAACTGGCAATCGCTGCAGAGCGTGCTGTGTCTGGCGCTGACCGTCGGAACTGCGCAGGCGCAAGACAAAACCTTCACGATGAAGATCACCACGCCGACACTCAATGCGGCGCTGGATCAATACGCAAAGGTGCTTGCCGCCGCCATCGAGAAGGATTCCGGCGGCCGCATCAAGGTTGAGGTCTATCCGGCGAGCCAGCTCGGCTCGATTCCGCGTCAGATCGAAGGCACGCAGTTCGGCGCCATTCAGTGCGCCGATTATTCCGCCGGAATTTTTCGTCGGCATCGACGAGCGCTTCGAAGTGCTTGCCGCGCCCGGCCTGGTGACGTCGGTCGCCCAGGGTCACAAGATCGCCGCCGACCCGGAGGTGCAGAAATTCTATCTCGGCCTCGGCGCCGACAAGGGACTGCACGGTGTCGCCGTTGCTTACGCCGAACCCTCGGAAGTCCTCTCAAAGATCGCGATCCGTCATGTCGCCGACTTCAAGGGCAAGAAGATCCGAATTTTTGCATCCGAGTTCCAGTCGGCCGCCTTCAAGACGGCTGGGCACGACCCCGGTAGCGATGTCGCCGAGCGATGTGATGACGGCGATTCAGCAGGGCTCGCTCGACAGTTCGGTTGCCGGCGTCGAGCTGCTCAGCGGCCTGCACTTCTATGACGCGGCGAAATACATCACCATGACCAACCACGCCGCGATCTTCTATCTCGTCGAGATCAGCAAGAAGTGGTACGATACGCTTCCCGCTGATTTGCAGCAGATCGTCGACAAAGATGCAGCCAGCGTGGCGAAGGACTTCACGCCTCGCGCCATCGAAATCGACAACGCCGCAAACAAGGTGTGGACCGACAACGGCGGTGAGCTGATCAACCTGCCGGCCGACGAACAGGCCGACATGCTCAAGACTCTCGTCGAGCGTCGGCGCTGACGTCTCAAAAGAGAAGCCCGCGCTCAGCGACGCTTACAAGATCGTGCTCGACGCGGCGAAGCGGGCTCAGTAACTCAAAAAGCACCGCAGGAACATCGGGGCCGGCTTCTTCAGCCGGCCTTCCTCTGCCGGGCGCCGGTGCCACGCGCAGGAGCTTTGGCGGCTGGAGCTTTTGCAGCCGCAGCCTCTTTGCCCTTCTTGCCGGAAATCGGCAGCAGCATTTCGCGCTGTCCTTCGATCCGCATTTTGCCGCGCTTGGCCGGCGCCGCCTTGGTCTTACCGGTCGCCGCATGGCCCTTGTCGGCGGCAATGCTCTTTTTCAGGGCGTCGAACAGATTGATGACGTTGCGCGGCGGTTCGACCGCCTTGCCCTTCGGCGGCTTGATGCCGGCCTGCTTCTGCTTGAGCATTTCGACCACCGCTTCTTCATAGTGATCGACGAAGTGCGAAGGATCGAAATCGGCTTCCTTGCCCTCGAGAATATGCTCGGCGAGCTTCAGCATATCGGGCGCGACCTTGATGTTCGGCAGATCGTCGAAATATTCGCCGGCGTCGCGAACTTCATAAGGGTAGTGCAACGTCGTGCCCATCACGCCCTTGTCCCACGGCTGAAGCATGATGACGCGCTCGCGTTTCGCCAGCACGACGCGCGCCAGCGCCGCCATGCCCTTGCCGCGCATCGCCTCGCGGATCACCGCGAATGCTTCCTGCCCGACCTGATCGTCCGGGATGATGTAATAGGGACTGTCGAGATAGCGCTCATCGACCTGTGCGCGCGGCACGAACGAGTCGATCTCGATGGTGTGGTTGCTTTCGATGGCGACGGCATCAAGCTCGTCGTCCTCGACCTGGATGTAGGCGCCCTTGGCGTATTCGTAGCCGCGGCCCTTGTCTTCGCTCTCGACCGGCTCGCGCGTGACCTCGTCAACAAGCTGCTGCCGCAGCCGGTTGCCGGTCTTTTTGCTGATCTGCCGGAACGAAACCCGCTCGGTTGACGACGTGCCGGTGTAAAGCGCGATCGGGCACGAAACCAGCGCGAGCTTGAGATAACCCTTCCAGTACGGACGGCCGGGGGCCATGACGAGTACTCCTACGCAACAACGCCTGAATCTGTTCGATCCCGGCAGGGAGTCAACGCGGCTACTGGCCAAACAGTCGGCATTTCGTTCCCGTTTTCGTCCGAAAATTTAACCTCGGTAAACAAAGCGAATTTTCGCCGGTTTCACCGAGTGATGCAGGCCTTGGTTGCAGCCCTTGGCGGTCGCCATGCAACGGAACCGCAAATAGTGTTGGGTTGCCTGCCGCCGGCAGAATAAACTGCGTCCCTGGCGGTGTTTATCGTTTGCTGCCGCGCTACGCGGTACCGCCAGTCGCTGGGCAATCAAAACAAAGGGGAGCGTGCCATGGCTCAAGCAGAAGCCAAACTAGTTTTTCCAGGTCTCGCCGGATTCTATGACTGGGCGAGAGGTTTTTCCGAAGTGGTAATCCGTATCGCGGCAGGTGGCATTTTGTTCGTCCACGGCTGGATAAAGTTTAATGCCGGACTCACGCCTATCGTGGGCGCGATGACCAAAAATGGTTTCTTTCCCGCGGAAGTGTTTGCTGGATCGGCCATGTTTCTGGAAACTGTCGGCGCCATCTGCATTATTGTAGGATTGTTCACACGCTTCTTTGCTGCGGCGATCGCTATCGAACTATTCTGCGTCACGTTCTTTGTTTCGTATTCGCATGGATTCGCCTTTTCGGCACCGGGAGGCGGTTACGAATTTCCGCTTCTGTGGGGGCTTGTTTTTTTCGCTATCGCGCTACGCGGCGGTGGCCAGGTACTCGGTCGATCACATGATCGGCAAAGAACTCTAATCATTCCACTTCAGGGCGCGCATGCTGAATTGGCGGCGCGCCCCGCTCCTACCGACAAGCTTCAATGCGCGATTAAGCAGCGACCGCAGGGTCAACGCGCCGCTGCGCGCGGCTATTTCGACGAAAGCTGCTTCAACAATTGCGGCCCATGAATCCTGCGGCGACAAAACTCAGGGTCCCGACGCCGGCAACGAGCAGTGGCAGCGTCATGTCGGCGTTCTCGTCAGCCGGGCTGATTTCATGCGCGCCGATCAGACCGGCGAAACCCAGCGCGATGAGTTCGTAGATGATGCGTTTTTTGGTGGTGACTTCCTGCGGTGTCAGCATCTGCGTCACGCGTTGTTTGTCGTCAGCCTACTTGTCACCAAGCCCCAAGACGTCGGCCATCGAATAGAGCCCCGGCTTCTGCCCGCGCGCCCAGAGCGCCGCATGCAGCGCGCCACGGGCAAAGATCAGCCGATCCTCGGCGCGGTGCGTCAGTTCGAGAATTTCCGACGGGCCGGCAAACATCACGCGGTGCTCGCCGACATTGGTGCCGCCGCGCAGCGAGGCAAAGCCGATATCGCCGCGCTTGCGCGAGCCGGTCATGCCGTCGCGGCCGCGCGCCGAATGCAGTGACAGATCGATGCCGCGCCCGGCGGCAGCGGCGCGTCCGAGCATCAGTGCGGTTCCCGAGGGCGCGTCGATCTTCTTGCTGTGGTGCATCTCGAAGATTTCGATGTCGTAGTCGTCGTTGAGCGTCTTCGCCACCTGCTTCACCAGACCGGCGAGCAAATTGACGCCGAGACTCATATTGCCGGACTTGACGATAATCGCGCGGTTCGCCGCTTTCGCGATCACCGCCTCCTCTTCCGCGGTATGGCCGGTGGTGCCGATGACATGGACCAGGCCGGCTGCCGCGGTGAGCTCGACAAAGGCCAGCGTCACCGCCGGGATCGTGAACTCGATCAGCCCGTCGGCCGCTTTCAGGAGCGGCGCGACGTCGCTCGTCACCTTCACGCCGTTCGGCCCCAGACCGGCCAATTCGCCGGCATCGCGTCCGATGACTGCAGAACCCGGCGCGTCCACGGCGCCGGCCAGCGTCAGGCCCTTGGTCGCGGCGATGGTGCTGATCAGCGTCCGCCCCATGCGTCCACCGGCGCCGGCAATCACCACCCGCATGTCGAAATTTGCCATCGGATTATCTCCCGTCCGGGCGGGTATAGCGGGGCAAGGTTAGCCCAGCAACGCTAGAACTTCGGGCCGCCGTAGCCCTCGACGACAACGAGATCGACATCGGCGTTGCCGTCGCGCAGCTTCTTCACCGCCTGATAGTCCGGCGAATAGTAACAGGCATGCGCCGCATCGTAGCTTGGAAACTCGATCACCACCGTGCGCGCCCGCGCCTTGCCCTCGGGCACTTCCTGCGCTCCGCCGCGCACCAGATAGCGGCCGGCGAATTTGCCGAGCGGCGCACCGAGCGCGGCTGCATAGACCTTGTAACCTTCCGGCCCGGTGACATCGACATGGGCGATCCAGTAGCCCTTGCCGGCCGCACCGGCCGGCGGCGTTCCGGTCTGCACCGGCTGCGTACCGTCGAAACCTTCGACGATCAGGAAATCGATGTCCGAATGCGGCAGCCGCAACGGCTTGGCGCGCTGATATTCCGGCGAGCGATAACAGGCGAGCGCCGCAGCGTAGTCGGGAAATTCGCGAATGACGTTGCGGCTGCGTGCATGGCCTTCGACCACTTCCATCCTGCCGCCACGCACCAGCGCAGTGCCGTCATATTTCTCATGCGCCGGCGGCGTCGCCGCCATGTAGGCCTTGTAGCCGTCCATGTTGCGCACATCGATCTGCGGCAGCCAGTAACCCTTGGGCATCGCCCAAACCTCCCGGATAGACCAATGAAATTACGGCTGCGGGCCGTCGTAGCCTTCAATGATAATGATATCGAGCGCCGAGTGCGGCTGCCGCACCTTGATGTTGGCCTGATATTCCGGCGAGTTGTAGCAGGCGAGCGCTGCGGCATAATCCGGAAACTCGATGACCACGTTGCGTGACCGGCTGCCACCTTCCGGGTTCTCGAATTTGCCGGCGCGCACGACGAAACGTCCGCCGAATTTCTTGAAGATCGCGGGATTGGCGGCAGCGTAAGGCTTGTAGCCTTCTTCGTTTTTCACATCGACGCGGCCGATCCAGTAACCCTTGGGCATAATGCGCTCCTGTTATCTGCCTGCTTGCGAAATTTCGGCGACGATAGCCTCTGCCGCGGCCTTCGGATCCGGCGCTGCGATGATCGGCCGGCCGACAACGAGATAATCGGAGCCGGCGGCAATCGCGGCGGCAGGTGTCGCAATGCGCTTCTGCTCGTCGGCGGCGGACCCGGCAGGCCGAATGCCCGGCGTCACCAGCGACAGCCTTGTGCCTACGATCGCGCGCAACTTGCCGACTTCCTCGCCGGAGCAAACCAGCCCATCGACGCCGATGTCGCGGGCCTGCTCGGCGCGCCGCGCCACCAGGGCCGAGACGCTGGAATTGTAGCCGGCCTCGATCAGGTCCTTGTCGTCGTGCGAGGTGAGCACCGTGACCGCGAGGATGCGCAAGCCCTTCTCGCGGGCATCGACCGCGGCCTTCATGGTCTGCGGATAGGCATGCACGGTGAGGAACGTAGCGCCGAGGCGCGCGACGCTTTTGACCCCCTGCGCGACCGTATTGCCGATGTCATGGAGTTTCAGGTCGACAAAGACCTGCTTGCCGGCATCGGTCAGTGTGCGGGCAAAGGTAATGCCGCCGGCAAAAGCGAGCTGGTAGCCGATCTTGTAGAACGTGACCGTATCGCCGAGCCGCGACACCATGGCCTGCGCTTCCTCGACCGAAGAATGATCGAGAGCAACAATCAGGCGGTCGCGGGGCTGTATCGGCATCGGGCAATCCTTCCGGCCAACGTGATCTAGGATATCACGCTCGCCAATTCCACCAGCCGGCGCGCCATGGCCTTGAGCGACGCCGCGAGTGTTTCATCCCTGAGATTGTCCCGATCGTCAAACGCCTGCCCGGCGCGCGGCACGGCAATCTGCTCCGGGATCACCAGCGCGCCGCAACCAAGCTCCAGAACCTGCCGCAGCGCCATCAGCGCGCGGACACCGCCGTGATCGGCGCTCGATGCCGACCCGAGCGCGAACACGCGACCTTTGAAAGCGGTATTGGCCGGCTCGCCGCGGTCGCGGACTTGCGAAATCCAGTCGATGGTGTTCTTGATCAGCGGCGACACCGACGCGTTGTATTCCGGGCTGGTGATGAAGACGCCGTGGTGCGCCAGCAGCATTTTCTTCAATTGCACCGCCGGTTGCGGCGAACCGGAATCCGCGAGAGCGTCGCTGTCGAACAGCGGTAGCGGATAGTCCTGCAGCGAAATGCGCGTCACGTCCGCTTCGGCAAGCAGGATTTCCTTGGCAGCCAGCGCCGCGAGTCGTGCATTGCTCGAGTCCGCGCGCGACGACCCGGGAATGATCAGAATTTTTGGAACGGCCATCGAAGCTAATGCTTACGATAAACCCACACTCGCGCCGGTGGCAGGTTCATCCATATTCGTTCGGACGCTTCCGCGGTGAAGCCGCCGAGCCGTTTCGGCAGCGGCGAGGCCACCGAATAGGTGAACTGCACAAACGGCGCGCCAGGCACCATCAGATCGAAAGCATCGCGAACCAGACGCCAGCGCTCGCGGATCGGCTTCGTCACCAGCGGCAGACCGGAGACCACGGCGGACGCCGGCTGGATCAGCAGCGTTTCGAGAAGGCGGCGCAGGCTATAGGCATCGCCCTGCACCAGCGTCGCGTCCGGATAGCGGTTTTGCAGGATCCGGCAGAATGCCGGGTTGAATTCGACCAGCACCAGCCGCGACGGCGCCACGCCGGCTTCGACCAGAGCTTCCGTGACCGGGCCGGTTCCGGGGCCGAGCTCGACGACCGGGCCGTTGGCGTTCGGATCGACATAGCTCGCCATGGTACGCGCCAGCACCTTGCCCGATGGCGTGACCGCACCGATGCTCAGCGGCCGTTCGATCCAGGAACGGATAAAACGCACCTCATCATCGAAGCGGATGCCACGTCTCGCTTCGAACAGACGGATCTGTTTTTCGATTTTCTTGCCGATACCGTTACGCCGCTGCTCGAAAAGCCTGACCTGCTTTCCGATCTTACGCTCGATAAGCGTCTTTCGGAGCTCAAGCAGGCGAAGCTGCCGCCCGATCTTCTGTTCAAACTTTTGCAGGGCCGGCAAAGGCATGGGCATCCACGCGACAAAAACCTGCCTTTTTTAGAACATCCGTGAACTGAAAACCAGCGGCCCGGTGTCACAGCCTTAACCGGCATCCGCCGGCCCGCAGTCCTATCGGTAGGTCATGGAAATGTAGATCACGCTGGCGGTAAAAACTGCCGCCAGCATCGCTGCAAATAGATAGCGGAGGATAGTTTCCCGATCCGACATCGCAGTAATGGTAGCAAAACCGCACGTCGAGCCGATAGCCGACTTCGCTGCGGCCTTAATGTGCACTTAGTCGGACGGCGCGCGTGAGCCCAGGCCGTCGAGGAATTCCTTCACCTTGCCGAAGAAACCGGACGGATTCCGGCTGCGTCGCCTCCGACGACAACCGGTGGAATTCGGCCAGCAGTTCGCGCTGCTTCTTGGTCAGATTTTGCGGCGTTTCGACCATAACCTGCACATACATGTCGCCGCTCTGGCGCGCGCGCAGTACCGGCATACCCTTTCCAGACAGCCGGAAGCGGCGGCCGGACTGGGTGCCCTCCGGCACCTTCACCTTGGTCTTGCCGCCGTCGATGGTCGGCACTTCGAAATCGCCGCCCATCGCCGCCGTCACCATCGAAACCGGGACGCGGCAGTGCAGGTCGGCGCCTTCGCGCTGGAAGAACGGATGCGCCGCGAGCGACAGGAAAATGTAGAGGTCGCCGGCAGGACCGCCGCGCAGACCGGCCTCGCCTTCGCCGGCAAGCCGGATGCGGGTGCCGTCCTCGACGCCGGCCGGAATATTCACCGACAGCGTGCGCTCGCGGGTGACGCGGCCCGAGCCGGAGCACGACGCGCACGGACTGTCGATCGACTGGCCGCGGCCCTGACACTGCGGGCAGGTGCGCTCGAGCGTGAAGAAGCCCTGCGCATGGCGGACTTTGCCCTGGCCCTGGCACATCGTGCAGACCTTCGGCTTGGTGCCGGGCTTTGCGCCGGAGCCGGAGCAGGCCTCGCAGGTAACGGAGGTCGGAATGCGAACCTGCGCCGCCTTGCCGGCGTAGGCTTCCTGCAGCGATATTTCCATGTTGTAGCGAAGATCGGCGCCGCGCTCACGGCCGGTGCCGCCGCGGCCACGGCGGCCACCCATGCCGAACAGATCGTCGAAAATATCCGAGAACGTCGTGGCGAAATCGGCGCCGAAACCTGCCGCGCCGCCGCCCATGCCCTGCTCGAAGGCGGCGTGGCCGTAGCGGTCATAAGCGGCGCGCTTATCGGGATCCTTCAGGACTTCGTAGGCTTCGTTGATTTCCTTGAAGCGATGCTCGGCTCCGGTGTCGCCGGGATTACGATCCGGGTGACACTGCATCGCCTGCTTGCGAAACGCAGACTTGATGTCGACTTCGGTCGCAGTGCGTTCAATCGAGAGCGATTCGTAATAGCAGCGCTTGGCCATCATTCGTTTCCTGATGATGTCCAATTACCCGACGCCGATACCCGCTCGACAAAAAACAAGCACCCCCGCTTTGCGGTCGGGGGTGCTGTTTTGACTGTCCGAAGCGGCATTACCGTCTCGCCGTCTTAGGCCGATTTCTTGTTCTTCTTGTCGTCGTCGACTTCCGTGAACTCGGCATCGACGACATCGTCCTTCGGGGCTTCGCCGCCCGTGGCGCCGGCATCGGGGCCGGCACCCGGCTGCTGTTCGGCCTGCTTGTACATCGCCTCGCCAAGCTTCATCGAAGCCTGCGCCAGCGTATTGGCCTTGGCCGTGATCGCGTCGGCGTCGGTACCCTTCAACGCCTCTTTCAGATCGGCCATGGCGTTCTCGATCGCGCGGCGCTCAGCCTCGCCAACCTTCGAGCCATGTTCGGCCAACGTCTTCTCGGTCGCGTGCACCAGAGCCTCGGCGTGGTTCTTCGCCTCGACCTGAGCTTTGCGCTTCTTGTCGTCCTCGGCGTGAGCTTCGGCGTCCTTCACCATCTTCTCGATGTCGGAGTCGCTCAAGCCACCGGAAGCCTGGATGCGGATCTGCTGTTCCTTGCCGGTGCCTTTGTCCTTGGCCGACACGTTGACGATGCCGTTGGCGTCGATGTCGAACGTGACCTCGATCTGCGGCACGCCGCGCGGTGCGGGCGGAATACCGAGAAGATCGAACGAGCCGAGAATCTTGTTGTCGGCCGCCATCTCGCGCTCGCCCTGGAACACGCGGATCGTCACCGCGGTCTGGCTGTCTTCGGCCGTCGAGAACACCTGGCTCTTCTTGGTCGGGATCGTGGTGTTGCGGTCGATCAGCCGGGTGAACACGCCGCCCAGCGTTTCGATGCCGAGCGACAACGGCGTCACGTCGAGCAACAGCACGTCCTTGACGTCGCCTTGCAGCACGCCGGCCTGAATCGCCGCGCCAATCGCGACAACCTCATCGGGGTTGACGCCCTTGTGCGGTTCCTTGCCGAACAACTGCTTCACGACCTCCTGAACCTTCGGCATGCGGGTCATGCCGCCGACCAGAACGACCTCGTTGATCTCGGCCGCGCTGACGCCGGCGTCTTTGATCGCCTGCCTGCACGGCTCAATCGTCTTCTGCACCAGGTCCTCGACCAGCGCCTCGAACTTGGCGCGGGTGAGCTTCATGGTCAGATGCTTCGGACCGGACGCATCCGCCGTGATGAACGGCAGATTGATCTCGGTCTGGGTGGTCGACGACAGCTCGATCTTCGCCTTCTCGGCGGATTCCTTCAGCCGTTGCAGCGCCAGCTTGTCGCGGCGCAGGTCGATGCCCTGCTCTTTCTGGAATTCGTCGGCCAGATAGTTGACCAGACGCATGTCGAAATCTTCGCCGCCGAGGAAGGTGTCGCCGTTGGTCGACTTCACCTCGAACACGCCGTCGCCGATTTCGAGAATGGAAATATCGAACGTGCCGCCGCCGAGGTCATAGACCGCGATGGTGCCCGTCTTGTTCTTGTCGAGGCCGTAGGCGAGCGCCGCCGCCGTCGGCTCGTTGATGATGCGCAGCACTTCGAGGCCGGCGATCTTGCCGGCGTCCTTGGTGGCCTGACGCTGCGCGTCGTTGAAGTATGCCGGAACGGTGATGACTGCCTGCTCGACCTTGGAGCCGAGATAGGATTCCGCCGTTTCCTTCATTTTCTGCAGGATGAAAGCTGAAATTTGCGAGGGCGAATAAGTCTTGCCCTCGGCCTCGACCCAGGCGTCGCCGTTCGAGGCGCGCGCGATCTTGTACGGGACGAGCTTCTTGTCCTTCTCCACCATCGGATCGTCGTAGCGGCGGCCGATGAGGCGCTTCACTGCGAAAATAGTACGCTCGGGATTGGTCACGGCCTGGCGTTTTGCCGGCTGACCTACCAGCCGCTCGCCCTCGTCGGTGAAAGCGACGATGGACGGCGTGGTGCGCATTCCCTCCGCGTTCTCGATGACCTTCGGCGTCGCGCCTTCCATTACGGCGACGCACGAATTGGTCGTTCCGAGATCAATACCGATGACCTTAGCCATGGTCTCACATTCCTCTCTCTTGCGGCAGGTTGGGCAGGCCCCTAAGGCGCCCAAATCCAACCCCCTTATTCACTCTCACACAGCCCGGGTGGACCCAGGCGATTGCCCTTGGCTCATATAGGAGGGCGACATTAGCCTGCAAGACAGGATTGAAGCTTGCCGCAGCAGGATTGGCTGGAATAACCACCGGGCCTAACTAGACAATGGCTAACTACAGGACAGTGCCTAAAAGGAAATGAAAGCGCCGATGCCCTCACCGTCGGACTTTGCCGGACTGCGCGTCCACCCGGACTATCTCGACCGCCCCGCCCAGATGGCGCTTCTCGCCGCGCTTCGCGAGATTTTCGCCGCGGCGCCGCTGTTCACCCCACGGATGCCGAAGTCCGGCCGTCCCTTCACGGTGCGGATGTCGAATTGCGGCCCGCTCGGCTGGGTTTCCGATGAAAAAGGCTACCGCTACGAACCGAACCACCCGGTCACCGGGCGGCCATGGCCGCCGATGCCGGATGCCCTTCTGACCATGTGGGACAAGCTCGCCGGCTACCCGTCACCGCCGGAAGCGTGCCTGATCAACTACTACGGCCCGGCCGCCAAAATGGGCCTGCATCAGGACCGCGACGAACAGGACTTCGATGCACCGGTGCTGTCGCTCTCGCTTGGCGATACCTGCCTGTTCCGGATCGGCGGCCAGAAGCGCGGCGATCCGACCCGTTCGTTCCGGCTCAGTTCCGGCGACGCGCTGGTTCTCGGCGGCGACTGCCGGCTGGCCTTTCACGGCGTCGACCGCATCGAAGGCGGCACCTCCACTTTGCTGGCCGAGGGCGGCAGGATCAATCTGACTTTGCGCCGGGTTACGCGGCCTGCTACCGACAGCGCGCGGCTTCGTCCGGCTGCGACGGAGGCACGGCATGACGCCCATTAGCAAAGTCCGCAGGCAGAATTTGCATGGTCCTGACGGCGATAACGCTGGCTGCCGCCGCGCTCGTTGCTGCCGCGCCAGCCGCTCCGCGCCGCCGATCCGACTTTCCCGATGGCGTCGGTGATTGGCCTCGTCCCGCCCGACGGCATGGTCGCCAGCAAGACATTTCCGGGCTTTGAAGACGCCGACAAGGACGCGGCCATCCTGCTCGCCGCGCAGGCTCCCGCGGTCTATGCCGATCTCAAAAAAGGTCTCGATACCGATGCGCTCAAAAAGGAAGGCATCACGGTCGAAAAGCGCGAGGACATTCCACTGAGCTTCGGCACCGCCACGCTGGTGACCGGGAAAGCGCAGGCCGACAAGAAGATTTATCGCAAGTGGCTGATGATCGGGCAGGCGAAGAACGTCACCGCGCTGGTCAATGCGCAAGTGCCCGAGAAGGAAACGGCTTACACCGACGCGATGATGCGCGCCGCGTTGCTGACGCTCGCGGTACGGGAGAGTGTTCCGGACGCTGAAAAACTCGCCGTGCTGCCGTTCACGATCGGCGATCTCGCCGGTTTCCACGTTCAGAACGTTTTGGTTGGCCGCGCGGCGTTGATCGGCGATCCGCCCGACACGGCAAATCCAAAAGACTTTCAGCCTCACCTGTTCATCGGCGTATTTCCCGGAGGCCCCAAAGAGCCGGACGACCGCGCCGAATTTGCCCGCGTCGCGTTCAGTCAGATCATCGGTCATCGAGAACGTCAAAATCTCGATTTCCGAACCGCTGCGGATCAACAACCAGGCGGGCTATCAGACCGTGGCCCAGGCGAAGGATTCGCACACCGGCGTCGACATCATGGTGGCGCAGTGGCTGCGCTTCGGCGGCGGCGCTTTCATGCAGATGATCGCCATGGCGCCGGCCGACAAATGGGTCGACGCACAGAACCGTCTGCGGACGGTGCGCGACAGTATCGACCTGAAGTGAAGCGCCGCGTCAGGAGTCTGACGCCGCCTCGCGGTTGTCGTTGCTCGAAGCTGTCACGGGCGCCACTTTCGGGCCGCCTTTCGACACACCGACCAGAGCCGGCCGCAACACGCGTTCGCCGATCATGTAGCCCGGCTGCACCACCTGGACGACGCTGCCGGCCGGGACCGAAGCGTCGGGCACTTCGTACATGGCCTGATGGACGTTCGGATCGAATTTCTCGCCCTGCGGATTGAACTGGCGCACACCATTCTTCTCAAGCGCCTTGAGCAATTCGCGTTCGGTCAGCTCGACGCCTTCGACCAGCGATTTCATGCCGGCCTCTGCATTGGCGCGCGCCTCCGGCGGCACCGTTTCGAGCGCGCGGCGCATATTGTCGGCGACCGCCAGCATATCGCGGGCGAACGACGAAGCGCCGTAGAGCCGCGCGTCGGCGACTTCGCGGTCGGTCCGTTTGCGCAGGTTTTCCATCTCCGCCAGCGTGCGCAGCACCCGATCCTTCATCTCGGCATGCTCGCGCTCAAGCGCGGTCGATGGCGTCGGTTCTGGCGCCGCGGCCGGTCTGGCTTTTGGGCCGCCTCGTCCTCAGCGCGAGCGGTCTGCTCCGTCATGGTTTTTCCCGTTCTTTTGCTGTCCGGCATATCAGGGTTCGACGCCGTAAAAATCAAGCGATTTTGTCCGTTACACCGAGACCCTAGCGCCGACCCCCGCAGGATGATGGCAAACGTCAGCCGCCAAGGAGCTTGCTAACCACCTTGGCGGTGTAATCCACCATGGGAATGACCCGGGCGTAGTTGAGCCGGGTCGGGCCGATGACGCCCAGAACCCCGACGATGTGGCCGGTTGCATCGTGATACGGCGCGACGATGGTCGAGGAGCCGGACAGCGAGAACAGCTTGTTCTCGGAGCCGATGAAAATGCGCACGCCCTCGGCCCGATCCGCCCGCCCAAGCAGGTCGATCACCTCGCGGCGGGTTTCCAGATCGTCGAACAGCAGCCGTACCCGCTCAAGATCGGCAAGCGCTCTCAGGTCTTCGAGCAGATGCGCCTGACCGCGCACGATCAGCTTGCGTTCGTCGATCGCGCCGCCCGACCAGCTTGCGAGGCCGTCAGCCACCAGCTTTTGCGTCAGGCTGTCGAGCTCGGCCTGCCGTTCGATCAAAGCGCGCTCGAGCTCGCCGCGCGCCTCCGCGAGCGTCTTGCCGCGAATATGCGCGTTGAGGAAGTTCGACGCTTCGGTCAACGCCGAGGTCGGCAAGCCGACAGGAATATTGAGCACGCGGTTTTCGACCTGCCCGTCCTCGGCCACCAGCACGACCAATGCGCGCTCGGGTTCGAGCCGCACGAACTCGACGTGCTTGAGCAGCACGTTGGTCTTGGCGGTGACGACGACGCCGGCGGCGCGGGTCAGCCCCGACAACAACCCGGAAGCTTCGGTCAGCACGGTCTCTACCGATTTTGACTGGCCTGACGCCGCGACCTGCGCCTCGATGGCCCGGCGGTCGTTCTCGGTGAGATCGCCGATCTGCATCAGCGCATCGACGAAGAACCGCAGGCCCTTCTCGGTCGGCAGCCGGCCCGCCGAGGTATGCGGCGCATAGACCAGTCCAAGCTGCTCGAGGTCCGACATCACGTTGCGCACCGACGCCGGCGACAGGGTCATCGGAATGATGCGGGAGAGATTACGCGAGCCGACCGGCTCGCCGGTCGCGAGATAGCTCTCGACGACCTGACGGAAAATCTCGCGCGAGCGCTCGTTGAGCTGCGCAAGCCCTATCTGATTAACGCCGATGGGAACGTCGTGGCTGGCCATAACCACCCTAATATATCACTCCGCCGCCGCCATTGCCCGCGGCGCAGTGCGCAGCAGGTCCATCAGCCGGCGGATCGAGCCGAAATCCTCCAGCCGGTCCACCGCGCCGATGACCTCGGCGACGTGATTATCCGGCAGAAAGTCCTTCGCGTAAGTGCGGAATTTCTGCTCGATCTGCGCGCGCGACAGCGGATTCTCGAACGAGCCGAGCGGATGCTGGCAACGGGCGGAAAGCGTCTTGCCGTCTGCCATCTCGATATCGACAACGGCCTGCGAGCCGCTGACCGAACCGTCGGCGCGAACCTCGACCTGCTCAGCCGCGAAGCGCCGCAGCTTCGGATCGTCGTAACGTTTCGGTTCGAACTGCGCCAGGGTCAGCGAGCGGTCGTGCAGGATCGCCGCGGCGGTGTAATGCGCCGACAGCAACGCCTCGAACTTCGCCTTGTAGGTATTGAAACCGCCGTGCATGTCGAATGCCGGCTTGCTCATGCCGACGCGGACTTTGCGAATCTGCGCGGCGTCGACTTTTTGTTTGTCCAAAATATCGAACAGCGCGGTGTTCATGCCCTGGATCAGCGTCGCCGACGGCCACAGCCGCATCGCGATCTGTTCGAGCTCCCAGCGCGAACCGAGATCGGCGGTCACCGCCTCGGGCTTTCCGCCTTCGACGTAAGTATTGTAGAGGCCGCCGTCCTTTGCGGTGAGGAACTCGCGCGTCGCGACGAATTGTTGCTGTGCCAGCAGCGCCGCCATCAAACCCGACAGCGCACCGCGGCACTGATGGAATTTCACCGTCGGCGTGCCCCACGCCGCAAAGGTACCCGCGGCCTGACTGCCGGCGAGGCCGAAGGTGCGCGCCATGGTGTCGGCGTCGAATTTCAGCAGCGAGCCGACTGCGGCGGCCGCGCCGAACGGTCCGAAAATGCCGGGACCATGCCAGCCGCGGGCGCGGAATTTCGGATAGTCGGTGCCGATGCCGACCCGCGTCGTCACTTCACAACCCGCGGCGATCGCGGTGAGCAGCGCGCGGCCATTCAGCCCGTCACGCTCGGCAACAGCGAGCGCCGGCGGCACAACTTCCGGCGTGACGTGCGTCATCGTCTCGCGGTGCACGTCACACATCGTCGTGGCGGTGACGAGATAGGCGTTGAGCAGTGTCGCGCCGGCGAGCGACAGCGGCTCGCTGCCGATCACGCTCGATTCCCGCGACTGCGCCAGCGCCGATGCGAAAGCAGCGACCTGGCCGGTTTCTTCGCCAAGGCGGCCGGATACCGCGCAAGCAAGCGCATCGAGCAGCAGGTTCTTGCAGTGGTCGCGCACCCGCTGCGGGATGTCCTCATACCGCAATGCGGAAACGAATTGTGCGAGCGCTTGGGTCGGTTCCACTGCCATTTTAAGCCTCCGGCATCAGCAAGCCGAAGCGTAGCCGCTCCGGCATTGCTCTTGTAGCCCCTATACTCCGTCGCCTAAAAGCGTGCCGCGGCCCAGTGGTTGACCGCGAGGAGATTTGCATGCGGCCGAGCCGCCGACAGCCCGACGAATTGCGCCCGGTGTCACTTGAACGCGGCGTGGTGAAATTCGCCGAAGGCTCATGTTTCGTAAAATTTGGCGAAACCCATGTGCTGGTCACCGCGACGCTGGAAGATCGGCTGCCGCCCTGGCTGAAGGGTCAGGGCCGCGGCTGGATTACCGCCGAATACGGCATGCTGCCGCGAGCGACGCTGGAGCGGACGCGCCGCGAGGCATCCGCCGGCAAGCAGAGCGGACGCACAGTTGAAATCCAGCGGCTGATTGGACGCAGTCTTCGCTCGGTCGTCGATCTCAAAGCGCTCGGCGAGCGGCAGATCACCATCGACTGCGACGTGATCCAGGCCGACGGCGGCACCCGCACCGCTTCGATCACCGGCGCGTGGATCGCGCTTTACGATTGCCTTGCCTGGATGAAGACCCGCGACATGGTGGAGATGAGCGTGCTGCGCGATCACATCGCCGCCATTTCCTGCGGTGTGTTCGGCGGCGTGGCCGTGCTCGATCTCGATTACGCGGAAGACTCGCAGGCCGAGACCGACGCTAATTTCGTGCTGACCGGCAACGGCAACATCGTCGAGATTCAGGCTACAGCGGAGAAAACACCGTTCTCCGAAACCGAGTTCACGACGCTGCTGGCGCTGGCAAAGAAAGGCGTCGCCAAGCTGGTCGATTTGCAGAAGATGGCGGTGATGTGAGCGCGCATCGCCACATCACCGGCCGGCTTGTGATCGCGACGCATAATCCGGGCAAGCTCGCCGAAATGCGCGAACTGTTGGCGCCCTACGGCATCGACGCCATATCGGCGGGAGAGCTTGGACTGCCCGAGCCCGACGAGACCGGAACGACGTTTCGCGACAACGCACGGATCAAGGCGGAAGCAGCGGCGAAAGCGACCGGCTTGCCGGCTTTCGCCGACGATTCAGGACTGGCCGTCGATGCGCTTAACGGCGATCCCGGCATTTATTCGGCGCGCTGGGCCGGGCCTAAAGAAAGATTTTCACTTCGCGATGCAGACGATCGATCACAAGCTGCGGGAGATTGGCGCCAATACGCCCGAAAAGCGCGCCGGGAGCTTTGTCTCGGCGCTGTGCGTGGCGTGGCCCGACGGGCACCTTGAGGACTTCGAAGCGCGCGTTGACGGCACGCTGATCTGGCCGCCGCGCGGCGACAAGGGTTTCGGCTACGATCCGATGTTCCTGCCGAACGGGCACGATCGCACCTTCGGCGAAATGCCGAGCGACGAGAAACACGGCCTGCCGCCGCGTGGCAAAGGGCTTTCGCATCGGGCCCGCGCCTTCATAAAACTCGCGGAGGCCTGCCTTGGCTCATGACGACGACTTGGTTGACGACAAACAAGCGGCCTTCGGCGTCTATATCCATTGGCCGTTCTGCCTGTCGAAATGTCCCTATTGCGACTTCAACAGCCACGTCCGCCGCGAGCCCATCGACGAGGCGCGGTTCGCGCACGCTTTCGCGACTGAAATCGCGACGACCGCGGCGCGGGTGCCAGGACGCACCGTCTCGACGATTTTCTTTGGCGGCGGCACGCCATCGCTGATGCAGCCGGAGACGATCGGCACCGTGCTCGATGCCGTCGGCAAGCACTGGAACGTCGCGCCCGATGTCGAAGTGACGCTCGAGGCCAACCCGACCAGCGTCGAGGCGACACGGTTTCGCGGCTATCGCGCAGCCGGCGTCAACCGTGTGTCACTCGGTGTGCAGGCGCTCGATGACCGTGCGCTTGCCGAACTCGGCCGGATGCACACGGCGCGGGAAGCACTTGATGCCGTTGGCGTCGCCCGCTCGGTGTTCGATCGCTACTCGTTCGATTTGATCTACGCGCGGCCACGGCAGGAGCCGAAAGAATGGGCCGACGAGCTGACCCGCGCGCTCGGCGAGGCCGGCGAGCACCTGTCGCTCTATCAGCTCACCATCGAGGCCGACACGCCGTACGAGGCGCTGCACAAGGCGGGCAAGCTGAAAACACCGAACGACGATCTTGCCCGCACGCTCTACGACACGACGCTTGAGATTTGCGCTGCGCATGGTCTGCCGGCCTACGAGATTTCAAATCACGCGCGGCCGGGCGGCGAGTGCCGGCACAATCTGGTTTACTGGCGCGGTCAGGAATACGCCGGCGTCGGGCCCGGCGCGCACGGCCGGATCGATATCGATGGCGATCGCCATGCGACCGCGACCGAGAAGCGGCCGGAGTCCTGGCTGATGCGGGTCGAGGCCACCGGCCATGGCGTAACCACCGACGATGTCCTGACCAGCGAAGAGCGCGGCGACGAAATCCTGCTGATGGGGCTGCGGCTCGCCGAAGGGATCGAGATCGCCCGGTACGAAACTGTTTCCGGCCGGCGCATCGATCCGACCCGTATCGCCGATCTTCGTCAGCACGGCCTGATCGAAACTACAGATCAGGGCTGGCTGCGGGTGACGCTCGCGGGATTTCCGGTACTGGACGCTGTCGTAGCCGATCTGGCGGCGTAACCGACTAGCTAAGAGCCCTGTTTATTTAATAAGCTAGCTTATTAATATGCCTGACTTTCCCCAATAATATCAATGTGATTGAGAAAGCTCGATCGGTTTCGGCGCCAAAGGCTCTTCGCCAATATTGCAGGAGGTAGTTCGGAAGCTCATCCTGTTGCGGGCTTACAGCATCGTCAGGCCGCGCGATCTGTCTTAAGCGCAACGCTGGACGTGCCAATGACGCCAGTTTTACTGCGTCTGAATTAATAAGCTGGCTTATATTCCAGAGCCGCCGAACGCCTTTGGTGCGGGCGATATGACCTGGGTACCCGTTGCTGTAACCCGCAAAACCGCGAGTCCGCGGTCGTTGGTGCCGTCCTGGCGGAAGCGGAAAAGCCCGTCGATGCCGGTGAAGCCCGACGGGTTGGTCAGCACCTGCTGCGAGAACCGCTGCGTGCCTTGTGTCTTCACCAGCGCCGCGATCAGCGCCACCGCGTCATAGGCCAGGGTCGCAGTGCGCACCGGCTCCTGCTTGTAGCGGCTGCGGTAGCGCTCGGCGAAGGCGCGGAAGCCGGAGCCGTCAGGGCGCCGCGTACCAGCCGCCATCGAGCCCCGGTGCCGAACTGATGCGCGGATCATCCCACAGCCCGGTGCCCAGCAACTGCACCCGCTTGGTGTTGACGCCGTTCGAGATCAGACCCTGCACGACGTCCGGCACCGCGTCGCCGCCATCCGGGATGAAGATCGCCTCGGCGCGGGTCGCGACCTGCGCGACGTTTCGCACCGGACCCGCCATTCCCGCTCTGTCATGGGGGTAGCGCTCGAGCGCGACGATCTGGCCGTTGCGGCGGGCAACAGCCTGCTTGAATGCGGCTTCGACGACAGTGCCGTAGGGATTGTCGGGAATGAGCGCGGCGTAGGAGTGCCGCCCGACCGAAGAGGTATATTGCACGATGCGCTCGACGTCGGTTTCAGGCAGGAAACTCAGCAGATAAATGCCGCTCGCCGCGACATTGGCGTCGGTCGAAAACGCGATCACCGGAATGTTGCCCGCCCGCGTCACCTGGCCGACGGCGCTGACCGACTGCGCAAACAGTGGACCGAGTACGATCTCGGCGCCCTGAGCCAGCGCCTGCTGCGCGCCTTGCCGCGCGCTGTCGGGATTGCCGGCGTCGTCGAACACCGTGATCTGGACATTGGCGCCGTTGAATTCGCTCAGCGCCATTTCGGCGGCGTTGCGCATCGCCTGGCCGGCGACACCGGCATTGCCGCCGGCCGACAGCGGCAGGATCAGCGCGGCTTTGACCTGGCCCGTCGCCAATGACATTTCCCGCCGAGGCCTGCTGCGGCGGCGGTGGCGAGGCGGTCCGCCTTCCTGCGGCGGCGGGCTGGAAGACCCCAACGATGGCAACGAATTGAAGAAGCTCGAACTGCCCGAGCAGCCGCCAAGCAACACGCCCGCGGTGCCCAGCAGGCC
Organism: uncultured Alphaproteobacteria bacterium; assembly: GCA_963739945.1. Classification (GTDB taxonomy): domain Bacteria; phylum Pseudomonadota; class Alphaproteobacteria; order Rhizobiales; family Xanthobacteraceae; genus BOG-931. The sequence continues at coordinate 65,797 of CAVUCN010000013.1, read as the reverse complement.
CGCAAGCGAACGTCGCCGGGTCAGCATGGCCACCGGCGCATGGAGCGGCATTTCCCCCGGCAAAATGGTCTCCTCACCACAGACATCGCCGATTAGGGCAGAGGCAATCTGTCATTCTGGCGGCGAAAGGTTAACCAAATCGAAAGGATAACGAATTTGCAACAGGTGTGGCGGCCAACATGACGCCCCGGGGCGCGGGCGCTAAAGTGCCTGAAATGACCGCCTCATCACGCAATCCCGCCGACCGTCCGCGGCGCTATAGCCTCGCCGGCCGGGATATTGAGGTGCCGCACGCCGCGCCCGGGCTTCATATCGTCGCAACGCCGATCGGCAATCTCGGCGACATCACGTTGCGGGCGCTGGAGACGCTGGCCGGCGCCGACGCGATCGCCTGCGAAGATACCCGCGTTACCCGCAAACTGCTCGATCGCTATGTGATCACGACGCCGCTGACGCCGTACCACGACCACAACGCCGAGCAGGCGCGGCCGGCGCTGCTGCGCCGTCTCGGCGAAGGCGCCTCGATCGCACTGGTCTCCGACGCCGGCACGCCGCTGGTTTCCGATCCGGGATTCAAACTGGTGCGTGCGGCGCACGAAGCCGGTTACGCCGTTACGGCACTGCCCGGCGCATCGGCGACGCTGGCAGCACTGACGACGGCGGGCTTGCCGACCGATCAGTTTTTCTTCGCGGGTTTCCTGCCGCCGAAACAGGGCGCGCGGCGCACCCGCATTGCCGAACTCGCCCGCATTCCCGCGACACTGGTCTTGTTTGAAACCGGGCCGCGTCTCGCCGCAACGCTCGCCGATCTCAGCACGGGGCTTGGGCCCCGCGAAGCTGCGATCTGCCGCGAGCTCACCAAACTGCACGAAGAAGTCCGGCGCGGCGATCTCGCCTCGCTGGCGCAGAATTCCCCTGACAGCGAGTCGCGCGGCGAAATCGTTCTGGTGGTCGGACCGCCGCAGGCGGCGGCGCAGCCGAGCGCCAGCGAGACCGACACACTGCTGCGCGCGGCGATGGCGCGCGTATCGCTCAAAGACGCCGTAGGCGAAGTCGCCGACGTGACCGGCATGCCGCGGCGCGAGCTTTATCAGCGCGCGCTTGAACTCAGCAAAGAGGACGATCATGTCGCCCCGCGCTAAACCGATTACCCGACGCAAGTCGGCACCGCGGCCGGAGCGGGTCGCCGCGTTCAAGCTTGGCCTGTCCGCGGAAAGCCGCGCGGCAATGCTGTTGCTCGCCAAGGGCTACCGGATCGCGGCGCGGCGCTGGAAAACGCCGGTCGGCGAGATCGATATCGTGGCGCGGCGGCGGCGCGAACTGGTGTTCGTCGAGGTCAAGGCGCGCGACACGCTGGACCTCGCGGCAGAATCGGTGAGCCGGAAATCGCAACAGCGCATCATTGCCGCCGCCGAATACTGGATGGCGCAGCATCCCAAGGATGCCGATTGCTTTGGCCGTTTCGACGTCATGCTGGTGGCGCCGGGCAAGCTGCCACGCCATATCGTCAATGCGTTCGATGCGTCGCAGTAACCCGGCCATCGGCCCGGTAGCGAGCCGTCATAAAATTGCGTAGACCTGACCCGTTAGCCGCGCTTCAACCCTCCTCAGCCCAGACACCGCCATGTGCCTGAATGTCGCCGTCCAAATGGATCCGATCGAGCGGATCAACGTCCGTGGCGACTCCACGTTCGCGATGCTGCTGGAAGCGCAGGCCCGCGCCTATTCGATTTCCTATTACACGCCGGACCAGCTCTCGCTGCGCGACAGCAAGGTGACGGCGACGGTGCGGCCGGTGGTGCTGCGCGATGTCGTCGGCGATCACGTCACGCTCGGCGAGCCGAAGCACGTCGATCTTTCGAGCTTCGACGTCGTGCTGCTGCGGCAGGACCCGCCGTTCGATCTCGCCTACATCACATCGACCCACATCCTTGAGCGCATCCATCCGAAGACGCTGGTGGTCAACGATCCGGCCCATGTGCGCAACGCGCCGGAAAAGGTTTTCGTCACCGAATTTCCCGACCTGATGCCGCCGACCCTGCTGACGCGCGACCTCGAAGCGATCAAGGCGTTTCGCGCCGAGCACGGCGACATCGTGATGAAGCCGCTCTACGGCAAAGGCGGCGAAGGCGTGTTCCTGCTCACCCGCGAGGACCTCAATTTCGGCTCGCTGTACGACCTGTTCTCGACGATGTTCCGCGAGCAATGGGTGGTGCAGAAATTCCTGCCCGCGGTGAAGAAGGGCGACAAGCGCATCATCCTGGTGGACGGCGAGTTTGCCGGCGCGGTGAACCGCGTGCCGGCGGCCGACGATCTGCGCTCCAACATGGTGCGCGGCGGCACGCCGGCGGCCACCGACCTCACCGAACGCGAGCGCGAAATCTGCAACCGGATCGGCCCGGCGCTGCGCGAGCGCGGCCTGTTGTTCGTCGGCATCGACGTGATCGGCGGCTACCTCACCGAGATCAACGTCACCTCACCGACCGGCATCCGGTCGGTGAAAAATCTCGGCGGTCCCGACATCGCTGCGATGCTCTGGGACAAGATCGAAGAGAAACGAAAGTAACTACGCTCTTGCCGGTGCGGGCGTCGCAACGACCGAACCGGACGACTTGCGCACTGTCAGCACCGCCAGCGCCGCGATGATGCAGAGCCCGCCGGCGACAAAGAACGCCGGCAGGTAGGTCGAGAATTCGGTGCGCGTCAGCCCGGCGCCGAACGCAGCGGTTGCCGCGCCGATCTGATGGCCGGCGAATATCCAGCCGAACACGATGCCGGCCTTCTCGCGGCCGAACTTGTCGGCGGTGAGTTTCACCGTCGGCGGCACGGTCGCGATCCAGTCGAGGCCGTAGAACATCGCGAACAGCGACAGCCCGTAGAAGGTGAAGTCGGTGAACGGCAGGTAGAGCAGCGACAGCCCGCGCAGGCCGTAATACCAGAACAGCAGCCAGCGATTGTCGAAACGGTCCGACAGCCAGCCGGAGCCGATGGTGCCGATGAAATCGAAAATGCCCATCATCGCCAGCACGCTCGCCGCGGTGACCGCCGGCAGGCCGTAGTCATGGCACAGCGTGACGAAATGGGTCTGGATCAGGCCGTTGGTGCTGCAACCGCAGACAAAGAACGTGCCGAACAGCACCCAGAAAATCGGCGTCCGCGCGACCTCCTTCAACACAACGATCGGCGACATCAACAGCGACACCAGCCCGACGCCGGACGGCGGCGGCGGTGACACCGCGGTTTCGCCATAGAGCGGCTGGCCGACATCGCTCGGCCGGTCGCGCATCAACAGCAACGCGACCGTACCGGCAAGCGCCAGCATGCAGCAGATAAAGACCAGCGACATCCGCCAGCCGTAACTGGTTGCCAGTTGGGCGATCAACGGCAGGAACAACAATTGCCCGGTCGCGTTGCTGGCGGCGAACATACCCATGACCAGTCCGCGCCGCGCGTTGAACCAGCGCGTCGCTACCGTCACGGCGAGAACCATCGCGGTCAAACCGGTGCCGACACCGACGACGATGCCCCACAGCAGAACGAGCTGCCACAGTTGCGTCATCACCAGCGACGCCAGAAAGCCCGTCGAAATCAGGATGACGGCAGTCACCATCACCGCGCGCACGCCGTAGCGATTCATGAACGCGGCGGCGAACGGACCGAACAATCCGAACAGCATGAGCCGGATCGCCAAGGCCGCGGAGATTTGGCGTCGGTCCAGCCGAATTCCTGCTCCAGCGGCACGATCAGCACGCCGGGCGCGCTCATCGCGGCGGCTGTGATCACCGTGGTCAGCAAAGTGGCGCCGACGATGACCCAGCCGTAAAAAATATTGCGGCGCTCCAGCGCCGTGGCAATTGCGGAAGACAACATGCCGAATTCCAGTCTCGAAACCGCTGGTTAGATGATGACCATCATCTTATCTTGCCTATTGATGACGATCGTCATATAAAAAGTCAAGTCACGGGCGGCGCGAATAGACCCGCACGCATGGCTGAGGTGCCGCAATGAGAGTGAGCCGGGCAAAGGCCGCCGAACACCGCGAACGCATCATCGATGCGGCCGGAGCGCTGTTTCGCGCCAAGGGCTTCGACGGCATCGGCGTCGCCGACATCATGAAAGCCGCCGATCTCACCCATGGCGGCTTCTATGGTCATTTCTCGTCGAAAGACGACCTGGTGGCGCAGTCCAGCAAGCGCACCATGGCGCCGGCGGCGGAAAACTGGTCGAAAATCACCGCCGCCGACCCGAACGACCCGTTCGCGGCGCTGTTGAAACACTACCTTTCACCGCGGCATCGCGACGATCCCGGCAAAGGCTGCGCCTTTGCCGCGCTCGGCAACGACGCCGCGCGCAGCGGCAAAGTGGTTCGCAAGGCCTTCGCCGAGGGGCTTGAGCCGCTGCTCGACATCCTCGCCGAAGCAATCCCGGGCAAGTCGAAAGCGGTGCGACGGCGCAAGGCGCTGACCGCCATGGCCGCGCTGGTCGGCGCACTGACGCTGTCGCGCGCCGTTGAAGGTAATGAGCTTTCCGACGAAATGCTCGACGCCGTGCACCGTGAGCTTTTGGACATCACGGACCTATAAACGGCTGGAAGTGGCGATAAATACTCACTGTCCCTCATTTTGTTCTCTAATTGTTCTTGACTGCGGAACAAAAGTTCCACTACTCTCCCCACCGTGAAAGGGCTGACTGGGGTTCAGGGCTGCAATGGTCCAGCGCGTCTCCACCGTGGCGTTTGAGGGCATCGAGGTCCGTCCGGTCGACGTCCAGGTGCAGGTCGCGCCCGGCATTGTCGCCTTCAACATCGTCGGCTTGCCCGACAAAGCGGTTTCGGAAGCGCGCGAGCGGGTGCGCTCGGCGCTGATCGCGTCAGGCCTGGCGCTGCCGGCGCGCCGCATCACCATCAATCTCGCGCCCGCCGACCTGCCGAAGGAAGGCAGCCACTACGACCTGCCGATCGCGCTCGGGCTGATGGCGGCGATCGGCGCCATCCCGCACGATGCGCTTTCAGGTTTCACCGTGCTCGGCGAGCTCGGTCTCGACGGCTCGATCACGCCGGTTGCCGGCGTGCTGCCCGCCGCGATCGGCGCCAATGCCCGCGGCGAAGGTTTGATTTGCCCGGCGGCGTGCGGACCCGAAGCGGCGTGGGCCAGCCCGGACATCGACATTATCGCCGCCACATCGCTCATTCAGCTCGCCAATCATTTCAAAGGCACGCAAGTGCTGTCGCGGCCGCAACCGAAAATTCTCGAAATCGACGGTCCGATGCTCGACCTCGCCGACATCAAGGGCCAGGAAAGCGCCAAGCGCGCACTCGAAGTCGCCGCTGCCGGTGGACACAATCTGCTGATGTGTGGACCGCCGGGCGCCGGCAAGTCGATGCTGGCGGCACGGCTGCCGTCGATCCTGCCGCCGTTGGCGCCGGGTGAATTGCTTGAAGTGTCGATGGTCGCGTCGGTGGCCGGCGCGATCAAAGGCGGCGCGCTGACCAACCGGCGGCCGTTCCGTGCGCCGCATCACTCGGCCAGCATGCCGGCATTGGTCGGCGGCGGACTGCACGCGCGGCCCGGCGAAATATCGCTGGCGCATCACGGCGTGCTGTTCCTCGACGAGCTGCCGGAATTCGGACCGCAGGCGCTCGAACTTGCTGCGCCAGCCGCTCGAGACCGGCGAAGTGTCGATCGCGCGTGCCAATCATCGGGTTACTTATCCGGCGCGGTTCATGCTGGTGGCAGCGATGAATCCGTGCCGCTGCGGCCGCGCCAGCGAGCCCGGTTTTTCCTGCCGCCGCGGGCCCAGCACACGGTGCGCCGCCGACTATCAGTCGCGCATTTCCGGGCCGCTGCTTGACCGCATCGACCTGCACATCGAAGTGCCTGCGGTTACCGCAGCCGATCTCATTTTGCCGCCGCCAAGCGAAGGCAGCCGCGAAGTCGCCGAACGCGTTGCCGCCGCGCGCGAGCGCCAGGCGGCCCGTTACGCCGCGCTCGGCCTGCCGCACATTCGCAGCAACTCTGCGGTGTCGGGCGCCATTCTCGAAGATGTCGCCAAACCGGACGCCAGCGGCATGACGCTGTTGCGCGACGCGGCCGATGCAATGCGACTGTCGGCACGCGGTTATCATCGCGTGCTGCGTGTCGCGCGTACGCTCGCCGACCTCGACGGCGCCGACAAAGTCGGCCGCGTACATCTGGCTGAAGCGCTGTCGTATCGCGCGCTCGCCGACGAAATCAGACGTGCGGCGTAGTCCGCGATCCTAAAGCTTCAGCGAAGAAAATCAGCCGCCGCCATTGCTGACGTTAACCGCACCGCGCATGCCGATCGCCGACAGAAATTCCTGACGCGTTTCGGCGTGATCGCGGAACACACCGAGCATGCGGCTGGTCACCATGGTCACACCTGGCTTGTGCACGCCGCGCGTGGTCATGCACTGATGCGTGCCTTCGGCAACGACAGCGACACCATGAGGTTTGAGCACCTGCTCGAGACAGGTGGCAATCTCTGACGTGAGCTTTTCCTGGATCTGCAAGCGCCGGGCAAAGACCTCGACCAGACGCGCCAGCTTGGAAATGCCGACCACGCGGTTGCGCGGCAGATAACCGATGTGAATACGGCCGATGATCGGCGCGAGGTGATGCTCGCAATGCGACTCGAAACGGATGTCGCGCAGCACGACCACTTCATCGTAGCCGCCGGTCTCCTCGAAGGTGCGCTTGAGATATTCGCGCGGATCGTCGTTGTAGCCGGCGAACCATTCTTCGAAGGCGCGGGTAACCCGCGACGGCGTGGCGCGCAGGCCTTCCCGGTCCGGGTCGTCGCCGGCCCATTGGATCAGCGTGCGGACCGCCGCTTCGGCTGCGGCCCGCGATGGCTTGGCGGGCCGTCCGGGCACGCTCGACTTCGCCTTTAAACGCTTTGAACTCAATGACTTAGCCATCTCACTTCTCCGGCCGCCTGGCCCCAACGCCGGAGCTCAAGGCTAATATTAACAAAGCATCAACCGTCCCTCCAATCGCACACGGTGACTGCAAGGGATGCGCAATGTTCATAGGCCAAAATCCGGGCCGTCACACCGATAAACGGGCACGAACGCGGCTTCGCACCTTGGCCCCGTGTAACGTACCGAGCAGGGCTTTGCATCAATGCGCCGGCGCGTCATCCTCAAGAAACCCAGCATCGTTATCCGCCGCCTGATATCCCTGATCGTCCGCACCGTCGCCATCACCGCGATGTCGTTCGGCGTTGCGTTCGGCTTCTTGTCCGGCGCCACCTCGTCGATGGCGCATTACGATCCGACTTCTTTTGCCGTCGGCGTCTCGGCGCTGTTCGGCGCCGCCTGCGGCGCCATCGGCATCCTGTATTCGCGCATCCGCCAGATGAAGGGCGAGCTGCGCGGCCTTGAAGGACGCCTCGAACAGGCCGCTGACCAGAATTGGGAAATCAGCGAAGCGCAGGAGCGCGCCAAGAGTTTCTTCGAAGCACAGGGCGACGTGATCGTTCGCCGCGATGTGACGTCAGCCATCACCTACGTTAATGATGCATTCTGCGCACTGGCCGGACGCAGCCGAGAGGAATTGCTGGCTACGCCGTTCACGCTTCCGATCGAGGAGCAAAGCGAGGTTTCGAACCTGCCCGACGGCACGCGCATTTACGATCAGAAGATCGCGGCAGCGGAAGGCGCGCGCTGGATTGCCTGGCGCGACGTCACCATTCGCGCCGACAACGGCAACGAGGTGCAAAGCGTCGGCCGGGATATGACCGATCGCGTTATCGCGGAGCGGGCGCTGGCCGATGCGCGCGATCAGGCCGAGGCCGCGAGCCGCGCCAAATCCCGCTTTCTGGCAATGGTCTCGCACGAGATCCGCACACCGCTCAACGGCATCCTCGGCATGGGCGATCTGCTCGGTGACACGCCACTTGCGCCCGAACAGGCGACCTATCTGAAGGCGATGAAGACCTCAGGCGAAGCGCTGCTGTCGCTGATCGAGGAAATCCTCGACTTCTCCAAGATCGAAGCCGGGCGGCTGGAATTTGCTGCGCAACCATTCTCGCTCGCTGCACTGGTCGAGCAAGCGGTCGAATTGCTTGGCCCGCGGGCTCAGGCGAAGGGACTCGAAATCTGCGGTTACGTCGACGAGCGGCTGCCCTCTCGGGTCATCGGCGACGCAGCGCGGCTACGGCAGGTGCTGTTCAATCTCGCCGGCAACGCGATCAAATTTACCGAGCACGGCGGCGTATCGATCATCGTCGAACCGAGCGCAGATGACCGACGTCATCGCAATCTCCGTGCACGATACCGGCATCGGCATGACTGCCGAAGACCAGGCGCGCATCTTTCTGGAATTCGAGCAGGCCGACAATGGCGCGGCGCGCAAGTTCGGCGGCACCGGGCTCGGCCTGAGCATCTCCCGGCGCATCATCGAAAGCATGGGCGGTACGATCACGGTGGAAAGCACGCCCGGCAAAGGCTCGACCTTCCTGGCCACGCTTGCGCTGCCGCGCGCCGAAGACGTGGAAGATAGCGCCATTCGCGCCGCCCAATCTCGCCGGAAGCGACATCCTGATTGTGGCGCCGGCCGAAATCGAAGCGTCGCTGATTGCGCGGCGGCTGCAGCGCTGGGGCGCACGCACCCGGATCGTGCCGGACGAGACGGTAGCGGCAGCGCTGCTGCCCGAGCAGCCGTGGAGCGTGATCCTGGTAGACCACACGCTAGGCATGGCTGCGAGCGAGGCCCTGGCCCGGATTGCCGCACGTATCCCGCGCCGGATCGTTCTGGTGCCCCCCGCGATGCGCAACAGGCTCGCGGCGCTGAAGGCTGCGGGCTTCACCAGCTATCTGATCAAGCCGGTGCGCGACACGTCGCTCGCGGCGCGTTTTTCGGCAAACGATGCTTTCGATGCGGCCACCAGCGAAGCCCAGGAAACGCCGAGCGAAGCACGTCTCGCTCACTCGCTGTCTATCCTTGTCGCCGAGGACAACGAGATCAACGCACTACTGGCGCGCGCGCTGCTCTCCAAGCTCGGCCACCGCCCCACGATCGCAACCAGCGGCGCCGCGGCGATCGAAAGCTGGCTTGCCGCACGATCCGCCGATGCGCCTTATGATCGCGTATTGATGGACTTGCACATGCCGGGCATGGACGGCCTCGAAGCAACGCGGCGCATCCGCTCCATCGAGGCCGAAGAAAGCGGCTCGCGCACGCCGATCATCGCACTGACCGCGAATGCGTCGTCGGAGGATCGCGACGCGTGTCTTGCTGCCGGGATGGATAGCTTTCTGGTCAAGCCGCTCGACCGCGAACAGCTCGCTGCCGTGCTTGCCGATTCCGCCGCAGCATTGGCGGCGTAATTTGCTCTAGAGCCGCCGCAGCGCGACTTCATCGACCTGGTGGCTTTTGCCTTTTTTCAGGATCAGATCGGCGCGCCGGCGCGTCGGCAAGATATTTTCGTGCAGGTTGACGAGGTTGATCCGGTTCCAGATCGAGGTCGCCATGTCGGCCGCTTCCTTGTCGGTCAGCCGCGCGTAGCGGTGGAAGTACGACTTGGGATCGGCGAATGCGGTGCCGCGCAGGGTCAGGAAGCGGCTGACGTACCAGGACAGCAGCACATCCTCATCGGCATCGATATAGACCGAAAAATCGAAAAAATCGGAGACGAACGGCACCGCCTTGCCATCCTTCGGCAGACGACCGGCCTGCAACACGTTGAGCCCTTCGACGATCAGAATGTCCGGCCGGTCGATCTCGATCCACTGGTTCGGGATCACGTCGTAGATCAGGTGCGAGTAGACAGGCGCCCGCACCGGACGGCGTCCGGCCTTGATATCGGACAGAAACAACAACAATGCCGAAAGATCGTAGCTTTCCGGGAAACCCTTTTTCTCCATCAAGCCTTCGCGATCGAGCACCGCGTTCGGATAGAGAAAGCCGTCCGTGGTGATGAGATCGACTTTGGGCACGTTCGGCCAGCGCGCCAGCAATGCTTCCAGCACACGCGCCGTGGTCGATTTTCCAGCCGCCACCGAGCCGCCAACGCCAATAATGTAAGGCATCTTGGCATCTTCGGTGCCGAGAAAACCCTGCTGCGCGCGAAACAGATTTTGCGTCGCGCGGACGTAGAGCGACAACAGTCGCGACAGCGGCAGATAGATTTCCTCGACCTCGTTCATGTCGAGCCGGTCGTGCATCGAGCGCAGCCGCATGACTTCCGATGGTTCAAGTGTCATCGGCGTATCGTGGCGCAGCCTGGCCCAGTCGGCACGCGAGAAAATCCGGTAAGGCGAGACGTCCTGTTCGGTGCGCTGCTCCATACCGATCGCCTTAACCGCTTTTGCGCGACGCTTTTTCGTCGAGGCCTGACTGGCGGGTGCGGGAGCCAAGCTCGGCTTCGACCTCATCGAGGGTGATGCCGCGGGCGTGAAGTACGACCAGGAGGTGATAGAGCACGTCGGCCGCCTCAGCGACTAGCCGCGGCTTGTCCTCACTGATAGCAGCAATAACCGCCTCGACCGCTTCTTCGCCGAATTTCTTGGCGCATTGGGCAACGCCGCGGTCCAGCAGCTTGCGCGTATAGGACACCTCCGGGCTTTCGCGGGAGCGGTCCTGAACGCGCTTTTCCAGATCGTGTAGCGTGAATATGGCCATGGGCGCTATTTAGCATCTCTGCGCTTGCGCCGGGAGTCGCGGCTTACGGGATATTTAATCTGGCTGGTTTCGCGGACTTTGCTGCGGACGTAGGATCGGCGAATGAGCCTGCCAGTGCTGGACTTCTGGTTCGACTTCGCTTCGACCTATTCCTACCCGGCGGCGATGCGTATCCGCCGGCTGGCCGACGAGGCTCGCGTCAAAGTCCGCTTCCGGCCGTTCTTGCTCGGACCGATTTTCAAGGCGCAGGGCTGGACGACCTCACCATTCAATCTGTTCGAGGCAAAGGGTCGCAATATGTGGCGTGACCTCGAACGTATCTGCACGGATTCGGGCTACTCCTTTCGGCACCCGGAACCATTCCCGCAAAACAGCGTGCTGGCTGCGCGGGTAGCCCTTGTCGGGCTTTCTGAACCCTGGGGTGAGGCATTCTGTGTTGAAACCTTTCGCGTACAATTCAGCGAAGGCAAATCAATAGAGGACGTTGGAACGATCACGGCAATACTCACCAAACTCGATGTCGCAGCCGAGCCGACACTTGCTGCGGCACAATCCGACGACAACAAATTGCGACTGCGAGACCAGACCGAACAAGCTCAGCGCGCAGGCGTGTTCGGCGCTCCGACATTCGTCGCCGCAGATGGCGAACTGTTCTGGGGCAATGACAGGCTGGAGCGCGCGGTGCTTTGGGCAACGCAAAAGCGTTAAGCATCCATCCGCACTGGCAGCCCGGCACGCGCCATGTAAGACTTGGCGTCGCGTACCGAATATTCGCCGAAGTGAAAGATCGACGCTGCGAGCACGGCACTGGCATGGCCGTCGCGGATGCCGTCGACCAGATGTTCAAGATTGCCGACACCGCCTGAGGCGATCACTGGCACGGTGACGGCTTCGGCAATCGCACGCGTCAAAGCGATATCATAGCCGTTGCGCGTGCCGTCGCGATCCATCGAGGTGAGCAGGATCTCGCCGGCGCCAAGCGCGACCACTTCGCGGGCATAAGCGATCGCATCGATTCCCGTCGCGTTACGGCCACCGTGGGTGAAAATCTCCCAGCGATCGGCCTCGCCGGGTTTCGACACTTTCTTGGCGTCGATCGCGACCACAATGCACTGATCGCCGAATTTTTCTGCAGCCTCCGCCACGAATTGCCGGCGGGTAACAGCGGCCGTGTTGATCGAGACCTTGTCAGCCCCGGACGTCAGCAGCGCCCGGATGTCCTCGACAGTGCGCACGCCGCCACCGACCGTCAGCGGCATAAAACAGGCTTCGGCCGTGTGCCGCACAACATCGAGCATGATGCCGCGGTTCTCGTGGCTCGCGGTAATATCGAGAAAAGTAAGCTCATCGGCGCCGGCGGCGTCATAAGCAATAGCAGCTTCGACCGGATCGCCGGCGTCGCGCAGGTTGACGAAATTGATGCCTTTGACGACTCGGCCGTCCTTGACGTCGAGACAGGGAATAATGCGGACCTTGAACATGGTTAGGCCGTCGCCCGCGCGGCGCGCAGCATCGACAGGGCCAGCGCTGCGTCGAGCCGGCCGTCATAAAGTGCGCGCCCGGCAATAGCGCCTGCAAGTCTTTTGGCGTGCGGTGCTACCAGCACACGGACATCCTCAAGCGAGGCCAGCCCGCCTGACGCGATCACGGGAATCGAAACTGCATCGGCAAGCGCAATGGTGGCGTCGAAATTGAGGCCCTTGAGCATGCCGTCGCGCGACACGTCGGTATAGACGATGGCGGCAACGCCGGCGTCCTCAAAGCGGCGCGCGATCTCAAGCGCGGATAGTTCAGAGGTTTCGGCCCAGCCTTCGACCGCGACTTTGCCGGCGCGCGCATCGAGCCCGACGGCGATCCGGCCGGGAAACGCGCGTGCCGCTTCCTTGACCAGCGCCGGATTGCGCACCGCGGCGGTACCGATGATGACTCGCGTGATGCCGTTGCTAAGCCAGCCTTCGATCGTCGCCCGGTCGCGAATGCCGCCGCCAAGCTGCACCGGGATTTTCACCGCCTTGAGAATGGCATCGACAGCCGCAGCGTTAATTGGCCTGCCGGCAAAGGCGCCATCGAGATCCACGATATGCAGATACTCAAAGCCCTGCTGCGCAAACTGCGCAGCCTGCGCCGCCGGGTCGCGATTGAATACGGTGGCGCGCGCCATGTCGCCCTGCTGCAGGCGCACCGCCTCGCCGTTTTTCAGATCAATTGCCGGAAACAGAATCACGGCTTCCACTTCAGAAAATTTGCGATCAACGCCAGGCCGAGCTTCTGGCTTTTCTCCGGATGGAATTGCGTGCCGACAATGTTGTCGCGCGCCACCACCGCCGTGACCGGTCCGCCATAATCAGCGTCGGCAACCAGGTCGTCGCGGTTTGAGGTCTTGAGCTGGTAGGAGTGCACGAAATAGGCATGCTTCCCATCCGGACCGAAGGTCAATCCGTCAAGCAAGGGATGCGCGCGCTTCACATTGAGCGTGTTCCAGCCCATGTGCGGGATTTTCAGGTTCGGATCGCATGGCGTAATGCGATCGACCTCGCCGGCTATCCAGCCCAGCCCTTCCTTCACTTCGTATTCAAGTCCGCGTTCGGCCAGAAGCTGCATGCCGACGCAGATGCCGAAGAATGGCCGGCCTTTCCGGCGTACAGCTTCTTCAAGCGCATCGGCCATGCCGTCCACGGCGTCGAGACCCCGCTTGCAATCGGCAAACGCACCGACGCCCGGCAGCACCACGCGGTCCGCTTTCGCCACCAGTGCAGGATCCCGCGTGACGGCAATCGGCTGATCGACGCCGGCCTCGTGCGCGGCGCGCTCGAACGCCTTCGCCGCCGAGTGCAGATTGCCGGAGCCGTAATCGACAATGGCGACAGTCACCGGCTTGCTCCCGGTTGCGGGAAAAGCCCGATGATGTCCGAGGTCCGCGGCAGATTCGGGTTTAATGCGCTGGGTGTGATGACTGGCGCAGCCGGCTGCCGGTCGCGCCGCAGCCAGGTGTCGAAGAAGCGCCGTTCGGCGGCTTCGCGATCCTCCCCGCTGACCACGCCGGCATATTTCCAGCCGCGGCGGCGGCAGCGTGAAGCGGCGAAGGGAACTTGCTTCCAGCCCGATCAGCAGCGAGATCAAAAATCCGACGCAGCCGATAACGAAACCCGACGCGCCGGCGACCCTGATGGCTGCATCAAGCACAATCGAGACGACGACATAGATCAGCAGCACGAGCCACATCCGGTGCCGCAGCATCCACAACGGTCCGAGGACGAAGGCCCAGAACGAGAAACCGTCGCGCACGAAAACATAGCGCTCAGGATCGGGCGCGGCGGCGCCGGTCCGCAACGGCGGCTCGTGCACGGTATAAATCGCCATTTCCGGTCTCGCCGCTTCTCGTTACTCGCAAACCCCATCCTTCAAATAAGGTGAGGCCTGTCATCCGCCCAGACTGCCCTTGGTCGAGGGCACTTCGTTGGCGGCACGCGCATCGATCGCCACGGCCGCGCGCAACGCCCGCGCCAATCCTTTAAAGCAGGATTCGGCAATATGATGGTCGTTGCTGCCATAGAGCGTGGTGACGTGGAGTGTCACGCCACAATTCACGGCGAAGGCCTGAAACCATTCCTGCACCAGAGCGGTATCGAAGTCACCGATCTTGGCGCGCACGAATTCAACCTGAAAAACCAGGAAAGGCCGGCCGGAAATGTCGAGCGCAACGCGGGTGAGCGTTTCGTCCATCGGCAGATGCACGTCGGAATAGCGGGTGATGCCCTTCATGTCGCCGAGCGCCTGCTTCACCGCCTGGCCGAACGCGATACCGACGTCTTCAGCCGTGTGGTGCTGGTCGATATGCAAATCGCCCTTGGCCTTGACGGTCAGGTTGATCCGCGAATGCCGCGCGAGAAGATCGAGCATATGGTCGAGAAAGCCGATACCGGTCGCGATCGAAGACGCGCCGGTGCCGTCGAGATCGACTGCAACCTCGACGTCGGTTTCTTTGGTGGTCCGCTTTACGGTTGCCTTACGCATGTTGCGCCTTGCGCCTGACGGTTTTGGCCATTTGCCGCGTCAATTTGCGCGCCTTTTAACAGGGGTTGTCCGCGCCGCCAATGTCTCGCCCAGTCTCACCCCTGTGCAATTGCATTGCCGGGAGCCAACTCCTAAATCTTTCCAAGAACAAGGTTTCCTGACCATGCAATCTGCTGAAACCGGCCAATCCAGTCTCTGGCACGGCACCACGATCCTGACCGTCCGCAAGGGCGGACTGGTCGCGGTTGGTGGCGACGGCCAGGTCTCGATCGGCCAGACCATCGTCAAGGCCAACGCCAAGAAGGTACGCCGTTTGGGCAAAGGCGAGGTCATCGGCGGCTTTGCCGGCGCCACCGCCGACGCATTCACGCTGTTCGAGCGGCTGGAATCGAAGCTCGAGCAGTATGCCGGACAGCTCATGCGTGCCGCCGTCGAACTGGCCAAGGACTGGCGTACTGACCGCTATCTGCGCCGGCTCGAGGCCATGATGATCGTCGCCGACAAGGACGTATCGCTGGTGCTGACCGGAACCGGAGATGTGCTCGAGCCGGAAGCCGGCATCGCCGGTATCGGCTCCGGCGGCAACTATGCACTTGCGGCTGCCCGTGCGCTCGCCGATGGCCCGCTTGATGCCGAAGCGATTGTCCGCAAGTCCCTCGATATTGCCGCAGACATCTGCGTCTACACCAACCGTAACGTGACGATCGAGACACTGAAGACTTGAGCGCGCCGCCACTCGTGGCGCACAAACCTCCACGCGACATGACCAATCCATTCGTCCGTTGCACAGAAGCCTTCGCCGCACAGACGCGCAAGATGCCGGCGTGGACTTTCGTGCTGATCGCTGCGTCACTCCTCGCCGTCCAGGCGGGAACCGAACTGGCCCTTGGCCGCGTTGCGATGTGCACCTGCGGGACGATCAAACTGTGGGTTGGCGGCAGGCAAAATTCGGAAATCTCGCAGCAGATTTTCGATTGGTATTCGCTATCGCACCTAATCCACGGCTTCGGTCTCTATGGCCTGACCTGGCTCGCGTTGCCTCGCGCGCCGGTCGCCGCGCGTCTTGTGCTTGCAATGCTGGTCGAGTGCGGCTGGGAAATTCTGGAGAACAGCAGCTTCATCATCGATCGCTACCGCAGCGAGACCATCTCGCTCAACTATTACGGCGATAGCATTCTGAATTCGCTCTCCGACACGCTGACGATGATGTTTGGTTTCGGCCTCGCCTACCGGCTGCCGGTCTGGTCGATTGTCCTCGCCGCCGTTTTGATGGAGGCCCTGGCTGGATATGTCATTCGCGACAACCTGACACTCAACATAATCATGCTTATCTATCCGTTCGATGCCATTCGCTCCTGGCAAGGCGGAGTCATCGGTCATTAACAGCGTCCCAAATCGCCGACCAATGCATGCATGTCGCTATGAGTTTCGACCCATGACAGCGCAAGACCTGCCGACAGTGCGCCGCTGGCTGCGGGCGCCACATGTCAGCGAGTGGTGGGGCGATCCCGACCAGCAGTTCGCACTGGTGAGCGGGGACGTGTCCCATCCGGCGATGGAGCAATTCATCGTATCCACGGACGACCGCCCATTCGCCTATCTGCAGTGCTACGACCCGACGGCATGGCCGGACAACGGCTTCGGTGATTTGCCGGCCGGCACGCGCGGTATCGACCAGTTTATCGGCGAGGCCGACATGATCGAACGCGGTCACGGCTCCGCGATGATCAAAAGCTTCGTCGACAAGCTGCTGCAGGCGGGAACGCCCCGTGTTGTGACCGACCCCGATCCCGAAAACAGCCGCGCCATCAGGGCTTACAAGAAGGCCGGATTTGAAAAATCCCGTCTGGTGGACACGCCCGACGGACGCGCCCTTTTAATGGTACGAAATTCATGAGTGATTTTTCTCCCCGCGAAATCGTTTCCGAGCTCGACCGTTTCATTGTCGGCCAGGGTGATGCCAAGCGCGCCGTTGCGATTGCGCTGCGCAACCGCTGGCGGCGACTGCAGCTTGACGACCGGTTGCGCGAGGAAGTGCTGCCCAAAAATATTCTGATGATCGGGCCGACCGGCGTCGGCAAGACGGAAATCTCCCGCCGTCTTGCCAAACTCGCCGGTGCGCCGTTCCTGAAAGTCGAAGCCACCAAGTTCACCGAAGTCGGCTATGTCGGCCGCGACGTCGAGCAGATCGTGCGCGATCTCGTCGAGATTGCGATTGGGCAGACGCGTGACAAAAAACGCAAGGACGTCGAGGCGCGCGCGCAGCAGGCCGCCGAGGATCGCGTACTCGACGCACTGGTCGGCGCCGGCGCCAGCGCGTCGACCAAAGAGACATTCCGCAAGAAATTGCGCACCGGCGAACTCGACGACAAGGAAATCGAGATCGAGGTGCAGGCCGGAGGCAGCGGCATGCCGATGATCGAAATTCCCGGCATGCCCGGTGCACAGATGGGCGCCATCTCGATCGGTGACATTTTCGGCAAGCTCGGCGGCGGTCGCACCAAGACCCGCCGCGTCACCGTGCACGATTCCTACGCGAATTCTGATCAACGAGGAATCCGACAAGCTGCTGGACACCGAGCAACTGACCCAGGAGGCGATCAGGTCGGTCGAAAACAACGGCATCGTTTTTCTCGATGAGATCGACAAAATCTGCGTCCGCGAAGGCCGCGTCGGCGCCGACGTGTCACGCGAGGGCGTGCAGCGCGACTTGCTGCCGCTGATCGAAGGCACGACGGTCGCCACCAAGCATGGTCAGGTGAAGACCGACCACATCCTGTTCATTGCCTCGGGCGCGTTCCACATTTCCAAACCGTCGGATCTGCTGCCCGAGTTGCAAGGCCGGCTGCCGATCCGGGTCGAGCTGAAACCGCTGACGCGCGACGACATGCGGCGCATCCTGACCGAGCCGGAAGCGTCGCTGATCAAGCAATACATCGCGCTGATGGCGACCGAAGGCGTGACGCTCGAATTCTCCGAAGACGCCATCGACACGGTCGCCGACGTGGCGGTGGCGGTCAATTCAAGCGTCGAGAATATCGGCGCGCGGCGGCTGCAGACCGTGATGGAACGCGTGCTCGATGAAGTTTCCTTCGCCGCTCCCGACCGCTCCGGCGAAACGATAAGTATTGACGCCGCCTACGTGCATAAGCACGTCGGCGATCTCGCCAAGAACGTCGACCTCAGCCGTTTCATCCTCTGAGCGTCCTGTCAGGCAGGTCAGCGTGACGCAGGCCTGGCTGGCGTTGACTCGTGGCACGGCCGCTTCCGGAACGCTAATCTCTTCCGGTCAAGCCGGGATTTATGCCGTGTTTACACGCCGCCAACTCATCGCTCTCACCGCTGCTTCCGCAATCACGCCGACGTTCGCCTCGCGTGACGCACGTGCTGCAGCCTGGCCCGATCGGCCGGTGCACATGATCGTGCCACTGGCGCCCGGAGGGCCAACCGATTCGGTTGCGCGCGTCCTCGGCGAACAATTGTCGAAGCATTGGGGCCAGCAGGTGGTTATCGACAACAAGCCGGGCGGCGGCACCAATCTTGGCAATGCTTTTGTCGCCCATGCCGACCCGGACGGCTACACGGTGCTCTACGGTACGTCGTCGCTTGCGGTAAATAGCTCGCTCTATCGCACGCTCGATTACGACCCGGTCAACGACCTTGCGCCGGTCTCGCTGGTGGCGAAATTTCCGTTCTTCATGTTCGTGCCGAACTCATCGCCGGCGAAGACCGTCGCGGAGTTTATCGCTTACGCCAAGGAACGCCCGGGCAAACTGGTGATGGGCTCGCCCGGGACTGGCAGCGCGCCGCATCTTGCCGCCGAACTGTTCATGCAGATGGCAGGCCTGCAACTGACTCACGTGCCCTATCGTGGTGCGGCACCGGCTTTCATCGATCTCATCCCCGGCCGCATCGACTGCTATTTCGGCAGCGGTGAGTTGCTGACTTATTCACGCTCCGGGCAGGCCCGGTGTCTTGCCACGACCGGGACCAAACGCGTCGTCGGCCGCGCCGGATATCCCGACGATGAGCGAGTCGGGCCTCCCGAACTACGTCGTCGATTCCTGGCAAGGCGTATTCGTGCCGGGCAAGACACCGCAGGACATCGTGCAGAAATTCAGCAGCGACGTCACAGCAGTGCTGGCACAGCAGGCCGTGATCGATCAGCTCGCGCAAACGGCCTATGCGGCGAAGGGATCTGTCGCCGGCCGAGCTGCGCGATTATCTGAAAACAGATTCGGCGAAGTGGAATACCGTGATCAAGGCCGCGGGGATCAAGGTCGAATAGCGCGCAGCCGACAGTGCCTAGTTCTTGATCCGCTCGTCTTTGATCTCGCGGATCATTTCCATCCACTTTTCGATCTCTGCGAAAACCCGGCCATCGTTCGGAGTGCGTTGGGTCGACTTTGGTTCGGCTGTGTGGCGATGGCTTCGGACATGATCGATCACTCCAACTGCTGACGGCTTTACTTCCCGTACACCGTTCTCGCAGACGACTTTGACGATTTCTTGCAACGGATCAGGCTTTTCCCAAGCCTTCTGGTGGTTAAGGTTAATTGGATTTCGCAGCCAATGACTTAGCGGGCACGCCGCAAGCGCACATAAAGCGCGCCCTGACCGCCATGTCCGGCATGAGCATCGTCGAACCCGACGACAAGCAGGCGAAATTCCGGCAGCGCAAGCCACATTGGAACCTGCCGCCGCAGCACGCCGCGCTCGCGATCCGCTTCGTGCTCGCCGCCACGCGAACGCGCACCGAAGCCTTTGCCGGTCACGACCAGCACGGTTTTGGCGCCAGCCGCCTGGGCCCGGCGTAGAAACCGCAACAGCTCGGCATGCGCCTGCATTTGCGTCATGCCGTGAAGATCAAGACGTGCTTCGATCGGGTCGCGCCCGCGCGCGACGCGTTGCTTCGTGCGCCGGTCCAGCGGCGCAAGTGAAGGCAACTTCGGCGCAGAGATTTCTCGCGACGCAGCAACACGTGACGGCGGGTGAAGCTTGGCCGGCATTTTCACCGGCGCTTTTATCTCTTGAATATCCGGCTCAGTGGTTTTTGCCGCGTTTCGCAGCGGCTTGATCGAACGGACAAAGGTTTTCCAAAGCGCCCGTTCCTCGTCGCTTAATGGCCGGCGCCGGCTCATGGTAAAAACATCACGGCTTCGGCCGCGCGTTCCGCTTCGGCGCAGGCGGGGCTGCAACCGTGGCCGGCTTGGCCGCCGATGCAGGGACTGGCGCCGCATCGGGAACATCGGTGGGATCGTCCATCGTCGTGGTGAGACTGAGGCTGAAACTCGACGGCCGCTCCGGCGGCAGCGGCATGTCGCGCCCGGCCTCGACCGGATCCAGGCTGCGCGGAATCAGCATCATGAAATCGCCGGCATTTTTGATGCGCCCGGCCATGCGCGCCGCCTCGTCGCCGGCGCCGAAATAAATATCGGCGCGCGCCGGCCCGACAATGGCGGAGCCGGTATCCTGCGCAAACATCAGCCGGTGAAATTGTGTGCCAGTCTTTTCGTTGGCGATCGGCAGGTTGGCGTCGATGAAAAACGGCATGCCATAAACATGCAGCGCGTGATCGACCGCAATCGAGCGACCCGGCACCAGCGGCACACCCTCGGCGCCGATCGCCTCGTCCTCGGTCGCCAGGTCGGTGATGCGGAAGAACACATAGGACTTGTTCTGCCGGCGTACGTCTTTGGCCAGATCGGGATTGGCTTCCATCCAGTCGCGGATGCTCTGCATCGACACGCTGTCCTTGGTCAGCATGCTGCGTTCCACCAGCACCCGGCCAACCGGCGTATAAGGCCAGCCGTTGTGCGAGTCGTAGTTGACGCGAAGGATGGTGCCATCCTCGAGCCTGATCCGTGCCGAACCCTGGATCTGCGCGAACAGCACATCGACCGGGTCGTGCAGGTAACAGATTTCCAGATGCCAGCCGTCGAGCGCGCCTTCTTCGATCTGGCCGCGGTCGTAATACGGCACGATTTTGCGGCGGCCGAAGCGGCGGCCAACCTTGACGCCTTTGCTCGGGAAGGAATCGCCAAGCTTGCGCCGCCCGGCCACGACAAGATTGGGCGGCCGCCGATAAAGCGGAGCGGTGAACTGGCCGGTCGGCACCCGCGAGCCTTCGATAATCGGCTCGTAATAGCCGGTCAGAAATCCGCTTGCATCGCCGATCCGGTTGATCCGCAGCGGCCGAAAATTATCTTCAAAAAATTTCTTCGCACCATCGTCGTCGAGCGGAATTGCCGCAAAAGCGCGCGTGCAAACATCCCTGAGCGAGGCGACGATAGGCGTCAGATCGGTGGCCTGCCGTTGCTTGCTGATTGTAAGCGCACGACAGCTCGCCAGAAAAGTCGAGAACGCTGCGGCGTGATCGTCATTCGCCCAGCCATCGAGAGCTGCCCATTCGACAGGCTCGTATTGCGTACCGGAAAATTTGATCGGATCGCCGGCGCGTGCGCTGCTGACGGCATCGGACAAACCGATCAGCAGCGCGACCAGACACAACGCCCGACACTGCACCGGCATGGTTCTAGTGGTTCGATTCAAACATTCGCATCCCATTTCGGAGGCGCCTCGTGCGAATGTTTGAATCAAAGAACCACTAGAAATTATAAGTGCTAGTGGAGCTTTTGGATTTGACATTCGCTTCACGGGCGAGCGGAAGGGGGGAGCGAATGTCAAATCCGCTCCACTAGTGCCCAGCTTCGGTGGCGACCACTTTCCAGTTCGGATCGCGCGAGGAAATATCGCGCGCGAAGGTCCACACGTCGGTTACGTCAGTGACCTTGTCGGCGCTGCCGTCAACCACGGCGCCACTGCGGTCACGTGTGGCGGATACCAGCTTGGAGAGAAAGCGCATGGTGATCTGCTCAGTGCGATTGCGCAATTCCGCCGCGGTAATCGTCGAGGCATCGATTGAAACAAAACGGGTCTCGGAGGTCTCGCCGCGGCCTTCGCGCTCGGTGATCGCCGTGTCAAAGCCGTCGAACACTTCGCGCGACAGCAGCGTTTTGAGTTGCCGGCGGTCGCCCTCGGCAAAGCTTGTAACGATCATCTCGTAAGCGGTGCGGGCGCCAGTGATGAAATGTTTGGCGTCAAAATCCGTATCCGCCGCGGCGATGGCGTCCAGTCCGGCGGCGACCGGCGAGCCCGGTTCGGCGATATCCTTCCACCGTTCGGCCGGAGGTGCCGCCGGCTCTGCCGGTTCCGCGGGCGCTGGCCGGACAATCGCGGCCGGCGGATTGGTCGGCAATGTCACAACCTTGCCGTCGGTAACCGGGCTGCGCACTGCATCGCGCGCCGAATACGGGTCGTAGGGCGGACGCTCGCGCCCGGTACGCTGGCCCAGCACGCTGCGCAGGCGCAGGAAAATGAACACTGCGAGCGCCAGAAAGATGATCGTGTAAATGTCGAACACGTTTGACATTTCTCTCGGCGTTGTGAACGGCAGGGAACCTTGCTCCCTAAACCGTAGATAGGCACGCCCGGGCAACCATCCAGAGGCCGTTAAAGCGGCAATGGCGTGACGCCGCAAACCTTAAACGATTGCCGCCCCCACGCCAACAATGCAAAGCGGCGGCATCGGGCGCCGGGAAGGCTGCATTTCCCGGTTTTGGGGCAGTTGCTGAAATCGTCATCAGGGCCCAAGCGGCCCGGACAGGCGGCATTGTTCGGCCCCCTGCCCTGTGATAGCCAATCGCGCCGCGCATGTTGGCGCGAGCGGAGACCCTCATGTCAACGACAAATGGCGGCCCGCAGCCGCAGATGGCGATGCCACAAATTGGCGTCATCGCCCAGTACGTCAAGGATTTCTCGTTCGAGAATCCGCACGCGCCGCGCTCGCTGGCGCCAAGCAGCACGCAGCCGAACATCAACATTCAGATCAATGTCGATGCAGTGCCGATGTCGGAAACCGATTTCGAGGTGGTGCTCCGTCTCGAAGGCAAGGCCGAATCCCAAGAAGGCAACGCCAAATCCCAACGCACGGTGCTGTACAGTTTCGAGCTGGTGTTTGGCGGCGTGTTCCGCGTCATTAATGTGCCGGCAGACAGCCTGCAGCCTTTCGTCATGATCGAATGTCCGCGCCTGCTGTTTCCGTTTGCGCGCGAGATCATCGCGACCGCGGTACGCAACGGCGGATTCCAGCCGCTGCTGCTCAACCCGATCGATTTCGCCGATCTCTACCGGCAGCGCCTGGCGGCAGCGCAAGCTGCGGCACCGCCGTCGATCACGCCAAGCTGAGATAGTCGCGCCAGATCGCATTGTCGCCGAGCGACGCGACAAACTCGCGATGTACAGCACGTTCTTCGTCGGTAATTCGCGGAGCCAGCGGCACGGCGCGTTCGCGCACGATGACAACCGAGCCTGCTGCGGCCATCGGTACCGCCGCGGTTTGCGACAGCACCAGCGATGCCTGACGCGCACCGATCAGCTCGACATAGACCTCCGCCAAAAGCTCGGCATCGAGCAGCGCGCCGTGTTTGGTGCGGCGGGAATTATCGACTGAATATCGCACGCAGAGGTCGTCGAGACGGTTTGAACCGCCGGGATGTTTGCGCCGCGCCAGTAACAGCGTGTCGATCATGCGCTCACGGCTCACGCCGCCACGGCCGGCACGCTCCAGTTCAGCATTGAGGAAGCCAAGGTCGAACATTGCATTGTGGGCGACCAGCTGGGCATCACCAATGAACGCAATAAGCTCGTCAGCCTTTTCGGCAAATAACGGCTTGTCCTTGAGGAAGTCGATCGAAAGACCGTGAACCTTGAAAGCCCCTTCCGGCATGTCGCGTTCCGGATTGAAGTAAAAATGGAACGTCTTCCCGGTTGGAAATCGGTTGACCATCTCAATACAGCCGATCTCGACCAGACGATCACCCTGCAAGGGATCAAGCCCGGTTGTTTCGGTATCGAAGACGATCTCGCGCATCGGGTCTCGCCAAGAATCTAGCCAAGAACTTGTCAGGCAAACGAATCACATTTGCTGCTGCATTCTAGCAATCGTGCCCAGGATGTCGCGCACCTGGGCACGGGCGTGATCGAAACCTTTTGAAGTATCCACGATAAAGTCGGCGCGGCGGCGCTTCTCCGCGTCTGGAACCTGTTTTGCGACCAAAGCGGCAAATTTCTCTTCGGTCATACCGGGCCGCTCGAAGGCGCGAGTGCGCTGGACTTCCGCCGGCGCCGAGACAACGACGATGGCGTTGCAGCGTGCCTCGCCACCGATCTCGAACAGCAGCGGAATATCGAGAACGACAACGGGCGTGTTATCGGCTTCGGCGGCGTCGAGGAACCTGGTCCTCGCCGCTCCGACCAGCGGATGCACGATGGCTTCCAGCCGTTTGAGTGCCGTCTTGTCGCCGATGACCATCGCCGCAAGTTTCTGCCGGTCTACCGCGCCTGCCGTGGTCGACCCCGGAAACGCCGCTTCAATCAACGGTACGGCCTCGCCGGCATAGAGTTCATGCACGACTGCGTCGGCATCGTGCACCGGCACGCCGGCTTCGGCGAACATCTTCGCCGTCGCAGATTTACCCATGCCAAGCGAACCGGTCAGACAAAGTACAAAGGGGCGCGCGGCTTTCATCGGGCCATGCTTCCGTGACGGCGGAGAAAATCCAGCGCCGGCAGCAGCGGCAAACCGAGTACCGTGAAATAGTCACCCTCGATGCGATCGAAAAGTTGAACGCCCAACCCTTCCAGCTGGTAAGCGCCAACACTCGCCGTGGCCGCGTCACCGACTGCATCGAGGTAGTCGTCGAGGAAACGATCTGAAAATGCGCGCATGGTCAGCCGGGCGATGCCAACGTGTTCAAACAGCACAGTGCTGTCCTGAACGAAAACGACAGCGGAATAAAGCGCGTGGGTACGTCCGGACAGCGCGCGAAGCTGAACGTGCGCTGCGGCTCGGTCGTTTGGCTTGGAAAACCGCTGATTGTCCAATCCCAATACCTGATCGGCGCCCAGGACCAAACGACCGGGCATAAATCGCGCGATAGCCGAGGCTTTTTCACGCGCAAGCAATACCGCCACGGCCTCCGGCGTTTGCGCGGACGACTTCGTTTCGATACCCCGCTCGTCGATATTGGCGGCACAAACTTCAACAGGGATGCCGGCGGTCTCAAGCAGCGTGCGGCGGATTGCGCTTTTCGACGCCAGCACCAGCGGCGTGGAAGCAAGCCACAACATTGCTTATGAGGCCTTGTGGCGGCGGCGTTCGCCAAGCAGCGCCAGCACAGCCGCAGCGGTTTCTTCAATCGACCGCCGGGAGACGTCGATCAACGGCCAATTATGTTTGGCGCATAACCGGCGTGAAGCCGCAACTTCCTCCGCTACCGCCTGCCGGTCGATGTATTGGTCGTCATCCCGCTCGACTTTCAGACCGAGCAACCGGTTTTGCCGGATCTGCACGATACGCTCAGGCGTTGCGAACAGGCCGACAACCAATGGACGCTGTAACTGCTCGACATTCGCAGGCAGTGGAACGCCCGGCACCATCGGTACGTTTGCAGTCTTGACGCCGCGGTTGGCGAGATAAATCGACGTCGGCGTTTTCGAGGTTCGCGATACGCCGACCAGAACTACGTCGGCTTCCTCGAGATCGTCGTGCAATTGGCCGTCATCGTGCATCATCGTGTAGTTGAGCGCATCGATCCGGCGGAAATATTCGGCATTGAGGGTGTGCTGGGCGCCGACTTTATGCGTGGTCTCGCCGCCAAGATAGGACTGAAACAGGTGCAGGACCGGTCCCAGGATTGAAAGACATGGCAGGCCAAGCTCACTGCACTTGTCTTCGATCTTTTTGACCAGGTTGTCCTCAAGCAGCGTGTAGAGGACGATGCCCGGCGACTTCATCAAGTTCGGCCAAAACCCGGTCGAGTTGCTTTTGCGTACGAACCAGCGGGTGCACATGCTCGACGGGCATGACTTTGGCGTATTGTGCCGCAGCAGCTCGGGCGACCGTAATCAGCGTCTCGCCCGTCGCATCCGAGATCAGGTGCAGATGAAAATAGCTAGGGACCTGCGCCATATAACTAATGGACAACCTGTCGATGACTGGGGAGAAGGCCACGGCTTTCCCTTAAGGGCAAGCATATTAGGGGATATGACCCAAACTTCATCCACACTCCTGCCGCTGTGGTCAGAATTGGCACACTGCGAACCTGGCAATGGTGAAATGTGTATGAGCTGCGCCAGCCGCGGTAATTAAAGCGCTGCTAGATGGAAAATCGCCCGAAATATTCTCGACGAAGGGCAGTGAGCAAGACCGGGTATATGTGGGTAGGATGTGGATGGTATGTGCGTAGCAATGTATGAGTCTAATCAACGCTCCAACTACTACAAACAGATTCTAATAGAATTGAGTTAGAGTGAAGACTGAGTATGCCTGATAGGCCTGTGATAAAACCGCTACTCAGTGTACTGGCTGGCAAGCCGACATCGTCACCACCAATCTGGTTGATGCGGCAGGCAGGACGCTATTTGCCGGAATATCGGGCAGTCCGGGAGCAGGCCGGCAGTTTCCTGGATCTTTGCTTTAATCCAACGCTTGCGTCAGAAGTGACGTTGCAGCCGATTCGCCGTTTTGGCTTCGATGCGGCAATTCTGTTCTCGGATATTCTGGTGATTCCGCATGCGCTCGGACAGCGCGTGAGTTTCGTCGAGGGCGAAGGACCGCGGCTTGATGCTCTGGAGGAACCGTCAGCCTTGGCGCGGCTGCGAGAGGAAATAAATCACGAATTGCTGGCGCCAATTTACGAGACGATCCGTCTGGTTAAGCGGGAACTGCCAGCTGATGTAACGTTTCTTGGTTTCTGCGGGGCACCGTGGACCGTAGCGACCTATATGATCGCAGGGCGCGGCACGCCGGATCAGTCACCGGCGCGGCTGTTTGCCTATCAGCATCCAAAAGATTTTGCCGTGCTCATTGAAAAGCTCGTCGAAGCTTCGGTGAGCTATCTGGTCAGGCAGTTCGAAGCCGGTGTCGATGGTGTGCAGATTTTCGATACCTGGGCAGGTGTCCTACCTGCCGATGAATTCAAGAAGTGGTGCATCGCGCCGGCGGCAAAGATCGTGAAAGCGGTTCGTGAGAAAATACCGTCGGCGCGTATCATCGGGTTTCCACGCGGCGCCGGTACCGAGATTGCGCGTTATCTCGATGCGGTAGAGGTCGATGCGATCGGGCTAGACTGGATGGTCGAGCTTGGCGTTGCCCGCGATCAGGTACAGCCGAAGCGAACGGTGCAGGGTAATCTCGATCCACTGGTGCTGCTCGCCGGTGGTGATGCACTCGACCGTGCTATCGATGCGATTATTGAGGCGCTTGGACAAAGACCGTTTATTTTCAATCTGGGCCACGGCATTTTGCCGAATACGCCGATCGCCCATGTCGAACGCCTGGTAGCGCGCGTGCGCGCGGTGAGGAACTAGAGCCCCTCAATCATGTATGCGTGGATCAAGGCCTTCCACATCATCGCGGTGATCGCCTGGATGGCGGGAATGCTCTATCTGCCGCGGCTGTTCGTCTATCACTGCGCTGCCGAGAAAGGCTCCGTACAATCGGAAACCTTCAAGGTGATGGAGCGTCGGCTGCTCCGCGGCATCATCAATCCGGCGATGATCGCGACTTATATTTTCGGCGGTTGGCTCGTCTGGTTCGTCGCTGATTCTCACTATGCCGGGTACTTGCCGGGATGGCTTTGGGCCAAGATCGTGCTCGTTCTCGCACTCTCGGCGGTGCATGGAATGCTGTCCCGCTGGCGCAAGGATTTTGCCACCGATAGCAACCGTAAATCACAGTATTTCTATAGGATTATCAATGAGATACCAACTGTACTCATGATCCTGATTGTGCTGCTGGTGGTTTTGAAACCGTTCTGAAGTTCACGCGTTCTTAGTGCAAATCTCGTTGTAGCCCTTGCGAGAACTGAGCTCTTTTCCTATCTTGGCGCCATCCCACCGAACGTAGGCGGATGCATTCGGGTTCTGGCTCCAGCGAACTGGAGCCGATTGATGCATCGGGGCCGGGGTTAAATCTCTTCAAGTCCAAGACTTAGCCAAACCAAGACCTGGCTAAAAAGACTTGGCCTAACAGACTTAGCCCAACTTAGCCCCAAGACCTGCGACTTCCTTCCGCCTGCGACGCCCTCCCCTCATCTCGCCGCCGGCCTAATTTCCACAGGACTATCTAAATGCAAGAAATGAAACTCCAGGAGCTCAAGAGCAAATCTCCGGCAGAGCTTGTCTCGTTTGCCGAGGAGCTTGAGGTCGAAAACGCTTCGACGATGCGCAAACAGGAATTGATGTTTGCCATCCTCAAACAACTCTCAGCCCGCGAAACCGACATTGTCGGCGAAGGCGTCGTCGAGGTTTTGCCGGACGGCTTCGGCTTTTTACGGTCGCCGGAAGCAAATTATCTGGCGGGCCCGGACGATATCTATGTTTCGCCATCGCAAATCCGCCGCTTCGGCTTGCGCACCGGCGACACCATCGACGGCCATATCCGCAGCCCGAAAGAGGGCGAGCGCTACTTCGCGCTGCTCAAGGTCAACTCGCTCAACTTCGAAGATCCCGAGAAAGCGCGCCACAAGGTAAACTTCGACAACCTGACGCCGCTCTATCCCGACGAGTGGCTGAAGATGGAATTCGAGGATCCGACCAAGAAGGATCTTTCGGCCCGTGTCATCGACATCGTCGCGCCGGTCGGCAAAGGCCAGCGTGCGCTGATCGTGTCGCCGCCGCGTACCGGCAAGACCGTGCTGCTGCAGAACATCGCCCATTCGATCACGCACAACCATCCGGAATGCTACCTGATCGTGCTGCTGATCGACGAGCGGCCGGAAGAAGTCACCGACATGCAGCGCTCGGTGAAGGGCGAAGTCGTGTCCTCGACCTTCGACGAACCGGCGGTGCGCCACGTTCAGGTCGCCGAGATGGTGATCGAAAAAGCGAAACGTCTGGTCGAGCACGGCCGTGACGTCGTCATCCTGCTGGACTCGATCACGCGCCTTGGCCGCGCCTACAACACCGTGGTGCCCTCCTCCGGCAAAGTGCTGACCGGCGGTGTCGATGCCAACGCGTTGCAACGGCCGAAGCGGTTCTTCGGCGCCGCGCGCAACATCGAAGAAGGCGGATCGCTCACCATCATCGCGACGGCCCTGATCGATACCGGCAGCCGCATGGACGAAGTGATTTTCGAAGAGTTCAAAGGCACCGGTAACTCGGAACTGATCCTCGACCGCAAGGTAGCGGACAAGCGCACCTTCCCGGCGATGGACATCACCCGGTCCGGTACGCGCAAGGAAGAACTGCTGGTCCCGCCGGATCAACTCAAGAAGATGTACGTGCTGCGCCGCATCCTCAATCCGATGGGCACGATGGACGCCATCGACTTCCTGCTCGACAAGTTGCGCAACACCAAGAGCAATTCCGAGTTCTTCGACTCGATGAACACCTGACGCGGCGGCTGAAAAAGCCGCCTTCGGGCGTCAGCTGCGTTTGGCTGAAAGCTTTGCTGTCAGCACCGGCGTCGCCCGATTGGTGCTGAGCGCAATGTCAGGATCGACAAAACACGTACCGCCCTTCCCGACAGCGCCTTGACAGTCCGAGGCGGTGGTATAGCCGCACTCGATCACGGCATTGTCCTTGGCTGTATAGCCACACCACTCTTCGGCTTGAGCGCCTGTTGCCGACAGGGTCCAGGAAGCTAAGGCCGTAAGGCCAGCGGCTGCAACTGCGATCCCGTAACGCATGATCGGATCTCCCTCGCTTCGCCCCGGCAGATCTCATGAAAGCACATTCCGTGCCTCGAAGAGACCATTCGTTCAGTATGTCGCATCGCTGTCTATGGCGGCGATTAGCCCGGCCGGATCGTGAATCGGCAGAGAACAGGTTTCGCCGACGCAGACAAAGGCCGAGGGTTCGCTGACCGCGGCGATCTTGTCGCGGGCCGGATGGTGTTGTGGCAATGCGTCCACCGAGCCGGCATGGAACACGATGCGATCGAGCGCCGGTAGTTGCCGCGCGGCGCCGAGGAGCTGATCGGCGTCGCGGCCCCTCCCCGGTCACGACGATCTCGGCGACGCGCAGCCGCAGGTCGACGGCGTTGAACAGCGCCATGTGCATGTAAAGATTTTCAACCGCGTCCGGTGCAATGGCGCCGATCAGGTTGTCAGCCTTTTCTCGCCACTGATCGTCGCCTGACAACGCTGCCAACCGGATCAGGTTTTGGGCAGCAATAGCATTATGGTTTGGCGTAGCGTCGTCAGATGTCGACGCCGGACGGATCACCAGGCCCTCAGCATCCGCCGCAGTGAGATAGTAAGTTCCGGTCTTGGCATCGGCGTAGTCGCGATCGAGAGCGCGTTGCCAGCTCAGGGCTTGCTCAAGGTAGGCTTCCCGGCCGGTGGCTTCGTACAGCGCCAGCGCCGCCCGGATCATGGCGGCGAAATCGGAGGCGAGCCCGGGAAATTTGAGCTGCTCCTCGCGCCACGAATGGCCGAGACGGTCGGCCTTGGTCATGCTGCGCGCCACGAAATCGAAAGCCTTCGCAGCGATGTCGAGCCAGGCCGGCTCGCCGAAAATCAGCCCGGCATTGGTCAGGGCCGCGATCATCATGCCGTTCCAGTCAGCCAGCACCTTGTCGTCGAGACCCGGACGTATCCGTTCAGCCCTGACGGCCAGCAACTTTTCACGTAGCGCCGTGAGGCGGATTTCGTCGGCGTCACTACGCTCGACGATGTTTCAGGCGATTGAGGATGTTGTGAGCTTCGAAGTTGCCGCCTTGGGTAACGTCATAATGGTGCGCGAAGAATTCGCCATCC
This sequence comes from uncultured Alphaproteobacteria bacterium, assembly GCA_963739945.1. Classification (GTDB taxonomy): domain Bacteria; phylum Pseudomonadota; class Alphaproteobacteria; order Rhizobiales; family Xanthobacteraceae; genus BOG-931. The sequence goes on along the minus strand of CAVUCN010000013.1, from coordinate 35,316 downwards.
GGCGCGCCAAGTGCATCGGTGATTTCGAGAAGCGACCAGACATAGAACTTGCCCTCCTCGCCTTCGGAATCGGCATCGAGCGACGCGGAGAATGCGCCGCCGGCAGTGGTCATTTCGCGCTGGAGCCACGCTACAGTTTCGGAGGCGCGCTGCCGGTAAAGCGCATTGCCGGTGCGTTGATGCGCAATCGCCAATAGTTCGAGGAGCTGCGCATTGTCGTAGAGCATCTTCTCGAAATGCGGCACCAGCCAGCGCTCGTCGATTGAGTAACGTGAAAAGCCGCCGCCGAGATGGTCGTAGATGCCACCCTCGCAGATGTGGTGCAGCGTGATATCGACGGCGCCGAAATATCGGGTTTCACCGGTGCGCAGCCCTGCCCGCCACAATAATTCGAACAATGCTGTTTGCGGAAATTTTGGCGCGCCGCGAGTGCCGCCGTTCACTGGATCGATGACGCCGCCGAGCTGGCGCGCGGCGTTGTCGAGCTCGGCCTTGCCAAGCGTGACGATCCCCGGCGGCCGCGCCTTGCCGGCGAGCCGCTCCATCAGCGCGGCGCGATTATTCTCGATCTTTTGCGGCTCTTCGCGAAACAGCCGCGACACTTCGCGTAGCACATCGACGAAGGCCGGTTTGCCGTAACGCGAACCTTTCGGAAAGTAAGTACCGCCCCAGATTGGCTCGCCGTCGGGTGTGAGAAACATCGTCAACGGCCAGCCGCCGTGCTCGCCGAGGTGATGCAGTGCCGCCATGTAGATCTGATCGATGTCAGGCCGCTCTTCGCGATCGACTTTGATATTGACGAACAGCTCGTTCATCACCTGAGCCGTCGCGTCATCCTCGAAACTCTCGTGCGCCATGACGTGGCACCAGTGACAGGCGGCGTAGCCGACGGAGAGAAGAATTGGCTTGTTGGCGCGCTTGGCTTCGGCGAGTGCTTCAGGTCCCCACGCCCACCAGGCGACCGGGTTGTCCTTGTGCTGGAGCAGATACGGACTGGTCTCGTGGGCCAAGCGGTTCGGCGTCGTGGATGAGGACTTTGCGGTCATGGTCCTAATGTAGGCCGGCATTCCGAGGTGGCAAAGCGCGCGTCGAACGGCTTCCGCGATTGTAACTTTCCAGCCATGATCGGGCGGGCTCAAAGGTTGTCAGCAACGCCGGAAATTCAGCGATGAAACGCAGCACCGACCGAATCCTGGTCACTCATGTTGGCAGCCTGGTACGGCCGCCCGCGATCCGCGACGTGATGTGGGCGCGCGAGCGCGAGCGCGGTTATGACCAGGCGGTGTTCGAAAAGACGCTGAAGGACGAAGTGGCGGCCGTGATCCGCCAGCAGGCCGCGACTGGCATTGACGTCGTCAGCGACGGTGAATTCGGCAAAGCCGGCTGGATTCGGTATGTGGCTGAGCGGCTCGGCGGCTTTGTTCATCGAGAGTTTCGCGACGGCGATCATGAGGCGACGCCGAATCACTTGATCCCGGAGGTCGCGCAGTTTGCCGAGTTCTACGCGGCCTATCACCCGATCCAATATTACGACTGGCTGCCGCCGGGGCAGTCCAGGACTCCGCTCAAGCCAGACAATACCAGCGCGCGGCCGAAGGCACTGGTCTGGGATTGCGTAGCGCCTATTACCTACAAGGGGCAGGCCGCGATCAAGCGAGACATCTATAATTTCAAGTCGGGGCTCACCGGCGTGAAGGTCGAAGGTGCCTTTATGCCGGTCGCGGCGCCGATGAGCGCGCGCGGGCTCTGGCTCAACACCTACTACAAGAATGATGCCGAGATCGTGGTGGCGCTCGCCGATGCGCTGAAGGAGGAATACAAGACGATTGTCGATGCTGGTTTTATTTTGCAGCTCGATGACGCGTATATGGCTCATGAATACGCGCGGCTTCTCGGCGAGATGACTCCGCGCGACGTGTATAAATATGCCGAGCGCTGTGTCGAACTCACCAATCACGCGCTGAGCGGTATCCCGGAAGACAAAGTGCGGTATCACGTCTGCTGGGGAAGCTGGAACGTGCCGCATGTGCAGGATGTCCCGCTCAGGATCATCGTCGATCTGATCCTGAAAGTGCGCGCCCAAGCCTACGCGATCGAAGCGGCCAATCCGCGTCACGCCCACGAGTTCATGGTCTGGAAAGACGTCAAGCTCCCGGACGGAAAGATCCTGATTCCAGGCGTCATTAGCCACGCCACCAATGTGGTTGAGCATCCCGAGCTGGTGGCGCTGCGGCTGAAGAACTTCGCGCAGTTTGTCGGACGCGAGAACGTCATCGCCGGTACCGATTGCGGTTTCGCGCAAAGCTACGACATCGTGCGGTGCCATCCGTCGGTGCAATGGGCAAAGCTTGAAGCGCTGGTCGAGGGTGCGCGGCTCGCTTCGAAGGGATTGTGGGGCGCTGCCGCCTGAGACGGATCGTCTTCTTCAGCTATAGCTCGACTAACGGCGCGATCCGGCTCTTGACCGGGGCGAGCGGGTGGCCGCTGTGTTGCGGCCATGAGCACAGCCGCCACGATTTTCGCGCTTTCGTCCGGCCGGCCGCCGGCGGCGATTGGTGTGGTGCGCATTTCTGGCCCACACGCGGGCGCGGCGTTGCAGGCGCTGATCGGCCGGGTGCCGGAACCGCGGAAGGCGGCACTGGCACGGGTGCGCGATCGGGGCGGCGAGGTGATCGACGAAGCGCTGGCGCTATGGTTTCCGGCCCCAAATAGCGAGACCGGCGAGGACGTCGCCGAAGTGCAGCTTCACGGTGGTCACGCGGTCATTGCCGCGGTGCTCGACACCCTTGGTGCGGTTGAGGGTTGCCGGCTTGCCGAGGCCGGTGAGTTTACGCGGCGGGCGTTTGAGAACGGCAAGCTGGATCTGACGGCGGTCGAAGGCCTGGCGGACCTGATTGCTGCGGAAACGTCGGCGCAACGGCGCCTGGCCTACCGGCAGCTCAAGGGACTGATCGGCGACCGCGCTGAGGATTGGCGGCGGCGGCTGATCGAGGCACTCGCTTTGGTCGAGGCGCGGATTGATTTCTCGGACGAGGCTGATGTGCCGGAGGAGTTGGTCCGTCCGGCGCTTTATGCTGCGCAGCAACTGCGCAGCGAAATTGCAGCATCGCTGGCTGACGGGGGCAGGGGCGAGCGGCTACGGGACGGCCTGATCGTGGCGATCGCCGGTCCGCCGAACGCCGGGAAATCCACGTTGCTCAATCGTCTGGCGCGCCGCGAAGCTGCAATCGTATCGCCGCATGCCGGTACGACGCGTGACATCATCGAAGTTCATCTCGATCTCGGCGGCTATCCGATGACCTTGCTGGATACGGCGGGCATTCGCGACAGCGACGAGCCTGTAGAGCAGGAAGGTGTTCGCCGGGCGGGCGAGCGTGCCGCTGCGGCTGATCTGGTGCTGTGGGTCGTTGACGTGTCGGCCAATGACGGAGCGGTCATTGAACGTCCCAGGAACCTGGAAAAATCAAAGGTGTGGCTGGTCGAAAACAAAATCGACGTCACTGAGGTTAAAACACGCAACCAGCTTGTTAAATACGATAAGACTGAATTTGAATTCAGCATACGAATTTCGGCCATGGCTGGAGAGGGAATAAGCGAATTGGTCGAAGCGCTTGCAAAGTTTGCTGCCGAACAATTTGCGGCGACCGAGTCGGTGTTGATCACGCGAGGCCGGCACCGGCAGGCGCTGGCTCAAACGGTGACGGCACTGGATCGGGCATTGGCAAAAGAGCGGTCTGGAAGCGAGGAGCTGATCGCCGAGGAACTTCGATCGGCAGCAACGACCCTTGGCCAACTCACTGGCCGTGTCGATGTCGAAGATATCCTGGACGTGATCTTCCGGGATTTCTGTATTGGTAAATGAATCGTTAACGGCTTCTGCGATGGTGTGGTCCAAGTCGTGTTTCACGTGAAACATTTTGCTTCACGGTGTTTTTGACCGGGAATTGTTCGTTAGCTAGAAGACATCCGTTTTCGGAGATTTGGATGGACACGCGCTTCGATGTTCTTGTCGTCGGAGGCGGTCACGCCGGCTGTGAGGCCGCGGCCGCCGCAGCGCGCATGGGCGCGCGAACGGCGCTGATCACCCATCGTTTCGCGACCGTTGGCGCGATGTCTTGCAATCCCTCTATCGGGGGTCTCGGCAAGGGTCATTTAGTTCGCGAAGTCGACGCTCTTGATGGACTTATGGGGCGCATTGCTGATGCCAGCGGCATCCAGTTCCGCGTTCTTAACCGGCGTAAGGGGCCTGCCGTTCGAGGCCCGCGCGCCCAGGCCGACCGCAAGCTCTATGCGGCGGCGATGCAGCAGGCGATCCACGAGACGGCCAATCTCACCGTCATTGAGGCCGAAGTCGACGATCTGCTGATCGACGGCCGGATTACTGGCGTGCGTCTTGCGGATGATCAAGTCGTCGGCTGTGGCGCTGTGGTCCTGACCACCGGCACGTTTTTGCGTGGCCTGATCCATATGGGCGAGCAGCAAATTCCAGCAGGCAGGGTCGGGGAGGCGCCAGCAATCGGGCTTTCGCAGACCCTTGAGCGGGCCGGATTTGCCTTGGGGCGGCTGAAGACCGGGACGCCGCCACGGCTCGATGGCACCACAATCGATTGGTCGGCGGTGGAAATGCAGCCAGGGGACGATCCGCCTCAGCCATTTTCCGTGCTGACGGACCGTATTACCGTGCCGCAGATTCAATGCGGCATTACCCGTACCAATGAGAAGACCCACGCTGTAATCCGCGCCAATGTGCATCGCTCACCGATGTATTCCGGCCAGATCAAAAGCCGGGGCCCGCGGTACTGCCCCTCGATCGAAGACAAGATCGTGCGCTTTGGCGACCGCGACGGGCATCAGATCTTCCTCGAGCCCGAAGGCCTCGACGATACGACGGTCTATCCAAACGGGATTTCGACGTCGCTGCCGCAAGACGTACAGGCGGCGCTGGTGGCGACGATTCCTGGGCTAGAAAACGTCCGCATCGTCAGGCCCGGCTACGCCATCGAGTACGATTACGTCGATCCGCGGGAGCTCACGCCTTCGCTCGAAACCAGGCGGGTCTCGGGGCTGTTCCTGGCCGGCCAGATCAACGGCACCACAGGTTACGAAGAGGCTGCGGCACAGGGACTTCTGGCAGGTTTGAACGCCGCCGCGCGAGCCGGCAATTCAGCTCCGATCACCTTCGATCGCGCCGAGGGTTATGTTGGGGTGATGATCGACGATCTCGTGACACGTGGTGTCACCGAGCCCTATCGCATGTTCACCTCGCGCGCCGAATATCGGCTGACGCTACGCGCCGACAACGCCGATCAGCGTCTGACGGACAGGGCCATCGCGCTTGGTTGTGTGAGTGCTGAACGCGCCCGGAAGCACCGCGCCAAGATGACAGAGCTCGACGCAGCCCGCGTTATGGCCCGCGCCGAGGCGGTGACGCCAACCGAAGCCGAACGCCACGGCATATCGCTGCGCAAAGATGGCCAACGCCGCTCGGCTTTTGAGCTGCTGTCTTATCCGGATATCGGCATTGCCGACGTGGCGAAGATCTGGCCGCGGTTTGCCGAACTGTCGCCGAAGGTCGCCGAGCAGCTCGAGATCGACGCCAAATACGACGTCTACCTGGATCGTCAGGCGGCTGACGTCGAGTCCTATCGCCGCGATGAAAGCCTGATTTTGCCGGAAGATCTCGACTATACGGCGCTGCGGGGCCTCTCCAACGAAGTCCGCAACAAGCTGCAAACCCATCGCCCGCGCACCATCGGACATGCCGGCCGCCTTGACGGCATCACGCCCGCCGCCTTGACGCTGCTCGTTGCGCATCTGCGGCGGCATGGTCTCAAGTCTGGCCGGAAGCCAACCCATAAGCCGGACCATGGCGCGGTTGCCTGACCTGTCCGCTGATCGTGCTCGCGCGCTGGCGCTGACACCTGTTTCACGTGAAACATCCGATCGGCTCGATCTTTTCGTCGGTCAGCTTCTAACCTGGCAGCAGCGGATCAATCTGATCGCGCCGTCGACCATTCCGACGCTTTGGACGCGGCATATTGCTGACTCGCTGCAACTCCTGGCGCTCGCGCCTCATGCGAAAATCTGGGCCGACTTCGGCTCGGGCGCCGGCTTTCCGGGACTGGTGCTGGCTTGTGCACTCGCCGAGACACCCGGTGCGTGCGTGCATCTGGTCGAGAGCAATACCAAGAAAGCGGCGTTCCTACGCGAGGCGGCGAGGGCAACCGGAGTACCCGCAAAGATTCACGCCGTGCGCATTGTGGATTTCGTCGACAACCTGACCGACTCGGTTGAGGTTGTGACCGCTCGCGCCTTAGCTCCGCTTGTGAAGCTTATGGCTGAAGCCTATCCATTGTTGAAAACCGGTACAGTCGCGCTGTTTCCGAAGGGACAAGATGTAGATGCTGAATTGACCGAGGCCGCTAAATGTTGGAGCATTCAGGCGTCCTTGGTCCCGAGCCTCACCGATCCCAAGGCCGGGATTGTTAAAATTACGAGTGCAACTCCAGTAACTCAACCATAGCGCGTGTTGAGGTTGCAGTCCCGCCAAGCGACACATGAAAGTAACGGCGATGAGTGACACGACCTCTCCAGAACAACCATCCACCGTGATCCCGTTCACGGCGCCGGAGCCGTCAGAGCCACGCCCAAAGCGTGAAGCATCCGCGAGTTCTCGCTGTGGCCAATCAGAAGGGCGGCGTCGGCAAGACGACGACCGCGATCAATCTCGGCACTGCGCTTGCCGCCATTGGCGAAGAAGTTTTGATCATCGACCTTGATCCGCAGGGCAACGCCTCAACCGGACTTGGCATCGATCGTGCCAGCCGGCTGCATTCGACTTACGATGTGCTGGTCGGCGAAACCGCGTTGCGGGATGCAATCGTTGCGACCGCAGTGCCGCGCCTGCATCTCGCGCCGTCAACACTCGACCTCTCGGGACTTGAACTCGAAATCGGTCAGGCGCGCGATCGCGCGTTCCGTCTGCGCAACGCACTGGCGCCGCTCGGCACCGTTGCTGCCGGACAAACCAAATTCACTTATGTGCTGGTCGATTGTCCGCCGTCGCTCAATCTTCTCACCATCAACGCGATGGCCGCCGCGAACGCAATTCTGGTGCCGCTGCAATGCGAGTTCTTCGCGCTCGAAGGATTGTCGCAACTTCTGAAAACCGTCGAGTTGGTGAAGAAGCAGCTCAATCCCGATCTCACGATCCACGGCATCGTGCTGACGATGTACGACGCACGCAACAATCTCTCCGGCCAGGTTGTCGCCGACGTTCGCGAATTCATGGGACGGAAAGTCTACGACACCATCATCCCGCGCAACGTGCGCGTCTCAGAGGCGCCGTCGTACGGCAAGCCGGTGCTGGTCTATGATCTGAAATGCAGCGGCAGCGAAGCGTATTTGCGGCTCGCTACTGAAATCATTCAGCGCGAAAAAGAACTCTCGTCAGGCGGCGGACAAGTCGCGTGACTGAAATGTTAGGGAAGGCCGCAATGGCGGACGAAGCCGCACGATCGCGATTGGGCCGCGGCCTTGCCGCGCTGATCGGCGACGTCGGCAATGAGAGTTCGGCCGAACAGCGGCCGCAGGGCCAACGCCGCGTTCCGACCGCAGCATTGCGTCCGAATGTGCGCAACCCGCGCCGAAATTTTTCCGATGACGAGCTTAACGATCTTGCTGCTTCGCTTCGTGAACGCGGAATTATTCAACCGATCGTCGTGCGGCCGGTGCGCGGGACGTCAGAGGCTTTTGAGATCATCGCCGGCGAGCGCCGATGGCGCGCCGCGCAGCGCGCCCCGCTGCATGAGGTACCGGTGGTTGTCATTGAGGCAACCGACGGGGAGTCGCTGCAACTTGCCATCATCGAAAACGTCCAGCGCTCCGATCTCAATCCGCTCGAGGAAGCGGAAGGCTATCGCGCGCTTGTTCGCGATTTCAGCTACAGTCAGGACGATGTCGCACGCATGGTGGGCAAGAGCCGCAGCCATGTCGCCAACATGCTGCGGCTACAGACGCTGCCCGATCGGGTCAAAGAGCATATCCATTCCGGTCGTCTCAGTGCCGGCCACGCGCGCGCTCTTGTCGGCAATCACGACGCGGAACGGCTAGCGGATGAAATCGTCGCGCGTGGGTTCAATGTGCGGCAAGTAGAGAAAATCGCGCGCCAGGAATCCCGTCGCGCCAAAAATCCGAAACAATCGGATGACAAACACACCGACACGCTGGCGCTGGAAAAGCAGTTGGCCGATGCGCTTGGCCTTGTTGTCAACATCGATCATCGCGGCGGGGGTGGCGTCATCAGCATCCGCTACCGCAATCTCGACCAGCTCGACGATCTGACCCGCCGGCTTGGCAACAAGCACTGAAGCTGTCGGCATTGCCGGTGCCCCGATACTCCCGCGGCGAGTCTTCTACGGCAACCGAACATTATCATGTCAGGCAAACCCTGATTGAGTCCCTGCTCAAGCAGAAATAACAAATCAGCGGGATTTGATCGGGGACTTTACAAAATGGATAGCGAGTTTTTGCGGCAGATGGCCGCCCGCTGCATTGCGGCGTGCCGGGAATCGAAAGAGCCCTGCGCGCGGGACAGTTTGCTCAAGGTTGCGGACGAATTGCTGACAAAGGCGAATGAGTTAGACGGCATCCTGCGCCAGTACCCGGCGCGGCATCGCTGGCATTGAACAATCCGACAGGTCTGTACGCTCACGCGCTCCAGGTTTGCTTGAACGCTTCACGCTTCTTCGGATCGTACAGGCTCGGATAATCGTATTGCAGCGGCTTTGTCGGCTCGACATGAAGCGTGGCGAACACCGGCCCTTGCTGCTCCAGCACATGTCCGATTTGCTGCTCGAACATCCGCAGGTCCGCGAAATCATAGGTCGCGGCGTAGCCGGCCGATTTGGCCATCGAGGCAAAATCGACCTTGCGGTTGGGAATAGGGTGGCCGCCATTGGCCTCATAGGTTTCGTTGTGCGCGACGAAGTGCACCAGGTTCTTTGGCGCCACCGCGCCGATCGTCACCAGGCAGCCGAGATTCATCAGCAGCGAACCGTCGCCCTGCAGCACCACGACGCGCTTGTCCGGCCGGCCGAGTGCAAGCCCGAGCCCGTGCGAAGAATCGAGGCCCATCGCGCCGATCGACGTATAGTTCAGCGTGCGTGGCGCGACATTGACCCAATCGACCGCGGAGCTGTAAGTCGCGACCACTGCCTCGTCCTTGATGTGGCGCGCCAGAATTTTGAAACATTCTTCGCGCTTCATCATGACGGGCTCCGTCCAACCAGGAATGCGACGGGGCGCGACTCGGCATAGGCCTTGTCGATTGCCGGCCTGATCTTCGGCACGTCAGCATCAAGGCTGACCAGATGATGCACGATGCCCATGTCTTCGAGGATCGGTTCGACGATACGCACGCCGTAGCGCGATGATTCACGCGGCGTGCGATCCGGATCGTGCTGCAGCAGTCCGATCATCATGCAGATCGGCTGATTGTATTCGACCGCCACACCGCGGATGGCGTTGATCGAGTCGAGAAAACCGGTGTGCTGGATCAGGGTCAGCGAGCGCTTGCCGGAATAGGCGAGACCAGTGGCGATGCCGATGCACTCGTCCTCCTTGCAGACGCGGACCAGCTCAAAGTCCCTGTCCTTGGTGATCGGTGCCAGCAGGCCCGCGCTCGTCGTGATGTCTGGCACTGACAGAATGAACTTGATGCCGCTAGCCTTGATCGCGGCGATGATGGCTGAACCCTCAAGCTTGCGTTCCGTACTGTTCACTCGCGCCTACTCCTTCAGCTCGCTTGCGTCGGTAACCTAGCTATACGGAGGAAATGGTCAAACAAAAGGGGTCAAAGGCTGCATGGGGATGGGGGCAGATATCGGCAATTCCTTGATTTTGTGCGCCAATTCACTCCATTTTAATTGGCGTTGACATTGTCAATAACCGATTATATCCTAATTCAGACAGTCTAAGATGAGGCATCCAAAATGACTGATTTTTCAAAAGCTAAGTTCTTGGAGTTCCTAGATTTTCTTGGGAATAAGGGACTTATGAATAAGATGACAGTCGCCTCTCGAAAGGCGGCAGTGAAGACCTTCTTGAGCATCCTTTCCGATCAAGAGGCGCAGGATGTTACAAAGCTCGATCTGAATGAATTGGCTATTCGATTTAGCAATTTGAAGGGCGCCGAATTCAAACCAGAGAGCATCAAAGTATACAAATCACGCGTTACTACGGCACTTGAAGACTTCAAAAAGTATCGCGCAAATCCCCTCTCTTTCAAACCAACTGTCGGGGCTCCCCGTACGTCAGGAGCTACGAAGGCCGAGAAGGCCGATGATCAAAAACCGGTTGTCAAAGATCAGAAATTTTTGGATGATCAATCGGGGATCGCATTCCCGGTCCCGAATTCGGCCAAATGTGGTAGTCCGGATCGTTGGCATTCCCAGCGATTTAACAAAGAAAGAGGCAGCGAAGATTGGAAATGTAATTGCTGCCTTGGCGACGGTAGACGACGAATAGTTTCCGATTGCTCCCCCTTCCACAAGGGGAGCGCAAGCTGCGCACAACTCGTGCCCCGAGGGGGCGCAGCGTCTGGCGTCATCGGCGGCGGGATCCAATCCATCGTCGATGACGCTTAAATATTTTGTACTTAGGGTTTTGTCCACGTCGCTCGCTATTCTGCCGCGGTACGTGTGCCGGTGCCGTAACGCCGTTCAATGTACTCGATCACCATCTTCTGGAAGTCCGCGGAAACCGTCGGTCCGCGCAGCGTTGCTGCTTTCTTGCCGTCGATGAAAACCGGTGCGGTCGGCGTCTCGCCGGTACCTGGCAGCGAAATGCCGATGTCGGCGTGCTTGGACTCACCCGGGCCGTTGACGATGCAGCCCATCACCGCGACGTTCAGGCCTTCAACGCCCGGATAACGCGTCTTCCACTCCGGCATCGAGTCGCGAATGAAGCTCTGGATGCTCGAGGCCAGTTCCTGAAAAGTGGTGCTGGTGGTGCGGCCGCAGCCGGGGCAGGCGGCGACCAGCGGGACGAAAGTCCGCAAGCCCAGCGTCTGCAACAATTCCTGGCCAACCTTCACTTCCACCGTGCGGTCACCGTTCGGCTCGGGCGTCAGCGAAATACGAATGGTGTCGCCGATGCCTTGCTGCAGCAGCACGCCCATCGCGGCCGATGAAGCGACGATGCCTTTCGAGCCCATGCCGGCTTCGGTGAGGCCGAGATGCAGCGCGAAGTCGGAGCGTCGCGCCAGTTCGCCATAGACACCGATCAAATCCTGCACCGCCGAAACTTTCGCAGAGAGGATAATGCGGTTCTTTGGGAGACCGATCTCCACAGCGCGTTCCGCTGACAGCATCGCCGACTGCACCATGGCTTCGCGGGTGACGTCGCGCGCGTCGATCGGGTGGTTTGACTTGGCGTTCTCGTCCATCAGGTGCGTCAGCAATTCCTGATCGAGCGAGCCCCAGTTGGCGCCGATGCGCACCGGCTTGTTGTACTTGATCGCGGTTTCGACAATGGCGCCGAATTGCCGGTCCTTCTTTTCCTTAAAGCCGACGTTGCCGGGGTTGATCCGGTACTTGTCGAGCGCTTCCGCACAGGCCGGGTGATCGGCCAGGAGCTTGTGGCCGATGTAGTGGAAGTCACCGACGATCGGCACGTCGACATTCATCTTGCGAAGCTTGTCTTTGATATGAGGCACGGCAGCCGCGGCTTCGTCGCGGTCGACGGTGATGCGGACGATTTCGGAACCGGCGCGCGCCAGTGCCGCCACCTGCCTTGCCGTCCCGTCGGCATCGGCGGTGTCGGTATTGGTCATCGACTGCACCACGACGGGAGCGCCGCCACCGACGATGACGTTGCCGACCTTGACCGCGACGGTCTGGTGCCTTTCGGTAGGACCTGAAAATTCCATCATTAGATCAGTACCTTAGATAAATATACCGCGGCAGCCCGCGGATACGGCGGGGCCCGGACTCCCACGATATAGCGTCACCGGGGCCGGTTGACGAGGAGGATGCCGACCGCGACCGCAACCACCGCCAGAGCGAAGGGCGGGGTTAGCGGATCGTTCAAAACGAAGTGGCCGGCAGCAACACCGAACAGCGGCGCCAGGAAGGTGAAAACCGAGAGTCGCGCCGCCGAATAGCGCACGATGAGCGCGAACCACATCGCGAAGGTGAGACTGACAACGATGATCGTGTAGCCGAACGCGCCCAGCGCAATTGCCGACGGCATCGCATCGATACGTTCCCCGAACATCAGGGCGCCGAGTCCCAGCAGCGGCACTGAAACGACAAGCTGGTAGAGCAATGTTTTCTCGGCGCTGATGCGGCTCAACGCGCTTGCTTTGATGATCAGCGTAGTCGCAGCCCACGCGGCGCCGCCGCCGACCAGCATCAGGTCGCCGAGCATCTGGTACGGACTGGTCGCTGGCGTCGGCAGCCCGAATGCGATGACGATACCGGCGAACGACAGTAGCAGGCCGAGCCATTGGGAAACGCCGAAGCGATCGCCGGGAACCAGCCAGCGCGATCCGATAACGACAAAGAATGGCGCCAGATAGAGAAACAGCACGCCGCGCGTCGCCGTGGTCCAGACCAGGCCGCGATAGATGAACAGGAATTCGAGCGCAAATAAAACACCCGCGAGGATTCCGGGCCACAGTGTGCCATCGCGCTTGAACATCGGCATGCCGCGGACTTGCGTCCAGGCGAAAACGATGACCGTCGCGATCAGCGAGCGCGCTGCCGACTGCATCAGCGGCGGAATGTCGTGGATCGCGAGCTTGATCGAGACGTTGTTGAAGCCCCAGCTCAAGCAAAGCCCGACAGTCACAAGAACTGCGAACGTGTCCAGCGGACGAGACGAAGGGGCAGGGGGCGAAGACATGACCGGCACCTTGATTGTCATGTGCTTCGGTGGGCCGTCAAATCAGGGTCTCTGTTCGGTTTTGCGAGGCCGGGATAAAGTCGTGTCCCAACGCAACAACCAGCATGTGTTGAAGGACGCCGGCCCGTGGACCTCGCCAATCAGATGACGCTGAAGTTTCGGTGTCCGCCGGAATTGGAAAAGCTTCTGCCGCGGCCGATCCCGGCCGTTCTCGGCCTGCCGACCTGGTTCAAGACGATTCCGCACAAGGCAATCAATTCGACGACTGGCGAGGAGCACGAGACCGTCAAGAAGTGCCCGCCGTTCATCGACGCCATGACGTTCGGATTTCTGATTCCGCTGGCGATGGATCTGACCGTCAAGGATGGCGAGTTCAGTTGGGACTTTGAAGTGCCGAAGGGATTCGTCAGCGAGTATTCACACTCGCCGATCGACTTTCACGATCCGAGCCAGATTGCCGGAACGCCGTTCTTCGACGACGACCGGTTCATTATCAAATTCAATAATTTCTGGAATATCGAAGCACCGCCCGGTTACTCGGTGCTGTTCACCCATCCGCTCAACCGTGCCGATCTGCCGTTCACGACAATAACCGGTCTGGTCGATTGCGATACCTATCGCGACAGTCCGGTCAATTTCCCGGCGCGCTGGCACGATACCAACTTCAACGGCGTGCTGCCCAAAGGCACGCCGGTGGCGCAATGCATGCCGATAAAACGCGAGACGTGGGATCTGGCGTTTGAGGCTCTGTCGAACGACACCACGCAGCGCATGATCGAGACGCGTACCGCGATCGGTCAGGACACCGGTGTTTACCGCCGGCAATTCCGCGCGCCGAAGCGTTAGGATTTCGCCGCTCGCAGGAATTGTTGTGCCGCGCTCGGCTTGAGCCAGAAGCGGCCGCGGCCGGATTTCACCAATGACGCCAGCGCGTCGCCGTAGCGCTTGTGCTCGCCGCGCGCCGCTATCCGGAAACAATCGTGGCCGGCTTCGATCTGGCCGAGCTCGAGGAGACAGTGTCCGAGGTTAAGCAGGAGCCCCGCGTCATCCGGACTGATCATCAGGCAGCGGCGGAAATAGCCGGCTGCCGGCGCGCAATCGCCGAGCTCCTGGTGCGCTTTTGCCATGCCCAGCAGGGCTTCAAGCGAGTCCGGCGCGATGTTCAGCGCCCGCGCAAATGCGGCCTGGGCGTTGATGCAATCGCGGCGCTGGAGCAACGTCTGGCCGAGCTGGATGGACAGTTGCGGCATCATCGGCGCGACGGCAATGCCGCGGTTGAGCACGTCGATCGCCTCGTCGTACCGACTGAGCGCCGTCAACAGGTTGCCAAATTCAAGAAACGCTCCGGCGTAGGGCGGCTGCCGCTTGATCGCGCGTTTGAGCCGGGACAGTGCGTCGTCGTCGCGCTCGGCGCGGCGCAGCGCGATCGCCAGCATGGTGTCGATTTCCGCATCGTGCTTGATGCGAACGGCGTTTTCGAGAGTCGTGATGGCGTCGTCAACGCGCCCCTGCGTCAGTTGCGCAGCGCCGAGGACGAAGAGCGCGCGCGCGTGGCGCGGGTCGGCCCGCAAAATCTCGCTCACAATCTGCTCGGCCTCCTGAGGCCGCCGTCCGTTCAAGGCAGAGGATGCGCGCTGGAGAACGTCTTCGTGCGTCATCGTTCGCGGCAATGCGAGCAAATGCCGGCGATCTCGATCAGCGGGCTCTTCGGTGAGAAACCGGCGGCCCGCGATGAAGCTTTCAACGCTTCGGCGATGGTTCCGCCCGGCGCCTCGCCGACGGCGCCACAACGTTCGCAGATCAGGAACACCACAAGATCGCCGCTGACATGATTGTGGACGCAGGCGACAAAGGCGTTGCGGCTGGCGATGCGGTGAACGAGGCCGTTATCGCGCAGGAAGTCGAGCGCGCGATACACGGTGATCGGCGCCGGCCGGTTTTCCGCAGGCAGGCGGTCGATGATGTCGTAAGCGCCGAGCGGCTGGTGGCTTGCCAGCAAGGTTTCCAGCACCTGCCGGCGGATCGGCGTGAGCCGCTGCTCGCGTGCGGCGCATTGCTCCTCGGCATGTGCAATCGCCGCGCTGGCGCAGCGGTCGTGATCGTGGTCGGGCGCTGGGAAGACGGCTCGCGCCATGAGTGTCGCCTTGGGCGTCATTTCCCGGTCATCGGCTGGTTTCAACCTACTCTAGCTGGCAATCTGGGATCGCGAAAACGTGACGATCGGGGGAAGAATTATGTTGCACTGCAACAAGAAGCATCCCACATTCCCGGCGGTTCGCACAATTTGACCCACCTTATCGCGCCAACCTGCCTAAGTACTTCTTTAAATTGGGGATTTCCATGCTGAAAGGAAAGTCTGCGCTGGTGACCGGTTCAACGTCCGGAATCGGCCTCGGTTATGCCCGGGCGCTTGCTGCTGAAGGCGCCAATATCACCATCAACGGCTTCGGCGACGCTTCGGCGATCGAAAAAGAGCGCAGCAGCATCGAGCAGGACTTTGGCGTCAAAGCTGTCTATTCAGCGGCCGACATGACCAAGCCCGCCGAAATCGCTGACATGATTAAGACTGCGGAGCAAACCTTCGGTGCGCTCGACATTCTGGTAAACAATGCCGGCATCCAGTTTGTCGCGCCGATCGAAGAGTTTCCGATCGAGAAGTGGGATCAGATCCTGGCCATCAATCTGTCGGCGGCGTTTCACGCGATGCGCGCTGCGGTGCCGGGAATGAAAGCGCGCAAATGGGGCCGCATCATTTCAACGGCATCCGCGCATTCGCTGGTGGCCTCGCCGTTCAAGTCCGCTTACGTCACCGCAAAGCACGGTCTGGCCGGCTTGACCAAGACAGTTGCGCTCGAGACTGCCACCTTCGGTATCACGGTGAACTGTATCAGCCCCGGTTACGTCTGGACGCCGCTCGTCGAAAAACAGATCCCCGACACCGCGAAGGCGCGTGGCCTTACGGAAGAACAGGTCAAGCGTGACGTGATCCTGGCGGCGCAGCCGACCAAGGAGTTTATTACCGTCGATGAAGTGGCAAGCCTTGCCGTCTATCTTTGCTCCGATGCGGCGAAGGCAATCACCGGCGCCAATCTTTCGATCGACGGCGGCTGGACGGCCGAATAACGCGGCACATGATCAACATTCTTTCGTCGCTGATGCCCGGCCGCGCCACGGATACGGAGAAAAACTCTGCATCCAAGGTTAAGCGCATCAATCTCGCACTGCAGGGCGGCGGTGCGCACGGCGCTTTCACCTGGGGCGTGCTTGAACAACTGCTCGCTGACGAGCGGATCGCCGTCGAAGGCATTTCCGGCACGTCCGCTGGTGCCATCAACGCGGTGATGCTGGCCGATGGTCTGATCCGCGGCGGCCGTGAAGAAGCGCAGAAGCGGCTTTCCGATTTCTGGCGGGCGGCGTCGAGCACTGGCAGTATGCCGGCACTGCAGCGCGAAGCATTGCAGCGCCTGATGTCGTTCACGCCGCTTGAGGGTACCCCGGTTCAGGCGTGGTTTGACGCGGTTTCCCGCTATTTTTCGCCCTATGACGTCAATCCGCTCAACATCAATCCGCTGAAGGATTTGATCGAGCGCTTTGTCGATTTCGATAAATTGCGCGCCGCTGAAGACCTTCAGCTTTTTATTTCCGCGACCAACGTGCAAACCGGCCGGGTGCGGATTTTCCGCCGCGAAAAGATCACCGCTGACGCGGTGATGGCGTCGGCGTGCCTGCCGGCATTGTTCCGCGCGGTTGAGATCGACGGCGTGCCGTACTGGGATGGCGGCTATCTGGGCAATCCAATGATCTTCCCGTTTTTTCGCTCAACGACGACTGAAGATGTTCTGGTAGTCCAGATCAATCCGCTGGTGCGGCAGGCGACGCCGACGTCGTCGAGCGAGATCTTGAACCGCATCAATGAAATTACCTTCAACTCGTCGCTGATCGATGAATATCGCGCCATCGATTTCGTCGCGCGGCTGATCGACCAGGGCACGTTGCCGCGCGGCACCGGGCCGGGACAGTACCGGCGCATCAACATCCATCGCATTCTGCTCGATCGCTTCGGCACGCATTTCGATTCTTTCAGCAAGCTGTCCACCGACTATGATTTCTTTGAAATGCTGCACACCAGCGGCAAGCGCGCAGCGCGCCGTTTCCTTGACGATCATTTCGCTGATATTGGCGTCAAGAGCACAGTGGACCTGCGGGCCGAAGCGGCCGCGGAATGGGCGTGACCGCAAGCTTCAAAAGCGTGTGTCCGCTTTTCCGAAAAGCTCACTATGATGCCGCTCTATGTGCGACGTTCTATCATTGCTGACCGCTGAGGTCGGTGCGACCCGGCTTGAAATCTGCGTCGCCGATATCACGACGCTGAGCGTTGCTGCGATCGTCAACGCTGCCAATACCAGCCTGCTCGGCGGTGGTGGTGTCGACGGCGCCATTCACCGCGCCGCCGGCCCGGAACTGATCGCCGAATGCCGGACGCTGGGCGGCTGCGCCACCGGCTCGGCCAAGATCACGCGCGGCTATCGGCTGCTGGCGAAGCATGTAATCCATGCGGTCGGGCCGGTGTGGCACGGCGGCGGCCAGCACGAAGCTGAGTTGCTGGGCTCGTGCTACCGCACGGCGCTTGAGCTCGCCGCGGCCAACCGCCTCGCATCAATTGCTTTCCCGGCAATCTCGACTGGCGTCTATCGCTTCCCGCCCGATCAGGCCGCGCGCACTGCAGTTGGCACGGTCGCGGCTGAAATCGCATCAGCTCCCCGCGGTATCTGGCAGGTCGTGTTCTGCTGCTTCTCGCAAGCCTCGGCCGACCAGCACAGCCAGGTATTTGCCGAACTCGGCCTCGTTTAACGCCGGGAGACCTGCGGAATCGGCAATCGAGCCATCCCGACTTGGGCCCAAATAGGCCTCGACAAAATAGTAAGTTCACTTATCTTATGCTCACATCAATTGAGCTGGCCTATCGACGGCCGATCTGGAGGCACTATGCTGCCCCGCTCCCTAAATCGAGAATTCGCCTTTATAATGAATGATGTAGCGCGAATGCTCAAAACCTATGCCGATTACAAGGGTGCCCAGTTTGGGGTAACCCGGGCGCAATGGGCCGTACTGGCGCGCCTCGACCGGTTCGAAGGACTGAAGCAGTCGGAGCTTGCGGAAATGCTCGACCTTCAACCGATCACCCTCACCCGGCTGCTTGATCGACTTTGCAACAACGGCCTGATCGAGCGCCGGTCCGACCCGAACGACCGCCGCGCCAAGCGGCTGTTTCTGACCCCCGCGGCACGACCGCTGCTCGAACAGCTCGGTGCGCTCGGCGAGGACATGATGAGCACAGCCCTCACCGGCGTGTCGCGCGAGAGCGTCGAGCAGATCGTCGCGCAGCTTGCGGTGGTCAAGGAAAACCTGCGCCAGGCCATCCAGCAGCGTCCGCCCGTCACGGCGGGGGAGCGCAGCTATGCCTGAAGCTGTCGTCAAAAAGATTTTCCCTGAGCGCGACGAAGCGCCGGAAAAAAACAAACCCTCCGGCCCCGCGTCGTGGGGCGGCGACATCGACAAGCTGAAGCGGAAGCTGCCGGCCTCGCGGCGTGATCGCGTGCGCTGGATCCTGTTCGGCCTGCTGCCGATCGCGCTGATCATCGGCGGACTATGGTACGTGCTCGGCGGCGCGATCATGTCGACCGACGACGCCTATGTGGACGCGGAGAAGGTCGGCATCTCCACCGACGTCGCCGGCATCGTGCAGTCGGTCGAAGTCACCGACAATCAGCACGTCCAGGCCGGACAGCTTCTGTATCAGCTCGATCAGCGCCAATTCCAGATCGCACTCGACAGCGCCAAGGCCAACCTGGCGCAGGTCTCGCTGACCGTCGACGCCATGAGACAAGACTACAAGCATATGCTCAGCGACGCGGTTGCGGCGCAAGCGCAGGTCGATCTTGATCAGATCAATTTCAACCGCCAGGACATGCTGCTGAAATCCGGGACGACGTCCCAAGCGCTATACGATCAAGCCAAGTACGCGCTGGCTAACGACAAGGCAAAACTTGAATCGTTGCAACAGCAGGCCAAAGTACAGTTGGCCAAGCTCGGCGGCGATCCGAACACGCCGACGAACCAGCTGCCGCAATACTCGCAGGCTCAATCTCAGGTCGACGAAGCGCAACGCCAGCTCGATCACACTGTGGTCAAGGCGCCTTTTGCCGGAACTGCGACCAGCGTGCCGAGCATCGCGCCCGGCAAGTATCTCGCCGCGTCGACCACCGCATTCTATCTGGTTGACACCGACCATCTCTGGATTGCGGCTAACCCGAAAGAAACCGAACTGACCTACGTGCGGCCCGGGCAGCCGGTGACGGTCAGTATCGACACCTATCCCGGCGTGACCTGGCAAGGCACCGTCGAGAGCGTCAGCCCGGCCGCGTCGCAGGAATTTTCCTTGCTGCCGGCGCAGAACACCAGCGGCAACTGGGTGAAGGTGGTGCAGCGCGTCCCGATGCGGGTGCGCGTCGATACCAGCGACAAGAACAAGCCGCCGCTGCGCGCCGGCATGAGCGCCACCGTCAATGTCGACACCGACCACGCCCGTGGCTTTCCGCATTTCTGGTGAGTGACATGGCTGCCGACGCCGAGGCAGGAGACAGCGTCAATCGCGGGGCGATCACCGCTTGCGTGATCCTCGCCACGCTGATGCAGGCGCTCGACACCACGATCGCCAACGTCGCGCTGCCGTATATGCAGGGCAGCGTCTCGGCGAGCCAGGACCAGATCGACTGGGTGCTGACGTCCTACATTGTCGCCGCCGCCATCATGACGCCGCCGACCGGCTTTCTCGCCGGCCGCTTCGGCATCAAGCGTTTGTTCCTGATTTCGATCACGGGCTTCACGCTGGCGTCGATGCTGTGCGGGATGGCGCAGTCTTTGACGCAGATCGTGCTGTTTCGGACATTGCAAGGCGCGTTTGGCGCGGCGCTGGTGCCGCTGTCGCAGACGGTGCTGTTCAACGTCTATCCGCGCGAGCGTCACGGCTTCGCCATGGCGCTGTTCGGCGTCGGCGTGATGGTCGGGCCGATCCTGGGACCGGTGCTCGGCGGCTGGCTGACCGAGAATTACAGCTGGCGCTGGGTGTTTTACATCAACCTGCCGATCGGCATTCTGGGGCTGATGGGCATCAGCGCGTTCCTGCCCGAGACCAAACGCAGCGCCGATAAACTCGATTGGTTCGGGTTTGGCACATTGAGCATCGCGCTCGGCGCGCTGCAAATCATGCTCGATCGCGGCGGAATTAAAGACTGGTTCTACTCCGGCGAGATCATCTTCGAGGCCGTGGTCACGTTCTCGGCGCTCTATCTGTTCGTGGTCCACACCCTTACCGCCGAGAAGCCGTTCGTGCGGCCCGGCCTGTTCCGCGACCGCAATTTCACCGCCGGCACGGTGTTCGTCGCCATCGTCGGCCTTACTTATTACGCCTCGCTGGCGTTGCAGCCACCCTACCTGCAAGGCCTGATGAACTACCCGGTTCTCACCTCAGGCATCATCATGGGCCCGCGCGGCATCGGCACCATGGCCTCGATGATGGTGGTCGGCCGCATGGTCGGCAAAGTCGATACACGGCTGCTGCTGGCGTTCGGTCTGGGCCTTACGGCGTGGTCGTTCTACGCCATGACCGGCTGGACGCCGGACGTGTCGCAGCAATCCATTATCGTTGTCGGTGTCGTGCAGGGCGTCGGCTTCGGCTTCCTGTTCGTGCCGCTCTCGGCGGCAACGCTGTCGACGCTGTCGATCGAGCATCGCACCGAGGGTGCGGGCTTCTACAGTCTGTCGCGGAATATCGGCTCCGCGGTGGGCATCTCGGTGGTGAATACGCTGCTCACGCGCAACACCCAGGCCAACCACGCTGCGATTGCCGCGCACGTCACCGATGTGAACCGCGGCTTTCGAGAATCCGCAAATCGCCCATTTCTGGGATCCGGCAACCGCCGCCGGCCGCGCCGCACTCGATGCTGTCATCACCCAGCAGGCGCAGATCATCGCCTATATCGACGACTACAAATTGCTGATGATCGCGACGCTTGCCGTGTTTCCGCTGCTGCTGGTGTTCAAGCGCTCGTCGGGCGGTACTGCCCCGGCGGTGGTCTCCGAATAAAAATTACGCGGCTCATATCCGCCATTTAAAGCACCCCGGAAAAGGGGAAGCCCGCCCGGGTGGCAAAACCCGGGCGGGCTGGGGACTGTAGGTCAGAGGTTGTTTGGGGTCGCGTCGTGTGATTGGGACCCTAGGCCGAACGCCCGATCATCACCGTGACGGCGGTCACATCTTGGCGCCTTGCTACTAACTGATTGATTTTTATACAAAAAAAGGCGGCCCTGAGGCCGCCTTTTGCACCCATTTAGACAAGACAGCGGGTTTCACTCCGCAGCGTCGCCCGCCGGAGCGTGTTGCTGTTCGCCCTCGGTCTTCTGTTTGCCCTCGAGGTCCTCGCCGGTGGCCTGATCGACCACCTTCATCGACAGCCGCACCTTGCCGCGATCGTCGAAGCCGAGCAGCTTGACCTTTACCTTATCGCCTTCCTTCACGACGTCGGAGGTCTTCTGCACCCGCCGTGCTGCGAGCTGGCTGATGTGGACCAGTCCGTCCTTGGCGCCGAAGAAGTTCACGAAGGCGCCGAAGTCCATGACCTTGACCACTGTACCTTCGTAGATCTGGCCGACTTCCGGATCGGACGCGATCGACTTGATCCAGTTGATCGCAGCCTTGATCAACTCGCCGTCGGCGGACGCGACCTTCACCGTGCCGTCGTCCTCGATGTTGATCTTGGCGCCGGTCTTCTCGACGATCTCGCGGATCACCTTGCCGCCGGTGCCGATCACTTCGCGGATCTTGTCGGTCGGGATCTTGAAGGTCTCGATGCGCGGCGCGTATTCGCCGAGCTCGGCGCGCGACGTCGTGAGCGCCTTCGACATCTCGCCAAGGATATGCAGCCGGCCGTCCTTGGCCTGGGCCAAGGCGACCTTCATGATTTCCTCGGTGATGCCGGCGATCTTGATGTCCATCTGCAGCGAGGTGACGCCGCCTTCGGTGCCGGCGACCTTGAAGTCCATGTCGCCGAGATGATCCTCGTCGCCGAGGATGTCGGAGAGAACGGCGAAGCGCTTGTCCTCGAGGATGAGGCCCATGGCGATACCGGCAGTCGGCCGCTTCAGCGGCACGCCGGCATCCATCAGCGACAGCGAAGAGCCGCACACCGTTGCCATCGATGACGAACCGTTCGAACTCGGTGATCTCCGAGACGATGCGGATGGTGTAGGGAAACTCTTCCTTCGCCGGCAGCATCGGATGGATCGCGCGCCAGGCAAGCTTGCCGTGGCCGATCTCGCGCCGTCCGGGTGCGCCCATGCGGCCGGTTTCGCCGACCGAGTAGGGCGGGAAGTTGTAGTGCAGCAGGAACGTCTCTTTGTACGTCCCTTGCAGCGCGTCGATGAACTGCTCGTCTTCGGCGGTGCCGAGGGTGGTGACCACCAGCGCCTGCGTCTCACCGCGCGTGAACAATGCCGAACCGTGGGCGCGCGGCAGCACGCCGACTTCGGCGACGATCGGACGAACGGTCTTGACGTCGCGGCCGTCGATTCGCTTGCCGGTGTCGAGAATATTCCAGCGCACGATCTTGGCTTCGAGCTCTTTGAATACGCCGGCAACCTGAAGCTTGTCGTGCTTCGGCGGCTGGCTAATCCTGGCCTTCCGGGAAGAAGTGCGCCATCACCTTTTTTTTCACCGCGGCCACAGCGTCCTGACGATCCTGCTTTTTCACGATGGCGTAGGCGGTGCGCAGATCCTTCTCGGCGAGGTCGAGGATTTCCTTTTCCAGCGCCTTATTGTCGATGTTGACGAGGTCGCGCGGCTCTTTCGCGGCTTTCTCGGCAAGCTGGATGATCGCCTGGATCACCGGCTGAATGTGCCGATGGCCGAACATCACCGCGCCGAGCATGATTTCTTCGGATAGTTCCTTGGCTTCCAATTCCACCATCATCACCGCGTCGTGGGTGCCGGCGATAACGAGGTCGAGCTGGCTTTCCTTGCCTTCGTCGAGCGTCGGATTGAGCACGTACTCGTTATTGATGAAGCCGACGCGCGCGCCGCCGATCGGGCCCATGAATGGCGCGCCGGAAAGCGTCAGCGCCGCGGAGGCCGCAACCATCGCCACGATGTCGGGATCGTTTTCCTGATCGTGGGAGAGAACGGTGATGGTGACCTGCGTGTCGCAGCGCCAGCCGTCGGCGAACAGCGGACGGATCGGGCGGTCGATCAGGCGCGAGGTCAGCGTGTCCTTTTCCGTCGGGCCGCGTTCGCGCTTGAAGTAGCCGCCGGGAATCCGGCCGGCCGCGTAGTATTTCTCGGTGTAGTTGACGGTGAGCGGAAGGAAATCGATGCCTTCCTTCGGGGTCTTGGCCGCGACAACGGCGGCCAGCACGGTGGTTTCACCGTAAGTGGCGACTACGGCGCCATCGGCCTGACGCGCGACTTTGCCGGTCTCTAGCGTGAGCGGTCGGCCACCCCAGTCCAGTTGCACTTTGTGTATATCGAACATTGCGATCGTCTTTCATGGTTTTCGGACAAGCGCGAAAGCCATGAGCAAGACGGCGAGAGGCTGCCGATCGCAACTGCGTTGCGAATCCAAACAGCGTCCAGCGATCCTGCCATGGCCATCGGGCCTTCCAGTGATGCGCGGGCAATGGCCCGTCGCTCTAATCGGCAGCCTTTGCTGCCGGACAAACGGCGGCCGCATCTTGCAGTCCGCCTTCGAGACGCGCGGGACATTCCCGCGCGCAGTTTTTCAACGGCGGATACCCAACCGTTCAATCAGTTCCTTGTAACGACCCTCATTGGTGCGCCGCAGGTAGTCCAGAATCTGGCGGCGTTGCGACACCAGCTTCAACAAGCCGCGGCGCGAATGATTGTCTTTGACGTGGGTCTTGAAGTGTTCCGTCAGGTAGGTGATCCGCTCTGAGAGCAGCGCAACCTGGACCTCGGGTGAACCCGTGTCGCCGGACTTGACGGCATACGCCTTGATAACGTCCGCTTTTTTCGCGGTCGAAAGCGACATCGTACTAACCTCTTTTTCTGGCGGCGCGACCAGTCACGCCGTTCAAATTAAACACGCGCTTGGGGAGGATTTCGCCGCGTTCGACCTCGGCAATGGCCACGAGCTGACCGCTACATGCGACCTGGACCATACCGCGGAAGATGGTGGCATCCCGTCCGCGCAATAAAGCGGGTTGGCCTCTTGCGAGCCGCGCCGCATCTGCCGGGCTTACGGCCAGCGCCGGGATGTCGTCCAGCGCGGTCTCGATCGGCAGAAGTGCGTCGGCAAGGTGTCCCTCACCGGCGGCTGCTCTATGACATAAAGATTCCAGGGGTTCCAGCGGAATCATGTCCAGTTCGCTGAACGGCCCGACCCGGTTCCGGCGCAGCGCCGAAACGTGCCCAAATACGCCTAAAATGCGGCCCAGATCGCGCGCCACGGCGCGGACATAAGTTCCCTTGCCGCATTCGGCCGTCAGCACGGCGTGGTCAGGGTCCGGCATGTCGACCAGCTCGAGGCGGTAAATCTCGACCGCGCGGGGAGCCAGTTCCACGTGCTCGCCGTCGCGCGCCAGATCGTAGGCGCGTTCGCCATCGATCTTGATCGCGGAATAGCGTGGCGGCACCTGCGTCGATAGTGCCGGTGAACTGCGGCAGCGCCGCGCGGATCGCATCCGCATCGGGCCGCTTGTCGCTGGCATTAACCACGCGACCCTCGGCATCGTCGGTATCGCGCTCTTCGCCCCAGCGCACGGTGAACCGATAGGCCTTGCGGCTGTCGACCACGAACGGCACGGTCTTGGTCGCTTCACCGAGAGCAATAGGCAGCGAACCGGACGCCAGCGGATCGAGCGTGCCGGCATGGCCGGCGCGCTTTGCCGCGAACAATCGCTTGATCACCGCGACCGCGTGCGTCGAGGTCATGCCGACCGGTTTGTCGAGCACCACCCAGCCATGCACATCACGTTTTTTTATTTTCCTGGTCTCCTGCGCCGGCGGCGTCGGAGACGCTGATTCGAGTTCGGTAACCGGCATTATTCGTCCTTGCCGTCATCGAGGTCGCGTTGGACCGCAGGTGTTCGCAAAAGCTTCTCGATCCGTTCCGCTTCGTCGAATCGCTCGTCAACGCGGAATCGAATTTCAGGAGCAAATTTTAAGTTAACGCGCCGCGCGATCTCGCCGCGCACATAGCGCTTGTTGCGGTCGAGCGCCTCGATCACCGCTTCGATATCGCGGCCGCCGAGCGGCATGACGTAAATGGTGGCGAGCCGCAAGTCGGGGGAGACCCGCACTTCCGGCACCGTGATCATGTGGCCTTCGATCACCGGGATCGTGGATGTCGCCGCGCGACAGCATTTCGGCGAGCTCGTGGCGGACCAGTTCGCCGACGCGGAGCTGACGCTGCGAGCCGCCGGAGCGATCCTGCGAAGAATTTCGTTTCTTCATTGCGGTCTTTCGGATGTCCGTTCAGCCGGCCGCCGTAGCGTCGAGCCTGGACCGTATATAGTGCTCAAGGTCCGCGACGGCATCGGGCGACGGCAGCGCGCGCTTTGGCACCAGCACCGCCTCCGCCCGGCTGATCGGCAGGTAAATGTAGGCTTTGTTGGTCACCATATGCGTGATCGACCGCCACGGCATACGTCCTTCGATGTCACCGTATTTCGTGCGAATGCCGTCATCGCCGAAGACAAGCGTGCAATCCTTGTTGGCCGCGCTGAGTTTCGGAAACCGCAACTGCAGCAGCACCCGCTCGCCAAGAAACTCGCCAATCGGCGCGCCCACAAACACGAGCACCATCAGCAGAGCGGAAGCTATCAGCGCCACGACGGGATCGTTCCACGGCTCAAGTACAAACAAGTTTGCCAGCACCACAACCATCAGCCCGAAACAGACATATCGTCCCCAACGACCGATACGTCCGAATGGGCCGCCGAGCCGATACGCGCGCAGCAGCGCAAGATAATCGTCGCGGCCGAAGCGATAGGTGACCGTATAGTCCATGATTTGGCTTCAGCGAGGCGCACGCCGCGGTCAAAAGCGGCTTGCGATTACAGCGTCCGCTGCACCGCTCTCCACGCGATAACACTCGATCGTGTCGCCGGCCTTCATGTCCTGATAGTTCTCGAACGCCATGCCGCATTCCTGGCCGGCGACCACCTCGCGCGCATCGTCCTTGAAGCGCTTGAGTTGCGACAGCTTGCCCTGATGCACGACGACGCTGTCGCGAATGAGACGGACATTGGCGCCGCGTTCGACGGTCCCGTCGGTGACGCGGCAGCCGGCGACGTTGCCGACCTTCGACACCTTGAAGACTTCGAGAATGGTGGCGTTGCCGAGCATGGTCTCGCGCAGCGTCGGCGGCAGCAATCCCGACATCGCCTTCTTCACGTCATCGACGAGAGCGTAAATGATGTCGTAGTAGCGGATCTCGATGCCGGCTTGTTCTGCTAACTCGCGTGCTTCCTTGTGGGCGCGGACATTGAAGCCGATGACTGCGGCGTTGGAAGCCTGCGCCAGCGTGATGTCGGATTCGGTGATGCCGCCGGCGCCTGAGAAGATGATGCGTGCCGCCACTTCCTCGGTGGAGAGTTTTTCGAGCGCGCCAATGATCGCTTCGACAGAGCCTTGCACGTCGCCCTTGATCACCAGCGGGAATTCCTTGCGGCCCGCGGTCTTGATCTGGCTCATCATCTGTTCGAGCGAGCCGCGCATGCCGGTTTGCCGCGCCGCCATTTTGTCGCGCTTCTGGCGGTCGCGGTAATCGGTGATTTCGCGGGCGCGGGCTTCGGTGTCGACCACGGCGAGGCGATCGCTCGCTTCCGGCGTGGAGCTGAAACCCAGACACTTCGACCGGCATCGACGGACCGGCGGCAACGACAGAGTTGCCGGTGTCGGACATCAGGGCGCGCACGCGGCCCCATTCCGTGCCGGCGACGACGATGTCGCCTTGCTTGAGCGTGCCGCGCTGGACCAGCACGGTGGCGACCGGACCGCGGCCGCGGTCGAGCCGCGCTTCGATCACGGTGCCTTCGCCCGGCCGGTTCGGATTGGCTTTCAGCTCGAGCACTTCGGCCTGCAGCGCGATCATATCGAGCAGCTTGTCGAGATTGGTCTTCTCCTTGGCGGAGACTTCAAGCTCAAGCACATCGCCGCCGAGCGACTCGACCTGGATTTCGTGTTGCAGCAGCTCGGTGCGCACGCGCTCCGGCTTGGCGTCGGGCTTGTCGATCTTGTTGATGGCGACAATGATCGGCACCTTCGCCGCCTTGGCGTGCTGGATCGCTTCAACGGTCTGCGGCATGACGCCGTCGTCGGCGGCCACGACCAGGATGACGATGTCGGTGATCTTGGCGCCGCGGGCGCGCATCGCGGTGAACGCCGCGTGGCCGGGCGTGTCGATGAAGGTGATGCGTCCGCCGGACGGCGACGTCACCTGATAGGCGCCGATGTGCTGGGTAATGCCGCCGGCCTCGCCGGCCGCGACTTCGGTCGAACGGATGGCGTCGAGCAAGCGACGTCTTGCCGTGATCGACGTGGCCCATGATGGTGACGACCGGCGCGCGCGGCTGCAGGTTCGCGGCGTCGTCCGGCGCATCGAACATGCCTTCTTCAACGTCGGACTCGGCGACGCGGCGCACGGTGTGACCGAGTTCCTCGGCGATGAGCTGGGCAGTATCGGCGTCGATCGTATCGGTGATCTTCGCCATGTGACCCTGCTGCATCAGGATGCGCACGACGTCGACGGACCGCTCGGCCATGCGGTTGGCCAATTCCTGAATGGTGATCGTCTCCGGGATGGTCACTTCGCGGGCGATCTTTTCCTTCGGCTCGTCGCGATGGCCGGTGATGCGTTGCACGCGGCGGCGGAACGACGCGACGGAACGCTCGCGCACCTCGTCGGCGGTGAGCGCGGTCACGACGGTGAGGCGGCCGCGGCGCTTTTCAGCTCCGACACGGGTCGGCTTCGGTGCCGGCGCCGGACGTGCAGGCGCGCCGCCGACACCGCGGCGCGGCCGCGGCGCCTCGTCATCCTCGGCTTCCATGGCCGGCCGCGCGCCGGGTTTGGCGGCTGTTACGGCATCAGTGCCGAACCGCTTCTTCGCAACCTCGTCGGCCTTGCGCTTGGTTTCCTCGTCGTGCTTGCGGCGGGACTCTTCGTTTTGCTTGCGCGCTTCAGCGGCGGCGCGCTCGGCGCGCTCGATATCTTCACGGCCGCGGCGGACACGCGCTTCTTCCTCGGCGCGCTCGCGCTCTTCGTGTTCGCGCAACTGCGCGCCGGCCAGCGCATGGGCGCGGGCGCTGCGTTCGTCATCGGTCAGCGTGCGCAGCACGACGCCGGATTGCTTCGGCGCGGCAGCCGCGGGTGTCGCCGGAGCCGCAGTCGTCCTCGCGGCAGGGGCGGCCGGTGCGGCCTGGCGCTTCGGCGCCGCCGGCGCAGCCGCGACCGGCTCGGGCTTGGTTTCGGCCGGGCCGATACGGCGCTTGACCTTCTCGACGACCACGGCCTTGCTGCGGCCATGGCTGAAGCTCTGGCGAACCATGCCCTGCTCGACGCGTGGCTTTAGCGTCAGCGTTTTGGTCGGGGTCACGCTCAGTTTATCGCCGCTCTTGGTCGTCTCAGCCATTCGCTTCCATTTCTATGCACGCCGGTCGCCGGACCGGAACCGCTCAAGGCGCCGATAACGCGCCAAAAAAGTGTCGGTTGCAGGCCCGGCAAGCAGGGCTGCATGTATCACATTTGGGCGCCCTAGTGCCAAATCCAATTGCTCCGAGCTCAGGGTCAAAATCACGGGGATTTCGCCCTCCAGCCCATACTTTCGCAGCACGGCGCCGAGCTTGCGGACCCCGTCCGGCGCGGCTTCTGCCGCGTGGATGAGGCCGGCAACCCGCTCACGGGACAGCGCCGCTCCGGTCTTGCCGAAGCCGGTTGCGACCAGGCCGGCCTTTCCGGCCACGGCAAGGGCGTCGAATACCGCACGTTCGAGGAGATGCCCGGTTTGCGCCACCAGATCGGCCGATAGCCGGACCTCGCGCTTGAAGCCGCGCGCCAGGGTCTTGCGCTTGATCGCTTCGGTAAGCGCGTCCTGGGTCGCGGTGACCCAGACGCCGCGGCCGGGCAGCTTGCTTTTGAGGTCGGGCACCGCAACGCCATCGGGCCCGACAACGAAGCGGATCAAATCCGCCACCGGCCGGACTTCGCGCGTGTGAACGCACATGCGTTCGCGTTCGCGTGAATGCGGCCCGCTGTCGAGCTCGGTTTGTTGCGCGTGTCCGATCATGCGTTCCTTTTACGGCTGCGCCTCGGCCACTTCCGCTTCGGGCGCCGGGGGCGGTGCGAGGTCGGCCTCGGTGACCCAGCCGGCTTTCAGCCGTGCCTGCATGATCATGCCTTCGGCGTCCTCACGCGACATTTCGAAGCCGTCGAGGATCCCGGGCTCACGCTTGCTTTCACCGTCCTTGCGCTCGGTCCAGCCAACCAGATCGTCGGTGGCGCAACCCGCCAGGTCTTCGATGTTCTTGACGCCGTTCTCGCCGAACTTCACCAGCATTGCCGTGGTGACGCCGGGAATTTCTTTAAGCGCGTCGTCGACGCCAAGCTCTTTGCGTTTCGCATCGTGTTCAGCTTCGATCTTGTCGAGGTATTCGCGGGCGCGATTTTGCAGTTCGCTCGCGGTTTCTTCGTCAAAGCCCTCGATGCCGGCAATTTCCTTCACGTCGACCATCGCCAGTTCTTCGACGGAGCTGAAGCCTTCCGACGCCAGTAGTTGGCCAATGACTTCGTCGACATTGAGCGAGTCGATAAACACGCGGGTGCGGCTCTCGAACTCCGCCTGACGGCGTTCGGACTCTTCCTGCTCGGTGAGGATGTCGATGTCCCAGCCGGTGAGTTGCGACGCCAACCGCACATTCTGGCCGCGGCGGCCGATGGCGAGCGAAAGCTGCTGATCGGGCACCACCACTTCGATGCGTTCGCGCTCTTCGTCGAGCACCACCTTGGCGACTTCGGCAGGAGCCAGCGCGTTGACGACGAAAGTCGCGATGTCCTGCGACCAGGGAATGATGTCGATCTTCTCGCCTTGGAGCTCGTTGACCACGGCCTGCACACGCGAACCGCGCATGCCGACGCAGGCGCCGACCGGATCGACCGACGAATCGCGCGATTGCACGGCAATCTTGGCGCGCGAGCCGGGGTCACGGGCCACGGCCTTCACCTCGACGATTCCGTCATAGATTTCAGGTACTTCCTGCGCGAACAGCTTGGCCATGAATTGCGGATGGGTGCGCGACAGGAAGATCTGCGGGCCGCGCTGTTCGCGGCGTACATCGTAGATGTAGGCGCGGATGCGGTCGCCGTTGCGAAACACTTCGCGCGGCAGCATTTCGTCGCGACGCACGATCGCTTCGCCGCGGCCGAGATCGACGACGACGTTGCCGTATTCGACGCGTTTGACGACGCCGTTGACGACGTCGCCGATGCGGTCCTTGTATTCGTCGTACTGCCGGTCGCGTTCCGCCTCGCGCACTTTCTGCACGATGACCTGCTTGGCCGATTGTGCGGCGATGCGGCCGTATTCCAGCGGCGGCAGTTTGTCGGCGATGGTGTCGCCAATCTGCGCGGCCGGGTGATGGCGGCGGGCTTCTTCAATCGTGATCTGCGACGATGGATTTTCGACCTGATCGACAACCAGCATGTGGCGTGACAAGTGCAGCTCGCCGCTCTTCGGATCGATCTCGGCACGGACTTCGGTCTCGCTGCCGTAGCGAGAGCGCGCCGCTTTGGCGATCGCATCTTCCATGGCGCCGAGCACGATCTTGCGATCGATGGCTTTTTCCCGGGCGACCGCCTCGGCGATCTGCAGGAGTTCGAGTTTATTGGCGCTTACGGTCGCCATTGGTCAGTCTCCTTGGGTTACCGGTAATTTGGGTTACTGGTCATGTTCCGGCGCGGGGCCGTGTCTGTCGTTGCCGCGCGCGTCGCGGTCGCCGTGTTTGCTCCGGCGCAGCGATTCCGAAATCAGCGCGTCGGTCAGAAGAAGTCTTGCTTCGCTCATGTCGTCGATCGGCAGCAACACATCGGCGCCGTCGGCTGCGTCGGATCATGCGAATGCGCGCGTTGTCGCCGTCGGTGCCGAGCAGTTGGCCGCGAAAGCGTTTGCGGCCGTCGATCAGCACCGCCATCTCGATATGCGCGGCGTGCCCGGCATAGCGGTCGAAATCGGAGCGCCGCACCAGCGGCCGGTCGATTCCCGGCGAGGAGATTTCCAGCCGGTAGGCGCCTTCGATCGGATCGGTGACGTCAAACACCGGCGACAGCGCACGCGACACCGCCTCGCAGTCCTCGATCGCCATGGTGCCGTCTGGCCGCTCCGCCATGATCTGCACCGTGCAGCCGGCTGAAGCCGGAAATGCGAACCCGAACAAGGCGATAGCCCATACCGGCGAGTACCGGTTCGGCAATTGAGGCGACCCGCGCAGCGCGCCCCGGCTCGATAATAAGCCGTGGTTCCGCGGTAAATGTCGTCAACTCGTCGTTCATTCCGTTGCGGCGTCCTGCAAAAACCCGT
Organism: uncultured Alphaproteobacteria bacterium; assembly: GCA_963739945.1. Taxonomy (GTDB): domain Bacteria; phylum Pseudomonadota; class Alphaproteobacteria; order Rhizobiales; family Xanthobacteraceae; genus BOG-931. The sequence continues at coordinate 3,765 of CAVUCN010000013.1, read as the reverse complement.
CTGGCCTCAGGTAACAAAAAAGAGCGGGTCCCGGGGGAACCCACTCTCAAAAGCGTTCGGATAATCCGACCGTTATGAGGTATCCATGACGGATGGCCGGAATATAGCGTTTTATCGGTCGCAGGCAAGGGCCAGAGACGCCGAAGCAATGCCCCGGCAAAGCCGCCAGACCGCCAATAATCGGCCTTTCAGGGATCGGTAATCACTAACGGGTAATCAAACAAACAGCCGGAGCTTGCAGACTGCCGGCGGCTGATTGCTGATAACCACCATGGGCGCCGCGCTCTCGCTTATTCCCGAACTTGAGGAAGTGATCCAGCACGGCACGCAGCAAAAGCGCGCCGATACGCTGGAGCGCATTACCACGCTGTTCCTGAGTGGCGCCGACCAATACGCCGACGAACAGGTCAATCTGTTCGACGATGTTTTCGGTCTGCTGATCAAGGAAATAGAGACCAAGGCGCGGGTTGAGCTGGCGAACCGGATCGCGCCGGTGAGCAATGCGCCGGCCGGGGTGTTGCGGACGCTTGCCAGCGACGACGATATTGCGGTGGCCGGTCCGGTGCTCAAGCATGCCCCACGACTTGCCGATGCCGATCTGATCGACGTCGCGCGCACCAAGAGTCAGGCGCACCTGCACGCGATCTCGACGCGGCAGACGCTCACCGAGCCGGTGACCGACGTTCTGGTGCGGCGCGGCGGCCGCGAGGTCGTGCGCAGCGTTGCCGACAATCGTGGCGCTAAGATTTCCGAGCACAGCTTCTTCAATCTGATCAAGCGCGCGGAAGATGACGGCGTGCTGGCTGAAAAAGTCGGAACACGACCGGATATTCCGGCGCCGATGTTCCGCGAGTTGCTGCTGAAAGCGACCGCAGTGGTGCGCGAACGCCTGCTGGCGACGGCGCCGTCCGAGGCCAGGAAAGAGATCAATCGCATCCTCGCCAAAGTCTCCAGGGAAGTAGCGGCAAAGCGTCGGCCCGCGCGACTATCGCGCGGCGCAACGTGTCGTGCTCGGTTCTCGAGCGCGCCGGCTCTCTCGACGAAACGGCGGTGGCGGCTTTCTGCGGCGACGGCAAATACGAAGAGACGGCGGTGGGGCTGGCGATCCTCGCCAAAGTGCCGATCAATGTCATCGATCGTCTGTTGGCGGCAATCAGCCCGATCCGGTGCTGATCCTCTGCAAGGCGGTCGGATTCGGCTGGCAGACGGCGAGGGCGATCATCGCGCTGCAAGGCGGCGGTAAAGCGCCGTCGCGGCAAATGCTCGACGACGCGTTTGCAAATTTTGGACGGCTGTCGGAATCCACGGCGCAGCGCGTGGTGCGGTTCTGGCAAGTGCGCCAGTCGGCGTAATGCCGCCAGTTCCCGTCAGATTTTTCGAAAAATCAGAAAACAGGACGCGCGCTGTTCGCGCGCCGCCTTGGCGTGATAGCGCGTCTGCACGAAGCCGTGCCAGGGCTTGCGCCAATCGTCGGCGCATTGCGCGGTCCATTCGAAGTCTTTCGATCGCAACAGGTGTTGCAATGTCCACGACGCATAGTCCGCGATATCCGTGACGAAGCGAAATTCACCGCCGGCGCGCAGAACTCGCGCGAGCCGCTCGATCATCTCGTCCTGCACGAAGCGTCGCTTCCAGTGCCGGCGCTTCGGCCACGGATCGGGATGGATCAGATCGATGCGCGCCATTGATTGCTCCGGCAGCCATGTGAGCAGATCCAGGGCATCGTCAAAATGCAGGCGGATATTTTTCAGATCGCGGCTTTCGATCGCTGCCAGCGCTTTGGCCATGCCGTTGACGAAAGGCTCGACGCCGATAAAGCCGGTGCGCGGATTATCGCCGGCCTGTGCGATCATGTGTTCGCCGCCGCCGAAGCCGATTTCAAGCTGGACCTGATCGACCGGCAGCGGAAACAGCGCCGACAGTTCGGCGGGTGCAGGCTTGCCGAGATCAAGCGCAAGTTTCGGCAACAGCTGTTCGATCAGCCGCGCATGGTGCGGCCGCAGCTTGTGGCCTTTGCGCCGCCCGAAAAACGCGCGAGGTTGGTGATGTCAGAACTTATCCGCCATTGTCATGCGCGGCGAGAGCCGAGCGTCCCGATAAACAGCCAGTGCACAGGAAAAACATGCACGCCAGTGTCTTACTGGATCATCCACCGTCGTGGATGATGACAGGCAATGACAATCGGCCGTTAGCGCACCGCGCGCTTGAGCTGATCGACGAGGTCGGTGCGCTCCCAGGAGAAGCCGCCATCTTTTTCCGGCGCGCGGCCGAAGTGGCCGTACGCGGCGGTGCGCTTGTAGATCGGCCGGTTGAGCTTCAGCGAGCGGCGAATGTTGGTCGGCCGCAGCGGGAAGATTTCCTGCAGCGCCTTGGCGAGCTTCCTCTCATCCGCTTTGCCGGTGCCGTGGGTGTCGACATAGAGCGACATCGGATCGGCAACGCCGATCGCGTAGGCGACCTGAATGGTGCACTGGTCGGCGAGGCCGGCCGCGACCACGTTCTTGGCGAGATAGCGCGCCGCATAAGCCGCTGAACGATCCACCTTGGTCGGGTCCTTGCCGGAGAACGCGCCGCCGCCGTGGGGCGCATAGCCGCCGTAGGTGTCGACGATGATCTTGCGTCCGGTGAGGCCGCAATCGCCGTCCGGTCCGCCGACCACGAAGTTGCCGGTCGGATTGACCAGGAAGTCGGATTCCTTCTTCGGCATCCAGCCTTTCGGCAGCGCGGATGCGACCGCGTCGCCGATCAGATCCTTGACCATGCTCGGCGAATATTTCTTGCCGTTGCGGGTCTGCGCATTGTGTTGCGTCGAAACCACGACCTTGGTGCAGCCAACCGGCTTGCCGTCGACATATTGCACGGTGACCTGACTCTTGGCGTCGGGCTGCAAGTCGAAAAGCTGGCCGGAGCGGCGCTTCTCGGACAGCACTTTCGAAAATCTTGTGCGCGAAATAGATCGGGGCCGGCATGAACGAGCCCTTCTCGTAGACCTCGCTCTCGGTGCAGGCGTAGCCGAACATCATGCCCTGGTCGCCGGCGCCTTCTTCTTCCTGGCCCTTTTTCTTCTTGGCGTTGACGCCCATGGCGATGTCGGGCGACTGGCCGTGCAGCAGCACTTCGACGTCGGCGCCGTGGAAGGAGAAGCCGTTCTGGTCGTAGCCGATATCCTTGACCACGCCGCGCGCGATCTCGGTGATCAGCTCGCGGTCAACGACCGCCACGCCGTTGATGGTCTTGAACAGCTGGCCGCGGCCTTCGCCGGCGACAACGATCTTGTTGGTGGTGCAGAGCGTCTCGCAGCCCAGCCGGGTATTGATCTGGCTGTCGTCGGCGATGCCGAGCTTGATGTCGCGCTCGATGAACGCGTCGAGAATAGCGTCGGAAATCTGGTCCGAGACCTTGTCCGGATGTCCTTCAGAAACCGACTCGCTGGTGAACAGATAGTTTGAACGTGCCACTGCGAAACTCCCCTCGTAGAGCTGCCCCGATCGCTTCGTTATCTGTTTTGAAGGTCTGAGCTTTCAGCGCCGGTGAACTCCCGCGCCTGTTCGTGGGGAAGGGTTGTTGCAGCGTCCCCCTGCGCGGTCAAGATGTGGGCAACGATGGGCGGTTGCGGGCAACAACCCCGCGCGTAAAGCGCGGCGGCGTCAGTGTTTGTCGCTGCCGGCGATTTGCTCGACGAGATCGACGATGCGCCGGCGCAACTTGGAGTCGTCGATTTTCATGAACGCCTTGGTCAAGGCCAGGCCGTCAGAGCTGGCGAGG
>CAVUCN010000012.1:0-186356 GCA_963739945.1 uncultured Alphaproteobacteria bacterium | reverse complement strand
GCCGATTTTGTTGCAGAAGTCCGTTGAAGTTTTCCGAGACCCATGATTCACCGGCGATGAGGTGACCGAGGCTAGGAGGCGGGCGATGATGGGTCGGCACGACCGGGACCAGGAGCAGCTGTTCTATTCGTTCTGTCTCGAAGAGGCCGTGCCGGACGATCATCTGGTCCGCGCGATTGCTGCGGTTCTTGATCTGTCGTGGGTGCATGCCGAGCTGGCGCCGCTATTATCCCAAGATTGGTCGACCCTCGATCGATCCGGTGCTGATGATCCGGATGCTCATCGTCGGCTACGTGTTCGCCATCCGCTCGGAGCGAGCGCTGTGCCGCGAGGTGCAGGTGAACCTCGCCTATCGCTGGTTTTGTGGCCTCTCGATCGAGGACAAGGTTCCGGATCATTCGGCGTTCTCGCGTGCGCGCAACGAGCGGTTCGGCGACAGCGACATCTTCCGGAGCGTGTTCGAGCGTGTCGTGGGGGCGTGCATCGCGGCTGGTCTGGTCGGTGGAGAAGGCTTTGCAGTCGATGCGAGCCTGATCGCAGCCGACGCCAACAAGCAGCGCTCGATCCCGGGTCGCGGAGTGGAACAAGGAGCTTGATCCGGAGCAGGCGAGCCGGGCCAGAAGGAGTATCTGGCAACGCTCGACGACGCGGCCTTCGGCGCGGCAAGCGACGTCACGCCGAAGTTCGTGTCACCGTCCGATCCTGCCGCACAATGGACAGGCGCGATGCGCAGGACCGGCGTTCTTCGCCTACGCCGACAACTATCTGATCGACGTGAAGTTCGGCGATCATCATGGACGTCGAGGCGTCACGCGCCATCCGCCAGGCCGAGGTCGGCGCCTCGCAGACCATGATCGAGCGGACCGAAGCCTGCTTTGGCATCAAGCCCGAATGGCTGGCGGCGGACACCGCCTATGGCTCGGCCTCCAACCTCGATTGGCTGGTCAACCAGCAGGGGATCGCGCCGCATGTTCCGGTCATCGACAAATCGCAGCGCGACGACGGCACGTTCTCGCGTGAAGACTTCATCTACGACGAGAAGCGCGACATCTATATATGTCCGGCGGGCAAGACGCTGACGACGACGGGTCATGTCAGCACCGATCAGACGCTCCGGTATCTCGGCTCCGTGCCTGAGTGTCGCTGCCTGCCCGCTCAAAGCGCAGTGCTGCCCAAACATGCCAGCGCGGCGGATCAAACGCGATGTCAATGAAGCCGCACGCGATGTCGCCCGTGCCCTCGCCAAAACGCCGGCGTTCGAGCAATCGCGCCGTGATCGCAAGAAGGTCGAGATGCTGTTCGCGCACCTCAAGCGCATTCTGCGGCTTGACCGATTGCGTCTTCGCGGCCCGAGCGGAGCACAGTTCGAGTTCACGCTGGCGGCGATCGCACAGAACCTGAGGCGACTCGCCAAGCTTGTAGCTCGCCCCCCGCCAGTCACCTCCGTCGCGTGCGTTGCGTGAGCAGAGCGTTCAGTTTGTAGCGTCAGGGGTTCCGATGCGTCAGTGCCGCCGGCCCCGACATCGGGCTGGCGCAAAACCATGGCCCCGGCTCGGTCCAAAAAACTCTCGGCCCCGAACCCGCCCTTCAAAACTACTTCTGCAACAAAATCGACCCATAGCGGACATCGGCCGACGGGGTCCGGGTAACGGGACTTATGATGACTTCCGAGATCGCGGCTTGCCCGCAATAGATTTTGCGACCACGCGGGCGGATTCCATGAAGCGCCCGGCCACCGGGCTCTGGGTCCGATTCTTCAGTGTTACCATCAGCACGGGCCACGGCTGCACCGGCAACTCAACCGGCAACTCTTTCAACTTACTGAATCGCGCCACTGAGCGCGCGCACGCTGTGATGAAGTCGCCCTTGGCGATAAAGTGGGTTACGAGCGGCCACGCAAGGGTCACTAAGGTGACCTTCGGGATTGGGAGCCCGATCATTTGGAAGGCTTCCGTCAAACGGGAATGGGTCCAAGACCCAGGGGCGGGCAGTATCCAAGACGCATCGATCAACTCAGCCAGATCGATCTGGCGGCGGCGGGCCCACCGCGAGTGCATTCCTGCAGCCACGACCAGCGGATCGTCGAAGAGTACTTCCTCTTTCAGGTCAGCCGTCGCTTGATCGTCGGGCAGTAGCGTCAGTTGACGAGCCAATAGGAGATCGTATTTTCGATCTCGCAGCCCCGGATACCGAATTGCGGGAGAGGGCACGATGTCCACGTGCAGAACCACTCGCGGATGTCGTCGACTGAAATGTTCGACGATCGGTGGCAGGACCGCGGCTATAATAGAGTCGGGACATCCGATCTTTAATTCACCCGCAGTCGGATCAGCCAGGAATTCGATGGCCCTTACTCCTTGACGCAATTCGTCGAACGCCGCCGCGCCAGACTTAAGCAACGCTTCACCATAGGCGGTCGGCAGAACACCTTGGGTACTTCGGTCAAGAAGGCGGACACCAAGCGAATGTTCGAGATTGGCCACAACTTCCGAAATCGACGGGGTTGACACATTGAGCCGGGCGGCAGCTTTCGCCATGCTCCTGCTCTCGACCACGGTGAAGAACACGAAGAGATCGCTCAGGCGAAGCCGCCGACCAATTTGATGTTCCCATTGAGTCATTCGAGGCATAAGGCAATAGCCTAATATGATTAAACTAATTAGGGAATTCCCCTAAGCATCAAGAATTCTATTTTGGCGTCGCGACACCATCGCCGCGCGGCTGTTGCTGAGGCAGCCAAGGCCAGTACCTTTCAGACAACAGGGCCCAGTGCCCTCTGAAAATCAGGGTGAACCATCCTTCAAGCATCTGCGCGCATTTGCGCCAGCCGTTTGGACAGATTGCTCGGAGAGGGTCGTCATGAAACTTCCCCGCCGCAAATTTCTGCATCTGGCTGCGGGCGCCGCTGTGCTCCCAGCCCTGTCGCGGATCGCCACGGCGCAGGCCTATCCGGCGCGGCCGGTGCGCCTCGTCGTCGCCTTTCCGGCCGGTGGCTCCAGTGACATCGTGGCGCGCCTGGTGGGTCAATGGCTGTCAGAGCGGCTTGGTCAGGCATTCATCATCGAGAACCGGCCGGGCGCCGGCACCAATATCGGCACGGAAGTGGTCGTGCGGGCGGCGCCCGACGGCTACACGTTACTCTTGGCCGTGACGCCGAACGCGATCGCCGCGACGCTCTATGAAAAGCTCAATTTCGATTTCATTCGCGACATCGCGCCGGTCGCGAGCATTTTGCGCGCGCCAAACGTCATGGTGGTCAATCCGTCCTTTCCGGCCAAAACAGTCCCTGAGTTCATCGCCTATGCCAAGGCAAATCCGGGCAAGATCAACATGGCGTCGGCGGGCACGGGAAGCGCCAATCACGTCTTCGGCGAATTGTTCATGACAATGGCCGGTATCGACTTGGTCCACGTGCCGTATCGCGGCGAGGCGCCTGCGCTAACTGGCCTGCTCGGCGGACAGGTGCAGGTGATGTTTCCCACCGTAACCGCGTCGATCCAATACATCCAAGCCGGCAAGTTGCGGCCGTTGGCGGTGACGACCGCGGACCGCTCGGACTTGTTGCCGGACATCCCGATCGTGGGCGATATCCTGACGGGCTACGAGGCGAGCACGTGGTACGGCATCTGCGCGCCCAAGAATACGCCCGCCGAGATCGTCGACAAGCTCAATAGGGCAACCAACGCCGCTCTGGCCGATCCGAAGACAAAGGCCCAGCTTGCCGACATCGGCGGCGCGGTGCTTGCGGAATCGCCAGCCGACTTCGGCAAACTTATTGCCGCCGATACTGAGAAATGGGGCAAGGTGATCCGGACGGCCAACATCAAGCCGGAATGACTGACTCGAACTCCCGTTAGGCGAACGCTGATCGCGTCTGCGAATTCGTCCCTTTTCCTGAAGATTAAGATTACATAGGCTTCAGAGAATTTTCTGCGAATTAGAAAATCCAAAAAATCGAAATGAGCAATTCAGCGGGATGATGAGCATGCTCGATGTTTTACGAACCCGGCAAAACTAACCACGGCCTGCCGCATAACCCATACGATGCAATCGTTGGTCCTCGACCGATCGGATGGATCACATCCATCAACACTAAAGGCGACGTGAATCTAGCGCCCTATTCATATTTCAACAGCGTATCGACTGATCCCCCAATGGTGATGTTTGCCAGCGACGGTCGGAAGGACACGATTGAGTACGTGGAAGAAACCGGTGAGTTCGTTTGCAATCTCGCTGTTTGGGACTTACGTGCTCAGGTTAAGGACACTTCTTTGTCGTTTCCTCGAGGGGTAAATGAGATGGCGGAAGTCGGTCTGGAGCCGGCCTCCTCGGTGCTTGTCAGGCCGCCTAGAAGTCAAAGCATCTCCTTGCGCTCTTGAATGCAAATTGCTTCAAACAGTGCGGCTAACAGACCTAAATAACCGGCCAGCTCCTCGATACATAGTTTTTGGACAAGTCATCGGGATTCATATCGAGGACTCATTTATCAAGGACGGCCTACTTGATACGGCGGCAATGAAGCCAATTCACCGGGGCGGTTATCAAGATTTTTTTGTAATGACGGCTGACGCGCGTTTCTCTTTGAAGTTCACGGAGGAGAACAGACTAAAGGCTGCGCCGCCTTCCAAAAGCGCACATGAATGATGAAGCCGAGCCGTGCGGCGATTGGCCCTTAGCGGACATGCCGCTCGTGCTGGCGAATGTCTGCTTTACGAGGAAGAGCGGACATAGAGCGGATGGAGTGCCCGGCTTATTTTATGATTGTGCGGCATAGCAAATTTGCACGCCGCAGGTCGTTCGCAACCGCCGAACCGTTTTACTCCAGCGCCAGGTGCTGGCCGCCGAAGATGGCCGGCTCGCAATACAGCCGGTATGCCGAAAGCGAGGCGCAAAGATGCGTAGCGGCATCGGCGCTCTGGAGCGGCCCGATCACCAGCCGCAGTTCCGGGTTGTTGGTCCGTTGCGTTTCGCGCAGCGTCACCGTCGGCACCAGCCCCTGCAACAAGTCGCGATGCGCCGAATGAATGCCCGCCCAGCGCGCCCGCAAGCCCTGGATCGAAAGTGCGCTGCCGATATCGACGCCGTATTCCATCGGCAGCGGCAAAGCGGGCGCGATAACCTCGGCGATCGCGGCAGGCGTTGAGGGAACCGCCGGTCCATCCGGCCACGGCGTCAGCGATGCCGAACTCTTTGCTTGTTCGATCTGCTTCGCGATCGAGCCGGTGACGTCGGTCATATTCTGCTCGACAGCATCGAGCCGCTGCTTGATCTGTTTGTCCGACGCGGCGAGGTCGGCCACGACATCGCCAAGCCGTCTGATATCGGCAGCAGCGTGTGTGTCGTTCGCCGGGAGAACGGCGTCCGGGGCTGAGACCGGGTTCACACCCTGATTTATTGTCGCAATCGCCACGGTAGCCCGCTGCGAACCCACCGCGCCGCGGCCCGCGAGCAGTGCAATCAACATCGCCGTTACCGCGAACGTGCCCCAAATCACTAGCCGGGACAGGCCCTGCATGGTGACCGGAACCGTCACCGAGGACTTCTTTATGTCCGCCTGAGAGAGGCGCACTTCTTTCGTCATTCCGCCGCTCCGCAGCGCACTAGTGGCCGGTTTTCGAAGTTCGTAGTCATTTCGGCACGCTCTACACGAACTTCGAAGACCTAAGGCCACCAGCTACATCATGATTCTAGTGCCGCTTTCGATTTGAAATTCCTGACAGAGCCAGCAGCAACCGGCGCAGGAATTTCAAATCGGCGGCACTAGGCCGAATCAATGCTAAAAATGTAACAGATTCGGTCCCTTGCAGCTTCTGAAGACGCGCCTTATTTCGCGCGTCATTTAGCGGCTCGTATCTGTTTGGCTTTTGAACAGTGGTTGCCTCGGATATGAGGACGCCGCGGTATATCGTTGGAGGCTCGCACGCCCGCCCGAAGCTGCCTTGCGATCGTTCTTGCCGCCGGCGAAGGCACGCGGATGCGCTCGTCGCGGCCGAAAGTGCTGCACGAGGTCGCCGGGCGCTCGCTGCTGGCGCATGTGCTCTCCGCCGTTTCCGGGTCGGGCGCCACCGCGACTGCCGTGGTGGTCGGACCGCAGCACGACGCTGTTGCCGCCGAGGCCGAGCGGGCGTTGCCGGGAGTTAAGATTTTCGTGCAGCGCGAACGGCGCGGTACTGCCCATGCCGTGCTGGCGGCAAAAGCCGCCCTCGAAAAACGCACCGATGACGTCATTGTCGTTTACGGCGACACGCCGCTGATTCGGCAATCGACGCTTGAGCGATTACGCGCCCCGCTGGCGCAGGGCGTAGCGGTTGCGGTGCTGGCGTTTCGCCCGGCGGATCCGAAAGGTTACGGGCGCCTGATCACGTCGGGCGATGAGCTTCTGGCCATTCGCGAGGAGGCCGATGCAACGCCGCGCGAACGCGGGATCGGCCTCTGCAACGGCGGCATCATGGCGCTGGCCGGTAAAAGTGCGCTCGAAATTCTCAAGCGTATCGGTAACGACAATCGCAAAGGCGAATTCTATTTGACGGATGCGGTCGAGATCGCACGCGGCATGAAGCTGCGCGCAGTCGCGGTCGAAGTCGAGGAGGATGACGTGCGCGGCATCAATACCAAGGCACAGCTTGCGGAGGCGGAAGCGGTCGCACAGCAGCGCTTGCGCAAGGCGGCGCTCGACGCCGGTGTCACATTGGTCGCCCCAGAGACAGTCTTTCTTTGCGCCGACACCAAATTCGGCAAGGACGTGACCGTGGAGCCTTACGTGGTGTTCGGCGAAAAGGTGAGGGTGGAGGACGGTGCCACCATCCGTTCGTTTTCGCACCTCGCCGGCGCGCATGTCGGCAAGGGCGCCATTGTCGGTCCGTACGCTCGCCTGCGTCCGGGAGCGCGGCTCGGCGAAAACGTCCACATTGGCAATTTCGTCGAGGTGAAAGAAGCGTCGATCGAAGATGGCGCCAAAGCTAATCACTTGAGTTACATCGGCGACGCTACGGTCGGCGCGGGATCGAATATCGGCGCCGGCACCATCACCTGTAATTACGACGGCGCCGCCAAGCACCGCACTGAAATAGGCAAAGAGGTGTTTATCGGTTCGAACTCGGCGCTGGTCGCGCCGGTTAAGATCGGCTCCGGCGCCTATATCGGTTCCGGCTCGGTGATCACCGAGAACGTGCCGGCTGATGCGCTGGCGCTTGGCCGCGGCCGTCAGATCGTTAAGGAAGGTTGGGCGGCCCGATTGCGGGCGCTCAAAACGCTGACCAAAAAGAAGGCTAAAACGCGCGCATGACGGGCGTTTTAGCGCCTCTGTGTTTTAACGTGAAGAAGCATTAAGTCTTTGCTGAAGAATTTGTCACGAAGCGAAAGCTTATTTGATTTTTGTCCTTAGAATAGCTGGGCTTTAAGGGTTAACGGGGCCTGCCGCGTTGCGGCGGGTGAGGAGAGCAACCAATCAATGTGCGGCATTATCGGAGTGATCGGCCGTGAAGCGGCTGCGCCGCAATTGATCGACGCGCTCAAGCGCCTCGAATATCGCGGCTACAATTCAGCCGGAGTCGCAACGCTCGAAGGCGGTGCGCTAACGCGCCGGCGCGCACAGGGCAAGCTGCGAAATCTGGAACAGCGTCTCGCCAGCGAACCGCTGTCGGGCACCATCGGTATCGGTCACACCCGCTGGGCAACCCACGGCAAGCCGACCGAGAACAATGCGCATCCGCACGCCACCGAGCGGCTCGCGGTCGTTCATAACGGCATCATCGAAAATTTCGTAGCACTGCGCCGCGAACTCGAGGGTGAGGGTGCAAAATTCACCACCGAGACCGATACCGAAGTGATCGCGCACCTGGTCTCCGCCGAGATGGCGCGCGGCAAGTCTCCGGTCGAAGCGGTGAAAGCAGCGCTGCCGCGGCTACGCGGAGCGTTCGCGCTCGCATTCCTGTTCGCCGGCGAAGACAATCTCCTGATCGGCGCCCGGAAGGGCTCGCCGCTCGCGGTCGGTTACGGCGACGGTGAAATGTTCGTCGGCTCGGATGCCATTGCGCTGGCGCCGTTCACCGACACCGTGAGTTATCTCGAAGACGGCGACTGGGTCGTCGTCACTCGCGCCGGCGCGGAAATCCACGATGCGCAGGGCGATGTCGTGCAGCGCGCGATGCTGAAATCCCAAGCATCGGTGATGCTGATCGACAAGGGCAACCATCGCCACTTCATGGCGAAGGAAATCCACGAGCAGCCCGAGGTGGTCGGCCACACGCTCGCCAACTACATCGAGATGGCGAGCGAACGCATCCTGCTGCCGAAGACACTGCCGTTCGACTTCCGCAATCTCAATCGCATCTCGATCGCGGCGTGCGGGACCGCGTATTACGCCGGCATGATCGCGAAGTACTGGTTCGAGCGCTTTGCCAATCTGCCGGTCGAAGTCGATATCGCTTCGGAATTCCGCTACCGTTCGGCGCCGCTTGGCGCCGGCGGGCTTTCGATCTTCGTCTCGCAGTCCGGCGAGACCGCCGATACGTTGGCATCGCTGCGCTATGCGCGCGAACACGGGCAGCACACGCTGTCGGTCGTCAATGTGCCGACATCGACCATCGCGCGCGAAAGCGCCGCGGTGATGCCGACGCTGGCAGGCCCGGAAATTGGTGTCGCCTCGACCAAGGCCTTCACCTGCCAGCTTGCGGCACTGGCGACGCTGGCGATCGGCGCCGGCAGGGCGCGCGGCGTGCTGTCCGAAGCCGATGAGAAGAAACTAGTTCGCGCGTTGATTGAGGTACCGCGCCACATGGCCGAGGCGCTGGCGCTCGAGCCGCAGATCGAGCATCTGGCCCGCGATCTCGCAAAATGCCGCGATGTGCTCTATCTCGGCCGCGGCACCAGCTTCCCGCTGGCGCTCGAAGGGGCGCTGAAGCTGAAGGAAATCTCCTATATCCACGCCGAGGGCTACGCCGCCGGCGAACTCAAGCACGGCCCGATCGCGCTGATCGACGAGACCATGCCGGTGATCGTGATTGCGCCGCACGACCAGATTTTCGAGAAGACCGTTTCCAACATGCAGGAAGTAGCCGCGCGCGGCGGCCGCCTGATCCTGCTGACCGATGCGGAAGGCGCGCGCTCCGCGAATGTGCAATCGATGGCGACGCTAACGCTGCCGACGGTGCCGGCAGACGTGGCGCCGCTGGTTTATGCCGTGCCGGTACAGCTCATCGCCTATCACACCGCGGTACAGATGGGCACGGACGTCGATCAGCCGCGCAATCTGGCGAAATCCGTCACGGTGGAATAAAGCGACGCCTGCACCTGCAGGACCGCTGTGCGGGCGATCAAGCGATCCTATATAATCGGATGCCGGTTAGCGGCGCGGGTGCGATCGAATATTATGTCGGATTACAACCAATCAGGTAGCCAAGCTGGCTCACCTGCACCGGCAGGCGCGGCAAAAGCCGCTCCCGGCCTGATAAGCCGGATCCGGACGTATTTTCTGACCGGCTTGATCGTGGCCGGCCCGGTCGCGATTACGGCCTGGCTGATCTGGTGGTTCGTGACCTGGGTGGACAACCTGGTGCGGCCACTGATCCCGTCGATGTACCATCCCGATACGTACCTGCCTTTCAATATACCGGGCCTCGGGCTGATCTTCGCCTTCGTCATGCTCACACTGCTCGGCTTTCTCACCGCCAATTTTATCGGTCGCAGGCTCGTCGGTTTCGGCGACAGCCTTCTCAACCGTATGCCGATCGTGCGGCCGATCTATCGCACGGTGAAACAGATTTTCCAGACGCTGTTCTCAAGCTCGGAGTCGAGCTTCCGCCACGTCGGACTGGTCGAGTTTCCATCGCCGGGCATGTGGTCGCTGGTGTTCCTGACGCAGGCGCCTGGCACACCGATTGCCGCGCGGCTGCCGGAAGGCGAGCATGTCTCGGCGTTCCTGCCATGCACACCGAACCCGACAACCGGATTTTTCTTCTACGTGCCGCGCCGCGAGGTGATCGATCTCGACATTTCCGTCGAGCAGGCGATGCAGCTCATCATCTCGGCGGGCGTCATTCAGCCGGGCGGTGACGATCCGCAAAAGAATCTTGCGACGCTGGCGGCGACGGCGAAGGCGGCACAGGCTGCGCGCAATATGGCGCGCATCTCGGCAAAATAAGCGCATCCCCCGCCTGTCGCGTCTGTTATCCTCCCGGCTTGAGGCTACTGCCGGGGGAGACTGCAATGGGTTTCGTCGACGCAATCAAGTCGGGCTTTTCCAAATACGTGACGTTTTCCGGACGATCCGTACGCTCGGAATATTGGTATTGGGTACTATTCGCGACACTTGGCAGCCTGGTGGCCTTGACCCTCGATGCCTCTCTCGGGTTCGGCACGAATGGTGTGTCGCCGATCAGCGGCATCTTCAGCCTCGTGATTGCGCTTCCCGGCATTGCGGTGTCGGCACGGCGGCTGCACGACATGGATCACACCGCCTGGTGGCTGTTGCTGACGTTGACTGGCATTGGCGCAATCGCTCTGCTGGTCTGGTTCTGCTTCCGCGGCACTCAAGGACCGAACCGGTTCGGCCCCGACCTGACGCCGGCAAGCTAGCCGTTCCGCAACACCCAGCAGCGTTGAACCGCAAACGCCGTTCCAGCGACCAAGCCGGTAAGGAAATCCGGGCTTGTCGAGGGAACAATGAATTTTCAGCAGGCGGTTCAATCCTGTCTGGCCAAATACGCGACGTTTTCCGGCCGCGCGGCGCGGTCGGAGTTCTGGTACTGGCAGCTTTTCCTGGTGGTCGCCGGCCTGATCGCAGAAATCTTCGATTTCGGCATCGGCTGGCGCGGTAGCCCGCTGACATCGATCTTCTGGCTGGTGACCCTAGTGCCGGCGCTCGCCGTTGCCGTACGCCGACTGCACGATGTGGGCCGCAGCGGCTGGTGGCTGATGCTGTACTTCGTGCCGCTGGTCGGCTGGATCGTGCTCCTGATCTGGTTCTGCACCAAAGGCCCGAGAGGCTACAACAGCTATGGCGCGGATCCGCTGCCGCGCGAGAGCAACGACACGCGTCACCGCGTGAAAATGCAGGAAGCGCAGTCGGCCTAGCCGTCTTAAGCGGTGACTTTCAAGCCATGGCCTCGACCAGTTTTAGTGGTGGTGCCTGACCGGCCTTTCACGTGCTCGATGAAAGCGCGCAGTTTGGGCAAGATCTGACGTTTCCCTGGATAATACAGAAAAACCCCGGGCGTGGTGACGGCGAAGGGCGTCAGGAGCGATTGCAATTGGCCGTCGGCAATCGGCGCTTTGGCAATCGGACCGGGCACCTGCGCAAGTCCCACACCCCGGATCGCCGCCCCGAGAAGTGTTGGATAGTCGTGCGCGATGAGCGGTCCCGAGACGATTGCCTCGATTGCTTTGTTGCCGTCGACAAAAGGCCAGGGCGCAATCGAGCCGTTCGAGCGGCGCATGCGCAGGCAGGCGTGGTCACGCAGATCGTCGATACGCTTCGGCCGCGCTCGCAGGCGTAGATAATCGGGGCTGCCGACGACCACGAGCGGGAACGCCGGCGTCAACCGCACCGCGATCATGTCACGGGCGATGAACTGACCCAGCCGGATACCGGCGTCAAACCCTTCTGCCGCAAGGTCGACCAGCTGCTCGCTTGCGGCGATCTCCAACTCGATCTCGGAATAGGCTTGGCAGAACGAGGCGATCACCGGCTCGAGGATCAGCGGAACGACTGCTCGGGGAACCGAGAGACGCAACAGGCCAGCGGGACGTTGCCCAAGGTCACGCGCGGCTTCGCTGGCGGCGACGAGCTCCTCGAAAGCGGGCTTGGCGCGCGCAATGAAGCGTTCGCCGGCTTCGGTCAGACCAACACTTCGCGTTGTGCGGATGAAAAGCGCTGCGCCTATTCGCGCCTCCAGCGTGCGTACCGCCTGGCTGATCGCCGATGGAGTCACCCCTAATTCCGCGGCCGCTTTGCGAAAATTGCGATGACGGGCAACGCTCAGGAACGCCTCTACGCCGTCGAGTGCGCCTTGCCGGACTGTGAAGTTTTGCTTCATAGCCCATCGACATTATCGCGGATAGTCACTCGCCGGAAGCGGCCGTATGTGTGCGATGAGAACCTGAAACTTGAGCGGAGTCTTGCAATGACGGACATCCTTGATGGCGTGCGCGACCACTATCGCGCGACCGGCCTGACCGAGCGGCTGAAGACGGCGCTCGCGATCCTCGGGCCGGAGGAACAGCGGCTCGCGCCTCAGCAGCTGGCTGCCCTCGACCAGTTTCATACCCGTGGGCTTGCTGCGACCGCCGAGCTTGCCAAGTTGGTCGGGATTTCCGCCGACACGTCAGTTCTGGATGTCGGCTCGGGCGTCGGCGGGCCGGCGCGCTTTCTGGCTGCGACGTATGGCTGCCGGGTGACGGGCGTCGACCTCAGCGAACCATTTGTGGATGCCGCGCGCTATCTGACGGAGCGCACCGGACAGAGCGGGCAGGTTTCGTTTCAGGCCGCCAGTGCGCTTGAGCTTCCCTTTGACGACGGCCGTTTTGACGTCGTGTTGCTGCAGCATGTGGCAATGAACATCTCCGACCGGACTCGGCTGTACCAGGAAATACACCGCGTGCTGAGGTCAGGCGGAAAGTTTGCCACCTTCGACGTCGTGTTGAGCAGCGGAGAACCGCATTATCCCGTGCCGTGGGCGCGAACGCCGGCAACGAGCTTTCTCTTAACGGCCGCCGCAACGGGCGCGGCGATCGAGCCGGCGGGTTTTCGTGCGCTGGCATGGCAGGACGACACCGAGGCCGCCAAGGCGTGGTTTGCCCAACTGCGCGAGTCTGGGCCGCCGCCGTCGCCAAATCTCGGCACGGTGATGGGCCCGGACACCGCGCAGCTTGCGGCCAACCTGGGCAGAAGTCTCGCGGAAGGTCGGCTCGGCATCCTGACCGCGGTGTTCGAGGCCGCGCCAATCAACGCCTAACGAGGACCATCAAATGTCGACGGAAACCCTCTTCCGAATACATCTCGCTTTGGGATATGTCGCGTGGCTGCTTTGCTTCAGCGCGTACATCTGGCCCTGGTTCAAGTCGATGGATCGGGTTAGTGCGCAGCGCGCCATCGCTACCCTGCACAGCTTTCGCTTCTTCGGACTCGTCTTCATCCTTCCGGGCGTCATCGGAAATCTGCCAGCGGGCTTCGCGACCTTTGCCGCCTACGGCGACTTCGCGACCGGACTGCTGGCCATGCTGGCGCTTCTCACGGTGCGAATACGTCCGCTCTTTTGGCTGCTCGTCGTTGCCTTCAATGTCGTGGGAGCCGTCGACATCATCGTGGACTATTACCACGCCATCCAGTTTGGTGTTGATGTGGATCCGGGAAAGTTCGGCGCCACATACGCGATCCCGATCATCTACGTGCCCTTGCTGATGATCACCCACGTCATCGCATTCTATTTTCTGGTCCGCCGGCCGGCAGCGGAGTCAGGCAGCCTGATCGCGAGGTTCGTCAATGAGTCGGCGCCCTAGCCCGCGCCCAACAGCCGGATCGCTTCGTCGCGCGCGAACAGATAGAGCAGGTCGCGCAAGGCTTCGCCGCGTTCGGTCTTGAGTTGCGGGTCGCGGGAGAGCACCAGCGCCGCGTCGTCGCGCGCCGCCGGCAAAAGCTTGCTGTGAAATTCGAGCCGCGCGAGGCGGAAGCCGGGCATGCCGCTTTGCCGGGTACCGAGCACATCGCCTTCGCCGCGCAGCCGCAAATCTTCCTCGGCGATACGGAAGCCGTCGTCGGTTTCGCGAAGGATGGCGAGCCGCGCTTTCGCCGTCGGCCCGAGCGGGCCCTTGTAGAGCAGGAGACAGGTCGATTGCTCAGGTCCGCGGCCGATGCGGCCGCGAAGCTGATGCAGTTGCGCAAGCCCGAAGCGTTCGGCGTGCTCGATTACCATGACGGTCGCTTCCGGCACATCGACGCCAACTTCGATCACGGTGGTGGCGACAAGGAGCCGTGTTTCGCCAGCAGCGAAGCGCTCCATGGCGCGATCCTTGTCGGCGCCACGCATCTGGCCGTGGATCAGATCGACGGCGTCGCCGAACCGCTTCTGCAACGCCTTGTAACGTTGCTCGGCGGCGGCGAGATCGGTGAGTTCGGATTCTTCGACCAGCGGACAGACCCAATAGACCCGGCGGCCTTCATCGATGGCGCGCGCCACCGCTTCGATGACCTCGGACAGCCGCTCAAGCGGAACGGTGCGGGTATCGATCTTCTGCCGGCCCGCGGGTTTCTCCCGCAGCTCGGAAATGTCCATGTCGCCGAAATAGGTCAGCACCAGCGTGCGCGGGATCGGTGTTGCAGTGAGCACGAGGAGATCGACGGACTCACCTTTGCGGGCGAGCGCCAGCCGCTGATGCACGCCGAAGCGGTGCTGCTCGTCGACGATGGCCAGCGCCAGATCGCGGAACGCCACGTCGTCCTGGAACAGCGCGTGGGTACCGACGACGAGATCGATATCGCCTGAGGCGAGGCCGGCGAGGATTTCGGGCCGCTCCTTGCCGCGCTCGCGGCCGGTCAGGATGGCGACGCGGATGTCGGCGGATTTGGCGAATTTTTCGATGGTGGCAAAATGCTGCCGCGCCAAAATTTCGGTCGGCGCCATCAGCGCGGCTTGGCGGCCGGCTTCGATCACGGTCGCGGCCGCCAGCAGCGCGACCACGGTTTTTCCCGAGCCGACGTCGCCGTGCAGGAGCCGCAACATCCGGTTCGGCTGCGCCAAGTCTGCCACAATGTCGCTGACGGCGTTGTGTTGCGACGGCGTGAGCGAATAGGGCAGTGATTTGACGATGCGCTCGCGCAGCCGGCCCTCTGAAGACGTGCCGTGGCCGGGCCGTTGCCGCATCTTGGAGCGCAGCAGCGCCAGCGCGAGCTGTCCTGCCAGCAATTCGTCATAGGCGAGCCGCGACCATGCCGGGCCTGACGGATCGAGATCGTCCGGCGATTGAGGATGATGAACAGTAGTCAGCGCGTCAGCGAACGCCGGGAATTTGCTGCGCTTGAGCCAGGTCGCCTCCTGCCATTCCGGCAGTTTCGGCAGCCGCTCCAGTGCGCCGTTCATCGCCTTGCTGACGGTCAGCGCATGCAGGCCTTCGGTGAGCGGATAGACCGGATCGAGCAGCGGCAGCTTTGAAAGCTCGTCGGCGCTGACGACGCGGTCCGGATGCACCATCTGCAGATGGCCGTCGTAGAGCGTGGCGACGCCCGACACGTAGCGCAGCTCGCCTTTTGGAAAGAGCTTCTCCAGATAATCCTTGCGCCCGTTGAAGTAGGTAATGGTCAGCGTGTTGGTGTCGTCGCTGGTCTCGATGTTGTAGGGGATGCTGCGGCGCTGCGGCGGCGGCGGACGATGGCGGTCGACCGTGACGGCGACGGTGACCACGGTGTCCGGCGTCACTTCGGACAGCTTCGGCTGGTTGCGCCGGTCAACGAAGCCCGACGGCAGGTGGAACAAGAGATCGATGAGGTGCGGCGTCTCGCCGTCGCGCGCGATCAGGCGGGCGAACAGCTTCTCCATTTTCGGCCCGATGCCGGACAGTGCCGACACCGAGGCAAACAGCGGATTGAGAATCTGCGGACGCATGGCGCCATATTCTACACCGTCACCGCCTGTCATCATCCGCGAAGGCGGATGATCCAGTATTCCGCGGCCTCCATTATTGTGCGCTGAGCTAAAGCCGGCCGGTCTGCGATTACTGGATGGCCCGCCTGCGCGGGCCATGACAACTGCGGGCTTCGCCTCTATATAACCGGCGCCCGGCCCCGTCCGGGCTTTTGCTGTTGGACACACAATGACTGAACGATCGAGCGAAGGGCTGGACGCGCGGAGGAAACGCCTGCTGTTCCGGGCGTGGCGGCGCGGCGTGCGCGAAACCGATCTGATCGTCGGCCGCTTTGCCGATGTCTATATCGACAGGTTCGACGAGGGCGCGCTCGATGACTTCGAGCGGCTGATCGAGGTGCCGAACGCCGAGCTTTATGCCTGGGTGAGCGGCGAGGCCGACGTGCCGGCAGATCACGACACCGCGGTGCTGCGCGACCTCAAGACATTTCACCACCGAAATCAGGGTCAACGGTAACGGCGCCAATGCCTGCACAATCGCCTGCGCAATCTCCGGCAAAGCTGCTGAAATCCGGCAAGCCGCTGACCCTGTCCGGCATCGCCGACGGCGCGGAAGGCCTGGTCATTGCCGATCTCGCCCGTGCGGTCGCCGCCGGTCCGTCAGCGCCGGCAATCTCGATCGCGGTGATCTGCCGCGACGGCCCGCGCATGGCGACGCTGGCGCGCGGTCTCGGCTTCTTTGCGCCGGAAATCGAGGTGCTGGAGTTTCCGGCGTGGGACTGCCTGCCGTACGACCGGGTATCGCCCCATGCCGCCGTCGTGGCGCAGCGCATGACGGCGCTGGCCAAGCTTGCCCGGGTGCAGGGCCGCGACAAGCCTGCCGTGCTGCTCACCACCGTCAATGCGGTGTTGCAGCGCGTTCCGGCGCGCGAACTGATCGCCAAGCAGTCGCTGGCGGCGGCGCCCGGCAACGTGCTGCCGATGGCCGGCATCACGCAGTGGCTTGAGCTCAACGGCTTCAATCGCGCCTCGACGGTGCGCGAAGCCGGCGACTACGCGATACGCGGCGGCATCATCGACCTGTTCGCGCCGGGCATGGGCGAGCCGGTGCGGCTCGATTTCTTCGGCGATACGCTCGAAAGCATCCGCCCCTTCGATCCGGACAGCCAGCGCACCTCGGGCGATCTGCGCGCGCTCAACCTGGTGCCGATGGCGGAGTTCCAGCTCACCTCCGACACTATTCGCCAGTTCCGCACCGGCTACGTTGCGACGTTCGGCGCGGCGACGCCCGACGACGTGCTTTACGAAGCGGTCAGCGAAGGCCGCCGCCACGCCGGCATGGAGCACTGGCTGCCGCTGTTCCACAAGCAGATGGAGACGCTGTTCGACTATCTGCGCAACACGCCGGTCGCGCTCGAAGCGCTGGCCGAAGAAGCCGCCCACGAGCGGCTGGAGCAGATCGCCGACTATTATCAGGCGCGCAAGGACACCCAGGATCAATCGGGCGGCGGCGCGCCGTACAAGCCGCTGCCGCCCGACCGGCTGTATCTGGCCGAGAAGGAATGGAAGCAGCGGCTTGAGGATTCCGCGCTGGCGAGGCTCACGCCGTTCGCCGCGCCGGAAGCCGCCAACGTCATCGAGATCGACGCTCACGCCGGCCACAATTTCTCCGCCGAGCGGGCGATGCCGAACGCCAACGTGTTCGAGGCCGTCACCCGGCACGTCAACGGCTTGCAGGCCGCCGGCAAGCGCGCGGTGATCGCGCTGTGGAGCGAGGGCTCGCGCGAGCGCATGTCGCACGTGCTGGCCGAGCACAAGCTGGTCAACCTGAAAAACGTCGAGTCATGGCCGCAGGTGCTGTCGCTGCCGCGCCACGAAACCGCGCTCGCCGTGCTCGGCATCAGTTCCGGCTTCGAGACCGCCGATGTCGCGCTGATCACTGAGGAAGACATCCTTGGCGAACGGCTGGTGCGCAGCCGCCGCCAGTCGAAGCGCGCGGAAAATTTCATCGCCGAGGCGACCAGCCTCGCCGCCGGCGATCTCGTCGTTCACGTCGATCACGGCATCGGCCGCTTCCACGGGTTGCGCGCCATCGAGGCCGCCGGCGCGCCGCACGACTGCCTCGAAATCCATTATGCCGGCGGTGACAAGCTGTTCCTGCCAGTCGAGAACATCGAGCTGTTGTCGCGCTACGGCGCCGAAGGCTCGCACGTCGATCTCGACCGTCTCGGTTCGGGCGGCTGGCAGACCCGCAAGGCGCGGATGAAGAACCGCATCCGCGAGATCGCTGGCGAACTGATCAAGATCGCCGCCGAGCGGCTGTTGCGCGAAGCGCCGAAGCTCGCGGTGCAGCCCGGCGTCTACGACGAGTTCAGCGCCGGCTTCCCCTACGAGGAGACTGACGACCAGCTCGCCTCGATCGCCGCGACCCTCAACGATCTCAATTCCGGCCGGCCGATGGACCGGCTGATTTGCGGCGACGTCGGCTTTGGCAAAACCGAAGTCGCATTGCGCGCCGCCTTCATCGCCGCGATGAACGGCAAGCAGGTCGCGGTCGTGGTGCCGACCACGCTCTTGGCGCGCCAGCACACCAAAACCTTCACCGAGCGGTTCCGCGGCTACCCGGTCAACATCGCGCAGGCGTCGCGGCTGGTCTCGGCCAAGGACCTCGCGCAGACCAAGAAAGACCTCGCCGAGGGCCAGATCGACATCGTCGTCGGCACCCACGCGCTGCTCGGCAAGAGCATCAAGTTCAAGGATCTCGGCCTGGTCGTGGTCGACGAGGAACAGCACTTCGGCGTCGCCCACAAGGAAAAGCTTAAAGCTCTGCGCGCCGAGGTGCATGTGCTGACGCTGACCGCGACGCCGATCCCGCGCACCCTGCAACTGGCGCTGTCCGGCGTGCGCGAAATGTCGATCATCGCCACGCCGCCGGTGGACCGGCTTGCGGTGCGCACCTTCGTGTCGCCGTTCGATGCCGTTGTGGTGCGCGAAACGCTGCTGCGCGAGCGTTATCGCGGCGGCCAGTCGTTCTATGTCTGCCCGCGCATCGAGGATCTCGCCGAAGCCAAGGCGTTCCTCGACAAGGCTGTGCCGGAAGTGAAGGTCGCCGTCGCCCACGGCCAGATGGCGCCGACCGTGCTCGAAGACATCATGACCGCGTTCTACGACGGCAAGTACGACGTGCTGCTCTCGACCACCATTATCGAATCCGGCCTCGACATCCCCACCGCCAATACACTGATCGTGCACCGCGCCGACATGTTCGGGCTGGCGCAGATCTATCAACTCCGCGGCCGGGTAGGGCGGGCCAAGCTGCGCGCCTATGCGCTGCTCACGCTCCCGGCCGTGCGCAAGATCACGCCGCAGGCGGAGCGCCGCCTCAAGGTGCTGCAATCGCTCGACACGCTAGGCGCCGGCTTCCAGTTGGCCTCGCACGACCTCGACATCCGCGGCGCCGGCAATCTGCTCGGCGACGAGCAGCACGGCCACATCAAGGAAGTCGGCTACGAGCTTTACCAGCAGATGCTGGAAGAGGCGGTGGTCAGCCTCAAGGCCGGCATCAGCGCGCCGGTCGCCGACCGCTGGTCGCCGCAGATCACCGTCGGCACGCCGGTGCTGATCCCGGAAGATTATGTGCAGGACCTGCCGGTGCGGCTCGCGCTGTACCGCCGCCTCGCCGAGATCGAGCACGACCGCGACATCGAGGCGTTCGGCGCCGAGCTGGTGGACCGCTTCGGCACGCTGCCGGAAGAGGTCGAGCACCTGTTGCAGGTCATCGCCATCAAGGCGCTGTGCCGCCGCGCCAATGTCGAGAAGATCGACGTCGGCCCGAAGGGCGCCGTGCTGTCGTTCCGCGACAACATCTTTGAAAACCCCGAAGGCCTGATCGCCTATATCCGCGACCAGGCGCCGCTCGCCCGCGTGCGGCCCGATCAGAAAGTCGTGCTGATGGATGATTGGGAGACGCCGGAGCAGCGCCTCAAGGGCGCGGCTGAAGTGCTGCGTTCACTGGTGGCGATTGCGGAGAAGGGGAAGAAGGCGGCGGGTAGGCAAAATCCCCGTGGGGGTCAACCGCAGGGCACGCAGTCTCGATTTCGCTCCTTCAAACGTGCTCGTCGTGCGAAATTGATCGGCCTCGGGCCGCCGCCAGAGCCTCCTCCTTCTGCTCTTCAGTTATGATGACACGGTCTGGAGCGGCACCAATATAGCGACGGACGAATTCGAGCTGGGACGCATCTTCTGCCCAAACGAACTGACGTGCTTGGCTGACGACAGCCTTATTCAGCAGTTTTACAAGCAGCGTCGGATTGTAAGTCGCTACGGTACGCGCAAGTTGTTGATCATGCGCTGCAAAGAAAACAACACCTGAAGAGATTGGCAGAGCTATATAGGCTCGCCGATCGCCAAGCCCGAAGGGCATGACAATCGGTCGATCAGACGTCATCAACTTGACCCTCGCTCGGGAAACGTCATGTCGAGTCCAATGCATGTTGAAAATGCTAGGCCCGACTTTTTCATTGCTGATGGTTTCCATTAAAAAATTTGAGGCGGCGATCTCGGGTGCGGCAGGATTGGTGAGCGCGACGTATCCTTCGAAAGTCTCAGGATCGCTCGCGCGGCGTCGTGCGGCATAGTCAGCCTCAAGCGCCTTTATACCCTCTTCCCACATCGAGGTGATGTGATCTTTTATAATCGTAACGTTCTCAGGATTGCGAAAAAGCAAGGAAATCACGAACGTGGTCCAAGCAGTGCGTTCGTCACCGAGCCAGGGTGTCCGGTCGCCGGATAATATTTTCTGGAGTGCGCACGCCGCATCATTGTCTAACGGTGACATGAAATGCTTTTCAACGTGCTGGGCGAGTTCCTGCGGAACACCGTCAGTTCGATAAAGGTCGCGCTGAAATCCGGTTGCCGTTGGATGCTTGGGCTGGGCGAGAACCTTGCCGTTGATCTTCTTTATTTCGCAAAGCTGCCCGTCGGCCGCCGCCCACTGGCTGAGGTAAAAAGCCGGGTTGTAATGGTGCTTGCGCGGATCAGTCATGGGATGGTGATTTAATAATTGCGTTTTCCGGATCAAGTCCGGCGACGACGATAATAGCTCGCCGTAATGGCCGGGCTTGTCCCGGCCATCCACGCCTTTACGGTCCAAAAGCAAGACGTGGATGCCCGGCATAAAGCCGGGCATGACGGAGGATGAGGTGTTTTGAATTTCTCTATCAGCCGCGCGCTGCGGTGCCGTTGAAAGCCGCCTGCGCATCAAAAGCCCGCTTATAGGCAGGCCGCGCTTCGCCGCGGGCGACGTAGGCGGAGAGTTTCGGAAATTCGTTCAGGATGCCCGATGGTTTCAGCCGCAGCAGCACCGACACCATCATCAGGTCGCCGGCGCTGAACGCACCATCGAGCCAGTCGGCATCGCCGAGGCGGGCGGACAATGGCTTCAACCGGTCGCGGATGCGATCCACGACCAGAGGCAGGCGCTCCTTGCTCCAGGGCTTGTCGCCCTCCAGAAGCCGGGCGGTTACGAGTTCGAGGATCGGCGGCTCCACCGTGTTGAGCGCGGCAAACATCCAGGTGATCGCGCGCGCCCGGGCGTTGGCATCGTCCGGCAAGAGCCCCGCGTAGCGCTGCGCGATATGCAACACGATCGCGCCGGTCTCGAACAGGGCGAGATCGCCTTCCTCGTAGGTTGGAATCTGCCCGAAAGGATGCAGCGCCAGATGCGCAGGTTCCTTCATCGCGCCGAACGAAACGCCGCGAACGTCGTAAGGCTGGCCCACTTCTTCAAGCGCCCAGCGCACGCGCGTATCGCGCGCCAGTCCCTTGCCGCCATCGGGTGAGCGTTCAAAGGCGGTAATGGTGATGGTCATCGTCAGACTCCGCGCGCGCACGATGCCCCGCAATGCCGTCGTCGTGCAATAAGAAGCCGAATGACCGCTACCGACTGCGGTCCGATCGATTGCCGCGTTATCAGCCGAATCTGAGCTTCGCGAAGCGCCAATCCGTGCGAAGATGACCCGACTGAACCAGCGGGGGCAAACATGCTCAGGTTGTTATGCTTGATCGCATCGGCAGCGGTTGTGCTGCCCTCGATTGCATTCGCGGCAGACGATGCTCCGAGCCAGACTGCTGCGTTCATTCCTTATTGCAAAATCAACACCGCAGGCTGCAACGGCAAAATCTCGGAAATATACGCCACCATGCTGATCAACAAGACAATAAACCCGGCGGATCGATCATGGTGTCCGGCGAAACAAGCGGTCGATATGAAAATTTTGGCGCCCCAAGTGGTGGGGTGGCTTTCTGCTCACCCGGAAGCCAACAGCAAGACGACGAATGACGGAATTCTGATGGCCGTCGTTCAGCTCTATCCCTGCAAGCGCTAGAGGCCGCATGGATTGCCGGATCAAGTCCGGCAACGACTCTCCACCCAGTGTCATCGTCCGCGCAGGCGGACGATCTAGTAATCGCAGGCGCACGCGGGTTCGTCCGAACCGTTGGCGTGTACTGGATTCCCCGCCTTCGCGGGGAATGACACGGGTGGATGCGAAACGCCACGCTCCTGGTCCCTCAAGGTTTAAGCAAATTAAGCATTCGTCGCCGATCGCGTTTGCTTGTGCGCAACGGATCGGGACTAGAACGCTACCGGCGAAAATTTTCACCGGAGGCTGGTCATGCAGGACCGGCGGCGCTTTCCGAGGACCAAGTGTTTCAAGGGCGCGAAAATCATGGCGTCCGGACATGCTGTCGTTGCCTGCATTGTGCGTAACCTCAGCGCCGAGGGCGCCCGGGTTCAGCTTTCCGGCATCACCGGTCTGCCCGATACGTTCGACCTCTGCTTCGATACCGGGCGGCGGATCCGGCAATGCCGCGTGATGTGGCGTACCACCAGCGACGCCGGGATCTGGTTCGCGCAGCAGGATCGGGCGGCTTAATCAGCCGAACCGTCGCGGCGCGGCCTTCGGCCACACCTGCCGAAAATCACGAGATTTCCCTATTTCGGGCGCGGCCCCGTCTCAAACGAGCGTTTGAATTCCAATCGGGCGTTTAAAAACGCACCAAGTCTTAGAAGTGCCATGCGCGTCATGAGGTATCCCGATGTTGGTCACGCAAAACCTGTCCCGTCCGTCCGGCGCCCCGATCACTGCCGGTCCGCTCTGCCCGAACTGCGGGCGATCGATGCATCTGGCCCGTATTGAGCCGCGGCCGGAAGGCCTGACGGACGTCCACATCTTCCGCTGCGGCGAATGCGGCGTGTCGCTGGCCGAGGCGGCTCAACGACAGATCGGCCGCGTAACTCCCGTCATTGCGAGCCACCGGATCAAGTCCGGTGGCAGGCTCCGCGAAGCAATCCTGCACTCAATGCAGGCAGCCCCTGGATTGCTTTCACCTCCGCGCTTCGGCGAACCAGGAAAGGACCTTCGCGCCGAAATATTTCCTCAAATAGGGAACTCTCGCAGAGGTTGTGCGTTGTTGTGTCGACACATCAGGGGCAGGAAACGACCATGTCACTTGGAACTCATTCTCGTTATCATCCTCATTATTTTTCTGTTTGGTGGCTTCAGTGGCCGGTTCGGCGGTTACGGTTACGGTTACGGACACGGTGGTGTCGGTGTCATCGGTACCATCCTGATCATCGTTGTCATTCTTATGCTGCTTGGACGGATTTAACAGCAAGCAGCATTGGGCAGCCGATCAGGAACAGGCCAGGTCTTCGAAAAAAATCTTTGCAAAAAACTTTTCCCGGTAAGAAATCATGACAAGAACGAATGTCATTTCCAAATTCGCGCAACGAGCCCTGTGGTTCTACATTGCTGAAGCGGCGGTCGTGCTTGCCATTCTTGCGATGACTCGCGCTCATACCTAGGAAACTTCTGCCTAGGAAACCTCTGCCTGGGAAAATTCCTGCCCCAACCGCGCCGTCGAGGCGCCGCAGTTTTCGATCAGGCGCGCTCTCGCGCACCGGCAATCCGGATCGACTTCATGACGGAAACTTTCGTCCATCCCGGACGTTGTCATGTATCGCACAAAATGGAGAGCAGAGAGATGGATCGCGAACACATCAAGGGCGCGGCCGACAAGGCCAAAGGCGCCATCAAGGATGCCGCCGGTAAACTGACCGGCGACAAAGAGCTGCAGTCCGAAGGCAAGCTCGATAAAGCCAAAGGCGCCGCACACGATGCCGTGGGCAATGTCAAAGACGCGGTGCGCGATCTCACCAAGTGAGGGCGCCGGCAGACGATTTGGCCGGCAGACAATTTGGCGAAGTCATAAAATGAAAAATTGGCCGCCCTGT
Organism: uncultured Alphaproteobacteria bacterium; assembly: GCA_963739945.1. Classification (GTDB taxonomy): domain Bacteria; phylum Pseudomonadota; class Alphaproteobacteria; order Rhizobiales; family Xanthobacteraceae; genus BOG-931. The sequence goes on along the minus strand of CAVUCN010000012.1, from coordinate 162,485 downwards.
CCTGGAGCGGCCTTTTTTCTATTCCGGATGCAAGTTGCGCCGTTCGCATTTCATTGCCTCTGATACGACACGGTTTACGGGCGGCGTGAAAATTGCATCGTGTCCTTGATTGACCGGAGATAAGGACGGCCGATGAAAATTCGAGCGGGTTATGAGATTGCCTATGACTCGCCGCAACCGACGCCGATGATTCTGCAGTTGAGCGTCCATCCATCGCGCCTTGCCGACCTGCTGACCTGGGACCGCCTGCTGCTCGATCCGCCGATCCGCGCCAATACCTATCACGACGTGTTCGGTAATTTCTGCCATGTCATCCGCGCCCCCGCCGGCCGCGTGACGCTATCGACGAACTTTCTGGTGCAGGATAGCGGCAAGCCGGATGCTGTGGACTTACAGGCAAGACAGCACAACCTGGAAGACCTGCCGGTGGACACGCTGCTTTTTCTGCTCGGCAGCCGGTATTGCGAAACCGACCGCTTTACCGAAACCGCGTGGTCGACCTTCGGCAGTGTCGCCAAAGGGTGGGCGTCTGGTTCAGACCATCTGCGACTACGTCCACGACCGCATCAGGTTCGGTTACGAATTTGCCAGTCCGACCAAGACAGCGTGGGATGCGCATGGGCAACGGCAAGGCGTCTGCCGGGACTTCGCCCATCTGGCGATCGCGCTTTGCCGGTGCATGAATATTCCGGCGCGCTACTGCACCGGCTATCTCGGCGACATCGGTGTCCCGCCCGATCCGGCCCCGATGGATTTCAGCGCCTGGTTCGAAGCCTATCTCGGCGGGCAGTGGTACACGTTCGATGCCCGCCACAACCACCCGCGTATCGGGCGCATCCTGATGGCGCGCGGGCGCGACGCCACCGACGTCGCGATGGTCACCTCGTTCGGCCCGTGCACGCTGGCGTCTTTCAAGGTTGTGACCGACGAAGTCAGATAAGCGAATGCGCCGTGTCGCTCACCGAGGCGGTTTTGTGTAGAGTTCTTGCGTGGAGGTTCACACGTGGCGACGAACCTGTCTATCGATCCCGATCTCATTGAGCGCGCCCTGGAAGTCAGTGGCGAGCGCACCAAGAAGGCTGCCGTTACCAAGGCGTTACAGGAGTTTATCGCGCGTCGACGGCAGAAGCGCCTGCTCGATCTGATGGGCAAACTCGAATGGGACGCCTCCTACGGCTATAAGGCAGAGCGGACACGCGATTGAGCCTGTTCGTCCAGCCGGACAAGCCGCTCCATTCTTCTGTATCACTCCGAGAAACGAACTTGCGCGGAGAGAACTCATGCCGGGATATCTTGGAGCGCTGGCCATTGTCCTCCTGCTCGGCATGGTGCTGAGCCGGGTCTTTCTCCTGAAACAGCAGGGCGTCTCCGCGGTAAAATTCGGCGAGACCGACAAGACGGACTTTCTGATCCCGCCGTTTGCGCTGTTTTATTTCTATCTGGTGTTCGCCGCCGCGTTCGGCTGGCCTCCCGTCAGCACGCAGCAATTTTTCCATTCCGCGCCGATCGCGTGGCTTGGCATGGCCGCGTGCGCGGCGGGGCTCCTCATGCTGTTGTGGAGCCTGGTTTCGTTCAGCCGGAGTTTCCGCATCGGCATCGACACCGATCATCCCGACAAACTGATCACCTCCGGAATTTTCGCCTTTAGCCGCAATCCGATCTACGTCGCGTTCGCGTGCATCCTGCTCGGCGAATTCCTGATTTTCCCGAACTGGATAGTGCTGGCCTATCTCGCCGGCTTTCTCGGCCTGGTCCATCGCCAGGTGCTGCGCGAAGAAGATTATTTGCAGGGGCATTACGGACAGGACTATCTGGACTATTGCCAACGGGTCCGCCGCTATCTTTGAAGGCTTCGTCATTGCGAGGAGCGCTAGCGACGAAGCAATCCAGGGGCCGCTGGCATTGAGCGCTGGATTGCTTCGCTGCGCTCGCAATGACGGGCTTAAAATATAGTCCTTTTTATATTGACATTTGTCCCAGATAAATCTACCTACAATTCGCTCGCTCATTGTGAGGGACGTCATTCGCGGTGACGGCTTTTGACGGAGCGGGCGCGGGTTCTGCGGGTAGGGTTCGTCACCTTATCCGTGGGCGGCCTGGGCATCATGCCCGTCCGGCAAGTGTTCGGACTGCGAGGTGCTCGCTGCACTGGCGCTCGGAGAGGGAGGCGGGGCTTAGAACGTCTCCCGTTTGCATCCGGCGATTCCAGGAAGCGCTGGCCCGGGCCGGGTTGGAAGGCAACTTCCATCAATCCGCAGTGGAGCGCCGAAAGGCGAGCGGCCCTGTAACAAGGGTCGCGGCTGTACCTGGTAACGGGTGCAGCTCCCGGACTGTGCCTGGTAACGGGTGCAGTCCCAGGTGCGCCGCTCGGCGCTCCGCTTCCCTCGTTATCGGGGGAAGCAAAATGGAAATGCCTCGGTTGAGGCGAACTTTGGTGCCGCTTGAACAACAACCCGGATGCAGATGCATCGCGAGAACGATGAAGCTCGTCATTGCGAGCGGAGCGAAGCAATCCAGCGTTTATGCAAGCGGCCCCTGGATTGCTTCGTCGCTAACGCTCCTCGCAATGACGAGGGTAAGCGTTGCTGTTTGACAAAGTGAGACTACGCGCCGACGCGCGCGCGTCCGGCGATGCGCCGGATGGCGTTGGCGAGATAGTCCGGCGACTGCGCGCCGGTGACGATCTGGCTGCCGCCGAAGATAAAGCAGGGCACGCCGTCGATGCCGGCTTCCTTGGCGCTGTTGGCCTCACCCTCGATACGATCGACGTCGGCGTCGCTGGCGAGCAGGCGGCGGACCAGATCGCCATCCATGCCGCAATCGACCGCGGCCTGGATCAGCACTTTCGGATCGCTGAGATCGGCACCCTCGGCGAAATACAGATCCATCAGCTTCTGTTTCATGCGCGCCGGATCGGTGGCGCCGCGCGACCACAGGATCAGGCGGTGGCAGTCGAGCGTGTTGGGCTGCCGGGTCATCTTTTCCGGACGGTAGACCAGACCTTCCAGCGCGGCGGCGGCGGCAACGCGCTCGGCGATCGCGGTGTAGCGTTCGGCGGAACCGAATTTGGTTTCGAGATAGGTCTAGCCGGTCGATGCCTTCGCGCGGGATCCACGGATTGAGGAAGTAGGGACGGAAGTTCACTTCGACGTCGATGTCCGGCGTCAGCGCCATGGCTTCTTCAAGCCGGCGCTTGCCGATATAGCACCACGGGCAGACGACGTCGGAGACGACCTCGACGTGAACAGTCGGCACTTCTTTGCCGGCCACGTCAGCCTGCGGCCATGACCTGTCAGATTGGCCGCGTCAGATTGGGCCATGACCAGTCCCTCGGTAATTTGTCGCTTCTTCCGGCGGCAACCTTAGCGCACAACCCGCCACGGGGGGAATTCCGCAATTGCCGTGATAAATCAACGGCCGGAAGCGACGCCGACCACGCGCGCGATCAAAGAGTCGACGCTGTCCTTCGGTTTGAGCGTTGCCAGCGTCACGTCGGCGGAAATGCCGTCGCGGTTGTCGCCGGCCGTCACCATGGTGTTTTTCAGAATGCCGGCGATGCGCCGCGCGATGATGTGCGCGGAGCGCAGATCGGTTTCGGTGAATACCGCGAAGATCGAATTGTCGGCCTCGCGGCAGGCGAAATCGACCTGGCGCACCAGCCGCGACACCAGCCGCGCCGCATCGAGGCTGGTGCGGCGATCGCTTGGCCCGAACGAGAACCGCGCGATGGAAAGGCCGACGCCGCGCTTTTCCGCTTCATCGACGGCGCGATTGAGATCGCGCCAGAACGCGTCCTGCGCCAGCAGCCCGGTATCGGGGTCGATCAGGCCCTTGGCGTCGAGCGACACCAGCATGCGGCGGAGCCGCTGGCCGAGTGCGTGCATCCGCACATACGGCAGGAAGCGCTCGACCAGGCGGGCGCTGCCGCCGGTGACGCGTTCGAGATTGGCGAGGTCGAGGCAATACGGCTCGACCACGTTCGCCTGCCCCCCCAGCACGGCGATCGGCAGGTCACGGAAACGCACGTCGTCGGCCAGCGCCGCGAGCAGCGCCTCGACCACTTTCGGGCTGAAGCCGTCGCCGATCACCATGCCGTCGACGTCGCGGGCGGTCAGCGCACGGGCCGCGCGTTCGGCACTGAGCGCGCCGATCACGCCGACATGCTCGCCAAGCGCCACGGACAGTTCCGGATAGGAGCGGCCGCGGCCGACCAGCAGCACGATGGCGTCGCTCAGCGGATCGGCGGCCTGCAGTTCGGGCGGCAGCAGGCCGCGCGAGGCCAGCGTGTTGGTGCGGCGAAGCACGGTGCCGTGCAGCGCCCGGATGCGCAGCACCGAAGAGAGCCGGCGGCCGATCCGCTCGACCGGTGCATTGGCGGCAATGCCCAGCGCATCCGGCGGCATCAGCGGCATGTCGTCGGCACAGCGGGCGATCACCGGCGTAATGGCGCCGCCGCTTTTCTTGCGCAGCCTGGTCAGCGCGTGCGACAGCGCGAACGTGGATCGCTCGTCGGGGCAGGCCTCGGCAAGCACGATGGCTTCCGGCTCGACCGACGACAGCGCGTTCGGCGCGTCCGCCCAGCTTGTTTCGATGACGGGAAAAGCCCCCGCGGCGCGCAGGCCGGCGACAATATCAGCACCATCGCCGACGACGACAAACGTACCTTGCAGGGCCATCGCTCTACAGAAGCTGGCGGGACGCAAACCCGGGGACAATTGCGCCCTACGATAGCCGTCGCGCTGTTAACGTCCCGTCAATTCGGCCGCCAAACTTTCGCAGGTTTACTGCCGATGGATCGCGCTCCAGATGCGATCCGGCGTGTACGGCATCTCGATCTTGCGAACATTCACGGCCTTGAGCGCATCGAACACGGCATTGGCAAGCGCCGGGACCGAGCCGGTGGCGCCGGCTTCGCCGGCGCCTTTGACGCCAAGGGCATTGGCCGGCGAGGGCACGCCGCAATCGATCAATCGGGTCGGGACCACATTCATCGCCCGCGGCATGAAGTAGTCCATGAAGCTTCCGGAAACGAGCTGGCCGCTGGTGTCGTAGACGACGTGCTCGCCGATCACCTGACCGATGCCCTGCATCAGGCCGCCGTGCAACTGGCCCTCGACAAGTTTGTGGCTGACGATGTTGCCGCAATCGTCGGCGGCGATGTAGTTGAGCAGTTCAAGCTCGCCGGTATCGGGATCGATCTCGACTTCGGCGACGTGGGCGCCGCTCGGGAACGCGCTGGCGAGGTCGATGGTGGTGTTGGTGTCGAGCGGGTGCGCCGGCTCCGGCCACTTCTTTTCGATCAGCGACTGCAAGGTGATTTTCAGATCGGTGCCAACCACGGTGTAGGCGCCACTGTCGAAAGCAACATCGCTTGCGCTCACCTCAAAGTCTTCTGCCGCAAGTTTGCGGCCCTTCTCGACGATTTCCTTGGCCGCGGCCGTCAACGCGCCGCCATGGCTGATCAGCGAACGCGAGCCGAAGGTGCCGGTGCCGGCAAATTTCGGGTTGTTGGCGTCGTTGACCCGCAGCTCGATCTTGTCGGCGTCATAGCCGAGCACCCGGGCGACGAGCTCGGGGAATACCGTCTCGTGACCCTGTCCGGACGGACCGGCATTCGAGTACAGCGCCAGGTGGCCGTCCTGCTGGATGCGGATTTCGACCTGCTCCTTGCCGAGACCGCCGGACGGCTCGAGGAACAGCGCCAGCCCGATCCCGCGCAATTTTCCGGCTTTTTTGGACTGCCGCAGGCGCCTGGAAAAGCCTTTCCAGTCAGCGGCTTCGAGCGCAGTCTTGAGAAGCCGGTCCGGGTCGGCGCTATCGTACATCGAGCCGGTTGGGGTCTTCATCGGGAAGGCGGTCTTCTTCAGGAAATTCATCCGCCGCAGCTTTATGGCGTCGATCCCGGTCTCGATGGATGCTTCTTCGACCAGTCGCTCCCAGAGATAGGCGACGTTCGGGCGGCCGGCGCCGCGATAAGCGGTAGTCGGCGTGGTGTTGGTGAAAACCAGCCGGTGTCGGCCGTAGACTGCGGTGATGTTGTAGAGGCTGATCGCGGAACTGGTCGGCGCCGCGATGGTATTGATGAGCGGTCCGGAGTTGGCACAGAACGCGCCAACATTTACCAGCCATTTCACGCGTAGCCCGATGAAGCGGCCGTCCTTGTCGAGCGCGAGTTCGCCGGAAAGGTCCGCCGCGCGGGCGTGATGATCGCCGGACAGCGTTTCGCCGCGGGTACCCAGCCATTTCACCGCGCGTCCGGTTTGCTTCGCGGCCAACATGACGGCGACAAACTCCGGATATACCTCGTTGCGGATGCCGAACCCGCCACCGACGTCGTCGGAATGAATGTGGATGCGGTCGAAGGGCACGCCGGTGATCCCCGAAAGCGCGGTGCGAAGATCGGACGTGCCTTGCGACGGCGCCCAAAGCGCGAAGCTGTCGCTAGCCTTGTCGTATTGGGCTATGCAGGACTTCGGCTCCATCGGATTGGCGGCGATACGTTGCGCTCGCACAGCGGCGCGAACAACACGGGCGGCGCGGCCGAACGCCTCGTCGGTTGCCTGCTGATTGCCGTACTCATATTCGAAGGCGAGGTTGTTCGGCACGCTGTCGTGCAGCGTCTGCGCGCCGTCGGCGGCCGCTTCGCTCGCTTCGACGTAACCCGGCAGATCTTCGTACTCGACCTCGATCAGTTCGGCGGCGTCCATCGCGATATTCGCATTGTCGGCAACGACCAGCGCAACCGGCTCGCCGACAAAGCGCACGCGATCGTGTGCAAGCCCGCTGCGAAACGGCACGTGGAGCGAGCTGCCGCCGACGCCTTTGAAAAACGCAGTCGCGGGAAGCCCTTTCCAGCCGGCGGCAACAATATCGGCTGCGGTGAAGATATCGATGACGCCTTTGAGGGCCTTCGCCTTCGCGGAGTCGATCCGCACGATTTTCGCATGCGGCCGGTCGCTGCGCAGGAACTGGCCCGCAGCTTCGCCGGGAAGCTGTGCATCGTCGGTGTAACGGCCACGGCCGGTAACCAGGCGGGCATCTTCGCGGCGTCCCTTGAATTGATGTTCAGGCAAGTCGTTTCTCCAGCATTTTCTGCAAGGATGTGGCGCTGCTTACGGCTTGCGCCACCACGTTTCGGGAAGGTAACCGTATAGCGACGTCCGCTCCGGATGTTCGATAGTGGACCAGCGCGCCACCCATTGCGCCGGCAGATAGAACAGCGGCACCACGTAACACCCGGAGATCAGCACGCGGTCAAGAGCCCGCACCGCATGGACGAAGTCGTCGCGATGCCGGGCGCTCAACATTGCCGCAATCATGGCGTCGACGGCCGGGCTGTGCACCCCCATGTAGTTGCGGGTGCCGTCCTGGGTGGCGGCGGCCGAACCCCAATAAAACGACTGCTCGTTGCCCGGCGAAAGCGACTGCTCCCAGCGGTATTCGATCATATCGAAGTCATAGGTCGAGCGGCGCTGATCGTACTGCACGGCATCGACCATGCGGACGTCGGCCTTGATGCCGGCGCGGGCAAGGTTGCTGGAGAACGTCAGCGCCAGCCGCTCCTCGTCGCGGCTGGTGACGAGGATTTCGAACGTCAGCCGGCGGTGGGTGGTGTGGTCGCGCAACGTGGTGCCTTCGAGCTCGTAGCCCGCAGCGCGTAGAAGCTCGAGCGCTTCGCGCAAGCTGTTGCGATCGCGGCCGGAGCTGTCGCTGACCGGCGGCGACCAGGTGCCATCCATAACCTCAGGAAGCACCGCATCGGGGAAGGGAGCGAGCAGCGCGCGTTCGCGTTCGTCCGCGGGACGGTGGTAGGCCGACAATTCCGAAGTCATCGAAATAGCTGGCGCTGCGCTGATAGAGATTGAAGAAGAAGTTGCGGTTGACCCATTGGAAATCGAACAACAGCGTAATGGCCTGCCGCACGCGGATATCGGCAAAGATCGGCCGGCGGGCATTAAAGATAAAATCGGAGGCGAATTTCGGCAGGCCGCTGGCAAAGGCTTCCTTGACGACACGGCCATCGCGCACGGCCGGGAAGTCGTACCCGGTCTGCCAGCGGCCGGGATCGGTTTCGGCGCGGACATCGTAGAGCCCGGCCTTGAAGGCTTCGAAATAGCCGTTGGCGTCACGGTAAAAATCGAAACGCAATTCGTCGAAATTCCACAGTCCGCGATTGATCGGAAGATCACGGCCCCAGTAGTTCGGATCACGCTTGAAGGAAACGCTTTTGCCGGCGTCTACAGTGCTGACGATGTAAGGGCCGCTGCCGACCGGCTTTGCCAGAGTCGTATTCTCGAAGGTCGAGACGTTGATGGCGTGCTTGGCCAGGATTGGCATCAACCCGAGGATCAGCGGCAGTTCGCGATCGCTGCCATCGGCAAAATCGAAACGCACGGTGCGGGCGTCGAGCGCCTCGGCCTTGGCGACCTTGGCGTAGTAGGTCCGGTAGTTCGGCCGGCCGTGATCGCGCAACAGCTGCCAGGAGAACACCACGTCTTCGGCGGTGACCGGCGTGCCGTCGGAGAAATGCGCCGCCGGATTGAGTGCAAACGTCACGAAAGTGCGGGTGTCGTCGGTGTCGACGGTCTGCGCGAGCAGGCCATACAGCGAGAACGGCTCGTCATAGGAGCGCGCCAACAGGCTCTCGATCACGTAGCCGCGGATCGGCTGCAGCGGCAAGCCCTGAACGATCAGCGGATTGAGACTGTCGAACGTGCCGAGCACACCTTCGACCAGCCGGCCGCCTTTCGGTGCATCGGGATTGACGTAGGGCAGGGAGGTAAAGCCGTCCGGCAATGCCGGTGAGCCATGCATGGCGATGGCGCGCACCGGCTCTGCGGCTGCAGGCCCGGCGAGCGCCAGAAAGGCCAGCGCGCCGCAGACAGCGGTCCGCGCGTAACCGGCAAATATCCTCGGTCGAACTGGCATTGGCGCGCGGGATGATTCCGATTCCGGAAAGGCGAACAGGCGAATCTACCACGCTGGCAGGCTAACCTCGTTTCGAGGTCGGGTCCGGCAAGGCCCTGTGGCGGACAAAAGCGGCGGATCGGGCTTTATCTGGCAGGCCAATTGGGCTATCCCGCCCGCAAGCAGGGCCACGCTGTTGCCGTATTCTACGTCGATGCACCGTTTGAGTGTGGGGGCACGCTCGAAACGGCACGGCGACGGTGGTTCCAGCCAGTATCGAGTATTTATTGGACAAGTCTGAAATTCGGCAAGTCTGACCAGCCAGATCGATCAGGCTCGATTTGCAGGCGGCAGGACGAAAAAGGAAAAATCGTATGACTTATTTGAACGCGTCGGCGCCGGTTCGCCGCACGCTCGCCGCCTTCACTCGGACCGCAGCGCTCGCCGCCACCTTCGCGCTCGGCTCCGCAACGCTGGCGCAGGCGCAGCAGCCTGCTGCTGCCCCCGCTGCCAAGCCGAAGCCGCCGGCAGCGGCCGCGAAGAAACCGGCAGCCCCGGCAGCCCAAGCTCCTGCCGCGCAGCAGCCTGCCGCGGGCCAGCAGGCCCAGCAACCCGGCGGCGACCAGCAGGTGCAGTTGATTTATTCGCCCTGGACCAAGTTCTGCCTGAAGGGCGAGGGCGCCGACGCCAAGCAGGTCTGCTTCACCGGCAAGGATGCCCGCATCGAATCCGGCATGCCGGTCGTTGCCGCAGTGCTGATCGAGCCGGACGGCGAGCCGAAGAAAATCCTACGCGTGACACTGCCGCTCGGCATGCAGCTCGTTCACGGTACCCGCGTCATCGTCGACCAGAACCAGCCGATGACCGCGCCTTACGTGATCTGCTTCACCAACGGCTGCATGGCGGACTATGACGCATCCGGCGATATGATCCCCAAGATGAAGTCCGGTCAGGGCCTCGTTGTGCAGGCGATTAATTCGACTGGCCAACCGATCAGCCTGGTGCTGCCGCTGAGCGATTTCGCCAAGGCCTATGACGGTCCGCCGACCGATCCGAAGGTCTTTGAGGAACAGCAGAAGAAGCTGCAGGACGAATTGCAGCATCGCGCTGACGAAGCCCGCAAGAAGCTTGAACAGCAGCAGGGCGGCGCGCCAGGTGCACCGGCACCGGCTCCGCAAGCCGGCAAGTAAGCTTAGCTCGGACTTTTTTCCCGGCCGGTGGGGCGCGCAATTATGTCCCTCGGCCGGGAATTCTATTTTCAGACATGCCGGCGCAGGGGACAATCCGCCGCCGTCCCGCGATCGGCATAACGCCGCGCATCAACTCGACCTGGGCTCGTTGAATTCTCGGGTTCGTTGAATTAGTGCAGCGACGCGGCGCGCTGGCGGTAATGGCCGCGACGGTCCTTCACAAAAACTTCGGCGACTTGCGGATGGCGGAGCGGTTCGCCGCTGGTGTCAGGCAACAGGTTTTGTTCGGATACATAGGCGATATATTCGGTCTGATCGTTTTCAGCGAACAGATGATAGAACGGTTGATCCTTGTGCGGCCGCACTTCCGCAGGGATCGCCTGGTACCATTCCTCGGTATTGTCGAAGGTCGGATCGATATCGAACACGACACCGCGGAACGGATACAGGCGGTGCTTGACCACCTGCCCGATCTGATACTTCGCGCTGCGAATCTTGTTCATGGCAATTTACAGGTTACACCGCTCACATGCGGCTCATGCAAGGGCGCAATTGTGGCAAGCGCTGGACCTGCGGCAAACGGACCTCACAGAGCATAACGCGACGCCATATCAGGATCTTTCGCGGCGACTACCCGCGCCAGATCGACCAGCACCTTGGCCTGTTTCCAGGTTGCGTCGTCCTGCATTTTGCCGTCGATCATCACCGCACCACTGCCGTCGGGCATCGCATCGATGATCTTCTTGGCGAAAGCCACTTCCGCCGGATCGGGCGAGAATACGCGCTTGGCGATTGGCACCTGGTTCGGATGCAACGTCCACGCTCCGGCGCAACCCATCAGGAACGCGTTGCGGAACTGCGCCTCGCATGCCGCACTGTCGGCGAAATCGCCAAATGGTCCATAGAACGCCTTGATGCCGGCGGCGGCGCAGGCATCGACCATTTTCGCAGTGGTGTAGTGCCAGAGATCCTGCTGGTACGCTGCACGCGGCGCATCTGCCGCAGCACCGGGCGCAGCATCGGCAAGCACCTTGTAGTCGGGATGCCCGCCACCGACGCGCGTCGTCTTCATCGCGCGCGATGCGGCCAGATCAGCCGGGCCAAGACTGATGCCGTGCATTCGCGGCGAGGCGGTTGCGATATCGGCAACGTTGTTGACGCCTTCGGCGGTTTCCAGAATGGCGTGGATCAGGATCGGCTTTGTGACCGCATGCTTCGCCTCAAGCTGTGCCAGAAGCTGATCGAGATAGTGGATATCCCAGACGCCCTCGACCTTCGGCAGCATGACGACGTCGAGTTTGTTGCCGACGCTGGCGACGATCTCGGTGATGTCGTCGAGCATCCATGGCGAGTTCAGCGCATTGATGCGCGTCCACAGTCCGGTGTCGCCAAAATCGCAGGACTTGGCCATGGCGATGAAGCCGTGGCGCGCCGCTTCCTTAGCGTCGGCGGGGATGGCGTCTTCCAGGTTGCCGAGCACGACGTCGACCTGGCGTACCAGGTCCGGCACGCGCGCACGCACCTTCTCATTATGCGGCGGTACGAAATGAATCATCCGCTCAAGCCGCGGCGGCAATTCGCGGAACGGAGCAGGGGCGCCGATCGCCAACGGCTTGAAGAAGTTACGCGGCAGCTTCATGCGGAAACCTCAGCCGATGCTCGCAACGGTAAGACGAACGGCAACAGGACGCCAAGCCGCTTTTAGCGGCAAAGAGTGCCTGCGGAAACGGCGTATCACACCATCTCGCCGCGCATCAGGCGGGGTTGGGAGGCAGCAGGCGTTACGCCCTCGCGCATCAGGGCGCGGCGCAGCGGGCCAATACGGTCAACAAGGAATGCCGACAATCCGCGTGCACCCTGAGCCGGTAGAAAGTCGGTCAGCAGGCTGCGGTTCAGAAGATCGACGGCCATTATACGGCTCGTCACATCAGCGCGGCGTTGCGCATCGTAGCGCGCCAACACGCCGGCCGCGCCGACATCGGCGCCGAGCCGCCGGGCATCGGCGACAAGCTCCGCGATGGTGGCAACATCGCGCAGGCCGAGGTTGAGACCTTGCGCCCCGATGGGGGGCACCAGGTGTGCAGCTTCGCCAACCAGCGCGATGCGGTCTCGGGCGAATGTTGCAGCTGTTTCGACAGCCAGCGGAAAAATTCCGCGGCCTGGTTCGACACTCATCTTGCCGAACAACGAATGAGCGCGCTGTTCGATCTCAACCGAGAGATCACTGTCATTCAGTGCGGCAAATTGGTCCGCGCTGTGAGGATCGAGCACGCAGACCAAACTTGAACGCAGGCCAGGCAGCGGCACGAGGGTGAACGGACCAGTGGCGGTGTGGAATTCGGTTGAAACACCATCGTGCGGCCGCCCGTGACTCACATTGAGTGTGAGCGCGGTCTGCGGATAGGCGTGGTGAGTCGTGGCGATACCGGCTGTCGCACGGCAAAGCGAGCGGTGTCCGTCCGCGCCAATTGCGAGTCGCGCCCGGATTTCCCCTACGGCGTGAACGATGGTGACGCCCGTTGCATCGGCGCGGACCGCTAAGGCTGCGCCATCAACACGGGGCAGCTTCAGCAACGCTGCACGCGCATCGAGCGCCGCAAGAAGATGCCGGTTCTCGATGTTGTAGCCGAAAGCATCGAGCCCGATCTCGGCGGCATCGAATGATATTTCCGGCGCGCGGATCAACCGCGCGGTGTCGTCGACGAGGCGGATTTTCCGGAGCGCTGCCGCATACGGCAGGCACGCTTGCCACACGCCTAACGTCTCAAGCGCCGTGACCGAACTGGCGAGCAACGCCGTGGTGCGGTGATCTGGCTTCGCTGGCGGGGCAACAAGCAGCGTATCCACGCCGGCTGCTGCGAGCGCCAGCGCGCTGACGAGACCAGCTGGTCCACCGCCAATCACCGCTACTTCGGCGGTATGTTTGTCCGTTGCGCTGCTCACCGATGAACCAAACCTGCAATGACCGGGCTTGAACCGTCATGTATGATCGAAAGTGTAGCAATCACAGCCAGCTTGCACACGATCTGACGCCAGGACCGGTAATTTTCCGCAAAATGGATCCACCCGAACCTCTCGGCAAAGCGACCATTCCGCACGCGGCCGCCTTTGCCGTTCACATTTTCACGGCCCTGGGCGCTGCCTGCGCATTGCTGGCGCAAATCGCGGCCGTGCGCGCCGACTGGTCCGGCATGTTTGTCTGGCTCGGCGTTGCGCTGGTCATTGACGGCATCGACGGTACCTTCGCGCGGCGGCTGCGCGTCGCCGAATTGCTGCCGCGCTGGTCCGGCGACGTGCTCGATCTCGTGGTCGATATCCTCACCTACGTGTTCATCCCGGCCTACGCGCTGGTGGCCAGCGGCCTGTTGCCTTCGGCGCTCGCAATCACGTTTGGCGCCGTCATCGTCGTGACCGGATCGCTCTATTTCGCCGACCGCGAGATGAAAAGTTCGGATTATTACTTTCGAGGATTTCCGGCGGTCTGGAATGTCGCGGCGTTCTATCTCTTTCTGTTGAAGCTTTCGCCATGGTTTAACGCGATCGTCGTGTTGGCGCTCGCGGCGTTGAGTTTCGCGCCTTTTCACGTCATTCATCCGATGCGCATAACGCGCCTGCGCACGCTGACACTCGCTGCTCTCGTCGTATGGGCGCTGCTCGCCGCGTTTGCGGTCGAACGCAATCTCGATCCGGGATTCTGGGTCACGGTGACACTCTGCCTGCTCGGACTCTATTTCCTCGCTGTCGGCTTTCTCCGCCGCCATCCCACTTGACCGGCTGTGCCGATGCTGACGCTTTTGACCGATCCGAACGCATGGGCCGCACTTTTATCGCTGACCGCGCTTGAAATCGTGCTCGGCATCGACAACGTCATCTTCATTTCTGTCCTCGCCGGGAGGCTCGATCCGGCATCGAGCCGACGCGCCCGGCAAGCCGGACTTCTGCTCGCATTAATCCTGCGCATCGCGTTGTTATTCGGGCTCACGACGCTGGCGCGGCTGCGTTATCCGGTTGTGACCATCGCCGGCAACGAGATTTCCTGGCACGATATCATTCTGATCGGTGGCGGCCTTTTCCTGATCGCCAAGGCGACTTTTGAAATTCACGGTGAGATCGAAGGCGCCGCCCCCAATCGGAAATCCTCCGGCGCCGATAGCCTGCTTTTCATCATCGTTCAGATCGGCGTAGTCGATCTTGTCTTCTCGATTGACTCCGTCATCACCGCGATCGGCATGGTGTCGCATATCGAGGTGATGATAGTTGCCGTGCTGATCGCGATCCTTGTGATGTATTTCGCTTCAAGCACCGTCTCCGGCTTCATCAGCCGCCATCCGACCACTAAAACGCTGGCGGTCGCATTTTTGATCCTGATCGGCGTCGCATTGGTTGCCGACGGTTTCGACGTGCACATTCCACGCGGCTACGTCTACTTCGCCATGGCGTTTTCGGCCGCGGTTGAAGCCATCAACATCATGGTGCGGCAACGCCGCGCCGGCCGCGGTTCGCGGCCTAACTGAAGGAACACCTATGGCCAGACCCGTTCTCCTGATCGCCGGCGGCAGCCGCGGCATCGGCGCGTCGACGGCGCGCTTTGCCGGCGCGCGTGGCTACGACGTCGCAGTCAATTATCTTAGCAATGCCCGGGCAGCGGGTGAGGTCGTTGAGGCGGTGAAGAAGTCCGGCGGCAAGAGCGTCGCCATCCAGGGCGACATGGCGAAGGAAGACGACATCGTCCGCGTCTTTGATGAAACCACAAAGGCGCTCGGGCCGATCACTCATTTCGTGCATTCAGCCGGGGTCGGCGGCAAGAACTCGCGGCTCGACGTGGCAACGTCGGCGACCATCCGTGAAGTGCTGGACGTAAACCTCTTTGGCGCGCTGATCTGTTCGCGCGAAGCGGTGCGCTGCATGTCGACTACGCACGGCGGCAAGGGCGGCTCGATCGTGCTGCTGTCGTCGATCGCCGCCGTTACCGGCGGTGCAACCGAATACGTCTTCTACGCGGCCGCGAAGGGCGGCGTGGATGCGCTCACCAATGGACTGGCTCGGGAAGTCGCGCTTGAAGGCGTGCGCGTCAACGCCATCCGGCCCGGCGTGACCGATACTGAAATCCATGAGCCGGGAAGGGTGGCGCGCATTACGCCGCTATTGCCGATGAAGCGGCCGGCCCAGCCGGACGAAATCGCCGAAGCGATCCTGTTCCTGCTGTCGGATGCTGCGTCCTACATCACCGGCGCAGTGCTGAACGTTTCCGGCGGGCGCTAATCGATCGAAAACGAATAACCTATAGCTGCCTTGTGTTCGACACTTGGCTGCCTATGATCCCGGCCGAGATTTCATCGAAAAACCTGTTCCAGGGAGAGAAAAATGGTTGCGGCAGTACGCGTTCATAAAGTTGGCGGCCCCGAGGTTTTGACTTACGAGCAAGTTGAGGTTCCGGCACCGGGTCAAGGCCAAATCCGCATCAAGCAGCACGCCTGCGGCGTCAATTTCATCGACACCTATTTCCGCATGGGCATGTATCCATCGCCGGTCGGCTTGCCGTTTGTTGCCGGCAACGAAGGCGCGGGCGAAGTCGTCGCGGTGGGCCCTGGCGTCACCGACTTCAAGGTCGGCGACCGGGTCGGTTATGTCACGGCGCTCGGCTGTTATGCCGAAGAGCGCGTGATGGCTGCCGACCGCGCAGTGAAAATCCCGGCCAATATCAGCTACGAGCAGGCCGCCGCGATGATGCTCAAGGGCATGACAGTGGAATACCTCGTGCGCCGCACCTTCAAGGTCCAGAAGGGCCAGAACGTGTTCGTGCATGCCGCCGCCGGCGGCGTTGGCTTGATCCTGTGCCAATGGGCAAACCACCTCGGCGCCAACGTCATCGGCACGGTCGGATCGAAGGAAAAGGCGGAACTCGCCAAGGCCAACGGCTGCCACCACACCATCCTTTACCGTGACGAAGATTTCGTCGCGCGCACCAAGGACATCACCAAAGGCGCAATGTGTTCGGTGATCTATGACGGCATCGGCAAGACCACGTTTCCGGCTTCGCTCGACTGTCTCGCACCGCTTGGCATGTTCGTCAGCTTTGGCAGCGCGTCCGGTCAGGTCGAAGCATTCAATATCAACATCCTGCAGACCAAGGGCTCGCTATTTGCAACGCGGCCGACGCTCAACACCTATGCAGCGAAACGCGCCGACTTGCTCGACATCGCCAACCACCTGTTCGAGGTGGTCGAGAGCGGGGCGGTGAAGATCCCGGTCAACCAGAAATACGCGCTGAAGGACGCCGCCAAGGCGCATCGCGATCTCGAAAGCCGGGGCACCACCGGCTCGTCGATCCTGCTGCCGTAACTACGCCGCACCTGAACGGCACGAAGGCATGCTGTGAACGAGACGAAAGCCTGGGGCTACTGGGCGACGGCTGGGCTGGGCCTTGCTCGCCTTTCGGTTTGGGCCAGATCGCGGCAACGGTACTGGTCGATTGTCTGGCAGCCGGTGACCTTTCCGCGATGGCCGGATAGCCGTTCGACGGCAAGGCTGGTCACGCTTCTCGTCCTGGTTCTCAATCCGATCACGTCGCCGTACTATTGCTCGCCGCTGCGTTTGGCGACGGCAGACCCAGTCGACTATCTGGCTTGGTCTGGCTCGACAAGCGCGTAACGCGGCGACGGCTGATCTTCACCTAATCCTCCTAATCGCGGCGGCGACGGGGTGCTCTATATCGGAGCGGCGAGGCGCTCGTCACGCCGTTTCAATTGCAGTCCTACACCACCGCCGCTGCCGAAGGCTGGCTGCCCGCGCTGTGGCTAGCCGCCGTCATCATTGCGCCTGCCGGCGAAGAGTTGCTGTTTCGCGGCTTTCTGTTTCGCGGCTTCGTCAAATCGGGACGCGTGGTCTGGCCCGGTATTGTCGTGACCGCCGTGCTGTTCGCCGTCCCTCACGTCCAATATGACTGGGTCGGCATCGCGCAAATCCTAGTCATCGGATTGTTTCTCGGGTGGGTGCGCTGGACCTCGGGCTCGGTGCTGCTGACGTTTTTTCTGCACGCGCTGTTCAATCTCGAAGGCACGATCGAAACCGTGCTGGCGATCAAGTTCTTTTCGTAAGAACAGGCTCGGCGATTGTTTCAGCCGCCGAAAAGCCGGCCGAGGTCGGGGGCCGCTCCGGGCCGCGTACGCGGCAAGGCGATGACCGGTTCGGCGAAGCGGCTGATCGCGGCGACCGTTTCGTCGAGCGGCACGGTCGAACCAGGTGTCTCGCTGACAATGACCGCAAGCACGTTCATCTCGCGCACGAACAGCGAGTCGAGCGCCGTGAGCGTGTGACTGATCGAGCCGAGATAGCTGCCGGTGACCAGCACCAGCGGCAGCCGCAGCGCCATCATCACGTCGAGGATAGTGCGCTGGCCATCGAGCGGCACCATGATGCCGCCGGCGCCTTCGATCAGCAGAACGTCCCGGCGCTGCGCCGCGGCTTCTTGGCAATACGCGATCACCTGGCCGACATCGATGCGGCGGCGTTCCATGCTGGCGGCAAGATCCGGCGACAGCGGCGCGCGATAGCGCCACGGCGAGATGCGCTCGATCTCTTCCGGCGTCACCGGCCGGCCGAGCGCTTCGAGCAGGATTCCGGGATCGCTGGTTATGGCGGTTTGCGGATCGAAACCGCTGACAACCGGTTTGATAGCGTCGACCTCGCGGCCCATCCGGCGGAAAAGCCGGATCAGCGATGACGCGACGAAGGTCTTGCCGACATCGGTTCCGGTTCCGGTGATAAAGATCGCGCTCATTGGCGGCGGTCCAGCACCCGGTTCTGCACGATACCGGCGAGCCGCTCGATTTCGGCGTCGGGGTGTCGCGCGGTGAAGGCAAACCGCAGCCTCGCGGTGCCGGCGGGCACCGTCGGCGGGCGAATCGGCACGACGAGGAAGCCTTCATCTTCGAGCATCTGCGCCGCAGCGAGTGTGGCGTTGGTATCGCCGATAATCACAGGCACGATTGCGCTTTGCGCTTCCGGCAAGTTCAACGCGCGCGCGAACAGCCGCGCCTTCTGCATCGGTTTTGCTACGTAGTCCGGTTCATCGGCGATGAGATCAAGTGCCGCGATCGCGGCAGCGACGACCGGCGGCGGCAATCCGGTCGAGTAGATGAATGATCGTGCGCGCGTGCGCATCAGGTCGATGACGGATTGCGACGCACAGAGATAGCCGCCATAGCCCCCGACGGCTTTCGACAAAGTTCCCATTTGCAGGGGCACCTCAGCGGGACTGCTGGCAAAGACCGAGCCGCGGCCGCCGCCAACAACGCCGAGGCCGTGGGCGTCATCGGCCAGCAGCCAGGCGTCATATTGCCCGGCAAGCTCCGACAGCTCCGAAAGCGGCGCGAGATCACCATCCATCGAGAACACGCCATCGGTGGCGATCAGCGCGTGGGCATGACCGGCACGGTGCGCGACGAGCAGCGCCTTCGCGTCTGCCACGTCACAATGGCGGTAATGCTGCACGGTTGCGCCGCTGAGCCTGGCGCCACCGTTGATGCAAGCATGCGATAGCTCGTCGATCAGGAGCAGATCGCCGCGGCCGACCAGCGCCGGAATGATGCCGGTATTGGCGAGATAGCCGGAACCGAAAACGCATGCGGCGTCGGTGCCTTTGAGCTTCGCCAGCCGGCTTTCCAGGGCGTCGTAGAGCGGGTGATTGCCGGTAACGAGCCGCGACGCTCCGGCGCCGACGCCATAGCGTTCGGTAGCCTCGACCGCTGCCTTGATGATCGCGGGATGGCCGCTAAGATTGAGATAGTCGTTGCACGAGAACGACAGCAAACGGCGGCCGCCGCGCTCGGCATAGATGCCGTCGCGGGCCGTTACCGAGAGTGTTCGGCGCAGCTTTGCGCGTTCCAGCGCCGCAAGCTTGCCGTCCGCAAATTCATCGAGCGACCGCATCGCGGGGCATGAAAGCGCCGAATGTCCGGCAATACCAGCAAAAATAAAGGTACCGCACATCCCGATTGGTATGCGGCGGGCCTTGAGCACGTCTGGCTGCCTTATGCGCAGATGAAGACGATGGACCCGCCGCTCGCGGTGATCGCGACCGAAGGCTGCCGCGTCAGGCTCGCCGACGGCCACGAACTGATCGATGGCATCGCGTCGTGGTGGACTGCGTGCCACGGCTACAATCATCCGCACATCCGCGCCGCGGTCGAACGGCAGCTCGCGCAGATGCCGCACGTGATGTTCGGCGGCACGGTGCACGAGCCGGCCCTGACGCTGGCGCGGCGGCTGTGCGCGCTGATGGCGCCGGCCGATCTCGACCGCGTGTTCTTCAGCGACTCCGGCTCGGTTGCCGTCGAAGTCGCGCTGAAAATGGCGGTGCAGTATTGGCGCAACCGCGGTGCGCGTGGCCGCACGCGAATCCTCGGTTTCACCGGCGGGTATCATGGCGACACCACCGGGGCGATGGCCGTCTCAGATCCGGAAGGGAGCTTCCACGCGGCGTTTCGCGGCTTGTTGCCGGAACAAATCGTCGTCGCGCTGCCGACGGACGAAGAAAGCACGGCCGCCTTTGAAGCGACTGTGGTGCGGCATGCCAGCGAACTCGCTGCGATCATTGTCGAGCCGCTGGTGCAGGGCGCGGGCGGGATGCTGTTTCACAGCGCCGAGGTGCTGCGCAAACTCCGCACGGTGGCCGATCGCCACGACATTCTGCTGATCTTTGATGAGATTTTTACCGGCTTCGGCCGCACCGGTTCGCTGTTTGCATTTCAGCAAGCCGGTGTCGTTCCCGACATCATCACGCTGTCCAAAGCCCTGACCGGCGGGACGCTGCCGCTCGCCGCTACGATCGCACGGAGGAAGGTCTTTGATGCGTTCTGGTCGGACGATCCGGCAAAGGCGCTGATGCACGGCCCGACCTTCATGGCGAACCCGCTCGCCTGTGCCGCAGCCAACGCCTCGCTCGAGCTGTTTGAACGGGAGCCAAGGCTCGATCAGGTAGCGCGCATCGCGGAAGCGCTGGCCGAGGGCCTTGAACCCTGCCGCGGCTCGCCCGGCGTCAGGGACGTGCGGGTCAAAGGCGCTATCGGCGTCGTCGAGCTTGAACGTATCGAAAATCTCAACGTCTTGCGCCAGCGCTTTGTTGGGGAAGGGGTTTTTGTCCGGCCGTTCGGTAATGTCGTGTACCTGACGCCGGCCTTTACGATCGCGGCGAACGAGTTGGCAAAGCTGCTCGATGCGGTCCGCCGGGTGGTGTTGCGCTAGCGGCTCTCGCCGGCAAAGCCTCGCCGCAGCGATGTCAGCCGCTTAAGCGCTGCCGCCGGCAACGGGCCCTTGAGAACCGCGGCGAACGCATCCTCGAATTGCTGCGGCGTCGCCATGCCGACCAGGATCGTGCCGATGGCGGGCTGTGTGATGGCAAAGCGCGTCGCGGCCTCGGTGAGGCTTCCGGCAAATCCTTCCGTCACCAGCGGTATAAGACGGCGGGCGCGGGCAATATCGGCATCGTATTTCAGCGCCGAGCCGATCGGATCGGGCGGCGGACTGGCAATCGGATGGCGGTCCACCGAGCCCGATAACGCACCGCCGGCGAGCACGCGGATAGCAATGACGCCTGTTCCGGCCGCCCTGGTGTGGTCGAACAGCCGACCGTAGTCCTGCGCCGGATAATTCGCCGGCAGCGTTTCGGCGGCCGACGGATTGAGCATGTTGTAGACCACCTGGGCGCTGTCGAACGCGCCTCCGTCGATCACCTGCTGGAGCGCGGCGGTTTCGCCGACGCCGGTCAGGCCGAGAAAGCGGGTCTTGCCGTGCTGGCGCAGCCGTTCAAAAGTCGGCACCACCTGATCAAGCACCTGCCGAACGCTCAGCGCTTCGCCGCCGCCATTCGTTGTGACAGCGTTGTGTAGATGAAAGATATCGACCCGATCGCGGCGCAGCCGGCCAAGGCTTGCTTCCAGTGACGCCGCTATGGTGTCCGAAATCTGGCCGAAGGTGGCGCGCGGCAATCGCACCTTGGTACCGACGATCGCATTAGCCGGTTTCAGCTCTTGCAGGATGCGGCCGAGATTTTTTTCGGACTCACCGTTGCCGTAGGCTACCGCGGTGTCGAAGTAGTTCACCCCGGCATCGAGCGCGCGGGCGATGGCGCGTTGCTGATCGGCCGGATCGCCGCGGACCATGAGACCGCCGACGGCGCCGCAGCCGAAGCCGAGCACGGAAACCTGCATGCCAGTGCGGCCGTAGGTGCGCATTTCCATCGGCGTTTCTCCCGGCTCAGCGGATCACATAAATGGCTTGCCGCGCATGTCGGTCGCTCGCTCGATCTTCACCAGGGCGCCGATGCCGGTATCGGCGCCGACATGGGTCTGCTCGCGCGGCAGCAGCAAGCTGAAAATCTTGTCGTGGATGGGCCCGCTCTCGTGCAGTTCTACACTGCCGTAAAAGCGCAGGAAGCCGCTTTCGAGCACGCCGTCCCGCTGCGCTTTGAAGTTGGCGTAGATAATGCAAACGCGCCTGTCGTGGGACAGATTGTCGAGCGCAGTACGCTTGGATCGTTCCCAATAGGCGAGATGCGTGTCGTCGTAGACGACCATGCTGCCTTTGACCGAAATATTCGGTCCGGCCGGTCCATCGGTGGCGACCAGGCACGGATAGCCGTCGTCCCAGGCGTTGCGGATCAGAGTTTTGACGGTGTCTGAAAGCGGCATGTGAAGGACCCCGTGAATTTGGCAGCGGGACCATCCTATCAACGCTGCCTCGATGCAAGCCGACCGGTAGAGCCTGCGCTAGTAGCCGACAGCCGTGCCGTGCAGGTCGTAATCGTCAGCGCGCTCGATCTTCACGGTCGCGATCTCGCCGACGCGCAGAGGGCGGTGGCTCGCGACATAGACGGCGCCGTCGATTTGCGGGGCGTCCGCCTTCGAGCGACCCTTGGCAACGGTCGGCCCGACCTCGTCGATGATGACACGCTCGCGGTTACCGACTTTGCGCTTCAGGCGTTTTCGCGAAATCTCCTGCTGGCGCGCCATGAAGCGGTTCCAGCGTTCTTCCTTGACCTCGTCCGGCACCGGCGCGGCGAGGTCGTTGGCCGTGGCGCCCGCAACCGGCTCGTAGCGGAAGCAGCCGACCCGATCGAGTTCGGCTTCATCGAGCCAGTCGAGAAGCTGCTCGAAGTCGCCATCCGTCTCGCCGGGAAAGCCGACGATGAAGGTCGAGCGGATGGTCAGGCTCGGGCAAATCTCCCGCCAGGCGCGGATGCGCTCGAGCGTCTTTTCCTGGGCTGCCGGACGCTTCATGCGCTTGAGGACTTCGGGGCTCGCGTGCTGAAACGGCACATCGAGATACGGCAGCACCTTGCCGTCGGCCATCAGCGGGATGACCTCATCGACATGCGGGTAGGGGTAGACGTAGTGCAGCCGCACCCACACGCCGAACTCGCCAAGCTCCCGGGCGAGGTCGAGGAACTTCGCCCGTACCTCGCGGCCCTGCCAGGCACTGGTGGCGTATTTGATGTCGACGCCATAGGCCGACGTGTCCTGGGAAATGACCAGCAATTCCTTGACGCCGGCGGTGACCAGACGCTCCGCTTCGCGCAACACGTCGGCGGCCGGGCGCGATACCAGATCGCCGCGCAATTTCGGAATGATGCAGAAGGTGCAGCGATTATTGCAACCTTCTGAAATCTTTAGGTAAGCGTAGTGCCGCGGCGTGAGTTTTATGCCTTCCGGCGGGATCAGGTCGGTATAGGGGTCATGCTGCGGCGGGGCGGCGCGATGCACGGCTTCCAGCACGCTTTCGTACTGCTGCGGTCCGGTGATGGCGAAAACACCGGGATGAGCCGCCGTGATCTTCTCTGGCTCCGCGCCCATGCAGCCGGTGACGATGACCTTGCCGTTCTCAGCCAGGGCCTCGCCGATATTCGACAGCGACTCCTGCTGCGCGCTCTCGAGAAAGCCGCAGGTATTGACGATGACGAGGTCGGCGCCGGCATGATCGCGCGCCAGTTCATAGCCTTCCGCGCGCAGCCGCGTGATGATGCGCTCGGAATTGACCAGCGCCTTTGGGCAGCCGAGCGAAACAAAGGAAATACGGGCGGGCGGTTTGATCTGACGGTTCATTGCCGCGGGTTCATAGCATGGCCGCCGCTGCATGGCGACACCGGCCATGCTTCGCTAGAATCCAGGGCGAACACGGCGGCCTTAAGCGCCGGTCGACAGCCAAACCGCTTTGGGAGGATCACCATGAAACACCAGGCATCTGGTCTCATTGCTGCTCTTATCGCGTGCCTGTTCGCAGGCGCGGCACAGGCTGAGATCAAGACCCAATGGGTCGATTACAAGGACGGCGACACCGCGCTGCAAGGCTATCTGGCCTACGACGACAGCCTCACCGGCAAGCGGCCGGGCGTGCTGCTACTGCACCGGCGCGACGGCATGTCGGACCTGACGCTCGAAAACGCCAGGATGTATGCCCAGCAAGGCTACGTCGTGTTCGCGCCGGACATTTTCGGCAAGGACATCCGGCCCAAGACGGTCCCGGAGATGCAAGCGCAGACGGCCATGTTCACCAAAAACCGTCCGCTGATGCGGGCGCGGACCCAGGCCGGATTTGACGTGTTGCGCAACAATCCCATGGTCGACACGACCAAGATTGCGACCGTCGGTTATTGCTTCGGCGGCGAGGTCGGCGTCGAGTTTGCCGAGACTGGCGCGCCGATCGTCGGCTCGGTGGCGATCCACGGCTCGTTCCGCGGCTACCCCGCGGAAGCGGCGAAGAGCATTCACGGCCCGGTACTGATCCTCCACGGTGCCGAGGACCCGGTCGCTCCGTTGAGCGAAGTCGTTGCGCTGATCGATCAGTTGCGCGGCGCCAAGGTCGCCTTCGAGCTGAACCTCTACAGCGGCACCGAGCATGGCTTCTCCACGCCGAAGGACACCGACGAAGAACATGCGGATAACGAGTCCAAGGTCGCCGCGGCGCGGTTCTTCAAACAGGTCTTCGGGCTGTGAGGTGAAGCTTCCTGTTCCGCCGCTGCTTCTGGTGACCGATCGCCATCAGGCGCGGCGGCCCCTTGCCGAAATTGTCGGCCAGGCACTCGACGCCGGCTGTCGGTGGATCAGCCTGCGCGAAAAGGATCTGCCGGACGACGAGCAAGTCCCGCTGGCGCGCTCGTTGCTGCCGATGACGCGCCGTCACGGCGCTTCGCTGCTGATCCATGGCGAGGCGGCTCTGGCCAAGCTCGCGGGCGCGGACGGCGTGCATTTGCCGGCGGGCAGCGACGCCGCTTCCGCACGCGCGCTGCTGGGCGCGGGCAAGCTGATCGGCGTTTCGATCCATTCGATAGGCGAGGCCGAGGCGCTCGATCCCGATGTCGTCGACTACGCTCTCGCAGGCCCGGCTTTCGAGACCGTCAGCAAGCCCGGCTACGGTCCGGAGATCGGACGCAAAGGGTTAGCCGAAATGGCGCGCGCGGCGCGCGTGCCGCTCCTTGCCATCGGCGGCATCAACACGGTGCGCGTGGCCGAAGTGATCGCGGCCGGCTGTGCCGGCGTCGCGGTGATGGGCGGCGTGATGCGGGCGGCCGATCCGGCGCGCGAAGTCAGCGCGCTCCTCGCAACGCTCAAAGGTGTTTATCCCCGCGCGGTGTAGGTCTTGATGCCCTGGTCCGGCGCCCAGACGCCGGAAGGCAACTTGCCGGCCTGCCAGAACACGTCGATCGGCATACCGCCGCGCGGATGGAAATAGCCGCCGATCCGCAGCCATTTCGGCTTGAGCAACGCGACGAGTTTCTTGCCGATCGAGACGGTGCATTCCTCATGGAAGGCGCCATGATTGCGGAAGCTGTTGAGATAGAGCTTCAGCGACTTCGACTCGACCAGCCAGTCCTTCGGTACGTAGTCGATCACCATGATGGCGAAGTCCGGCTGGCCGGTGACCGGGCACATCACGGTGAATTCCGGGAACGTGAATCGCGCGACGTAGTTCGAGTCCGGATGCGGATTGCGCACGCGGTCGAGCACCGCCTTGTCGGGCGAGGCGGGCAGCGGCGTCGGACGGCCGAGTTGCAGCGTTTTCTTCGCCATTATGCGATGCATGTGCCCCGGATTGCCCGGGCATGACAAGAGCCTCCCCGATCCTGTAGAAGCCCCGCAGAACCGCTTCGTCTACAAGCCCGCCGGAGCCCGCATGACCGCCATTACCGACATCATTGGCCGCGAAATCCTCGACAGCCGCGGCAATCCGACCGTCGAAGTCGACGTTGTGCTGGAGGATGGCTCCCGCGGGCGCGCCGCGGTTCCTTCCGGCGCCTCGACCGGCGCCCACGAAGCGGTCGAACTGCGTGACGGCGACAAGAAGCGCTACCTCGGCAAGGGCGTGAAGAACGCCGTCGATGCGGTCAACGGCGAGATCTTCGACGCACTCTCCGGCATGGATGCCGAGGCGCAAGTCAAGATCGACGAGACCATGATCGGGCTCGACGGCACGCCGAACAAAGGCCGCCTCGGTGCCAACGCGATCCTTGGTGTTTCGCTGGCCATCGCCAAGGCGGCAGCGATCGCCAACAAGCTGCCGCTCTATCGCTACGTCGGCGGCACCGCGGCGCGGCTTCTCCCGGTGCCGATGATGAACATCATCAACGGCGGCGCGCACGCCGACAACCCGATCGACTTTCAGGAATTCATGATCGTGCCGCTGGGGCTGCCGACATTTGCCGAGGCGCTGCGTGCGGGATCGGAAATATTTCACACGCTGCGCGGCGCGCTCAAGGATGCCGGCCACAACACCAATGTCGGCGACGAGGGTGGTTTCGCACCGAACCTCGCTTCCGCTGACGACGGCGCTGGCATTTCGTCATGAAGGCGATTGAGAAGGCGGGCTACAAGCCGGGGCAGGACATCGCGCTTGCGCTCGATCCGGCCTCGACCGAGTTCTTCAAGGATGGCACTTACGTCTACGAAGGCGAGGGCCAGAAGCGCTCGCGCGAGCAACAGACCAAATATCTCGCCGAACTGGTCGGTCGCTATCCGATCGTATCGATCGAGGACGGCATGGCCGAAGACGACATCGAAGGCTGGACCATGCTGACGGAAGCAATCGGCAACACATGCCAGCTCGTCGGCGACGACCTGTTCGTCACCAACGTCAAACGACTCGCCGACGGCATCGCCAAGGGCTATGCCAATTCGGTGCTGATCAAAGTGAACCAGATCGGCTCGCTCACCGAGACGCTGGCGACCGTCGAGATGGCGCACAAAGCAGGGTACACCGCGGTGATGTCGCACCGTTCGGGCGAAACGGAGGACTCGACCATTGCCGATCTCGCCGTTGCGACCAACTGCGGTCAGATCAAGACCGGTTCGCTGGCCCGTTCCGACCGGACGGCAAAATACAACCAGCTCCTGCGTATCGAGGAGGAGCTTGGCGCCCAAGCAGCGTATGGTGGCCGCAGCGTTTTCAAGGCATTGCATTAGTCCACGCTCCGGCTCGGCATTAATCCGGTTTTAAGCCCGCTTCTCGCATTGTGACCTGATGGTCACCCGCAAGCGCCTGCGTTCGATCCTGACCACGCTCGGCCTCTACGTCATGGCCGCGCTGCTGATTGGCTATTTCGGCGTCAATGCCTTCAGCGGCAACCGCGGCCTCAAGGCCAAGGAAGACCTCGACCACCAGATTGCCTCGCTGTCCACCGAGCTCGATCGGCTCCAGCACGAGCGCATGCAGTGGGAACGGCGGGTAGCGTTGCTCAAGTCCGACAAATTGGACCCGGATATGCTGGACGAGCAGGCCCGCACACTGCTCGACTACGCCGATCCCAAAGAACTGACTTTGATGATGGGCATGAAGGCTGCCGTGCCGGTTTCGGCCAAGCCCTGAGCCGGTCTTGGACCAAGCCTTGATCTTGGGCCCGCCGTCCCCAAAATAATTTTTGCCGGCAATATGTTGGCCGGAAAAGCCTGCACTGGTCGGCAGGCCGCCCGCTTCCGCATTTTGGGGAATTCGGCTAAGGACTATCACCCACCTACGGTGCGTCGAGGACAATAAATGGCCGTCGCCCAAGCCAAGCCTGCCGAACAAGGCAACCGAGGACCCCGGCCCGATATCGACTGGGGCATGCACGACACCCAGGTGCCGGAATTCACCAAGGAACAGGAGCTGCAGGCGCTCCGGCAGATGCTGCTGATCCGGCGCTTCGAGGAGAAGGCCGGGCAGATGTACGGCATGGGCCTGATTGGCGGCTTTTGCCATCTCTACATTGGTCAGGAAGCCGTCGTCATCGGCATGGAGATGGCCAAAAAGGACGGCGATCAGATGATCACCGGCTATCGCGATCACGGCCACATGCTGGCCTGCGGCATGGACCCCAAGGGGGTCATGGCGGAACTCACCGGGCGCCGCGGCGGCTATTCCAAGGGCAAGGGCGGCTCGATGCACATGTTCTCCCGCGAGAAAAATTTCTACGGCGGGCACGGCATCGTCGGGGCGCAGGTTCCGCTCGGCACGGGCCTCGCCTTCGCCAACAAATATCGCGGCAACGATAGCGTCAGCATGACCTATTTCGGCGATGGCGCCGCCAACCAGGGTCAGGTCTACGAAAGCTTCAACATGGCGGAGCTGTGGAAGCTCCCGGTGATCTTCGTCATCGAGAACAACCGCTACGCGATGGGCACCGCTGTGCTGCGTTCGTCCGCACAGACCGATTTCTCCAAGCGCGGCCTGTCATTCAATATTCCCGGCACGCAGGTCGACGGCATGGACGTACGCGCGGTGAAAGCGGCGGCCGAGGCCGCGCTTGCCTGGTGCCGTGCCGGCAAAGGCCCGATGATCTTGGAAATGATGACCTACCGCTACCGCGGCCACTCGATGTCCGATCCGGCAAAATACCGGACCAAGGAAGAAGTGGATAAAGTACGCAGCGAGCACGATCCGATCGAGCAGGTACGCAAACGGCTTCTCGACAAGAAATGGGCGACCGAAGACGATCTGAAAAAAATCGACGTATCGGTACGCGCGACCGTCAACGAGGCCTCCGAATTCGCCACGCAGGACGCGGAGCCTGATCCGTCCGAACTCTATACTGACGTCTACCGATAAGATTTTCTCAGCGTTGCGCCGCTGAGTGAGCCATTTGAGTGAACCATGCCGACTCAAGTTTTAATGCCCGCACTGTCGCCGACGATGGAGAAGGGCAACCTTTCCAAGTGGCTCAAGAAGGAAGGCGACACCGTCAAATCCGGCGACGTGATTGCCGAGATCGAGACCGACAAGGCCACAATGGAAGTGGAAGCGGTCGATGAAGGCACGCTGGGCAAAATTCTGGTGCCGGAAGGCACCGCCGATGTCGCGGTGAATACGCCGATCGCGATGATCCTCGGCGAAGGCGAGGATGCCGCGTCGCTCAAAGGCAACGGCGCGCAGCCGATAGCTCCGGCTCCTGCCGCCGAGATCAAGCCGAGCCGGCAAGGAAGGCCGAAGCGCCGCAACCGGCGACCAACGGCGCCGCGAAGCCGCAAGCTCCCGCAGCGGCGCCAGCCGCGCCCGATCCTGACGTGCCGGAAGGCACCGAGATGGTCACCATGACCATGCGCGAGGCGTTGCGCGACGCGATGGCCGAAGAGATGCGGCGCGATCCGGACGTCTTCGTGATGGGCGAAGAGGTCGCCGAATATCAAGGCGCCTACAAGGTCACCCAGGGCCTGCTCGAAGAATTCGGCGCGCGGCGCGTCATCGACACGCCGATCACCGAACATGGCTTCGCCGGGCTTGGCGTCGGTACCGCACTTGCCGGGTTAAAGCCCATTGTCGAGTTCATGACCTTCAACTTCGCCATGCAGGCGATCGACCAGATCATCAATTCCGCGGCCAAGACGACCTACATGTCCGGCGGCCAGGTGACGGTGTCGATGGTGTTCCGCGGACCGAACGGTCCGGCATCGCGCGTCGCCGCGCAGCACAGCCAGGATTATTCGTCGTGGTATTCGAACGTTCCGGGCTTGAAAGTGATCGCACCGTCGACGGCGGCCGACGCCAAGGGCCTGCTCAAGGCCGCAATCCGCGATCCGAATCCAGTGATCTTCCTCGAGAACGAATTGCTGTACGGCCATTCGTCGCCGGTGCCGAAGCTCGACGATTACGTGCTGCCGATCGGCCGCGCCCGTATGGTGCGTCCCGGCAGCGACGTTACGATCGTCGCATGGTCGATGGGCATGACCTACGCGCTCAAGGCCGCCGAGGAACTGGCCAAGGACAACATCAACGCCGAAGTGATTGATCTGCGGACCATCAAGCCGATGGATACCGACACGATCATCGAGTCGGTGAAAAAGACCGGCCGCCTCGTCACTGTCGAGGAAGGCTGGAAACAATCCGGCGTCGGCGCCGAGATTGCCGCACGTGTCATGGAGCAGGCGTTCGATTATCTCGATGCGCCGGTCGAACGCGTTAGCGGCAAGGATGTGCCGATGCCGTACGCCGCCAATCTTGAAAAGCTCGCGCTGCCGTCGGTCGCTGAAGTCGTCGAGGCGGCGAAAGCCGTCTGCTACCGCTAACCGGTCCGCCACATGCCCATCAATATCCTCATGCCGGCGCTGTCGCCCACGATGGAGAAGGGCAACCTTGCCAAGTGGCTCAAGAAAGAAGGCGACGCGGTCAAGACCGGCGATGTCATCGCCGAGATCGAGACCGACAAGGCGACCATGGAATACGAGGCCGTCGACGACGGCGTGATCGCCAAGATCGTGGTGCCGGAAGGCACCGCGGACGTGCCGGTCAACCAACTCATCGCCGTGATGGCGCAGGAAGGCGAGGACGTCAAAGCCGCTGCTGCCGGTGCGGGGAAGGGTGCTCCGCCGCCAAAAGCCCCTGCGGCTTCACCGGCGCCGCCGAAACCCGCCGCTGCTGCCGCGCCCGCTCCTCGCTGCCGCACCGGCAAAACCGGCTCCGGCACCGCCCCTCAGGCCGCGCCGAGCCCTGCGCCGATGAATGGCGCGGGAGGCAACCGTGTTTTCTCGTCACCGCTGGCGCGGCGTCTCGCCAAGGACGCCGGGATCGATATCGGCCGCGTTCAGGGCACCGGGCCGCACGGCCGCGTCATTGCCCGCGACGTCGAAACGGCCAAAGCCGGCGGCGGCTTGCGCGCAGCGGCTGCGGCACCCGCCGGGGCTGGCGCTCCGGCGATTGCGCCGTCGATGTCGGATCAGCAGATCCGCGCGCTCTACGAAGAGGGCTCCTACGATTTCGTGCCGCACGACGGCATGCGCCGCACCATCGCGCAGCGGCTGACGGCCTCGACGCAAAACATTCCGCATTTCTACCTCACGATCGACTGCGACATCGGCAAGCTTCTCGACGCGCGCGAGGAGATCAACGCCTCGGCGCCGAAGGACAAGGACGGCAAGCCGGCCTACAAGCTTTCCGTCAACGACTTCGTCATCAAGGCGCTGGCGCTGGCGTTGCAAAAGGTGCCTGACGCCAATGTGAGCTGGACCGACGCCGGCATGCTCAAGCACAAGCACTCCGACGTCGGGGTCGCGGTCGCCATGCCGAACGGACTGATTACGCCGATCATCCGCAGCGCCGAGACCAAGTCGCTGTCGGTCATCTCCAACGAGATGAAAGACTTCGCGGTGCGGGCGCGCGCCCGCAAGCTCAAGCCGAACGAATATCAGGGCGGCACGACCTCGGTGTCGAACCTCGGCATGTACGGCATCAAGGACTTCACTGCGGTGATCAATCCGCCGCAGTCGACCATCCTGGCGGTCGGCACCGGCGAGGAGCGCGCCGTGGTGCGCGACGGCAAGATCGTCGCCGCGCACATCATGAGTGTCACCATGTCGTGCGATCATCGCGCGGTCGACGGCGCGCTCGGCGCGGTGCTGATCGGCGCGTTCAAGTCGCTGATCGAAAATCCGGTGATGATGCTGGTCTGATATGCCTCTGGTCCGGATCGATCTCCGTCGCGGAAAATCGGCTGAATACAAAAAGGCGATCTGCGACGGCGTCTACCGGGCGCTGCGCGAGATTTTCACGGTGCCGGAGAACGACCGCTTCATGGTGGTCACCGACCACGACGACACGGATTTCATTCACAGCCAGACCTATCTCGGCATCGAATACTCGCGCGAGTTCGTCATGCTCCAGCTCACCGTGAGCAACACCCGCACGGTCGAGCAGAAGAAACAGCTTTACCGGCGCATCGTCGCGCTGCTTGGAGAAAATCCCGGCATCAAGCCGCAGGACATCTTCATCAATCTGGTGGAAGTCGACATTTCGGACTGGTCGTTCGGCAACGGCATCGCGCAATACGTCGAGACCGCGCGTTAGTGCGACTGTCGCTTAAGGCGTCTCGAGGCCTTTGGCGCGAAACACGGCGATAGCGTCCGGCTTGCGCAGCGCGTCGATAAAAGCTTTCGCCGGTGCCGCATGGGCGCTTTCGGTCATTACCGCGCCAACGAAGACAGTGACGACATTCAGTTCGCCCGGGAACAAGCCAACCACCTCAGTGCCGGCGACATGCATCAGTTCCGGCTTCTGCTGAATGGCGATGTCGGCGTCTCCGGTCAGCAACAGCTCGCCGGAAAAGCCGCCAGCCGGCGGGTGCTTGGACTTGGCTTTGATCTTTGTCGGCGATGCCGAGGCGCTCGATCAACTGCGCGAAATAGACGCCGCTGGCGCCACCCGCTGACGGATGGGTGTAGGCAACTCCCTTGGCCTTGAGCAGAGTCTGCACGAAAGCATCCGGCGTCGAGATGTCGGGTTTCGGCGCTCCAGCTTTGACGGCAACCGCGGTCGCCGAGCTCGCCAATGTCACCTCGGAGCCCGGCACCAGTTTGCCGGCCTTTCTGAGTGTATCAATTCCAGCCTGGCTGAGGACCAGGACATCGGCGCTTTCGCCTCCCTCGATCCGCTTGACCAGCATCGGCGCCGTGCCCCAAGTGACATCCAGTTGATGGCCGAGTTCGCGTTCAAGACTGGGCAGAAGTTCGCTGACTGCGCCGCGCACGGCAATGGTGCAAAACACTTTCAACTGGCTCACGGCTGCCTCCTAACGCTGTCCAAGTCACAGTACAGCTTGATTTGACCAGCATTCAACGATCAGTCAAAGCAGGCATTCTTCTTGCTTGACCGGAAACTTGATGGAAGACCTGATTTCAGGCTATCGCCGCTTCCGCGCCGGCACCTGGCGCGAGGAACGCAAGCGCTTCGAGGCACTGAGCCGCCTTGGCCAGCGGCCGCACGCGCTGGTGATCGCGTGTTCGGACAGCCGCACCGATCCGCAAATGGTGTTCAATGCCCGCCCGGGCGAGCTGTTCGTGGTGCGCAACGTCGCGAACATCGTGCCGCCTTACGGGCCCGATGATCAACCGCACGGTGTGAGTTCCGCAATCGAGTTCGCCGTGCGCTCGCTGCAGGTACGCGACATCGTGGTGCTCGGTCACGCGATGTGCGGCGGCGTCAAGGCGCTGCTCGAAGGCGCGCCCGACGAAGCCTCGGATTTCGTCGGCCGCTGGGTTGGGATCGCCGAGCCGGCACGGCAGCGCGCGATGCAGGCCCCGCCGGAACAACGCCAGAGTATCTGCGAGCATGAAACGGTGCGTCTGTCGCTCGCGAATCTGATGACATTTCCCTGGATCAAGGACGCGGTCGAAGCGGGTCACGTAACCTTGCATGGCTGCTTCTTCGGCATCCATTCTGGTGTTCTCGAACGCCTCGGAGAGGATGGTACTTTCCGTCCGATCCCGGACTAGGCATTCGCCTCTCCCCCGCGACAAACACGCATCCGCTCGCTACATATAGGCGGGGAGCGCACGAGGCTTGGAATGGCAGACACCGATTTCGACATCATCATTATCGGCTCGGGACCGGGCGGCTATGTGACCGCGATCCGTGCGGCGCAGCTTGGTTTCAAGACCGCCATCGTCGAACGCGAATATCTCGGCGGCATCTGCCTGAACTGGGGATGCATTCCGACCAAGGCGCTGCTGCGCTCGGCGGAAATTTTCCACTACATGCAGCACGCCAAGGACTACGGCCTCTCGGCGGGCGAGGTGACCTACGATCCTGCCGCCGTGGTGAAGCGCTCGCGCGGGGTGTCGAAGCGCCTCAATGACGGCGTCGGCTTCCTGATGAAGAAAAACAAAGTCACCGTGATCTGGGGCGAAGCCGACCATCGATGCGCCCGGCAAGATCACCGTCAAAGCCGGCCGCAGCGAAGCGCCGAAGGGCGCGCTTGGCGCCGGCGCCTATCAGGCCAAGCACATCATCATCGCAACCGGCGCGCGGCCGCGCGTGTTGCCGGGCCTCGAGCCGGACAAGAAACTGATCTGGACCTATTTCGAAGCGATGGTCCCGGAAAAGATGCCGAAGTCGCTGCTGGTCGTCGGCTCCGGCGCCATCGGCATCGAGTTCGCGTCGTTTTATCGGACGCTCGGCGCCGAAGTGACCGTCGTCGAAGTGCTGCCGCAGATCCTGCCGGTCGAAGATGCGGAAATCGCCGCCTTCGCGCGCAAGAGCTTCGAGAAGCAGGGCATCAAGATTTTCACCGGCGCCAAGGTGACCAAGCTCGACAAGCAAGCCGACAGCGTCACCGCGACCATCGACGACGGCAAGGGCGGCACGCAGTCTCTCACGGTCGATCGCGTCATCGCTGCGGTGGGCGTGGTCGGCAATATCGAAAATCTCGGGCTGGAAAAGCTCGGCGTGAAGACCGACCGCGGCTCGATCGTGGTCGATGGCCTGTGCAAGACCAACGTGCCGGGCATTTACGCCATCGGCGACGTCGCCGGACCGCCGTTGCTGGCACACAAAGCCGAGCACGAAGGCGTCATCTGCGTCGAGGCCATCAAAGGGCTGCATCCGCACCCGATGAACAAGCGGATGATCCCGGGCTGCACCTATTGCACGCCGCAGGTCGCGTCGGTCGGGCTCACCGAGCAGGCGGCGAAAGACCAGAAGCTCGACATCCGGGTCGGCCGCTTTCCCTTCGTCGGCAACGGCAAGGCGATCGCGCTCGGCGAGGATCAGGGCCTGGTCAAGGTGATCTTCGACAAGAAGACCGGCCAGCTTCTCGGCGCCCACATGGTCGGCGCGGAGGTGACCGAGCTGATCCAGGGCTACGTGGTGGCGATGAATCTCGAGACCACCGAAGAAGAGCTGATGCACACGATCTTCCCGCACCCGACCTTGTCGGAGATGATGAAGGAAGCGGTGCTGGATGCTTACGGGCGCGTCCTGAATATCTGACGCGCCTTAAGCCATCAATCCGGCCATTGGCTTCACGGCATCGCTGCCGGGAAACACTTTCTGCGCCAGCACGGCATCGTCAGCGCGCAGATGATCTTTGAGCACGCCTTTGAGCACGGAGCGCAGATCGGTCGTCGGCTTGAGGTCGCGCTTCTCGTAAAGATTGGCTTCTTTCAACCCCGGCCAGTCGGCGATCACGCGGCCGCCCTTGAGCGCGCCGCCAACAAGCAGGGCCACGGTCGCCGTGCCGTGATCGGTACCGTCGGTGCCATTGATGCGAGCGGTACGGCCGAACTCGGTCACCAGCGCCACCACGGTGTCGCGCCAGGCCGGTCCCAAATTGGTCTGCACGGCAGCAAGCGCGGTATCGAGCGCGCCGAGCAAATCAGACAGCCGGCCTTTGCCGATGCCTTCGTTGACGTGAGTGTCCCAGCCGTCGAGCGCCAGCGCGCCGACCCGCGGCCCGTCGGGCCGCGCCAGGAATTTTGCAGCGGTGCCGGCGACTTCGGCGAAATAGGCCTTCACCTGGCCTGGATTAACGCCGCCGGCTTTCTGATCCATCTCGCCGGCGTGTTCGATGGCACTAAGCTTCGCACCGTCCTCAATCACACCGGCGAGCTTCTGGTCGGTGTGCCGGTAAAGATCGAGCAGGCGTTGCGCCGTGTCGGCGCTTGCCGGCTGCAAGCGCTGCGGCGACCACGACAGGACCGGTGCCGGATCCTCGCACCACGAGCGGCGTCACCGGACCAACCGCAAACGCCTTGCTGCCCTTCGGATCGACCCGGCCCGCCGGCGCAAGACCGGCCAGCGCGCGATTGAGCCAGCCGCTCTCGCTGATGCCGGGCTTCGGCAGGCCGTTTTCGAGCAGATCCTGACCGTCGAAATGCGAGCGTTCGCGGTAAGGCGTCGCGCAGGCGTGCACAATGATCGCCTCGTTCGCGGCGTACATGCGATTGAGGTTCGGCATTGCCGGATTGAGCGCAAAAAAATCATTGAGCTTCAGCGCCGGCGTCTTGCCTTCGAGCGTGAGCGCGTTGTCGCCGCGCAACGCTGATCCAGTCCGGATCGCCGACCGGCGCCACGGTGGCAAGACCGTCAAGCGCACCGCGCAGCACGATGGTGAGAAAGCGTGGATCGCGCCCCTCGGCGAATGCAAGACGGGCATGTAGGCCCACGCGAACAGCGTACCGGAAGCCAGCAGCAGTTCGCGTCGTGACGGTGCGTGAAGGCTCTTGCATGTTCAGCTCCGCAAAAATTCCGGTGCCATGACGAGGAGCGTCATCGCCTGGGCGCGGCTTTCGGCGCGCGCCATGGTTTGACGGGTATCGTTGGAGGCGAGGGGACCGAGCGTTTCGTCGAGCAGCGCAACCGGATCGACGATCGCCGCGACCCGTGCGGCGTATTCATTGGCGATGTTGAGCCGGTTCGGCACGCCATCGATCCATGCGGCTTCGGTATCCGGATAACCATTCGGCGCCAGCGGGCGCCACAACTGCTCGCCGAGCGTGGCCTGCGCGCCGACCACGCGCTGGATGGCATTCTGCGGTGGCACTGCCGGAGCAGCCAGGCGCAGCATCGCGATAATCCAGCGTGACGGCGGCTTGAGCTTGGTTCGTTGCGGAGCCCATGAACTCATCGGCCGACTACCAGCGTCTTCGCGACCTCTTTCAGGTCGCCGTCGGTGTCCTTGAAACGTTGCACGAGCTTGGCCACCAGCGACGGCGGCGGTTCGTCGGCGACGAAGTGCGCTGCGAGCTTTTGCGCGAGGTGCTGCGCGGTCGCCGGATGCCGGGCAAAATCGGCGAGCACCGCGCGGCCCTGTTCCGATGCCTGCATCCGGATAGAGCTTTCCAAGCACGATCTTGTCGCCCGGCTGATGCAGGCGCTTGGAAAAGGCGAATTCGCCGCCATGGTTCGGTTCGATTCCGGCGGAATCCAGGTCCAGCCGGTGATGACGTTGGCGTAGCTGGTGACATCCTGCTGCGTGTAGCCGCCGTGTACGCCAAGCGTATGCAATTCCATGGTCTCGCGGGCGAGGTTCTCGTTGAGGCCCTTGTCGCGATTGATGCCAGCCACGGACTCCGCGCCCATCGACTCGACGTTGTCGAGATAGACCAGCATGGCCGGATGGCTTTCGACCGCTTGCAGCATATCGACAAAGCGGCGTCGTACATGAGGCCGGATCGCTTCGCGCTCATACGGCCCGGTCATGGCAACGACCTTGTCAGCCGAAACGCAGAAGTGATTGGACCAGAACCAGACCAGCCGTTCGACAAAGCCCGATATTGGCGCCGATCGCGGCATCGACGCGGGCTTTTGCTTCGTCGAGGAACAATTGCTGTGGCAGCGGCGGCTGTTGTGGTTGAGCCGGTTGCGGCTGCTGGTTCGCAGCATCGTTCTGAGAAGATGGCGCGACGCACGGGGCAGCCGTTTCCGGTTGTTTGCAATTGAATTGGCTCGCCACATTGTCGGCTTCGGCCAATTTCTTGGCGCGCTGGGCGAGCTTTTGTTTCGCCGCCTGCTCGGCCTGGAAGTCGAATACCGCGCGCGCGGCCTCGCTGCTGGTCGGTAATCCGCCGTCGATAATTCCGGCAAGCGGGCGATCCAGATCGGCGAGAATAGCGCCGCGGGGATCGTCGGCGATGGCGGCAATTCCACCGACGCGCCGGGCCAAAGCCGAACCTATGGAGCGCCAGCGCTGCCGCTTCCTTGCCATGAGCAGATCACGGAGATGCCTCCCGCGATGAAATCGTTCGCCGACCGCAGGTAACGATTTTATTGTGGCAAAAGTTACGTCCAGAAACGGCGAAATGTCATTGGAATACTTACATTTTGTTCATGCAGCCGAGCGTGCACGCGACTGTGCCGTGCCTTGCGGCGCACCGGACAGGCTCGTAAGTATTTGATGCGGAAGGCACGGAGCCGTTATGGCCGTTTTGATCGACACACTGCTGGATAAATCCGGTTCGCCGCGCCATCCGGAAAAGGCGCATCGGCCGGACCAGCCGTCGCCGCGCAAGCCGGACTGGATTCGCGTCAAGGCGCCGGTGTCACCCGGCTACCTCGATACCCAGCGAATCGTTCGCGCCAACGGCTTGCACACCGTGTGCGAGGAAGCCGGCTGCCCGAATATCGGCGAGTGCTGGGACAAGAAGCACGCCACCTTCATGATCATGGGCGACACCTGCACGCGGGCGTGCGCCTTCTGCAACGTCAAGACCGGACTGCCCGGTGCGCTTGATGCCGCCGAACCGGAGCATGTCGCCGACGCAACCGCGAAGCTCGGGCTCGCGCATATTGTCATCACCTCGGTCGATCGCGACGATCTCGCCGACGGTGGCGCGGCGCATTTCGCCGCGGTGATCACCGCGATCCGCGATCGCTGTCCCACAACGACCATCGAAGTGCTGACGCCTGACTTCCTGCGCAAGGATGGCGCGGTCGAGGACCGTGGTTGCGGCGCGGCCGGACGTATTCAACCACAACCTTGAAACCGTGCCGTCGAAATATCTCTCGGTACGGCCCGGCGCGCGCTATTTCGCGTCGATCCGCGCTGTTACAGCAGGTCAAGGAGATCGACCCGCAGATGTTCACCAAGTCCGGCATCATGGTCGGCCTCGGCGAAGAGCGTAACGAAGTGCTGCAGGTGATGGACGACCTGCGCGCAGCGGACGTCGATTTCCTGACCATCGGCCAGTATCTGCAACCGACGCGCAAGCATCATCCGGTGATGCGCTTCATCCCGCCGGAAGAATTCAAGACGCTGGAGACAATCGCCTACGCCAAGGGGTTTCTGATGGTATCGGCAAGCCCGCTGACACGCTCGTCGCATCACGCCGGCGAGGACTTTGCCCGGCTGAAGGCTGCCCGGGCAGCGGGACGCCGCGCGGACTGATGCCGGAGTTCTCGACCAAGCGGCGGGTCGCACACTCCGCAACCGACATGTTCGATCTCGTCGCCGACGTCGAGCATTATCCAGAATTCGTGCCGCTGTGCCGCTCGCTTTCAGTGCGAAAGCGAACCAAGGACGCAGCGGGCAGGGACGTCATCGTCGCCGACATGACGGTCGCGTACAAGCTTGTCCGCGAGAAGTTCACCAGCCGTGTCACGCTTGACCGCGACAAGCAGGAAATCCTCGTCGAATATCTCGAAGGGCCGTTCCAGCGCATGAACAATCGCTGGAGCTTCAGGCCCGCCGGCGAGCGGGCCTGCGACGTGGAGTTTTTCATTTCCTATGAGTTTCGCAGCCGCACGCTCGGCCTGCTGATGGGCTCGGTTTTCGAAGCCGCTTTCCGCCGCTTCGCGGCAGCGTTCGAGAAGAGGGCAGATGAGGTCTACGGCAAGCACGCGGCATAAATCCCTTGCCGGCGTGACTTCCGAGAAATTGCAAACCGATATATGCCTGACAGATAAGCGAATGCGGCAGTTTCAATGCCGCGCAGAGCAGTAACGTCGCCGGGGACCCATGGAGTGGACGAAACACGCGCGGCAAGATTTTGTCGGCGGCCTGATTTCCGCAGCCATCGCCGTTCCGCTGGCGATGGGTTACGGCATGTTCGCTTTCGCCTCGTTCGGCGAGAGCTATTTCGCCGATGGCGCGCTGGCCGGGCTGACAACTGCATTCGTGGTCGGCATCGTCTGTGTCCTGCTCGGCGACAAGACCACCACGGTCTATGCGCCGCGCGTCAACAGCACGTTCTTTCTCGGCCTCCTGATCTACGGACTGGTCCATTCCGACGCACCTGAGATTGCTGCCGGCGGCACGCCGCTGATCCTGGCGATTGCGTTTTCCGTCATCTTGCTCGGCGGCATTCTGCAAGCGCTGTTCGGCCTGGTCAGGCTCGGCACGCTGATCAAATTCGCGCCGCAGCCGGTGATGGCCGGATTTCAGAATGCAGCCGCGCTGCTGCTGTTTCTTGTGCAGCTCGGCAACATCTGCGGTTTCGATCACAACATACCGTTCACTCAGGTGCCGGCGCATCTGGCGGAGATCAAACCGCTGAGTGTGGCGATTGCCGTCATCACCTTCGCGGCAATGTGGAACGCGCGCAAATTTGTGCCGAAAGTACCGCCAATGCTGGTCGGCATCGTGCTCGGCTGTGCGCTGTATTACGCTTGCGCAGCTTGCCGGCCTCAGCGCCGCACTCGGCCCGGTCATCGCCAGCCAGCAGCGCGCCAGTATGGGGCTGACGGCGTTTCCCTATTTCGTCGACCTCAAGCGTAGTGGCGATCTTTTGGCGTTTCTGCCGACGATTTTTGGCGGCGCGGTTGCGCTCGCCATCATCGCCTCGATCGACGCGCTGTTGTGCACCAAGCTGGTAACGGCTCCGGGTGAGCCTCGCCGTAACGGCGACAGAATATTGCTCCGGCTCGGTGCGGCCAATCTCGCCGCAGCCTGCTTTGGCGGCATCACCAGCGGCATCAATATCGGCGCCAGCGTTGCCAACCGCTCATTCGGCGCCCGCACACCGCTGTCTGTGCTGGTCAATGCGGCTGCACTCCTGGTCGCCACGTGCGTTTCTATTCCGCTGGCTCGGTGATATTCCACGCGTTGCGCTCTCGGCAGTCATCATGGTGATCGCCGTTCAGCACTTCGATCTTTGGAGCTTTCGGCTGATCGGCCGGCTGCGCGGCGCACCACTCGCGCTTCGCATCAGCACCGCATTCGATCTGATCGTGGTGCTGGTGGTCGCGGTACTCTCGATCGCGCTCAACATCGTGCTGGCGGTATTCATCGGCATCGCCATTGCGGTGGTGCTTTTCGTGTTCCACATGAGCCGGTCGGTCGTGCACCGCCGCTATCGCTGTGACGCCGTCCATTCGCGCAAATCACGCACCGCGCCGGAACGCGAATTTCTGGAAAAGGCTGGCAACGCGATCCTGGCAATGGAACTTCAGGGCGCCTTGTTCTTCGGCACCGGAGAAACGCTGGTAAAGGACATCGAAGCGTCAATAGGGCAGGGAACGTCCTGCGTCATTCTCGACCTGCGCCGCCTCACCGAGATCGATTCAACAGGCGCCAATGTCCTGCTTGAACTGAAAAATGATTTGGCGCGGCGCCACGTCGGCCTTCTTCTTGCCGCAGGCGACCGCACGGTGGCGATGGAACGGCTTGAGGAGTTCGGCGGCATCGCCGCAATGAGCCAAAGTGACATTTATCCCGATGTCGACCGCGCGATCGAAAGAGCGGAGGACGATCTGCTCAAAACCCGCTCGCCGTCACGCGTCGCTGAAATCCCGTTACCTGAGGTGCCGCTGTTTGCTGGCTTCGAGACGGCGGACATCAGCACCATCACGACGCACATGCAGCGCAGGCAATTCGACAAGAATGCAGTGGTGTTTCGCGAAGGCGACGCCGGCGACGAAGTGTTGATCGTCACTAAAGGTTCCGCCAGCGCCTACTTGCAACTGCCGAACGGGGCCAATGTGCGTCTTGCAACTTTCGCACCCGGCACCGTCTTTGGCGAGTTGGCCTTGCTGGATCGTGGACCGCGCTCTGCAACCGTAATCGCAGATGGCGAATTTGTCTGTTACAGCCTGAGCCGTGAGGACTATACGGCGCTCGCCGGCAGTCACCCGCAAACCGCGATTTAATTCATAACGGCTATCGGCCGCGAGTTAAGCGGCCGGTTGCGTTCCGCCAATCGTACGATCCATCAGCTTGAGGCGTGACGCCGTCACCGCGCGCTGCGCGCGAGTTGCTCGATCATGGCAAGAGCCTGAATGACGGAAAACTGACGGACTTTGCTTCGTCCCG
Source organism: uncultured Alphaproteobacteria bacterium (assembly GCA_963739945.1). Lineage (GTDB taxonomy): Bacteria > Pseudomonadota > Alphaproteobacteria > Rhizobiales > Xanthobacteraceae > BOG-931. The sequence goes on along the minus strand of CAVUCN010000012.1, from coordinate 121,409 downwards.
CCGCGCCGAATAATTTCTTGCGCGCGATGCGCCGGCCGCCGCGCTTCGCTGCGGCGAAGTGGACGAGGCCGACCGGTTTCTGCTTCGTCCCGCCGCCGGGCCCGGCGATGCCCGTGATCGATACGGCGATATCGGCGCGCGAATTCTTCAGTGCGCCCGCCGCCATGGCCTTCGCCGTTTGCGCACTGACCGCGCCATGGCGCTTGAGTGTCGCTGCCGGCACACTGAGCATCGCCTGCTTGGCCTCGTTCGAATAAGTGACGAAGCCGCGATCAACGACATCCGACGAACCGGCAATTTCAGTGAGCGCCGCCACGACCAAACCGCCGGTACAGGATTCGGCAGTGGCGACAAGAAGGCCGCGCGCACGGCATAGATTGAGCGCACGCTTTGCCGCCGTGCGTATTGATGCGCTGCTCACGCGGCGCTCCACGGCAAGCGCACGGTCGCCGTTGCCATGGCGACGATGCCTTCGCTGCGGCCGGTGAAGCCCATCTTTTCGCTGGTCGTCGCCTTCACCGCGACGCGCGCCGGCGAAATACCGGCGATCTCGGCGATACGCACCCGCATGGCGTCGCGGTGAGGGGAGACACGCGGCGTTTCACAGACCACCGTCACGTCGAGATTGGCGATCAAGCCGCCACGGGCTCGAACGCGCTCGCAGGCGAAAGCCAGAAAGCGGTCCGACGAAGCGCCTTTCCATTGCGGGTCGCTCGGCGGGAAGTGCTGACCGATATCGCCGTCGGCCAATGCACCAAGAATGGCATCGACCAGCGCATGCAACGCTACGTCGGCATCCGAGTGTCCGGTCACGCCGTGAGAGTGCGGGATCCGCACGCCACCGAGCATCACGTGGTCGCCGTCGGCAAAGGCGTGGACATCGAAACCGTTTCCGATGCGCACGTCGGCGAGTGCCGCATGGCGCGCGATTTCCGCGCGGGCAAAATCGTCGTTCGTTGTCAGCTTCACGTTACCGGCCTCACCTTCGAACACACTGACCGGATGCCCCGCCCATTCGGCGAGCGCGGCATCGTCGGTAAAATCGTCGCGTCCCGCTTTGGCCGCGCGCCGATGCGCGGTCATGATCAGATCGAAACCAAAAGCTTGCGGCGTTTGCACCATGCGCAATTGGTTACGATCGAGCGTCTCGGTCACGACCGAGGAGCCATCGATCCTCTTCACCGTATCGGCGATCGGGACAGCGGGGATCGCCGCGCCTTTTTGCTTTGCCGCCGTGATCGCGCGGCCAATCAATGCGCTGGAAACAAACGGCCGCGCGGCGTCGTGAATAAGGACGAGTTCTGGCGCGCTTTTGCTTAAACCCTCCAGGCCGGCGCGGACTGATGCCTGCCGGGTGGCGCCACCCCAAACCGGCGGCAACAGTTTTTTCAGGCCGACCGTCGCGGCATGAAAAATATCCTTGTCATCAGGGTGTATGACCGGCTGTACGGCGCCAATCTGGGGGTGTTCAACGAACGCAGCGAGCGCCGGGCGTATCACCGGTTCTCCGGCCAGTTCGCGATATTGCTTGGGCACACCGCCGCCCGCGCGCAGGCCACGTCCGCCTGCAACGACAACCGCGGCGATAATGCCGACCATTTCTTGCTCCGTTTCGCAATTCGCGCAGTTCTCAACTCGGGCATGGCTTTACCGCATGTTCCGATCCGGTGCGAACAAGCGCCCGGGACCTGCCACAACAGCAACTGACTTCGCCAGGAAACCGCTAAGACAAAGCTATGCACATAGATTAGGGGATAATCCCGACAGATTAGCGATATTGCAGTGCAGCACTTGCGCGAACTGAGCAAATGGCTAAACTATATGCAGAGGTTCAATCACGCCTATTTCGTGTGCAGATGCAGCAGCCGCCTCATATCTGTCTTGGGGATTTATCTAGGCTTCTGGATTCATTGAATAATTCAGATCCAACATCGGCAGCAATGGCGCTTTATCTGGGAATTCTGGGATGAGCGTAGCTAAAACGCTCTCACGTCCAACTGCAGCAGATGTTGTGCTGAATGCGCTGCCGCATCCTGTCATCGTGGTGTCATCGGACGGCAAAGTCAGCGAGGCCAACGCGGCTGCGGAGGCTTTTTTTGAGGTATCGATATCTCATCTGCGCCGTCACCTGCTGCACGATCTGGTCCCGTTCGGCAGTCCATTACTCACGCTGATCGAGCAAGTTCGGGTCCGCGGCGCGGCAGTCAACGAATACAAAGTCGATCTCGGAACTCCACGCAATCCGGGCGACCGGTTGGTCGATCTCTATGTCGCGCCGTTGCCGGAGCAGCCGGATTCCGTCGTGGTGATGCTGCAAGAGCGCACTATTGCCGACAAAATGGATCGCCAGCTGACCCACCGCGGCGCCGCCCGCTCGGTCATCGCTCTTGCCGCCATGCTGGCACATGAGATCAAGAACCCGCTGTCCGGCATTCGCGGTGCAGCGCAGTTACTCGAACAATCGGCCAACGATGACGACCGCACGCTCACGCGCCTGATCTGCGATGAGGCCGATCGCATCGTGAAGCTCGTCGACCGCATGGAAGTATTCGGCGACGAGCGGCCCATCGAACGCGAGCCAACAAATATTCACGTGGTGCTCGATCACGTAAAGCGGCTGGCACAATCAGGCGTCGCCCGGCAGATCAAATTTGTCGAGGAATACGATCCATCATTGCCGTTGATTCTGGCAAACCGCGATCAGCTCGTTCAGGTGTTCCTGAACCTGATCAAAAACGCCGCCGAAGCGATCGGCGACATGCCAAACGGCGGGGAAATTGTTCTATCCACTGCGTTCCGTCCCGGCGTGCGGCTGTCGCTGCCAGGCGCCAAGGCGCGTATCGCGCTGCCGCTCGAGATTTGCATCAAGGACAACGGACCGGGAGTACCCGACGAATTGCTGCCGCATCTGTTCGACCCGTTCGTCACGACCAAACCGTCGGGATCAGGGCTTGGGCTTGCCCTCGTCGCAAAAATCGTCGGCGACCATGGCGGCATTATCGAATGCGAGTTGCAGCCGCGACGAACGATCTTCCGAGTTCTTATGCCAGTCTACACGGGCGAGAGCGTTATGCCGGACGGCGCTCTCCAGTCACGGGGGGATAGTTAATGCCCGCGGGTAGTATTCTCGTCGCAGACGACGATGCTGCGATCCGGACGGTGCTCAATCAGGCACTGTCACGCGCTGGATACGAGGTTCGCTCGACCGGGAATGCTGCAACGCTGTGGCGGTGGGTCAGCCAGGGCGATGGCGATCTAGTCATCACCGACGTTGTGCTGCCGGACGAAAGCGCGTTCGACCTGTTGCCGCGGATAAAGAAAGCGCGGCCCGATCTGCCGGTGCTGATCATGAGCGCGCAGAACACCTTCATGACAGCGATCCGCGCTTCCGAGCGCGGCGCCTACGAATATCTGCCGAAGCCATTCGACTTGAAGGAATTGATCGCGATCGTCGGCCGCGCATTGTCCGAGCCGAAAGAAAAGCCAAAGCAACCCGCCAAAGTCGAGGATTTTGAATCCATTCCTCTGGTCGGCCGGTCGCCCGCGATGCAGGAAATCTACCGCGTTCTGGCGCGGCTGATGCAAACCGATTTGACCGTAATGATCGCGGGTGAGTTCAGGCACCGGCAAGGAACTGGTCGCACGCGCGCTGCACGATTATGGCAAGCGTCGCAGCGGCCCGTTTGTTGCGATCAATATGGCGGCGATCCCGCGCGACCTTATCGAATCGGAACTGTTCGGACACGAGAAGGGCGCTTTTACGGGTGCCAACAGCCGCAGCGCCGGACGCTTCGAACAGGCGGAGGGCGGGACGTTGTTCCTCGACGAAATCGGCGACATGCCGATGGAAGCGCAGACGCGGCTCCTTCGCGTGTTGCAGCAGGGCGAATACACCACGGTCGGCGGCCGTACGCCGATCAAGGCCGATGTGCGCATCATCGCGGCGACCAACAAGGATTTGCGTCAGCTCATCCAGCAAGGACTGTTCCGGGAGGATTTATTTTTCCGGCTGAACGTGGTGCCGTTGCGACTGCCGCCGTTGCGCGAACGCACCGAAGACATTGCGGATCTGATCCGGCACTTCTTCACGATAGTCGAACGCGAAGGCTTGCCGCCGAAGCAGATCGATCAGGCGGGGCTCGATCGGCTGAAACGGCATCGCTGGCCGGGCAATGTGCGCGAGCTGGAAAATCTCGCCCGCAGGCTTGCCGCGCTCTATCCGCAGGAGACCATCACATCGGCAGTCATTGACGCCGAGCTGTCCCAGCCGACCTTGATGACAGCCGGCGAAACCGGCCGACCTGACGACAATCTTTCAAGCGCGGTAGAGCGTTATCTGACGCAGTACTTTTCCGGCTTCGACGACGGGCTCCCGCCACCCGGGCTTTATCATCGTATTTTGCGCGAAGTTGAAGGGCCGCTGCTGTCGGCCGCGCTGGCAGCGACCCACGGCAACCAGATCCGCGCTGCGGATCTTCTCGGGGTCAACAGGAACACGCTGCGCAAAAAAATCCGCGACCTTGAAATTCAGGTCTATCGGACCAGCGGCGGATAACGCCCCCCTCTAATACTGTGCCGGGTTTGACGGCGCGGCATCCCCCGCCCCGATATTGTCGCAATCGGGCAACATTGTTGTATAAAAGCATCACTCGGGGCGGGCGTCGGGCTGCCTCACTGTGTCTTTTCAGCCCGATCGCAGGCTTTTCTTGCAGTTTCAGGGCGGCGAAAAGCGCGTTCAATGACGACACTCGAACAAGTCGCGCCAGTTGACACCGTGGCGGCGGCGCCCATGCCGGTCAGGTCCCGGCTGATAGGCGCGCTCGCGGTCGGCATCGCTCTGGCGTCCGCGACCGCTACCTTCCTGGTTCTCGCCGGTCTCACGCCGATCTCGCCAGTCCACGAGGTCGTCGTCACGCTGCTTTGCGTGAATGCGGCGACCGGTCTTCTTCTCGTCACTATCATTGGGCGCGAGGTGTGGGCGGTAGTGCAGGCGCGCCGTCGTGGCCGTGCCGGATCGCGTTTGCACATTCAGATTGTCGGCCTGTTCGCTGTCATAGCGGCGGTACCGACAATTCTCGTTTCGGTCGTCGCCTCGACCACGCTCGATCGCGCACTCGACCGGTTTTTCGCAACCCGCATGCGCGCGATGATCGAGCAATCTGTCATCGTCGCCGATGCTTACGTCAATGAACATGCGCAAGTGATCCGTGGTGACAACCTCGCCATGGCGATAGACCTTGCCCGCGCCAAGCCGCTGTTCGAACAGGATCACGACCGCTTTCAGCAGCTCTTGACGCAGGAGGCTACAGGACGCGGTCTCTCTGCAGCTCTCATAATCAAGAACGACGGCACGACTGTTGAACGTGCTGACGTGAAAATGGAGCAGCAGATCGTTTTGCCGTCCAAGCAATTGCTCGATCAGGTCACAGACGCCGAACCGCAGGTGGCGCTCATTCCTGAAGGCGATCACGTCGCAGCCGTCGTCAAACTGCACGACTATGACAACATGTACCTTTATGTGGCGCGTTTGCTCGACCCGCACGTCGTTCAGCAACTACGCAACACGCAGGAGAGCGTCACCGAATACGCCAATCTGGAATCGCGCCGGCTGGGCATTCAGGTGGCATTCGCGCTGATGTTCGCCGTCATCGCGCTGATCGTGCTGCTGTCGTCGGCATGGATAGGCCTCGATTTTGCCAACCGTCTTGTTGCGCCGATTCGCCGGCTGATCGGCGCTGCCAACGACGTATCGACCGGCAATCTTCAGGTTCAGGTGCCGGTATATCGCTCCGAGGGCGATCTGGCGCGCCTCGGCGAAACCTTCAACAAAATGACGCAGGAACTGCGCACGCAGCACGAAGACATTGTCCGTGCGCGAGACTTGATCGACAGCCGGCGGCGGTTCACCGAGGCTGTGCTGTCGGGTGCAAGCGCCGGCGTGATCGGCGTCAACGCCGATGGCCGCCTGACTATCCTCAACCGCTCGGCAGAGCGCCTGATCGGGCGCACCGAGAGCGAAGCGCTCAGCCGGCCGTTAAGCGAAGTCGCTCCCGAACTTGCGGAGATTTTTCAGGCTGCGCGCAGCGGCAACCAACGCCTCGTGCAGCGGCAAGTCACGCTCAGCCGCGACGGCCAGGAGCGCAACTTCTCGGTGCGGGTCACCGGCGAGCAGACGACCGACGCCGACCACGGCTATGTCATAACCATCGACGACATTACCGAACTGGTGCTTGCGCAACGCACCTCGGCCTGGGCAGATATCGCCCGCCGTATCGCGCACGAGATCAAGAATCCGCTGACGCCGATCCAGCTTTCCGCAGAACGGCTGCGCCGCAAGTACAGCAAGCTCGTCGCCGAAGACGACAACGTATTCCAGCAATGCACCGACACCATCGTGCGGCAGGTCGATGACATCAAACGCATGGTCGATGAGTTCTCGCGCTTTGCCCGGATGCCGAAGGCCGTCATGGCTGACGAGGATCTGGCCGATACCGTGCGTCAGGCGGTGTTCCTGCTGCGCGTCGCCCATCCCGACATCGATTTCGACGTTGAGCTTCCGGAGGAAGTCATGCCGGCACACTTCGATCGCCGGCTGATCTCGCAGGCGCTGACCAACATCGTGAAGAATGCGACCGAGGCGATCGGCGCCGTGCCGGCGAGCGAACTTGGCGGACGCGGGCGTATCGTTGTCAGTGCGCAGCACGACGGCAAGGACATTGTTATTGATGTGATCGACAACGGTATAGGCCTACCGAAAGAAAATCGCGCCAAATTGCTTGAGCCCTATGTGACGACGCGCGAGAAGGGTACAGGCCTAGGCCTCGCGATCGTCGGGCGTATTCTCGAAGAGCACGGTGGCCGTATCGAACTACGCGACGCTTCGGAAAAAATTCCGGGAGCACGCGGCGCCTGGATGCAACTGCGTATCGCAGCGGAGTCTGTCGATCCCGCGAGCCAACAAGCCGAACCGCCTCAAGCGGCCGAGTGACCCAAGGTAACAGGGCAGTAGTCAGACCATGGCATCCGATATCCTGATCGTCGACGACGAAACAGATATCCGCGAACTGGTTGCGGGCATCCTCCAGGACGAGGGTCACGGCGCGCGCACAGCGCGTGACAGTGATGACGCGCTTGCTGCCATTGTGGCGCGGCGGCCAAGCCTGGTTTTTCTGGACATCTGGCTTCAGGGCAGCCGGCTCGATGGTTTGCAGCTTCTCGATGCGCTCAAGCAGGAGCATCCGGAACTGCCGATCGTGATGATTTCCGGCCACGGCAATATCGAAACCGCAGTGTCCGCGATCAAACGCGGTGCCTATGACTTCATCGAGAAGCCGTTCAAGGCCGACCGGCTGCTGCTGGTCGCCGAGCGCGCACTCGAAAATTCACGGCTCAGACGCGAGGTGAGGGAACTCAAGCAGCACACGCCGCTGACGACCATGTTGGTCGGCCATTCGCCCGCAGCCAATCAATTGCGCCAGACGATCGAAAAGGTCTCGCCAACCAACAGCCGCATTCTGATCATCGGCCCGTCGGGCGCTGGTAAAGAGCTTGCGGCACGCTCCATCCACAGCAATTCTGCACGTGCCGACGGGCCGTTTGTGGTCATCAACGCCGCCGCGATCACGCCTGAGCATATGGAAGTCGAGCTGTTCGGCGTCGAGGGCGGCAGCAACGGCAGCACTAGCCGCAAGGTCGGAGCGCTCGAAGAAGCTCACGGCGGCACGCTGTTTATCGACGAAATCGCCGATATGCCGCGCGAGACACAGAATAAGATATTACGCGTGCTGGTCGATCAGACCTTCCAGCGCGTCGGCGGCAATACCAAGGTCACTGTTGACGTGCGGATCGTGTCATCGACCAGCCGTAACGTCGAGGCTGAGATTGCCGCGGGAAAATTCCGCGAGGATCTTTATCACCGGCTGTCAGTCGTTCCGATCCGCGTACCGGGCCTTGCCGAGAGGCGCGAGGATATTCCGGAGCTGGTCGACTATTTCATGACGCAGATTTCGCATAATACGGGCCTGCCGAAGCGCACCGTCGGCGCTGATGCGCTCGCAGTGCTGCAATCGCATGACTGGCCGGGCAACGTGCGGCAACTTCGCAACAACGTCGAACGGCTGATGATCCTTGCCGGCGGTGACCCGTCCGCCGTGATCACCGCTACCATGCTGCCGCAGGACGTCAGCGCGATGATTCCGGCCATGCCGAACGCGAACGGCGGCGAGCATTTAATGACGCTGGCATTGCGCGAAGCTCGCGAAGTCTTCGAGCGCGAATATCTGCTCGCCCAGATCAGCCGCTTCGACGGCAATATTTCACGCACCGCTGAATTTGTCGGAATGGAGCGCTCGGCGCTGCATCGCAAGCTCAAGGCGCTGGGTATCGACTAAACAAGATGTCACGGATTGCCTACGTCAACGGGCGCTACTTGCCGTTTCGCAATGCCAAGGTCCATGTCGAGGATCGTGGCTATCAGTTTGCCGACGCGGTCTACGAAGTCTGCGAGGTGAGGAGCGGCCGCCTCATCGATCAGCGGCGGCACCTCGAGCGGCTCAAGCGCTCGCTCGGCGAGCTGCGCATAAAAATGCCGGTGTCCGAAGCGGCTCTCGGCATCGTCCTGCGCGAACTGGTGGCCCGAAACCGGATCGGCTACGGCCTTGTTTATCTGCAAATCAGCCGCGGCGTAGCGCGCCGCGATCTCGCATTTCCGCAGCCTGAAGTCGCGCCGACCGTGGTGGCGACGGCGCGGCCGCTTAATCTCGCCCGTAACGAAGCACAAGCCAAAACCGGCATTGCAGTGTTCAGCGCGCCGGACAACCGCTGGGGTCGGGTCGACATCAAGACCGTCGGCCTTTTGCCGAACGCACTGGCGCGCCAATCGGCGATCGACAAAGGCGCGCGCGAAGCCTGGCTGGTCGACAGGGACGGCATGGTGACGGAGGCGTCATCCGCCAACGCCTGGATCGTCACCAGAGACGGCAAGCTGGTGACACGGCATGCCGACCACGCCATCCTGCGTGGCATCACCCGCGCGGTCACGATGGAAGCGCTCAAGGCCCAGAGTCTTTCGTTTGAGGAGCGCGGTTTCAGCCTCGACGAGGCCTATGTGGCGCGGGAGGCCTTCATCACTTCAGCTACCCAGACGGTGATGCCCGTCGTCCGCATCGATGGCCGAGCCATCAGTGACGGTAAACCAGGGCCGGTCGCTGCCGCTTTACGGCGGGAATTTCACCGATTTGCTGAGGTTGGGTAAGGCGGTTAGCCCAAGTTGGGCTTGCATCGTCAGGCGCGGGGCCTTCTAATGGTGCCCGCTTCGGGTCCGTCCGGTCCCGATTGACTGGATGGGGCTTCTAAGCGCGTCAATAAACCCACGAGAGACAAGAAAAGACCCGCGGGTGTGGGGCCCGCGCGACAAGAACGGAACAACGGCCATGGCAGCCGAACGCGCACAAAACCTGCAAGACACCTTCCTCAATCACGTCCGCAAAGCAAAAATTCCGCTCACGATCTTCCTCGTGAACGGGGTCAAGCTACAGGGCGTGGTGACCTGGTTCGATAATTTCTGCGTGCTGCTGCGTCGGGACGGGCATTCGCAGCTCGTTTACAAGCATGCGATTTCAACGATCATGCCGGGGCATCCGGTGCAGCTCTTCGAAGGCGCTGAGGAGCCGCTTGCCGGGGAAAAGACCTGATTGGAGCCGCGTCGTCGCGACCAAGGCTCTAACCGGCTGAGCGCTTCAGGCTCGACCGGGCGCGCACTCGTCCTGGAACCGGTGCTCCGCCGAACGGCAGCGACTGCCTATCGCACTCCCGAAGCAAAGCTCGACGAAGCGGTCGGGCTCACCCGCGCCATCGATCTCAGCGTCGAACAGTCCGGTATCGTGACGCTCAATGCGCTACGCCCGGCGACCTATCTCGGCAAAGGCAAGGTCGAGGAGATTGCCGGCGTCGTAAAGACCCATGACGCCGGCATTGTCGTGATGGACTGCGCGCTCTCGCCGGTGCAGCAGCGCAATCTGGAACAGGCGTGGGGCGCCAAGGTCATCGACCGTACCGGCTTGATCCTGGAAATCTTTGGGCGGCGGGCGCGCACCCGGGAAGGTGCACTGCAAGTCGAGCACGCGCATCTGACCTATCAGAAGGGACGGCTGGTACGGTCATGGACGCATCTGGAACGCCAGCGCGGCGGCTTCGGCTTCCTCGGCGGCCCCGGCGAGACGCAGCTCGAGGCCGACCGCCGCATGATCGACGAGCGGCTTGCCAAAATCGAAACCGAACTCACCAAGGTTAAACGCACCCGCGAACTACATCGCGAAAGCCGCCGCCGCGTGCCGTATCCGATCGTCGCGCTGGTCGGCTATACCAATGCCGGAAAATCGACGCTGTTCAATCGCATGACACGAGCGAAAGTACTGTCAGCCGACATGCTGTTCGCCACCCTCGATCCGACACTGCGAGCGGTCGATCTGCCGCACGGCGCACGCATCATCCTCTCCGACACCGTCGGTTTCATTTCCGATTTGCCGACTATGCTGATCGCCGCATTTCGCGCCACGCTCGAGGAAGTAATCGAAGCTGACGTAATTCTGCACGTTCGGGACGTTTCGCACGGCGATGTCGAGGCACAGTTGCACGATGTCGAAAAAGTTCTGGCGCAGCTTGGCATCGACCCGCAGAATGATCCCGAGCACAAACATACGCTGATCGAGGTGTGGAACAAGATCGACAAGCTCGATCCGGAGGAGCGTGCGCGGCTCAGCAATATCGCGGACCGGCGGCCAGCAGAGCAGCGATCTGTGCCGGTCTCAGCGATCACCGGGGAGGGTATCGACGTGCTTGCCGCGACGATTGAAGCGCGGCTGGCCGCCGGACGCATACTCATCGAGCTTGACCTCGACCTTTCCGATGGCGCCGGCGTGAGCTGGCTGCACCGCCACACCGAAGTGATCCACAAAGCCATCGATGAAACGAACGGCCGCATCGCGATGACGGTGCGCACCGCGCCTGACAAGGCCGATTCAGTGCGGGCACGATTTGCTCATCCACGGCAATAAAGCTTACAAATTGCGGTTCGAACGGCGAAAGAGGGGCGACTTATGTGGGCACTGGCGACAGCGAAGATCGGAGGCAATCCGACTCCGTGCCTGCGCGTTGACGGCAAGCTCTTCTCGTTCGCGACTCTAGATCCCGCTTTACCGAAATCCGTGGTGGAGCTCTTCTCCGACTGGCCAGCCTCCGCGGCGCGGCTGGAGCGCCTCGCCGCCGCCTGCGCAAACGGTGCCATATCTCCGCTGGGCGGAAGCCGCGTCGAACTGCTCGCTCCGTTGCTCTATCCAGGCAAAGTCCTGTGTGCCGGTGCGAACTACTATGACCACATGGCCGAGATGGGTTTTCCCGGCGTGAAAAAGGAAACGCAGCGGCTGTTCTTTTTCTTCAAGCCGCCGCGCAACGCCGTGGTCGGACCGGGCGCAACCGTGGTCATGCCGCGCGGCACGCAGAAATACGATTGGGAAATCGAGCTCGCCGCGGTGATCGGCAAGACCGCGCGCTATGTCACACCCCAGCAGGCGCTGGACCACGTCGCCGGCTACACCATCAGCATCGATATGTCGGCGCGCGATTTCAACATGGCGCCCGACCAGTTTTACAAATTCGATTGGGTAGCGGGTAAGGCGACCGACACCAGCTGCCCGCTGGGACCGTGGATCGTGCCGGCTGCCGCCATTCCCGATCCGCAAAATATCGCACTCAAGCTCGCGGTGAACGGCGAGATCAAACAGAACAGCAATACCAACCAGATGATCTATTCGGTGGCCGAGCAGATTGCGCGCGCTTCCGAGCTGATGACTCTCGATCCGGGCGACGTGCTTTTGACCGGCACGCCCGCCGGCGTTGGCGTGCCGAAGGGCACCTTTCTGAAAGGCCGGCGACCGCATCGACGCGGAGATTGCCGGCATCGGTACATTGTCCGTCACGATCCAGAGATCGGCCTGACGGTTTCGACGAACAGGAGAACAACGATGACAACCCGCAGAGCATTTGTCGCCGGCGCACTGTCCGGCGCACTTCTCGGGACCGCCGGCAGAGCCGATGCTCAAGGCGCGACCCAGATCCGCATCTCGACGGCAGCACCGCCGTCCGACTTCCTCAACAAGGCGCTCGAACAGCTCAAAGCCGATGTCACGGCGGCGAATGTCGGTCTCGATGTCAGCGTGCATCCGGCCTCGACCCTGTTCAAACAGGGCACCGAGGTGCCGGCGCTCCAGCGCGGCAATCTCGAAATGAGCTCGATGACGACCTTCGAGGTCGCGCAGCAAATTCCGGAACTCGGCTATTTCAATCGCGGCTATCTGTTGAGCGACTACGACCAGTTGCGCCGGGTATTCGACGGACCGATCGGAGACGATTTCAAAAAGACCGTTTCCGCGAAAATGGGGATCAACATCCTGGCGACCCACTATCTCGGCACGCGGCAGGTCAGCTTGCGGCAAAAGCGCGACGTCAAAGGCCCGGCCGATATGGCCGGCGTAAAAATGCGCATGCCGGCAGGGCCGGAATGGCTGCTGCTCGGCCGCACGCTCGGCGTCACGCCGGTGCCGATGGGAATGCCGGAAGTCTATCTCGCGATGAAAACCGGCACTGTTGACGGCCAGGAGAACCCGCTTTCCATTCTCAACGCCGCGAAATTCTACGAAGTGAGCGAACAGGTCGTGCTGACCGCGCACATGATTCAGCCGGTGTTCTTCGCCATCGCCGGGCCGGTGTGGGACAAGCTCAACGCCGACCAGAAGAAAGCGCTCGGCGATGCCTCGCTCAAAACCGCCAAGTCCGGCAGCGAAGCGCGGCTCGCCGACGAGAAGGCGATCGTGCAGGCGCTGAAGGATCGCGGCCTTGCGGTCGATGCCGTCGATCTCGCGCCGTTCCGGGCTTCCGCCGACAAGGTCTATGCCGACTCCGACATGGCGAAGGCGTGGGACGCGGCGGGCCTGCAACGCGTGATGAAGGCCTGACGCATCATGGCCGGCGACGCGCCCGCGTCACGCGCCGCCGCGATCGGAGCGCAGCTGTGGAAGCTCGCCGACTGGACGGCCTGCGCGATGTTCGCGGCCGTGTTCGTGATCTTCAACTACAAGATCGTGACCCGCTACTTCGAACACGACGAAGCGGTCTGGGCCGATGAAGTGCTGGTGATCCTGTTCGTCTGGATCATCTTCTGGGCCAATGCATTTCTGCTGCGCGACAAGCAGCAGATCACCTTCGATCTGGTCTACCGGCTGCTGCCGGACACCACGAAGCGCTACGTCGCGATCGCGCGCGCTGCGCTGATCGGCGGCATCTTCGTCTGGGCGCTGCCGGGCTCGCTCGACTACATCCGTTTCCTGTGGCGGGAACACACGCCGGTGCTCAATCTGCCGCTCGATTGGGTCTATGCGTGCTTCGGGATTTTCCTGATCGCCGTAGTCGTGCGCGCGTTCATCAGCGGCGCGAAGCTTCTCGGGCCGCGCTGGCGCGGCGAGATTTAGGGGCGCGGGGGCAGGGGTGTCGCAGGGACTGTGGGTTCTGCTCGGCGTCTTCACGCTTGCCGCGGTGCTCGGCGCGCCGCTCGGCCTCTCGATGCTGGCGGCAGGCTTCGTCTATCTGATTTCGACCCATCAGGACGTCGGCCTGGTCGTCGATCAGACGATGAACGGTCTCTACAACAGCTATCTTCTTATTGCGGTGCCGATGTTCATCTTCGTCGCCAACGTGATGAACGCGAGCGGCGTGATCGAGCGGCTGCTCAAATTCGGCGCGGCGATGGTCGGCCATCTGCCCGGGCGGGCTCGCGCAGGTGAACGTCGTCACCAACCTGATCTTCTCCGGCATGAGCGGCAGCGCGGTCGCGGACGCGTCCGGTCCCGGCCTGATCGTAGCGCGGATGATGACCCGGAACGGCCGCTATCCGCCGGGCTTTGCCGCGGCGACATCGGTCGTGTCGGCGACGCTCGGGCCGCTGATGCCGACGTCGATCCCGATGATCTTCTATGCGCTGATCGCCAATGCTTCGGTCGGCGCCATGTTCCTTGGCGGGCTGGTTCCGGCCGGCATCATGGCGCTGTCGATGATGATCGTGATCGGCATCGTGTCGCGCCGCCGCAACTTCCCGCGCGAGCCGCGGACGACCTGGCGGCAAATGCCGGCCGTCTTCGGGCAGGCACTGTTGCCGATCGCGCTGCCGGCCATCCTGCTCGGACTGATCTATTCCGGCGTCACCGACGCCGACCGAAGCCGCGGCGATCGCCGCAAGCTACGCGCTCCTGCTCGCACTGGTCGTCTACCGGACGCTGCGCCTGCCGCAACTCGTCACGGTGATCTCGGAAACCGTGCGCACCACGGCGATGATCGCACTGATCATGTCGGGCGCCTTCGTGTTCAACTATGCGGTGGCGAACGAGGGCGTGCCGCAGCTGATCCAGACAACCTTCCTGGCCTGGAAACTGTCGCCGACCGAGTTCCTGCTGTGCGTCGACGTGCTGATGCTGTTCCTCGCCATCGTGCTCGATGAAGTGACCATCCTTTTGGTGATCGTGCCGCTCCTGGTGCCGATCGCGCAGGGACTGAATATCGACCTCGTGCATTTCGGCATCGTCGTCGTCCTCAACATGATGGTCGGATTGACGCTGCCGCCGCACGGCCTGCTGCTGTTCGTGATGAGCGGGCTCACCGGCACGCCGCTTGCGGAAATCTTTCGCGAGACGCCGCCGTTCATCGTCGCCATGCTGGCGATCGTGGTGCTGGTGACGTTCTTCCCGGATATCGCGCTCTGGCTGCCGCGCCACGCGGGCCTGATCAAACCTTAGAGGTAGGACAAATTTGAAATGACTCGAATACCCTTCAATCTGCCGCCGATCGCAGGTCGTGAGATTGAATATATTCGTGAGGTGTTTAGCGCTCGGGAGTTTTCCGGGAATGGCAGCTTCACCGCACGATGTCAGAGCTGGCTAACGGACAGGCTCGGTGTTGTTGATGTTATCCTCACCCATTCTTGTACGGCGGCATTGGAAATGGCGGCGATCCTCTCAGGGCTGGAGCCCGGAGATGAAGTCATCATGCCTTCCTTTACATTTGCCTCGACGGCAAACGCCGTTGTCCTGCGCCGGGCCACGCCGGTATTCGTCGACATCAGACCCGATACGCTGAATATTGACGAGCGCCGCATCGAAGCTGCGATCACGGATCGAACCAAAGCCATCTGTGTGGTCCACTATGCTGGCGTCTGCGCCGAGATGGACGCGATCTGCGAGATCGCTTCCCGGCATCAACTCATCGTGATCGAAGATGCAGCACAAGCTCATCTATCGACATATCGTGGCCAGCCTGCGGGACGGCTTGGAACACTCGCTTGCTTCAGCTTTCATGAGACGAAAAATATCACCACAGGTGAGGGGGGTGCTCTCACCATCAATGATCCCCACTTGTCCGAACGCGCTTACGTTATTTGGGAGAAGGGAACAAACCGGCGGGCTTTCAAGCTTGGTATCGTTGACAAATATGGATGGATAGACATCGGCTCCTCCTTTCTTCCGAGCGAGTTCATGGCAGCCGTTCTGTTTGCCCAGCTTGAACAGGTTGAGCAATTCACCGAGGAACGTCGCGCGACCTGGAAACGTTATCACGAGGGGTTCGCCGATCTCGAAACTGCCGGAGTCGTACGCCGGCCGACCGTACCGGCGCATTGCATGCACAACGGCCATCTTTACTATCTTTTACTTCGGAACCAGACAGAGCGCGACCGTCTGATCGAGCGCCTGCGAGCCGACGAGATAGGGGCGCACTTCCACTACATACCGCTTCATTCTGCCCCAGCCGGGCTTCGCTATGGGCGCGTCCACGGCGATTTGAGCGTCACGGACGCCATGAGCACCAGGCTCGTTCGCCTCCCGATCCATGCCGGCATGAGCACTTCAGCCACCGACCATGTCATCGACCGTGTACATGCTCATCTCGAACAATAGGAATCGGGTGTGAAGTAATCACTTGCCGCAATACGGATTCAGGATCGGCCTGGAGAAGGCGCGCAAGATTGTGGGGGCTGGTGACATTCTTTCCGATTATTGCGCTCTGGCTGCCGCGCAGCGCTGGGCTTATAAAGCCGTAGAGGCATTTCCGATGATAGTCCGCGTGGTGGTGCTGTCTGTCGCGCTTTTGGCCGGCTTGCCGCAGGCCCGCGCCGAGATGGCGACACTGCGCTACGGCCAAATCCCCTCGACCGTGCATGGCGTGAGTTCGCTGCCGCGTTTTATCGCCGAGCGGCAAGGCTTCTTCGCGCGCGAGAACATTGCGCTCGACGTCGTGCAAATCCCCGGCGGCACCGGGAACATGGTGGCGGCGCTCGACCGCGGCGACATCGACGTGACGCAAACCGCCACGCCTTACCTGGTCCAGGCAGCACTCAACGGCTCGCAGGCGGTCGCTATTGCCGGCGAGATCGGCAATCCTGTTTATAGCCTGATCGCCAAGCGTACGATCAAGAACGTCGCGGCGCTGAAAGGCAAAGTGATCGGCCTGTCGCTGCCGGTAGATACCATCTCGATCTCAACGCGAAAGCTCCTGGCGTTGAAGGGGCTGGGCGAGGATGACTATCGCGTCAAGGAGCTGGTCGGCACGCCGGCCCGAGCGGCATGTCTCAAGAGCGGCGAGTGCGATGCCGTCCCGCTTGGCCAGCCCGACGATCTGATCGCGGTCAAGGACGGCTACCGATCGCTCGGTGTCTCGACCGATGCGGTTGCGTCGTTCCAGTTCGAAGTCATCGCGGCGCGCCGCGATTATGCCTCAACCCATGCACCGGCGATCATCGGCTTTGTCAGCGCGCTTGCTGACGCGTTCCGCTTCATCCGCGATCCGGCGCATCGCGGCGACGTGATAAAGGCTTTTTCCGAACTAACCGGCGCACCGGACGACATTGCCCAGGCCACGCTGGCGCTCTATCTCGATCCCGACCGCGGCGTGCTGCCGAAGCAGGCCGAGATCGATCTCGCAGGCGTCGCACAAGTGATCGCGTTCATGGGGCAGGGCGGCATCATCAAAGAACCGCTGCCGGCGCCGGAGCAATTCGTCGATTTGCAGTATCTCAAGGCAGCGGGCGTGAAGTAATCATTCAAGCGTCTAGTCACTCAAGCGCCTTGGCGTCGTTCCAGAGCGCATCCATCTCGGCGAGAGTGGCCTCTGTTGGCGTTTTGCCTTTGGCAGCCAACGCAGATTCGATTGAAGCGAAACCGCCGCTCGAATTTCTGATTGGTCTGCCGCAACACGGCTTCAGGATCGGCCTGGAGGTGTCGCGCAAGATTGACGGCGGCGAACAGAAGATCGCCGACTTCCGCCGGCTGCCGCCGACTCGATCGCTGTCGAGCACAGCCTCGATCTCGTCGGCTTCCTCGCGGATCTTGCGCAGCACCGCGCGCGGATCGTTCCAGTCGAAGCCGACCTTGCTGGCCTTGGCCTGCAGCTTCAATGCGCGGGTCAGGGCAGGGAGCGCGACGGGCACGCCGGCAAGCGCGCCGGCCTTCTCAGGTTTGCCGCGGGAGGCTTTCTCTTCCGCCTTGATCCGCTCCCAGAGCCCCTTGACGGCTTCCGGCGTCCTGGACTGCTCATCGCCGAAAACATGCGGATGGCGGCGGATCAGCTTTTCGCAAAGCGTCTCGACCACGTCGCCGAAGTCGAACGCGCCCTGTTCCTGCGCCATGCGGGCGTGAAAGACGACTTGCAGCAACAGATCGCCCAGCTCTTCCTCGAGGTCCGTCAGATCGCCGCGTTCGATGGCGTCGGCGACCTCATAGGCTTCCTCGATCGTGTAAGGCGCGATGGTCGCAAAATTCTGCTCGAGGTCCCACGGGCAGCCGGTCTTTGGCGTCCGCAGCGCCGCCATGATCGCGAGCAGGCGGTCGATATCGCGGGAAGGGGTCATTGATGAGGTCTCGCAAGTTTGCGAAGACCGTATCAGACCATCCGCAATGCGTGGAGCGTGACACGGAAGCAATCCAGCACCTTTGTTCGCAGTTACCGGGCTTGCCTTTCGATGCCCGCCGCACAATCTTGGTTCCATGAGCGAACAAACCCGCATGCCGGCATCGATCTATCTTCAGAGCATCGGCTTTTTCGTCCTCATGGCTGTAGCGCTGTTCGCCGCAGCCGGAACGCTGAGCTTCGTCTCGTTCTGGATTTACCTTGCTCTCATGGCGGCGGTTTTCATCGCATCGTTCCTGTTCGTGGATCCCGATCTGGCGCGCGAGCGCATGCGGCCGGGCGGCCAGAAGCCGCCACTGGGACTGTGGCTGTTTACGATCGTCATGGTCGTGCACTGGGTCATCGCCGGCCTCGATCGCGGCCGTTACCATTGGAGCGACAGCGTTCCGGACTGGCTTCAGGCCCTGGGACTGGTCGCTGTGGCGGCCGGCTACGCGCTGGCGCTCTGGGCGATGGTCGTCAACCGGTTCTTCTCGTCGGTCGTGCGCATCCAGTCAGATCGCGGCCAGCATGTCATCGACACCGGACCTTATGCCGTGATCCGGCACCCGGGCTATCTGGCCGGTGTCATCATCATCCTCGCCAGCGGCATCGCGCTTGGCTCGTGGCTCGCGGCCTTGATGATTATCGTCTGCAGCCTGCCGTTCCTGATGTACCGCGCGATCACCGAGGACCGCGTGCTGCAGGCCGAACTGCCGGGCTACCGCGACTACGCCGCGCGGGTGCGCTGGCGGCTAGCTGCCGGGAGTTTGGTGAGGTGGCGCGAGGCAGGGCTGCCTGAGGCCTCGCTGCCCGGACTTCCGTATCTAATTCGCATAAGACATATTATGGAATATCTTTAATGATGCTGGATATCATTGGGCTTCTTGAACCTCGACCGTGATCCCGTCGTAGGCCGGCTCGACATTCGGCGGCAATTTGGCCCTGAGCACGTCGTAGTCGAGATCGGCGTGCAAGTTGGTCAGGATGGCGCGGCGCGGCTTGAGCCGCGCGATCCAGTGCAAGCGCATCGTCGAGCGAGAAATGACTCGGGTGCGGCCGGTAGCGCAGCGCATCGACGATCCAGACATCGAGCCCGGACAGAGCCGCGATCGTCTCCGCCGGCATGCCGCTCAGGTCGCAGGAATAGGCCAGGTTGCCGAAGCGGAATCCGATCGAGGGAATGTCGCCATGCTGCTGCAGAAGCGGCAGCGCGGTGATGGTGCCGCCCTTCCCCGTGACGACCACGGGCTGGCCCGGCGTCAGACGGTGGTCGGTGGCGATCGGCGGATACTCGCTGCCGGGCGGCGACTTGAAGCAATAGCCGAACCGGTCGTGCATGGAACGGGCAGTGCGCTCGTCGAGGTAAAGGTCGATGGGCCGGCGCTGCTTGATGTAGAGCGCGCGCAGGTCATCGACACCGTGGGTATGATCGGCGTGCTCGTGGGTATAAAGCACCGCATCAAGCCAATCGACCTCGGCATCCAGAAGCTGCTCGCGCAGATCGGGTGAAGTATCGACCAAAATGCGCGTTACACCATTGGCGTCGCGGCGTTCCACCAGCAGCGAGGTTCGGCGCCTGCGGTTCTTCGGATTGGTCGGATTGCAGTCGCCCCAGCCGAGTGCGGGGCGCGGGACGCCGCCGGACGAGCCGCAGCCGAGGATGGTGAATTTCAAAGTCATTGTCAGGTTTGCGCAGCCTGCGAAAGAGCATCTGCGCTTGCAGCGGCGGCCGGCCTTGGCACTTTTGCGAACAATTTGAAGAAATTCTCGGTGGTCTGCCGCGCGATGGCGTCGAACGGCACGCCGCGGGTTTCCGCCAGCACGTTGGCGGTCTCGATCACGAACGATGGCTCATTGCGTTTGCCGCGGAATTTGCCGGGCGCAAGATAAGGCGCATCGGTCTCGACCAGAATGCGGTCCGCTGGCAAGCTGGCCGCGATCTCGCGCAGCGCGCCGGAATTCTTGAATGTCAGGATGCCGGTGAACGAGATGTAGAGGCCAAGCGCGATGGCGCGCCGCGCCAGGTCGGGACCGCCGGTGAAACAGTGCAGCACGGCAGGGAAGGCCCCCTTCCCTGTTTCCTCTTCCAGAATGCGCGCCATGTCGTCGTCGGCATCGCGCGAATGGATCACCAGCGGCAATCCGGTCTCGCGCGCCGCGGCGATGTGATTGCGGAAACCGCGCTCCTGCGCGTCGCGGGGCGCGTTGTCGTAGTGATAGTCGAGGCCGGACTTCGCCGATGGCAACGACCTTCGGCTTTCGGGTGTACGCCACAAGCTCCGCGGTGGTGATATCGAGCTCTTCATCGGCGTGATGCGGATGGGTACCGACCGAGCAATAGACTTCGGGAAACCGCTCGGTGATGGCCAGCAGCGCGTCCTGCTGGCGCACGCGCGTCGAGATCGTGACCATGCGCGCGATATTGGCAGCGCGGGCGCGCGCCACGACGCCATCGAGCTCAGTCGCGAAATCCGGAAAATCCAGATGGCAGTGGCTGTCGATCAGCGTCGTCATTCCGCCGCCTTGCCCTCCGGCTCGACGTAGCGCGGAAACACCGGCGATGGCGCGGGAAGTTTCGAGCCCGGCGCGATGCGGTGCCTGCCGCCAAGAACCGCGAAATTCCGCTCGGTTGCCGGCACTGCAAGGATATCGAGCAGCTTACCCGCCGACTCCGGCATGAACGGCAACGCCAGGATCGCGACCTGCCGGATCACTTCCGCAGTGACGTACAGCACTGTGCCCTGCCGCGCCGGATCGGTTTTGGCCAGCGCCCACGGTGCTTCACCGGCAAAGTAACGATTGGCGTCGGCGACAACCGACCATACCGCATTGAGCACTTGATGCAGTTGTTGCGTCGCCATGGCATCGCGCGCCCTGCCGATCAACCCATCGGCGGCGCTCAGCATCGCCTGGTCGTTGTCGCTGAACACGCCCGGCTGCGGCAGCGCTCCACCAAACTGCCGGGTCACCATGGTCAGCGAACGCTGCGCCAGATTGCCGAGATCGTTGGCGAGGTCGGCGTTAATGCGATTGACGATGCCTTCGTGGCTGTAATTGCCATCCTGGCCGAACGGCACTTCGCGCAGCAGGAAATAGCGCAGCGGATCGACGCCGTAGGCGTCAGCGAGCGCAAAGGGATCGATCACATTGCCGACCGACTTCGACATTTTCTCACCGCGGTTGAACAGAAAGCCGTGGGAGAAGATACGTTTCGGCACCGCGACGCCGGCCGACATCAGGAACGCCGGCCAGTACACCGCGTGAAACCGCACGATATCCTTGCCGATCACGTGCAATGCGGCGGGCCAGTATTTCTTGAACATTTCGCTGTTGGTGTCGGGATAGCCAACCGCGGTGATGTAATTGGTCAGCGCGTCGACCCACACATACATCACATGTTTGGGGTTGCCGGGCACCGGCACGCCCCAATCGAACGTGGTGCGCGAGATCGACAGATCCTTCAGGCCGCCGCGAACGAAACTCGCCACCTCGTTCAGACGTTCCTTCGGCAGCACGAAGTCGGGATGTTGTTCGTAGAGCTTCAGCAGCGGTTCGGCGTATTTCGAAAGCCGAAAGAAATAGCTTTCCTCCTCGACCCATTCGACTGGCGTATTTTGCGGCCCGAGCCGCTGGCCTTTGTCGTCGAGGCGGGTCTCGCTCTCGTCGTAATAGGCCTCGTCGCGCACCGAGTACCAGCCGGAATATTTGTCGAGATAGATATCGCCGTTCGCCGCCATCCGCTCCCAGATCGCTTCGGACGATCGGTAGTGGCGCGGCTCGGTGGTGCGGATGTAGTCGTTGTTGGAGCAGTTGAACTTCTTCACCATCGCCTGGAAGCGCGGCACATTGCGCTCGACGAGCTGGCGCGGCGTGATTTTTTCCCGCGCCGCCGTTTGCAGCATCTTGATGCCGTGCTCGTCGCTGCCGGTCAGGAAATAGACGTCGCGGCCATCAAGGCGCTGGAAGCGTGCGATCGCGTCGGTCGCAATAAGCTCGTAGGCATGGCCGATATGCGGCGCGCCATTTGGATACGCGATTGCCGTGGTGATGTAATAGGGTTCGCCGGACATGGTGGTTGGTATCAACCGCGCGTGGCGTCGGCAAGCATGCCGAAAACGCTGAATACCAGCGGCTTGCGCTCGAGATTGTAGGTTTCGGCATCACGCGTAGCTGTGTTGATGCGCTCGGACGCTTCTGCGAGCCGGTTGAGCCGTCCGATCTCGGCCTTGTCGCGATCGAGCCGGAGCGACAGCCAGTCGTTCACAGTATCGAGGAAGGCAGTCAGCGGCGCCGCGTCGGTGCCGGCGATGGCCTCGCCGAGCGCATGCAACGCTTTCGCATCGGTCGACGGCAAGCGATCGAGCAACGCCAGCGCCTGTTGACGCAATACCAGGGCATCGCCGTCGAGCATGGCGAGCGCCCGCGCAACGCTGCCGTCGGAGGCAGCCGCAGCCTCGACAACTTCCGGATCGTTCGCTGCCGCACCTGTTGCCGCCGCAACCGCAGCCGTCGACGTCGCTTTCAGCCAGCGGCCGCAGCGTCACGATACGGCACCGCGACCGGATGGTCGGAAGCACCCGCGATGCGGAGTGGCTGACCAGAAGCAGCAAGGCGCGTTCCGGCGGTTCCTCCAGAACCTTGAGCAGCGCATTGGCGCCGGAGGCGTTGAGCTCGTCCACTGCATCGACGATGGCGATGCGCCAGCCCCCTTCCCGCGCCGTCGAACCGAAAAACGGCACGGTGTCGCGGACGTCCTCCACCCGGATCAGCTTGTGCAGCACGCCCTTGTCGTTGAGCACGCGCTCGATGACGAGGAAATCGGGTTGCCCCTGCGCCGCGATGCGGCGCGCCACCGGATCGCTTGCCGTCGACCGCAAGCGATGTCGCCTTGCCCACATCCGGCGCGGCCGGATCGGGAGTGCGCCATGACAAAACGCGCCATGCGATAGGCCAGCGTCGCCTTGCCGATACCCTTCGGACCGGCGATCAGAAAGGCATGCGGAATGCGCCCGCTGCGATAAGCCGACAGCAATGCGGTTTCGGCTTCGGCATGGCCGAACAGCACTTGCGTCTCGCGCGGGTGCGGTACTTCGCTGGCTTCCTTCGCTTGCGGGCTCACTGTGGGCTCACTGCGGGTTCATGGCGTCACGAGGCCGTAGCGCGCTCGAAAGCGAACGGCGCCGAAGCAGGATCGAGTTTCGCCTGCACGAAGTCCCAGATTTGCTTGGCGACCTGCTGCCGCGGCCAGTGCGTATCGATGACGACGCAGCGGTCAGGCTCGGCTTCCGCCAGCGCAAGGAAGGCTTCGCGAAGCTTGGTGTGGAATTCGAGCCCCTCGCCTTCGAAGCGGTCGGCCTTGGCGTTGCCGCGACGAAGCGCGCTGCGTTCCATCGCGATCTCGACCGGCGCGTCGAGGATGATGGTCAGATCGGGCGACAGGTCGCCAATCGTCAGACGCTCAAGACCCTTGATGACCCGGTGATCCACCGAGCCCAGCGTGCCCTGATAGACGCGCGTTGAATCGATGAACCGGTCGCACACCACCCATTTTCCGGCGGCCAACGCCGGCTCGATGGCGAAGCGCACATGATCCTCGCGCGCCGCCGCAAACAGCATCGCCTCGGCATCCGGCCCAAGCGGCTTCGCTGCGCCTGACAACAGCACGTGACGGATGATCTCAGCGCCCGGCGAGCCGCCCGGCTCCCGGGTGGTCAACACACCGAGCCCGATCGACTCAAGCTTGTGCGCCAGCATGGCGGCTTGCGTCGACTTGCCGGTGCCTTCGCCACCTTCAAAGGTGATGAACTTGCCTCGCATCGCGCGGTCCCAATCGGACAGTAATGTTATCAACGGCTTGCACAGACTTTCATCTGCACGACATCAACTGTACTCAATGCATTCTAGCAGCAATATAGGCCGCTCCGGACCGGGTTGCACCCGCGGCGCCCGGGCGCGGTCACAAGTTTGCCGACGCCGGCCTTGAACAGCCCGATCATCAGCTCGGTTGCGGCATCGACGGCGCGCTGGCGCATATCGCCGGGGCCGACGTCGTCAGCCGCGGTTAGCGGTACTTCCAGCGCAAGGTTGTCGTTGCGCCAAACTTTCAGCTTGCCGATCGGCTGCCCTTTGGTCACCGGCGCGGGCACTGGGCCGGTATAGACGATGCGGGCCAGCAGCCGATCGTTGCTGTTCCGGGGCACCATCAGACTGATCGTGCCGGGACCGACCAGCGGCACATAGCTCTGATCGCCGCCAAAGACCTTGGCCGAGCCAATGGTCTGCCCTTCCGCGAACAGCACCTTGGCCTCGAAACCGTGGAAGCCGAAGTCGAGCAGCTTCTTGGCTTCGTCGCCGCGCTCCTTGTCGGATTTTGCGCCGGTGATCACCACGATCAGGTGCAGACTATCTTGGGTCGCGCTGCCAACGAGATTAAAGCCTGCCTCGGCAGTCTCGCCGGTCTTCATGCCGTCGGCGCCGATATTCATGCCGAGCAGCGGATTGCGGTTCTGCTGGTGGATGTTGTTCCAGGCGAAATCGCGCTGCGAGAAATACGGAAAGAAATCCGGATAGGTCTGCATAATGTGGCGCGCGAGCTGGGCAAGGTCGCGCACCGTCACGCGAAGATTGGGGTCCGGATAGCCTTCGGCATTGGTGAAAGTCGAATTCTCAAGGCCGATCTCGCGGGCCCGCTTGGTCAGCATCTGGCCGAACGTCGTTTCGTTGCCGGCAACGCCTTCGGCAATGGCAATGCAGGCATCGTTGGCGGAATCGACGATGATGCCCTGGATTAGATCCTGCACTCTTACGCGGCTGCGCAGGGCCGCGAACATCGTCGAACCGTGCGAGGGCGCACCGCCTTTACGCCAAGCGTTCTCGGAAATCACAAACGTATCGTCGAGCGTGATGGTGCCCTTTTTGATTTCGTTAAAAACGAATTCGAGCGTCATCAGCTTGGCGAGGCTTGCCGGCGCTACCGGCTGATCGCCGTTCTTCTCGAACAGCACGCTGTTGCTGTCGGGATCGAGCAGGAGCGCTGCCGGAGCGCTGGTCTGAAAACCGTCTTCTTTTTTTGGAGCGGGCGCGGTTGCAGGCGCTGCCTGGGCGCTGGCGATTGCCGCGGCCAGCAACAGAGCGCCTATGGCGCGGAAGCTATTGCCCGCCCATCCAATACCCGCCCACGCAACGCCCCTGGAGCCTATGCGCACACCGACCCTCGGTCTCATCGACGCTGATGTCTCACTCCGGCACTTTACAGGCAAGGGCATGCGCTACTCGCGGCAGAGGCAATCACAAGCCAGTCCAGCCGGAAAAATCGTGAGAGCTCAATACAGCCCGCGACCGTTAAGCAGAGCCCTGTTGTCACTACCATTGGAGGTATCGGTAAACGACATGGCGCGGGTGGTCGACACCACGTCGTTCATCGCGGCACGACTATAGCCGGGGCTGCGAACGGGTGGCGGTTGTGATGGCAGGGTCGGCAAGATGCGCTCGGCGGAAGCCAGTCTGACATTCGACGGCGCTGGCGCCGGCCCGTCTTCGCGCAGCGTTGCCGCCAGGATTCGGTCGTCGGAGCCTTCCAGCGGTGCGCGGCCGACATATTCAACGCGCACGTTGGTGGTACCACGCTCATAAAAACCGAGCAGGTGCGCGGCTCGGGTCGACACGTCGATGATGCGGTCGTGGACATAGGGGCCGCGGTCATTGACCCGGACAATAATGGAGTGGCCGTTGGCGAGATTGGTCACCCGGACATAGCTCGGCATCGGCAAGGTCGGGTGCGCAGCCGAGATACCATTGATGTCGAACACTTCGCCGTTGGCGGTGTAACGGCCGTGGAAATCGTCGCCGTACCACGAGGCCAGCCCTTCGGCGCGATAATGCGGATTTTCCTGGGGATAGTAGGTCTGGCCGCCGACGACATAGGGGCCGCCGGTTTTATAGACGCCGCCGCCCTTGGGCGCGGCATCGCCCTGCTGGACGACCCGGCTCGCTGGCGGAAACACCCCAGCGCGAATCGACCCGGCTTGAATTGGCGCAATTTGCCAGCAAAAGGCACGCGACGGCGCTCAGGCCTATCGACGCAATCCGCCGCCTTGAACTACCGCAACCCCGCATCGTCCCCGATCCCCGTGTGACGGGTATCGAATTTTAGCGTGGTTACATTGTGGCGGAAATAGGCGGCACGGCACCCCATAGTGAATGGGACGTTACGAGTTCGGCGGTTGCCGCCGTTCCTACTCGTAGACCGGCTTTGCCTCCGCCACGATCGGCGGCGGCACGGACAGCAGGTCGTTGACGATTTTTTCCGCCTGCTCGCCCGCAATCGGATGCACCGGAAGCTGCTGCTTTTCCATGTCACCGAGGAACGCCGGATCCTTCATGGTATCGTCGAATGCCTTGCGGACGATGGCAAGACGATCCGGCGGCACCGCCTTCGACATCACGAATGGCCGGCCTACTTCGTCACCGCCGCTCAGCAGCCGGAGAAGCTGCTTCTGCTCGTCGCTGGTCGCAAAATTGCCGATGTAAACCGCGCTTTCCGGCACCTCGACGGGACGGTCACGGGTGAACCGCACGAAGCTGTGGGCAAGACCCTTGTCGAGCCATTCCTGCGGAATGCTGCTGAACGAGCCGCAATCGCCGTCGAGTTCGCCCCGCTCTATGGCGAGCCGCTGCTCGGCGCTGCCGGGGAAGCCCATGATCTGCTTGACCGGCGCATGAAACACTTCGCGCAGCGTCGCGCCATTGAGGTAGTTGCCCGATGCCTTGCCGGTCGAACCCAGGATGAATTGCTTGCGCTGCATCATCTCGTCCCAGGTCTTTGGACTGCCTGGGCCGTAACCGTAGCAAACCCTGTTGTCCGGTGTGACGATGCCAACCCACGCATATTGCCGGAAGTCGACGCCGATTTTTTCCGGCTGCACGATCGATTGCGTGACCATGCCCGGATTGAAGATGACCATGACTGTGCCATCCTTGGGCGCGGTCAGGTTGAGATAACGCACGGCGGTGAGGCTGCCGGCGCTTGGCATGTTCTGCACGATGACAGTCGGATTGCCCGGGATGTGATTGCCGATGTAGCGGGCGACATTGCGTGCATAAGTGTCGTAGCCGCCGGCCGGCGTGAAGCCGACCACGATGGTGAACACTTTGCCCTTGTAGAAGTCGTCGGCGCGCGCCTGCTGCCCGCAAAACGCTGCCGCCAATGCAATCGATAAGGCAACCAGCCGACCCCTGAACATTACCATCCCGCAAATTATTGAGGCTCGCGCGATAATATTGCGCATTTCCGCGGACTCCGCTGCGGCAAAAATGCTTCAACCCCGGGATAATCACTCGGAGCGATACCTGAGACTCATCAGGGATTTGCCAGTAAACCCCTATGTACCGATATAAGCTCGCATGATGGAAGGGTGGCAATCGAGCCGGAAGAAATTAAAACAATGAAATGCATGGTCATGGCGGTTATGCTGCTCCTCGGCGCCACGCTGACCGCAGAAGCCAATTTTATTCCCGCCAGAAAGTCACCTATCGAATTCTACACGGCCATCTCCATTTGTGACAAAACACTTGTCAGGCCACTAACTCGCGAACAACCGGCCTACGACAAATGCAAGCTCAGGCTCGGTTGGCGTTATATCTACATTCCGCCTTCTGACTAGTTTGGGTAATCAGCTCCACTCTCCCTAGCGCCTGGCGTTCAGCGCTGTGTCGGCTCAAATCTACGACATGGTCGGCCCTCTTTGTTTATCACGCTGTGAACGGATCGAAATCGACACCGCGCGGGCAAGCTGCCCTCACCCCATCTGAACCGAGGTTTCCGAATGCGAGAGCACGACGTCGTCCGCCCCACGCCACAAGATGAAGCTAAAAGCGAGGTGGAAGAGAAGCTTCGGAAGCAACAGCTAACGAAGCCGCTGACTGAAAAAGAAATGAAAGCCTTCTGTGAGGCTATGGTCAGGAACCTCGATTTGAATCCCAGTGCGCTATCGGACGTTCGCAGTTGGGCCGAAAGCTGGCAGTCCACCTGGCTCCGCTAGAGCATCCTGGGTCGTAGGTCCTATCCGGCGGTTTTGAGTGCGCGATAGGTTGAGCTTGTTGGCTACGCGAAGCGTGTGCAACCCGAGCCAGGGCTGCGGGGACAAAGGTGGGTCCACACCCTCGGATGTTGCCTAAATGTGCGAGGAAGATATATGCGTAACCCGCTGATTTATCAGCGATGGAAGGGTGGCCGAGTGGTTTAAGGCACCAGTCTTGAAAACTGGCATAGGCGCAAGTCTATCGTGGGTTCGAATCCCACCCCTTCCACCAAGCTTAGGGTTTTTTGCGCGCTGTCGCTCGCAGCAAAGATCTTGTCCTACACTGCGTCCAACGGTGCTGAAGTCGCGTCGTAGCCGTAAACCCAATCGGCGTTGCCGCCTTCCCGCAGCCATTCATTGCCGCGCGAGCCGATCTGGACGCGTGCAGTGCGTGCCTTGCGGGCATTCTCGTACCGCTTGAGAGCATCCTCGACGCTGGACTTGCTCACTCCTTTGAGCGCGCGTCCGAGGATCACCGAGTCCTCAATCGCCATGCACGCGCCTTGTGCCATGAAGGGCACCATCGGATGGCAGGCATCGCCGAGCAGCGTCACCCGGCCTTTGGTCCACACCGGCATCGGATCGCGGATATAAAGCGCCGACTTGGTCACACTTTCGCACGCATCGAGCAGCGCGCGCGCCTCGGGATGAAACGCGGCGTAGGTCCGGCGCAATTCTTCGACATCGCCCGGCATGGTCCACGACTCGTGCAGCCAATCCGGCTGCGGTGTCGTCGCGAACACGAAAGTCTCGCGTCCGCGATTGAGCGGGAACGTGACGATCTGCATGTCCGGCGTCGGTCCCCACCATTTGGTAAAGGCATCGAGGTTGGGCAGCGACAACTTGCTGCGGTCGACCACTGAGCGATAGGACACGAGCCCGGTGAACTTTGGCTGATCCGGCCCGAACAGCGTCGTGCGCGTCAGCGAATGGATGCCGTCAGCGCCAACCAGCACATCGAACGCGTGCGTCGCGCCATTGGTGAAGCGAACGCGCGGCTTCTTCCCGATGTTCTCGATCGCCTCGGCGCGATGACCGAGCCTGATGACGGCTTCCGGTAATTGCTGGCGCAAGGCATTGAGCAGGTCGGCGCGGTGAATGGTGAGCTGCGACGCGCCGTATTTTTCCTCGGCGGCATCGGCCATTTCCAGCCGGGACGTCTCTTCGCCAGTGTCCCACATCCGGCTGATGCGATGGGTGGGACGCGCAGCCGTCTCCTTCAGCATCGGCACGACGCCGAGACTGTCGAGCGCGCGCACCGCATTGGGCGTCAGATTGATGTCGGCACCGATCCGCTGGTAGTTAGCGGTCTGCTCGTAGACTTCCGCGTCATGGCCAGCCTGACGCAAGGCGATCGCGGCCGCCATGCCGCCGACGCCACCGCCACAAATTCCGATCTTCAATTGCGCCATTTGAACCCCACGCCGCCCGATTTCTCAGTGCCAAGACTTTTCAGTGCCAAGACTTCTAGTGCAGTGAAAATCCGCCATCGACTGCGAGTGTCTGACCGGTGATGAACTTCGCGTCATCGGACAACAGAAACGCCACAGCGCCATCCAGATCGTCCGGTTGCTGTGTGCGCTTGAGGATCGTCCGCTCCGCATAATCGTTCCAGCGCGCCTGCGGAATATCCTTGGTGGCCTCGACCTCTGTCAGCCCCGGCAGCAGGCAATTGACCCTGATCAAGCGTTCACCCAATTCACGCGCCAGCGAACGGGTCATGCCGACAATGGCGGATTTGCTGGTGACATAGTGGAGAAGGCGCGGCGCACCCCAATAGATCGTGTCCGACGAAACAGTGACGATCGCACCGCCGTCGCGCATCAGCGGCCCGATAGCGCGCACGGTGAGCCAGGTGCCGCGCACGTTGATGGCCATCATGCGGTCCCAGACCTCAGGCGTGATTTGGTCATAGGTCTTGCCGCCGACATTGTTGGCCCAGCCGGCATTGGCGACGAGGCCATAGATGCCATCGCAGCCTTGCGCGGCGGCCTTGGCCATTGCCGTGACCGATGCTTCCGATGAAATATCGGTTTCGATGAAACGCGCCTCGATACCGGCTGCGATCAGATTGCGCTCGGCTTCAGCGCCGAGCTTAGGGTCGATTTCCGCAATAACGACGCTGGCGCCCTCACGACCGAGCCGTTCGGCAAAAGCGAAGCCGAGACCGCGCCCTGCCCCGGTGATGACGATACGCTTGCCTGAAAATCTCTTGGTCATTGCTGAGAACATACGTCGATCAGATGCGTTCGCCTTCGGCAGCGACGGCATATTGAAAGTAATCGTGCTGACCGCGGTTATAGAGCGTGACCGATGCGCCGCCACCGGCGCGGCCGGAAAACGGCTCATCGTCCAGGTGGTCGTAGCCGACAAAGCCGACGTCGCCCTCGAGCGAAAGATCGATCGTGGCGCGTAATGACGGCACCAAGATCTGACCATCGGAAACGCGAACATTGAGGCCGGAGGTGACGTCAAGGAATCCGTTATCGGCCGGCCTGATATCGAAAGTCTCACCGGTGCCGAGCGAATGCACCAGCACCGGACAGCGCCCGGTGCGCCGCCGGTGCGCTTCGACGGCAATGATGCGCCTGATCTCAGGCTGCATGGCCACGACCGCTCTGGTCGACCGACGAATCTGCCGCCGCGTCTTGCCGTCGATGCCGCCGACGATGGCCCATTCGGCGAACAGTTCGGGCTTGCGCTCGTGGGTGCCCGGCTTCCACTCTTCGGTGCAGTAATCCTCGTCGGCGTAATATTCGAGCGGAGCGGCCAGCGGGTTGTCGAAGTACCAGAAATAGGCCGAAGAAATCGGATGCCGGCCGGGGCCGATCTCGGTCTTCCAGCCCTTCTTGCTCATGGCGATGCCGCCGCCGATGACTTCGTGGATATCGCTCACGGTGAAGGCGACGTGATTGACGCCGGCCTTTCCCGGCCGATTGAGCATGAAGAGATTGTGGTGATCGCCGACCTTCTGACAGCGCGTGAAAACGCCGTGTCCCGGATACTCGTCGCTGATCGCGAAGCCGAGCTTCTCGGTATAGAACGCCCGCATCGCCGCAAAGTCCGACGCGAACACGACGACGTGGCCGATATTGATCGGATGGGCCCGATCGTAAACCGGCGAGCGCTGATTGACCCGCTGATGCGATCCCGGCGCATTCGGCGCCGTCGGCTTGACCACGATCGGGCGTACGCTTGCTGACGCGAAACGCGATGCTCATGCCGTTGGGATCGGTGACACGCGGCAAACCGTCTGGCCCGATGCGGAAGCTTGCCAGATCGCGCACTGCGTCTACGGTCTTATTCAGTTCCTGCTCGTTGGCGGCGCCCCAGATCACTTCGCGCACGGTATTGCCGCTTTCGATCGGCGGCGGCAGATCGCCGGCGTCGTGCGGCCTGACGATAACTTCCGCGCCGTCGCGCGTGCGATAGACGAGTTTGTCGGCTGCGCCCGACACCGGCGATACACCCCAATCGTCGAGGAAGCGCTTTGCTTCGGCCATGTCGGCAACGCCGAAAACGACTGCATCAATACCCGTGAGCGCCATGACGCGCCTCCATCACCAGACAATCAGATGTTGAGACAACCGCGGACGGAATTCCGCGGGCCGTACCGGGACGCGCCGCAAAAGGCAGCGCGTCCCAACCGGACCGGTTAGCGCTTAACTTTCGCCAGCGGATGATCCGGCGGATAGGTCGGCGTGATCGGCTTCGGCGATCCGATCATCACCATCATGACCGCCTCTTCCTCGCCGACATTCATCTCGCCGCGATAGACTCCGGGCGGCACCGATACGCAGTCGCGCTCGCCGAGAACGGCTTCCCAGCGCTCGCCGTCCTTCTCGGTCATCACCTTGATCTTGCCGCGCAGCACGAAGAACACTTCCTCGGCGTCGGTGTGCAGGTGCATCGGCCCTTCCGCGCCGGGCGGCAGGATCATATTGGACAAAGTGAAATTCTCGGACGGAATCACCGAAGTGTCGGTGGCAACGCCAGTACCGCCGGTGCCGATGAAGCGCTTTTGCGCGCGGCGATATTTCGGATCGAAGTCAGCCTGAAACTTCAGTGCGTTCCAGTCGTACGTGCGGTCGGCAACGCGCGCGACGCGGCTGTTCATCCAGTCGGCATAGCTTGCGCCCTCGGGCCGATCCCACGATCGTTTCGGTTTCTTTCCGGGTGATGTCATCCATTTCGCTCTCCTGTCGTTACAGTTTGATGTTGATTTACTACCCGGCGGATCGCCGGCCGTGCCGCAAGCTCTGCTCGTTGGCGGCGCCCTCCTCCGGGCCGGTCTGCTGTCCGAGGTCGCGTGAAATCGCCGCGGCTGCGGCGATCACTTCTGCCTTCAACGGGCCATTCGAGTTCCGCTTCGTCGGTCAGCAGCGCGACCGCCGAAACGTTGATCGCGCCAACGATCCGTTCGGTGACGTCGCGGATTGGCGCGGCGACGCTGGCAACGCCCGGCTCATAGCCGGAATTCTGCACCACGACGCCTTCGACGCGATCGACCGCGATCCGCGACACCAATTCGGCAACGCCTGCGTAAGGCGACAGATTGAGCGGCCTGGCCAGTTCCTGATGATACAGCTCGCGGATCTCGTGATCGGAAAGGCCAGACAACAGAATACGGCCCATGGTCGTGGCATGCGCCGGCAACCGTGTTCCGACATGGACGATGCTGGCGATCGAGCGCCGCGTGGCGACCCGCGCCAGATAAACAACATCGCGGCCGTGCAGTTCGCCGAGATGCGCCGACCATCCGGTGCGATCCCGAAGGCGAATAAGATGCGGCATCGCCACGTCGATAATGTCGCGCGATGCAAGATAGCCATAACCCAGCGCCAGCACCTGGGGCCCCACCGCGTAGTTTTTGCTTCGCGCGTCGTACTCCACGAAGCTCAAGTGCTCGAGCGTGTAGAGCAACCGGTAGGCCGACGAGCGCGTCGTGCCGAGCGCTGCGGCAACCTCCGAAAGCGTCAGCTTGGTGTTGTCGCGCGATAGTGTGCTGAGAAATCTTGAGCCCCCGGATCAGCGCGGGGACGAGATATCGCTCGTCCGGTCCGGCTTCCGTGTCCGACGCTGGAGATTGGCTCTTGACCGTAGTCATCTGGCTCGTCGGTAGTTTTATATGCGAAACTTTGTATCGCATACTAAACATTGGTTAACCAGTCAATGGCGGCGGTCTAAATTATCTAGGCAATTCGAGCCCATCGGATATGCACGCATGAAAGGACTGTGGCAGCTCAATGAGATTGACTCAAAAGTTAACACATGGTTTATGTGATTACTATGTGAACTATAAGTTCATATATGAACATATACGGCGGCGACGCCATGACCTCAGAACGAAGTGATCTGGACCGCGATTTTGCTGAGGGTATTGGATACCTTCGGCGCCCCGGCCGCGCCGCTACATATCCACTCGTTTTGTTACATGGCATCGGCAGCAATGCCGGCAGTTTCGCCGCAATGCTCGAAGCATTGCCGCAGGGGATCGACGCAATTGCCTGGGATGCGCCCGGCTACGGGCAATCCGCACCGCTCGACATCGGCCGCACCCTCCCCGCGCCACTACGCAGACGCGCTGGCGAAATTCCTCGATGCGCTCAAGCTTGCCACCGTCACGCTGGCCGGTCATTCGCTCGGCGCGCTTTTTGCGGGCAGTTTCGCCAGACATTATCCGGATCGCGTCAGCGCGCTGGCATTGATGTCCCCGGCACTGGGCTACGGTGTCGTGCCGGGCGCGCCGCTGCCAGACGGCGTGCAGTCGCGCATCGATGAAATCGTCGAGCTCGGGCCTAAAGCCTTTGCCAGAAAACGCGCTTCGCGTCTGGTCGGCGATCCGCAAGCGCGGCCGGAAATCGTCGCCGCAGTCGAGCAAGCGATGGGCTCGGTGCATCCGGCCGGATATATCCAGGCGGTTCGCGCCCTCGGCGCCGGACAGCTACTGGCCGACGCCGCTGCGATCCGCGCACCGGCAATTGTTGCGGTCGGCACACGCGATCAGATCACGCCGCCAAAGAATGCGCATTCTTTATATGCGGCGCTCGCCAATGCCGTCGGCATTCATGAAGTCCCCGGCGCCGGTCATGCATTGCCGCAGGAAGAACCTGCTGCCATCGCAGCAATTCTCGCGCAAATGGTCGGGAGTCCGGCTCATGTCTGAAATCGCCGCCCCCGGACAAACGGAAGAGCTTTATGCATCGCCACCGGTGCAACGCGTCGCACGGCTGCTGCGCCGGATCGCCGAAGGCGACGCCGTCACCAACATGGCACGGACAGCCCGCGAACTCGGGATCAATCGGACCACATTGCTGCGGTTACTGCATGCCCTCGAAGCCGAGCGCTTCATCGAGCCGCGCGGCGAGCAGAGCGGCTGGCGCATCGGCGTTGGACTGATCACGCTGACGGCACAGGCCTTCTTCTCGGACGATCTGGTGCAGACCGCGGTCCCGGTGCTGACGCGGCTTGCTGAAAGCCTCACCCTCTCCGCACATCTCGGCGTGCTCGACGGCCGCGAAGTCGTCTATTTGCTGCGCCGGGTGCCGAACCACGCTTTCGCCAGCAACATCAGGGTTGGCAGCAGGCTTCCTGCCCATGCCGCCAATATGGGACGCATCATATTGGCCTATCTGCCGGCCGAACGGATCGAGCGTCTCTATACCGGCGTCGATCTGCGCGCTGTCACACCGCAGACCGCCGTGACGCCGTTACAGCTTCGCGCCCAGCTCGATGCCGATCGGGAAAAAGGATCTGGCCTGGAGCGACGGCAATTACGAACCCGGCATCAGCTCCGTTGCGGCTCCCGTCTTCGATGCGACGAACGCGCCGATCGCGGCGATCAATGTCACCGGCCAGTCGGCTCAGTTCGAAGGCGACGAACGCCGGGCGCAAATCGGTACCGCAGTCGAGGATGCGGCGCGTGAAATTTCCATGCGACTGGGATGGCACGAACCGCAGAACGGCAATGGCCGGACTGCACGAAGAGCAGCGGCCGCACGGAACGCCTGAGCCTGAACGAACGCAGGTGCGAGAACAGTCGTGGACCTAGGCCTTAAAAACAGTGTCGCGGTTGTGACCGGCGGCAGTTCCGGCATCGGCCTTGCTACAGCGAAATATCTGCTGGCCGACGGAGCGCGCGTTGCGATCTGCGGCCGCGACGCGGCGCGTCTCGCCGCGGCGAAGCAAAAACTCGGCGCGCCCGGCAATGCTCTGCTCGCTGAGACCTGCAACGTGCTCGATGCCGACGCAGTCAGCCGATTTCGCGCAAAAGGTTGCGACATGGAGCGGCGGCCAGCGTCGATCTCCTCGTCAACAATGCCGGCCAGGGCCGCGTTTCGACGTTTGCGAACACCACCGACGCGCAATGGCGCGAGGAACTGGACCTGAAATTCTTCAGCCAGATTTTGCCGATCCGCGCTTTCCTTCCGCTTCTGGAAAAGAGCGACCGGCCGGCAATCGTCGCGGTCAATTCGCTGCTCTCGATGCAGCCTGAGCCGCACATGGTGTGCACCTCGGCGGCCCGAGCCGGCGTGCAGAATTTGTTGAAATCGCTGGCGACCGAGTTCGCGCCGCGCATTCGCGTGAATTCGGTTTTGCTCGGCCTTGTCGATTCCGGACAATGGCAGCGCCGCTTCGAAGCGCGAAAGGATCCGGCGCAATCGCGGACCGAATGGATGAGCCAACTCGCCGAGGAAAAGCAAATTCCCGCTCGGCCGGCTCGGCGATCCGGACGAACCCGCGCGCGCCATCGTTTTTCTCGGCTCGCCTGCGGCGAGCTACATCACCGGCGCCAGCCTGGAAATATCCGGCGGCGTGTCACGTTACATCTGAGCGAAGGTACAGGCGATGAATCAGAATGCTCTCACCCTCACGCGAAGCGGAGCCGCGACGGCCGCGCCCGCAACTGAGCCGGTTGGTGACGCCATCGCCACTGCGCTTGCGGACATGGGCGTGACGACGGTGTTCGGCGTTATCTCGATCCACAACATGCCGATCCTCGACGCGATCGGCCGCCAGGGCCGCATCCGCTTCGTGCCGGCGCGCGGCGAAGCCGGCGCCATGAACATGGCCGACGCCTACGCGCGCGTATCGCGGTCGCTCGGCGTCGTCATCACCAGCACCGGCACTGCCGCAGGCAACGCGGCGGGCTCGCAGGTCGAAGCGCTGACCGCCGGTTCTCCGGTCCTGCATATCACCACGCAAGTCGATCGCGAATTCATGGATCGTGATCGCGCCGCGATCCACGACGTGCCGCGACAGCCGGACATGCTCAAGGCGGTGAGCAAAGCACTATGTGCGGGCGTGGGAGCCCGTTGGCGCTATCGATGCGTTGATCGAAGCCGCCACCATCGCGCTAACGCCGCCGACCGGCCCGGTGACCTTTGAAATTCCCGTCGACGTCCAGCGCCTCAAGATCGTGCGGCGAAAAGTGTCGGCCAAGCCGGTTATTGCGCCGCGCATCCCGGATCCGCTGCGGCTCGATGCACTTGCCGACATGGTCCGGCAAGCGAAGCGGCCGCTGCTTTGGCTGGGCGGTGGCGCGCGCGGTGCCGCCGCCGCGGCAACGGCGCTTGCCGAGCGCGGCGTCGGCGTTGTGACCAGCACGAATGGCCGTGCCGTGGTCCCCGAAGGCCACGCCTACAGCCTTGGCGCGTTCAACATGACGCGCGAGGCCGAAGACATCTACGCCAAGTCCGACCTGATGATCGTTATCGGGTCGCGGCTGCGCGGCAACGAAACGCAAAACAACAGGATGGAGCTGCCGCGCCTGGCACAGATCGATGCCGATCCGTTGCAGGCCGGCCGCAACTATCCGGTCGAACTGTTCATCGCCGGCGACGCGCGGCTTGCGCTCGAAGGCCTGCTGGCGCGGCTTCCGGAACAAGCTCAACACCGACGGAGCTTTCCTTAGCGAGATCGGCGCCGCCCGTATTCGCGCCGAAGCCGCATCTGTCGAAGGCGCTTGGGCCGTATACACCGCTGGCGGAATTGCTCAGCCAGCGCACTCAGAAAAACGGCCATCCGTGGGTGCGCGACGTCACTATCTCCAACAGCACATTCGGCAATCGTTACGTCCGGCTCGCCGAACCGCGGCTCGGCGTGCATGCGCTCGGCGGCGGCATCGGACAGGGCATTGCCATGGGCATCGGCGCGTCGATGGCCGGCGTGCCTGCTAAAGACAATCACGCTGCTCGGTGACGGCGGCTCGCAACTGATGATCGGCGAGCTTGCGACCGCCGTCGAGCTCCAGGCCAACGTGGTCTTCATCATGATGAACGACCGTGGCTACGGCGTGATCCGCAACATTCAGGACGCGCAATATAACGGCCGCAGGGTCTATGCCGACATTCTAACTCCGGATTTTTCCCTGATCTGCAAGGCCGTCGGCCTGCCGCACGAACGCATCGCCAAAATCGACGACTTCGAAGCTGCGCTCGACCGTGCGCTTGCGGCATCGGGACCGCGCATGATCGAGATCGACATGGTTGCAATCGGACCGTTTAGCCAGAGCTTCGCCGGTCCGCCTGCCGGCGCCGCCGGCCAGCCGACATAAGGGGCTGGCGATGGCCGCGGAAGCCGCAATGCTGGAACTGCCCGTCGAGGAGGAAGTCGTCCATGTCCCCCAAACCCCGGCAACAATTCCAGTCCGGCTGCGGGCTATGACCTGGGAAGCAGATGGCGTTATCTCGCTCGAACTCGCCGCGTTTGACGGCAGCACGCTGCCGCCGTTCGAGCCCGGTTCGCATGTCGACCTGCATTTGCCGAGCGGCACGATGCGGCAATACTCGCTGTGCAGCGATCCCGCCGACCGGTCGTGCTACCGCGTTGCGATTCGCGCGGTGAGCGGCGGGCTGTCGTCGCAATTCGTGCACCGTAAACTGCGGCCGGGCGAGATGCTTGCCGTCAGCCAGCCGCGCAACAACTTTCCTCTGGTCGACGCAAAAAACTATATTTTTGTGGCCGGCGGCATCGGCATTACTCCTCTCATGCCGATGATGCGGCAACTGTCAGCGCGGAACAGGACCGTGGACCCTGCTCTATTGCAATCGCAGCGATGATGCGGCGCCGTTTCTGTCCGAAATCGGCGCGCTAGGCGGCGAAGTATCGCTCCACAGCAGCACCTCCGGCACACGGTTAGATGTCACGCAACGCCTCGGTACCGTTCAGCAGAATACGGCGGTCTATTGCTGCGGGCCGGAGCGGCTGATGCTGGCCGTCGAGGAAGCCACCGCCGGCTGGCCGGATGGAAGCATTCACTTCGAATGGTTCGCGCCGCGCAGCCGGCCTGCGGATGAAAGCTCGGGCAGTTTTGAAGCCGTTTGCCAGGGCTCCGGAATCACCGTGACTGTCGCCCCCGACAAATCGTTGCTTGAAGCCCTCAACGACGCTGGCATTCCGTTGCCGTGCTCGTGTCAGCAAGGCATTTGCGGCACCTGCGAGGTTCGCGTTCTAGGCGGCGAACCCGATCACCGCGACAGCATCCTGTCGTCAGCCGAGCGGGCCGCGAACGAAACAATGATGGCGTGTGTGTCCCGTGCGCGGTCGCTCGCGCCTCGTGCTCGACATCTGAATGCGCCACATGGACAAACCGCCAGAAGGCATCAGGGACGTGGAGGAATAGATGGCAACGTACCAGTTTCCTTATCTCGATCCGCACCAGACGCGACTGCACGAGCCGACCACATGGCAGCAGGAACTCGCCAACGCCATTGAAGGCGTATTCGCCAAGGGCGCACGCGAGCTCGACGAGCTCGTCGCAGGCCTCAATGGCTCACGCGTGCGCCCGCCGAACGGCGGCGACTGGACCGAAGACAACCTCCGCGCCGTTTTGCGCGAACTGGGAGCCTGAGCCATGTCGACAGTCACATTGAACACCGCCCCTCGCAGCAACACTACCGCAGCCAGTCCGACCGACCAGCAGGTTCAGTCCTACCTTCGCACCGGACTGCGCAATCGCTGGTGGCCGATCCTGCCTTCGCGTTTTGTCGAAGCCGGCGGCAAGCCCGTTGGCCTCACAAGGCTCGGCGAATCGATGGTGCTGTGGCGCGACGCCAAAGGAGCCATCCATGTGCAGGCCGACCGTTGCCCGCATCGCGCGGTGCCGCTGTCGCGCGGCATCAACGAGGGCGACCGGCTGCGCTGCAACTATCACGGCGTGGAAGTCGGACCCGACGGCCGGGTGCTCAAAGTGCCGGGCCAGCCCGGATGCCCGCTCGAAGGCAAGAAGGCCGTCAAGACCTATCCGTCCTGCGATGTCGCCGGACGCGATCTTTGTCTGGTTCGGCGACGCGCTGCATCAGGATGCGCCGGAATTTGTGCCGCCGCCGCAACTCGCCGGCGGCGAATACTCCCAGTTCCTCTGCTACGCGGACTGGGAAATGGCGTGGCGCTATGCTTTCGACAATCTGATGGATCCGATGCACGGCACGTTCCTGCATGCCAACTCGCACACGATGTATCAGGGCGACACCAAAGCGCACTTCGTCACCCGCGATACTCCGCACGGCTTCTTCTTCGAGAAGGACGGCCAGCGCGACGTGAACTTCGACTGGAGCGAGCTGGTCGATGATGGCGCGCTCTTTGTCCGGCTCGAAATTCCCTACCCGCCGTCCGGCGGTCCTGGCGGCAATTTCGGCATCATCGCCTTTGCGACGCCGATCGATGAGAACAACATGGCGGGCTTTTTCTGGCGGGTCCGCAAGGTCACCGGATGGCAGCGCGATGTCTGGCGCTTTCTCTACCGACGTCAACCTCGAGCCGCGCCACTGGACGGTGCTCGAGCAGGATCGCGAAATTCTCTCGGGCGTGAAGCCGGGCCTGGAGAAATTCGAAATGCTCTACCAGCACGACGCCGGCGTGATCCGGATGCGCCGCTATCTGGCGCAACAGGCCCGCAACCAGCTCGTTGACCTCAACATGGCTGGCAAGACCGACCTCACAAAACAATAGCAAGAAAGCGGCGTTGCCGCGCATCGACATCTTCACAAACAGGAATCAAAAGGGATTGGGGGTACGACAATGTCTTCGATGGCAACACAGCAAGCCGGTGCACAGGCGCCAGCCTCGGATTTGACGCCGCAAGCACGCAGGGCGATTTGGGGGGCTTTCATCGGCTTCTTTGTCGACAACTATGACATCTTCCTGCCGGTGATCGCGCTGGCGCCCGCGATCGCCTACTTCATTCCCAAGACAATTTCCCCGACGACCGCCTCCATTGCTTCGGCGATGATTTTCGCGACGACGCTGATTGGAAGGCCGCTCGGCGCCTTCATCTTCGGTCACTTCGCTGACACCATCGGTCGAAAGCGCGTCGCGGTGATTTCGGTATTCGGCTTTGGCGTAGTCACTCTGTTGATCGCGATGTTGCCCGGCTACAGTTACTGGGGCGACACCGTGATCTACGTTTTTATTGCGCTGCGCCTCATCGACGGCATCTTCCTCGGCGGCGAATACACGTCGGCCAACACGCTGGCGATGGAATATTGCCCGAAGGAAAAACGCGGCTTTTACGGCGCCCTGATCCAGAGCGCCGCATCGCTCGGCACCGCAGCGATCTCGCTTGTGGCGCTGGCGGTTCTGCTGTTCCTGCCGGCCGGCGGGCCCGATGCGCCCTACGTGCAATGGGGTTGGCGCATTCCGTTCGTCGTCGGCGCCGTCATGGCCTTCGGACTTGCCATTTACTACCACTACTCTGTCGAAGAGTCGGAGATGTGGCGCAAGACCAAGCACACGCAATCGCCGATCAAGACGCTATTCCAGGGCGAAAACCTGCGCAGCTTTCTGCAGGTTTTTACCGTGATGACGGGGTTCTGGCTGTCGCTGAACGCGTCGCTCGCGGTGCTGCCGGGGTTGCTGGCTTCACAGATGCACGTGGTCGGCACCAATCTGACCTTTGTGCTGGTTGTCGCCTACGTCGTCCTCGGTGGCGTCTACATACTTGGCGGGATCATCAGCCAGCGCATCGGACGGCGGACATATCTTATGGCGGCGAGCGCCGTGAGCGCGGTGTTTGGTACGCTCTCTTACTACCTGCTGCTCAACGCCGAGCCAGGCAACCTGCCGCTGATCCTGCTTCTGGCCACGTTGACGATCGTTCTGGTCGTTGCTCCGGGCGCGCTCGGAACGGTCTATATCAACGAACGTTTCCAGACCGGTGTACGCGCGTCCGGCTTTGGTCTTGGCTACAGCCTGGCAATCGTGCTTCCGGCCTTTTACGTCTTCTATCAGGCCGGCCTCGCGAACTTCATGCCGTTCAAATACACCGTGCTGGTGCTGGTTATCGTGGGAGCCTTCCTGATCTTTGTCGGAGCCGCGTGGGGACCGGAAACCAAGGATGTCGATTTCGGCACCATGTCGCCTCCCGACAAGTCTTATTAACCCGGCGATCATTCCGATGGTAAAAAGCGTCACATCTTCGGTCATCGCCAGGCGTCTGGCGATGACCGGTCTAGTCGCATCGCTGGCGCTGGTCTTAGCGGGCGCGATTGGTGCGGAGACAGTTCCCGCGGCCTTTCCGAAAAGACCGATCACGCTGATCGTGCCCTTCAGCGCTGGTGGACCGGTCGACGTTCTCGGCCGCCTGCTGGCCGACCAGTATCAAGGACGATCGGGAACGGCCGCGATTGTCGAAAACAAAACAGGCGGCGCCGGCAATATCGGCATCGAAGTGGTGCGCGACGCAGCGCCCGACGGCACCAAGCTGCTGCTTATCCCGGCCGGTAACCTCACGATCAATCCGACCCTGATGCCGAATCTGCCGTTCAACGTTGAGCGCGATTTTATACCGGTATCGCTGCTGGCGAGTGCTGCGAACATTCTTGTCGTTTCGCCCCAACTCGGTGTCACATCGATCCGGCAGCTCATTGAAAAAGCGAAGACGAAGAAGCTGAATTACGGCTCGCCCGGAGTCGGTAGCCAGTTGCATCTGGCTATGGAGCTGTTCAAGGAGAAGACCGGCGCCGACATCCAGCACATCCCCTATCGCGGCTCGCCACAGGCGCTTGAAGATCTGCTGGGCGGCCAGATCGACGTTGTTGCCAGCAATCTGCCTTCGGTCCTGTCCGCGGTTCAAAGCAAGCTGGTCGTTCCGCTGGCCATGACCACGGCGCAACGCAATCCACTGGTGCCGGATGTTCCAACCTTGGCGGAGGCCGGCGTCACGGGTATCGACGTGACATCATGGTACGGCATGCTTGCGCCACATGGAACACCGACCGACGTTCGCGACGCCATCTTTGCCGTGACCCGCGATGTCCTGAGCGCGCCAGAGATGCAGCAAAAACTGTCCGCTCAGGGCTTGAGCGTTACAATCGAAACTTCGGATGAGCTGGCGGCGCGCATCCGTCGTGAGACCGCGTTGTGGGCCGGCGTCATCCAGAAAGAACACATCACTATCGAATAGGAACGGGCGATCGCGTGAAAGAGCTGAAGCCTGCGGCCGGGTCGCCACAAGGAACATGATGTCGGCACCTCTTGTCAGCGAATCTCCATCATCGACCATCGGCCGCCCGACGCCGCAGGTTGCGGCACACGAGAAGGTATCGGGCCGTGCGGTCTATGGCGGCGATTTCAAGATGCCGGGGATGCTGCACATAAAGGTGCTGCGCAGCCCTTATGCTCATGCCCGCATCGTCCGTATCGATACCGAGGCGGCACGCGCCCTGCCCGGCGTTCATGCCGTCCTGACCGGAGAGGATACACCTGACCGGCTGACTGGTGTGCATCGCAAGCAGCATCGCATTCTCGCGACCGGCAAGGTTCGCTTCATCGGTGAGGAAGTCGTTGCCGTCGCCGCGATTGACGAAGAGACCGCGCGCGATGCGCTTGATCTCGTCCGTGTCGAGTACGAACCCTTGCCGCTGGTGCGCGACATGGATGAATCGCTGCGCGATGGCACGATCGAGATTCACGACAAGACCGGTAACCTGTCGATCGAATACAACGTCACACGCGGCGACGTCGATGCAGCTTTTGCCCGTTCCGCGCTGGTGTATGAAGCGACCTACGAAACGCCCTCGCAATACCCCGGATATCTGGAGCCGATGGCGACGGTGGCCTGGGTTGCAAGCGATGGCCGCCTCACCGTCCGAACAGGAACACAAACTGTATTTCTCGCCCGCAACCGCTACGCCGACGCGCTGGGGCTACCGGTTTCTTCCGTCCGGGTCATTCAGTCCGCTATCGGCGGCGGCTTCGGCGGCAAGACGATCGAAGAGTGCAACAGCCTGATCTGCGCCTGGATCGCAACCCGCGTCGGCCGTCCGGTGCGTTTCTGCAACAGCCGCCTCGACGACTTCCTCGGCGCGCGCTCCAGCCCGTCGGAACGCGTCTGGCTCAAGATGGGCGTCGATGCTGACGGACTCATCATTGCCAAGGAAGTAAAGTTGCTCGCCGATTGCGGCGCGTATGAGGGCCTTTCAACGCACGTCTTGCAGGTGTCGCTGGTCCGCAGCGACAACATGCACCGTTACCTCAAAGATGTGCGGCTTAACGGCAAACTGGTCTACACCAACAATCCGCCGCGCGGCGCTTTGCGCGGGTTCGGCGGACCACAGGCCGCATTCGCGCTCAACAGCCACATGGCCGTGTTGGCCGAGAAGCTCGGCCTTGACCCGGTAGAGTTTTTGAAACGCAACGCGGTTCACACCGGCGATACCACGGTCCACGGTTTTGAGCTTGGCAGCGCCGGATTGAGCGAGTGCCTTGAGCAGGTGAGCCAGGGAATCGGTTGGGAACAAAAAAAACAACGTCCCAAGGATACCGGCGCCAAGCGGCGCGGCATCGGTTTCGGCTCGGCGATTCATGTGAGCGGTAACCGCGAGATGGGTAATTGGGACGGCTCGACCGTCATTGCCCGGATGACGATGGATGGCCGCATCACCCTGTCGACTGGCGAATCCGACATGGGCCAGGGCGCCTATACGATGCTGGCGCAATGCTGCGCCAACGAGCTTTCGATCCCGCTGTCCCATGTCACGGTGCTGCCGACCGACACCGACACTTCACCGTATGGTCATGGCTCCATTGCCTCGCGTGTCACGATCCTAGCCGGCAATGCTGCGATCAAGGCCGGACGGCAAATACGCGGCAAACTTTCGGCGCTCGCCGCCGAAGTGCTTGGCGTCCCAGAAGCCGAATTACAATTCGAAAACG
This sequence comes from uncultured Alphaproteobacteria bacterium, assembly GCA_963739945.1. GTDB lineage: Bacteria > Pseudomonadota > Alphaproteobacteria > Rhizobiales > Xanthobacteraceae > BOG-931. Next base: position 77,190 of record CAVUCN010000012.1, on the reverse strand, counting down.
GCGAGATCTACGCCAAGTCCTCGTCGCCAAACCGCAAGCTGACCTTCGGCGAACTCGCCCGCATGCACGTCTACCGGCGAGGCGGCGAAGAGCTGGCGGTTACCGCAACCTACGACCCACCAACATTCCTGGCGATGGCCCGGCCCGATCAATACGGCAATGTCGCGCCGGGCTATTCATTTGCCGCGCAGGCGGTCGAGGTCGAAGTCGATACCGAGACCGGTCAGGTAGAAATACTGGAGACCTGGGTTGCCGACGATTGCGGCAAAGCGCTCAACCCGATGGCAGTGCACGGACAGACCTGCGGTGCCGCGGCGATGGCGATCGGCTGGACACTCTACGAAGAGTTGAAATACCAGGACTGTCAGCTCCTCAACGGCAACTTCGCCGACTACACAATGCCCACCGCGGAGTCGCTGCCGCACATCCACTCCGGCGTCGTCGAATCCAACGAACCGAACGGTCCCTATGGCGCGAAAGGCGCCAGTGAGACGGCAATGATTCCTGGCGCGGCGGCCATCGCCAATGCGGTCTACGATGCCACAGGAATTCGCATTCAGACGCTACCGATCACGCCGGAAAAGATTTTGGCCGGGCTCCGCGAAAAGGCGGCAGGAGCCGGCCATGCGTGATTTCGAATATCTCATCCCTGAGACGGTCGCCGAAGCCATCGGCCTTTTGGCGGAGCACGGCGAAGGCTGCCGGATGATTGCCGGCGGCACGGCGCTTCTTCTGGCGCTGCGTCAACGGATGATCGCACCGTCCCACCTCATTTCGCTCGCGCGGATCCGCAGCCTGCGCGGTATCACATACGATGATCGCGCGGGGCTGCGCATCGGCGCGATGACACTGCATGCAGAAGTGGCGCGATCGGCGCTGGTCCAGCAGCGTTATTCGATGCTGGCCGACATGGCGTCACGCCTTGCCAACCCGCAGGTTCGAAACCAGGGCACCATCGGCGGCAACATCTGTTATGCCGACCCGGCGACCGACCCGCCGAGCTGCCTGATGGCGCTCGATGCGAGCCTCGTACTGAGTAACGCGCGCGGCAACCGTGTGCTTCCGATCGCGGATTTTTTGATCGACTACTACACCACGGCTCTGGCGCCTGATGAAATCCTTTCGGAAATCCGCGTGCCGCCTCCGGCGTTCGATGTCGGCTACCACGCCCGCTTTCTCCGGACCGCGGCCGAGCATCGCCCGCTGGTCAATCTGGCCGTAACGATGAAACGCGATCAGGATATCATTCGCGAAGTTCGGCTGGTCGTCGGCGCTACGACCACAGTGCCAACTCGCGTGCGGGAAGCCGAGACATTCCTGGAAGGCAAGACGATGACGAACGCGGTCGCCGCACAGGCAGCCGACATCGTCGCAGCCGGTATCCAGCCCATTTCCGATATTCGCGGCAGCGAAGCCTTCCGGCGTGACATGGTCAGGGTCGTGGCGCGCCGGACGATCGAGCAGCTTTGTTGGCTCAAGAGCGCAGAGAAGCAGGTCGCATGAGCAAAGTGTCGATCGAAGTGGTCGTCAACGGGACAACGCACCGGACGGAAGTGCCAGCGCGGCGCCTGCTGGCCGACTTCATCCGCGACGATCTGTTCCTCACCGGCACGAAGCGCGGCTGTGAGACTGGTGTATGCGGCGCCTGCTCCGTCCTGATGGATGGCGAGGTGGTGAAATCGTGCCTCTCGCTTGCTGTTCAGGTCGACGGCCATGAGATCACGACGGTGGAAGGCCTGTCATCCGGCGCGTCTTTGCATCCGGTGCAGGAAGCTTTCGTGGAAAATGGCGGCTTCCAGTGCGGCTACTGCACACCGGGTTTCCTGATGGCCTCGATCGCGATCCTCAACGAGACGCCCAACCCAACTGAAGAACAGATCCGCGCCGGACTCAGCGGCAATCTGTGCCGCTGCACCGGCTATGTCGGGATCGTCGAATCAATCATGGCTGCTGCGGAGAAGATACGTGGAGCTTGAGAAAACACTGACCGTCGCCGCACCCCGCCCGCGCGTCTGGGAACTGTTGCTTGATCCGAAGATCATGGCCGGCTGCGTTCCGGGCACACAATCGGTCGATGTCATCAGCGATGTCGAATACCTAGCCGAGATCAAGGTCAAGATTTCCTTCATCGCGGCCCGCTTCAAAGTGCGAACGAAGATCGTTGAGGCACGGCCGCCGGAATATCTCCGCATTGAGGGAACCGGCGAGGACTCCACCGTCGCCAGCTCGATGACGCAAAGCAGCGAAATGTTTCTCACCGACGTCGGCAACGGCACCACCGAAATCCGCATCAAGGCCAAGGCCGACGTCATGGGCCGCCTCGGCTCCTTCGGCCTTAGCGTGATGAAGACCAAGGCCGACCGCATGTGGGACGAGTTCGGCGCAAATTTCTCGGCAATCGCCGAGCGCGGCAATGAGCACAGTCGTGTCGATCAGACCGCCGGCGTCGTGAAGCAAGCTGCTTCGCAGCCCGTGTCGCGCGGGGCCGGCACGAATTCAGCAGCGCAATTGCGACCAGCAAAAGCGAAGTGGTGGCAGCGTATCGTCGGCGCCTCTCCAGGCCAGCCGCTGTCTGTCGAACAGCGCCAGCCGACGGACATCTATATGGAGCTCCATCGGCCAAACGGCGTGATCAAGGTGCTCTGGCCGGCCAGCGCCGCCGCCGAAGCCGCGCGGTGGCTCAAAGAGCTGGACTAACCGGTAGTCAGATCGGTTCCGCCATCCGCGCGTAGAAGGCATCCACGCCCGCCTGCCCCTCTCGGCACAGCCGTGCGTCGCGCGCAAGGTACGCCGCAGCATCTTCCACTGCGCCGGCTTCACCGACGCGTTGCGAGGCTTCCTTCACGAAGCGGCAGCAACGCGCGAAGCGCCGCGCCAACACGCGCCGCGGCCGCAGCTTACGCCCCGACTAAGGGTATACAAGCCTACGCTTCAGAAATTGCAGTATTGCGGCTTTCGTGCAACATCGATCCCTCGTCGAAAAAGTAACGAAAACTCAGTCGGTTATGCTTGAAATTACTAGCCACTGCGAAGGCCCGAAGGTCCAACCTTTCAAGGCCGTTCAGCCAGCGACTTAAGCGTCTACGCCCATGCGGCGTCGCGACCGACCCGATTCTCGGCCTCGCCACGGTCGTCGCCGGCGCGACGGGACGATATTTGTAAGCTTGGCAGATCACGCTCGGCTAAAATGGCTTCGGGCATAACGCTATTCACATTCGGAGGCACGCTTGAGCGAAGACGCGGTGAATACCGCCAAAAGGCACCTATCCGCATCAAGAGACGTTGTCAGCGCAGCGCTTGCCGACGATCGGTTTATCCGGACGATTGTTCAGATTGGCGAGCTCATCACCGAACGGCTCCGCGCAGGCGGCAAGGTGATGTTTGCCGGCAATGGCGGCAGCGCCGCTGATGCGCAGCACATCGCTGGCGAATTCGTCTCTCGGCTGAATTTTGACCGTGATCCGATTGCCGGAATTGCGCTGACAACCGACAGCTCGGTGTTGACGGCCATCGGCAACGATTACGGCTACGACCATGTGTTTGCCAGACAAGTACGTGGGCTGGGGCGAACCGGCGATGTCTTCGTGGCGATATCCACTTCAGGCCGCTCGCCAAATATTCTTGCCGCAGTGGCTGCTGCCAAAACACTTGGGATTCATACTGTCGGCTTTACCGGCAATGGCAATACCGAACTCGCCAAATGTTGCGAAATCGCGCTTTGCGCACCTTCGACCGCAACACCTTTGATTCAGCAGATCCATATCATGGCAGCACATGCGATCTGCGAATTGGTGGAGAACGCGCTTTTCAGATAATCGAGCGGGCGAGCACGTCGTGACCCGCATGTCGCATGGGGTCGCACGCGATGACTGTGCGACCTTCCGTCAGTGTTTATGAGCTAACTCGGGTCGACCCAATAGATCAGGGTTGCTGAGACAAGTTACCAGCCACCACCTGGACGGGGCGCTTTACCACGATCTCCAAGGTAGACTTCCCGGGATCACGCTTGTTCTTTCCTACGACAACTAACGTGAAGCTGTCAGCTTCGAAGTCTTTAGAAGCCGCAAAATACCGAAATCCGGACCCGACGATGACAACCTTGCCCTTGGTCGGAGCCTTCGAAACTGAAACGTCGGAGATCTGCATGAAGGACCAACGAAGCCCCTGGATGCAGTCCCATCCTGGAGTCGCATAGATGGTCCAGGCCATGGTGTCGCCGGTGAGCGCGAAGGGTTTCTCGCCCTTCACGCAACTCGGGCTGGCGTGAGCCGAGATGGTCAGAATGGCAACAATGCCGATCGATGTGAGTAGACGCGCGAGTATTCGTGACATCCGTCCCCGTCCTTGCTTTGAGATGCGGAGACAATGCCTTCTCGATCTAAAGACTTCGTAAGATGCAGCGGCGCGCGTCCGATCTAGGTGAATCGTTCGTCAACTGGACGCAATCGGAGTGAAGGCCATGGTCGAGGACCAGGATGCGAATTGAGCGCGTCCCTTAAACTAAGCGCCCGTCAAAGCTAGCGATCCTATTTTGAGATCCGATTGAAAATGTCTGCAACGATCAAGCAACACGGCCGGAAGAGCTTCAGCCAGTAATTATGCGCGCTGCGCCCCATTGAGAGCCAACCCAGCGTCCTCGTACCGGACTATGGCTCACCAGCGGTTGTTCACGCCCCAGTAGCCCCGGCTCGCCCATTCCTCTGGCGGGACGGTGGGAGGCGGCGGCACGCCATCGAAGTGGCCGGCCCCGTTACTGTACTCCGGGTCAAATTGGTAAGGCCGAGGGACCCAATATGCCGACGCTGGGTATTCGAGTGCGCAGGGACACCGTTGAGCTTCCGGTGCCTTCACGGCTTGCGGAGCCGGAACTGCGAGATCGGCCGCACCAGCAACCGAGATGCTGCACAAGGTTGCGGCCACTAGACCGCCCAGTACCGATATAAATTGTCGCATTTACAGCCCCAGATAACCGCAGAAGGCCCCCGGTGCCTCCCGCAGGCTTATTCGCATTGTAACGGGGGGAATTTGGTATTCGCAACCCCTGCCCCCAGCCTTGCTCAGAACTTTCCGGGATGTGTCTCTATGGTGCATCACTTGGTCCCCGCAGCATTAACTCAACGAATCGTCTGCAGAAACCGTAATAAGTCTCGGAAAAAACGAGATTTTATGCTCCTCAAGCGCTTTAGATGGGCCGCGCCTGCCCTAGGTGTCAAAGCGGGAATGTGCCAAAATACCCAAGGGGACCTCGGCTGCGAGCCGACCAGGTCGTTTTTGCGAGGCAGGGAAATTCCCAGTGCCAGACCGGCCAACCGACATTGAGCCGGGAACGGAGAGCGACGAGCGCGAGAACGTCGATCGCGCTCAAAGGGACGAGATCGTCATACGCGCCGGCGCCAACAGTCTGGGCAAGCAGGATCACTACCATTCGGTGCTCGCCAGGATGGTGTCGTCCGTAAGCCAAGATCCCGAACAGCTTCGCGGTCTGGTCTATGAGTTCGCCCGCAGGAAACTACGAAAGGATTTGGTTCGGGAATTCGAGGATGGTGATTTTTCGGAAATCGAGCATCAAATTGCGACGCTTGAAGGCGCAATAGATCAGCTCGAAACTGATCTCTCGGATGGCGATGTTCCGCGCCTGCCCTACAGCGGGAATGGGGAATCCAAAAACAGACCCAGCTTGTCGGTGGTTACCGCCGAACCGTTGCCCCCGCTTTCGCAGCAGAGATTTTTTGCCGGCTCATTCGGCGGCTCGGCTGGCTATAACTACAATCGTCAGCCACGGATCGTTAATGTCACCGATTACGCAGCGAAGACTTGTGTCGAAAGACACCTGCGATCTCATTTCTGGCGGACAATCGAACTGATCGTCGCTGTGACAATAGGCGTTGCGATCTATTCAGCACTCGACAGGCAAACCGCGCTTAATTTCTATAACTCCGTACGATACGGCCGTTCAGCAAGTACCGCCACGGCAAGCTTGCCTCAGAGCGCTCCGAACGCTTCGCCGGACAGGGATATTGCGCGAAGCGAAACGCCACCGTCACGGCCAGGCGTTTCCGGGATTCCGTTGCCGGCATCCTACGGTGTTTACGCTCTGAGTGATGGAAAGCTGACCCCACTCGATCAGCTTCCGATAAAGCCTCCGGATCCGCGCATCTCGATTTCTGCGGCGATCAACACCCCCAGTCAGGCACACCTCGATGCCGGACCGATTCAGTTTGTTGTCTATCGCCGCGATTTCGCCAATGACGCCCCTGATCGCGTGTCGGTACGCGTCGTCGCCCAGGTGATGCGGGCATTGACGTTCGATGCCAATGGTAAGGCCTCGTACGTTAAAGTAGAGCCGACATGGGTTGTCCGCAGCCAGACTTACCAAATGAGCGTCGCGCCGGCGGCGAACAGCTCCGAAATGCTGGTTATCAGGCCGGACACGGAAGACTTTACATTTGCGCCAGGCCGGTACGCTCTGGTTCTCAAGAAAGACGCCTACGACTTCACTATCGACGGGCCCGTCAACGATACGGCGCATTGCCTGGAACGTACCGACGCCCTTGGAGGGGCTGTTTACTCGGAATGCCCAAAGCCGACGACGAACAGCCCTGCTCCTCCTGCCCGCTCTACTTCGAAGGCGTCGGATAAGAAATAAGCGGCGGATTGAGCTTCGGCCCAAGCTCAGTCGCGATTGCGACCAGCGGAACCAATCTCGTTTAAACGAAGAAACTTTTTAGCGAATGCTGCGTTGCCTGTTATCAGAATTGCTCGCTGCATTCCGAAAGATCGCTGAATCAAGGGCAATTTGGATTGATTTCACTTGTCGCAAGCAGGAGACAGACTATGGTCGCTCCCCCTAAAGCCGCAGCCCTATTCGGCGCGCTGGTTTGTTTCGTTCTCGCATCAGCGACTAGCGCATCGGCGGTAACAGCCGAGGTTGCCAAGAAGTGTTCGGCCGAGGCCGCTAAAAACTTTCCTGCAAAAAATACTGGCAATCCAGCGTCCAGGAGCGGTGATGTCGACGGACTCTCACAACGCAGCTTTTTCCAAAAATGCATTTCGAACGAAAGCCAAGAGAACGATGTAAAGCCTGAGAGCGAAAAATAGGGTGCGTCTTTCCAGCTCGTTTATTGAACAGATACGTGAACGAGCAGGGTGGAATTTCCCCGAAACCCGCGGTTGCTCCCGACGATGGTAACTGAGAAAGAATCGTCACCCCTGAAATCGCGAGGAGCGCTGTAAGACAGGCCATACCCTTGAAGCGTCGCGTTGCCCACTTTTGGTGGGGCGCTGATGGTGATCCTTTCAATCATCATCGCGCCTGACCGAAGTCCGCGCAGGCAAGTTTGTCCGCTGGGGATGTTAATCGTCCACTCCACGGTGTCGGAGTTGAGCTTAGGAGCCGCGCCCGCAGGCACACAATCACCGGCTCTGGCGGACTGTGTCCCAACGACGAGCCAAGCGACCAGCAATCCCGCGGCAAGACGCATCCGGACCTCCTTAGAGAGCGATGGCAGCGCCATCTCAATCAAACCGCTCGATCAAGCCTAGTACATACCAGGGATCAAACGGGACGTTTTCGCCAGATAGTCTCCGTACTCCGGGAAAGCTTGGGTCAGCACCCGCTCCTCGTATGTCATCCGCTGAAATTGGAAGAGGTATAACAGTCCGAGCAGCAAGAAACCCAATGGGGACATATACTGTAACGCAACTCCAGCCATGGCGACGATCTCGCCAAGATAGAGAGGATGGCGGATAAACGCGTAAGGTCCGGAAATTGTGAGACGCCTTGCCTCCGGTAGGACGCTCATTGAGCGCCCGAGCACCAGCACGGCATATGCCGCGAAAGCGGTGCCGCTGGTGATCAGGAGAAGCGAGGCTAAATAGACTGCGGGAGAAAGCTCTTGCGCTGGCAGCCACATGAACCCAATCCCGATAAACGTGCCGGCTATGGCAGCAAAGCGTGGATAGAGTCCTATCGCTGTGCGTTGGGGGACCTGACGTACCGTAAACATGACAACCAAAACCGCCAAGAAGGCCAGTGAGGTGACCTGCGAAATGGTGCTTAGCGCCAGACTCACCGGCAGCACGGATGGGTCCGTTTGAATGATCAGCTTCACCAGCGCGATCTGTTGAACGAGCGGCGGAAGCATATGCATCGCGGAAAACACAAACCACGCGATGAGAGGCACGGCGGCCAACAGATCGTAAAGTTTGGTCTGGCGAAATGACTTGAGCCGCGCCCTCATCCCGGTTTTCAGCTCTGGTGTTAATGCGCTCACGTTCATGGACTATTTGCCGGCCGTGATAAGGCGGCCGGATCCCAAAATACTGACAATTCCCGTCGCTCGTGATCGAAAGCCATTTTAATTCCGCCTGATGCAGGCTTCTCCTCCAGCAGGGCACAGACTCAAGAAGTCTGCGATCGAGCAATTAACTCTATCCCCCTCGTCGGCACAGATTTGACCGCGTATAAGGATGAGGGGCAAGCTCACGATTTAAGACTGGGTAGACGGCGGGGATTTCGGCAAAGTGACACTCAAACTCATCGCAAAAATCTGCAGCGGAATCGCTATCGTCGCGGTTGTGATAATGGCGCTCGGGCCCGAAAATTGGCAACCGCGCAGCGGGCTTGGTTGGGGTTTCGACCACTTCATGGGTTATTTTGTTATCACCGCAGTGTTTTGCTTCGCCTGGCCCCGGCCTTTCGTGGTCGGAATAGGCATCATGGTGTTCTCGGTGCTTCTGGAGGGCCTGCAAGCTTTCACGCCGGATCGCTCGGCCAATGCCTTAGCGGCGTTAGCGGGTGCAAGCGGGGCGTTGACAGCGGCGCTGCTTGCCGCGCTTTTCATCCGAGTTCAAAGACGGTTTGCCGGCAACATTAGTTGAGCTATTCGCAAGCCTTCCTGAATCCTTGCTGCCCAAAAGTCACGCGGTCACCAACGCCTGTTCATCTGCATCCTGACATCCCGACCATTTAAAAGTAGTGCGCAAGAGTGTCGATTCTCTACCATTTGTTGCGGATCCGGTTTTCTTCAACTTTTTCACAGCTGATCGGATTTCCTAGCCCATTCGCCCTGCTTAGACGGGCTGTGTGGTGGTCCGCCGGCGTTTCGCCGGCGGCCGCAGAAAGGCTGCGACAAATAGCTTTGCGAAGTCCCTCGGGCGGTTGACGGCCTGTTGGATCAGGCTGTTACAGAAAAATCCTGGTCCAGTAGTCGCACTCTCGGCGTTTATCCCAGTTTCGTCTCGAACCCAGCTGTTGATTTCTTCCGTCCGGCGCGATGGATCCTCCACGTCGCTCTCGAGGTCATCAAAAGCCAGCAGACTGGACAACAGCAAAGCGAAGGCCGCTGGGTGATATAGGGCGACCCACGTAAAATAACCAACAAGGCCATCCTTGCCGTTGCCATCCTCTCCGACGCGATAGGCCGCCTCAAGGATGGTCTTCTTGTAATCAGCCGAGAAAAAATTTGGTGTGCCGGGCTTGCGTCCACCGACCTTTTGGTGGCCGTTTTGGAAGCTGCGCGGCCTCGAACTCTCGGGTCGTGCGCGACCCGGTGAAGTTCCTTTTTTGGATGGATCGGACATAGCGGGTACTCCTCTCCTTTAAAGGACGTAGGACCCCCACTATTGTTGAGCTAAGTGTCAGCTCGAAAATGTCAATATTTCTAGAATTTGTTGAATGTTAAATTGTTGTGACATCCGCGATTGATTGGTCTGCAGACCGCGGCCTCGATCGTGCCCGAGGTACCAATACGAACCCTGCCCCTGCGCGGTGGCACCTACATCGTGCAAATTGGCTTCGTTTTGCAAATTCGTCATCTAAGTGGGCGGTTCACTATCCCGGTAATTATGGCGCATCACGCGCGCAATCGTAAATTACGAAAACAAGATCGCGCAAGCCAAGGTTGACCGAGCCCACATCAACGCGGCCATTGGTATATTTGAGATCGGTGAGGAGTGCCCGGCCTCCGGTGAGGCGCAGCACATCGCCCCCTACGTCGATATTTACCGCATGTTCAAGCGCGGTGAGATGGTCGCCATCTGCAAGGCCGCGCTCGCCGAGGAGCCGATAAATACGCGCTAGCTATCAGCGGTCCTGCTCAATGCCAAGAGGCTGGGTGCAAGAGGGCATTTATGGAACGTCGAAAGCGTACCACATTGATCTAACAAAGATATTTTTGAAACACCGATCGATCTGGGCGTCATCCGTGTACGCGATATGTACGCGGCTACTGAGGCTTTACACATATGCGATTTCTCCCACGCACTCTTGACGATCTTGCACCCGCCGCCCGGACGAATGTCGCTGACCGGCGGAAGATGAGGACGGCTCGAGGCCGGAACATAATATTTCGTTGTCGGTTCTCCTTACGAGCAAAAAAGGAGGATCGCATGACGCGAACGCTTTTGATGATCTCGGCAGTCGCGGTGCTGACTACGGGATCCATCGGTGCTGCAAACGCCGTGGAATATGGGGTAGGTCCCGATGGTGAACACGCGCGTGCAAACCGACACAGCTACTACAACTACAGCGAAAGTTGCCACAACCAGTCCATCTACTGGACAGACCAGTTTGGTGAGCACGCGGTTCCTAAACGGGATTGTGAAGAGCGCTAGTAGCCGAAGCGCCCATAGCGGCGATTAGTAGCGGCTGGCATATTGGCTCCGGCATAGGTATTTACAGGGAATTACTCTCCGAGCACCGCCCTCGTATGCGCGGCGTGTAACTCGTCGCCAATGCTTGAAACCGTGAAGGAGGCACAGTACGCGGGCGCGAGCGAGCGCAAGGACAAGCTCTCCTGGGCGCCCTCCAACGGGACTCGTTGAAGGCTTCGCTGCAAGACTACGGGATTCGTAGCGATTGCGGCACGGATTTCGAGCCGGACCGCTTCTGAAAACGAGCGTCAATAAATTGCTTAGCGCGGCGGACCGCGTTTTCGCGGGTAAAGTCGCCACCAATTTTTTCCCGATTTCCGATCTCCACTGACCAGCGCCAGCCACCCACAATCGTCTGGATGACTTTGTACTCTACGCCGCGATATTCCATTCGCGAATTAGCCTTGCTGTGCGATGAAATCCGGTGGATTTTGATGGGCAACAGCGGTGAGCCCAAACCCAGTCGCGAATGTGAAAGCCAAACAGATCGCTACGATAAACTTCATGGCTATCTCCCTCCTTCGCTCTCCGGCAATTGTGAGTTTGCCTTGAGACCGGGACTAGCGAAGTGACGGCAATCACGTATTTTGCGGTTTATAGCTGTGAATATCGGCTGCCCTGATCGTTACCAGCTCCGCGCGGGGGGGGGCCGGATGAGAACGCGCCTATCCTGGTCGACGCCCCTGCCCCGCCCGATCACCATTCCCGGCATATGACGCTCAAGACGCTCGCCGACGCGCGCAACGGGGCTGCGCTGTAGGTCCTAGGCCCCCGCCTAGGGTTTCGAGGTACTTCCGTTAGTGGCTGGAGGCATGATCGGCTTCACTGCACCACCGCTACCCGGAGGCGGTGTTTTTGCTCCACCGATATTCGGGGGCGTTATGCCTGGACGGCGGGGCGCAGTTTGGGCGACGTTCGTATCGCATGCGGCCAAATGACCGGAGTAACCAGCGTTGGCTCCGGTCCCCGTACAATTGCTTTCATTGTACGCTTGGCAGTCGGCCCGCGACCCCGACCAAGCAAACGACTTTGTTTCGACAAAGCCCTCCCCGCCATGTACCATGAGACAACTGCACGAGCAGGTAACGGTCGCATTGCCGGTTTTCTGCGCGGCCATCGATTGCGAGGCTGTTGCAACCAGAACAGCAAAAAACGCGATAGGGGTAATTTTGTTCATGCGCATGATCGCCCCCGATCAGTGTTTGCTCGATACGAGCGAAGCCCGCGCGAAAAAAAACGCGGGCAACGGCTGAATTGATTTTAAAGTGGCGAATGCCCGCCGACGGCATGATGGCTGCCTGTCGCCCGCAGAGCTCGGCATGTCTGCATGGCAGCTCTCAAAGAGCCTAAGATTTCTTAGGTTTTGGCGCAATAGGTGAGATGAAGCGCCGAGCTCAGCCGAAGCAGTTTGGCGTTCGCTAGTGTCTCAGTTTGATTGTGGTAGGGCTTTTGAGCCGGACCGCTTCTGAAAACGAGCTGCAAGCCTGCGCGCGTGGCGAGGATCCGGCGAACGTCAGCGTCGCGCTGCAACTCGTGCTGCAGGCCGAGCGCGTGCCGTATACGCGGGAATAAAAATAAGTCTAAGTAGGCAAAACAAAGGGAGGACGTCAGATGGTACCGGAGATTTCTGCCAATGCGCTGCTGGTTTGGTTTGTGTGGGGATTCTTTATGGCGCTGGGCTGGGCTCTCGGCACTTGGGTGATGGCGCGATTGACAGGAATGGTGTGGCGCGAGCGGCGATGACGGGAGCAAAATATGGGCAAGCATAAAAAGTCCAAGATCGACAAGAAGATGAAGAAGCTAGAGAAGAAACTCAAAAAGTTGAAGAAGTTAAAGAAGGCGATGAAAAAGGCTAAGGGTACGAAGGTGGACAGGTCGGATGTTCCACTCGCCAGTCCAATCTCTACCTAAGAATACGCCGAGCCTGCGCCCTGTAACAAAAAAATCCCGGCCAGAGCGTGCGGAGTAACCAACCAGCGCTTTCTATGCAGGCCGAGCGCGTGCTCGTATCAAGAAAAAAGATAGCAATGGCGGAGATCGTCGAAATCCGCCTCGGTGTCAAATCCGATGGCAGCCCCGCTCGCGATGCGCCTTTCGTTGTCATTGCCACCGATGCTGACCGCAGCGGAATGTATGCCGACGAGCCGAAAGTCATCTCACAGCTTGCGCCGCACGAGGACCGCGGCTGGTTCGAAGCGACTTGGGATGGCGAGTGGAGGTTCGGACGGCGGGTTGCCGATGCTTAAGGTACTGACCGTCATCCGCCCAACCGGCACGACGTCACCGTTAGCGAGGCTCGCCTTAACGCCGAGCCGCCCCCGCTGGTGATCGCACGAAAGGCGGATCGCGCCAGCCTGGATGCTCGCGTCCTGAGATCAATTCGGCCGCTTCGCTACAATCTCGCCCGTTTTATCAACGACAATTTCCGCGACGAGAGAGCCGTCATCGATCTTCCGTACCTTTACGTCACTACTACGATTCTTACTCTTTGCGTTCTTCCCCATCTCTATCGCGGTTTCCCGAACGTCATGGTTGACCCGCGTCACACCATCGACTGTCACCGTATAATTTGCACCAGGCATCTCACCCTCTTTAGCTTGAAATATCGAACGCGCACTTGACCGTCTGACAACCTTCCACGCTACACAAGGCCGACAAGGGGGTTGGACCGGAGGGTCGGGCATCATCGCTTACGAGGTGTGACCGTCGAACGCGCCCGACTTCGAAATGTTCTTTTCCGCCTGCGGCGTCAACTTGGTTGGACTTGGTTCTCCGGGGATGCCGCGTGGTCCGAGCTTCTCCCGCGCAATATCGTCCTCGGTCGGCCGGTCTTCTTCCCTGATCTTCGGCTGCATGGTGTTTCTTCCCGCTGTTCATGCTCCAACGAAACCGAATGATGGCAGGTTCCGCATCGGCAAAATCAACGCTCTGCGGTAAAGCTGGCCGTTGGGCCCAACACGGTGCATGCTGGGCATATGGGCCCCGGCCGTTTGATCCGAGTAAACAAGAACGGCGATAAGCCTGTGGCGACCTATATTGTCAACGAAACCGATAAGGCCGCCGCCATTGAGATCATTCGCAAGAGCATCGGTAACTGGGAGGACGACATTCAAGACTTAGGCAAGGTGAGTGAGGAATTGCTAAAGGCGATGTCGGTGGAACCGGGCAAGTTTGTGCCGGTCGACGGTGTGCAGCATATCAGTCAACAGCAGCAGCAACCGCAGCCTAAATAGAGAAGCGCCGAGCCAGCGCGGGCCGGCCGGGCTCTACTGAGTAGAAGCCTCAATCACATCAGCGATCATCGGCAGGAAAGCCGCCCCGGCTGATCGCATTGGACCGTTCCAATCATGGAATAGACCGGCATCATTAGTCTCGGCCCAATCAACAACGTAGCGCAGCACCGCTAGGCAACCCACAAGCGTCTCGGGTTTGGTGTGCAACAAAGCGATCAGCGCAGATCCCTCCTGCTTTCGGCGGTCCTCTTTGACCGCTTCGTGGGCACCGCGTTCTAGGAAATTGTCATAAGCAGCATCAATAAGCCGGTGATGTTCTATCGCAGCGAAAATCGGGTCGGAAATTTGCTCTGCCATGATGATCCTTCCGGATTAGCCTATTGCCGCTTTAGACCCAGCCTCTGAGCGCATAGGCTCTCACCAAGCTCATTCGACGCATCTGTCGTGTTGAGGCTTGTTATGTGGCTTGTTGCATCGGCGACCGCTTGAAGGGTGCAGGTAAAAGTCTGCGACGTTCCGCCGTACTTGCCCACATCGATATTGGTGGAATTGGCAATCGTCCAACTGTAGGCCGTCGAGCCCGTGGTCATTTTGAAGGTCGATGTCGGCGGCCCAAACTTCGTAACCAAGTCGTCGACGCTGTGACCGATATACTCCGCATCCAAAGTAGCGCGGGTTTGCTGAGATGTAGCCGCGCAGCCCACAAGCAAAAAAGCGACTGCGACAATTGCAGCCTTACGCATGACGCTACCCCCAGATTTCCCCGAAGACAGGGTATCTAGGAACCGCCGAGCTATGCAACTGGGAAGTGTAACCAACCCGTAAGCACTTGCCTGTATCACCAGATGCAAATGCCACCGCCGCTCGCTAAAGCAATAATGAAACAGACAACTACGTCTTCGTGTGGCGGAGAAGTGGTTTGCCCCAAGTGCGGAGCGCGATACGAGGTGAAGCTTTGGCCTCGACCGAAGGCGGAAGAAGAGTACGCCAGTTGCCAAAAATGCCGTTCCGTTATGTTGGAATGGTTTGATGCAGTTGCTCGGTCTTTCAAACTTATAGAAAGCGTTTGAATTTAAGGTAACGCAGAGCCAGCGCGGGGCAGGCCCCGGCGTAATTTTTGCGCCCGCTCAAACCCCGGTCGCGGATGGCTCGTTTTCCGCGATCAAAGAACATAGATAATCGCGCTATCTTTCAACGAGATTTTGCGTTCAAATATTGAACCCGAGACGGGAGAACCAGGGGGGCGTGTCATGGGAATGCGTCTGCGCATCTACGGTTACGCGACACTTGCATCACTCATCATCCTTTTCGGAAATTACGAGGTCGACGCTAAAGATAGCGGCGTTGGCCCGGCAAAATGTGATGATCAGCTTACAGCATGTGTCTCTCGCTGCACATCAAACTCCGTACCGAACACATCCATAACGGGATCACTCTGTGCGGGTGAGTGCACGGCAAAATATTCCGATTGCACAAAGCCAAAGGCGGGCGGTTCGTCGGCGACGAAAGGTCCGAACGGCCCGACAGGTGGAAAGCCAACGGGACCGGCTGCCAATCCGCCCCCCAACGCTGGAACGAACACAGGGCCATCTAAGGGCACCACCACACATCCTGTAATGAGTCCGCCAACCAGCGCTGGGAACATTAACCAGCCAAGTGGCGGCCCGAACACGATTGGGAAAAGTAGCGGCGGAAAGCACTAGCTTAGGCGGCGGGAGAAAGCGCCGGGCAGCGAACCGTCCGGCGTCTTTTGCAATGCAAGCTTCGCTGCAAGACTACGGGATTCGTAGCTGCTTGAGGATATTCGCTAGTCTCAGTTTGATTGTACCAGGCTCCTAAATAATCGTTGAAAGGGGCGAGCCATGCTCGATATGAGCCGAAATATTGACATTTACGTTTGCAAGCCTAGCAGCTCAATCACAAAATCTCTTCAGTCCGTGGCGCTGCAATTTGAGCAGATGGATCGCAGTACGTTGCGGCATACCGGAAAACCGTTTGCACTGGCGATGACCACAGAGGATGCGATGTGGCTTATGAAGCATCTGCAATATATGCAGACGCGATTTGATCTTCCGATTCCAGATGGTCCGATCGTAAACTCGACGCCGACGAAGCCAAGTTAGATGCGATTTTCGATAACGCTTGCGATCCCTTTCGATCTGCTTTTCAGCGTCACCCATTTGAGACCCCCCGGAATGGTGTGACCTGCCGGCTTACTTGAGATAGCCGCGCTTTTTCAGATAGTCAGCCAGAACGCGCTCGACATACGAGGCAACAGAACGGTCGTCAGCCGATGACGCCTTGTCGAGCGCCGCTTTAAGCGTCGGCGTTATGCGCAATCCTAGCGGGACGCTCTTCGTCTCTTTGTCTGACATTGTTACCTACCGTACTGGCAACCGTGTGTTGATGCCGAGCAAGACGACGAAGGGGACGAGCTCGACACGCCTGAAGGCCCGGAGGAAAGCGGCATCGGCGACATGGACGGCTTGATGGAGCAAATGGGTCAGGTGGAGTAGAGCGTGTTCGGCGTGCCAGAATATATTGCTCAAACCGACAGCTGATCTTAGGATGCTGCTAGGCCGGAAGTGTCTTGCCCTACTACCCCCTTCCAGCCCAAGCCCCGGCAGTGACAGCTCGCCGGGGCTTTTTTCAATCCGGGCGGCCGTTTTCCCATTCCCTATACCGCTCAGCGAGGGCCAAACAATTAAAGTGAGCCTTGGCGACAGTTTTGCCATCCGGTCGCCTCTCGAACGTGCGCCAGATCGGCCTATCGGGCAGGCACACTCGACGGATTTTATAAATGCTCGTTTTAAAATGCACCTCGTCCATCCTCCATATACTCGATCACGAACCGCCAATTGGCGGTTTGTTCCGAATCGCCGCCACGAGCGATGTTGGCTGCGAACTTTTCCTAAGACGCAACTAGCCAATCAATGCCGCTAACGCACGTTGGTGAACAGCTGCCTGCGGATGTGATCACAGTAACGGCGTACGCTATCCTCGATCGGATATAACCGGCCTGGACCGTGCTCAATGATACCGGCTTTTGTCATGTCGTAGACCTCCTTCGGTGTCACTCCGAGGCATCGGGCCAAGGTGTTAGCCGACACCGCCGGAAGCGGCGCTTCGCCGTTAGGTCCGGGTTCAGATTTGATCTTGGGTTTAGCCATCAGTCGCTTTTTGCATGGAAAGCCCTCGAAAGCCAAAGTTCATCGGCTCGGAGGATTTCTGCCCTTCAATTTGGTCCCGCGCCGCCACTTCGGACGGCGGCAGCAAGAACGCGCTCCCGCGCGCGCTCCACAAGTCCGAGCAGAGTGCGCTATGAATCGCTGACACCACCAAGCACCGCACTGACTTCCGTGCCGCCGACCGGCTGCGGCTGAGCGGCCTGTCGACGAATACCTCGCCTTGCCGTTACGCTCACGGGCGATGATGACAACCTGACGGCAGGATGCCGTTCTTAGTAATGCAATCGGTAGTAGATATATTTGACTACCTCGTTTTGGAACGACACGACGCCGCGATCATCGCGCCACCAATTTTCGCGACTGAAACCCGACGGGTCGAAAGCCAACACCTCAATGTGAATGGGAAGTCCGGAAAACTTCCGGTGGAAGATCCAATACACCCGACGAGAAGAAAATATCTCGATTGGAATTATAATCGCTGCAGCCTTATGAGTGTCTGTCCAGCTGCGCAGTTCGTCTGCTTCGTCGTTGGTATTTCTGTTGGAATCTCCAAATGTTTCAATTGCAGTGGCCGGAACGCCTAGCTTTAAAAGTGCCTGGTAAGTTGCTTCTGTATGTCCCTGAATGATTCCGACCTTGACGGCGTGACTTTCCGCCACTTGCGAGATCAGCACCGTCCTGACGAGGCCTTTGTGGTATAGATCAGCCGCGACGAAGGGGCGCTCCTCAAGCCCTCCTCCCAATACGACAACTGCATCTGCGTGCGTCGCCTCATCGGATATGATCCAAAGATTGGCGGCGCCGCGAAGCAACGGCTCGCGTTCAAACCAAACCATTCCGCCAAGACCG
The DNA here is from genome assembly GCA_963739945.1 of uncultured Alphaproteobacteria bacterium. Taxonomy (GTDB): domain Bacteria; phylum Pseudomonadota; class Alphaproteobacteria; order Rhizobiales; family Xanthobacteraceae; genus BOG-931. The sequence continues at coordinate 59,267 of CAVUCN010000012.1, read as the reverse complement.
ACAAGTACGAGAATAACGACACCGAGACGTCGCAGGCGTTTCATTTTTTTCTGCCTGCCGGCGCGAGAATACTCATTCTGGATGCATCCTTCCCTGGAGAAGCGCCATCCCGATCGCGGCCAAACAATGTGCGTGCGTAAGCATTGGAGCGGGCGATGCGATTGACTGCAGGACGGTCGGGCGCGAGATGGTGACTGGCTGCAAGCCCGGTTCCGGACGCCAGATATTCGATGGTCGACGGACCTTCGCGAAAAAGCAAAACAAACGATTGCTCAAGCGACCAGTATCCGGATGGATGACACCCATTTGGTCGATGGACTCGGCGGTGTAGCCGGTTTCCTCAGTGAGTTCACGCGCTGCCCCTGCAAGCGGCGTTTCGCCGGGATCGACGTGACCGCTGGGAAGCTCCAAAGTTTGGGCTTCGACGGCCGGGCGATATTGTTGGACAAGAACGAGTTCGTCATTGTCGGTCAGCGCAACAATTGAGAGGTAGTCGGCACACTTAAGCGAAAAATATGGCGGATCATTTAGCGCGAGTTGCTTTTCCTCGATTGAAAACCAATCGGTCGCGTAGACGATGCGCCTTGAGCGAATTTCAGTCATGTCTGTCGTTTCAGCTGAGGCCCGATTACTGAGGTCGAGGGTCACATCGATTAGTGCTTCTTCTGTTGGCGGTACCTAATCCAATATTTCAGTAAGCTAGGGAAATTCTGCGCAGCTGATGCCGGCGCAGCCGTCTCAGACGGTCTTGCTGCCCGACCGCTAATCTCGGATCCGCGGTAGGTCCTGATCGGCTATCCGTCATCTGAGTTTCGTCTTTTAGTCATTAGGGCGGAAGCCGTTGCCTGCACTCAACGATCGCCGTCCGGCCTTTTCTTCATTTTGGCCGCTAATTCAACCATTCTCCGAATTGCTTCGGCGCGGGACGGAACGTCAATTTGACCGCGGCGCCAATCATCTACAGTCCGCAAAAAAGGCTCCGAGACCCGCATCTGAAATGGGCGATCTTGGGTGCGTTTAGCCGGGCGGCCACGCGGGCGAGAATTGCTGGTCATTTATGTATTTCTTGTATTGACAATAAATACACTGACGCTATGTATGGTGTACACCGATGTAAGCCAGAAAGCTCGGCATCGGTCTTAATCCAAGCCACGGAGGAACTCATGACCGAGGCTCAGAATGTGACTAGCGCGATTGGCGCACTGATGAAAGGCGCGAGCGCTAAAACATCCACAAACGCCACCTGGACTACCAATGCTAGGTTCATTGGCGACCTGCCGGGGCACGTGATGCGCGCCCTGCAGCGTCCCATTGAGGGTATAGCTGAGGGGGTCGCATGAACTTGCGACCCAAACCTAGCGATCGCCGTTACTTCATAGGCGGCTCGGATGCCCGGGTCATTATGGGTGATAGCGAACCGGCCCTCGTCCACCTGTGGCGTGAAAAACGTGGCGAAGTCGAGCCGGAAGACCTTTCGGGGAACCTCATCGTCCAGCTTGGTCTCGCTACTGAACCCCTCAATCGCCTTTGGTACGAACGTAATTCTGGGCAGGCGTTGACCCAAATCCAAAGCCGCGTGCAGCACCCCGGGGTGCGCTGGATGGCCGCCACCCTCGACGGCATGGTCGAGGCTACCGGGGCGGTCTTCGAGGCGAAATTCATGCTGCCCTGGTCGTTCACCGAAGAGGGGGCGGTCGAAAAGCACATGGCCCAGCTGCAGCACAACATGTCGGTCACCGACGCCAAGACGGCTGTGCTCTCGATCATCACCGGCGGCGGCAAGTGGGTTGAAATCACGATCCCGGCCGATCGCCTTTACCAACACCTGCTGTTCACGGCGGAAAAGAAATTCTGGCGCTGTGTCGAGAGCGGTGAAACGCCGCGACTGTTTGGCGTCGAACCGCCCCGACCGCGCATAGAGGCCGTCCGGATAGTCGATATGAGTGCCTCCAATTCCTGGTCTGAGTTCGCTGGGGTGTTCAGGTCTACCCGCTCCGCGTTCCTGGAGCGTGAGAGGGTCAAGGTTGAGCTCAAGGGGCTGATGCCCGAGGACGCCAAGGAGGCGATCGGTCACGGGGTTCGCGCTAAGCGCTCAAAGTCGGGTGCTATCAGTTTTGATCTCCTCGACACGGAGGTTGGCAGTCATGCAGCGCTCCAGTGAGTCAATTGGAACCATTGCCGCTGCATTGGCCAAAGCGCAGGCAGAACTCGTCAATCCGGAGAAATCTTTGGTGGCGACCGTCCGGCTCGATGGCTCCGGCGCCGCCGAACGGTCGTTCCGCTACGCGCCGTTGTCGAGCGGTCTCGACATTGTGCGCAAGATTCTGAGTCGGCAGGAGATTGCCACGGTCCAAACTACGTCGCTCGACCAAAACGCCGGCATCATCAATCTTACCACCACTCTGGCACACGCCTCCGGGGAATGGATTGCATCAGACTGGCCGGTATGTGCCATCGCCGAAACTGCAACGCCGCGCCGAATGGGTGCGGCGCTAACCTATGCCCGTCGCTATGCCCTGTTCACATTGGTTGGCATTGCCGGCGAAGACGACGTCGATGCTCCCGACCTCGCGGCGCCTACCGCACAAGCTGCAGGAACTGAAAATCAATCGCCCAGTAAGAAGGTCCAACTGAACGGTGGTCAGAGCCATCTTCAGAGCCCGCGCGGTTCCAAACCGGTGCGAAGGCCTATCCTTGGCTCTGAGCCGTCGGCCGCCCTGCGCGACCGACTTGTTGGAGAACTCAAGACCATCACATCTGGTGATGATGCCGCGCTCTGGGCGCATCGAATCCTAAGCGACAAGAATAGTCTGACCGACGCAGACGCGCGCTTGCTGGAGGACGCGTTTCAGGTCAGGCTGACAGGGCTCAAAAGCAACGCAGATCTTGGAAAGGCGTTATCGCCGGTTTTAGCTGCGCTTCAGCCAATTAAATCGGTCGCGCAGCGACGACAGGAACCCGTCAGGAGGACTCGTCGCGCCCGAGGCATCGACAAGAGTCAGTTGGTCCATCCCGAGCCACGCCGCATTCGGGATCGCGAGCACCTCAAGTTCGTGGCCAATCAGCCGTGCCTCGTGTGTGGCCGTAGACCCTCGGACGCCCATCACCTGCGGTTCGCCCAGCACCGCGCTCTCGCACGCAAGGTAAGCGATGAGTTCACCGTGCCTTTGTGCCGCGGTCATCATCGTGAGGTTCATCAACGCGGCGATGAAGCCGCATGGTGGATTAAGGCCGGCATCGATCCGACTATCCCCGCCCGCGAACTATGGCTGGAGAGCCACCCATTACCGGTGACTTCGGAGGAGACAGACCTAGAAGGCACGATCGCCCTCCCCGCTATCGATACCGGAGACAGCAAGCGCGATCGACCGACGAGAAAGGGAGGCCCAAAATACAAAACGAAGCCAATTATCGCGACTGGCGCGCCATGACTTCCTTCAGACAGATCGAGACCAACCGTCGCAACGCACGCAAAAGCACCGGTCCAAATACCGAAGAAGGCAAACAGCGTTCCCGGTGCAACGCCGTCCGCCATGGCCTCACCGCTGAGACGGTGATCGGCACGCTGGAAGATGCGGAAGATTACGAAGTATTCCAAGCGGCTATTATTGCGGATTACGACGCGCAATCGGTCGTAGAACGGCAATTGGTGTTGCGGTTGGCTAATGTGTTTTGGCGACTGCGCCGCGCCGCGGCGATGGAAGTCGGTTTATTCGAATTACAAGCTGACCAATTACGTGTGTTTAGATCCCGTCAGCGAACTCAACCACCGCCGCGGAAAATTATCTATGCAGGGTTCGGGGGGACTACTTCTGCCGATGCCGAATTTGATGGAGCATCGCTCGACACTACAAATAAAACGGAACACGCGGCCGGTACGGGGCGTGAAAGCGTTACCGCCATCGATCTTGCGCGTTGCTTTTTGCGTCTGGCCAATCTGTCCAGTTACCCGCTAGACCGTCTGAGTCGGTATGAAGCAGTCCTTTGGCGCCAGGCCCGTCAAATCCTGTTTGCGCTCGATGCTTTGGATCGTCGCAAACCACAAGAGAGAGGGCGCCATTTCCGTATCGGTGGCAGGCAAGACCTGCCGCCCAGTGTACGCGGCGACTATTGAACTGCCGACAGTCGGTCCAGGCGATCGACCCAGCGCTTGGTAGGCTGATGCAACAGCTGTTATGTCACCAGCCGGAACCCGGCTACGGCAACCGGCTCTGCGGCAGCCGGCGACCTGAGCACGACCTTTCGGATGGCGTCGCGAACCAGCTCCGCAACGCTACGCCCCGACCGCGCGGCAGCCTTGCGTAGTGCGTCAATGGAAGACCTCGTCGCACTGCCGGCCCAAGAATTTCAGTAAGCGAATATCTCAATTTCCCCAACCGAGATTTAGCTCCCTCAAAGAAGAAGTCCTCGGCGCCCTCCGGCGCGCCGACTGACTTCGCACGGTGCTTTCTGCGTCTGGCGGATCTGCCCAACTTCGCGCTTGATCGCCTTACTCGCTAGGAGATCGCCCTTTGGCGCCAAGTGGATCAGCCCCTGCTCGCGCTCGATGTTGTGGATCGGCGAACACCACAAGAACGTAAACGCAGGTTTATACCAACTTGAGCAAGGGGCCGCCGCTGCGTAACGCTGCTCAACGAACTAAGCGTTGCCGGCCGCTTGTCCCCGTCGCACAAATCAGTTTTGCTACGCCGACCTGTGTGAGGACCGCAGCAACCTTCTTCACAGGATCGCGCAGCCGCGCAGACCTGCACCGTTCAACAGGCATCAGCAAGTCCGCCCAAGGCCGCCCCGTGGGGTAATCTACAGGGCAAAATGTCTTTTGCCGACAACGAATCTTCTGCGATAATTCCCCTGCGCACCGCGGGGACTGCCGTTGACGTCGTTCTTCGCAATTGCGGATTACAATCCGCTTTTTGTTTTGGCCACAGGGGTGTTGACGCTAATTGGTTTGTGGGGCCTGGGCACCACGATCCTATTTTCTATTCAGCTGCTTCTTCCATCGCCCTGGAGTAGCGTGATTGCAATATTGCTCGGCATCCAAGTCTTGAGTCTTGCGGTTGAAATCGCAGGCATCACCGGAGAGGCGTCTCGATACCTGCTACAGACGATCTGGTGGTCAATAGTTGCTGTCGGTGTCGTGGCGTTGTTACTTCGATCGCGCCTCGCGTTTATTAGAAAGTCATCGCTATTTAACCGGTCGGCCGTGCTGCCCGTTGCAGTCCTTGGCGCTGCAATCGGGACGAATTTTCTCGTCGCGCTGGCGCCATCGACAAAAATCGATGAACTATATTATCACATGCTTCTTCCCAGCCGCATCGTATCAGATGGCGCGCTCCGATTTTATCGCGAGCCATGGGAAGGAGCGATCTGGCCCGATATGATTTATCAGATCTCGTCAGCGCCTCTTCATGCAATGGGTTATCCCGATGCTGCAAACGTCGTGAGTTGGGGACTCAACGCGACGCTACTGTTGTTTGCCTGGCGCACCATTCGCGCGAGCGAAAAGCCCGTTGTTTGGACGGCACTTTGGGTTGGCACTCTGTGCGTCGGTATGTATCCGGTGGTATGGGATGTTACGAGTGGCGCCCAGGCCATGGGAGACTTGGCGATCGCCTCAGCCATCGTCGCGTTCTGTAGTCAGGAAAGCTTGCTCAAAGCAATCTCGCCGCCGATCTATGCTGCCTTGGTATCTTTCCTTCTGTTGTCCGCCGCCAGTTCTAAAATAAGCCTGCTCCCGCTGAGCGGGATCATTCTCGGAGTCACAGCATGGTCGATTGTTCGACTGGTGCCATCTCGATCAGGCCCAATCCTGCTTGCGCTCGCGGCGCCGTGGGTCGTCTTCTACTGTCCAATATTGCTACTGACCTGGGTCCAATCGGGTTCGCCATTTGGCCCTGTCCTTTCAGATCTGTTCGCATCGTCGGTCTACCCGCACAACTGGGCAACGGAGATTTTTCAGGCCACGCGAGAGGCCAATCGACCACCTCTTTTGAAAGTTTTCGCGTATGCCGCCGTCGATTGCCCTCCACTAGTCTGGATGGGTGCGGTCGGCGCGATGCTTGGGACAGATCTGGCGGCGTCTGTTCGGATAAAGCTCTTCTGCTTTGTTTTGCTGCAATGCGGCTTGATTTTATGGTTATTGCCCTATGATGTGAGATTCATGGGCGGGCTCCATTATGGCTTGGTGATTACTTTTGCGTGTTTTTCAGCCCCCAACATCGTGAATCCACTAACTTCTCCGCGAATTATGGCTGCGGGATGCGTGGCATTGCTGCTCCCTTGGTTTGGAATTCAGCTCTATTATGCGTCCCAGTTCTTTCCCGTCGCGCTTGGTTGGGAGAAACTTGACTTCTTCAAGCGCTATGTTGCGTTCTATGACGACTACACCAAGTTGGATCAGATTTTATCCAAGGAGACAGTGCTCCTGGTTCAGGACTATCGGATCGACGCAGTTTATGCGCCCAGACCAGTTTTTTTTAATGTCAAAGACTTGCCTCCACAACGGCCAGCAGCATTATTGAGATCAGCAGTAGCAGGAAGATCTGGTGCCTCTATTATATCTGGCGGCTACACGCTTGGCGATGTGCTCTACGAAAATGACAACGCTGTTATAGAAACGTTCCGAACGCCGGGACGATTGCCTTTAGCAGGTCCGATGCAGGTCATATCGCTCATAAAAAAATGATGACACTCGCTGTATGCAAATGACCGATGGACGTGAGCTTGCAAGCCGTGACCGACAGTCCTACTGCGCTTTGCCATGCCTTAGCGTCGTGATCCCTACTTTTAATGAAGCCCGAACACTCTGCACTGTTGTCAGAGCCGTGCTGGCGCGACCCGAAGTGCAGGAGATCATCGTCGTCGATGATGGCTCCCAAGATGGTTCGTGGAATGAACTTCAATCCGAGCTTGCGAAAGACCCGCGCGTAAAAACACTCCGGCACACTAAGAATCGCGGTAAAGGCGCAGCACTTCGTACCGGCTTCGCAGAAGCCACGGCGTCAATCGTGCTCGTGCAAGACGCCGATCTGGAATATGATCCGGCAGAATATTCCACGCTTTTGCGACCGATCCTTGAGGACAGGGCAGACGTAGTCTTCGGATCACGCTTTCTCGGTGGAGGCCCACATCGGGTGCTTTATTTTTGGCACTCCGTTGGAAATAAGATCGTGACCTTGTTCTCGAACATTTGTACAAATCTGAATTTGACGGATATCGAGGTCGGTTACAAAGCGTTTCGCCGCACAATCCTTCAGCGAATTACCCTGCGTGAGGACGGTTTTGGATTTGAGCCAGAATTCACAGCCAAGGTAGCGAGGCTAGAGGGAGTGAGAATCTATGAGGTGCCAGTTTCGTATTATGGACGAACCTATGCCGAAGGGAAAAAAATAAACTGGCGCGATGGAGTTGCAGCGCTCTGGTGCATCATCAAATATAATTTTCTGGCGCATGCGAAGCGCTAACGGTGGCTTTGCTTGCTGAATTTTTCATTCGCGCACGCAGACGACATGTTGGTTAGTCTTGCCAAGTTCGCAGTTGCTTACTCCGGAGCCACCGCCGATCGATACCGGGGCGCTGACGACGGCACCGGGTAGTTCCTCCGCAGGTCGAGATGAAAATAAATGCTTAGCGGAATATCTATAACCATAATGCATCGGTAGGCGTTGTTGCTCGAAAATCAAAATGACGCAGCAAAGACACGCTTTGAGTTTCCGCCCCCATCGCTGCGGAGCGCACTCGCTCGATCACTCGTAGGATACGTTTTGTTTGTAGCAACGGTTTCGCTACATCAAAACTATTTTGCACTGGTCGACTACTTTGGCGACAACTATTCTTATATGGCGATTGCCTCCGCAATCCGGAGTTGGAATTTTCAAGACATCACAGTTAAGCATTTTTGGGGCCTTTCTTATGTCATTGCCGGATTCTCGCTTCTAACTGACACGTCCGTTCGTTCTTCGCTGCTCTTGGTTTCATTTGCTGCATCTCTCGCGAGTATTGCGTTGGCACATAGACTTTGGGGCGGGTGGATTGCGAGTTTTTTTGCAGTTCTCAACCTCGACTGGTTGCAGCGCTCATTTCTCGGAGGTGCGGAGCCGCTATTTCTGGCTTTGTTGTTCGGGACGTTCCTTGCCGTCAGGAATAACTACTGGCTACTGGGGACGCTCATCGCATCCTGTAGTACCGTGGTTAGGCCGGTAGGTTTGTTGGCGCTTATAGCGATTGGTGTGGTGCTGCTATGGCGACGGGAATTTCGGACATTTGTCCTCGCGTCGCTCGTTGGGCTGGCAGTGGGTGGTCTCTATATTTTGCCGTTGGCAATCTACTTTGGAAATCCGTTTGTCAATGTGGCGAACTACCAAACAAATTGGGATAGCGGACTTCCGATCGGATGGCCATTTTACGCAATTATCAAAGGCACCATTGCCTATCCGGTGCCTTGGACGAATTTGCTGCTCACCTACGGCTGGGTCGTTTCAGTCTTACTCGCAGCAGTCAGCATGATCGTTACACGGCGCTTTCACCAATTTGCTCGAAGCTTTCCGGTTGAAGCTCTTTTTTCAGGAATGTATTTGGTATTTCTCTATACCTACAATTCATCCTACTTCGCACGAGGAACTTTTCCTCGGTTCGCACTGCCGATCCTACCGCTTGCGCTCGTCGCTCTGGTTAGTTGGATACCGAAGGATCGCCGAATTCTATGGATCATTGGATTTATTTCACCAATTCTGGCTGCTGCGTCCGCAATCGGAATAAAAAATTTAGTTCCGCTCATTTACAACTAAAGAACACAAGACTGGTGCAAGCCAAATCGCCTTTTTGACGTGTTCGATGCCCTGCTTGGATCATTTGCGCGAGGTCTTCATGCGATAGCGACAGTTTCACTGATGGTCTTGGAAAGCGCTGTCGATGGTCCTTCAACAAACCACCAGAGCGCGTAGGCGACCGCCAGAGAGGCCCCGACCGCGCCAACAAGGCCCAGAAGTTGCAGCCAACCCATAGGTGGCAGCCGCGTCGTCAGATTGATGAACTTGTCGCCGATTGGAGCGTGCACCAGATACAAAGAATAGGAGATGGTGCCGAGAAATGAGAAGATCGGTACTGGCTTGCGGATTGGCAGGAAAAGCAGCGCGACCGATCCCACCGCGACGACTGCTGATGCTATGCTCACATTATAGCTCACGAGAAAACCGAGAGCGGCGATAAGGCCACAAAACGACGCAAAATTGAGCCGTTTCTCGTAATAAAGCAACGACGCGAAGCCGAGCCCGAAGCATGGTAGATACACGAAAACTGCGCGCTCTTCCTTGATGAGCAACGAAGACGCGACAATCAACGCAAAAAGCAGAAAAAGCTTGTGCTTTGAACCGGACAGCAAGAGGGGTCCGATAATCAACATCAAGGTGTAATATTGAAATTCGATCGCTAGTGTCCACGCCACGCCGTTAACCCACGGCTTGTGGAACCAAGGCGCCAGGTAGACGAACTGGACCAGAAACGTCTGAAGATCGGGAGAAAAGGGTGCGCCGTGATAGCCCGGCGTGGACGCCGCGGCATAGGCGAGCACGAAGGCAAGAAAGACTGAGATGATATAGGGCGGCTCAAGCCGCACGATCCGCCGAAGGAAAAACGCCCACGCGCTTGCGGGAAACTGATAACCCAAGCCTTTCATTGCGAAAGGGATCACGAAGCCGGAGATAACGAAGAACATCCAGACGCCGAGATCACCGTAGCTGAACAGCGAACTGAGCTCCGGCATCTTTTCTCGAAAATTGTCATTAGCGTAGGTGAGATGGTACATCATCACCGAGAAGGCGGCTATGCCGCGCATTACGTGGATCGATTCAAACCGCCTGATCAATATGCCCGGCGATTCAACGTCGCCATTCGGAACTCTATCCGCTCGTCCATTCGGCTTGCGTGGAAATTCGACCATCGTGCCTGAACTCGTATTTGTTGGATGGTCGCGAACTCGGCTATTCTCGCCTTTGCAAGGCAGACGATTATAGCCTCAATTTCTGTTGCACCAAATCACCGGCAGGGCGGGTCCAAACAGATCACAAGCGACCATTGCACCTTGGTCGAGCGGTTCTTCAACAAGATCAAGCACTGTGGCCGTGTCGCAACGCGCTATGACAAGCTGACGGCCAACTATCTCGCTTTCGTTCAGCTTGCGTCGATCAGGCTATGGGCTGCGCGTTAATGAGTCCGCGTCCTAGCACTACTTTGGCAGATTTTTGCGATTGATGGGCGAGACTGGATTCCCGAATCACGTTTTCAATGATTCATGGGTGGTCGGCTTTTTGGAGGGCTGACCTTGGTAGAGACGACGTCGAGGTGGGAAGATGAACTTGAGAGCTGGCTCGAGCCATTCCTGGATCGTTTAGGTCACAAGGCCCGGCGGCGGATGTGTCCACTGTATGTTTCGGGGCTGATTGGGCCTGGCGATCGCAAGAGCGTGCAGCCGATGGCGGCGCGGCTGGCGCCGGGCGACTATGACCAGTTGCACCATTTCATCGCTGATGGCGTCTGGGACGCGGCGCCGTTGGAAGCAGAATTGCTCGTTCAGGCCGACCGGCTCGTCGGCGGCAACGATGCAGTGCTGGTCATCGACGACACATCGATGCCGAAGAAGGGCGATCGCTCGGTTGGTGTCGCTGCGCAATATGCATCAACTCTCGGCAAGACGGCCAATTGCCAAACGTTGGTGTCGCTGACGCTTGCGCGCGGTGAGGTGCCGGTAATGGTGGCGCTACGTCTCTTCATTCCCGAGAGCTGGACGAGCGATCCGGTACGTCTGAAGCGTGCCGGCGTTCCAATCGAGCATCGCACGGCACGGTCCAAGCCAGAGATCGCGCTGGCTGAGATAGATCGCGTGATTGCCGCCGGTGCTCGCTTCGGCTGTGTGCTGGCGGACGCGGGATACGGATCGAGCGCGCCGTTCCGTCATGCTCTGAGCGAACGTGGCCTGTTGTGGGCAGTTGGCATATCGCGGCGCCAGAAAGTCTATCCGAGCGATGTCACCATGATCTTTCCGACGGAGAAAGCCCGTAAGCCGCGCAAACACCATATCCCGGATATGTCGCCAGTTTCTGCCGAGACGATGCTGGTCGGCGAAAAGTGGCACAAGATCAGTTGGCGCCGGGGCACGAAAGGCCTGCTGACATGCCTTTGAACTGCTACGAGTAGGGTCCATCCTTCACAATTGTATAAATCACTGCGCCCAAGGCGACGGCAAGGCACCAGTACGCCATAATTACCCTTCGCGCGTAATCGTGCCTTGTCATGGCCAGCGTCATAGCACTTACCACTGTGATCAGCGGCGGGATGATTGAATACGCAAGCCGCGGTATGATTAGCCCCACGCTCGCGTAGAATGCTGCGATGACGGCACTGACCAAAATGCCGGTCGCCACCAGCGGACAAAATGAGGATCGAGGGTTTCGTTTGCTGTTGCGGCCTGCCAGGCCAAGCGCGATAACCCCGAGCAAAATTGTGATGAGCGGTATCGCCTGCAAGGCCGCAAATCGCATTAAAAATTCGAGGTTACTCCACCAGATGTATGCGAGCATGCCGAAGCCGTCATGCCAAGCGTCCAACATCCAAACGACCTCACGATATCTCGACACTTCGTGCTGATAGAATCCTCCCGTTTTGAGCCGTACAAATGCGAACCAAAGCGCTTCAGGAACAAAAGTAAAAGCCGCAAACATGGTGAAGTTGATGGCAGATTGCGACCACGTTACTTGCGCGCCACGGCGGATCGCGAAGATGAACGCGCAGACCGCTACGCAGGGAAACACGATGATGAATAGTGGATAAGCGGTAACGCCAAATCCGGTTGCAACGCCGAGATAAATTGCAAAGCGGCGCTCAATTAGCGCTCCCGCGTTGGCGCGCATGGAGGCATAAAGCGCGAAGACGGGCACGAATATGTTGAACATCTGGGTATGCGGTGACCAAACAAAAGCTTTTACTACATCATTAGCAACTAACAGCAGTCCTACAGCAACGATGATGATAAGGCTTGATGTACTTTCATCACCCCACAGTGCACAGATTTGCCGAAAGAAATAAAAAGCAGCTAGCAGGATGGCCACGTTGATGATCGTGTAGGCAAGATAGGCGGATTTGTCGTCAGCGAGCGCATTGGCAACACGCTGTGGATTGATATCCGTTGGTGCTACTTCGACGCTCACCTTATCCGCGAGGTTCACCAATGGAGACAGCGCCCACGCAAGAGCTGCAGCGACGGCTATCAAACCGGGTCGAGACTGGCGCGCATTCAGCGGTTCAAGTAGGGCGCTCGGCTCATGGGCTAACCTCATAAATTCAGGGGAATCGCAATTAAGGCTGATGCCGAACGGTCCGGGCAAACGCACGTTGAAGACGCATTGAGCAGCCTGTTGGTTGTCGGGCAGGCGCGGCCCCACCAGCAATGCAACCATCAAAAACAATAAGCCGGTACCAAACAACCAAAATGTACGATCAAGGCCGGGCCTTAGATTTTCGCGCGCTGTGCTCATTAAGCCTTACCCCGATGAAAAAACTGCCGCTACAATACGCATAGACGATGCGTCTTGAGCGAATATTCGGCATTTCTACCGCTCCATCCGATGTCCGACGATTGGTGCCACAAGAACAAATCGATCGGTGTCATCGCTTAAGCCACACTGATGCCTCGTAGAGAAAACGCCACGCGCGCGCGAAGACCATTCAGCTCATGTGCCGCAAAAATTATCAGATAAACATCCAAATAAGTGCGGTGACTGGTATGCGCCCAAAAAATTGCTGTCACGCAAATAAATGCCAGAAACAACATTGCAATCAAAATAGTCTCGCGGCGACGACGTGCGGAAAGCATTCCCCATATGCCAAGCAACGCAACCGGTAGATAACCAATTGCGTACGCTGCCTGAGCAAGCGAATCGCGATTTGGGTTGAGGCGCCAGGAAAATCCGGCTTCCAGCTTTCGGATAGCGCCGCGAAGTACCTCCCACGGATTTTCTCGAATAAATGCCAACGCACGATGGCCAAACCAGTTGCTGAGCGCAATTTCGTGGTTTGCCAATCGATCGACTTCCAAACGTTCCTCTGGTGTTAGTTTCGACCAAGCCTGATCCCTGCTCCGGTCGATGCTTTCCGCAGGATAATGAGAAAACGTCTCAGAGTTGTTTCCCATCCATAGCGCCCATCCACTTTGCGAGCTAAGGACCGGCGCTCCGGTAAGGTCATAGGTCCGGATGAGCCATGGTCCAAGCAGCATAGCAACAGCCAGCAGAAGAATTGCAGTTCTCTGCAGCCTGGCCCAAACGTCGCCTTGCACGCCCCAAACAAAAGTCCAGATACAAGCGACGCCGATCGCGGGGGCCACTGACGCACGCACTAACGCTGCCGAACCGATTGCGATACCGGCTAAAAACCAGTCTCTCTTGCGATTGAGACAGCTGGCCCGAAGCAAAAGCCAAACCGAGAGCGCCACGCAGAAAGTGACCATTCCGGTTTCCTGCAAGGCGGTATCATGCATCACGTAGTACGGGTAGAACGCGGTGATCGCGCAGGCGATGATGGCGGTCGTAGCGTCAAATATTTGTCGCCCTATCAGAAAAGCACAGAGCGCCGTGCCTGCGCCTATCAAGGCCTCCGGTACAATAATCAGCAGATAGCTTTTCCCTGCCAATATTGGGGCTACAAGGAATAAGGGGTAGAGGGGAGGAAGAAAGGCGCAGGTGTTAGCCAAGCAAAAGCCATTGCCTGATACGAAATTTTCCGCCATTCGGTAGTAGTCGCTGTAACTGTTGGCCCAGAAATACTCTTCGCCAAAGGCGATGCGCGCACCAATGCGTGTCACAAATGCTGCGGCAAGTAGAGATAAGAGGATAAGCCGCTGACGAGGCCGTTGGGCCTTCATTTCGCAAACCATTCTAGGTCGACTTGCTCCGCCTACAGCTGCGGCTCACTGGACATTGAGCTAACACAACGCTGGTGGTTCCATTTTAGACGCCTAGCGCCGGCGGTAAAGCGCTGGGAGCTGTTCGAGCGGTCACGACCAACTCGTCTCCCGTCGCTGGGAGCAGCCAACGCACTGCGTCCACGTGTTTGCCACGCCGACTGGGCGTCGCTCGCATGGCAATTTCGATGGTGGCGAATTTTGCTGCCTCCAAGAACCTACGAATCTCCGACGCGGTGTACTCTCTGACATGGCCCATATGGCCAACCGAGCGAAGCTTTCCGTACTCACGAATTGGGTCGAAGGCCAGTCCGCGACCTAGTGCAAAGCTGGCTATATTGCCGAGACGGTACAGGTTAGGAGTCGTGAGATACAGCAAACCACCCGGCTGCAGCACCCTTCGCATCTCTTCCAGTGCGAAGAGTGGATCCATCCTTAAGTGCTCGAATGTTGCACAAAGTATAATCGTTGCGACCGAGTGGTCTTTGAACGGCAAAGCCTCGCGTTCTACGTCGCAAGTGACGACTTGCAACGAATACTCGCGAATTAGGTCCTCGGCGCGTTGCGGAGCGAGATCGACGGTTGTGAGGTCGAACCCCAATTTTCGTAAACACATCGAGAAATAGAAGGGGTAGCCTCCGATTTCCAAGATGGCGCCACCGTGGTGTAATTTCTCGAGACGCACGAGGTCATCCACGTAGTTCGGGCGCAGCGATGTGAAATATGGGGACAGCCGATCGCTGCGGCGAAGGTCGGCTTCCACCTCATTCACAATCGTCGAAAAATCTGATCGCATTCCGTCCTGGCTGTTCGGTCAATTTATTGTAGTAGACAACCTCACCGCTTGGCTCCTAGCCACTTCTCAGTTTGAGACGACCAATGGCCTGCCCAACAATCAATCCACCGCGAGGAAACCAAGCAGCAACAGTTCGTCGACAGCGACATCGATTGACTTTTGTCCGTGAGGCGGTGCCAACTTCGCGTGCAGCATGCGCAGGGTCGCATGGTCATGTTCGAACAGCCAACGAAGCACATCGATCGATGTTGGCGAGAGCCGTCGCACCTCTCCGCCGATCGTGACAGACTGAGGGCCATCTTCAGACGTGGCATCTGGGAGCGGAACGCGCCGGCGCAAAGTCAACCGTAAGATTCCATCCATCTGTGGCAGCACACCGGAGACTCTGGATTGCACCGCTGGCGTGCGAGAAAGATCACGTTCAAGCAAAAACTGCGACATATCTGCGGAATCAATGAGTTGATGTAACTGACGCTTGAGCGCGGCTTCGTGTGCATCCGACTGCGAGCTCGATACGTTCCTTGGCAAATTCATGCGCAACAGTGGATCTTGCGTCGCGATGTCTTGCAATGATTTGAAGAGGTCGAGACCGGTCTCGCTCCGCAAACCGATAGTAAGGTGCACGGAGCGACCAGCGGATACGGCGGCAGCGTGGGGCTCGCCGCGGGGAATGAAAAGCACGTCCCCGGGTGCAAGCTCGATTTCCTGGTCTGGCACTTCACTTGCTTCTATTGGCACGTTGTCGGCCAATTTGACAGGATGCGGTACTACCGGTTTCCAGAAGCGCCAGCGCTTCTTGCCGTGAATTTGCACAGCGAGGACATCGTGGATGTCCCAATGAGGCCTAAACGCGCCACCCTTTGAGAAGCTCAGATAGGCATTCACCTGGGTAGACACTCCCATCTCTCGCTCGACGGCCGTAGCAAGTCGACCAATCTGCGGAATTAGGAGGTGGACCCCGTCCACAACGATGCTGACACCCTGAGCCAGTAGACCGTGGAGCGCACCGACATTGAGCCGTTTGCCTTCGTTCGATGTGTAAAACTGGCGTGGCACGAGCACGCTATCGCGCCAGACGGCTACGTTTTCGCTGAGCGCATGCGCAGACAGAAAGACGTCGATATCCTGCCACGACAACAGCGTTTCCGCGCGGGTGGAATCGGATGCCGATATGTGTAGGCGATTTCTCTCGCGAAATTCCTTGAGGAAGTCGGACACTGAAACCGGCGCGAGCAGGTCAGCCAGGGTTGCGAGCATAGGTCACGTTCAATTTCTGGAGCGGGATATATCGTTCACTATCATCATCTCATTTCGCGAAGGAAGAAATCGGAACCAACCGGACTGTTCAGCCAGTATGCCACAAAGCGCTGTTTTGGCATCGGCAACCGGACAGAACCGCGACTCATCGCAGAACTCCGGCCGTAGCACAGCACCAGCATAAGACGTCGATGAGTTGTTCAGCTTGTATTGATGGTCTATTCTGATTTCATTGACGAAGTCACGCCGAAACGCAGCTCCGGCGAGGCGATGAGTCTCATGCCCCAGACTGCCTAACATTTTGGATGTCCAGAAAATCATGACCGACCAAGCCGAAAATACTGAAAAACACTTGTTGCCAGTGCACTACATATTTGATGACGTGATTGGCACAGATGAATTGCTGTGGATCTATCATGAACTGCTCTCTACTAGCTCATGGACGCTAACAAGGTCCTCAATCGACACCAAAGCCGTTGCGTTGCCTTTCATCAGTTTTCCGGGGCTTGATATTGAAACCCGCGGCGATATTCATGTTGAGTTTTTGAGTGGCTATTTCAGAAGCCTAGTCTTCAGAATTAGAACTCTTGCCAAGAAACACAATGGCGTTATCCTCCCGTCAAATATTCAGCGAATTCATGTTGGCGCAAAGTCCAGCTTCTCCAAAACCGAACTTCATGTCAACTCCGAAGAACAAAACGTTTGGACAATCCTTGGCTTCTTAAATCCCGTATGGAATGCAAAAGACGGAGGCGAGTTTTTTCTTGAAAACCATAAAATAGAATACAAAGCCGGCAGGTTCGTTGTCTTTCCTTCGAATACATTACACGACGGCGGCTACGTGAAGAATGAGAAATTGAATTATTGGCGCGTTGCAGTAAATATAATCTTAGATAATGAAATGCATGCTTCTTGAAGAGTTGGATCCCGCACCTTCGAGGCAACCTGGAGCAAACAATGCTAAGTAATAAGCAGCTCAAGGACGCGGCAGAAAAGCTTCTCGCACAGTCAGTGCTTCCGGAAGACGAAGTCAGAAATCTGTTTCAGAACGCGGTCGATTGCGACTATTGGCGAACCCTTTGCCCGGAGCTGGGGGTGATGATTCAGCAAGATCTTAAGCATCTGCAAGGTGCGCCGTTGTCATCAGAACAAGTGGCTTGGGCGTGTGGACATCTTGAAAGACACGGCTATTTTCAATTACCGGAAGTTATTGCACCAACTGCTGTGGCGCGGATGTACAAGTGCGTCGAGACATTGCGCAACTCAGGTTGGCCTCCGGTCTTTTCATTCATGTACGATGAATTCTGGGCGATCTCGCGCACGCCTTCGTTGGTGAATTTCTTGAGCCGCAAGCTCGGCACCGGATACGTGCAAGCGGCCGGCGTCTGGACATACCGAGTGGATCCCCAGGTGCGAGCAAGCGGATGGTCGCCTCACGTTGATAGCCCGAACGACGGCGAACGCATAACGCTTTGGATTCCGCTGACCGACGCCACCATTGGTAACGGGTGCATGTACGTGATCCCGCAGGACCGTGTACCACCGGCCCTTCCGGCGTCCTACTTGGACTGGACCACAGTTTCGCGTGATGAATTGGGAATACTGCTTCGGAACGTGACTCCTCTGCCTGCGACTG
Organism: uncultured Alphaproteobacteria bacterium; assembly: GCA_963739945.1. Lineage (GTDB taxonomy): Bacteria > Pseudomonadota > Alphaproteobacteria > Rhizobiales > Xanthobacteraceae > BOG-931. Next base: position 41,627 of record CAVUCN010000012.1, on the reverse strand, counting down.
CTGGTTCCGTTCTAGGCTGGCATAATAGTCTGATCCACTGGGGTGGACGAGCGTTGGAAATCAGCAACCATTCCTCGAATTAGCATTGGTGTGGAGTTTATGTCCCAGCAGGCAAAACCCAGAAAGTGGGAAACGCCTGTCTTTGATTTGCAATTGCCTGACTTCGCGACCCGGGTTCGTGCGATTGGTCAGTCGATCCTCCACTATGAAATGCATGAGACCGCGGTGCGGAAATATTGCAGCCTTGCAACCAAGCTCTTCGGGTGGAAGAAGTGAGACTTGGTGGTCAGAACTGACTTACCTCGAAGCTGAGCGCAGACAGCAACTACGACCCCCAAATACCGGAAGGCTTGCCCGTTGACAGAAAGCCGCGCCCATAAGCGTCAACAGTAAGTCACAGCGTATTGCCCCTGCCCTACATTGAGCGAAGCCGGGAACAATTGCTGATGAACCAACTGCGGATTACCGGAACTGTAAAGACGCTACTGGGACGCGCGTCGTATTTTTTTCACAAACGCTGCCTTGTCGGATTTCCATGGTTCTGGCCGAGCAAGCCGCTCGGTAACCAGGCCATGGTTGATGTCCGTCGTATCGTCCGCCGAAACTACGCACGCGACCACCATCCGATTCATCGAGCATTAGCTCGAATTGTGGTGGCGGCAGTGTGGCCGCTCGCGGTGCTGATACACTTATGGGAAATCCGCCGATCTCGCGCACCTGAGATTGTGCCGTTCAAAGAAGTCCCTCGGGCATTGTGGGCCGCCATCCGGCACAACGTAGTGCCGGGCGAGTACTATGCGTACGCGCTCTGGCATCCGGATCGCAGGGCAAACATCGACGACTATCTCTACTCGAAAGAGGGAATACGTCTGTTCGGGCTGCTAAACAAATCAATGCAGCCTGACCCGATTATTGACAAGCTGGCATTCCACGACCTGTGCAAAGCACGCGCCCTCCCGACCCCTCCAGTCTTCGCAGCATTCGCTCCAGGCGGTACATCGCTTGAATTTGAGTCTGGCCGTCTGCCGGACAAGGACTTATTCATCAAGCAGCGTTTTGGCTCGGGCGGTAATGGTGCTGAGCGGCTTCGCTGGCACGGCACCGTTTTCGAAAGCAACCGCGGTGGTTGCGTACGGCCGGAAAATCTACGTGATTATCTCAAAGCTCGCGCGAGAACCGAGAACTGCGCTCTGCTGGTCCAACCAGCTCTTTTGAATCATGCTACACTTGGCGTCGAGCCGAACGGGGCGTTAGCCACAGCAAGGATCGTTTCCGGAATTACGCTTAGTGGCGATGTAGCCCCGCTCTTTGGTTATATCTACTTTGGGGAGCCTAACGAGATAGTGGCGCACGGGCGCGTCGCGGTTATCGATATGCCGAGCGGCCAACTAATGTCCGCGCCTCAAGATTTTCCGCGCAGGAAGCAGGCGAGCCTTCATGCGGATCTCGGATCGGGACGTGCCTGTACGTTGCCGGACTGGGAGAATTTGCTGCGATGCATTAAAGTCGCGCACCAAGCATGCTCAGGCTTTGTCTTTGTTGGGTGGGACGTGGCATTCACCGAGCACGGTCCGATGCTTCTTGAGGGTAACGCGAACTGGTGTGCCGACGTGTATCAGTCTCTGTGCGGTATGCCTTTAGGTCACACGAAATTCGCTAGCATATTGGCAGAGCGACTTCGCGATTTAGGCATGTCCTGAGGGGGAAACAGCTGACGGCTTCGTTCCGCAAAAATCGTTTGCTTACGTAAGCCTTCTCAATCCTGCCAATTCAAGAATTTATGATGGAATTGGCGCATTGTCGCCCTTGCCGCCCCCTACGCCCTCGTTGCCCTTCTGTTTCGAGGCAGTCTCTGCGATCGGCAGCTTGCGCAATACCGGCCGACGCCATTCCTTGTTATGCGCACCCGTCTTCATGGTATCCATTTCTGGCTGTGCCACATGCATCTCCCTCAATAAACAGTAGTTTTATTATCACGATCGACCTCCCTATCGCAACCCTATCGCAACAGTGTGGAACAAGACGCCCTCGGGTTGGAAGTCAGGTTAACCGGCTTTTTTCGTATTGACGGGGTCGTTTTCCTTCGGCGGAGCGCATTAGGGCCCCATCCCATTTTGGCGAGAGAGCCATGGGCCGCGATTAAGGCGCTTGGCCGTTCAGGTTGGCCGGCCAATGGAATCAGCCAGAAAGCTCACGTTCGCAGCTATGATGATTTGCTCGGTCGTTCCCCCATAAAGAGGCCACCCAGGTGGAGACGTTGTGCTTGACGGACTCCACCGTGTAAGAGGTGACGCCGGCATTGGCCGTGAGCACGCAGACCCGGCTGGACCAGGATGCGCGTGGACGGGTCGATGCCGGCGTGGTGGGCAGTATCGACGAGCGCACCAACCCAAGCCTCGATCTCGGGCGGGTGCTGCGCCTCGGTGTAGGCGACGCCCAGGCCACCACCGAGATCGTAGGTGGAGAATCCGCCCGCCTGCTCGCCGATCCGCGCCAAGGCGGCGACCTCACGCCGAAGGGCTCCAACTCGAACAGCTGGGAGCCAATGTGGGCGTGGACACCCCGCAACTCCAAACCGGGCACCTCGCGCACGCGCTCGATAGCGGCGGGAACGTCGACCATCGAAAACCCGAACTTGGAGTCGGCCTGCCCGGTCGAGATCTTCTCGTGGGTGTCGCCCCGCACGTCGGGGGTGGCCCTGATCAGGACACTGCGCCCGCCCTCCTCGAGGAAGACCGGGTCGCATGCGACCCGGTCCCGGGCCGCACATGTGCGGTCCGGCCAAGCGGCGCATGCGCCGCCTGGACAGCATCCTCGATCAGCTTGCCCGTCGGCCGGACGGCTCGCCGGTCGGAGAGCATCAGCGTGAGAAACACCGTCAGGCAGCTCGCTCTCTGGCGGGCGCTCGCCTTGAGCCTCCGAGCCGATCGATCTCGTCGAAATTGTCGATCACGATCAGGCCGATCCCCCGCTCCAGCGCGAAAATCAGCTCGGCCTCGGACTTGGCGTTGCCGTGCATCAGGATGCGCTCTGGCGGAAAGCCCGCGTTCAGCGCCAGGTACAGCTCCCCGCCGGAAGCCACGTCGCACCAGAGGCCCTCTTCGGCAAACAGAGACAGGACAGCGGTGCAAGGGAAAGCCTTGGATGCGAACACCACCCCGAAGTCCTCTTGGCCGGCATCCCTCCCGGCCTGCACGAAGGCGCGGGCGCGCGCGCGCAAGTCATCCTCGGCCACCACGTATGCCGGCGTCCCAAACTCGCGGGCCAAGTCGACTGTGTCGCACCCGCCGACCTCGACGTGGCCGCGCTCGTTGAGGCGGCTCCCCAAGGGGAACACATGCGAAAGACTCGTCCCTGTGGCCATGTCGAGATTATGGCGCTTCACCCGGGACGGAACTTTGCGCGGGGTACTTCATGCCGCGGGACGCGCGCGCGAGAGTGGGGGTGGCGGATGGGTCTGTCCCGACCACCACCTCCCGGCGCCAACCGCCCCGGCGCGCCATCACCGCCAGGAGCACCACGCCGATCGCCATCAACACGATGCTCTCCAACTGCGGCGCCGTCAGACCCCCGACGACCTCTTTGTTGCGACGAATGAACTCCACCAACAGGCGCTCCAAGCCGCTGAAGAACAGATAGAGCCCCAACACCACTCCCGGCCGCACACGATCGCGCAGCTTCCACAAGAAGTAGGCGAGCAAGCACATCGAGACCGTCTCGTAGATCGGCGTCGGCTGAACGGTCACTCCCGGCGGCGTGGGCACCGTTCCGTGCGGATAGCCCATCGCCCAGGGCAGTTTGGAGGCGATCCCATAGTCCCCGTCGCCCGAAACCTGGCAGCCGATCCTTCCGATTCCATAGCCGAAGGCGAGCACCGTCACGCACATGTCGAATGTGACCAGATTGAACATGTCGCGCCAGCGCATCCAGGCGATCACCCCAACCGCTCCTCCGATCGCTCCTCCGTACCAAACGAGCCCCGACCCGGAGAAGATCGGGCCGATCAGGTCGTGCTTGACTTCGTAGTAATTCTGGATCACAAAGTAGCCGCGTGCGCCCACGAGCCCACCGATCAAGGCCGCGAACACGATCTCGTAAGCCCAGTCGACCGGCTTCTCCAGCTCGCGCAGGCGTCGTGCTATGACAAGGCCGCAGGCGAGGAAGCCCAGCGCGAAGGTCACCCCGAACGTCTTGATCGAGATGCCAAGCAGGTGGACTTCGGGCTTCACTGAGACATCTCCACCCGCGGACTCTACAATCAATGCAGATGACCCAGCGACGCTCCAACTTCGGCAAAGACGGCGGCCTGCAGGCACGGATGCTCTTGACGATGTTCCTGCTCGGGGTCGTCTATGTGGTGTTCGTCGGCGCCCTGTTCGCCGCGGGCGCCGCCGCGGGGGTCATCGTCGTGGTCGCCCTGTTCATGCTGGCCTTGCAGTTCTTCGCCTCTGACAAGATCGCCCTCTCGACGCTTGGCGCCAAAGAGGTCACGCCCGAGGAAGAGCCCGAGCTGCACGGCATCATCGAGCGGCTCTGCGTGCAGGCGGACCTGCCCAAGCCGAGGGTGTTCGTGATGGACACGCCGATGCCCAACGCGTTCGCGATGGGCCGCTCCCAGAAGAAGGCGACCGTGTGCGCCACGACCGGGATCCTGAGGATGCTCGACACGGCCGAGCTCGAAGGCGTGATGGCGCACGAGCTCACCCACGTGATCAACCGCGACGTGATGGTGATGACGATGGCGAGCTTCTTCGCCTCGCTCGCGGCGTTGATCGCCCAATTCACGCTGTTCTTCGGCGGAGGCTTCGGCGGCGGATACGGCCGCAACCGGGAACAGGAGCAGGGAATCATGCTGGTGCTCCTAGTCTCGGTGCTCGTGTACGCGATCTCCTTCCTGCTCCTGCAGGCGCTCTCGCGCTACCGCGAGTTCGCTGCCGACCGCGGCTCGGCGGTGCTCACGGGCCGCCCCAGCGCGCTTGCCTCGGCCTTGCTGAAGATCAGCGGCACGATGGAACGAATCCCCAGCCAAGACCTGCGCAAGGCCGAAGGGATGAGCGCCTTCTTCATCATCCCCGCGCGCGCCAAGCAGTCCTTGATGAACATCTTCTCCGACCATCCTTCGCTCGAGAAGCGCTTGGAGGCGCTGAGCCGGCTGGAGTCCCAGCTGCAGAGCGCCGCTTAGGCGTCCCGCCGCCCGGTCGAAGCGCGGACTCCGTTCCACTCCTCCCCGCCGCCACGCTGCCGACCTCTGCACTGACACATGGGACTCCGCGACATCTTGACGGGCCGCCACGAGGTCAAGGGCCCGGCGCCTGACCGCCTGTTCGCGATCTCGACCGCCTACATCGCCTTGCAGACCGAGCACTCCATCGAGCCGGCCGGGGCAGCCGCGATCGTCTTCCAAGCCCTGCAAACGAGCGAGTTCGAAGGCGTGATCAAAGAGATGGAAGAAGTGGTGGTGGCCACCGGCGGTGAGAACGACACCAAGGTCCACACCGAGGACGACCAGTTCGGCTACCGCTGGATGGTCCTCAAGGACGGCTCGATCGAAGACCTGGCCGTGGGCATCAACGCCGTCAGCGGTTCGATCGAGACGGCCGGTCACGGCGAGCGCCTTCTGTGCGCGGTGTTCGCCTTCAAGGACGCCAAGGGACGCAAGCTCTACTTCATCTACAACTACAAGCGCGGCTTCTGGTACCCGTTCGTGCCTGCGTCCGGGCAGCGCCACGTCGAGCTCAACCCAAGCGACCGAACGCTCAACCGAGCGCGAGCTTCAGCTCAAGGCCCAGATGGCCTCCGAGCTGCCGATCGAGCCTGAGTTGGAGCGGTGGTTTCCCTTGTGGGGTATACCGATTTCAGTCCGGGATAAGACCCTCGCCCGTGAACTCCGCCTCGGCTTCAGCCAGGGTGATGTCGTCCGGCGGCAAGATCAGGTCGGAAGTCTCGATGTCGTCGTCGTCTATGGTCGTGCCGTTTGAGCGGACGAAGTCGAGCAACTGTGCGAAGGACGACTTGAAGCCGGCCTCGTCGTCTGCGTCCACGGCGTTCACGACCTCGGTGTCGAGCTCGTTCAGGCGCGGGTGGAGGTCCTCGTCGAGCCGGTACTGGTCCTCGCCGGAGACGCGCACGATCATGCCGACTGCCCCTCTGACGCCGTTCCCTCGTCCGAGTCGCCTGAGCCGAGCTCGCCCGCTCCCGCCGCGGGAGCGCCTATCTCAGCCTTCATCTTGGCAAGGTCATCGTCGACCGCGGACTTGGAGGAGAGCGATTTGAGCTGGCGATCGATGTCGTCTTCGCCGGGCCCGAGCGCTGTGATGTCGTCGAAGGTCCCTGCCGCTTCAAGCTCCTGCACCGCATCCGCGCGGGCCTTCATGTTTTCGGTCTTGTCCACCGCACGCTGCATGGCCAGCCCCACGTCGGCCATCTGCTCGCCCACGCCCGTGGCCGCTTCGGAAATCTTGACCTGGGCTTCGGCCGCCGAGTACTGGGCCTTGATGACCTCCTTCTTGGTGCGGAAGGATTCGATCTTGGCCCTCAGCTTCTGCTCGGAGTCGGTCAGCTTCTCCTGCTGGGCTTCGAGTTCGCCTACCTGCGTATCCAGCGACTGCAGCTCGGTCTGGGCGACGTTCTTGCGTTCCAACGCTACGCGCGCGAGATCTTCCTTGCCGGAGGACACCGCCTGGCGGGCCTGGGTGTCGAGCTTGACGACCTGCTGCTGGAGCGACGTCTCCTGCAATTGCAGGCGCTTCTTGGCGGTCACCACGTCCGCGATGCCCTTCTTTACGTTCTGCAGCTGTTCGACCTGCTTCTGGTAGCTGTAGTCGAGCGTCTCGGCGGGGTCTTCGGCGCGATCCAAGAGCTTGGAGACCTTGGCCTTCACGACGGTTGACATGCGCCCGGTCAAGCCGGCCATCTGATCCTCCTGTGGGGCGGGGACGTGAGCTACAAGCGTAGCCGACCGGGTGTCGGGTCATCCACAAGAGGCTGCCCTGCGTGCGCGCACACACGCGCGCGGGGCACCTTCAAGCAAACGGCCTACAGAGCCGTCGGATGACGCACCGTGAAGCCCGCATTTGCGGGGCGCAAGGGACGCCAGCGGGGACCCTGCTGGTTTGAGGGATCGTCGGCGGCGCTCGTGTCCAAGCGCAGGCCGGCCACCGTCATGTAGGCGTGACCGCCGTTGGCGAAGATCGTGACCCAGGTGCCCACGCCGCCCGACTCCCAGCCCATGAATTCCGCGGAGTCCATTGGGGTGGCGATCAGGCTGGCGCCGTGCAAGGCATAGGAGACCGTTCCCGAGCAGTCGTAGCCGGGAGAGACGAACGAGGCGTGGCCGCCGCCGTAGATGTAGGGAAGACCGATGATCTGATTCCCGGTCCAAATGATCTCCTGTACCGCGGCTGGCGCGGACATGGGGGCCGCGGCCAAGCCATTCATCACACGGGCGGTGGCGCCCGGAACGAGCAGCTCGGGCTTGGTATCGGCCGCGACGCCGACCACGCTGCCACCGGTCGAAGAAGTCAGCTTCGGTGGGCGTCTGGGGCGCTACGTAGGGAATGACTTGGCCGGTCGCCGTCTTCTCGTAGACGGCCCCTTTGTAGGCCAAGCTCGTGGAGCGGGCGGTGATGGGCGCCGTGTGGCGCTTGGGCGGCGTCGGAGTGGTGGGTGTTGCGCCGCCGGCGACGCCGGGGGCGATCGTGGCCGAGGCCCCGCCAGCGGAGACGCCGCCGGTAGCCGCAAGAGCGGCGGCCGGCAAAGCCACCGCGATCAGGCTGCAGAAAAGCGTTGAGCACAGGGCTCGCAAGCGCACAGCTACCTCTTTCGTCGGCCTGCGGGGTTAGCTGACGGGCTAGCGCTGAAAGAGCCTGCGCTTCTCACGGTGTGGCCGTGGGATTCGCCCCAACAACTTGGGTCCCCCGTTCCTTGGCTTCTGGCCAAGGACTCGGCGTTATGGGCGGCAAGCTATCAAAGTGCAATGACGGTTGCACGCGGTAGGCTCCTCCGAAGCCCTATTTCCGCGCAAAATCGGGGTTTTGTGGAAGGTCGTACAAGGACATTCGAGCTTCCCGGCGAATCTCCCTGCTTTTTGAAGACCGCCGCAACCGTAAGGCCGGGCGGGTAGCGTGGGCCCGGACTGCCGCGCCTCGCCACCCTACCCCACCCGTCGAACGCGGCCTTTGCGCTCGCGAACGCTCCTCTTGCGCTCGGCTCAGGCGGAGTGGCTGCCCGGTGGCCGCGGTGTTCCTGCTCGCCGGCTGCGGCAAGACGCTGTCACCGCGAACGAGCGGCTCCGGTCAGGGACCGATGGCAGCGGTGAGCGGCCAGGGAGCCGGCGGCCTGTCCACGAAGAACACGACACGCCTCGGCGGCGTGGGCGCCGTGACCGATGCCGCCGCGGTGTCGGTGACCGTCTATCCGGGCCTCACGCGCGCCACCGGCCAGTGGCCGTCGTCTTGGTCGATCTGCACGACTGGCCCGCGGCCCTGGCCGCGTCGACGCTCGCGGGCAGCCCACTGCACGCCCCGCTGCTCTATAGCGAAGGACTTTCTCTGCCGCAAGCGAGCGCAGTCGCGCTGGCCACGATGAAGCCGACGGCACCGGCGCCTTCGCGGTCCGGGCGCCAACTCCTCCGACCGGAGCCGACACAGGTGATCGAGATCGGCCGAACCGCGACGCCGGCGGGCTTCGCGGCGCGCTCGATTTCCGGCGCCGATCCGGCGGCACTGGCGGTTGCGATCGAGCAGACGGCGAGCATCGCGCGCAGAAGGATGCCACACGAGCTGATCGTGACGGCCTCCGAAGCGCCACCGGCGATGACGATGCCGGCCGCCGGCTTGGCCGCTCAGACGGGGGCACCGATCTTGTTCGTGGAGCATTCCACGATCCCAAGGCGCACGGCCACCGAGTTGCGACGTCTGGGCGGCAGCTCGATCTACTTAGTGGGGCCAAGCAGCGTCGTTAGCCGAGCGTGCTGAGAGAGCTCGAGCGCTACGGGAAGCGTTACGCGCATAGCAGGGACCACGCCGGCGAGCAACGCGATCGCGGTCGCTCGCTACACCGACGGAAGCTTTGGTTGGGGGGTCGCTCGAACCGGGCCACGGAATGGTGTTCGCGAATGCCGCGCAGCCACTCGACGGGCCGGCGGCCGCGCCTCTGTCGGCGACTGGCGACTACGGCGCCGCTGCTCCTGTTGGAAGCCCTGACACGATTCCGCTGCAACTCGGCGTCTACCTCAGCGACCTGCAACCGGGCTCTCCACCGTCAGGGCCGGTGCATGGTGTTTACAATCACGGCTGGGTGATCGGTGATAAGAGTGCTATGTCCGCGGGACGCAGGCCAGCCTGGACGCACGGCTCGAGATCGCGCCGCGACCCGTGGCCGAAGCCCCCCGCTCTCCGGCGACGGGTCAGCGGAGGACGACTTCGACAAGCGAAGCGGCGCCGACGAGCCCGACGGGCTAACGTCGCTCCCGCAGCCAACCAACCTCCACGACCAGAACCGTGAACAGACAATGAGCCAAGCAGAGAGCCCCAAGCGCATCCGCAAAGAGCGCTCCGGCGAGGTGAGCGTGGAGGATGTGCGCGAGCTGATGGGAGCCTCCACCCCACACTTTGCGCTACAGCTGCGTAACCGCATCGCGCGCCTGATCGCGGGCCTACCGACGGGCATCCCGCGCGCGTGGAAGGCGAGCGCGAGATCGCGCGACTGGAGCGCCTGGGCATCGACGGGCGAGACGCGCGGACGGGATGCGAACGAGGGCGAGCATCCGATGCCCTCGCTCATTCTCGTACGCTGGATGATCCAGCTCACGGTCGATCTCCACGCAGGCAGTCAAGCCCGCTCCCACCAGCTCACTTTCCTGCGTCAAGCTCCTGCATCAAACTCGAGTGCCAGCGCGAGCTCGGGCGTCCAAGAAGCGCGCGCGCAGGAGCCTGAAGAGCACGACGAAGACGACAATGTCGACAGCGAACATGCCGACGTTCAAGAGCTGGGATGGCTTCGCGATAAGGGTGTAGCCGAGCACCACCACGGAATGCAGGACGATCACCGGCAGCAGCGCAAGCAGAAGCGTGTGCGAGCGAAAACCGCTGGAATGCTCCCGCCAGGTGACCTCGATCGTTCCAAGCGCGACCGCGGCGATCCCCGCCAGCAGGAGCGGGCCACCGGAGGAGGGGCCGTGGCGCAGGCGAGAGACAGCGAGCACGAAGGCGATCGCTCCAGCAAGGATCAAGAAGCTCGGAGAGCGGCAGCGGGTGCCAGGGCGCGTTGGGCCGCTCACCAAACGTCCTTCGGGGCGAGACGGGCGCGCGCGAGGCGGGGCGCGCCCGGGTGGTTTGGGGGCGACGGGCCGCGGCTTGCGCGAGCGTCCCCTGGGCCCTCTGGTGTGGCTTGCCACAACTAACAGTCTAAGCTGGGCCGCCGTGCCCGAGTCTGTGAATACGTGGGAGCGTCTCGCCGATCTGCCACTGGTGATCGACTCCTACACGCTGGAGCCGCTACAGGCGCTCGTGTCAAGCGAGTTCGAGCGCAAGAGCACAGTGATCCGCATGACGGGCGCCGGCCAGGAGGGCACGGGCGAGGACGTCACCTACGACGCGGTCGATCACGAGATCCTCCAGGCAGCAGGGCCCAGTCTGCCACTGGACGGAAGCTGGACGATCGGCTCGTTCTGCGAGCGGGTCGCAGGACTCGATCTGTTCCCACAGGAGCCCCAGCGCGAGGTCTCGCGGCGCTATCGGGTATGGGCATACGAGTCGGCGGCGCTCGACCTTGCTTTGCGCCAAGCGGGCACGACGCTGCACGAGGCGCTCGGACGTACGCCGGAGCCGGTTCGCTTCGTGGTTTCGCTGCGCTTGGGCGAGCCACCCAGCATGGACCCGATCCGCAGACGCTTGGACGCCTACCCTGGATTGCGCTTCAAGCTCGACCCCACGAGCTCCTGGAGCGAGCGCTTGATCGCCGAACTGGTGGAGACAGGCGCGGTGGAGTCCGTCGACTTCAAGGGCTACTACTCGGGCTCGATCGTGGACCAAGCACCCGACCCAGTGCTCTACAGACGCGTGGCCGAGGCTTTCCCAGACGCCTGGATCGAGGATCCGGCCCTGACCCCAGAGACCGACGAGGCCCTGGCGGCACACCGGGAGCGCTTCTCCTGGGACGCGCCGATCCACTCGGTGGCGGACATCGAAGCGCTTCCCTATCCCCCACGCATGGTCAACATCAAGCCCTCGCGGCTCGGCGGGCTGGAGAACCTGCTCGACGCGTTTGACTTCTGCGCGGAGCACGGGATCGGCAACTACGGCGGCGGGCAGTTCGAGCTCGGCGTAGGCCGGGAGCAGATCCAGTACCTCGCGTCGATCTTCCACGCGGATGCGCCGAACGATGTGGCGCCCACGGGGTACAACCTGCCGGAGCCACCGGCTGGTCTGCCGGGGAGTCCGCTCGTGCCGATGCCCTCAGGGCTCGGGTTTCGCTGAGGGACGCGCAAGACACGTAAGGCTACCGCCCGCTATCACGCCACATTTGGGCCCCACCGGATTGCCGGGGGGCCCAAATCAACATCTACTTATTCATCTTCGCGACTGCTTCACTACACATACAGCCTAGGAAGCTTCCTATTTTTCACTCGCTATTACAGCGGCCGCACTTGCATTTTCAAGTGTCCCCTTCAGGATCGCCGTGTTGTTACCGGAGACGGACGGCAGTTCCAACTCGCGTTCACGGCACTGTCGATGATGCCTGTAAACAGGCCAAACAGGATCTGCGAGCCACAGCCTTCGGCCGTGGGCGCCGCGAACGTGTTGTTCACCAGCGAGTTTTTCCTGAGGATCAGAAGCGCTTCATCCTTGAATTCCGGTTCCCCGAGGCTGCCCGTGATCGGTCCGTTTGGTAACGGCGGGCTTGTGGTGCCGGTCGTTAATTCGATATTACCGGTTTAGAGCTATGAGCCAACATAGCATTTTGGTCCTAGGAATTCGTTTTCGAGATGGACCCGCAGCGGCAGATTCAAAGCATCAGGCGCACCACTCAACAAGCAGATCGGCTAATCCTGATTGTTCCAACAAGTTCAGCGGTGGCGTTCACGCCTGTGATGCCTTTGCTGATGAATTCGTTGAAGATTTTCTTCAGCGGTTTCAGGAAAGAATTCGGGCGCCAAGATTTTGAGCAGGCCATCCGGGACGGTCTGAGGGGTTTTCGAAAGGGTGTCTGCCCGTCGGTCGGCATTGACCCATGTTTCGGATCCGGTTTCTTCGTTCTCGACGATTCCGCCCTGAAGCGTGATCGTTTTCGTGACCGGGACTGTCGTTTTCTTGATCTTAAATTCGCCGCTGGTCGTCTGCGCGAAGACGCAGAAGTTGACCCCGGTCACTTTCGTCGGACAGTTGCCGAAGTTGACGAAGTCGCCCGTCGGTTTGGTGGCAAGCGCGGGAGCCGCGAACGCGAGCGCCATTAGCGCTGCGGCGGCCACCGCAAGAAGCCCCATCTGGGGTTTGCCCATTCTAATCATTCTATCCTCCTGGTTGGTTGATACTTCGAATGCACGCGTACAGGCCTCGACCCAATCGCCTGACCGACCGCGCGCCATTCCGTCTAGCTCTTTCAAACTAAGGACGCGGTCATGTTGCTTGCAATCGGAACACGTGCGACTGCGGTTCTATAGGAAAGACCGCGGCATGTCAAGCGGAAATCACCCCTTCCTGTCAAGCAAAAGAGCGCCAGAGATGACACCCGGGAGGACCCAGGGGCGGAGAGTCGACTAACCGGGACGATGAGCCCTGCGCGGCGCTCTCGCGACCTAGGCCCGAGCACCAACCGAGATCTACGCCCTTGCAAGCGCATCAACTCGATATGCCAGGAACGAGACGGCGGAGAGCGCCGAGCGCCACAACGAGACAGACCACTGAGGACGCAACTTCTCTGTCTACCAGCGGTTTGGAGGGCCATAACCGCTAACGTCGAGCGTCGCCGGGGCCGTCTGCCGGCCACTCCGGACTCGAGGAAGGCGCAGGTTTGGGCAGAGTCTGGGCCCGGGAGCACAGAAGGCGCAGAAGGGATAGTTCATGGCAAGAGCCGAAGTCCACAAGCGATCGACCTCGCTGGCCACCAGGACGGCGACCTTGGCCTGCTGCTTGATGGTTGTGATGCTCGTGGGCTCTCCTCTCAGCTCGGCGGCATCGCCAGGCGGTGCGGTCGCGCCCAGCGGCGGTGGCACTCCCTCTGGGACCAGTGCCCCATCGCGGTCGTCCTCCACGTCGACGAGGGGCAACTCGACCAAGGCCAACAGTCCGACAGCTCACTCCACTAAAGTCGCGATCTCGAGCATGGCCTGCGTCCCCGCAATCCACTGCTCGACCAATCCCCATCAAGTGTCCGTGCGAGGCGAGCTACTCGTCAAGGGCAACGGCCTCGCAACCGGGATGGTCGTGGCATTTCCCCATAGCTACGGCGCCCGTATCGCGCGCAACTCCCCGACCGCGCACCTGGCGAAGTCGACGTTGGGATCGTCGTGCATGTCCCGAGCACGGCTCACTCCGGGCGTCTCATGGTCCTGGTCGGGCGTGGCGGCCACTCCAACTCCTATGGGCCGATCCATGTCGTCAACTATGCCCTGCACCCCCCCACGCCACCGGCTTCCCACTCGACCACCGTGGCGCCGGCGCCCTCGGGCAGCGCCTTCGACGGCCAAGGCATGTGGATCTGGTATGTGAGCCAGTCCGACGGTGGCAATCTCGCCTCGATCGTCGCCCAGGCCCACGCCGCCGGCGTGAGCACGCTCTACGTCAAGAGTTCGGACGGCTCCTCCAACTACTGGAGTCAGTTCAGCCCCGAACTGGTCCAGACGCTGCATGCCAACGGGTTGAAGGTGTGCGCGTGGCAGTACGTGTATGGCACCAATCCCGCAGGTGAGGCGAACTTGGGCGCCGAGGCGGTCGCAAACGGGGCCGATTGCCTGGTGATCGACGCGGAGGCCGAGTACGAAGGCAAGTACGGGGCGGCCCAAACCTATATCGCGGACTTGAGGGCTAAGATTGGCGCCGCCTATCCGCTGGGCTTGGCCTCCTTCCCCTACGTCTACTACCACACGTCCTTCCCCTACTCGGTTTTCTTGGGACCCGAAGGCGCCCAGTTCAACGCTCCGCAGATGTACTGGAAGGACATCGGCAACTCGGTGGACACGACCTACGCGAACACGTTCATCTCAAACCGGGTCTACGGACGGCCGATCTTCCCGCTGGGCCAGACTTATTCCAAACCGAGTTCCGAAGAAGTTGTGCGCTTTCGCGAGGAGGCCTCGCTGTACGGCGCCGCCGGCATCTCCTTTTGGGACTTCCAGGAGACCCCTGCCAGCCTTTGGAGCGCCCTCGCCACACCCTTGGCCCGCTCACGAGCGTCACGCCCGACCAATCCTTCTCGGAATTGGGCGAAGGCAGCAAAGGAGATCCGGTGCTGTGGATGCAGGAGCACCTCGCCGCTGCGTCCCCACCCAGGCGACCACCGGCATCTTCGACGCGCCGACCAAGGCGAACCTGGAACAGTTCCAGAGCGGTCCACGGGATCACCGCAAGCGGTGATACCGAAGCGGCGACCTGGCAGGCACTCTTGGCCCTCGCGCCGGTCCCAGTCAACTGGACCGGCGCGGGGCCGAAGGGATAGCTCAGACCCTCTGGATCAGGGTTCCGGTGCCAAGACCGCCGCCACAGCACATCGTGACGAAGCCGATTTCCTTGTCCGAGCGCTCGAGCTCGTGCAGGAGCGTCGTGATCAGGCGGGCGCCGGTGGAGCCCAAGCGGATGACCCAGGGCCATCGCGCCGCCATTGACGTTCACGCGGTCCATGTCGGGGAGCAGCTCGCGCTTCCAAGCAGCCACGACCGGGCGCAAAAGCCTCGTTGATCTCGATCAGGTCGATGTCGTCGATCTTCATCGAGTTGCGCTCGAGGATCTTGCGCGTGGCGGGAATCGGCCCTTCGAGCATCTTCACTGGGTCGCAGCCGACGGTCGTCTGGTCCACGATTCGCGCACGGGCTGTGCAAGCCGAGCGCCTTGGCCTTCTCGGCAGACATCAGCAGTACGGCTGCTGCGCCGTCTGAGATCTGAGAGCTGTTGCCCGCGGTGATCTTGCCGTCCGGCTTGAACGCGGGTTTGAGCTGTGAGAGGGCCTCGAGGTTCGTATCAGGACGGATGCCCTGATCTGTGACGTAGGTGTCGCCGTTGACCGCAAAGGGCACAATCTCGCGCTCGAAGCGGCCCTCCTCGGTGGCCTGATGGGCCAGTTTGTGCGAGCGCACCGCCAGCTCGTCGAGCTCGGAGCGCGGTATCTCCCACTCGTCGGCGATCATCTCGGCGCCGAGGCCCTGGCCGACGATGTTGTGCTTGGCCATCAGCTCGGGCGTGAAGGCGAATCCGAACTCCTGTTGGGTCTTCATCCCCGCCGCGAAGGGGAAGTGGCCCATGTGCTCCACGCCACCGCCGATCATCGTGTCGTGCACGCCGGCGGCGATCAAGGCGGCCGAGAAGTTGACAGCCTGCTGGGCCGAGCCGCACTGGCGGTCAACCGTCGTTCCGGGCGTCTCGATCGGCAAGCCGGCCTGAAGCCAGGCGTTGCGAGCGATGTTGAAGCCCTGCTCGCCAAACTGCTGTACGCAACCCGCGACCACATCCTCAACCACCGCGGGCTCGATGCCGGCGCGGTCGATCACCTCGGTGTAGACCTTCGCGAGCAAGGCGTTGGGATGAGTGTCCTTGTAGTAGCCCTTCTCGAGGTGACCGCGACCGATCGGTGTGCGAACCGCCTCGACGATCACGACCTCGCGGCCGTCTGCTTGCCTCATGATGGAAGTCCTTTTGCTCGATCTTTTGGCGCTCCGCCATCCCGCCGGGCCATCACGCCTGGCTTGTGGCGTACGACACCGGGGCGCGATCTCAGGAACGCGGACGGTGCTCGCTCCCTCTACTGTACCGCTCAGCGACCCCTAGATTGACTGGTCAGTCAACCAAACGCGCGTTTCGGCGATCGGGGCGAGGTCGGACCGAACAGCGCCCACCCCGCGCTCGCGCATAGCCGCCAGATTGGTGGCCCGACCCAGACCGCCACAGAAGCGAAGATCTTGAACGAACGTATCGGAATAATCGGCAGCGGAACGATCGCCTGCGGCCTGGCCGCCACCGCAGCCCACCACGGACCCGTACTGCTGCTCGCCCGCTCGGAGACTTCGGCCGTCCGCGCCCGGGCAACCGTCGAGAAGACGCTCAGCCGCTTGGAGGCCGAGATCGACCCCGAGCACGTCCAGATCGTGACCGACCTCGGCGCACTCGCCCACGTGTCCTTCGCGGTGGAGGCGATCGTCGAGGACCATGACGTCAAGGCAGGGCTCTTGGCCGAGCTGAACGGTGTGCTCGACGAGCAGGCGATCCTTGCCTCGACCACCTCGTCTCTGTCGGTGGAGCGACTCGCCGAGGCCTGTGGGCGGCCGGAGCGGTTCCTCGGTTTGCACGTGTTCAACCCCGTCACGAGGATGAAGCTCGTCGAGCTCGTCTTTCCGCAGGCAGCTTCCGAGGAGACCCGCGCGCGGGCGCTCGCGCTATGCGAGGCGTTCGAGAAGACCGCGGTCGAGGTGCCCGACGTGCCCGGGTTCGTGGTCAACCGTCTGCTGTTCCCCTACTTGTTCAACGCTGTGCGCCTGCTCGAAGAGACGGGCATGGAGCCACAGGACATCGACACTTGCATGAAGCTCGGCGCAGGACACCCGATGGGCCCATTCGCCCTGCTCGATCTGGTGGGGCTGGACGTATCCAAGGCAATCGGCGAGACGATCGGCGAGGCGATCCCTTCGCGCGTGGACGAGCTGATCGCCGAGGGCGCGCTTGGGCGCAAGACCAAGCGGGGCTTCCTGAACTACTGAGCGAGTCCGGGTCTGGGCCTGCCCGATTATTGACGGAGCCTCACCTTACTTTTAGGTGTGCTTCATCAAGCTGGCGATACTTGAAGGGCGACCTAGTCGCAACGCACACCCGCCTCCTCCCAGTGCACACGCTCCGGCCCGCTCCCCAGCGGGCCGGACGTGTCTTTGGGATGAAGCCGCAGGACCACGAGTCGCATGCGGACCTCGACCCGTGACATGGCTCAGGAAGCGCCACCGGGCGGTGCCTCTCGCTGGGGCACCTCGCGAGCGGATATCTCGTGGGCATCCGCCTCGCGTGCACGGGAAGAGCGACGCGCCCTGATGCGTACGGCCTCAATGCGATTGTGGTTGACGGACTCGACCCTGATCGAGAAGTCGCCCGAGCTGATCGTGTCGCCGCGGCGGGGCAGGCGGCCGAGCTCGGCGAACACAAATCCGCCGACGGAGTTGTAGGCATCGCTGTCAACGGGGAGCTCGACTCCGTAGTCGAGCAAGTCGGCGATAGAGACGTGACCGCGCACGAAGAGGTCGCCGTCGGCCAGCCTGCGCACCTCGCCGGCCGCGGGGTCGGTCTCGTCGGTGATCTCCCCCACGACCTCCTCGATGATGTCCTCGATCGTCACGATGCCCACGACCCGTCCGTACTCGTCGACCACTACGGCCATCGAGGTGCGCTGGCGCTGGAGGTCGGCAAGCAAATCGTCCAAGGGCTTGGTCTCGGGGACGATCGGAGCGTCGTGCATGATCGGCTCGATCGGAGCCTCCGGGCCGTCGTGCATGAGCCGCCGGGCGAGCGAGGATGCGTGCACGAGACCGCGCACATGGTCGCGGTCCTCGCCCTCGATTACCACAAGCCTGGTGTGGCCGCTCGAGATGCACAGCTCGAGCGCTGTTTGGACATCCTGGGAGACATCGACCGTGACGACGGCCGGGATCGGGGTCATCACCTGGCGCGCCTCCTGCTCGTGCAGGTGGAAGACACCTGTGAGCATCCCCGCCTCGCCGGGGTCGAGATGGCCACCGGCATAGGACTCGGCTATCAGGCGCTTGAGCTCGTCGGGCGATCCGCCTTCTTGATTGGCGCTCATCTCGACACCGAGCAAGCGCAAGATGCGACCCGACACGGCCGTGATACCGATGATGACCGGGTGAAAGAGGATGCTGAAGGCCTGCAACGGCCTCGCGATGCGCCGAGCGATCGACTCCGAGCGGTCGATCGCATAGAGCTTTGGCACCATCTCCCCCGCTATCAGCTGGGTGGCGGCAATCAACACGAAGGCTACGACCACCGATATGGCGATTGCCGCGTCGTGGCTGGGGGTACTCCCAAGCACCCCCTTGAGGATGGCCGACAGGGCAGGCTCGGCGAGCGCACCGATCGCGATCGAGGTCATCGTGACGCCGATCTGGACCGCCGAGATGTATTCGTTGATGCGGTCTAGCTGGTGGAGGGCGAGCGCGGCACCGCGCGAGCCTTCCTCACGCATGACTTCTAGGCGTGCCCGCCTGGAGCGCACGAGCGCGTACTCGGCGGCGACGAAGAAAGCGTTGATCGCGACCAGGACGATCGCGAGGATAAGCTTCAGGCCGTTCACGTGAGAGCGACGCCCATGTGCGCGCGGGCGACTGATTGCCACGTCATCTGACGAGCCTTGTGGTGGGAGCGGCCCGCGTCGGTCGGCGGAGAGCCGATCGGGGCCAAGCTACTTCGGGGAGGTTGGTCGTCTTTCATCTGTGTCCGACCGCACAACCGTAGCAGGGGCTCTGGTCGGGCTTTCGGGACCCATCCCGATAGGAGGCGTCGAGCTTCGCGGGACAATTCGCTAGGCGAGCCCGTCGAGCGTGGCAGCCATGTCGAAGTCTGCCTGCGTGAGGCCGCCCTCGGAATGGGTCGAGAGCTCCAGTCGAACCTTGTTCCAGCCATGCAGAAAGATGTCCGGGATGATGGTTGGCGGCCTCGGCTGCCTCAGCCGACGCGATTGACGAAGAGGATCGCCTGGGCGAAGTCTTCGAGCTTCCACTCGCGCGTGATCGCCTGGCCCTCTCGGCGCCACTCGCTGGTGGCGAGTTCGCGCGCGATACGTCTTGGTCGAGCAAGCGGCACCTTGGCCAGGATACCCCGATGTACTGGTAATTCCCGGCTTGGGAGCTGTTCAGGCGATTCCGCTCGCCGAGGAGCCTGCCACTGCGATCGAGCCCGCGACCGCGGCAGCCGATAGCGCGACGCAGGCCGCCAAGCCCACCCAAGAGCGGTGACGATCGTCGGCGGTCCTGATCGACAGACCGGCGAGCACCCCTCCGATCAGGCCGCCGATGTGGGCCCCGACCGAGATGTTGGCAAACGCGAAGGAGAAGATCAGATTGATGATGATGAGTGCCGCCGATGCCCGACTCCATGACGCTCATGCGCCGCGCCCTCAGCTCGATCACGGCGGCTCCCATGAGCCCGAAGACGGCTCCGGAGGCGCCCAGGCTGGGGGCACCTGTCGCGAACAGGGCGCCGAAGGATCCAGCGAGCAGCGAGGTGAAGTAGATCGCCGCGAACTTGACCGAGCCGAGCGCCGGCTCGAGCATCATGCCGAGCAGGTAGAGCAAGTACATGTTGAAGGCAATATGGAGCAGATTCTCGTGCAGGAAGCCACTGGTGACGAGGCGCCAGTACTGGTGTTCCACGCCAACTCCGTAGCGGTAGAGGATGCCTTCTTCGATCAAGGGCCCGTGAATGGATGTCCCGCTCAGGGTGAGCTGGCCCTCCTCACCGAGATATGCCAGCACGTTGATGACGATCAGGGCGAAGGTGACGCGGGGACGCGCGGCCATGTTGCGCATCGTCATTACCCTGGTCCCCTGTTTGGAGCACTCCGGGCAGCGCATTCCCACCGGAGTGGGGGTCATGCAATCCGGACAGATGGGTCGTCCGCACGAGGAGCAGGAGACCCCCGTCTCGCGCGAAGGGTGGCGATAGCACGTGGCCATGGACGGCGCAGACGCTAGCAGCGGCATGCCTCCCCGGGGCAGACTCGAGGGCGAGGCCCGCGAGCAGGACCCGGTACCTCGCGCTACAAGGCCCCCCCCCCCCCGACACGGACCCCTTTGCGCGACACAGACCCTCGCGCCACACAGACCCCCTTGCGCGAAACGCGCTCAGATCGAGGCAGGCACGCTACCAGCCATCTTGCGCAGCCCGAGGCGCATCCTGCCCTTGACTGTGCCGACCGGCGTGTCGAGCATTGTGGCGATCTGGGCGTGGGTGTAGCCACCGTAGTAGGCGAGCGCTATTACGCGGCTCTGCTCGGGTGGAAGCCCGTCGATCGCGGTCAGCAGCTCACGGGCTTGCTCGCGCCGGCCGACCTCCCCTTCTGTGTGCTCCGGTGCTTCGAACAGGTCCTCGACGGGACGATCGCCGCTGTCGGCAAGCTCGTAGGCGACGCCTTGGCGCAGCACGTCGATGGCGCGGTTGCGGACGATCCCCAGCAGCCATGCCCTGGCACTGCCCCTGCTGCAATCGAAGTGCCGTCGACCCCGCCAAGCCGAGAGGAACGCCTCTTGGACGACCTCCTCCGCGATCGCAGGCCGCGAGCACATCTGCGTGGCGAGCGCCATGGCGGCACGAATGTGGCGGCGGTAGAGAACCGCAAAGGCGTGCGGATCCTCGGTTGCCACGAGAGCCATGAGGGCCTCGTCGGAGAGTCGCCCGGCAATAGCTGGGAACGATTCGAGCGAACCTGTGACCGGCAGGCCAAAGGCCAGGCAAACAGCTGAAAAGGTGGCCGCCCTGGCTGCCGTGGGGGTGCGCCTCTTGTCGTCAATGTGTCTCATGCCTGATGTCTCATGCCTGATAGTCGGAATAGTTCCGAACCAGACACACTGTGAAGAGTGCCGCGCGAAATTGCAAGTGAAATTGCGGAAGGAAGCCGCTCACAGCGGAAACGCGACCGGCCGAGGACGGCCGGCCGAGGGATCAGTCGGTGAGCTCGAACCGAGCCCGTGGTCGCCCAACAAGCTCAAGGGTCGCCCACCAGGCCCAGCGGTCGCCACCAGGCCCAGCGGTTGCCCAGCAGGCTCAGCGGTCGCCCAGCAAGCGCCGCGTATGCCCACTGAGATCGCTTACGGCGCGCTCTGCCGCGTGCCTTACATCCCGTAGGGCGCTCGCCTGGGAGCCAGGCCGATGGCGCGCACGCAAGAGCACGAGCGCGACGCCGGCGCTCCCTCCGACAACGACCGCGGTTGCGGGTCGGACCCAGTTGCGCGGATCCCGCATGGCGGATAGCTCCCAAGCCTCGAGCTCCTCGACGGCGCTCTCGGTGAGGCTCGTGAGGGCGCCCTCCAAGCGCCTGCCCAGATCCTCGGGCGGCTCGACCGGCGAGAGCGCCTTGTGCAGGAGCCCCTCGAAGTTTGCGACGTCACTCATCGCCGTCTCCCTCGTCCGTCACGGCGACCATCTCCTCGAGCTGCTTGATGGCACGATGGATGAGCACCTTCGTGGCCCCGTCGGTGCGACCCATCGCGCGTGCGATCTCGCGATTGTCCATGCCGAGCGCGAAGCGCATGATCAAGGCCTCGCGCCTGTCGTCGGGCAGGCGCTGTACCCCGTCGAGCACCCGACCGAGATCCTCGCGACCCTCTACCAGGTCCTCGGTGGTGTGCGAGGCGACCAGCTCTGAGGTGTCCTCCAAAGGCGAGGCCGGACGGCGCGAGCGATCGCGATAGAGATTGGCAGCAAGGTTGTGAGCGATCCGGATCAGCCACGGGCGCAACGGCCTCCCATGGGACTCTCGCTGGGCACGCTCGAAGTGGCGGTAGGCCTGCAGGAAGGTCTGCTCGGTGAGATCCTCCGCGTCGTGGTGGTTGCCGACCCGGTAGTAGGCATAGCTGTAGACATCTCGCAGGTGAGCCCGGTACAGCTCGGAGAACTCGGCGTCGAGCTGCGCCTTGGACTTCTGCGGTTGGGGAGACACTCATCGCACCCTACCCTCCAAAGCTCGGGGCTCGAGTCCTCACGCGGCCCGCGCGTGACGCTCTCTGTCGCTGGCCGGGAGTTCGGACGGGGAAGCGGAGCCGGCGCCTCCGAGCCATTCCCATTGCAGGCTGACACACGCCCAGATCCGCTCGGCGACCCCCAGGGCAATCGAGGGAGAAGGACGCTCTGCCTGGGGAAAGCCGAGCGGGCGACCGCAGCGGAGGGTGACCTTGCGCGGGCGGACGCGCCAGCCTCGGCGCACGTCCTCAGTACCCATGACGGCTACAGGCACGACCCTGGCGCCGGTTTGCAATGCGAGACGACCGACACCGCGATGGGGATGGCCGAGGGGACCCGGGCGCACGCGCGTGCCCTCGGGAAAGATCACGACGCAGTCGCCACGTTCCAGGATCGAGCGGGCAGTGGACATCGCGTGCTCGTCACCCGCGCCCCGATCGATCGGAAAGGCGCCCAGGCGGCCCAGGATCCAGGCCTGCCAGGACCGCTCGAACAGCTCGCGCTTGGCCATGTAGTAGACCGGACGCCGCGTGAGCGTGCCGATCACGAACGGGTCAAGGAAGCTGCGATGGTTGGCGGCCAGCAGCACCGGGCCCGAGCTCGGGACGTGCTCGCGGCCGATGCGATCGAGGCGGAAGTAGACCAGGAAGAAGGGCACCAAGAGGGCCCTGGCGAGCCAGTAGAGCAAGGGATTGACGCCGCGGGCGAGAGTGCGCTGGCGCAAGGCGTTCAAGGCTGGCATACATTGGGATACCCGCATCCACAGGCTGCGTTACAGCCGACAGACCGCTACCCTCGAGCTTCCCGCCGGAGTAGCTCAGCTGGCCAGAGCACCTGTCTTGTAAACAGGGGGTCACGGGTTCGAATCCCGTCTCCGGCTTTCGCGCGATCTCCGGTAGCGAGCCAACCGGACGCTCCGAGGCCCATCCAACACGGCTAGTCCTTGTCTAGGGCTCAAGAGCTCAGCCAGCCCACACCGGCCGCCGCCCTACGAGCAGCCTAGGCCCGTTTGTTTCCGACTCTTTAGGACAATCCGAAAGGCCCCGGCCGGCTGCGCACAACCTGCATCTCGTGTGGCAGCCTGACAAAGCGCGGGCCCCGATCTCATCTGGATCACCGGGGGGAAAAGCGAGGGGGATCCCGCCCGTCGGAGATCGACCGGAGGCCCTTCGAATAGTGAAAGCTCTTCGACTATTGTCACGGACTTGCCCGAAGTCCACTGGTTAGAAGGCGAGCGGAAGCCGGTGTCCGCTAAGCATGCCGTCCTCGGGCTGGTGATCGACCAGCCCAGCTACGCATACCGGATCGCATCTGGGGTGCGGCGGCAGTTGCGTTTTGCCGATCTTGCAGACTCCTACCCGTACTGGGCCCTCGAGAAGCTCGAGACCGAAGGCTTGGTGCGCAGGGTCGACGAGAACGGGAAGCCGCTGCCCAACGGCACGCCGGGGCGGCGAGCGATCTACGAGGCCACTCCCTTAGGGGTTGCATCGTTTGAAGAGTTGGCTGCTCTCGACGACGGTCGAGCCACCGCTGCGCGACGATCTGCACTTCAGAATTGCTCTGTGCCGGCCCGCATGACGCGCCGCGCATGATCGAGTTGGTCCACGGCCAGGAGCTCGTGTGCCTTGGGGCGGGTCCAGGATCTGACGCGGGCCTCCGAAGCCGACGCCGGTCGAGGGCACGGAGTGGGACCGGATGGTCAGCGTGATATCGAGAGACGCCGAGCTTGCCTTCTGGCACGCTCGCATCGAATGGCTGCAAGGCGTTCGCGAGATGCTCGAAGGGTTGCCGGCCGAACAACCCACGAGTCGGCCCGAGCTGTACTTGGCTCAAGCCCCGCCAACAGCGATTCAGCGCTGAAAAGTTCAGCACTGACTAGCCCTGAGACTGGCGCCGATGAGCACCATTGTCGCTGCCGCTGGGCGCGGCTGAACCGAATGTTGCGAGGCGCAGGGAAGGGAAGCCCAGCGGATGACGACCATGTCCCCTATACGCGGAGGCGTCTTGCATCTCCCGACATCTCACGAGGGTCGCTACTCGCAGTCGCTCGAGCGTGGCTTGGCGATCCTCAGGACCTTTACTCCCGAGCGGCCTTGGCTGGGCATCGCCGAGATCGCCGAAGTGCTCGAAATGAGCAGGCCGACGACCCACCGTTATGCGTCGACTTTGGTGGCGCTCGACTATCTGGAGCAAGGCCCGATGCGCAAGTACCGGCTGGGCATGCGCGCGGGCGACCTGGGTCGTTCGGCGATCGGCTCGACCGCTGCTGGGCAAGCTCTCGCATCGCCACCTCGCCGAACTGCGCGATCGCAGCGCTTGCACGGCCAGCGTGGGGTTGTTGGACGGGTCGGACATCGTGTATGTGGACGCGCGCGCAGCTCCGCTCGGGGGGCAGCTCGAAGTCCCGGCCGGTTGGGACGCGGCTCGCGCCTGCGGCGGCGGATACGGCGATGGGCACGGGTGCTCCTAGCGCACCTTCCCGAAGAGGGAGCTGGCCGTGGCACTCGACGACGCCCCGGCGGGCTCGGAACGGGGGGCCGATCTCGGAGGCGAGACCATCCGGAGGGGCAAGCGAGCACTGAAGTCCAGGGCAGAGCTGGAGGGCATGCGCGAGCACGGATGGGCGCTAGCCGACCAAGTCCACGTGCAAGGACAACGGTGCGTGGCAGCACCGTTGAGGGCGCGCTCCAAGAGAGGTGATCGGCGCGGTCGAAGTGGCGGCCGCGAACTCGGCCTTCAGGCACGCCCAGGTGCTCGAGCAGCTCGTCCCCTTGGTCGTGGCCGCGGCGCGCGAGATCTTGGAGCTGGGCTACAAGCCCAACAGCTGAACCGAACCCCCCGCACGCGCGCACACACGCGCGCACACACGCGCGCGCAGGCACCCCAAAAACGAACTGGACCCCGCACGCGCACCCGCGAGGCATCCCCAACTGGAACCCCCACCGCGCACACGCGCGCGCGCAGGGCGCCCCACCTCAAGGCTCGAGCAGTCCTATCGAAACGGCACGGGCGACCGCGCCGGAGCGCGAGGAGACTCCAAGCTTGCGGTAGACGGCGTGGGCTTGGGTCTTGACAGTGTTGGTAGAGACGTGCAGGCGCAATGCGATCTCGCGGAGGCTGAGGTGGGTGGGCAGGAAGCGCAGGATGCGCAACTCGGCCTTGGTCAAGGTCGACGCGCCGGTCAAGGCGTGGGTGGCGGTCGAGTCGAGCAGGCCCCAGCTGTCCTCGAGCCAGTCGCCGAAGACGACAGCATCGGGCACGCGTCGGGCCAGGCGGGAGGCGTCGGCGAGCAAGGCGCGGGCCGCGGTTACGTCGGCCAGGCGCAAGGCGGCGCGGGCCAAGACGATGCGCGTCTCGGCCTCGTACCAGGGGATGAACTCGGGGAGACGAGCGAGCAGTTGGGAAGCACGGCGAAGGTCGTGCTTGCCGCGGTCGATGCGACCGGCGTGGGCTTGGACCTCGGCGGAGACGGCATAGGTGAGGGCGGCAGTGGGGTGGGAAGCGAGTCCGTGGCGCTCGACTTGGAGCACGGCCCGCGCAATCGAATCCAGACCGCCTTCCCAATCGCCCTCTTCGACGGCGATGACGGCAAGCTGAGACGAGACAGAGGGTCTCCACGTGGGGAGCGCAGACGGCGCTGCGGCGGATGCCCTGCTCGAGGTGGGTGCGCGCGCCGGCGGGGTCGCCGAGGAGGTGCTCGGAGACGCCTTGGAGCAGACAGCAGACAGAGCGCCAAGGACTGTCCTCGGCCTCGGAGTCATACGCTTGGGCGGCGCGATCCCCGAGGGGGGCGACGGCGGGATCGGCTAGTAGCGCCTCGATCAGGGCAAGGCCCGTCGTGAGCGAGGAGACCTGCGAAGACTCACCTTGACGGGCCAGGGCGGCGGCCCCCAAGAGGCCGTAACGGTCGGCTTGGCGGGCGTCGCCGACGGCCAATGCGGTGTAGGCGGCGGTGAGGGCGAGCGGGGCTTGATCGTGGAAGTCGGCGGCGGGGAGCTGGGCCAGTTGGGACCGCAGAAACTCGGTGCGTCCTTGCGCCAGGTAGCGCGGAAGTTGCGCCCACATGAGCTCGCCGGCGCGGTGCGGTGCGCGTGCGGCTACGGCGTGGGCGATCGCCTTGTCTTGATCGAGCAAGGCGGCGTGGAAATCGCTTGCCCGCAGGTGCAAAGCACGGACGCGAGCGGGGTCGCGGTGACACAGCTCGGCGCGGAGCGTTTCGCGCACGAGAGGGTGCAGGCAATAGGTGTCGTGCTCGCATGCGATCAGGGGGAAGCCGGCGCCGAGCAGATCGTCGAGGACGTCCACCGAGCCGGTGCGGTCCAGCAAGGCGTCGCAGAGGGGGCCGGAGAGTTGGGAGCAGACCGAGGTGAAGGTCAGGAATTCGCGCTGGTGGGCGTCGAGCTCGTCGAGGAGCTCCTCGCGCAAATAAGCGGCCATCACGGGACGGTCTCCCCCGAAATCGGCCAAGGACGCCTGCGGATCGGCCTCTTGGGAGGCCGACAGGGCCGCCAAGCAGAGTGCGGCAGGCCAACCTTGGGTGCGCTGCAGCAAGGCTTGGCTTTGGGCCGGTGTGCAGGGAACGCCGGCGAGATCCAACAAGTGGGCAGTCTCGGCTTCGCTCATCGCCAGGTCGTGGGGGCCGAGCTCGAACAGGGCGCGGTGTGCCCGCAGACGGGCCAGGGGCAGGGGCAAAGGCCGGCGGGAGGCGAGCACGAGTTGGGAACCTTCGGGGAGATGCTCGGCCACCTCGGCGAGGACGTCCAGGGAGGGCTGGTCGGCGAGCAGGTGGAGGTCGTCGAGTATCAGTAGGAGGGGTTTGGATCGTCGTTCGAGCGATTCGACGAAGCTGGGCGAGGCAGGTGGGTCGGGGTCCGGCTCGGATCCGTCACTCCCTCTGGCGGGAAGGTGGAAGGGTTCAAGCGCCGCGTAGGGCGCGAGGAGGGCGCGCACTACTGAGGTCGGATCGGCCTGCTGTCGGTCACAGGCCATCCAGACGCTGGCGCGCGGGTCTTGCGCGGCCAAGTCGGCGAGCAGGCATGTCTTGCCGTATCCGGCGGGCGCGACGACGCTGACGATGGGGGTGTGTCGCGCGTCTTTCAGCTCCGCGAGCAATCGTGGCCGCTCGATCGTGGCCTCTTGGGAAGACAGAGGCCCGCTTTGGAGGGCTTGCGACATGGCACACAACGTAAGGCCCGGCTAAGGGAGGGGCATCCGGTGTCGAGCACGGGCCGGGCTAGGGGACTACCGATTGGGTGCAGGTAGTTAGCACGGATAGCCGCGGCATGGCGGCGGTCGGGCCTCGCACCGGGGTGGCGGAAGCTGAGCGCGATGTCAGGCACCCTCGCCAGGGAGGGGGAGGCCGAGCGCGAGCATGATCTCGGGGGCCGCCGCGACCACTCGGGGCGCGCCGACCTGGGGGGCGACGGCGCGCAGGACGCCGGTTATGTCCTCAGGCGTGGCTCCTTGGGACAAGGCGTTGGAGACCTGCCAAGCGTAGGAGGCGGGCGGCGCGTCTAGCGCGACGAGCGCGGCGATCTTGACGAGTGCGAAAGTGCGCCCGTCGAGACCGCTCGCCGCGAGGTCTACTTCGCGCAACCCGACGGCCGACTCGAGCACGGCGGAGTCACCCGCGGAGATGCCCGCGAGCGTACGTTGGATCTCCGGGGCGGGAAGCGATGTCGTCGCGCTCGGCGAGAGGGACCGAGATGGGCGCTTTCACCCGGTCCTGCCTTGTCGGCCGCCGTAGGCGACCAGGCCGTAGACGATCAGGATGTCCAGCGCGAAGAGGGCGAGGGATCCGAAGGGGTAGGCCGGTATGAAGATGAGCTGGATGATCGCGTTGATCGAGGCGGTGAGGATGCCGATCCAGCGACCCCACTCGACGTGTCCGAAGATCGCGATGGCGGCGCAGAACTGGATGATTCCGGTGATCATCAGGACCCAGCCCCAGGTGTTGAGGCCGCTGATGATGTAGGTGGCGTCGCGGACGTAGAAGTGCGAGTTGGAGATCGCGGCGATGCCGTAGATGAAGTTGAGCACGCCGACGATCGCGATCATGATCGCGGCGAAAGAGACCCAGCCTTCGCCTTCGTAGGGACCGCCCGGGTCCACCCCGGCTCCGCGAGCGGGCTGGTTGGGGGCGTCGTAGCCTGTGTCCATGGTTGCCTCCTTGTCGCCTTGAGAAAGCGCGCAAAAGCGCTGGGTGGGACGGTAGGGGCACCGTCGAACGGGCGCATCCTCCGAAGGGGGTGATCCGCATGCACTTTTGTGCAAGACGATGCGGGGACGCTTCGACGGTTTGGTGCAAAGACCGTACGGGAATATTCGACGGTTTGGCGCAAGGATCATTCGGGAATGCTCCAAGACGTAATGAAGATTGGTCGATGATGCGTCAGAGGGTGCGCTGCAAGGAGTGCCGTCACTGGACCGACGCCCTCTTGGTTTGGGCGGCCGGCGACTGCTGCCCCAATTGCAATGCCCCGATCACCGGGCTCGACCGCGAGAATCGCGACGGGCGCGAGGCGGGCGATTTCGGGGCCGGCGATTCGGGGGCCGACGATTTCGGGGTTTCTGCGCGTGGCAATTCTTCGTCGTTGCGCCCGGGCGGCGAACTGCCGCGGCCGGGATATGGGCCT
The DNA here is from genome assembly GCA_963739945.1 of uncultured Alphaproteobacteria bacterium. Lineage (GTDB taxonomy): Bacteria > Pseudomonadota > Alphaproteobacteria > Rhizobiales > Xanthobacteraceae > BOG-931. The sequence goes on along the minus strand of CAVUCN010000012.1, from coordinate 13,111 downwards.
CGAGCTGGATTGGGTCGTGTGAACGGAAGACCGCTGAGTCGACCCGGCAGACCAGTCTCCTAGCCGAAGACCTGAGCGAACCACTGAGTCGACCCGGCAGACCCTCTCCTAGACCTGGCGCAACCAGGTCTAGGAGGCCTCGTTCTCAGGATTCGCCTTCGGCAGGCAGCGCCGAGTTGCCGGGCGCTTCGGGTGTCAGGCTCGACGCGGGCGCAGGGGTGACGGCGATGTTCAGGGGAGCGCTGGAGGCTCCCTGATTCTCGGGGCCGCCCGGGATGTAAACGCGCACCACCTTGGTGCCGGGCTGAAAGAAGCGATGCGGTATCGCGTAGGCCGAGCCGGGGCCGACGAACCACACCTGGATCGGATGAAATCCGGGGCCGTGGGCGTTTTGGCGTTCGAGATAGACGATGTGGCCGGTGTGATCGGGTGAGACGACCCCTGAGAAGGTGACTGTTTGGCCGGCCTGGACCGTGGTCGGGGAAGCGGACGCCCCGATCAGGTCGTGGACGCCCTCGTAGAGGACGGCCGAGGAGATCGGCCTGAAGGCGATCGCCGGACACATGGCGTTCGGCGGACACACGAATTGCCCCGCTTGCACCCGGTAGAAGGTGCTGTTGACCGGCGACTGCATGGGAAAGGTGTATTCGCCGAGGGAGTTGGCGACTGTTTGGGCCACGGTGACGAACCCGGGGCTGCCTGCGGTGTGGGCCTGGAGCGCCAAGGAGCGACTCCCGCCTACCGCCAACTTCCCGCTGATGGTGACGGCTTCGCCGAAGGCGATGGGGTCGGACGAGGACTGGATCGTGAGTCGCGGGTTTTGGGCTTGGGAGATCGAGTAGGCGAGGACATTAGATTCGCTCGGAACGTTTCGTCCTTGGGAGCGCACCAAGACCCTGATGTTGGCGTCCCCCGGAACGACGAAGGTGTGGACGATCGTGAAGACGCCGGCTCCGCTGGAGGTGCCGGGCTCGACGATCGAGGAGTCGATGCGGTGCCATTCGTTACCGGTGAGCGAGTTTTGGCGCTGGAGGATCACGCGTGCGCCGATGTCGGCGGGCGCGACCGTGCCGGTGAAGTTGACGCGGTTGGGATAGCCGGTCGAGAGCTGACCTTCGGGCGGGCCGCTGAGGGTTACTTGGGCGGAGACGCGGATCCGCTTGGTGGCGCTACGGGCGCCTGCGGCCCGGACGTACCAAGCGCGGTTGGTTTCGACGACGCCGTCGGCGCGCGAGATCGCATAGAAGCCGGCCGCGTCGGTTTTTATGCTTTGAACATAGGCGAAACCGGGCAAGCCCCAGATGTGGTGGAACAGCTTGACTTCTTGGTGGGCCGCGTTGGCGGGGTTGGGGCAGCGGAGGCGTCCGAAGATAAGGACTTCTTCGCCCGCAACGATGTGGGTGGGCGCCTGCAGGCTGATGCCACAGTGCCCACGGGGCGAAGCATGCTTGTGGGCCGAGGCACTGGCCGGAGCGATTGCAAGCAGCGAATGACGGCCAAGATGGCCGGTAGGGTCATGCGTGAACGCATCGTCGCCTCCCTTGCGATGGCTGCGTGGTGGGTTCTCGCCCCTAGAACACCGGGCCCGGCCGCGATTGATGCGGGACTTATCCAGAGCGCTTGGTTTGCTGCTCGAGCACCTTGCCGAAGGCACGCTCGACTTGGGCGGTCATGCGTTGCTTGAAGATCGCGAGCAAGGCCTCAGAGGCGATCGGACGCAGGGCCTGGGTCGCCTCGATCATCTCCTCCCAGCGCTCGTCGGGCTGCCCGGCCTGCTCAAAGGGATCCCACAGCTCTTTGAGGAACAGGCGGACGAAGGCCTTGGAGATCGATTCGCAGTCGCGACTGACACGCTCGACCAAGACCAGAGCCGCCGGCAGGGGAATTCCCAAAGCGGTGACTTCTTCGGCTGCTTTCATGAGTGCCGGACTCGGCACTTCGAAGCGGTCGTCGCCGAGCGGAACGAGGAGCTTGAGCTTGCGGATGCGCTCGACGCTCTTGGGGTCGACTTCCCCGAAGCGGCGTTCCAGATCCTCGGCGGTGACCACCTCGGGCGCCTCGCTGGCGTAGGGAGTTGTCATCGCGTTGCGCAAGCCCAGCAACCGTCCGGCGACCCCGCCGGAGGAGCTCATGAGGCGCTCGATCGCGGCCAGGTTGAATCCGTCGGCCTGCAGGTCGAGGATCAGACGCAGGCGAGCGACGTGCTCGGCGTTGTAGTAGCCGACGCGGGCCCTCACCTCGGGCGCGGGGAGCAGGCCGCGAGACTGGTGGTTGCGGATGTTGCGAACCGACATCCCCACCTCGGCCGCGAGCTGCTCGATCGTGAGGCCTCCCCTGGCACGGCGTCTCGAAGTTCCTCGGCAGCGCCATCTCGCGTGTCGCTGCGGGTCTCGGCCTCAGTCTCTGTACGGGTCGCCATCTCGACTTGAGGATACCATCTTGCATGTAACCTCATTTGAGGTATCATTGATCGGAGTCAGATGCAAAGGGCTCGCGAAACCACTGGAGATCACCCATGGCCGGTTCCAAACCTCAAGCCCGAGACGTGAAGACGACCTTGGCCGAAATCCATGGCTGAGCGCGGCGCCGTGCCCAAGGTGCCCGAGGCGCGTCGGCGCGCGATGGCGCTGGTACGTTCGTTCACTTCGCCCCTGCTGCCGGACGACTACTTGGAGTTGGTCAACCCACTTTGGTCGACTCGCGAGCTGCGGGGCAAGGTCGTGCGCGTCGAGCGCGAGACCCCGCGGGCGGTGACCGTTACGATCAAGCCGGGCTGGGAGTGGCCGGGACACAGGCCGGGGCAGTATGTGAGGTTGGGGATTGCGGTGGACGGGATCCATCACTGGCGCGCCTATTCCTTGACCTCGGCGCCCGGACGCAAGGATGGGTGCATCTCGATCACTCCCAAGCTCCTCGAAGGCGGCAAGGTCTCCCCCTTCCTCAATGGTCGGGTACGGCCGGGCGCGATCGTGCGGTTGGGCGGCGTGGAAGGCACATTCGTGCTCCCCGACCCGGTGCCCGGCAAGCTGCTGTTCGTGAGTGCGGGCAGCGGTGTCACGCCGATCATGAGCATGTTGCGCCATCTCGCCGCCGACTCGCGCGTCGATGACGTGGTTCACATCCATTGCGCCCGCACCGCCGAGGACGCGATCTTCGGCGCGGACATGCAAGCTCTCGAGCGCGAGCAACCCGGATATCGCTTGCAATTGCGGATGACCGGCTCCGAAGGTCGCATTGGGGCCGAGGACATCGAGGAGATGTGCCCCGACTGGGAGACCCGCGAGGCTTTCGTGTGCGGTCCCGCCGGGCTGTTGGACGCTATGGCCGGTCACTGGCAAAGCCGCGGCTGCGAGCAGAGGCTGCACGTCGAGCGCTTCCAAGCCGACGAGCGTGTGGGCGACGGCGAGCGGGGGCAGGCGGCGAGATCCGCTTTCGCGCCAGCGCGGTCGTTTGCCACAGCGACGGCGAGCAGCCGATCCTCCTCGCCGGAGAGCAGGCTGGCGCTGAACTGCCGTATGGGTGTCGGATGGGAATCTGTCACACCTGCGTGGGGAGATTGAGGGCCGGCCAAGTGCGCGATTTGCGCACCGGCCGAGTGCATGGAGCGCCCGGGGAGATGGTGCGTACATGCGTGAACGCGCCCGAGGGCGCAGTCGAGATCGACCTTTGACCCCGAGACCCGAGGAGCACGAATATGTCCGCCACCCTGCTTGACGATCGGCCCGCCGCGAGCGAGGCCGAGAGCCCGCTGGCCCGACCTGAGCGCGGAGCAGCTGGAGCATTTGGGCCGCGAGTTCGACGCGATCCACGACGAGGTGTATGCCGACCTGAACGACAGGACGCCAAATACATACGGAACACCATCAAGCTGCACAGGTACTTGGTCCTGGCCGCTCGCGTGATGTTGCTCGGCTCGCGCAAGCGGTCTTTTTGGCTGGGCGGAACCGCGGCTTTGTCGGTGGCCAAGATCCTGGAGAACATGGAGATCGGCCATAACGTGATGCACGGTCAGTGGGACTGGATGAACGACCCGGACATCAACTCGAAGAACTGGGATTGGGACACCGCCTCACCGGCCGACGCTTGGCGACACTCCCACAACTATGAGCACCACACCTTCACCAACATCAGCGGCAAGGATCGCGACCTGGGCTACGAGATCATGCGGATCGACACTCACCAGCCTTGGCATCCGGTGTATCTCCTCCAGCCTCTCTACAACCTGATCTTGATGGGCTTCTTCGAGTGGGGCGTGGCATGCACGACCTCAACTTCGAGGCGATCAAGAGGCGGCGAGAAGTCCAAGCGGCAGGTGGTCGAAGAGCTGAAGGCGATCGGCGCGAAGGCGCGCCGCCAAGTGGTGAAGGACTATGTCGCCTTTCCGCTGCTGTCGGCCGCGGTGACGACGCCACGACGCGCACAACGCGCACGCGAGGCGAGGCGAGTGCGGCGGACGTAGCGCCGCACCATCAAGGTCGACGCTTGGCGGCGAACTTCACCGCGAACCTCGTGCGCAACGTGTGGGCCTACTCGATCATCTTCTGCGGGCACTTCCCGGACCAGACCTACACGTTCAGCGAGCGCGAGGTCGAGAACGAGACGCGCGGTGGCTGGTACGTACGCCAATTGCTCGGCTCGGCGAACATCGACGGGGGTCCTCTGTTCCACCTGATGGCCGGCAACCTGAGCTTTCAGGTCGAGCACCACCTCTACCCGGACATGCCATCGAGCCGCTATGCGGAGATCGCCCCCACGGGTGCGCGACATCTGCCACGCTACGGACTGCCTTACAACACCGGCCCCCTGCGCAAGCAGCTCGGCAGCGTGCACCGCACGATCCTCCGCCTGGCCCTACCGGGCGGCAAGTCGCGCCAGAAGCCTGGTCCGTACACGCCGGCTAGGACGCAACCAGGCGCGTGCGCAGGTGGGCGCCCACCTTGCGCTTGACCCGCTGCAGGGCGTTGTCGACCGTCTTGGTGTCGCATCCCAAGCCGCTCGCCGACCTGCTCGTAGGAGCACCCGTCCAAGTAGAGCGAGAGCACCCGGCTCTCGAGCTCGGATAGCGCCGTCGAGAGGCAGCCCACGAGGAGCGCAGCTCCTCGGAGGAAATCACTCGTTGACCGGATCATTGACCGACGGCCCGGCGATCGTCTGGTCGAGGTGGGCACGTCGTCACCGGCCGCCGCCGGTGTCGAGGAGAACGAGACGTACTGGTTGAGCGGCGTGTGCTTGTTGCGCGTCGCTGTCTTCACGGCCGTGATGATCTGGCGTGTGATGCACAGCTCGGCGAAGTTGCGGAACGAGGACTCCCGGTCGGTGCGGTAGTCGCGGATCGCCTTGTACAAGCCCACGAACCCCTCCTGGATCAGGTCTTCGGAGTCGCCCCCGGCCAGGAAGTAGGAGGAGGCCTTGAGGCGCACGAAGCCGTGATAGCGGCGCACGAGACGGTCATATGCGGTGCGGTCTCCTTGCTTCGCCAAGGCGATCAAGAAGCCATCATCAACCTTGACTTCAGATTGAGTGTTATGGAAGGTACGTGCCACGAGCAGATCCTTTCTCGGCTTAAGCAAGCCAAAACGTGCTCAGTGGCGCACTCCTCCCCTGGCGCCAAAGCTATGAAGTCAACCTTAGGTTGAGCGTTATGGGCGGCAGCTTCGCACAGTTATGGAGTCTTGTCAAGCGCCGACTTCGCGCGCCCTGCAAGATTCCGTACAGCAAGGCCGAGGCGGCCGCGGCCACGCCGAGCGACTCGATGCGTCCGTGCAGCGGCAATGCCACCAGTTGATCGCATGCATCGGCCACGCGCGGGCGCAACCCGGTGCCCTCGCTGCCGAGCACGAGCACGACGCCACCGCTGTAGTCGGGGCGGTGTAGGACACGCTCGTATCGGGGCGCCCCCCTCGCGCCGGAGAGCGCTCGCCCCGTAGGACCAGCACCCGGCCTCCGCTCGCCTCACCTAGGAAGTCGGCGACGTTGCGCACGCGCGCGATCCGCACATGCTCGACCGCTCCCGGCCGAGGCCTTGCACACGGCGGGCGTGACCTCCGCCGAGCGACGCTCCGCGATGACTACGCCCGTGGCACCCGCACACTCAGCCGTACGACAAATCGAACCCGAGATTCTGTGGGTCCTGAACCTGATCGAGCGCCACGATCAAGGGGAGCCTCGACGACGAGCAGCTCATCGGCGCCGACATAGGGGTAGCCGCCGGCCTGCGCGCACACACCTTGGTGGGCCGATGAGCCGCACCATCGCGCGATTTCGTCGGCGTAGCACACCTTCCGTTTGTACGCCGGTCCAGCCACGGCTCGTTGCGGCAGCACTCGGTCCCAAACCTCGGAGACGCTGTGGGCACGCCGCCCACGCAGGGCCTCGCGCACGGGGTTGCGTCCATACAGGATCAAAGCCGGAGTGCAGGCGGCCGTTGAGGGTGCGAACGACGAAAGCCCACCCTCAAAGCCGGCCGACCTCGCCGCGGACCTCCGCGCCCAGCGCCGGGATCTCCCCGCGAGGCGGATCGGCCGGCGGCGATGTCGCGTATCTCCGCGCGAGCGACGATCTCGCGCAAGCATCGGCCAGCTCGTCGTCCGCCCTCGCGGGGCCTGTTCGGCGCGGGGCGAGCAGGTGCTCACAGCACCAGCAGCATCGAGCATGTCGCCAAAGCTCCCGCATCGCCCGGAGGCCTCGCCGCGACGGTTGGCCTCGCGAATCCACTCGAACAGGCACGCAAGCGCCTTCGGTGTATTGAAGTCCTCGGCGAGCGCATCGAAGAAGGCGTCTACATGCGCCCTCATGTCGGGGAGGGACCGGGGACCACTTCGAGCCGGCGCAGGGCGTCCCGTATCCGCAAGACATTCGCCCGGCGTCGTCCAGCTCCGCCGCGGAGTAGGCCAGCGGCTGGCGATAGTGGCCACCGAGCAGATACATGACGACGACGTCCGGGCCGTACTCTTCGACCACCTCGTGAAGGAGCGCGATGTTGCCGAGCGACTTGGCCATCTTCTCGCCGGTGAACTGGATCATCCCGTTGTGCATCCAGATCCTCGCCAGCTCGCCTCCCCTTGCGGCGCGAGTCTGAGCAGCCTCGTTCTCGTGGTGGGGGAACACCAGGTCAGACCCGCCGCCATGGATGTCGAAGCCGACGCCCAACAACGACTCGGCCATCGCCGAGCACTCGATATGCCAGCCGGGGCGCCCCGCGCCCCAGGGCGAGGGCCACCACTTGTCCTCGCCCGGCTTGTGGGCCTTCCACAAGGCGAAGTCGAGCGGGTCCTCCTTGCGCTCGGCGCCTTCGACGCCCTCGCCTTGGTCCATGTCGTCGATACGACGATGGGAGAGCGAGCCGTAGTCGGGATCCGAGCGCACCCGGAAAAACACGTCGCTGCGAGGCTCTTGGCCCTCCCCGTTCCCGTACTCCACGGCGTAGGCATGCCCTGAATCGACGAGATCCTGGATGTAAGCGACGATCCCCTCCATCGTCTCGGAGGCCAGCGGCTCGTGGTCGGGGCGCCCGAGACCGAGCGCGTCGGTGTCAGAGACATACCGGGCGCACATCTCGGCCGCCAGCTCGGTGCTCGGACGACCGGCCCGCCGAGCGGGATCCGAGCTGGTGGGGTCGGCCCGCGCCGCGTCGTAGATCTTGTCGTTGACGTCGGTCACATTGACGACGAGCGTCGTCTCATACCCCTCGTGCTCGAGAAAGCGCTTGAGCAGGCTGAACACCACGAACGGACGAGCGTTGCCGATGTGGATGCGGCTGTACACGGTGGGACCACACGCGTAGATGCCCACCCGTCCGGGATCGCGGGGCTCCAAGGGGAGCAACTTCCCGGTGCGGGTGTCGTGCAGTCGGATCGCTCGCATCGCCGGGCAACAGTAGCGCCGGCCATCAATCGGCGATACGCAGACTGACAACGGCCAGGGCAGCCACTCCCTCGCCGCGCCCGACGAAACCGATGCCCTCCCCGGTGCTGGCCTTCACGTTGACACGCTGGATCGGCAAGCCCGAGTGGGACGGCGAGCGACTCGCGGATCGCCTCGCTTGTGCGGGCCCAGCTTGGGGCGCTCCATGACGACCGTGGCGTCGACGTTGACGAGCTCCAAGCCCTTGGGCGATCACTCTGGTGACTACCGCGGAGAGCAACTCCAGCGAGTCGGCGTCGCGATAGAGCTCGTCGCTATCGGGGAAGTGCTCGCCGATGTCGCCCAAGCCCGCCGCGCCCAGCAGTGCATCGATCACGGCATGGGTGAGCACGTCTGCGTCGGAGTGCCCTTCCAGGCCGATGTCGCCAGGGATCTCGACGCCGCCCAGGATCAGCTTGCGAGCAGCCGCCAGGCGGTGGGAGTCATAGCCGATGCCGCTGAGTGCGGTCATGCCACCAACCCCGCGATCTGCCCACCGTCGTGGCGCCGCTGGTTGCCTGCCCGCCGCCGGACACCCAGCCGATCGACCCGCTTGCACCGGTGGCGGCGATCGCCTCCAGGCGGCGCTCGCGACGGTCGAACACGCACAGCTCGCCCGACGCCCGCCCGATCGAGCAACTCCAAGGCCCGCTCGTAGTCGGCGCCGACGTCCTGCGGCCGGTGGGCGTCGCTCGAGAGCGCCACTGGCGCGCCGGCTTCGAGGCACATCGCCAAGAACGCCGGCGCGGGATAGATCTCCTGGGCTCGCCTTGCGCAAGCCGGCCGTGGACACCTCGATCGCGATGCCCGACTCGGCGATCCCGTCCATCGCCAGCTCGTAATAGCGGCGCAGATCGCCTTCGGGGAGCGGCTTGTCGCGTCCCCAGACCTTCACCAGATCCGGGTGAGCGAGGATGTCGAACAGACCGCTGCGGGCCGCCTCGCCGAGCGAGAGGAAGTAGGCGCGCCAGATCTCCTCGGCGCTGCGCCCTGAGCCCCACACGCTGTAGTCCTCCATGTCCGAGGCATGGTCGCGCAGGAAGTGCACCGAGCCGACCACGTAGTCGAAGCCGTGGCCATCGAGCAGGTTGGCGATGCGATCCTCGGCGCCCGGGATGAAATCCGCCTCGATCCCGAGCCGCAGGTCGGTCTGCTCCCGCACAAAGCCGCAGTACTCGCTCGAGATCGTCGTGGGCGAATTCGCGCCACAACGGGTGCTGCCACACGCTCAGCGCCTCGGTGAACCGATAAATGTGCTCGGAGACCCCCAGCTCCGCAATGCCGCGGCTCGCCGCCACCTCGCGGTAGCGCTCGAAGTTGGCCCGCGTGAAGTACTCGGTAGGCGTGGCGCCGAGCTCGTCGGGGCGTAGATGGAGGTGGTAGTCGGTGAGCATCGGTCACTGCTCGAGCTAGCGCTACGCGCGCGAGCAGCATCTCGGCGAGCGTCAGGTCGAGCGGCGTCGTGACCTTCAGGTTCTCCTGCGGGCCGCGACGACCACCACGCTTCCCCCGGCACGCTCCACCAGCCAGGCATCGTCTGTCGCCTGGGCCAACACCTCCTCGTACACCTCGAGCGCCCGCTCCAAGGCATCCCGACGGAACACCTGAGGCGTCTGTACCGCCCACAGCCCAGCCCGATCGAGCGTTCGCGTGACGATCTGTCCGCCGTCTGCCTGCTTGACCGTGTCGGTGATGGGGGTGGCCGCAATCGCGGCATCGACGCCCTCCCCCTCGACGGCGGCCAGCGTGGCTTGCACCAGCTCGACGGTGAGCAAGGGACGGGCGGCGTCGTGGACGAGCACGGGATCGCCCGGCCCGGCTGCCGACAAGGCGAGGCGCACAGACTCGGAGCGAACCGCGCCGCCTTCGACTCCGACTGTTCCCATCGGAGCCCGGAGCCCGGGCGGGAGCGCGACCACGATCCGCTCGATCGCCCCCACCGAGGCCAGCACATCCACGCTCCACTGCAACAGGGGCGACCTGCGACCTCGACGAGCGCCTTGGGACGATGCTGCTCCAAGACGCTCGCCGAGCCCGGCGGCAACGATCAGCGCGACAGCCAACGCTCTCCCGCCCGCCCCCTTGGACGGGAAGCCGCGAGCTGGCTCGACGCGGAGGTCGCGAGCAGCTCGTCGAGGTAGGACTCGGCCTCGTCCTCGTCCTTGTCGAGTGCGTACATGAGCTCGGAGGCGAGGATCTTCTTGGCGCGCGTGAACATCTGCTTCTCGCCCGTGGACAGGCCCTTTTCGCTCTCGCGCAAGGCGAGGTTGCGCACCACCTCGGCGAGCTCGTAGATGTCGCCCGTCTTGATCTTGTCGCGGTTGTGCTTGAAGCGCCGGTTCCAGTTCTTGGGCATCTCCGAGACCTCGGCCTGGAGCACAGCCAAGACCTTCTGGACAGTCTCCTCGTCGATCACCCGGCGCAGGCCCGCCAAGGCAGCATTCTCGGTGGGGACCTTGACCGTCATGTCGTTGTGGAGGATCTTGATGGTGAGATACTCACGCGTGGTGCCGAGCACCTCCATGTCCTCCTTGCTGAGCACCTTGCCCGCGCCGTGATGGGGGTACACGACGTGGTCGCCGAGCTCGAACTCGATGCACTCCACCTCACGTGTGGCCTCGAGCTCCTCGATGAACGATGTTGCGTCTTCGATTGTTGCGGGGATGGTGTCCTCCTTCGTCGCGCCGGCAATGGGACCGGCCAGTGTGGCGCCGGCATGGGGACCGGCTGTGTGTCAAGTCAAGTCTGCAGGTAGCGGTCCACGAGGTTGATCTCCTGTAGGCGACGCAGACCCTCGCGGATGTCCTTCGCCCTGATCTCCCCCACTCCCTCGACCGCCTCCAGCTCGGCATCGGTGGCCGCCAATAGCTCGTCCAAGCCGCCGAACTCGTTCACGATCTGTGTCACCACCAGCTTGGGCAGGCGCGGGATGCGCCCCAGTATGCGGTGTCCACGCGGGGACACCGGGTAGTCGAGCGTGTTGAGCTTGCGGTCGTAGCCGAGCAACTCGGCGAGCCGGCCGAAGTCGAGCAGGTCCTGGTGCGCCAGGCGCCCGACTTGGTCCAGGGCCGAGGCGAACGCCTCGTCGGAGTAGTCGGCCAGGTAGTCCTGCACCAAGGCTGCCTTCTCGGCGGTGGTGCCGAGGATCGTCTCCTCCAATTGCATCTCGATCAGGCGCCCCTCGCTGCCGAGCTCCACGATGTAGCGCTCGATCTCCACGGCCATCCGCGTGACGAGCTCGGAGCGTTGCAGCACGGTGAGCACGTCGTGCAAGGTCACCCCACCCTCGAACTCGAGCGCCGTCAGGCGCGTGGAGACCTGGTCGAGGCGCTGACGGTACTTGTCGAGCGTGGCGAGCGCCTGGTTGGCCTTGGAGAGGACGACTGTGATGTCTTCGAGGATGTACTTGACCCCGTCCACGTACAGGGACACGACCTCGCGGCGTTGGGAGACGGCGATCACGAGCGCATCGGTCTGCTTGGACACGCGCTCGGCGGTGCGGTGGCGAGTGCCAGTCTCGTGCGAGAGGATCGTGGGATCCGGCATCAGCTGGACGTTGACCATCCCGATCTTGGTGGCATTGGTGTTGAGGATGATGGCCCCGTCCATCTTCGCCACCTGGTAGAGGAAGGCGGGCGTGTAGTCGATTTCGAGCTTGATGCCCCCCGAGAAGAGGAAGCTCAGCTCTTCAGGATCGCCGATCACGATCAACCCGCCCGTACGAGCATGAAGGATGCTCTCGATTCCCTCCCGCAATGCAGTGCCGGGAGCCACCATCTCCAACGCCCTGACCAATCCGGGCTCGGGTCGCGCGTCCGTGTCGAATTCTTCGCCGGATCGTGAGGCCACAACCACCCATTCTACGGCATTTAGCCTTTTTTTATCGACTCCCTCGCCTGTTCGGAGAGTACGAATCGACGCTTTTGACGGTTCGCGGGAAGGAAAGCCCGAATTTGGCGTCATGTCGCGGCCGCCAGAGCGAGCCTGCGCGTGGCCGGCCCGGTCCCGATGCGGCTACGCAGCCGCGTGTGCCGGCCGGCGTACCGCTGCGGGGAGCGCCGTGTGGAGAGCCTCGCGCAGCGTCGATGCCTCGCGCGCCCCGGTGCCGCTCCCGGCCGGTGCAAGCACATCGGAGAGACCGTGCCTGGCGGCCTCGGCAAGCCGGCGCTCTGGATGGCCCACCCAGCGCAGCTCGCCGGTGAGGCCAAGCTCGCCGAAGCATCCGCAAGGCGACCCTTTCAGCGCGACCCCTCGCGCGGCCGAGGCCACCGCCAGGGCAATCGCCAGGTCCACCCCGGGCTCGTCCACCCTGACACCACCCACCACGTTCACGAACACGTCGCTCCCGCCGACGCCAACGCCTCCGTGACGACCCAGGATCGCGAGCACCAGCGCAAGCCTGTTGCGATCCAGCCCCGACACCACTCTGCGCGGCTGCTCGAGCTCCGAGGTAGCAACCAAGGCCTGAACCTCAACGAGCAGCGGGCGCGAGCCCTCCATCGCCGCGAGCACGACGCTGCCGGGGGCTCGCGTGGCCTCTGCCACGAAGCGCGCGGAGGCATCCAGGACCTCTACGAGCCCACCCTGGCGCATCTCGAAAAGACCAGCCTCGTTGGTGGAGCCGAAGCGGTTCTTCAGAGCCCTCAGCTCCCGGTAGGGGCGCTCGCGCTCGCCCTCGAACTGCAAGACGCAGTCCACCAGGTGCTCGAGCACGCGAGGGCCGGCCAAAGCGCCGTCCTTGGTGACGTGCCCCACGAGTACGACCGCGATCGAGCGGGCCTTGGCGACGTCCATGATACGCGCCGCCACCTCACGCACCTGCCCCACCGAGCCGGGGGCTCCGGAGAGCTCCGCCGAGCGCAGGGTCTGGACCGAGTCGATCACGCACACGCTCGGTGCATGCGAGGCGATCGCCTCGAGCACCGCGTCGAGGTCTGTCTCGGCCAGCACCGGCACCTCCAGGGCGCTCGGCGAGAGCCGCTCGGCGCGCAGCCTGACCTGCTCGGCGGACTCCTCACCGCTCACATACAGAGTCTTGTGGCCTGCGCCGGCGATGTTGCCGAGCGCCATGTTGGTGAATGTCGACTTGCCGATCCCCGGCGAGCCTCCAACAGCACCAGCGAGCCGGGCACAAGTCCCCCGCCGAGCACCCGATCGAGCTCGCCGATGCCAGTCTTCAGGCGCTCGACCGACGCAGAGGCGACTTGAG
>CAVUCN010000011.1:0-19376 GCA_963739945.1 uncultured Alphaproteobacteria bacterium | reverse complement strand
GGCGAATTCGCCGCGTATCTCCGGTCAGCGCTGATAAGCAGGGCCCGTAGCGGGCCAGGGCTAGAAGCCCAGCGCTTTGCCGTAGTGAACTATCTAAACGGTGGCCGGTGGACGCTGGCAGCGTAGGAAAACCGAAAGCGGCAAGCGCGCAGGCCCAAGCTCGCAAAGGCTCTGGCGCACGCTAAGCCCGCGACGGCTCTGGCGGTGACGGCCCGACGGTAACTCTAACTGATGGTGGCTCTGCTAATGGACGCCTCCAAACGCCACCTCAAAAGGTCACAAGCTCCGCAGCGACTTTAGCGAGCCCACTGGTGCGTTTTGCACCTTCGCGGCCATCACCCTAGCGGCTAGAGACTCGGAATTAAATCCAAGGGCATGGTCGAGTCATCGAAAGGCTTCATGACGCATAAAGCGCCGTAGGTTCCAGGACGCGATAGGCTCAAATGAACTAGATAAATGTGCATTGCCGTGCCTACTTGCGGGGTTCGCTTACGTGCCCCCCGTATCTGCTCTCCCTCGCCCCCCTACAGCACTGTCGTAGCGACTACCTTCTATATCCATAGGTAGTGAAGGGTATTGAAGACCCTGAGGGGTACTAAAGGCCCTGAAGATAATCGGAAGCATCACAAGTCCTGAGGCCGCGTCTATCTCTCCTGCCGCCTTAACTGGCCTGCACCCGGTTCCGCAGACACCGAGTTAGGTGTTTTGATGGGACCCGGAGGTGGGTCATGGAGAGACGGAAGTTTACGCGGGAGTTCAAGCTTGAGGCGGTGCGGCTGATCAAAGAGCGAGGCGTATCGTATGCGCAGGCCTCGGAGGATCTGGGTGTTCATCAGTCACAGCTGCGCAGTTGGGTGAAGGCGCTTGCGGATGATCCGCAGCAAGCGTTTCCCGGCCAGGGTCAGATGAAGCCCGAGCAGCTGGAGATCGCGCAGCTTAAGCGCGAGGTGATCAGGCTGAAGGCGGAACGAGACATCCTAAAAAAAGCCGCGGCCTACTTTGCGAAGAAATCGACGTGAAGTTCGGGTTCATTGCGAAGCACCGGGGGATCTGGCCGGCGGTTTGGTTGTGCGGGGCGCTCGGTGTCTCGCGGGGTGGGTTCTATGCTTGGCTGACACGACCGTGCAGTCGGCGCAACCGAAGCGATGACGAGCTGGGCGCGAAGGTTCGAGCGAGCTTCATTGCCAGCGATCGAACCTACGGCGCCAGGCGTGTGTGGCACGACATGCTTGCGGAAGGGGTATCGTGCGGTCTTCATCGGATCGAGCGATTGATGCGATTACAGGCTCTCAAAGCCCGTCCGCGCCGGCGTCGACTGCCGCCCGATCTTGGTGAGCGGCAGGTCGCCGCCGTCGCTCCGAACGTGCTCGACCGCAGCTTCGAGGCGCCCGCTCCCAACCGCAAATGGATCGCTGACTTTACGTATGTGTGGACTGCGGAGGGCTGGCTCTACGTGGCTGCCGTGGTCGACCTGTTCTCGCGGCGTGTTGTGGGCTGGTCGATGAGTGCTGAGATGACGGCGCAGTTCGTCACCGATGCGCTGGTGATGGCGATCTGGCGCCGAGGCAAACCCGATGCGCTGCTGCATCACTCCGATCGTGGCAGCCAGTACACCAGCGAGCAGTTCCAGAAGCTGATGTCAGATCACGGTGTGGCTGCTCGATGAGCCGCTCAGGCAACGTCTGGGACAATGCGGCGATGAGAGCTTCTTCTCGTCGCTCAAGACCGAGCGCACGGCGCGCAAAACCTATCGCACGCGCGACCAAGCCAAAGCTGACGTGTTCGACTACATTGAATGCTTCTATAATCCGAAACGCCGGCACTCGACGATCGGATATGTAAGTCCCGTGGAGTTCGAGATGCAGGCGGGGATTCCTTAGGCGGGTGTCAACCGAACCGGGTGCAGGCCAACCTGCAGACTTCCCTGCAAAGGCAACTCTCGCTTCACAGTGACCTCAAGATCGGTGGTTGCCTTGAACTCTCGACGCATGATTTCTCTGACAGCCGTCTCGGCTGATGCCTTCACCACAACGCAGTCAAAGACTGGAAGGGCGACGATATTGCGCCTCTGACACTTGCCTAGGACGCCCATCATAATTTTACTTTCAAGGAACTGTAGTTGGTGACCAATCTCAGCACTGGAAAGAACGCCCTTCAACTTCGGATGCCTCTGTAGGATAGCAGCGGATACATGCTCGATCTTTATCCGTCGTGGAAATAGCTTCCTTGCTCCTTGGGCAACTTCTTCAGCTGGTGATTGAGCATCGCATTAAAGACCTGCTTCACACCATCACGGTAATTCTCGAGATCGGTTAGCGTGTAAGCGTCGCCTGGCGCAGGGGTGGCTTCGGCAACGTAGTACGCAAGCAAAGGATTGACTTGCGAGTAGTCCAGGCCGACGACGTGCTCGTTATCAATACGGATGCCCTGGATGCGCGCAAGCTTCGGCAAGTTTATCCAAAAGCCTCCGAAGAGCCTGCCGCCTCTATCAAACCTTCCGAGCGTGAAATGGCGACGTAGCCGTCGAACCTGAATGCTCACGGGCCGCTGATAAGCGGTAGCGTCAAATGTAATGTCCGCTTTCGCAAGCCACGCGTTCAGGGCAAGGACCTCGCTGCGAAAACGCTGTGTCGTCTCGGTGTCTCGGTAATCGACGCGTTCGCCCTCGTCCCAGTGTCCCTGCTTGGGCCGGCTCAGGATGATCACTTCTTCCGCGTCATTCCCGCTCAAGTCGTCCAATGTGACGTTGTGTTGTTTTACAAGCTCAATGAGCTTCGGGCCCGCACGCACGGTGGTTCTTCTAGATAGCCCAGGCCAGCCTGAAAATTCCCCGATGATCTGCTCAGCGAACCCAAGCGCGCACAGCGTGTCCAGCATTTTTGGAAATGAGCGCGGAAATGAAAAGGGCTGGTAGCGGTTGCCCTTTCCCCCAAGCGCCTTGTCCCTCTTAGACCGGGGCACAGGAAAGCCTTGCCCAGGACTGCCACAGAGATTGTGATGCACAAGATTGAGAACGAGCGGGATAAGTACTTTGTACAGGTTGTCCCGGTCCTTCGCCTTAAGCGCGCGCTTCCGCCCATGCTTCTCTACTGTAGGCAGGACATCGCTAAGAACCTCGTTCGCAGGTATGCCATTTGGGCCAAGGCGCGGATTGAGCCAGGGGTCGCGCTTAGGTTCGTCGGGAGCGTCGGCGTCTCTTCGCATCTTACTCACTGTAGCGACGGCGGTACTCGCCTGACGCCATTAGGCGGCGCCATTTGGTAGCTTCGAGAGGTCAAGCTCGGAATAGATCACACGTTCGACAGCTTCGCTCAGCTTGTGCCGAAACCGCCCGGCCTTGTCCTTAGCGCCGTACCTCGCGGCCATGCCGCCGCCAGTCCAGCCGAGCAGCGCATATTTGACCTCATCAGGTACGTCCGCAAGGCGTAGCGCATCAGTGAATGTGTGCCTGAACGAATGGAACACTTTGTCCGTGTCGGTAATTCCAGCGCACCTATGCAGCGTCCGAACCACTTTGAGAACGATGCGGCTCCATGCGTGTCTCGGCGCCACCAGCGGAAACAGCCACGCTTTCTCACCACGCGCCTTAGTCTCGGCAGCCACAAAATCAAGAAAGCCCAGTTCGATCAGTTGAGGATGCACAGGTACGAAGCGCTCAGATTGTTTTGTCTTGAGCCTCCTGGCAGCTTTGCGGTCTGGCGCGATGTAGATAGACACAGCGCCAATCATTGGATTGTGGGCCACGTCCGACACTTTAAGTCCAGCAAGCTCGCTAAGCCGTTCACCACCGAACAACGAAAGTAAGGGCAACCAGAAAGCCGCTTCTCCTTGTCCGCCTTTAGGTCGGTCACTTGCGGTGAAAACGTGGGCGCTGAAGATTGTCTTCAGTTCGTCTAGTTCAAAGGGCGCGCGGTTACTGTCGTCTTCCTCCAATCGCATTTCGGCAAATGGGTCTGCCCAGTCATCGGGCAGCAGGTCCTCTTTACGTGCCCACCGACAAATAGCCTGCACGCCACCAAGCAGCTTGTTGATGGTCGCGGGGGCAATCTTCTGCGCCTCCGGATATTTGCGCCCCCATTCGACGAGTCCCGGCAGTGGTGCTTTCAGTAGTTTGCCGGTTCGCTTGCGGGGCACTTCCTGCAATGCCTCACGAAGTTGTCGCGCGTGGGTCCGCTTAATTTGATTTACAGGTAGGTCACCATGAAGCTCGGCAAAAAGCCTGATTGCCCGTTCGTAGTCTTGATGGTCCTTAAGGGGCGTTCGCGCTGACGTTTCCAGCCCTCAAGTGCCGCTCGTAAAGTCTCGCCCGTGGCCGGGGCTGTTATGTCAGGGCGGGGAAGGGGCGGTGTCTCTATCGGCTCACCCGCTTGTCTCTCTTGGATTGCGCGGAAGGCCCTCACTTCAGCGCGTAGCAGAACAAGCCCAAGCTCCCGATAGGCCGAACACTTGTGGTCTAGGTTGGTCTGGAAGGCGTCCCAACACCTGTTCAATCTGAACTTCAATGTGAGCGATGTTGCCGTGCGAAAGCGCTGCGCCGGCCTCCTGCAAAACCTCTTTAATGGTCACATTGGCGTCGACCGCCTGTCCTTGCGACAAACCAAAAGAAGGTATGGGCCAGTCCCTGTCTTCGGCAGGATCGAGTTCACGCATTGCCCGTTCATTCTCCGGTGCAATACGTAGGTACTCGTCATGCGAAGCTAGCTTGCTGGCATAGTGGTATTCGGCCATGCGCTTGATTTCGACCGCAGACAGGCTGGTGCGCATTGGACGCTCAGCGCTAAGGGCCTCTGCGCGCTCCAACGTGCGGTCAAACTCAATGAGGACTGGCTTGGCTAGTTTGTTCGCGCGCTCCGCATCCTTGGTGCCGAGTGAGCGCTTCAGCCACGACTGCTTGACCTTGGCGCCGCCAAGCACCTGAGCAACTGCGTGCTCAAGGCGCGTCGGCACCTTTTTGACCGCTAATAGGTCCCGTGCCGGTTCTTGCTGACACCCATCAGCCGACGCATAAGATCATCCCACCGCTTTATACCACCGGGCAGGACGAAGAGCTTGAGTTGGCTAGTTATTCAGGAATGACGGGCGGTATCTTGGCGTTGGCGCGCCCTACGGGAATCGAACCCGTGTTACCGCCGTGAAAGGGCGGTGTCCTAGGCCGCTAGACGAAGGGCGCTGAAACAACGGATACGCGCGACCGTGAATGCGCGGACGTATAAAGGGGTTGTCAGCGGCAGGCAACCGCCAGAGGGGCCCCAAATGGGCGGCTACCAATGCCCGGTATTGGGCATGGAAAGCCATGGTTCCTTGGGCGGCAGCGGGGTGCCCTTTTGCAACAGCTCGATGGAGTGTTTGTCCGGCGACCGTACGAAGGCCATGTTGCCGTCGCGCGGCGGCCGGTTGATGGTGATGCCGGCCGTCATCAGTCGCTCGCATAGCGCGTAAATGTCGTCGACCTCGTAGGCGAGGTGGCCAAAGTAGCGGGCCTCGCCATAGTCTTCGGTGTTCCAGTTATAGGTCAGCTCGACCAGCGGCGCCTGACGAGTCGCGGGCCCCTTGGCGACGAGATCGTCGTCGGCTGGTGCTGCCAGGAACACGAGTGTGAACTTGCTCTTCTCATCGACCCGCCGGCGAACCTCGGTCAGGCCCAGCCCCTTGCAATAGAAGTCGAGCGCTGCGTCGAGATTACGCACGCGCAACATAGTGTGCAGATACCGCATGACAGGGCCTCACTGTTTTCGCAGGAATAAGCTTACTGTAGGACAACGCGCTCGGGGTTAGGAAGATGATTGCGCCCGATCTCAATTCGGCGATGGCGGGCCTGAGTGACCTGGTTGGCAGCGCCAAGGTCGTTGTGCCGTTTACCGGCGCCGGCATCTCGACTGAATGCGGCATCGCGGACTTCCGCTCGCCGGGCGGATTGTGGACCAAGAATAAGCCGATACCGTTTGACGAGTTCATGGCGAGCCAGGAGGCACGCAACGAGTCTTGGCGGCGTCGTTTTGTGATGGCAGACGAGTTCGGTGGCGCCCAGCCGGGACGGGGTCACCGGGCCCTCGCGAGCCTTTACCGCACCGGTAAAATACCGGCCATTATCACCCAGAACATCGACAATCTGCATCAGGCGTCGGGGTTTTCCCCGCAGGATGTTGTCGAGTTACATGGAAATACCACCTATGCTTCCTGCCTCGACTGCGGAGAGCATTACGAACTGTCCTGGGTGCGGCAACGGATGGACGAAGCCAACGGTTGCGCGCCGGATTGCACGTGCGGCGGCTACATCAAGACCGCGACAATCTCGTTCGGTCAGTCGATGCCCGATGCCGCAATGCAACGTGCCCAGGACCTTGCACTCACTTGCGATTTGTTTCTGGCGATCGGTTCGTCGCTCTTGGTTTGGCCCGCTGCCGGCTTCCCATTGATGGCGAAGCGCAACGGCTCTCGAACTCGTCATCATCAATCGTGAGCCGACGGAGTTTGACGACATTGCCGATCTCGTCGTGCGCCAGGACATCGGCACGGTGCTTGAGCCGTTCATCGTGTATTGACGCGACTTTGTACACAGGCTGTGCGGCTTTTCATCAACTGTTGCATTTTTGTCCTTCCCCACTCGATGCCGAGTGTTATCCTCAATTCAACAGATTCGTGAAGCGCCCACGCGGGCGTCAGCACTCAAGAGTGGCGGCCTCGGCGTCATGGCGTCGGACGGGATCGAACAAAAATCACCACACCCGGGACTTGCACCCGATGTCGATCTCAATGATGAGACGACAGGGACGGTCATTGAGGTATCCGGAGTCATCAAGTGGTTTGATGTTGCCAAGGGTTATGGCTTCATCATTCCGGACAATGGCATGGCTGATGTGCTGCTGCACGTGACCTGCCTGCGTCGCGACGGCTACCAAACGGCCTATGAAGGCGCGCGCATCGTCTGCGAAGTGCTGGCGCGGCCGAGGGGCTTGCAGGCTTTCCGCGTCATCTCCATGGATGAATCGACGGCGATCCATCCGGCCCAGATGCCGCCGCCGCGGACCCATGTTACTGTGACCCCGACAAGCGGTCTCGAACGGGCACAGGTCAAATGGTTCAATCGGCTTCGTGGTTTCGGGTTTGTGACAAGGGGCGACGGAACTGCGGACATATTCGTCCACATGGAGACGTTGCGCCGCTTCGGCATGACCGAGTTGCGTCCCGGCCAGTTCGTGCTGGTACGCTTCGGGCCCGGCCCAAAGGGTTTGATGGCTGCCGAGGTTCGTCCCGAGAGCGGGCCGGTCGGTCTCACCTCCCACTGAATTTCGCTTCAGTTCGAATCGAAGGCATGCGTGCCGTCCTGGCGCGGTTCGCTGCGGCGTTGCTGATCGTCGCCGGCGTTTTGCTGACAGCTCACGGCCTGGCACGCGCCGCTGGACAAGGCACGCTCGAGATCGTCAGCGCTTTAGGCGTGCACGCGTTCAATGTGGAGCTCGCGACGACCGAACAGGAGCGCGAACGCGGCCTGATGTTCCGCAAGGAGTTGCCGCAAGGGCAGGGCATGTTGTTCGATTTTTTCAACGATCAGCCGGTCTCGTTCTGGATGCACAACACCTATATTTCGCTCGACCTGATTTTCATCCGTAGTGACGGTCGCATCATGCACATTGCGGAGAGCGCCAAGCCGATGTCGGACGACCTGATTCCGTCAGGTCCTCCGGTACGGGCCGTGCTCGAAGTGATCGCCGGCACATCGCGTGAGCTTGGCATCAAGCCGGGCGACAAGGTGATCAATCCGATTTTCGGCAATAGCCATTGAGTGTTGGTGGCCAGGGCTGCGCAGCTTGCTGGTAACAGGCGAACGATGTATCCAGAGCCGCGACCGGCGGGGTATGGCGCAGCCTGGTAGCGCGGTAGTTTTGGGTACTACAGGTCGCAGGTTCGAATCCTGCTGCCCCGACCAGCTAACCCTTTGAATCTGCTCAAGGGAATTCTGACAAAACCGCAACTGATTCTGACGCACGGTACCGAAGGCAACCCACGGAAACACAATGACGGCCCGGATCTACAAACCAGCGCGCACCGCCATGCAATCGGGTACGGCAAAAACCAAGGAATGGACGCTCGACTTTGAGCCGGAGCAGCCTCGCACGGTCGAGCCGCTGATGGGCTGGACCAGTTCGGCCGATATGAAGCAACAGGTGCGGCTGTCGTTCGATACCAGCGAAGAAGCGATCGCTTATTGCGAGCGAAACGGTGTTGCCTACCAGGTGTTCGAAACCAAGCCGTCGCAGCGGGCGCGAATCTCCTACTCCGACAATTTCTCATTCACGCGGCGCAGTCCCTGGACGCATTAAACGTCCGTGAGTTACGCCGGGGCCGGTGTGGCTGACTTCTTGGATGCAGCCGTCCGCTGACGCAGCAACGACACAAAGCGTTCCTCCGGCATCGGCTGTCCGAGCAGAAAACCCTGGCCGTAGTCGCAACCCATCGCGACCAAAGCAAGCGCCGCCGAGGCTTTTTCAATTCCAACTGCGACGGCAATGCAGCCGAGACTGTGCGCAAAGTCGATCACGGTCTTGCACAACGGTGCATTGGCCTTGTCGGAGCCGGCGTCGGTCACCAGAGCTCGATCGAGCTTGAATTCGGCAAACGGCAACTCTTTTAGCCGCGCCAGCGATGTGTAGCCGCGGCCAAAATCGTCAACAGCGAGGCCGACCTCGAGCGGCTGTAGCTGCTTTGCGATTTCTACCGCCCGATCCGGTGCGGCAATAATCTGGTCTTCGGGAATATCGATGGTAAGGCCCGGCCATCTTTCGAATTTTGGCCGATGGCTTTTGACGATCTCGGCAATCGGCACCTTCGCCAGCGCATTGAGAGGGATATTTACGGAGAGGCGGAGGTTCACGCCAAGTTTGCTGAAATTGATGTTGGCGGACAGCGCCTGAGCCAACGCCAGCTCGGACAGGGCGATGATACTGGCTTCACGGGCGCCCGGTATGAATGCGCTCGGCATCAGGATGCCGCTGGTTGGATGGCGTACCCGTGCAAAGGCCTCAACCCCGACTAGCTGCTTTTTGCGCAGGTCGATTTTCGGCTGATACCAAAACTCGAACCATTTCTTCTCCAGCGCTTCATCGATATCGACGCGGCCGGCGAGTGCACGCGGCTCGCCAAGCTTGAGGTCCTGAAGGATCTTCAAGATTGCGTTGGTCTCGAACGGCTTCTTCAGTACCGTCAGCATCTGCAAACGGTTCTGGTCGCCGATACTTTTGACATGGGCAAGCACTGCCGAACCGCGGTTACTCATCAGCTGCACATGGCCGCGGTAGCCGAGCCGGCTGAGCGCCAGCACGCATTCGATCGCGTCCGCCGATTCAAGTGGAATGTTCAGGAAGACGAGATCCGGTGCGCGCTGGCTGACCGCCGTGCTGACGGCCCGGCCGTCCGGAAACTCCTGTGAGTCGAGACCGGCGCCATGAAGGATCAGCGACAGAAAGTGTCGCGTGCTGCGGTCTGCATCGACCACGTAGCAAAGTGGCATTCCTGCGGGAGAATCCGCTTGAGGCGGCGTAGCCGCTGACTTGTCTGATAGCTGCGCCGGAGCCACGCTCATTGCCAATTCCAAGCGCCAACGAGGAGATTGCGAAAAACATTGGTGGAAATTTGTTAACTGCTGGTTTCAGCGATGGCAGCGCCTGCTGCTGGAACCAGCGACCCAGGCCATAATAAGTCATCAGTTCACGGCGTTTGCGCATGTCACCCCCAAATTCCGTGCGGTATCTCCCCACTGTGACAGGCCGACCATTATGCTAGCTTGCCGGCCAATTGCTTCGCCGCCTGACCGCGCGGCCGACAGGCAATCTCAACGGGAGAGGACGATGTCCAAGAAGAACTCCGGCCCCAAACTCGACCGCCGCAAATTCCTCACCGCCGCCGCTATTGCCGGTGCGACCGGCGCTGTGGCCCCGGCCAAAGCGGCTACCCAGTCGGGTGTGGCTTCGCCGCAGCGGACGCCGTCGGCCCTGCCGCCGAACGCCTATGTCGCTGCCAATGAAGCCGGCAATCCACCGATGCCACAGGGCGAAAGCGGCCGCCCCGGCTCGGATTTCATGGTCGACGTCATCAAGTCGCTCGACATCAAATACCTGCCCGCCAACCCGGCTTCGAGCTATCGCGGGATCCACGAGTCGCTCATCAATTACGGCAAGAACACGATGCCGGAGTTCCTCACCTGCATGCACGAGGAATCTGCGGTCGGCATGTGCCATGGATACTTCAAGGCGACCGGCAAGCCTTTGATGACCCTGGTTCATGGAGTGGTCGGTCTGCAACACGCCACCATGGCGGTCTACAACGCATGGTGCGACCGCGTGCCGGTGCTGATCCTTGGCGGTAACGATCTCGATGCGGCGCATCGCGCGCCCGGCGTGCCGACTTTCCATTCCGGCCAGGATATCAACGTCATCGTCCGCGACTACACGAAATGGGACGACAATCCGGTTTCGGCGCAGGCTTTCGCGCAGTCGTTCGTGCGCATGTACAAGATCGCGACGACGCCTCCGTATGGTCCGGTGATGATGTCGCTCGACGGCGGCCTGCAAACCGAGCCGGTCCGCGACTACGGCCAGCCGCTGTACATCCCGAAATTCTTCGCCGCGTCACCACCGTCGGGTGACATGGCGGCGGTAAGGGAAGCTGCGCGGCTCCTCGCCAACGCTGAGCGTCCGGTGATCGTGGTCGATCGCGCGGCGCGCACGCAGGAAGGTGTCAGGCTTCTCGTCGAGCTTGCCGAGCTGTTGCAGGCGCCGGTCGTCGATCAAGGCAATCGGATGAACTTCCCGAATACCCATCCGCTCAGCCGGCCGGCAAATGTGGTCAATCAGGCCGACGTCATCATCGGAATGGAGTTGTCCGACTTCTGGGCGACAGTGAACGGCTTCGTCGACAATGATGCCGAAGGCGTCGGCAAGAATGTCAGCAAGATCAAGCCGGGCACCAAGCTGATCAGCATCAGCTCGGTCGATACGCTGACCAAATCGAACTATCAGGACTTCCAGCGCTTCCAGAGCATCGACATTTCAATGCCAGGCGATGCTGAGGCGACGCTGCCGTCGCTGATCGACGCCTTGAAGTCGGCGATCCCCAACGATCGCAAGGACGCGATAACCAAGCGTGGCGACGGCATCAAACAGGCGCACGCAAAAGGTCTCGAAAACACCAAACAGGCCGCGGCGATCGCCTGGGACGCGCAGCCGATCAGTACTGCGCGCCTCCTGATGGAGACCTACGCGCAGGTGAAAGATTTCGATTGGTCGCTGGTCTCCACCGCGGGCAATACCAGCAATTGGGCCAACCGGCTGTGGCCGATGGAAAAGCATTACCAATGGCTCGGTGCATCCGGCGGCTACGGCGTCGGTTACGGCGCACCCGGCTCGATCGGTGCTGCCCTCGGCAACCGCGATCTCGGCCGCTTCTCGGTCTCGATCCAGTCCGACGGCGACCTGATGTATGCGCCCGGCGTGCTCTGGACCGCGGCGCGGCACAAGATTCCGTTGCTGGCGGTGATGCACAACAACCGCGGTTACCATCAGGAAGTCATGCACATTCAGCGCATGTCCAACTTCCGCAATCGCGTCGCCAATATCGGCAACGATATCGCGCCGATCGGCACCAGCATCATGAATCCCGACATCGCCTATCACGACCTGGCTAAGTCGATGGGGTGGTGGGCGAAAGGTCCGGTCACCGATCCGGCCGATCTCGGCCCGGCGATTAAGGAAGCTGTCGCTGCAGTCAAGGATGGCCAGCCGGCGCTCGTCAACGTCGTTACGCAGCCCCGCTAAGGAGAATGTTCATGCACTTTGTTCGTCTGTCCGTGGCGTCGCTGCTTGTCGCCGTTGCAGCAAGCGTGGCCGGTCAGGGCGCTGCGCTTGCCGACGGCGATGCTCAGAAAGGCAAGGCGGCCTTTCTCAGAAACGGCTGCTGGCAGTGTCACGATTACAATGGCCAAGGCTCGGTTGCGACTTCGGACGGCAAGGTTATTGCGCGAACGGAATTGCCGCTCGACGCTTTCATCTCGTTCGTGCACACGACCAACGGCGCGATGCCGCCATTTCGTGCGCAGGTTCTTTCCGACGCCGACTTGACGGATATTTATGCCTATCTGCAATCGCTGCCGGCGCCTAAGGCGGTAAGCGATATTCCGCTCCTCAACAGCGGAACGCGCTCGCAGTAGCGCGCTGACGCAAGGTTAAGAGAAGGCGATGAGCAACAAAGGGAAAATGCGGCTCGGCGCCTTTTTCAACCCGACCGGGCATCATGTCGCGTCGTGGCGGCATCCGCGCGCTCAGACGGATGCCGGCATCAATTTCCAGCACTATCTCGAGATCACGCGCACCGCCGAGCGCGGCAAGTTTGATATGGTGTTCCTCGCCGACAATCTCGGCGTGCGGCAGGCGCACATGGAGGCGCTGAGCCGCTCGGCGCAATACATCGCCAACTTCGAGCCGATTACGCTGCTGTCGGCGCTTGCCACCCACACCAGCCATATAGGCCTCGTTGCGACCGCATCGACGAGCTACAACGAGCCGTTCCACGTCGCGCGAAAATTCGCTTCGCTCGATCATTTGAGCAACGGTCGAGCCGGCTGGAATCTGGTAACGTCGGGCCAGGAGAACGAAGCTCGCAACTTCAGTCGCGAGAAGCACTATGAGCACGGCGAACGTTATGAGCGCGCGCGGGAGTTTGCCCGCATCGTGCTGGGCTTATGGGATACCTGGGACGACGACGCCTTCGTCCGCGACAAGCAAACCGGTCAATTCTTCCATCCCGACAAGCTGCACGATCTCAATCATCGGGGAGAACACTTCTCGGTGCTGGGCGCGCTGAATATCCCGCGCAGCCCGCAAGGACATCCGGTGATCGTGCAGGCAGGCGGCTCCGACGACATGATCGCCGTCGCCGCAGAATTCGCCGAAGTGATCTTCTGTGCGCCGCTGACCCTCGATGCGGCGCAAAAGTTCTACACAACGCTCAAGGGCAAGCTCGCGACTTATGGCCGCGCGCCCGACGAAGTGAAAATCATGCCCGGCCTGAGCTGCGTCATCGGACGCACCGACGCTGAGGCCGAGGAGAACTACGAGCGGCTCAATTCGCTCATTCATCCGATCGTCGCCCGGGAGATCCTGTCGATGGTGCTCGGCAATGTCGATCTGTCACCGTATCCGTTCGACGGACCGCTGCCGCAAAATTTGCCGCGCTCGAACGCAAGCTTGCAGATCTTCGAGCAGGTCACGACGATGGCGCGGCACGAAAATCTTTCCATCCGGCAGGTTGCGACGAGGGTCGCCGGCGCTCGCGCCAAAGCGGTGGTGCGCGGCTCGCCCCAGACCATTGTCGACTATATGGAAGAATGGTTCCGCAAGGACGGCTGCGACGGCTTCAATATCATGCCGCCGTTTCTTCCCGGCGGGCTCGACGATTTTGTCGAACTCGTCATTCCGGAATTGCAGCGGCGTGGACTGTTCCGCACCGAATATGAGGGGAAGACGTTGCGCGACAACCTTGGCCTCAGACGGCCCGAGAGCCGCTACGCGAAACACGCAGAGAATGTTCCCGCGCCGCGGGTGGCCTCGGGAGGGTGAAGGTGATCAGCGTGAAACGTCTCGGCCACGCCACGCTGACCTCGCCCGATATCGAGCGGCAGATCGCCTATTATACCGATGTTATCGGATTGACGCTGGTCGAGAGCGGCAAGGACCGCGTCTATCTCGCTTCCAGGCTCGGGCTGGAAGCCGTGGCGCTGGAGCCCGGCGGAATCAATGCACTCGCCGCACTGTCTTTTCAGGTTGCACCGGGGACCGACCTCAAGGATGTCGAGCGGGGGCTGGCGCAGGACGGCGTCAAATGCCAGCGCGCCCGCGGGATTTCTCCAGGTGTCGCCGAAGCGGTGGTATTCACCGACCCGAAGGGCACCAGGATCGAGATTTTTTCCGACTATGCCTTCGCCAAGGATGATGGCGGCACTGCTGGAGTTGCGCCGCTGAAGCTCGGGCACGTGGCCTATCGGGTCGACGACGTGCAGAAGATTGTGAAGTTCTATTGCGACGTGCTGGGCTTCCGCGTTTCGGACTGGCGCGCCGATGATTTCGCATTTCTGCGCTGTAACAGCGACCACCATACGGTGAACTTCGTCTACGACGTCGAGCCGCAGCTTCATCACATCGCCTTCGAAGTAAAAGACTGGGCGGAGATCCAGCGTGCGGCTGAAACGCTTGCCAGGCACGACATCCATCTGGTGTGGGGACCGGGACGTCACATCATCGGCCACAATATCGCGATCTATCATCGCAACGCCGACAAGGTCCGCGTCGAGTTCTTCTGCGAGATGGATCTGATGAAGGACGAGTCGCTTGGTTATTTCGATCCGCGGCCTTGGCACCAGGATCGGCCGCAATATCCGAAAGTGTGGGGACCGGACACGCTGCGGAACTATTGGGGCTACGGCTCCGAGCGCGTCATTCGCGGCTATCAGACGGTCGAGTAGACACGATCTCGTGAATGTGGAGCGAGAACGCGCCGTGCCAATTGTGATTGGTACGTGTGGCGCTATCTACCTTACAAGTCCTGCACAAATGCACGGAGGAGACCAATGGCTTTCAGCAAATGGGCGGGTATCGGCGCGGTGCTCGTAATTCCATTCGTCGGTTTTGCGAGCGGGTTCGCACGTGCCGCGGAGCCAGCCGTGGTCATTCCTGCTCCGGCCGTAGACGAAAATGCTCCTTCCGGCGCGCTTGAAACCGTCGTGCTCGCGGGCGGCTGTTTCTGGGGCGTTCAAGGTGTGTTTGAGCACACCAAGGGCGTCACCCAGGCGATGTCCGGTTATTCCGGAGGTAAGAAGGAGACCGCCCACTACCAGATGGTCGGCACGGAAACGACTGGTCACGCCGAGTCGGTGCAAGTGACCTACGATCCGAAGCAGATTTCATACGGCAAGATTTTGCAGATTTATTTTTCGGTCGCCCACAATCCGACCGAACTGGACTATCAGGGACCTGACAGCGGACCGTCTTATCGCTCGGCCATCTTCTTCGCTAATGGCGAGCAGAAGCGAGTTGCCGAGGCCTATATCGCGCAACTCAATCAGTCGCACGTCTTCAAGGCGCCGATTGTCACCAAGCTTGAGCCGCTCAACGGATTTTTTCCGGCTGAGGACTATCACCAGGACTTCCTGGCGCTGCACCCGAACTATCCGTACATCGTGATCAACGACCTGCCAAAGGTCGACAACCTTAAGCGCCTGTTCGCGGCCGAATATCGCGAAGCACCGGTCACGGTGACGGCCTCAAACAAGCCCAGCCAATAGGTGTTTCGGTTCCAGTCGCGGGGCCGGAATTGCTATTTGGCCCCGCGACTTAAGGTCTATAGCCACTGGCGGCCCCTTGCAGTATCGTTCGCGACAGAGACATGACGCCTAGACGTCAGCTCTGAAAAACGCGAGGAAACTCAAAGGGGAGGCTAGCCAATGGCTACGGCAACGACGGCGGGGGTCCTGTCGGATAGCGAACACAGTGCACAGCTTCGCAAGGCTGTCATTGCGTCGACAGTCGGCACCGCGATCGAGTGGTATGACTTCTTTCTTTACGGCACCGCAGCCGGATTGGTATTCGGCAAGCTGTACTTTCCGAACCAGGACGCGCTGACGGCGACACTTCTCGCATTCGGAACCTACTTCATCGGCTTCGTCGGCCGGCCTATCGGCGCCGCCATTTTCGGCCATTACGGCGATCGCATCGGCCGCAAGGCGACACTGATCGCCACGCTGTTGTGCATGGGCCTTGCAACCTTCGCCATCGCCTTTGTGCCGACCTATGCGGACATCGGCATCTGGGGTGCGATAATTCTCACCGTCCTGCGGGCGATCCAAGGCATTGGCGTCGGCGGCGAATGGGGCGGGTCGGTACTGCTTGCTATGGAATGGTCGCGAACACACGGTCAACGCGGGCTCGTGGCCGCGTGGCCGCAATTCGGCGTGCCATGCGGGCTGCTCCTGGCGAACCTCGCAATTCTTGCTTTTAGCTCATGGGCAGGCGCTGACTTTCTGACTTGGGGCTGGCGCGTGCCATTTGCGCTGTCGATTGTCCTTGTCGGCGTTGGCTTGTGGATACGGCTCGGCATCCTCGAGACACCGGTGTTCCAGAAGCTCCTGGATACCGACAAGATCGAGAAGGCTCCGATTCTTGAAGTCATCAAAAAGCAACCGAGGGAGATCATCCTTTCGGCACTGCTGCGGATGTCGGAACAGGCTCCATTCTACGTTTTCACCGCCTTCGTCTTCTCCTATACGGTGGGCACGTTGAAAATGGATCGAAACTTCATCCTTTCCGCGGTGATGGCGGCGGCGTGCGTTTCGTTCATCACCATCCCGCTCTCCGGTCACATTTCCGATTTGATCGGGCGCAAGAAGATGTACCTGATCGGTGTCGTCACCATTGGTCTGTTCGGGTTCCTGTACTTCGGGATGGTGGATACCGCGACTCCTGTACTGGTCTTTATTGCCATCGTGCTGTCGCTCATTCCGCACGACATGCAATATGGACCGCAAGCGGCTCTGATCGCGGAATCCTTTACGCCGCGCTTGCGTTATAGCGGGGCGTCGCTGGGGTACCAGCTGGCGTCGATCATCGCCGGCGGTCCGGCGCCACTGATCGCCACCGCGTTGTTCGCCGCCTATCACACCGGCTATGCAATCGCGATCTATATCGCGGGGTGTGCCGTTGTCAGTCTGATTTCGGCCTCGATGATGCCGGACTACACCGGCAAGGACATTTCTGCGGAATACGACGCGAAGTAAGCCAAAACCTTAAAAAGCATAGCGCCGGGGCGTTGCTGCCCCGGCGTTTTTATTTGCGATATCCGGTAGAAGCTAAAGCACCGCGCCGCTTTGCGGATCGATCAGGTGCATATGATCCATGTTGGCGCGGAGCTTCATCGGCTCGCCCGGTCCGGTGGCGCTGCCCGGATCGACGCGGCCGCAAACCTCTTGGCCGTCGATGGTGAAATACACCATCGTTTCCATGCCCATCGGCTCGACGACATCGAGCTTCGCGGCAAACTGACCCTGCTGATCGTCCCGCCGCGTCTCCGTGATATGTTCCGGCCGCAGTCCGAACAGCAATTCCTTGCCGATCGCGGACTTGCAGGGGCCGGATTTCGCTTCCGGAATTGGCAAGCTCACGTTATCGGATAGCCGTACGCGCATACCGACGCCGTTCTGCTCGACGCGGCAGCGCAGGAAGTTCATGGCCGGTGAGCCGATAAAGCCGGCAACGAATTTTGTTTTCGGATGATGGTAGAGTTCCTGCGGGGAAGCGATCTGCTCGATCACGCCGTTGTTCATGACCACAACGCGGTCAGCGAGCGTCATCGCCTCGACCTGGTCGTGGGTGACGTAGATCGTCGTTGTCTTGACCATCTGGTGCACGCGCTTGATCTCGGTGCGCATCTGCACGCGCAGCTTGGCGTCAAGGTTCGAGAGTGGCTCGTCGAACAGGAATACCTTCGGATTGCGGACAATGGCGCGGCCCATGGCGACGCGCTGGCGCTGGCCGCCGGAGAGGGCCTTAGGCTTGCGGTCGAGCAGCTCGGTGATGTCAAGGATGCGCGCGGCGTGATCCACACGTTTTTTGATTTCCTCCTTGGGAAATTTACGCAGCCGAAGCCCGAACGACATGTTCTCGAACACCGACATGTGCGGATAGAGCGCATAGTTCTGAAACACCATCGCGATGTCGCGGTCTTTTGGCGGCAGGTCGTTGACGACATGCCCGTCGATATAGATATCGCCGCTGCTGATCTCCTCAAGGCCGGCGATCATCCGCAACGTCGTCGATTTGCCGCAGCCGGACGGGCCGACCAGAACGACGAATTCATTGTCGGGAATATCGAGACTGATATTGCGGACGACTTCCATGCCGTCGTACCGCTTGACCACATTACGCAACGCGACGTCCGCCATGCTTGAATCCTTTATCAGCCCTTGGTTGCGCCCGCGGTCAGGCCCGCGATGTAGTAGTCCATCAGAAACGCGTAGATCACGAGGGGAGGCGCGGCCGCCATCAGCGCGCCGGCCATCAGCATTCCCCATTTATAAACGTCGCCGCGGATTAGGCTCGTCACAGTGCCAACCGTGAGCACCTGCTGGTCCGCGGAATAAAGGAAAGCCATCGGATAAACGAATGCCGCCCACGATACGGTGAAGGCGAAAATCATCGCGGCGATGATGCCGGGCAGCGCCACCGGGATGAAAATCTTGGTCAGCATCTGCATGTGGCCCGCGCCGTCGATCAGCGCCGCCTCGTCAAGCTCCTTCGGGATGGACTGGAAGTAGCCGATCATGATCCAGGTGCAGAACGGCACCGTCAACGTCGGATAGACCAGGATCATCCCCCAGTAGGAGTTGAGTAGCCCGACCGCTTTGACGATCTGGAACAGTGGGATGAACAGCAGCGTGTCGGGAACGAGGTAGGTCAGGAAAATGCCAGTCGCCAGGATGCTCGATCCCCAGAATTTCATGCGGCCGAGCGAGAAGGCCGCGAGCACGCTCACGACCATGGTGATTGCGACGACGCTGACGGTTACGATGACGGTGTTCTTGAAGAAGGTCAGGAAATCAGTTTGCGTCAGCAAAATCCTGAACTGATCGAGCGTGACGCCGTCGGCAATGATCCACGGATTGGTCGCCATGTGCGCCACTTCGGCGTCGCTCTTGAGTGCGGTGACGACCATGTAGTAGGGCGGGATCAGGAAGAAGATCGCGAAGATGACCAGGAATACGTAAGAGGTTATCAGCGCCCAGCGCCGGTTGCGGCTAAGGCTGCCGCGCGGGTTGACGCTTCGTCCGGTCGGCGCGGTGATTGCGGCCGTACTCATCCGATCTCCTTGCCGCGCTTGCGAACGCCGCGCAGGATCAGGACCGCAGCGATACCAAGGATAGGTAACATGAACAGCGAAGTTGCGGCGCCAAGCGGCAGGTCGCCGGAGCGGATGCCGAGCATGAACGAGTAGGTGGCGAACACATGCGTCATGTTGCGCGGGCCGCCCGCCGTCATGATCTGTACGATGTCGAAATTGGCGAATGTGACGATCAGCGAGAACAGCACGGTGATGGCGATGATGTTGCGCATCATCGGCAGCGTGATGTGTACGAATTTTTGCCAGGCACTGGCGCCGTCAATAGAGGCAGCTTCGTAGAGTTGCTCCGGCACCGATTTGAGCGCCGCCAGATACATGATCAGGAAGAACGGCGCCCCGTACCAGACGTTGACCAGGATGACGGAGAACCGGGCCCAATAGGGGCTGCTCAGCCATGGCACCTGATCGTAACCGAGGCTTTCGAGAACATAGTTCAA
>CAVUCN010000010.1:0-287538 GCA_963739945.1 uncultured Alphaproteobacteria bacterium | reverse complement strand
CTGCTTTACAACGCCCTGGTCAGCAGTCTTTTTCTCGCCGCATGCGCTACTTTCATGCCCGGGACGCCGATCGCGGTGATGATTGCAGTGCTGTTGTCCGGCGGCTTCTTCCGCTCGCTGCAATTCACCAGTATCAACACCATCGCCTATGCCGAGATACCGCCGGAAAAGATGAGCCGCGCGACATCGCTGGTCGCAGCGGCGCAGCAATTATCGCTGTCGACCGGTGTCGCCGTCGGCGCGCTGGTGGTGGAAATCACGTTGAAACTGAAAGGCTCGCCGACGATGGGCGCCGCCGATTTTCCGCCGGCATTCATTGCCATCAGTCTGCTGGCGGCGAGCGCGTCGCTGATCTTCATGAGACTCAAACCAAACGCCGGCGAGGAACTCACCGGCCGCAAGACCGCGCAACTCAAGGAAGCCGAGTTAAGCGCCCCGGAAACCGCGGGCAAGCAGATATAGCTCCGCCGAATCCGTGCGGCTCGCCGGCGGCTTGACGTGTTTGACCGTCTCGAAGTCCCGCTTGAGTTCGGCGAGGAGCGCCGCCTCGGTGCCACCCTGCAAGACCTTGCACAGGAAACTGCCGCCGGCGTTGAGCACTTCACGTGCGAACGGCACGGCTGCTTCAGCAAGCGCCATGATGCGCAGGTGGTCGGTTTGGCGGTGTCCGGTAGTGTTCGCCGCCATGTCCGAGAGCACGACGTCCGCCTTGCCTCCGAGCATGCCCTTCAGCCGGTCCGGCGCCGCATTGTCGAGAAAGTCGAGATGTAGAAACTCGACACCGGCAATTGGTTTCATTTCCAGAATATCGAGCGCAACGACCCTGCCCTTCGTGCCGACGCGCTTGGCCGCAATCTCGCTCCAGCCGCCCGGCGCGGCGCCAAGGTCGACGACGCGCGCGCCAGATTTCAGCACATGATATTTTTCATCGATCTCGATGAGCTTGTATGCCGCGCGGGAGCGATAACCGTCGCGTTTCGCGCGTGCGACATAGGGATCGCTGAGCTGGCGTTCGAGCCATGCGCGCGATGAAAGCTTGCGCGATTTTTGATCCTTCAGCCGCGCCATTCAAATACCTTGGCCGGTCACGCTTCGCCCCACACCCGGTCTTCGCGCATCATCTCCACCAGCATGCCTTCGCGCAGGCCGCGGTCGGCGACGCGCAGCCGCGGACACGGGAAATCGCGGCGGATGGCATCGAGAATGGCGCAGCCGGCGAGCACAAGGTCGGCGCGCTCGGCGCCGATGCACGGATTGGCAGCGCGTTCGTCGAAATTCATCGCCATCAGCTCGGCGACGACGCTCGATATTTCGTTGTCGGACAGCCAGCAGCCATCGACCCGGCGGCGGTCGTAGCGC
This sequence comes from uncultured Alphaproteobacteria bacterium, assembly GCA_963739945.1. Lineage (GTDB taxonomy): Bacteria > Pseudomonadota > Alphaproteobacteria > Rhizobiales > Xanthobacteraceae > BOG-931. The sequence goes on along the minus strand of CAVUCN010000010.1, from coordinate 286,179 downwards.
TTGAGCCGCAGGAACACACCGGCGATCGTCGTCACCGTGCCCGATGTGCCCAGCATGTGGAAGCCGTCGAGATACGGATGTTCAGCGGCGAATTTTTTTACGAAGGCGGCAACCTCATCCACCATCGCGCCATAGGTGTCCGCCGAGACCACGTGGCCGCCGTATCGCTCAGCAAGGGTGACGACACCGACCGGAAGCGACGCCCAGCCGACAATGTCCGGTGTCGGCGGGCCGCAGCGGCCCGGGCCTGAGCGGCCAAGCCGCACCAGCTCCGACGAACCGCCGCCGATGTCGAACAGGATCACGCCGGATGCCGACGGATCGAACAACTCGGTGCAGCCGGTCGCCGCCAGCCGCGCCTCGGTCGCGGAATCGATGATCTCAAGCTCGAGGCCGGCTTGTTCCGCAACGCGGCTGCGGAAGGCTTCGCCATTCTCCGCCGCGCGACAGGCCTCGGTCGCGATCAGCCGCGCCCGCATCACGCCCCGCGCCCGCATCTTGTCCCGGCAAATCATCAGCGCGTCGACCGCGCGCTCGATCGCCGCCTCGCTGATACGGCGGGAGGCCGCGATGCCCTCGCCAAGCCGGATGATCCGGGAAAATGCATCGACGACGCGGAAGCCGCCCGCTGTCGGGCGGGCAATCAGCAGGCGGCAATTGTTGGTGCCGAGGTCGAGCGCGGCATAGGTGGCGTCGGAATGGTGGTGAGACGACGCATGCCAGTCGTCGCGACGGGGATCGCGGCGAATGCCATACGGCGTCCGGCGTCCCCAGCGGGACCGGCGCGGGCCGTCGAGGCCGCCGTTTGGCGGTCCCTCGTCGTTCATCCAAAGCCTTCCCGCCACGCCGGAACCCCAGTGCTCGAAGGCTTGGGCTCGACGGCGCGGCTATTGTTCATGCCTAAATCGGGCAAACTGTACCAAGGCGGGCCACGGGGGCAAATACGGTGTTTTGGCGCCTATGAGCCATGCCTAACGGGCTTCTTGTCGGCCCCTGCCAAGTCAATTATGTCACGGCCTACAACACTTTGCGGGATTGAATTGTCATGAATTTGCAGCAGTCCGTGAAGGACCGGGCGGATGAATTGGTCGCCGACCGGCTGTCGGTCGAGAAATTTGCCGTCGGGCAGTCGGTGCCACGCAAGGAGGATCCCACGCTGCTGCGCGGCCAGGGCCGCTATACCGACGACATCAGCCTCCCCGGACAGGCCTACGCAGTGATCGTGCGCAGCCAGGTCGCGCACGGCGTCATCAAAACGATCGACACCGAAGCGGCCCGCAAGATGCCGGGCGTGCTCGGCGTCTATACCGCCGCCGACCTGAAGGGCTACGGCCCGCTCAAATGCGTCGTGCCGTTCAACAACCGCGACGGCTCGCCGATGAAGAAGCCGCTGCGCGAAGCGCTGGCGGTCGGCAAAGTGCGCTATGTCGGCGATCCGGTTGCGTTCGTTGTCGCCGAATCCGTGAATGCCGCGAAGGATGCCGCTGAAGCAGTCGTCCTTGATATCGAAGCGCTGCCTTCGGTGACGACTGCGGAAGAGTCGGCCAAACCCGGCGCGCCGCAGATCTACGACGACGTGCCGGGCAACGTCGCGCTTGACTATCACTATGGCGACGCGGAAGCGGTCAAAGCGGCGTTCGCGAAGGCGGCGCACGTCACCAAGCTCGGCTTGCTCAACAGCCGGCTCGTGGTCGCGGCGATGGAGCCGCGCTCGGCGCTCGCGTCCCATGACGGCCAGCGCTTTACATTCTATGTCGGCTCGCAAGGCGTGTTCGGCATGCGCGCCAACATCGCCGAAGCGATGGGCGTGCAGCCGAAAGACGTGCACGTGCTGACCGGCCAGGTCGGCGGCTCGTTCGGCATGAAGGCCGCAGTGTTCCCGGAATACATTTGTATTCTGCACGCTGCGCGCGCGCTCGGTCGGCCGGTGAAATGGACCGACGAGCGCTCAGGCAGTTTCGTCTCCGACAGCCACGGCCGCGATCACGAGGTTACCGGCGAGCTTGCGCTTGATGCTGACGGCAAATTCCTCGCGGTGCGTCTGACCAGTTACGCCAATGTCGGCGCGTTCCTCTCCCCGGTGGCACCGATGCCCGGCACGCTCAACGCCGTGAAGAACGTGCAGGGCATGTACCGCACGCCGCTGATCGAAGTGTCGACCAAGGTGATGTTCACCAACACCTCGCACGTGTCGGCCTATCGCGGCGCCGGACGCCCCGAAGGCAACTACTATATGGAACGCCTGATCGACGCGGCCGCGGCCGAAATGGGCATCGACCGGCTGGCGATCCGGAAGAAAAACCAGATCAGCCCGAAGGACATTCCCTACAAGGCGGCGTCTGGCGGCGTCTACGACAGCGGCGATTTCGCCGCGCTGACCAAACAGGCGGTCGAGTTTGCCGACGCAAAGGGATTTGCCAAGCGCAAGCGCGAAAGCGCCAGGCGCGGCAAGCTGCGCGGCCTCGGCATTGGCAACTTCCTTGAAGTGACCGCGCCGCCGTCCAAGGAACTCGCCGACGTCAAATTCAATCCGGACGGCACGGTGACGCTGGCCACCGGCACCATGGATTTCGGCATGGGCCATGCCACGCCGTTCGCGCAAGTTTTGAGCGACCGGCTCGGCATTCCGTTCGACAAGATTTCGCTGCTGCAAGGCGACAGCGACAAGCTCGCGGCTGGCGGCGGCTCGGGCGGATCGAAATCGCTGATGCACACCGGCACCGCGATTGTCGAAGCGGCCGCCAAGGTCATTGAAAAAGGCAAGGAACTCGCCGCGAACGCGCTCGAAGCCGCGCCCTCCGACATCGATTTCAAGCGCGGCGACTTCACCATCGTCGGCACCGATCGGAAGATTTCGATCATGGAACTGGCCGACAAGCTGCACAAAGGCCCGAAGCCGCCGGCCGATGGCCCGCAGTCGCTCGACGTCACCCATGTCAGCGACGGGCCCAGTGCATCGACCTATCCCAACGGCTGCCACGTCTGCGAAGTCGAGGTCGATCCTGACACCGGCACCGTCGAGATCGTCAAATATTCCTGCGTCAACGATTTCGGCAACGTCATCAATCCGCTGATCGTCGAGGGCCAGCTCCACGGCGGTGTGGTGCAAGGCATCGGCCAGGTGCTGATGGAGCACACGGTTTACGACAGCGACGGACAGTTGCTGACCGGCTCGTTCATGGACTACGCGATGCCGCGCGCATCCGATGTGCCGTCCTTCCAGCTTGCCGACCACCCTGCCCCCGCCACCACCAATCCGCTCGGCGTCAAAGGCTGCGGCGAAGCCGGCTGTGCCGGCGCGCTGACGTCGGTGATGAACGCGGTGATCGATGCGCTGACGGACCGCGGCATCCGCCACGTCGACATGCCGCTGAAGCCGTCGCAAATCTGGCAGGCGCTGCAAGACGCGAAGGCAGCCCGCCCGCAATGACGCAGGTTCTTTCGGTATCATCGGCGCGTCCGGCGCGGTCGCGGTTCATTGCCGCCGTCTGCACGGCGCACATGATGAGCCATTACTACATGCTGATGCTGGCGCCGCTGTTTGCCTTCATCCGCTCCGACTTTAACGTCAGCTATACGGAACTGGCGCTCGCGCTCACGGTGTTCAACGTTGTTTCCGGCGTGTTGCAGACGCCGATCGGATTTCTGGTCGACCGCATTGGCCCGCGCGTCGTGCTGATCGCGGGCCTCGGCCTCAGCAGCATCGCCTACGCCGTTGCCGGCATTGTCGATTCCTACTGGGTGTTCATTGCGATGTACGGCCTGGCCGGCGTTGGCAATACGGTATTTCACCCAGCCGACTACAGCCTGCTGTCGCATCACACCGTGCCCGAGCGATTGAGCCAGGTGTTTTCGTTCCACACCTTCGCCGGCATGGTCGGCTCGGCGATTGCACCGGTTACGCTGCTCTTCATGCAGAGCCTGTTCGGCTGGCGCGGCGCCTATCTCGGCGCGGCGAGCTTCGGCCTGCTGGTATTGCTGGTGCTGATCCTGCAGCCGGAGCCGCCGGTCGAGCCGCACGCCAAACCGAGCGCAATGCCAAGCGCGAAAAAACGCGCAGAGCCTGTAGACACCGGCTGGCGGCTTCTGATGACACCGCCGATCCTGCTCAACTTCGCCTTCTTCGTGCTCACTTCGATCATGAACGGCGGGCTGAACACCTATCTCGTGGTCGCGCTCGGTGCGCTGCATTCGACGCCCGTCGCTGTCGGCAACATGGCCCTCACCGGGCTCCTCACCATGAATGCCATCGGCGTGCTTGCCGGCGGCGCCATGGCGGGACGCACGAGTCGGCACGCCGCGATCATCGCGGCATCGGGCCTGACCGTCGGCGGCATTGTGACCGCGATCGTCGGCCTGGTTGATCTGCCGTCGGTCGCGCTGATCGGCTTGATGGGTTTGAGCGGCCTTTGCGTTGGCGCCACTTATCCTTCCCGCGACATGCTGGTACGCTCGGTCACACCGCCCAATGCCTATGGCAAGGTTTTCGGCTTTGTCAGCACCGGCTTTCAACGTCGGCGCCAGCATCGCACCGATCGTGTACGGCATGCTGATGGACCACGGCGCGCCGCGCGAAGTGTTCCTGCTCTCGGCCGCAGTCTGCGTAATCTGCGTTTCCACCGTCACATTCGGATTTTCGCGCCGCGAAGTACTTTAGACTGCACAAAAGCCTAGCTTTGCCGTGCTCCGGCAAATTGCTAAGGTTTCATGGAACCGAAAACAACTTGAGGGATGGGAGCCGCTTATGAAGCTTTGCCGCTACGATGACGATCGCATGGGTGTAGTGCGCGGCGATCTGGTGCACGACGTCACCGAAGCGCAAACCGAAATCCGCAAAGCCGCGCCTTATGCGATGAAAGGCGACGCCGTGATCGCGGCGCTGCCGCAGTGGCGCGAGCGGATCGAACGCATGGCAGACAAGGCGCCGGCCAAACCGATCGGCAGCGTCAAGCTGCTATCACCGGTGGCGCGGCCGACCAAGCTGACCTGCGCCCCGACCAACTACAAGGCCCACATCGCGGAAATGGAAAAAGCGTCGCAGGAACCGGGTTCGCAGATCGTCCGCCACCAATCGCCGAACATTCTCGAAGCCGGGATGTTTCTGAAAGCCAATTCGGCACTGGTCGGACCGTCGGAAGGAATTCCGATGCGTTTTCCCGACCGCCGCAACGATCATGAAGCCGAAGTCGTCATAGTGATCGGCAAGGCCGGCAGCGACATCAAGCAGCCGAACGCGCTCGACCATGTCGCCGGCTACTGCCTCGGCCTCGACATGACGGTGCGCGGCAAAGAGGATCGCAGCTTCCGCAAATCGGTTGACGGTTACGCGGTGCTCGGCCCGTGGTTCGTCACTGCCGATGAAATCCCCGATCCGGACGCGCTGCCAATTTCCCTCGACGTCAACGGCGAGGTCCGGCAGAACAGCAACACCAGCCAGCTGATCTATAGCTGCCGGCGGCTGATCGAATTTGCTTCGGAGTTCTACACGCTCTATCCGGGCGACCTGCTCTACACCGGCACGCCGGACGGCGTGAATCGGGTGAAGCCCGGCGATGTCATCACCTGCAAATCGGCGCCGGCGCTCGGCGAACTGAAAATCACCGTGCGTGCACACCAGGACGGCAAGATCGGCGGCTGAAGCTTATTACCTGACGGAGATACCCATGTTGCAGGTCAAACGAGCCGGCCATTCGACGATAACCACGCCGGATATCGAGCGCGCGGTGGACTACTTCACCGGGCTTCTGGGCTTAAGTCTTGTGGCGCGAGAGAAGAACCGCGCGATCCTCGCCACCAAGTCGGGTCTCGAGTCGATCGTGCTGGAGCGCGGCAGTGCCGTCGAAGTGCCGCGGCTGTCGTTCCAGATCGCGCCGGGCAGCGATCTCGGCGAAGTCGCGTCGCAGCTGAAGAAGGCCGGCGTGAAAAGCGAACGTCGCAGCGACATCACGCCCGGCATCGGCAAGGCCCTGACGTTTCAGGACCCCAAGGGCACCACACTCGAAGTCTTTTCCGATTTCGAGTTCGCGGCGCCGGACAATACCTTCACCGGCATCATGCCGTTGAAGTTCGGCCACATCGCCTATCAGTGCCCCGACGTGCAGGGCGTCGTGCAATTCTACTGCGACATGCTTGGCTTCCGCGTCTCCGACTGGCGCGGCGATTTCTTCGCCTTCCTGCGCTGCAGCCGCGACCATCACACCGTGAACTTCCTGCGCGATCCGAAGACCGCGATCCATCACATCGCTTTCGAGGTGCGCGACTGGTCGGAGGTCAAACGCGCCAGCGACATGCTGGCGCAATCCGGGATCAAGCTGGCGTGGGGACCGCTGCGCCACATCATCGGCCACAACATCGCGATCTATCACAAGAACCCGGACGGCGTGACCATCGAGCTGTTCTGCGAGATCGACCAAATGCACGACGAAGATCTCGGCTTCTTCGAGCCGCGGCCGTGGCATCAGGACCGCCCGCAGCGGCCGAAGGTCTGGGGGGACGGCACGCTGTCGAACTGGTGGGGACCGATGTCGCACAACCCCGGCCAAGCACAGCAGCACACCTGGCAGAACGCGGTCTATGCCAAACCGGCTGCAGCGGCGCCCGCAACTGCTATGGCGCGGGGGCCAAAATCACCAACGCGAAAGAGTCCGAAGCGCAACGGCAAACCTGCAAAAAGCAAGCGTCGGTAGCATGCGTCGCTTCAGGCGATGCGGTCATCCGAAATGAGATCGGAGAAAAGTCACAACGACACTCAACAGGACCAGGGCAATAAAGCCCCAAAATATCCGTCCCCACATTTGATGACCGCCCTCATAGCGAGTTGGTTCTTTGGATTTCTTGTTCATTAAGCGACAGCCAATTCCACTTGCTCAATAAGCGCCGGGCCGGGTCATCATCGCCCGGGTTGGGGACCGTAATCGTCGGGCGAACTTTCGTAGCCGCTCGGCATAACCGAACTATAGACCCTAATGTATGCGCTTGCCTGATTTCGGGTGGTGCATTACACCCTGCGCGAGCCATCTCCGGGTAATTTTCACCCGAGGCTATGGCGAGGCCAGGACTTGCAGCGGAATAAGAAGTGCTTGTTCCGCAAAGGTTTTGGGGAATAGTTCAACGGTAGAACTGCGGACTCTGACTCCGTCAATCTAGGTTCGAATCCTAGTTCCCCAGCCACGTGAGCGTTCGCGGTTGTTCACGGTCTCTCGCCAACGTCCGCTACCAGCCTGAAATACCAGAAAAATTCATCACACTGAATTCAGCGGCGACCGTCATCGACCGCTTGCAGTCGAAAAAATTGACGGTATCTATGACGGTATCTTGAAGCAATTCTATCTGCGCTGGCGACCAGAGATACCGTCATGATTTTGACCGACATCCGCATCCGCAACGCAAAGCCTGAGGCAAAGTCGTACAAACTCAGCGACGGCGGGGGCATGTACCTTCTCGTCAAACCAGACGGCGCACGCTACTGGCGCATGGACTATCGATTTGCTGGAAAGCGCCGCACTCTTGCCCTCGGCGTATATCCAACAACGACGCTTTCCAAAGCGCGCACTCGCCGTGACGAGGCGAGAACACTGCTGGCGGAAGGCACCGATCCCAATGCCGTGAAAAGGGCAACTAAGCGTGCCGCAAGGCTCTCAGTTGAAAATTCTTTTGAGACGGTCGCACGGGAGTGCCTTGCCAAACAGCGCAACAGGCTCGCTCCCCGTTATTTCAATCTGCTCCTTGCCCGACTTGAGGGAGATATCTTTCCCCAAATTGTCAATCGGCGTTGGATCGGGACCCCGTATCGGCATCCAAAAGGGACCCCTTTGAGCGGCGGGTTCGGGCGGTAGCGCTCGCGCCGTCGGAGCTGGCCGGGGTTGCGGAGACGGAGCGAGCGCGGGCTTGTGCGTGATCGTCGTCGCGGCTCTTGAAGCGCCAACTGTCGTTGCCGGTCTCGACGATATCGCAGTGGTGGGTCAGGCGATCGAGTAGCGCGGTCGTCATCTTGGCGTCGCCGAACACGCTGGGCCATTCGCCGAAGGCCAGGTTGGTGGTGACGATGATGGAGGTGCGCTCGTAGAGCCGGCTGACGAGGTGGAACAGGAGCTGGCCGCCGGACTGAGCGAACGGCAGATAGCCGAGTTCGTCGAGCACGATGAAGTCCATGCGGGTCAGATGATCGGCGAGCCGGCCCTGCCGTCCGTTGCGGGTCTCGGTCTCGAGCCGGTTGACGAGATCGACCACGTTGTAGAACCGGCCGCGGGCGCCGCCGCGGATGCAGCTTCTGGCAATGGCGATGGCGAGATGGGTCTTGCCGGTGCCGGTCCCGCCGACCAGCACGGCATTGCGCTGCTGGGCGATGAAGCCGCCGCCGGCGAGATCGTTGACGAGCGTCTGGTTGATCGGCGTGCCCTCGAACTGGAAGACATCGAGGTCTTTGGCGAGCGGCAACTTGGCGATGGTGAGCTGGTACTTGATCGAGCGCGCCTGCTTCTCGCTGATCTCGGCATTGAGCAGATCGCCGACGATGCGCTGAGGCTCATGCTGGCGTTTGACGGCGGTGGCCATGATCTCGTCGAAGGCGGCCTTCATGCCGTAGAGCTTGAGCTCGCCCATGAGCTCGAAGAGTTGAGTTCGTTCCATCAGATGGTTCTCCTGAGGTTGTCGTAACGGGCACAGTCGGCGATCGGCGCATGGCGCAGCGTCAGCGCGGCCGGCGTAAGGATCGTGGCGGGCGGGCCGGGATCGCGCTGGCGAGCGAGTATGTTGAGGACGACATCGGCGGAGTGGACGCCGTGAGTGATCGCCTCGGCGCAGGCGACTTCGACCGCCGGCAGCCCGTCGGTGAGCACCGCGGTGAGGATGTCGACCATCTGCCGATTGCCGTCGGCGGCGCCGGCGAGCTTGCGCCGCACACGCTCCATCGCTGCCGGCAGGACCCAGTCTTTGAAGGGAGCGCCGTTACGCAGGGCGCCGGGCTTGCGGGCGAGCACGGGCACGTAATGCCAGGGGTCGTAGAGCGTATCGCCGCGGCCGAACGAGCGGGGATGCTCGGCAACGATCCGGCCGTCCTGGCGGATTACGATGCGATCGGCATAGGCATGGACCTCGACCGGACGTCCGACCGCGCTGGCCGCCACCGAGTACTTGTTGTTGTCGAAGCGCACCAGACAGGTCTTCGAGACCGATGCCGGCACTGCGTGGAATCCATCGAACCGGCCGGCATAGGGAACGAGCTTCGGCCGCTCCGCCTCGAACACCTGCCACACCGTCTGCTCGGTAAACTCTGGGTGGCGATGCGCCTTGGCGTAGGCGATGCATTTATCGAGCAGCCAGGCGTTCAGCTCGTCATAGTTCTTGAACCGCAGCCGCGGCGTGAAGAAGCGCTCACGGACGAGCCCGACCTGGTTCTCGACCTGACCCTTCTCCCAGCCCGACGCCGGCGTGCAGGCGACCGGATCGACGAGGTAATGGCTGCACATCTGCAGGAAGCGGCGATTGTAGAGACGCTCCTTGCCGACGAGGATGGTCGTCTACCGCCGTCTTCATGTTGTCGTAGATGCCGCGCTGGCATGCGCCCTTGAACAGGGCGAATGCCCGGTCGTGGGCGTCGAACACCATCTCCTGCGTCTCGCGCGGATAGGCCCGCACGAACAGCATGCGGCTATGGCAGAGCCGGACGTGCGCCACCTTCACGGTCACCGTCACGCCGTTCAGCAGGACGACCTCGTGGCTCCAGTCGAACTGGTAGGCTTCACCCGGCGCAAAGCTCAGCGGCACATAGGCTGCGGCCGTCGTGGCGCCTCGCTCCTTGCTCCACCGTCTGGCGTAGCGACGCACGGCATCGTAGCCGCCGCCATAACCGCAGCCGCGCAGTTCCTCGAATAGGCGGATCAGCGTCAGGCGCTCCCGCGACGCCTTACCTTCATTCGCCAACAGCAACTGATCGAGCTTGTCGCTCCAAGGCCCGATCTTCGGAAGCGGCTGCGCCTCTCGCTCGTAGCGGAACTCAGTCGCCTCCGAACGGATGACCTTCCGCACGACCTTCCGGGAAACGCCGAGGTCTCGGCATATCGCCTTGATCGGCTGACCGTGGACGAAGTAGGCGCGACGGATCTTCGCAATCGTCTCCACGACCAGCATTCCAATCTTGGCTCCCATGAAAATGGAAGCCAGTGTGGACCCTCAGTGCGGGGGTCCCGATTGGATGCCGATCACCCCGAAAACGGGGTCCTTATTCCATGCCGAAACACAATCTAATCGTCGACACTCTCGAATTCAGCGCAAATAGTTCCCCGCGCCACTCTTTCGGGACCTGATTGTCGAAGACATCGGCAAGCGATGCGCAGAAGACACGCGGTCGATGACCATGCTCCGTTTTAAAAGCACGGGCGTCCGCGTTCCATTTGATGGGGATTTTTCGGGCGCTATCTGCTTTTTGGCGACGCGGCGCATGCGGCCCCCATGTACCGCCGTTCCACTTCCAACGCGCATTTAGTGCTTCCGCGTAGCAGTGGTCACAGCCTGGCGTCACATGTTGGCAGCCGATCCACGGATTAAACGTGTGATCGGTCCACTCAATTTTCGAGTTTTCCATTTTACAACTCCGTCTAAGCCGAAATGATTTCGGCTTTACGAGGAGCATTTACAGTTTTCGCTTTCTGAACTGACCGCGTCCGAAAGAACGCATCTTGAGGCCTTAAAGATGCCAACAAACGGCCGCCAGATGCATTCTAGCAAAACTGTAAATAGTGGGGGTGCAATCAGAAAACGGATCACTTCCAGTGGCACTAATTGCCCCGTTATCTGATTGTTCATCTGACACGCATGCACTCTCAATTCGAATAATTACCGGACGTCAAACCGTGGGTGATAAGAGCAATCGCCGAAGAAGAGCAAATATCCGAACGAGCCGACTATGGAGAAGGCGAAAAGTCAGCTAAATTCCGATGAAATGAACGTCGACGACGCCTTAGATTTCTTCGGAAGCACGAAGCTTGACAACCCGTTGGCGAAGTCAATCGCTGACCGGTTGGAATCGTGCGAGCAAAACAACCGTTGTTGCTCCGGCGCCTGTCCCGAATGTGGCCGGTTACTGCAACGTTGGTTCGTCCGAAAATCGAGAAATCTAATTCGCGACGACGATTGACCAGCTCGATCATGGGCTCGTCGCAATTTCCGATTGTACCGTCGGGCTTAGATATAAGGCCGGGCAACCTGCACACCCTGAATCACTCGATAATCTGATGCGACGCCTGAAATACGCCCTAGATAAATCGGGAGTGGAAATCGCAATTGGCGCAATCGATTTCTCATTCAACGAAGATCAGGCAAGGGAATTACCGATCCGTTCTGGTCGCGTGCATTACTACCTGATTACGTCCGTCGCCCACGAGCGCCCGGGTCAAGCGCATTCTAAAGAGGTTTTTCCGCCGCGGAACGGCGAATTCCGAGGCCGGTAAAGATGCCGCCCTTTCACAATTCTCCACGAGCGTCGGTCCTACGCATTCAAGATCCAGTTTTCAAGCGACGCATCGGCATTATTACACGTCAAAAAAGCGACGGATGGCACCAACCGCAAGTGCCGCAACGTAGTTCACGTGACAAGTTGCGAGCTGCCGAACGAGTTGGAGTTCTTCACATTTTCCTGGGCCGCGATCGGATTTGCGACGCGATTTATATTTCGCAGCGTGAAGCCCTCGATCAAAGGAACTGGAGGTTACGCTTCAAGACTCGCGGTTGATCGCCTAGCGCGTCGTATCAGGCCAAAGTGATAGAACGGCTCTAGATACCGATTTACAGGCCGGGGATTGGTATCTTGGGCCGTTTTAGCTTTTGAAAGTGACTACGCTGCACTGCTCAAGTAAGCCGCCAATTCAATCATCAAATCGGCAGTCGTAGTTTCACGCACTGCGCACTGCGCAACAGCGCTTTCTCAGAATTGTGTAAAGGGAGTGTCGGCTGGCGTCGCGCAAGTAATCGGCTGCGTGGCCTCAGTGTTTTAACAACTCAGGAGATACAGTGATGACAAATAACAATTCCGTTTCAATTGGCGATATCCAATTCCTTCGAGATGGCATTTATATCCGATCGGCGTGGCGGAGCATTATCGGATCGCAGATCCCATCCTCGTGACTGCTTTCGCGACCAATAATGAAGATCGCGAAACGTGATCAAGCGTTCGTGGTGATCACGTTCAAAAACCGTCGCGGCAAGTGGAGGAAGGATATAATCTCCATCAGCTATGCTCACCGGTAACAACAGTGATTTTGTGGCGCGGTTGTCGGCTCTCGGATATTTGTGGCCGTCAGATAGAAAGCTCTGGTCAGGGATTATTGCCGCGCTCTCCGTAGCGAAGCCTAATCGCCATATTTGGCTCGTTGATGTGCCGGGCTGGCACGGTGACGCTTACGTACTTCCGGGCGAAGCTTATATCCCCAAGGGACCGACCGGGAGGAACGCTTCCGTATAAACCCCAATCCAACAGTCAAGCTCGGCGCATTTCGGCGCTCGGGCTCCGTCGAACAATGGCAGAAGATTGCAAGACTGTGTTGTCACTCCAGCAGAGCGCCGGTGCCTAATGGCCGGCTTCGTTCGCGGCCCCTAATTTGAGACCGCTTAAGATTCCCAGTTTCGGCATCAATCTGAGTGGCGATACTACGACTGGAAAGAGTTCCTTGATCATCTTCGCCTGCTCGGTTCCGGGCTTGAATGCAAATGGAAGGCCCAGACACCTGGGACGGGACTACGGTGGCATATGAACAGCGGGCCGTGGGTCACCGCGACTTCGTAATTGCGTTTGATGATCTCAGCCACGTCGAAGGCGATCCGGTAGTGGCGGCCAAGCTCCTGACCTTCCGTCTATCTAGCAATCGGCCAAAGGCCAAGATCCGGACAGTATCTTCTCGCCAACAATGTGGTCGATCGTGACTTCCGAGTTATCGCGATTCAGCACGAGTGAGTACCCGATATGGCACCACCTCGACACCAACGGCGCCAGCGATCGCCGTGTGCGCGGTGAGCAGGTGCGAATGATCAACCTGCGTGCCTCTGCCTCGGCGCTTGGCGATGTCTTTGATGGGCCCAAAGCGAACCGGCGCGTCGGCGAGACGACAGAGGAACGCGCTCGACAAATTGAAAAATATGCCGGGATGGCCCTTAAATACCAGGGCGAAGCCTACCGCGCCTATTTGACGAAACTGACTAGCCGATACCAGCGCTGAGCAGGCCTTGCGCGATTATATGACTCAATATTTTACGGCTGCCCCTATGCCCGAGCAGTACCGGTGGCTGCGGCGCATCGCGCGATACTTTGCCGCCATTTATGCCAGCGCCGCTCTTGCCATCGACTATGACATTCTGCCGTGGAACAAGGACGCGACCCTCGCTGACATCCGAAAGTGTATGCAAGATGCGACGGAGCAATTGATTGCTAGCTTTGAGTCAGGGCCGAGTAGTGATGCCGTCCACGACCAAGACGAAGCGTCAGAATTGAAGCACTTCGAAGGGTTGGTCAACGGTGCAAATTTCGTCCGGCTTGATCGGCGCGCCCAAGGCAAGAAGAGGATCGCTCGCCGGCTCAAGAACGCTGACGGAATTATTCGTCGAGACAAGTCGGGGACGGCACGAAGATTGCTATTTAGCAAGACAATGAACCGCTGGTACCCAGACGCGAGCAGACGCAAACGGCTGACGAAGCTTCTACGAGAGCATCGAGTATTTGGCAAAGGCCGGCGCGCCGACACCTCGACCTGTGAAACCTCCGTGACCGAATTAGGCGGTAAGATCCCCTGCTATGCCATTTCGCGCAAGCATTTGCGGCGGCATGTGAGGCCAAGAGGATCAAGGTAACGATTGGGCGTCGTCTAGACCAGAGTTACTCGGCTTTGCTTTTAAATTATTTGCTGTCTTAAAGCGCTTCCGATTCGGGCAGCAGCGGTAGCCGCCGCTGAGGTGACTTAGCGCATGCGAGAACCGCTGGACAGACTATCCCACACTACCGCTGGCACGCCGTTACAGTTCCGCAACTGAAAGGGAAATCCGGGTACGTCCAAGTCCACGCTTTCCGTCACACGGTGCACAGAGCCGCGACTTGGCTTCGCATCGCGCTTGATGAAGAAAACCGTGTTGACCCCCTGCAGAGATCTAAAGGCGCTAACGGCCTTTGTAACCTTTTCGTCATCGCGAGCCGGCAATACGCAGGGCAAGACTACCGCCGCACCATGTTTGATCGCGAGCTCTTGCAAGTCGGCAGTGGCACTCCTGAAACGGCGGATTGTTTCCACGATGTCGCATGACTGGAAATATTCGGAGAAGTGATCAAGAACTACAACCTTAGCCGGCCGACCCTGAGCAAACTCCCGGTAAATCCGACGGATGTCTTTTGAAAAATCCCGGATCGGCAGACCACAATCATCATTGTCTGCCTCCAGGAAACGGGCATTTACCCGATAAGCCTGACCGCATTCGAACTCAGCCGCTGCCGCTTCGAATTGATGCCGCAGAATCGTTTGTACTTCTGACTGGCAAGAGAGCCAGATCACTTCGCCGATTCCCGCATGGCTGTGGTCCGGCCATACCCCCGCCGCCGACACCGTTGCGCCGATCTTGACGGCAACCTCCATCACCGCCGCCCTCCGGCCGCCGACGAGGAATGTTACGCCGGGCATAGGAAGCTTAAAGCCGCCCGTCCAAGTGACCTTATCCAAGGACGGCCCCTCCAACGAAGGACTCCCCGCTTGCGCGCTGGCCGCCTCGGCGATGGTGCTGGCACTCGGAGATGGTTCCTCCGCAGCCGTGGAGTCTTGGTTTGCCGACGCCGTTAAGGGATCGATGCAGTGCGCAGAATCGGACGGCGCCGCATTATCATTCGCCAACGCAGCAGCCGCCGATAAGGCGAGTTCGCCCGATTCCACCGCCACCACCAGTTCCGCATCCCCATGTGCGAGAACCTCTCTGGCGCGCGCTACTGATCTGCAGCTAATGTTCATCAGGTTCGCGGCTGTGCCAATTGGCATACCCTGACTGTACTGGTTTGCTCCCAGTTTCAAATTTGCCGCTTTTGCCGCCGCCATCGCGCGCTGGCTCTCGTTCAGATGCCGGCGATGCAGGTTGCGGCTGACGACGAAGCCGAGTGGATCGTTGCCAATATAGCTCTGGAACTTGGGTTGGACCCCGGCCGTCTTGCACGCCAGAAACCGGCAACGGCCGTCGAGAATCTGCCCTTCATGGAGCACGATAGGATCGAGAAGCCCATGATCCTTGATGTCCTGAGCGAACTCGTGCAGGCGATCTTCGGGGAGTATGGGGAAGATGTCAGCAAGCACGTGAAATGTAACCGGGTCAGCCGGCACAGGAACGAGCGCGTCCTCACCGGGATCGACGTCGCCGCGTGATAACTTCTTTGCCAACGTGTCGTCCTGATCAACCTTACGCGTCGCAAGGGTGGCACTCACTCCACTGCTGGCGCTCTCGATTGTACGCGCAAGACCGACGGAAGAATGATTCGCCCGAGGTCTCGGTAAAATCGAGCTGCCCAATTTTCCTGAAATCCTTGGCGTGGTTCCAAGAAAGGGACGCTTCTGAGTGTTCTTCGGTTGAATCCTTTTTTGGCTTTTCATTCGGTTACGTCTACGCACGAGGTCGTCTCCGTTTCTGTCAGTGTTCCGAGCCAACGCTCACGCTCAAACGAACACCGCGTAAGGCGCCACGATTTTGCCGGACGTGACCCGTTCCTCGATTTGAAAAGCGAGCGCATCGACGTCGGCAGCGAGATTATTCTTGGCGGGTGCAAAGACCCGCCGGTCGGAATCGTCGGCCTTGCGCACGACCGAGAAAACGGACCGTGCAGCCGCGACGAAGGCAAACGAGCCAGTTACCCGGGCCAGGGCGCTCCCCGCCTTCGCCTTGGTAAAGTGCGTCACGCACACAATTGCTACGCCGTATTTAGTGCCGATCGCTTCGAGATGGCTCAACAACTGCCGCACCTGCGGCACGCTGTTTGGACTGAACGCACGGCCGTCAGTGGAGTTCAAGCAGGCATTGATGGGATCAATGATCACAAGCCGCGGCTTGCGAATTCCTTGAAGCCACTGCTCAAGCCGACCCAAATCGGTGACCAAGCTAAACGGTCGCCGCCCTAGCGCGTCGGTGACTCTTTCAACGAGGTGGATACGATCTAGGTTGGCCCCGGCAGCCTCAAGCCGCGGCCGGATCGTGTCCGCAGCGCTGTCTTCCGCCGAGATGTAGACGACATCGCCTCGGCGAGCGGAGCCTTTGTCATGGGGCCAATCACCGCCGGTCGACACCGTGGCAGCCATATGAATCGCGATCAATGATTTACCGAGGCCCGGCTCACCCGCAATGAAGCCCAGCTTGCCGCGATGGAACCGATTGTTCCAGAGCCCCACGAGCTTTGTTCGGCTCGACATCGCTGGCCCGCATCAGATCGACACGCTGCTTCCCGCGGCGACCACCATTCTCGCGTTGCGCGGATATCGACGAACCCTTCGTTATTTCGATTGGATCTCGGACATGGCTTTTCCCAGCCGCTGAGTCAGTGATCGTCATCCCAGCGGCAGCAGCACCCGCTGGACCCGACCCAAATCAACGCGTTTACACGTTCCCGCAGCGGAAGCTTTTCCACCGGGATGATCAGTTCGTCTCAGGTCGTGCCGAGCATCGCGCGTTGCTTCTCGACGGCGAGTGTCGCGCTCGCCCGCTCACCGACTTGATCTGAGCCAAACACTTCGGGCGCCTTTATCTCCAGTTCACACGACTTGCTATGTATCGTCGTATTCTCGAAGTTGCCGCCGAAGGCGGCGCGCTCTCGGGCAGCAGTGATGTCCGCAGCAGGGGCATGGAGCGATGTTTCGCCGGTCTTAATTGCACGTTTCGCCTAACTCAAAAGCTCGGCGACCGTCGTCGAGACCACACCCGCAGCGTCGTCGAGGGCTTGATGCTGATCGAAGCGTCCCAGCGTCGCGTCATTACCAAAATTCGTCATTCGGAACCCTCGCCTGAAGAGCCCTTGCGAGTTGTCGGCAAGCCATCGATAAACCGCTCAAGATCGGCTGCAAGGATGAGCGTTCGTCGACCACATTTGCGTGCCGACAGCGCACCGCTCTTGAGCGCGGCATAGAGCGTCGTACGACCGAGTTCGGGAGACTCGGCACGCGTCATTTATTGTATGAGCAAGAACCTTTAGCTCCATCGTACTACTCGCGGCCATCACCGTTGGCAGCGACATAGTCTTCGGACGGAAAAATTAGAAGCGATTTCAGGCGCTGAAATGAGAAATACCTGCGGCGAATACAGGGTTCGCTATTCGCCTCGAAACAATGCCGAATATTTTCGATCTGTATCAAGAAATGATTCGGTGAATGCAGCCTCGGTTTCGCTGGTCCATTCCAGTCCGTTGGCATCGTAGAGACGACGTGTCGCAGTCAAACGGCGCTTGAGCAATTCCTCAAACTCCAGTTTCAAGTTTCTGACGTCAGCGAGACGTTCCCGAATGTAGCGAATGCCGTATTTGCCGTAAATGTCTCTACTAAGGCGGTGTCTTTTTCAAAACTTGTGCAACCGCTTCGTCGCTAAAGCCGAGCGGATGGCGCGACTTGATCTCTTGTGCGTGCTCGTCAAGCTCATGCAACTTCGCTGATGTCCAGCTCTTCGTCCTGCCCTTCTTTGACGGCCAGGAAGCGAAATGCGCGATGCTGAATAGTCCAAGGAGCAGCTTCCATTGGAGTGGGTCACGGATATTGAGGCCCGTTTTTGAAAACGCTAAAGAAATGGCATCATCGAGAGGGTTGTTTGGATCCACCGAAAAGCTAAGTGAAAGTGCCACGTTCCTAATAAGTGGATCCTGCAGCTCAGCGACTTCTAAATTTGGCAAGACGAGGGCCTTATACCGCTCAAGCAATTCATGAAACCGCGTAGAAGGATCATATTTTTTTGCCGTCACAGTTGCCCCTCCATCATCGGCACGAACTCTGTGAACCCTCGCTATAAGGCGTTATTGTCCACCTTCGTTGCCGCACCGCAGCTATTGTTTTCGTACAAAACTCTGCCCAGCCGTTCATCACGGATGCCGTTTGTTGAAGGGATCGCCCGGCCGTACGCCAGCAAAATTAGCCTGTAGCCTTAGGTGCCGTCACCCTGCCCGCTAACCGCCGAGTAAATGTGAACGATATTCCGGCAACCAGCCTAAAGTGTCGGTATAACTGTCGGTATCGCCATTACTAACGCAGCAGTAACAGGTTGAGTAGATTGGGAATATCGTGGACAGTGTGACTGGTAGTTCCCCAGCCACCGGCTAATAGGTCAAAAATATTCATGCCGGATCTGCATCATAGTAATTCCCGCGACACTGCCACGGCTTGGCTGAGCCTGTATGCGCGAGTGGACAGCGGGATAAAAATCTATTTGGCGTCGGGTTGTGGCAATGCCGTCGATCGCCTGACCGTGAGCAACGGAACACGGGTCGCCGATATGCGAGAGACACCTGCTTCGGCCGACAGTCTCACTTACGAGGAAGGCGCGATGCTGCCCCGCGAACCATGGCGGAAGCCCAGCGCCGAAGAAATCCAGAGCCTTGTTGCGACAGGGACCCCGGGCGACATGTCTGCCTCGGTTGCCATTGTGAGGTTGCCCGATGAATTCTCCAATGACCGGCGCAACGCCATCAGAAGCGGGATTGACCGATCACTTGAAGCGCACCTGCTCCGCCCCCTGCAAACAATCTGCGAACTTGGCGAACCCGTGCAGGCCATTGGGCCGAACCGGAATCCGGCCAACCTGAAGACCACCACGTTCAATGATCGCATCGGCCGATATAACGGCCTTCACGTCGACAGCTGGGACCAGCTTGGCCTCGGTTCGCTGCACCTGGCAACTAACCGCGTTTGCATCAACATAGGGGAGAACGACCGCTACCTTCTGTTCCTGCCGTTCTCGCTCAAGGGTATAGCCGGCGTGCTCGCAGACGAAATGGGGCCTGATTGGGAAATGCCGAAGCGGCACACCACGATCGGCCGAAAATTCATGGAGTTGTATCCGGACATACCGGTCGTCAGATGCCGACTGTCCCCCAGCGAGGCTTACATTGCGCCGACAGAAAACCTTGTCCACGATGGCTCATCTGTCGGACAAAGCGCTCCGGACGAGCACTTCACCGTACGCGGTCATATTAGGCCGTTGTAGCCGTCTACGTGGATGGAAGCTGGCCTCGGCGCCAGTCAGGCAACGCTCAGCGCGGGATTTTCCTCCGCCGGCACGCCATCATCCGCTTTCTGGTTTTGCCGGACGAAATCATCGAGCCCGGTACGCTTGAATACGTCGAGGATATGATCGAGCACCGCGCGCACCGGACATCCGCTCGTTTCGACTATTTCGCGCTCGACACGAGTGGCGCTGGCCATGAAAACACCGGGGCAACTGCCGAAATATTCGCATTGATGGCAGAATCTGCGCATCCGGTCCTCAGACAGCGCAATCGAGCGGCCGCGGCTCTCTGAATCCGCAATCCGCCGGAACGGCATGTTGAACAAGTTACCGTAACAGAATTCGCGTTCGTAAGATTCCATGACGTTGAACACGTCACCGTTCACGTCGACCAGGAAAACCCGCTCGTTATTGGAGCGGTCGCAGCGATCATTATCCATGCCCGTGATGTATTGAACCGCATAGCGCATATACTCTCTGATTGGGTCAACCGGGGTGGCACGATCCGATGCAAGCCATTCATCGAATAGACCCTTATGCGCGGAGACCAGTTCGTCGAACTCCAGGCCATGCTGCTCGGACTGCTCGCTGCTGACAGTTCGGTAATATGCCAGTACGCGATGTTTGATGCCGAGATCGTCGAAGTAGCGGTAAGTTTGCCTGATGTGGGGCAAGGTGGCACGTGCCAGTACCGCGATCGCTGAAAATTCGATGCGGTGATCCATCAGCTTTTGCATGTTGCTACGAACGGTTTCGGTGCGCGACCTGCCCTTCGCATCGACCCTTTGTTCGCCGTGAACGTCGAAGGAAACACCGATATTCTCGAAAAACCCCCGCTCCAAAAACGCAACGTGCCGGTCGGTCAGGACCGTAAGGTTGGTCTGGACGGAATTGCTGACCTTGAACCCTGCCCCGAAAACTTCGTTTTGAAGGAGAGCAATCTGGTCGTAGTAGTTCAGCGGAACAAGAAGCGGCTCTCCGCCGTGCCAGATGAAATCTGCACGCTCAATCGCCAGTTCGTCGACGCTGTCTTTGATGTTCAGGAAAGCCGCGCGTACCTGCGCCAAACCCATCCGGCTCTTGTCGCCGAGATGAGGGAATTCGTAACAGTAGCCGCAGCGCAGATTGCAATATTTGGATATCTTGAAAACAAACTGCGGAGCCGGACTAAGGGCCATCGTCGTTCATTACGCCGCGATGGATGACCAGCATGCTGGTCGCCCTATTGCTTCACGGTCGGGCCGTCAAAGGAAACCTTCGAAGAAACTGGGACCCAGACGGTTGCCTGCCAGCCGCTCGGCAGTGTCGACGCTTTGGCGGCAATTTGCCGTTTCGCGCTTTCAGACACGGTAATCGTTTCTGCGCCGCGGCTCGAATCACCGGACAATTCTCTCGATTTTCATAAAACACCCCTCCGGTCGGATCGTTGAACCAGACCCGCAAAACTCGGAAGAAAGCTACAGCGCCGGCGCCCTAGGGTCAACGTATTCCGAACGTTCTCCATCAAATCCAGCCAAAACAGGCTACTCGATACCTGGTCTCCCGCGACCACCGGCCCAATTGGCGCATGGTTCAAGCATTTCGCACCTAACCCCTTGGTAGAAAAAGGTTGACTACACCACCTCGCTTCGAAACCCCAGTCGCTTTGTGTCGCTACCCCAATCGATCTTTTGGACCCCGTTGATCCTAACCTCGAATTCGTCGCCGGCGCGCTCTTTGAACAGCATTTGCAGCGCGGCGATTGCGTCGGTGCCTAGCTGGCCCGCCCCCCCAATATCAACGTCGATTGTGCTCAGGCCGGTTTGCCGGATGCGGTATTCCTCGCATTTGACGATAGCGAGGACGTTCCTTGCGGTCACCGCAAACGGAGTAACGCTTCCGTCGGCGCGTTTCAGCAATCTCTTCTTTTTTCCGTAGATATTCGTCAGCACAGGGCCGTCATGGCCGCACGGGCATGACTCCGAGAGGGTCGCGAAATCGCCGATCTCATAGCGCACAAAAGGCGTCGCGTAAGAGTGCAGATGCGTTACCAGCACGCGACCCAGTCTCTTTCCGTCCACGACGACGCTTTCGCGATTGTCTGTTTCGACTATCACGTTGCTTTGCGCGACGTGGAAAGATTTGGGGCAATCCTTGCACTCGGCCGCGATATATCCGACCTCCTGACTTGAATAGACCGCCCTCACCGGAATACGCGCGGCAGCAAATTTTTCGCGCAAGCCGTCATCGGCTTCCTCATCGGTCGCGACGAAAACTTCCGTCCCGTTTCCGGAGAGAAAAGAAACGTCCCTGTCATGAAAAAGCGCATCTACAAAGCCCGGCTGAACGACAAGATAGCCGATGGGATCCTTGGCCAGCTCTTCCAGGAGCCCATCACGGTTCATGCGGTAGTGCAGGATTTCCTTGGAATTCCCGCATTTTAGCACCGGGCTCAACGGGCCGAGACCATTCCCGCTCTTTTGGACAGAAAAGCCGGCTTCGATCGGGTTAGGGGCCCGGTAAATCCGCGTCCTGTTCAGGGTCAGATTACGTCCCTCCATGAAATACTGGGCAAGGGATCTGACGGTGTTGTATTGCGCGTTCATGTCGGACACGAAGAATGTCGCGGGCGTGCCCGATGAGCCGGAGGTCGCAAGCTTACGGGTGGCAATTCCTCCGTTGGGCGGCAGCAGGCTTCCTTCAGTCTCAACCTGCTTGACGACGTCGCGACGATCGAGCACCGGCAAATTCGAAAGTTTGATATCCTTGGCCTGTTTGGTTCCAATCCGCTTCCGCCAAAACTCCGATCGCTGAGCTGCATGCTGCAAAAGATTTTGCAGTTGCTTGTGTTGCCAATATTCGCAGGCTGCCCGATTACCGGTTTCAATGGCCACCACGTCCAGGATTGCCGCCAGAAAGTTCTTCGGCTCCTGGTCGATGAATGTCATCGGCCTTTCGCTAAAGGCCCGGTTTTTCAGCTCCACATTTGAAAAGTCGAACAGCATTACACTCTCGCGACGGATATCCGTGGCTGTATTGGACCGATGTGGTGACATTACGCATTGACGCGACCCCATCCAACGGGGGGCGTAAAACGCCTGGCAGCGGGCCCCGGAAAGGCGCGCGGCGGTCATTCAGCGCAATGGCTGTCGCACCATTCGGACAGCTAAACTTTACGGATCTGCGCCCAGCGCCTCACTTAGAGGCGCAACCGCTTTTGGCCGGCAGGAAGTGCCGGCCTTTCCAACGTCCGCGCTTGGCACGCGCCTCAAGGAATGCGGTAGTTCACACCGAAGCGCAGGATGTCATCGGTAAACCTCGCGTTCCAGGAAAACGGCCCGTTGAAGTCCGGGTCGAAACCGGTCCCGCTCAAACTGCCGAGATCGATATGGAGATATTCGAATTTCCAGGTCCAGTTCGTCGTATTCCAGCCTGAAATCGGGAAAAATGCCCCTTCGATCCCGCCTCCCGCCACCCAGCCGGTGTTGATTGCGGACTCATTGAACGACCAGCCACAAGGACAGCCGCTATCGAAGAAAGATCCGGAAGCGCTCACCCTGCCGTAAGCAAAGCCGCCAGTCGCATATATCAGTGTCGTCGGAGTAATGAGGTAACCGATACGGCCTCGCACCGTACCGAACCACATGATGTTCGAGTTCAGTGTCGCAGAGAGGGCACCCTCGCCGTCGCTAAAGTTGAAACTCCTGCTGGCTTTTTCGGAGGACAATTGAAAGTCAGTCTCCAGGCCCCACACCCAGGTGTTATTGATCTGCCAGTTGTAGCCAAACTGAAGACCGCCAATGGCTCCGTTTAAGGTGTTTGATCCGGAAAGAGACGTTGGGATCCCAGAACTCCCAAGGGCGGGATCGAAATAATTGACGGCGCCCTTACCCCAACTGTATCCGGCGTTGCCGCCAGCATAGAAGCCGGTCCAGTTGTAGAGAGGAACTGGCGGCGCAGCTATTGCGGATGATGTGCCCGCTACAAGCGCAGCGGCAGCCACGGTCGCTAGAAGTTCTTTCTTCATCGAACGCCCCAAAACCGATTCCAATAAACCCCGTCGAGGCGACTGTAGCTGGTGGAACAGGCAAACACCTATGGCATTTATGCAACAATTGCCGGTTATTTTTTCAACAACCAACCGTTGTTTTTGATTGTCCTGATCGTGCCCAGTCCCTTCAGAACCAGCGTTGATATTTAGACAACGTTAGGGGGCACTTCAGTGTACAGAATTCAACCTATTGAAATATATAAATAATTTACGTCCGCCATTGCATTGATCTTTTATGCTTTAGGGACATTTCCCGGCTATACAAATTTCGACTATGGCACACACGGGCTTTGCCTTAGCCGAGACTTATCCCCGTAAGACAATGCGGCCCTTATTTAGTAAGCCCCAGCCGGACCCTGCCGCGCCTTTTTTGCGGTCTTCGCCATAAGACAATGTCGGCAGCCGCCAATAAAAGGAGGACAAGCGTGTCGAGCGTTTCTGCCAATTATGCCGCGTCCCTCTCCCCGATTCCCGGCATCGATCCCGACAACATCGTCGCACTCGATCCGGGGAGCGCGGAGTTTAAGGCGAACGCACACCGGCACATGGCCGAATGGGCGCGGCGGCCGCCATTCTATGCCGTGACCCCTGGACAATTGCCGCAGGTGATCGTCGGCCGTTATGCGGATGCGCGTCAGGTGTTTTCCGATACCGTGACCTTTGCCTCGGAGATGCCACGCGGCCCGGGCTGGGAACAATTCAACAAGATCATGGACGCGCAGTTCGTGACGCAGATGGACGGCGAGCAGCACGCGCGCGTCCGTCGCCTGCTGATGCCGGCTTTTTCGTCGCGCCGGATCGCGCAGCTTGAGGAAGGCATCGGCAAGGTGGTGGGCCGGCTGCTCGACGGGATCGAAGCCAACGGTCCCGAATTCGACGGCATGGAAGATTACGGCGCGCACCTCGTCGTCGAGGCCTTGCTCGAGGCGATGATCGACATGGACGAAAGCCGTAAAGCGGTGTTCGTCGCGTTTCACGATCTCATTCCCGGCACAACGTATGTGAAGCCGGGCGAATCCTGGGCGCCGGATCTGCGACAGGCATTTGATCGCGCCATGGAGGAGATCAGAGTTATCATCGAGGAGCGCCGCGTCAGTCCGCGTTCCGATTTCATCAGCGAACTCGTCAACGCCCGCGACCAGGGCGACAAGCTGAGCGACCGCGAGCTGTTCGACCAGATTTTCGGAATTTGCGGCGCGTCGCTGTCGGCCACCAGCCGCGCCGCTGGCGGGGCGCTCTATCTGCTCTATACCCACGACGATCAGCGCCGCGAACTGATCGAAAAGCCCGATTTGATTGCGAGCGCGCTCGAAGAGTGTCTTCGCCTTGGCAGCAACGGTTACTTCACGTTCCCTCGGATTGCGACGAAGGATACCGAGGTCGGCGGTACGCCAATTCCGAAAGGAACGGTAGTCCGGCCCTCTCCGCTCTCCCCGAACTACGACCCCGAGGCCTTTCCCGATCCTTTGCGCTTCGACATTCATCGCAAACCGCAGCGGATCATGTCGTTCGGCGCCGGGCCGCATCACTGCATCGGCAATATCCTTGGGCGGTCAACGCTCGGCATTGCGCTAAGACAGCTGTTGACCCGGTTTCCCAAAGCCCGCCTCCGTGATCCGAATTTCAAGCCGGTCTATCGCGGCGCCGTCGGAGAACTACGGCTGCAAAGCCTGCCGATGCTCACGCACTAAAAGCTTAGCCGGCCCTCAAGCTTTCTGCCTGGCCGGCCCATCGAGCAGCCAGTCGTCGGTGTCCAATTCACGCCGCCACTGGCGCAATTCGCGCCCGGCCTGTTCCAAATCCGCGCGTTCACCGACGAGCGGCTTTTGGATTGGGATCCTGATTATCGTTTTCGCCTTTCCGGGCTTCGAGGCTCAATTCCAGTTTTTCGAACAGTTGCGTCAGCACAAGAATCCGCTGTTCGGCGTCAGCCAGGGCCTGGTCACGCGCCTTGGCGGTTTCGAGCAGCTTGCCGTTATCCCGTTCCATCTTGCGGCGTCCGTGTTCCAGTTTCTGGAGCCGCGCGTTCCTCACCGTGATCGTATTCTGCAAAAGCTCGATTTCTTGCTCGGCCGCGGATATAGCCATGTCGTGTTCGGCCCGCAGCATCGCGGCGCTTTGCAGTTCCGCGCGCGCCTCATCGTGTCTGGTCTCGCTTTCGGCAAGGCGCCGCCCAAGGTCCAGATTCTCGTCAGCGGCCATATCGAGCGCGGTCTGAAGCGACTGATTTTCGTCTCCGAGATAAGTCACGCGCGCAAGCGCCGCCTCAAGGCTTGCCTCGAGCTCGGCGATCCGCGCTTCCGCCGCCTTGGCCTTGTCAGTCCGGATCGCGAGCGCTCCCTTGCGGGCTTTCAAAATCCAGTCGAGCGCCTCTTCCCTGGAGAAGTCTTTGGCCGGGGGGGCTTGATCGCGGCGGCGCTCTATCGCGGCGTGCTGATCTGGACGGCGATCTTCACCAACCGGCGTAACGGATCGCGATGCCGGTTGCTGCAAATGATGGCGCGGGGTCAGCGCCGCCGCGGTCTTCGGCAGCGCGGGTATAACGGTGTGCTTGCGCGCCAGGCGATCGGCCTGATGCTGCCAGCCATCCAGCTTCGATTGCTTGCCGCCGACGGCCATGTTGCGTGAATCGCTGCCCCCAGTACGGGACAACGTGGCGGCCAAAGCGTTAACGAAAGGTTACCCGTCGACTTTACTTTGCGGCGTCACTTGGCGGCGTCATTGGCGGATGGCCCCGCTCGGATTCGCGGTTGGCCGCCTTTGCCGGCGGTTCCGGCAGCAGCAGCTTCTCCACCACACTCCAGGCGCGGTTCTTGAGGTCCACGATCGGCGGATTGTCGATCACCGAGACCGTCGCACTGCGCTGGTCGCAGCCCTGAACCAGGACCGAAATCTTGATCTCGCCGTCGGTGTAGTACGGATCGCCCTCGCCGTTGCGGCCATCGAGGGTCGGGCCGATGCCGGTGACTTCATAGATGCTGGTAACGACTTTCGCGGCCTTGAGATCGTCGGTCAGCAAATTGCGCTCGGCATCGATATCGGGAGAGATGTGGTGGGTGATCTTGCCGTCATCATGGCTCAGCCCGACGCCGCGATCGAAAGTGATAGCGCCGAGCCACACAGCCCGCCCCTCTTCGCCATGGTCCAGCACTTTCCAGAACCGCACATGATGCCGCCGGTCGGCGCTGTTGCCGGCAGGTTTTTCGAAAGCGAGGTCCTCGCGCTGGTTCTGGTAGTACAGCGGACTGACCGGTGCGTCGCGATACGGCCGGTCGAGCAGCACGCTGCTGATGATCTCAAGGCTCGAGCGCAGCGTGACCGGATCGGCCGGATACCAGCCGGCCGTATTCATCGCGCACAGTACATCGTCCTTCGATCCAACCAGACCGACATTGATCGGATCGCCCGGAATGCCGATCTTGGTGCGCGTCACCATCGAGAAGCCGGCAAGATCGTGCTGATGCTCGTAATGCCGCCATGTCAGTGGCAGCAGGACGTACGCCAGCACACCCCAGATGCCGACGACGAACAGAATGGCGAGGGCGACAAGCCGCGAATCCCGGCAAATGGCTGCAAGCATCCGCGCAACATAGCAAACGCCATGGGCCCGTGGCGGTGACCCGGCGGCGGTCCCGCCCTCCGGAGGGGTTTCCGGAGTAGACCCCTAGCCGCATGGGGGCTTGGTTTTGCGAGCAGCGCGCTTGTTAGGGACTAGGTAAGAAGTCTGGAGCCACACTATTGAGCGTGGCCTGAAGTTGTTTGTGGAACAATGAGTTATGCAAAACATCTCGCCGCGACTGTGCCGCAGCTGTACCGCCGTTCGGCCGGGAGAAAAGTTGCACCGAATAGCAATGGGGTAGCGATCAGGAAGCAACGAATTAGCAACTGACTAGCTGTGTAATTGCGACCAGGCAAATCGGACCCGTCGGAGGCAGCGGAACGTGCGGCATCCCAATCATCGATGAACCGACGGTCCCTATCGGCCGGAGCAATTAGCCGGATGGGCTTACTCCGGTGAGTGTCCACGACAGACATCCGGGACGGCTGCTGAAGAGCCGGCAGAGTTGCTGGCCCAACCGGAGCTCAACGGCGAACCGTGGTCGGTCGCACCAAGTTCTGTACCGTAGAAAGGCAAGCAACATGTCCAGAGGGTCATTACCGGGGGAGCGCCGCGGCGGCCGGAAACTTCGTACACCGAATAGGCGCACGATCCTGACCGATCGGATTTTGGCACTTGCGACAGAGCACCCCGATATTTCGTGGACCGGATTCTTGGACGTTCTAGCAAGGGACAAAGCCGTACCGGCCGACACACGGGTTGAAGTTCTCAAATCGCTATCGCGCCGCGGAAAGCAAACGGCCGCATCCTCCAACAGAGGGATTGCCGGGCCTGCCGATCGCCATGGGGCGAAGCGCTCTGGCCGTTCGATCACAAAAACGAACATCTATCAGCTGGAAGGATTTTTGCGGGTCGCTCATGACGACAGCGCCGCACCCAAACATCGCCGCAAGGCGGCTCTTGCTGCAGCTCAGTTGCTGCTGCCCATGGAACAAGGCAAACATAAATGGGGTGCGCTGACAGACAAATTTGGCATTGCCATTAATCCGGCCATCGCTCGCGAATATCGCGACATCAAGCTTCGACTGGAAGCGCTTCGCGGAGGTCAAACCAAAGCCGCTCCTATTGTCCGCGTCGAGATCAGAAAGCTTAAAACTCGAAGGGATGCGATCCTCGATCGTGTTGAGTGCCCTTGCCCTAAGATTTACGGCGTCAAACACCATGCGGACGACTGCAGTCGGCTGAACCTTCTCAGCAATAAACGCCGCCGCGGGAAAATACTCACGAGCCAAGAGGATGCCGAGGAGGCGCATCGCCAGATCCGGGCCGATATTTATGACAGAGGGCCGGAGATGCGGGCACGACGGCGACGTAAGCAGCTAGAACGTCTCGCCCACGACGAATGGGAATCTCACGTTGTCAAAGACCCGGAGCCCATTCAGATGACAAACGGGGAGAGAAGCACTCTGGTACTTCTTCGGTGGCTTTATCCGGATAGACACAAGGTGCCCTCGAGAGAAGGACAGCAGTCTCACGAGGAGTTCCAGGCGGACCGCAGTGCGTTTGCCTGGGGAGAGCCAAATCCCAATGACGGTTACTTTCACGCATATAAAGAGGCGCCAGTCGGCATCGATGATAATGACCGCTTAGACGGAGGCTGGATTGGAACAAACGCGGCGGACGAACCCGCGGTCGATTTTGAGGCATGGTTGCGGGGAACAGAACAGTACCAGCCCTTTCAACTGCGAAAAGCAGCGTACAAACGCTTTGGAAAGACCTTCTCTCCTGTGTGTCCCGACCTTGTTATCGCCTGCGTCGAAGCAAATGTTCTTCCTGGGGAGGCCGTTTGCTCGCAGTTCCAAAAATATCTCGGGAACCCCTGACAATCCTCAGCCTTGCGATGCACAGAAGACCAAACGAGAGACGATCCAGTCAACTAACCTATACTCTCTTCAAAAACGGCGTACCGTTTGTCAGTTCTTGGACGCTTCCGCGTGACGGCGCTTCGCCGGGTAGACCCTGCCAAGAAGAAAACCGGCGAGCCTTAACCGCTTGATCGGGGCAGCGTAGCCATCGCAGCTTTATCCTGATTGTCCCGTTCGCCGTCACTGTTCTATCCGAGAAACATATCCGCCCGTACCGATGATGAAAGCTAGATAGAACAGTTCCGTTTCGCTGGATTGCTCGACGCAAAGGAGCATCCATCTGAAGCACCATGTGCGTGCGCGCTTGATTGTAATACGTCGCATATCCAGCCACATAAAGACTTTCGAACATCGCGGCTGACTGCTAGCGTGGAACTGAATTTTTTTATGGCGGCTTCAAAGTCGAGTGGTCCCAGGTCCTAAATGGAGATGACAGTATGAAGCGGCAAATCGCGATTGTTGTGTGCTCAGCGGTCCTGGGACTTATGACAGTATCTTCCAGCGCTATAGCGCAGCAGAAAACTGCAAAGGCATGCGCGGACGAATGGAGGGCCAACAAGGCCGCCAATCAAGCTAACGGAGTCACGGAAAAGGCTTACGTCACCACTTGCCGTGGCGGCGCGGCACCCTCTCAAACCACCGCTGCGCCGACCGCACCGCCTACTTCTGCCCCTGCTCCCACTGCAGCCACACCTCAAACGGGTACAGGACAAAAGACTGCAAAGGCATGCGCGGAGGAATGGAGAGCCAACAAGGCCGCAAATCAGACTAACGGAGTCACGGAAAAGGCTTACGTAACCGCTTGCCGCGGCGGCGCAGCACCCTCCCAAACTACCACTGCCCCGGCCGCACCTACGACGTCTGCTCCTGCCCCCACTGCAGCCGCACCTCAAGCGGGCACAGCACAAAAGACCGCAAAAGCATGCCGGGAAGAATGGCGCGCAAACAAAGCCGCCAATCAAGCCAATGGAGTGACCGAAAGTGCGTATGTCGACCAATGTCGCGGCGGCGCTGCGCCCTCTCAAACCACCGCAGCCCCAGCGGCTCCCGCACCTGCGCCTAGTGCAGCGCCCGCTGCTCCAACAACGACAGCTGCTCCTGCAGCCAAACCCACTTCCGCGCCGCCACCGAATGCCAGGCCGGCTCCAACTGTCTCGGGAAATCCAACAGGGGCGAACGAATTTTCAACTGAAGCCCAAGCTAAAGCACGCTGCCCTGGCGGTACCGTCGTGTGGGTCAATTTGACATCAAAAATCTACCACTTCAGCGGAACCAGAAACTACGGAACCACAGAACACGGCGCTTACATGTGTGAAGGCGACACCACAGCTGCAGGAATGCGCGCGGCGAAAAACGAGAAGCATCCCTGACACGCAAAGTATCGGAATGACATGGCGGCTGCGGCGTAGGCGGCCCAAAGCAGATCTGCTGCACATAACTGCAGATTTTCAACCGTTCGCGGGATGCTGCCCGTTGCAGATCGTACGGTACGTCCAGAGACACGCGAAACACAGACTGATAAGGAAATGCGAAAAAGCCTGTCAGTCAAAACTGGATAGTTTTGTGCCATTTCATTGTAAGTCGTTTGCCTCAATCTGCGCGACGATTGGGGGACCATTATTCAATAAGACCTCGCAAGAATTTCTGATGCGGTGTTGTTTGACAGGAGTTTTCGTACCGGAGAACCCGAGTCGATCTTCGCCGGCAGCGAAATCCGAGATTCGGAATGGCTAAAGTGCTTCAGACAATGCGATCAAATAATATTTTATCTTCAATATCTTAAGCTGGCTGACGACGCAGTCAGTCGCGAACTGGTCTCCGCACCAAATTCCCTGATATCAGGGAAATTTACAGGGAAATTTGCAAATCAGGCCCGCAAATACGCTTCGGTTGATCCAAGCAGCGTCGAATATTCGGGGCTCTCTTACGCAATTCCCTATGCAAAAGAACAGGGAATTTGCGTAGCCGTATCAGGGAAAGCTATTCGCAAAACAGGGAATTTGATTGGCCCCAATTTAAGCATTCGAAGGCAAGCACCCCTGCCCTTCCGATACATCTAAATGCCCCATCGTTTGTCCGCTATTGGCCGTTAACAGACATCAAGTGTCGATGAGCCGATGTCCGCTTTTGACCCGTCTGCTTCCGGAGGCAACCTTCCGTCATTACAGAGTGGCAACGTCACGATGCAACTCTATCAGCGAAAAGATTGTCTCTGGATTTCTGCGACCAAACCCACATTCGGTTGCAATCCCGAATTTCGGGATGACCTGCTTTGCAGCCGCGAGACGTTTGATTGCACCGGGAATGCCATCGCGCAGATGGATGAGCCCGATGTAAAGCTCCGTTCCGGAATGCAGTCGCAAGTCCCGCAAAGGAGCAAAATAAGCCTCGTCGTCACGGTCCCGGGGGACCGGCATATGGACCCACGTGATTGGACGTTTAACCTTTGCGGTAAAGCGGTTCGCCAATTCGACCATAAGACCCATGTCGATCGGCTCGACGAGGTGCTTGTGTCCTGGGTCGCCGTAGCAAAGATGTATGCCCAGCTCGACGGCGGCTGGCACGCGATTGCAAGCCCGAATGATTGCGTCGATCAGTTCATCCTTTGACCAGTTCTTTGCAACGGCTGGAACCTCGAGAATGCCATCGATTTCGACCGCTACGTCCCATTGGATTGCGAGGTCGTCCTGAGGAATTGCCGCGACAATCTCATCGACCTCGTCGAATAGCCGCCGCTCGTATACGGGCCACACTTTGCGGATGTCGGAAGGAATGAAGAACGCGAAGACTACCGCTAGCGGCGTCGGAAGACTCACCTGAAAACGGACGCCACGGGGAATTTTTCCGGCATCGCGCAACTCCTTGAACGTGGCATAGGAAGTCTTCGCGGCCTCGGCATATCCAAGCGAACCAAAATCAACGTCCTCGGGATTTAATCCCACTTCAATTCTGTACTGGGTATATTTAACGGCGCCGCCCTGAATTTCGCGGTAGCCTCCAATCTCTATTCCGGTAGCGCGGCTCATGGCTTGCTTTTGCCAGGCAATCCACTCCAACCGCGGGCCTACCTCTCCGTCGGGGACGCGCCCGATAAGGTCGCCCAAATTGGCTGCGACGACTTCGAACACTTCGGTAACAGAGCCAAGAGGTACGCTTCCGACCAGCAGAACCGGACGAGCTGGTTGCGCTTCGGTCGTTTTTGAATCCACCGGCTGGGCGTTCGTTTGCGCCATCCAGCGGTTCATGGGGAGACCTCCTCAAGCACCTTTCCGCTCGTCTCGACGGCGAAGAAGAAGCAGACCAGCGCGCCAATAATTGCGACAATCGCACAGGCCAGAAAGACGCCGCTCAAACCATAGATCGGCAAGATCGCGCCGACCGTATACGGGCCGGCGATCGATGCCACACGCAGCCAGAACGTCGCCCAGCTCGCGCCCATCGCCCGCAATCGGGTTGGAAAAAGCTCCGGTGTGTATAGATAGAGACCGCCGTTGCAGATAGTGACGAAAAGAATAGCGAGCGTTGCCAGATACATCACATTTTCTGCCGTTCCTCCGCTCAAGAGCCAAAGCGTGAAGAGCGGCACTGATCCGATCAAGAACGCGAGACCAAAAGTCAGCCGCCGGCCCAATCGATCGACCACGAACGCACAGGCCAGAAAGCTGATTAGGCCCGCAACATTTGCAAACAGACTGTAATTGAGCGCCTGCTGGACTGGCAGGTTATAAACTCTCGTGAAGATCGTCGGCAGCCAGACGAGCAACCCGTAGGTGACCAGATATGCGCAAACCCAAAGCAAGCTCACCATGATCAGGCGCGGCAGATAGGGCGTCTTGAATAATTCCGTCCAACTTCCTTTCTTGATCGGCTCGGTGCTTATGGCCGGTAGCGGTGGCAGCGGAGTCTTGCCGCCCTGAGAGATTTCATCCTCGATTTGGGTGACGACTTTGTCGGCCTCGCTGAGCCTTCCTTTCGAGGCAAGCCAACGGGGCGATTCCGGGCACCACAACAGCAACACGATAGTGAGTAACGCTGGTAGTGCGCCGATAACAAACAACCATTGCCAGCCAAATCGAGGGACGATCCAGGCGCCAATAATTGCGACAATCAGGAGACCCGCAGGAAACGCGGCTTCATAGAAAAAGAAGAATTTGCCGCGGCCTTTCGCACGTGTGATTTCATTGATGTAAGCGGCTGCGATCGGAACTTCACCTCCGAGGCCAAAGCCCTGCACAAACCGGTACCAGAACAGTTGGTCGTAATTCGTTGCGGTTGCGCTGACTAAACTCATCACTCCGAAAATCGCCGTGGTGATAATTGCCACTTTCAACCGACCAAACCGTTCCGCGGCCCATCCGAAAAATAGTGCGCCGAGCGCCTGACCGGCGAAGCCGATCGCAATAAGCGGACCGATCTGGGTAGGAGCAATCTTAAAGGCGGGAATCAAAACCGGCAGTATGTAGGCAATCGTAAGCGAATCGAACGCATCGAAAAAAGTGGCGACACCGACAATAATCCTCGTGCGTACATGCCACCAGCTTGTTGGTAGTCTTTCAATCCGCGCAATAATGGAATGTTCTGTCAGCGCTACTGGACTTGTCACGGCTTTCTCCCCAGGATCGATTTTTTGCCGACTTTTTCATCGACTATTTTTTCTATAGCGCATCGCTCGGTTGGAGCGAGGGTCTGAGCTCCGCATCATGCCGCGATACGGGCCTCCTTCATTTCGATGACATCGAGTTCCACGTTTTTTAAAAGTCGGTAGATCGTGTCGATCTCTTGCTGTTTGGGCCTGGGCATTGGCGCGCGCATGAATGGATTAGGGATGAGTCCGCGCAGCCAGGTCGCGGTTTTGTAGCGGATGTGTAGGCGGCCCATATCGGCAATGTATTCCTGCAACTCGCACAGCCCGCCGTTCCATATCGCGCAGGCTTTGTCGAGGTCGCGCTTGTCCCAGGCATCCAAGTGGTCGAGCATCGGCTCCTTCGCGAAGGTCCAGAACCCGCTGAGAGTGCCGTCGAATACGCCAGTGGCGCGATATTCGTGAAAGCGCGAAGCAAGGGCCCCCATCACAGCCACGGGACGGTCGAGCGAGCGCAATGCCTTCGCGATGATACGGAAGCCGTCATACATGTAGGTCATCTTCCAACCCACGACGTTGGGAACCTCGCGGCAGATGCGTAACGTCGCGTTCAGCGGCAGCCCGGGATAGAACGGTGGTTTGGCGCCGCCCACCGGGTGGGTGACGATCGGTAGGTCGACGGCACGATCCTGAGCAACGATCTGGTCGAGCCAGATTTCAGGATAGCCGTCCGCATCCCAGCAGGAAGTGACGTCCTGAGCGCCGCCTGGCGGCGTCACGAAAATGCCGTCGACGCCGAGCGCCTTGCAGTCCTTCGCGGTTGCTACCGTCTCGTCCGTAGTTAGCGCCCAGGTGCCGGCTATGATCGGCAACTTGCCGTGTGCTTCCTCCATCGCAATTTCGAGCACGCGACGTTTTTCTTCGCGCGTCATATAAAAAATCTCGCCGGCTTCCGGATTGATGCAGAGCCCACCCTCACGAACGAAGCGCGGATCGTCAGCGAAATAACGCACATAACGGCGATAGGCCTGCTCATCCACCTTGAAGGACTTGTCGAAGGGCAAGAGCACGGCGACGTAACGACGATGGCCGACATTGATCATGGGGGTTCCTCGGTGCTCGCCTGAACGCCAATTTGCTTGGCGAGATTTTCATCTCAGTCAAAGGCAACTTGCTCATAAATACAATTTCATAATAATAATCTTGCTATAAATAGGATTTATATCAGTAGGGCACGATGAACCTCAGCCAGATCGATCTCAATCTGCTGGTCACGTTCGAAATGCTGATTTCGGAAGGCAGCGTATCGCGAACCGCCCAGAAGCTCGGCGTCACACAGCCGGCCGTCAGCCATTCACTGAAAAGGCTGCGCGATCTTTTGGGCGACGAATTGCTGGTGCGCGGCCCGCGCGGGTTGCAGCCGACCATGCGCGCGCTGGCGCTTCATCCTTTGGTCCAGACAGCGCTGGCGGACGTACATTCGATCCTGAGCACCACGGCAGTGTTCGATCCGGCTGTCACACGTCGCACATTCCGGATGTCGATGAGCGACGCCATGAGCGTTGAAGCACTGCCGTCGATCGTACAACGCATCCGTCAGGACGCACCCGGCATCGACTTGGCCATCAGCACCAGCGGTCCGCAGGAATCATATCAGCGCATTGCCGACGATGACGTCGACCTTGCGATCGGCGTTTTTCCGCATTTGCCTAAAGAGCTGCTTAAACGCGAGCTCTATCGCGACACGCTCATCTGCGTCGCGGACAAAAGCAATAAGCGACTAAAAAACGGCCGCCTGGACCTTAAGGCATATCTGGAATCGCCGCACGTCACGGTAGCACGGCACAGCGACACCGGCATTCAGCTCGATGAAATCCTGGACTCCATGGGCATAGAGCGCCGCATCGTGGTGGCCGTGCCACATTATCTGAGCGTCCCCTCACTTATTCGCGGCACCGATCTGGTCGCGCACACCCGGCGCCGACTGTTGTCAGTGTTCCGTACCTCGTCCGAGATCGTAATATTTCCGATTCCGCTTCCGGTGAAAGTACCAGAGCTTGAATTCATCCAAATCTGGCACAGGCGTTACGACGGCGATCCCGGCCATCGTTGGCTGCGCGATCTCATCCTGGATGCCGTCAAATCGCCCTCGTGGAAAAGGTAGGAAAGCTTCACGGACTATCGAGGCCCTCGAAAATTCATTCGGTCACCTCGGCGGCGGTGGCGAGCATCGCTCGGCCGCGCTAGGCTTGAAATGCTGCGGCTCTGCACGGGGACAATCAGGTGCTTCTAACCGGTGAGCAAAAACTCGAGCGCATGCGCGATGGCCGCACCGTATATATCGGTGCGGAGCGGGTTGACGATGTCACCGCGCATCCGGCGTTCAGGCAGGCTGCGCGGACCATTGCTGACCTCTACGATCTCAAAGCCGATCCGGCCCGGCGCGACGTCTTTTCCTATGAAGAAAACGGCGAATTCTACGCACTGCAATGGTTACGCTGTCGTACCCGCGACGATCTGGAACGCCGGATGCGCGCGTTAAAGGCCAGCGCCGACGCGACCTATGGCTTCATCGGCCGTTCTCCAGAGCAGGTCGCCGGACTGATCACCGGACTGGCGATGGACCCCTCAGTGCTAGAACGTCTTCATGCCGGGTTTGGTGATAACCTGTTACGTTATTACGAAAATGCACGGAAGAACGACTTCTATCTGTGCTTTGCCGTTACTCCGCCGACTGGCATGCGGGCGCCGGAATTATTTCCCGGACAGCAGCGTGACGACCCAAACCTTCAAGTCGTTGCCGAGGATTTTTCCGGCGTCACGGTTTCGGGCATGAAGATGCTTGCCACCAGCGCCGTGTTCTCAGACGAGATCCTAATCGGCAATCTCACACCGATCGCTGACAAATTCGGGAGCGAGGCTATAACCGCGGCGCTGCCGCTAAACGCACCGGGCCTGTCGCTATGGTCGCGCCAACCGTATGCCTATCCGGTGCGCCACGAGGCCGACTATCCGCTGTCATATCGCTTCGATGAGACAGACTGCGTGCTGGTATGTGACCGGGTGTTCATCCCGTGGGAGCGAGTGTTTCTGCACAACGACGCGGCGATGTCACGTCGCATCTATATCGAGACGCCGGCAAACTGTTATCAAAACCACCATTCCAACATCCGCTTTTGGTCAAAAATGGGATTGATCGCCGGCGTCGCAAGTCGGATCTGCCAGGCCAACGGCATCGACAAGATTCCTGCGGTACGCGAGACCCTCGGGCGCTTTGCGGCACTTGAGGCAACGATCGGCGGACTGGTGCAGGGTCAAATCGAAGCCTGGGAAGAATGGCCGCAAAATTACGCGACGCCCAACCGCCGTATCATGTATGCGTCGCTCAACTGGTGCCAAGAGCACCATACTGAGATCGTCGACATGCTGCGCACGCTGCTCGGTGGCATACCGCTGCTGATGCCGGCGAGTATCGACGTGATGACCGACGATACCTTGCGCGACCGGTTTGAGCGCTGGTGGAAGACACCATCGATCGAGGCAGTGGAACGCCACAAGCTATATAAACTCGCTTGGGACATCGTTGGTTCGGAGTTCGCAGGCCGCCACATGCTTTATGAGAAGTTCTATGCCGGCAATTCGCTTGTGGTGCGAAACCAGAGCGACCGCGAGGCTCCGTGGGAAGGCTTCCACGCGACCGTGGATGGGTTGCTCGGAAGAATTAAGGTGCCCGACCATCGCTGAGCCTCGGCGGGCCAAGGCCGGGTTTCGCGCGTGCGCGGTGGCTTAGCGGGCGCGCATATGTATCAATCCTTGCTTGGCGGCGAGACGCAACTGCACAGGTCTGGAGAGGCCGAACTGCGGATGCGATCAGATATGGCCTGTCACGACTGCCGCAAGTCCTGCCGGGTTCGCCGGAGCACTGTTGCCTCGCCAGGCGACGTGAAGGTCCGGACGGAGCAGCACATAATCTCTTTCATAGACCTTGCGCGCGTGGGGAACCCCGCTCGCGTCAAATACCTGGAAGGGACATCCGAGCGAACGAAACGCTTCGCCCAGTTTCTCGAACCCTTCGGTGCGCGGCGCGCATGTGATCAACGCATAGCCGCTGCGCAGATGATCCTGCACAGCGGATCCGTCTTCCAGCCATAGGTGCGGAAGGCGGGCGCCGGGACGGGTGGTGGGAATATACTGGTAACTGGCCTGGTCAGCGCCATCGTCATCGCTTTCATAGGAGACGATCGGTGAGTTTAGATAGCGGTATCCAAGAATGATCCCGCCGAGACCGGCCAGACTCGCGCCTTTTGTATGTTCGTCGAGCCAGATCTGACCAAGGCGCGTCCGCGCCGCCTGATCGTTCGACTCCATCACGGCCGAACATTCGGTCGCGCAGCGGTCGCGCCAAACCAGACGAGCCTCGAAAGCGCGCTGCGAGGCTTTCACATTTCGCTCGCCGATCAGCCGTCGCTCTGATTCATATGTCGCAAGAAGGCCTTCACCGCCCCAGCCCTGCAACGTGCCTGCCAATTTCCAGGCGAGATCGATGGCGTCGCCGATTTCCGTGTTCATGCCCAGCCCGCCGTTCGGCGTGACGAGGTGCGCCGAGTCTCCTGCCAGAAAGACACGCTTTGAAGCGTATCGGTTGCTCAACATCCGGCGCATGGTCCATTTGCCGACGTAAAGCGTTTTGTAGGAAACCGGCATTCCGACCATGCTCTCGAACAAAGCCGGCATAGCCTGTTCGTCATCGAGCATGGCGTGCAGCGAAAAATGACGCGTATCGCCCTGGGTGATCAAGAACGTCCACTGATCGTCAGCGCGGTAGTAGTGCGCGCCTTTGCCTGGCGCAAACCGGTCGAACAGCTCTTCGCAATGGAAGAGCGCCTGCATTTGTTCACCCAGGTTGGCTTGTCCCTCGAGCTTGAACCCAAGGCCGGTGCGCACAGTGCTCGACCCGCCGTCACAGCCAACCAGATATCGGATTGTTATCGTTTCTTCGCGGCCGTCCAAATCTCTGACTCGGGCCACGACCTTGTCGTCGTCCTCCTCGAACGAGAGCAGCTCGCAGCCGAATCGCACGGTAACGCCCGGCACCTTCTCCGCGACGGATTTCAGCAGCGGCTCAAGCGCGTATTGGGAAACGATCTGATACGGCTCCGCCGGCCACCGGCCGTCGTTCGCCCCTGCGCTCTGTTTCCGGGACTCGACAACGGACGGCACCGGAAGCTGCGCGATCGCAGGTTCATCGAGCGACCTCACCAGGAAAGCGTCGAGCGGCAGATCCGTTGGATAACCAACCTTCCTCACTTCGTCGGCGATGCCAAGGCGCCGATAGTGTTCCATGCTTCGAGAATGGCACCGCTCCATTTTCGGCAGGAAGGACGGTTCCGGACGTTTTTCGATCAGCAGGCATTCGATACCCTGTTGACCGAGATCGATCGCGAGCGTCAGTCCCACCGGTCCGCCGCCGACAATCAAGACCGGCTGGTCGCGCATAACGATCCTCTCTTCTAGATACTTGCGCCGCAAGGGTGCGTTGCGCGCGTCGAGCGGCTTCGAGCTCTCTTAGGGCAGACATCGCAAGTCGAACTCAGCGCCGTGTTCTTGTAAAGCGCAATATGGAATGTCGGATCGACAATGGAATAAACTGGATTGTGGTGTAGCCACTGCACAAGCTGATTTCTAGTTGGAGCTGAACACCGGGAGAATACGAATGAGAGTGGTGTCCATAGGGGCATGCCTTGTCCTGTTTGTCGCAATATTCGCAACGCTGCCGGGGCAGAGTGTCTATGCCCAGAGCGAGAGCAAGACCGCTGCCGAGACTGACACGGATGAGCAAAGAATTGCGGACCTAGTACTTGCCAGCCGAATTTTGGCGAACGAAGGCGTTCTCGACAGCTTCGGTCACGTCACCGTTCGGTCGGCCAGCGATCCAAACGTCTACTTCATGCCGCGTGCGATGCCGCCCGCGCTGGTCACCGCCGCCGACATTGTCAAACTCACCCTGGATAGTGTCCCAGTGGAGCCAAACTCCCCACGGACAAACGGTGAGCGCTTTATTCATGGCGAAATTTACAAGGCGCGGCCCGACGTCCAGGCGGTCGTGCACACCCACGTACTGAGTGTCATTCCCTTCAGCATCACACCGAGCCACCCGCTACGGCCGGTCCTTCACATGGCGGCCTTTCTTCCGTCGCAAGTTCCGGTTTTCGATATCCGGCCATACTCGAAGAACAATCCGGCGACAGTCGGCAAGCTGCAAATCAATACGGCGCCGCTGGGCGCGGCGCTTGTGCGTGCGCTCGGCAGAGGAACTGTCGTGCTTCTGCGCGGCCATGGCGATGCTGTGGTCGGCGGCTCGCTGCAATGGGCGGTGTTTCGTGCGGTCTACACGGACCTGAATGCGCGCGCGCAATTAGCGGCGGCGCAGCTCGGATCCGATACGATTTATATCAATGACGACGAGATCAAAATGCATCCCGTCGAGGTCTTCGACGTCCAGCGGCCTTGGGACAATTTCGTCAGCCGGCTGCCACAGCGATGAAGCAATTAAAGCGCCCTTGCTCCGTTTCAGTCCTTAATAGGTGTGACGCAGCAATAGACGCTCAGGTGCTTGGCCGCAGCGCATTTCACCGATGGTGGGGGCCAAGAAAGAATCTTTTCTGAAATAATTTGGCTGCAAATTCGGCGTCAGACGGAAGATACGCAAGCGGAACTTACGTTGGCTATATTAGCCCTTCCGACTGAAAGCAGAGCACAACAACTGGAGTACTTCTGACGTGAGGCGCGGCGGAGATAGATACGCTCATGAATTCCGCCATTGCGCCGGGACCCGTCACGGCGGCGCAGCGCAACGACTTGATGGGCCAAGAAGCCATATTTTACCAAGGCTGGCCGAGCATTTCTGTAGCCGTCGACCCAACTAACTGACCTCCCAATCCCAGCCATGCCGGGAGCGCCGTTCGGTCGCGATTGACCCAAAGGCGACATGCCAATCGTTCGCTGACTGTTCCGAGTTCCGGCAAAGGACTGGCCCCTTTTGAAATGAGGGGTGGTCCTTATTAGGGGCGAGAACAATCCGCGAAACCACGCGTGAGTGCATTGCTCAAAATTAGCGTGAACAAAAGGGAACATTTCGCATGGGAACTGCTTTTTCCAATTGTGCTAGACGCCGAAGCGGGAAGCGCCCGCCTCGCAAGGAAAGCAGGGAGGCGTCCTCCAAAGAGACGCAGGGTACCTCGGATTGACTGAGCGCAATCCGAGGTACCCTTTTGGCCGCCTCAGTTGGCGGCCTCTTTCATTTCAAGCGCGATGTCGCTTAGTGGCCCAAAACGGCATTTGTCGCCGACATCGAATTAGTCGCGATTGGGGGCAAAGTGGACGCGCCAGCTAGTTGCGGCGGCGGCGGTTCGTGACCCAAAGCGTGCATCCTGGGGGTAGAAAGAGCGTTTTATTTTTAGGGAACGACCACTGCTAATTCCAGTATGACACTTGACTAAATTCTGCGCGCAACCGAGTGCAAGAGGTCGCGAAACCACGACAGTGCGGGGTGTCCTTTCCGAAAATCATATCCGCGTGTATCGATGATGTAGACCCGATAGAACGGGCGTAGCGGTAATGTTTCCGTATCTTTGGATTGCTCGACCCAGCGGCGCATCCTTCTGCAGGGATAAGTGGGTACGCGATTCATTATAGTAGGAGGTGTACTGGGTCAGAATTCGCCGCAAGTGCGCTTCGCTAAGGATCAGCATTTGGTCGAGGCACTCACGACGCAAGGTGCCGATCAAGCGTTCCATATGACCATTTTGCCATGGTGACCTCGGGGAAATTGGCCGATCTCGAATACCCATCGCCATCACCCGACGCCGGAAGACGTGCCCATAGGCGCGGTCATTGTCGCGCACCAGGTGGGTCTGCGCTGACGCCCACGGGAACGCCTCGGTGATCTGTCGCGCCAACCACTCTGCTGTCGGATGCCGTGTCACCTCGAACCACAGCAGCTGTCGCCGGCCGTGCCCGAGAACCAGGAAGGCAAATAGCAGCTCAAAAGTTATCGTCGGCACGACGCACATATCGATCGCAGCAATCGCTTCCGCATGACTGTGGAGAAATGTCTTCCAGGACTGCGACGGCGGATTTCGACCTCGCATCATGTATTTTGATACCGTCGATTGGGCTACTTCGAACCCCAGCATCAGCAACTCGCCATGGATCCGGGGCGCTCCCCATAACGGGTTCTCCTTGCTCATCCTTCTTATGAGATTGCGTAGCTCAGGATCGACCTTAGGCCGCCCTGCCCTACTTCTGGATTTCCACCGCCAAAACACTCTAAAGCCGATACGATGCCATCGCAGGATAGTCTCCGGCTGAATCACCTGAGCCAAACCGACCAAACTCGGCCAGATCCGAGTCATTAAAACGATTAGAGTTCGATCACTACCGCTTACTCGAACACGTAATGGCGCTCGTCTCAATGCGATGTTGAGTTGATGACGCAGAAACAGATTCTCGGCTTCGAGCCTGCTCCTCGACTTGAACAGGTCAACGGCGAAAATCCAGAACATGTGAAGGA
Source organism: uncultured Alphaproteobacteria bacterium (assembly GCA_963739945.1). Taxonomy (GTDB): domain Bacteria; phylum Pseudomonadota; class Alphaproteobacteria; order Rhizobiales; family Xanthobacteraceae; genus BOG-931. The sequence goes on along the minus strand of CAVUCN010000010.1, from coordinate 244,305 downwards.
TCACGATCATCGCCCAAAATGATGCGATGATTCTGCCCTACCCTGCCAATCCATCCCGGATGATATTTTCGGGAGGGGACACGAGGATTGAGGGTAAGGTCGGGGTAGGGCGCGCCCCGTGAGCCTGAAGGTCCCGTGATTCCAATCTGCGGTGGCGGACGACCGCTCCGCCAAGCTTTTTTAAAACCGGTTCTCCTTCCTTTGGAATAGGGGCAGAAGTCCCACTGCGTGGACTCCAGGCCCTCTCGCGGCCGAAGAATTAGTCGTTTTGGCTAGAGCTTTCCGGCTTCCAATCTGCTTCGCAGACGTCGATGTCTAAGTCTTTATCCAGAATAGGCGCTGCTTTTAGTTCGTCATCCGAAAATCGTGACTGCTCGTCGTGAAGAACATGTGCGCAAGCGTGAGCTTCCACTGCGGAAATAGGATCAAGGAGCGCGGTTGGCAGAGTCCAAATTCGTGCAGTGTGGTCCCTCGATCCTGTCGCGAGGCTCTTGCCGTCTGGCGAGAACACGACCGCATACACGTCTGCATCTTGGCGCATGGCCACGCCGAGCGGTGCTGCGCTATTTACGTCCCACAGCCGCACAGTCGCATCCTGCGACGCGGTTGCGAGGCGTGCTCCATCTGGCGAAAACGCAAGGGCCCAGACGATGCCGTCATGAGTCATTGTGCCCAAGGGCACGCCGGTTTTGGCATCCCATAGACGCGCTGAATCATCCGCGGACGCCGTGCCCAGTCGTGTCCCATCCGGCGAAAACGCGATGTCGGTGATGTACTTTGAATGTTGCATGGGGGCGCTTGCAGGCGCGCCCGTTTTCGCATCCCACATGCGGACAGTATTGTCGCTCATCGCCGTTGCAAGTCGCGTTCCATCCGGAGAAAAAACAACGCCGTGAGTCAATCGGCGCGCCAACTCCTGCCACTCGCCTTCTTTCGAAGGACGCAGGATCGGGCCTATCGGTGACAATGTTCGCGCGTCCCATAAATGTGCTGTGAAATCGTCCATGCCGGCAGCCAATCGCTGTCCGTCCGGTGAGAAGGTTACCGTTGTTACGTGTGATTGAAGGCGAAGGGGCATGCCGATCGCGATGCCTGTACGGCCATCCCAAACCCTTAGTGTCGAATCGCTGCCTCCGGTCGCGATGCGGCTGCCGTCGGGTGAAAAGGCGATTGCCTCTATGTAAGAGTTTGACCCATTTGCATCGTCCCCATGACGCATTGGACTTCCTACGAGCTCACCGGAACGCACGTCCCAAAGTCGCGCGGACCCGTCGGAAGATATTGCCGCCATGGAGTTGCCATCAGGAGACAATGCGACGGGCAAGAACGCTCCGATCGTTAGGGCTTCCAGGCGGGTGCCGTCCGCGGAATTCCAGAACCGTACAGTTCCCTTTTCCGAGACCGTGGCTAAATCGGCGCCGGTGACGACGCGCTTGCCGTCGCGCGAAAAGGCCACCGTCTCCACCGGAGCGTCATGCTGCAGATTGGTGAATTGCGCCCAACTGCCGTGGGTTTTCCAAACTCTTGCGGTGTGGTCGAAGGATGCCGTGGCAAGTCGCGTACCGTCGGGTGAGAATGCAACTGCTGCCACGGCGGATTGTTGGCGCATGGGCTCGGCGATCGGCGTACCTGTATGCCCGTCCCAAAGGCGAGCCGCGTCCGACGCTGCCGTTGCCAATAGGGAGCCGTCAGGTGAAAAAGCAATGCCCCACGGATCGCTCTGAAGGTTCATCTTTGCTCCGATAGGAGTGCCTGTCTGTGCATCCCAGAAGTCTCCGCGGTCCCGTCCCAGGACGCCGTCGCTATGCGGGTGCCGTCGGGAGAGAAGGCGACGACATCGACTGCTCTTTCGTGAGGCATGGATGCGCCCATCTGAATTCCTGTGCGCGCGTCCCAAATACGAGCGGTATGGTCATCCGACGCGCTCGCAAAGCGAGTGCCATCTGGTGAGAACGCGACCCAATTTACTTGGTCATCATGCCGAGATGCTGCAAAGCGAAAGGCATCCGTCTTCGTGTCCCATACCCGAACCAAATCATCCGACGCTGCGGTCGCCAGTAGGGTTCCATCCGGAGAAAACGCAATCGCACTAACGGTGCCGTCATGAAGTAACGGTGAACCGATGGGAGCGCCCGAAGCGGTGTCCCAAAGACTTGCGGTGTCGCTCGAAGCCGTCCCTAGACGCGTTCCATCGGGAGAAAATGCGACAAATATGACCGCAGCCTTGTGGCGCAAAGGAGCAGAAGCAGGAGCGCCGGTCGAACCGTCCCATAATCGCGCCGCTCCATCTTTAGATGCGGTGGCCACGCGGCGACCATCAGGCGAGAAGGCGACCATTACGACATCGTCGTCGTGTCGCATTGGCCCTCCGAGCGGCAATGCGGTTCGAGCATCCCATAGCTGCGCGGTGTGGTCGTTTGACGCCGTCACGATCCGGCTACCATCAGGAGAAAACGCCACGGAGTTGACCCGACCATTGTGCCGCAGGGGAGGTCCAGCGGCCGAAAGTGCCGTGACCGCTCGGCGCAATTGTACCTCTGCGGCATGCGGCCTAAATTCGATCAGCGGCCAATGCGCGCCGACCAGACCAGCCCGCGCGTAACGGAAGGCGCGCTCCGGATCGCCTTCATCCGAAGCTCTCTGCGCCAAGACGGCAAGAGTGTTCGATCGGGCATTCATCTGGATCGAAACCATCCAGGAAATGCCGAGTCCAACTGCAAGAAGCATGGTTGCCGCAATCAGGCCCGACCTGATTGCGTTCGATCTGCGCCGCGCGCGGTCGCGATCGGCGAGCGCACCAGCATTTACATTGATTAAACCTGCGACGACTTTCAGCCACGCATTGCGAAAGCCATCCTTGCCTTTGCGCGCATCTGCCGCCAAAGGTTGAAGGGCGTTATCGTCAATGAGTGCGTCACTGCTGAGAGCGGGAGGAAAGCAGGCAACGGTGGCGTCGTCGCCCGTTGCGTTAACTAACGGGGCCGTGTCGCTTATGATTGCAAAAATGCGATCCCGACGCCCCTGGCCGATAAAAAATTGGATCTCTTTTTCGACCCAGGGGCTCCGCGCGCTACTCGGCGAACAGACGACAATTAGGGCAGCCGATGCTTTGAGACTAGCCTCGATCAACTCGCCTAATCGGCCGGCCGATGCCTCCTCGCGGTCCCGGAAGATCGGGTAAATGCGATTTTTCTTGCCACCGCCGACCAGATCGAAACTTCCGAGTGAAGTCGGGACGCCATACCTCTCTAAGGCGCGATGAAGATGCTTAGCAAAGCTCGCGTCCTTGCTTGAGTAGCTTATGAATGCGGCGTAACGAAAAAGTTCGACCATTGAGACATCTCGAATGCGCTTAACAATGGATATGAGGTATCATGCAGCAAACCGCACCAGCGTCGACGTTCTGGCCGCCGCGCAAATGGCCCTGGCGCGGCGCAAGTTGAAAGTTAGTGTAGTCCTTCGACATGCGGAAGACGCGATCGCTTCTTGGCAGACGGACTTCGCGAGCTATTTACCGTCAGTCTGGCAAGGCGCACTTAAAAATAGCGCGGGCTCCTGCGTAAAGCGGACGCGTCGGTCGTCGGCCGCAGAGTCCGCTTTCGGACCTAAAGCGGGCATCATGATCTAATCGTGGCGTGTCCGCTTATGACCCAGACCGGACATCAGCCCAGTCATCGTCCCGGACTAATTACAGCCCATTTTTCATTTGCTGCGCGGTTATGGTTTCCAGTTTACAAGGCTCATCGTCCATACCGAGGGCATATGGGGTGACCCAAATCAAGCTTTAGCGATGACGTTGAGGGGGACATCATGATTGACGAAAAGAAACTTCAGCAATTCCTGGGAAAGATGATTGTCGATCTCGGCGCTGCGATGAGCGTGCCGTTGGTGCGGATCGGTATGCGTCTTGGTCTCTACAAGGCAATGGACGGGGCTGGGCCGATGACCAGCGCAGAGTTCGCCACGAAGGCAAACATCTCCGAACGCTATGCCCGCGAATGGCTCGCGCAAAACGCGGCCTCCGGCTATCTGACTTACGACCCCGCCAGCCGACGATTCGAGTTGCCGCCGGAACAAGCGATGGTATTCGCGAACGAAGAAAGTCCGTTCTTCATGGGCGGTGGATTTGACGCTGTCGCGGCTCTGTATCAGACGCAACCGCTTAGTCGAAGAGGCATTCAAGTCCGGCGGCGGAATTGATTGGGGCGATCATGCCGGATGCCTGTTCTGCGCAATCGGTGCGATGCTGCGACCGCGCTATTCGGCGAATATCGTCCAAAACTGGCTGCCGGCTCTGGATGGCGTGGTAGCCAAGCTGGAACGGGGTGCCAAGGTCGCTGATATCGGCTGCGGCACCGGTCATTCGACCTTCATCATGGCCAGGGCATTCCCAAACTCAACCTTTGTCGGTTACGACTTCCACGAGCCATCGATTGAGCACGCCACGGCCCATGCACGCCAGAGTGGCGGTGCCGGCAACATCCGTTTCGAGGTGGCCAAGGCAAAGGATTTTCCCGCCAAGGATCTCGACCTGGTGACATGCTTCGACGTGCTGCATGATCTCGGCGATCCGGTGGGGGCCGCAGCCCACATCCACCGCTCGCTTAAGCCCGACGGGACCTGGATGCTGATGGAGCCGCTCGCGGGCGACGCGACGGAAGACAATCTCGGACCGGTCGGACGCGTCGCCTATGCGTTTTCGACCATGGCTTGCGTACCGGTATCCCTATCGCAGGAGGTGGGTATGGCGCTGGGCGCCCAAGCCGGACAGGCGAAACTGACCGAGGTCATCAAGGCGGGCGGCTTCACTCAGGTCCGTCGCGCCGCGGAAACGCCGGTTAACATGGTTCTCGAGGCGCGGCACTGAGTCTGTTCAACGATCACTCTAACCGCCCTATTTCTGTTGTTGGCCCCATAGCGGACGCGGCAGTCGCGTAATGCCGCGGCAGCTTTTGGGGGGATTGTGTTGCAAAACTATTGTTGATCCGACTCACGCAGGATGATTCCGTTGGATTGCGACGGGGATCGGCGGGAGCGGGTCATGATGGGTCAGCGGCAAGGCGGACAAGGGCAGTTCTTTTATTCGTTTGATCTCGACAAGGTCGTGCCCCCGGATCATCTGGTGCGCCAGATCGACGGCGTTCTCGACCTCGGTTGGGTGCACAAGGAGCTTGCGCCTTACTACTCGCACACGGGTCGCCCCTCGATTGATCCAGTGCTGATGATCCGGCTGCTCATTGTCGGCTATGTGTTTGCGATCCGCTCGGAACGGCGGCTGTGCGCCGAAGTGCAGGTCAATCTCGCCTACCGGTGGTTCTGCAAGCTCGGGATTGAGGACACTATCCCCGATCATTCGGTGTTCTGCCGGGCACGGCATGAACGGTTCCGCGAGAGCGATGCGTTACGGCGGGTGTTCGAGGGGGTAGTGGCGAAGTGCATTGCAGCCGGGTTGGTCGGCGGCGAAGCCTTCTCGGTCGATGCGAGCCTGATCAGGGCCGACGTGGACAAGAAGAAGCGAGTGCCCGGTGATCAACCGATCGCCTGGCCGAAGGCGGAAGAAGCATCCCATGCGGTTCGCGAGTATCTCGCGGCACTCGATGCGGCCCGCAGTCACGAAGAGAATGATGGCGGGGATAGCGGCGGCCCGAGCGGCAGCCGAAGCAGGCCGGCCAAGGAAGTGTCGCTGACCGATCCCCAAGCGGCATGGGTTGCCAGGCCGGGTGTCGATCCATTCTTTGCCTATGATGCGAACTATCTGATCGACAACAAAGTCGGGATCATCATCGACGCCGAGGGCACACGGGCCAATCGCACGGTAGAGATCGCCGTTACCCAGACCATGGTGGACCGGGTCTGCCGCCGCTTCGATCTTCAACCCCAAAGGCTCGCAGGCGACACAGCCTATGGCGCGGCCAGGCTGCTCAAGTGGCTGATCGATCGCAAGATCGCACCGCACGTTCCGGTTTGGGATAAGTCGGCACGCACCGACGGCACCTTTAGCCGCGCCGACTTCGTCTTCGACCGGGAACGCAACGTATATGTCTGCCCTGCGGGCAAACTGCTCACGCATTCCGGTCTGATCGACCAGGGACGCCTTTTACCCTATCGGGCGAGCAGGTCCGACTGCTCAAGATGCGACCTCAAGGCACAGTGTACGACCAGCACCAGTCGCAAGGTGACCCGAGACATCGATGAGGACGTGCGAGACCGCGTTCGCGCTCTGGCTAACACCGAGGCGTTCCAGCAATCACGCCGCGAACGCAAGAAGATCGAGATGCGGTTTGCCCACATGAAGCGCATCCTTCGGCTCGACCGGCTTCGACTGCGCGGCTTGAGCGGGGTCAAGGATGAGGTTCTGCGAACTGCAACCGCCCAGAATTTGCGACGCCTCGCCAAGCTCCTTTGTCATCCACCACCAGTGAAGGTGGCGGCTCGTCCGGCGTAGTTGATGCGTCAGGTGTTAAGCCCGAAGTACCCCATCCCGAACGCAAAATAAGCACCAAACAAAAACTCACCTGCCAACCTCAACCGACAAAACCATCGGTGTTTTGCAACACAATCGGGGGCAAAGCGGACATCGGCGTTGCCGTTATTCCGTAATGGGCCTTATGCGAACGGACGATGCGGCTAAGCCGCGCACTAACTTGCTAAGAAATTGGTATTTCCTATCGAGTACAGAACTGACTCCAAAAGTAGAGTTTGTTCGTCGGCTCGTCGGGCTCAATGGCCCGCAAGCGGGCACGATGCCACCCGTCTTCCTGCCACGCAGCCGAATACACAGCCGCCCACTAGTCTTGCGCCCGCGCCGACTTGGTTATTGGCCGATGCAGCGTCGAGAGCAGATTGGCGGGTAGAGCCTGCCGCACCAATAACGCGGCTTCTATAGTGGGAACGCCATAGAGCCGAAGCATCATTTCGGCGAAAGTAACTCCGACGGCGTCAGATAAGCCTTCTGTGAGCATGTTTCTGATAACGGCAATTAATCCGCCCAGCGTAATTGCTATTGCAGTGTCCAAATCGCGTATCGTGAAGCGACCGTCGCGGATGCCCCTACCAAAGAGTCATTGTCGCTCTTTCCTTGAACGTGTTCTGCATTTGTGGAAGTGCATTTTGTGCTCGCACGATAAACCAGCCCCAGACGGGATCGACGTGAGCCTTTTTTATTATCAGGCGCTGCACATAGCTAACCGCTAACGCTGGGTCAGAAACGCTTTCGCGCGCCATGTCGAGCACTTTTGCTAGATCTTCAGTTTGTAATTCAAAGACTGCTTGCGCAATGTCCTCCTTCGAAGAGAAGTGGTTATAAAAGCTTCCAAAGCCGACATCCGCCTCATTGGCGATTTCCGCAATTGTCGCGCGTTCCACACCCAGGCGCGCCATAACAGCCTGCGCGGCAAACACTAGCTTCAACCTCGTTCGCATACGCGTTCGGTCGGAGCGGCGAGCCGGCGCCCTGACTTTCTTTTGCCGGCCAGCCGATTTTTCGCTGCGCTTGGGCCGCGCTCGAGTGGGGCTCATTCGGGATCCTCCGCGTCGATACCCTATTTAGGGCATCCCATCTCTCAATGCACATGTGCACCGCCTTGACAAAATCTCGCTGGCCTGAATTGATGAAAACATCAATTCTGATGAATAAATCAGATCAGCCGCAGCATCCTGCAACGGCCGCCAACTGGGGAGGGCCACATGAAAACAGTCGACTTCGATATCGTGCAGATCGGATACGGCCCGGTGGGCCAGACGTTTGCAGCACTGGCCGGGCGATCCGGTTGCCGCGTGGCTGTCTATGAGCGTCACCCATCGCTTTATGGCCTGCCCCGGGCGGGCCATATCGACCATGAGATCATGCGCGTTTTCCAGTCGCTAGGCTGCGCACAGATCGTCGAAAAGAACGCCGTGCGTTCAAACAAGTACGAGTGGCGTAATACAGCAGGTAAAGTCCTGATTGATTTTGAATGGAACGCCGAAGGTATATCCGGTTGGCCGTCGGATTATCTGGTCTTTCAGCCTGACATTGAAGACGCGCTTGACGATGTCGTCGCATCTTCGAGAGCTGTTTCCCTGCATATGGATTGGGAAGCGGTCGGCATCATGCAGTATCCCGATTACGTCGAACTCACGGTCCGCGGCGCGTCTGACCCAAAGAACATCGCGAAGGTGACTGCACGCTATCTCGTCGCGGCCGACGGCGGTAATAGCTTCGCGCGCGCAGCGCTCGGTCTCGGATGGGAAGACCTTGGTTTCAGCCAACCCTGGCTGGTTGCTGACTTCAAGGAAAAGCGGCCGCTCTCGCTACCTATTGAGAATGGTCAGATATGCGATCCAGCGCGGCCGATGTGCCTATTTCAGCTCGGCAGGACGCACAGACGCTTTTCGTACATGGTTATGGACGGTGAGGAGGAATGGGCGAAGCGGCCGGAGACGGCTTGGTCCCTCGTTCGCCCTTGGGTTGGACCGGATGACGTCGAGCTTATCCGTCAGGCCACATACGTTTTTGAATCCAAGCTGCTTACGAACTGGAAGGTCGGACGCGCGCTTTTCATTGGCGACTCTGCACACGTCATGCCTCCTTTTATGGGCCAGGGAATGTGTTCCGGCATTCGCGATGCCGCAAATCTCGCCTGGAAAATCGCTTTGGTCGTGTCGGGACGGTCCAGAGAGGAGGTTCTCGACAGCTATTGTTTGGAGCGGAAGCCGCATGTAGCGGATCTCATTCGCCTCTCAATGGAAGTCGGCCGCATCAGCTGCACGACTGATCCTCACATCGCGCGCAAGCGCGACGAGGCGCTGCTCGGCGGCGCAAGGCCTCCGGCTCCGGTCTTCCCTGGATTGGTATCAGGAGTGCTGATGTCAAACCCGAACGCGATCGAATCAGCACTCGTCGGACGACTGGGTCCGCAGAGCAGGATTGGCCATGACGGCAGCATTTGCCGCGCCGATGACGTGCTCGGCGCCGGCTGGCATCTGATCTGCGGACAGGATCCGTCCCCCTTTCTGAGCGCTAAGTCGTGCTCGGTACTTAAGAGTATCAGCGCAAAAGTGCTCGACCTGGGTGGTGGTTCAACCACCGACATTGGCAGCTACTACCGTGGCTATTTCGACTCTCACGGGATATTCGCGATCCTTGTCAGGCCTGACTTCTACATCTACTCCGCCGCCGAGGTGCCTGCGCACTTGAACGCGCCTATCGAGGAACTCGATCGCCTGCTTTCACTTGTCGCCCCGGCCGCGGCACCGCGCGTACGCATCACGACAGCAGCCTGAACGGTTTGGGGGCGCGCAATGCAAAACATGCGGGACGTCGCTGCAAACTCTCGAGCGGATTCTCGCGTGGGCAATTCCGTCCGATCCCGCACCGGCACCCCAACCCTCGATCCCCGAGTTCGTGTCCGCGGAGCAGCGTGCCGAACTCGACGCGCTTCTTCGTGAAATGCCGCCTTCGAGGCTTCTCAGCAACGGAATGGAGTACGCCGACGTCCAAAATCTGAACTCGATGGTCGAAGCCGGCATCTCCTGGGTGGGGGCCGGCACCTGGCTGGCAGAACGCAATCTGAGACTTGCGCGCAAGGCGCTCGCCGATGGGCATCGAGTTACCGCCCGCTCCTACTTCCACTGGGCAGCGGCCTGCTTCCGCTTCGCACAGAACGCAATTGTCGGCGACACGCCGGAGAAGAAAGATCTCTACCGCCGCCTACTTGTCGCGTTCTCGGATGCCGCCGTCCTCGACGATCGCCCGATCGAGCATTGGGTTACGCGATACGAGCACGGACACATATGCGGTTGGCTAATGCGCCCGTCCGCAACCGAGGCCTCGCCTCTGGTAATTGTCATGGGCGGCTTCGATGGCTGGCGCGAAGAGCATCATGCCTCCGCCACGGCGCTCATCGAGCGCGGCATCGCCGTCCTTCTCGTAGACGCGCCCGGACAAGGCGAGTCGAGGCTGTTCCACCAGCTCTTCCTGACGGGCGACGTTCATCGCGCCTTCTCTCTGATGATCGATGTCCTCGCCGAGGACCCGAGAGTAAAACGACGTTTTGGCATTTGGGGCAACAGCTTCGGCGGATGTCTGGCTGCGCAGGCGGCAATCGCCGACAAGCGCATCAATGCTTGTTGCGTCAACGGCGGCGCTAGCAGGCCGCTTGAATTCCCGGAGAAATATCCGCGCTTCTTTGGCAAAGTCGGGGCGATGATCGGCGCTTTGGACGTCGATCGCGCCAGGTCTGTCTTGGAGGCTATCGACATCACTGCGTCCCTCAGCGAGCTCGGCTGCTCCCTTCTTCAGTTGCATAGCGAACGAGACCCGGTGTTCAGCATGGCGAATGCGCGCCAGATTTTTAATCTGGCAGGCTCCCGCGACAAAACATTACTTATTTGGGGTAACGGCGACCATTGCATCTACAACCACGCCGCCGAGCGAAATTGTGCGGTGGCGGACTGGTTCTGCGAAAAGCTGGATGACGCCGGGTGATGCGGCGTTTGATCCTATCAAACAAAAACAAATAAAAGGGAGTGGAAATATGAGTTCTGTTCTACGACCTCCGGATATTTCTCGGCAAAGTCGGTGCGAGCAATACCATTCGCAGTCGGCGCCGCAGGGGCGCCTGCGCTCAGTTTTGTGTCCCATGGCTTGTTTGACGGACTATTGCTGGCAGATGCCGACACGACATACGGCAGTCGCGCCGCCGAACGGAACTTAGTGTCTTGCATGCCAGCAGCCCGAATAGTCTCGAACAACGGCTTCAGCGGAAGCGTCACAGGGGAGAGAATGATGCCTATAGTTAGTCGCGCGGACTTCATTAAAGGGTCAGCACTCGCCGTTCTCGCGTCCGCGGTCAAAGGAGGACCTGCCCGGGCTGCAGCGGATACTGAAACGCCATCAATTGCAGCTCAAGGTGGGGTCGCCGGCCTCCCCGATACCGCTTTTGTGGCCGATCATTCAAAGCAACAGTATCCGACACGGCGTGTGGTTACTGGCAGGGATGCCGCTGGGCGTTCGATTTTTATCATGGATGGCGATGCGCCAGACGTTTTCCAGCGCCCAAGCGAAGGTACCGTCGTCACGGAGCTCTGGGAAACGAGATCAGCACCTGCCAATAACAATGGCCACGACGATCCCTCTGCTCATCCCTTACACGTGCAGCCCCCTAAAATGGGGTCCGTTTTCCGCATCATCAATTATCCGCCGGAAACGTCTAGAGGCGGCGACCCCAGTGAAGTTACTAAAACACATGCGCCCAGCTTTCACACAACAAACACGATAGATTATGTCATCGTATTGTCCGGCGAAATCTACGCGCTCCTCGATGATGGCGAAGTGTTGCTCAAAGCCGGCGATGTCTTAATTCAACGCGGCACTAGCCATGCCTGGCGCAATAGGTCAGATAGCCCCGCGCGAGTTGCCTTCGCATTGATCGACGCTCTTCCTACCGGTTGACCCGGAGAACTAGATGATACGCGCAATCCGGCTTTCGATCCTCGCTCTTATGTGCAGTAGCGCGCCTGCGTTTGCGCAGTCGGGGATCGAAGGAACCTATCGCCTCATAAGCAGCACTCGCACGATCGTCGCTACTGGCGAAGTCGAAGACAGCTTCGGTAAGAATCCACTCGGTTTTATTATTTACGGTAGCGATCATCGTATGATGGTGCTCATGGTGCGTTCGGATAGGCCGAAGCCTACTTTCGAAAGCATGACCGACGCCGATCGCATAAAATTATTTAATTCGATGGCGGCCTATTCCGGAACCTATAGTTTCGACGGAAAAACCGTTGTGCATAGTATCGATATTTCCTGGAACGGCGCCCTGACTGGATCAAAGGTTGTGAGATCCGTTGCAAGAGATGGGCAAAGGCTCATCTATACGACGAGCCCAGGTCCGAGCCCAACGGATGGCAAGATCAGCACTAGTCGGCTGGTGTGGGAAAAAGTTGATAACGAGAAATAAAGCCTGTCTTGAGCTTGTGCTTCATCCATATCGACACCGATAGAATTCTCCGCTGGCACTTGCTTGCCCGTCGACGCGAATGAACGCTCAGCGGCGGCAAGATGCCCTACAGGGACTTCTTCCAAGCTTGGTTTCGCGACGGGATGATTGGCGGAGCATCGAACGGGGATAAAGAACTCATTCCCCCTCCCTCAGATTCGCTTCGTTCGCCTCGATCATGATTTCCAAACAGTGCTTAAAGACGCGCCGATACTCCTTCGGCAGCGGCGCTAGTATCATTTCTTGAGAAAGGATCGTTCCGGGGAGTATTGCTTTCAGCGTTTTGAGCCCGTGACTCGTGACGGACAGCTGGTTGGCACGCTTATCATCGGGCGAGTTCGATTTGCTTATTAGGTTGCGCTCTATCATGCGCGGCACCATCTCGTTGATCGTGCTTTTGTCCATCTTCGTCAGCGCCGACAATTTCGCCTGTGTGATCTGCCCGCTGTTTCTAAGCGATAGCAATACTGCAAGTTGGCGGGGGGTGATCTCAGCGTGACCGACCTGTTTGTAGTAAGCAGAATCCGCTATATTCGAAGCGCACCGAAGCAGAAAGCCGGTCAGGCTCTCCAATGGCGGAAACTCAATGAGTTCTTCGTCTGTAATGCCCGTCCTGGATAATTCTCGCCGCGGTCTGCTTGCCCCGCCGGAACTCGATTTGCCGCCCACCAGCTATCTCCGCCATTGTGGTCCGTCACGCTGTCTTCACTGAGCACTGTCATCTCCCCAATGCCTTGGCAGCGCGCCACGATCGTGTCGCCCTCGACCACGGGACCGACCCCTTCGGCGTGCCCGTCAAGATGACATCGCCTGGATACAGGGTGTAGTTCGCGGATGCGAGCTCGATTATGCGTTCGATGCCGATGGTCATGGCCGCCGTACTGGAACGCTGCCGGAGTTCAGAATTGACCTCCAAGGATAGCTGAAGGTCCGCCGGGTGCGGTACTTCGTCAGCCGTGACAAGCCACGGACCGAGCACCGTGAAGGTGTCGCCCGATTTTCTGAAGCTCCGGTCCGCTATTCCGCGGACGGTCATATCGAGACCGATACAGTAGCCCGCGACACAGCTCAAAGCATTCGACTTCTGGATGTTTCTAGCGCGGCGTCCAATCACTACTGCGAGTTCGACTTCGTAGTCCAATCGCGTCACGCGCGACGGAATAACGATGCCTTCCGACGGACCCACGAGGGATGAATTTGCCTTCAGGAATAGACCGAGCTTCTCAGTCGGCGCTTCCATGTCAATCAGTTGTGCCCGATGTACCCCCGCATCGACCGTGGGATCCTTGGTGTCCAATTCAACATGGAGACGATAGTTCGCCGGCGCCGCCATAATCTTTCCGGGATTGGCGACGGGACTGAGCAGACGGACCTCTGACGACCTATGTTTTGGCGCATCAGACTGCAACTTGCTTGACCCATTGTTGTATTTCATCGAGGTGCGCAACTACAGGATCGCCCGCCGGCAGCGGCCAACGCACTTGTGGCAAAGACATCGAGCACCGCCGTGACGTCGCGCACGACGTCAGCCTCGACAAGTCCAAGCATGTCGTCGTTAAAGCGGCACAAGCGCATTATCGCTCTCCTAAGCACCCAACTTGTTTTGCGCCGGCTCCTCTTCGTAGAAGCCAAGCTTGCTCTGCAACGGGCCGTCGTCGACCTGGAGGAGGAAGCGCGGGTTTCCGCGTCGACGTATTCCGGTGTGTGACCTGAGCAAAAGTTGGACAAGCTATCGTGTCATGTGTGGACCAAGAGAATGGCCGCTCGTCGATGACGCATCTCTCCCTCACCTTCCAGAATCTGGAAGACTGCGCTTGCTGAGCGGCGCGGCACGTAAATCTCCTCCCCCGGCCGCAACATGCGAACCGAAAAGCACATCGTCTCCAGCAAGCTCGCGCCGCTCTCCGGATTGACGAACATCAGGTGGATCGGATCCGTGCTTGGTCGAGCGCTCAGAGATCGCCCGCAGTGCCTCTTTGGTGCGGCTCCACGGAAAGCGCATCATCGGATAGCGCTTCGGGTCTCTCACCCGGACTTCGAAATGGCACCAAGGCCGGGCGCCATGTACATTGCCTCCGAGGAATCAGCGGTGTTCTCGCCGGCGAGGCTTCCTGGTGCGCTATCCTCTTCGTCGACCAGATATGACGTCTCGAGCGGAATGCCGACCGGATGGTCGAGGATATCCATCCAAATCATCGGCTCGGTACCTTCATGACGATGTTCATGCCAGTGATGCGGCGGCGTCAGGAGCAGGTCGCCTGGCTCCATCGGAAGCTTGTCGCCATTGACGGTCGTCGAGACCACCCTCGCCCTCGATCACCAAACGGGCGGCCGCGGGCGTATGGCGATGGGCGGGAGCGAATTCCCCCGGCAATGATCAGCTGCAGCCCAATGAAGATTGAAGGCGTCGTCGCCAGACGAGCCGGCTTCACTCCCGAATTGATCAGCGCCAAAACGCGCCGCTCTGCCAACTCGATCGGTACAAGGTTGCCGGCCTCGATCAACCGGGTCGCACATCTGCGTAGTGCCAAGACATCGCCCCGGCGTGACGTATAGGGCGTCCTTGCGGCGTCAAATTTCGAATCTGCGTCCACGCTGCCCCAAGGCTCAGCTTCGCGAAGCGCACTTTCGTAATCGCCGGGAAGTTCGTCGCTTGATTCCTTGCGGTCATTGGACAGTCTCCTTCTTTGGTCGGTCCCATCATTGGGTTGCCCAGGTCTCGTCAACGAAAGCAGAATGGTCTAAGTCTGAGTGCGGCTGGCCCTCACTGGGGCCATAGAGCCAATCGAACTCGGTCGTAGTTATCCGGTGCGTGATGGGCGAGATAGTCGTTCCTCAATTCAGCGTCCGACGTCCATCGGATGCCAGAAGTGTTCGAAGAAGCGCGCCGTCAACTGCACGCGTGTCGCGCGCAGAAGGCGTGTATTCTGGAACGCAACAAATGCGCGGGCTATGTCGGGCGCATGCCGATCCATACACTCCGCAATGCAGAAGGCGTCTTCGAGACGCCTGGCACGCACCCTGCGCCAGAAACTGCAGCATCGGATGTGCCGCATCTCCGAGCAGCACCACCCTGTTCCTGGCCCAACGGATTGATCGGGTTTCGGTCGAACAGTGGCCAACGGCGCCCGCGTCCAACCTCGTTTACTGCCCCGATTACGTAGGGGCAGGCCTTCGAGAAATGGCGGTCTAACTCTTCCGGTCGTGCCCCAATCGTCGCTGTCGACTGCGGAACCGATCGCTCTTGAATACAGCAACCTGATTGTAGAGCTTCACCTCCGCGGACCGGATACTGCACGAGATGCATATCCGGACCGGCCCAGATAAGAAGATCATCCGGACGCGCGTACATCGTGACTTCTGAAGTTGGAATCGTGCCGCGGTACGCGACATATTTTGGCGTCTGGACCTGGTCGTCTGAAAACAGCGTCCGCCGAGCGAGCGACCACAGCCCGTCGGCGGCGATCAGAGCTTCTGTGCGGTACACCGATCCATCGCGGCAAGTTACAGCTGCGCGCAATCATGTAGATCCTCAATTGCGATCGCTTCCTTGCTTGTCTCAAAGCTAACAAGCCCGCTGTCGCGGCATGCCTCCACCAAGATGTTGAGGAGATCGCTGCGGTGCATAACGATGTAGGGATATCCGTACCGCGCGATGAAGGCCGGTCCCAGATCCACCGTCTTCAGCCGCTTCGCCGTTGACAATATCCAGTAATGTCAGTGTCTGCGGGAAATACAGCAGCGCTCTTTATCTGTTTGAGAACCCCCAGCCAGTCCAGCACCCGCATCGCATTGGGAGCGAGTTGCAGGCCGGCACCGATCTCGGTGAGGTCAGGCGCCTTTTCGAGGACGTGAACTCGTCGTCCGCGGCGCGCCATGCTCAGCGCTGCCGCCACTCCGCCGATCCCTCCCCCTAGAACCAGAAGGGGAAACTTACCGCTGTTGGCTCCCATGTTCCCTCGACGATTTTAGCCGCCGCAAGGGCGGGCAGATTTATTATACGTATACGTATCGTAAATATCTGGTCAATCCCACCGTTTGACTCTGTATGTCCAATGATTATGTATGTATACTTACTAACTGCACGTGGCCGCATACGCAAGCCAAAGAAGAATGCGGCCACGGGAGGATTATTCGTGCCAGGTCCGACTAGAGTGCGAAGAGTCGTTGGAAGTCGCACTGATCGATCTCGTCATCGCGAACCGCGTTCTCGCACGCTTGGGCGCGGTCGATGCTTATGGTCACGTTAGCCTGCGACATCCGACCGAACCAAATCGCTTTCTGCTGTCCTGCTCACGAAGCCCGCGCCTGGTCGACCGCGCGCGACATCATGCAATTCGATCTCGAGGGTCGCGTGGTCGGCACGGACAAACGGCCTTCGTATTCGGAACGCTTTATCCATGCCGCCCTCTATGCGGCGAGGGAGGATGTTCATGCCGTGGCGCACGGTCATCCTCGAGCCTGCTTCCGTTCACCGTTACAGATGTTCCCATACGGCCTCTTTTCATGACAGCCGACGAGTTCGGAGCGAACGTTCCGCTCTGGGATATCCGGACGGCTTTCGGCTCCGGCACGAACCTGCTGATCACGAACCTGGACCAAGGAAGAGATCTCGCTAAGGCGTTTGGACGGAACGATCGCGTCGTGCTGCTTGCGGGGTCATGGATTTGTCGGCGCCGGGCGATCGGCCAGTCAACTGATCCGCATGTGCAAAGCCCTACTGGATAATGCTGCCTTACAGCTTGAAGCGTCTCGCTTCGGACCTTTGAAGGAGATGACGCGCGGCCGAGATCGATGCTCGACGCCAGACCCTTGGCGCAGACGACGAGCATCCCAGCATGATGCGCGGCTTCGAATACGAGGCCATCGAGGCCGGTCTGCAAGATCTCCTGAAGGAGCGTGCCGAACTCAAAGGCCCGGAGTAAATAATCGAAAGTCCGTGAGGCGACGGCGTGGGATCACCAATAAAACATTCTCACATAGACCACGCCAACAAATAAAGAACGTTGGCGGGAACGTTAGGAGGCAATCATGCTGCGAAGAACAGTCATCAAAGGCGGGCGGCTGCGGCTGCCACCGGAATATTTGCGCCGGCCGTGTTCGCGCAGAAGATCCTCAAGATCGGGATCAGCATGCCGATGACCGGCGCCGGATTCGGTACCGTTGGTCCGCAGCTCCAGGCCGGGATCAAGCTGTATATGCAGCAACATGGGGACGTCGTGGCTGATCGGAAGATCGAAATTATCGTCCGCGATGATTCTGGGGTTGCAGACAATGCCCGCCGAATTATTCAAGAGATGATTGTCAATGGAGGAGTCGACATCTGCGGGGTCGGCATTACGCCTACGGCACTTGCCGTCGCACAGCTTGCCACCGACGCAAAGAAGGCAATGCTCGTGATGAGCTCCGGCGCTTCCATCACGACTACCAAGTCGCCCTACTTTGTGCGCGCCGGCTTCCTGCTCAGTTCGGAGTCGTGGATCATGGGTGAATGGGCAGCAAGGAACGGCAGCAAGCGCGCAGTAACGCTGGTTAACGAATGGGCGCCCGGCCTAGAAGCAGAAACCGCTTTCAAAACCCGCTTCTCGCAACTCGGCGGCGCCGTCACCGAATCTATTCGCATTCCGCTTGCCAATCCCGATTTCGCGCCTTTCCTTCAGCGCGTCGCCGACCTTAGCCCTGATACCGCTTTCATTTACTTCCCAGGACCTCAAGCGACCGCTTTTGCCAAGCAGTTTGCTGAGCGCGGATTGGCGCGGTCCGGTATTAAGATTTTCGGCCCGGGCGATCTCACCATCGACGATAGCCTCAATGATATGGGCGGTCAGATGATCGGGCTGATTACGGCTGGGCCATATTCCGCCGCGCACGACTCGGCGCTGAACAAGAGCTTATGTGGCGGCGATCAAGGAGGCGAACGGTTTTCTGCCGAATATTATTTCTCTCGGCGCTTATGACGGTATGCACTTGGTCTATGAAGCACTCAAGAAAAACGGTGGCAATGCTGATGGCGATGCGCTGATCGCTGCCATGAAGGGCATGAGTTGGGAGAGCCCGCGAGGACCGATTTCAATCGATGCCGACACGCGTGACATCGTCAGTAATATCTACATTCGCAAAGTAGAGAAGCTGAATGGGCAACTCTGGAACACCGAGTTTGAAACCTTCCCGAGCGTAAAGGATCCACAGAAAGCGTGACCTCGGGAAACTCACGTGAGTCGGTGTGCCCATTTAACAGATTACCATTTGCCTATGAGGTTGCTCAATGACGCCCGCTGATGCGCTCCGTCAAATATTAGGAAAAACGAATTTCGAGCTTATGCCGGGATGCTACGATGCCCTCTCGGCAAAGCTTGTCGCAGCAGGTGCTTTTAAGCTCACCTTCATGAGCGGTTTCGCGATTTCTGCGGCTCGACTAGGGCTGCCCGACACTGGGCTGATCTCTTTCTCTGAGATGCTTGAAGGTGTGCGTAGCTGTGTCAGCGGCGCGGGAAAGCTGCCGGTCATTGCCGATGGAGATACTGGTTATGGCAATGCACTTAACGTTCAACGGACGGTCAGTGAATACGCGCGAGCCGGCGCTGCAGCGGTCATGATCGAGGACCAGGTGAGCCCAAAAAGATGTGGCCATACCCGAGGCAAACAAGTCATCCCTCGGGAGGAAGCTCGCATGAAAATTCGAGCAGCTGTGGATGCCAAGCGGGAAGCCGATATTTTGATATTGGCACGAACCGATGCACGGGCAGTTCACGGCTTTGATGAAGCACTAAATCGCTGTCGCGACTTCGAAGCGGAGGGTGCCGACATTATTTTTCTGGAAGCTCCAGAGAACGAGTCAGAAATGAGAGACTTCTGTGGAGCTATCAGCAAACCATGTATGGCGAACATGGTTCCCGGCGGCAAGACGCCGATTTTGCCGCCGCATCAGCTTCAAGACATCGGCTACAAGCTCGCGCTTTATCCGGTCATGCTGATGACAGCCGCCATCGCCGCCATGCAAGCAACGCTTGCAGCATTGCGTTCCGGGACACCGGCAGACTTGCCGCCGAGTATTACGTTCGCTGAGCTGCAGCAAATCGTCGGTTTTCCGGAATATTGGGAACGGGAAAGCCGATACACGACAGCCAGCTGACAGCGCCAGAGTGGGTGAAAATAGCATCGCTGCAACAATCTTGGACGCATGCACCTACCCGACGGTTCGAGATCGCGCCGCGGGATACAACGAGGAGAGAAACAACTATGTCGATCCGGCTATTTTTTCAGCTTGGGTTGATCGGGGCTGCGATAATCGGGGCCGCACATTCGGCTCAATGCCAGACAGCGGGTCGTTATCCATCAGGACCGGTCAGATTGATCGTGCCCTATCCTCCGGGTGGGTTAGTCGACACAGTCGCCCGCCAATTTGGAAATGCTACGTCTCAAGCACTAGGTCAACCCGTCGTCGTCGAGAACCGCCCCGGGGCTGGTGGACGTGTCGCCGCGGGCGTGGTGGCCCATGCCGCGCCGGATGGTCAGACATTACTCTTCACCACTCTTGCGACGTTGACGCTGAACCCCCTGATGCCACCCAAGCCGGATTTCGACGTCGGGCGGGATTTTACGCCCGTGATGGCGGTGGTTAAGCAACCGCTCTTCATCTCGGCTCGTGCCTCTCTGCAAGCCAACGATTTGCGAGATCTGGCTACCATAGCAAAGGCAGAACCCGGCAAGCTGACCTATGGATCACCAGGAACTGGCACCGAAGCCCATCTCGTTATGGCACGCTTTGCGCGTAACGCCGGGGTTGAGCTTGTGCACATTCCCTACCGAGGCGGTGGACCTGCCGTGATCGACCTCACGGGCGGCCGGATTGATCTCGTGGCGCTAAGTGAAATCGCGTTGCGTCCGGCGCTAGATTCAGGAAAAGCCAAGCTGTTGGCCACGCTCGATCCCACTCGCGTCCCCAGTTTCCCCAATGTGCCGTCAGTGACCGAATCGGGCTACCCGGGTGACGTGTACGTGCCGAGGGTCGCGCTGTTCGGGCCCGCCAACCTGCCCAACGAAGTGATGGCGCGCTGGGTTAGCCTGTCCGCTACGTTAAAGGGTGACGCTGCATTCCTAAAAGGAATGAAAGACACTGGCTCTGAATTGTCGATCCTTGGCCCCGTCGAGCTCGGCCCCCTGCTCAATGCTGACCGCGGCGACTGGCAACAGTTGATCGAGGACCTCGGGATTCAAGCTGAGTAGTGCGACGATGGCGAAATCACATCACGACAAAGTGGCTTTCATTTTGGGTGCCGCGAGCGGCACGTCTCAGCCAATGCTGTCCCGCATCTGATGGCAGATTTAATTTCGAGCGTGCGTCGACTCACTGGAAAACGAGCCGTTTAACTATATCGATGCCTGCAGAATGCTCCTCCGGCGAAGATTCGGAGGGTTTACGGGCCGAGATTAAGACTAATACTGCAATGCCAACGGCAGAAGTCGGTCGGGACCTTAAACTGTCTTCGTGAAGTCACGATCAGTGCAGACATCCAATGAATGAAATCAGTCAAATAAAATCCTCAGCGTATTCCTCCACTTCCGCGCGCCGCTATTCTGGCGAGAAAGATAGCGTCACCATCTCGGAAAATGGCGGCACCAAGCGACTTGGGGCTCGTCCCGATCTCGATCCCATTGGTCGTAGCGATTTCGCGTGGGGTAGCATAAGTCCCGCCGGAAAGCGCCTCGCGTTAGCGCTCCTGTCAGACGCGTTGGAGGATGATCGGCGTGCCTGTGATTTGGCCGACATTTTTAGTACGCGTGTTATCGCGATTTTACCCGAGCGATGGACCATGACCCGCGAACGAGTTTTGTCCTACGTTGATTTGATTACGCGCCAGAAACTCAATGAGTTTTTCGCCACAACTAGCCGCATGAAATAAGAAGGAAAGACAGATTTCTCAGCGAGTCGCGAAACCGAGTAATTCTTGAACGCGACCTTGTCGGGCGAAACTGGATAGTTTTGTGCCATTTCCTAGCCAGTCGCAAAAACTGGATAATTTTAGCCAGAAAGCAGGTCAGTCGAATCCGAACTGCGACCGCCCGCCAGTCTGAAGACAACTGATGAGGGCGCATCTAACTGGAGGCGGCGGATCGACTGAACGTCGGGCGGAGGCATTGTGGTGTGAGGAATGAGACCCCAACGAAAGTCAACCTGGATCGACATGCCGGCGTGGGGATCGCGTCGCGACCTTGCGCTTTCGCCCATAGTCACTCATGTTTGCGCTATGCACTGAATCGGGGACAATAACGCCCATGGCACGTAAGATTAATCCCAACAAGAATTTCTCCGGCCTCTATTACGCCCGCGAGTCGCGGCACATGCCGCGCTCCGAGCTGGGCCGCCTCACCGGCACATCGAAGCAGCAACTGTCGCGGCTCGAATCCGGGCTGATCCGGCTGCATCTCGATCATCTCAAGCCGTTCGCCAAGCATCTCGGCTATACGCCGGAGCAGATCCTGCTGTGGGGCAAATATCCCGGTACGCCGGAAGGCGGCGGTCACATCGAGTCGAGCCACGTGCTCACCGAAGAAGGCATCCGGGAAACATTCGGCCCGGGGCCCGGAGAGGTGCCGGAGCTCGACCTGCGCGCCGGCATGGGCGGCGGCGGCATTGCGGCGCGCGAAATGCGCAAGGACGGCAAGCACGCGGACCCAGTAAAATCAGAGGGTTGGGTGTTTCCGGCGAACTATTTGCGGGACCAGTTGCACACCTCCTCGGCGGGTCTTCTGGTGCTCGACACAGCAGGCGACAGCATGGCGCCGACGATCCTCTCCGGCGAGCGCGTCATCGTCGATACCGTGCACAAGACGCCGACACCGGACGGCCTCTACGCGATCCGCGATGGCTTCGGCGCGATCGTCGTCAAGCGCCTGCAGGTCGTTCGCGGATCGAAGCCGGCGAAGGTGAAAATCATCTCCGACAATCCGCACCACAGCAAAGACGAAGCGCCGCTGAACGACCTCCAGGTCGTCGGCAAGGTGCTGTGCTGCCTGAAGCTGGTTTAGGCGTCCACGATTTCTTTCTCTGCCCAGTCCCCATTGGGGTCCGTCATGAGAGTGCCGAACGCTATAGCTTTGCGCGAAGCGCGTTGTCACCGAATAAGATAATTATCTTGACTAATAGTCCTTGTTATAGTAACAATTGAACCTGTCTAGTTGCGCCTAGATCGGTCATTTCCCGCTTTCGGGAAAATCGGCTCTTTGGCCGGCGACTAAGCTATGGCACAGGTTTGTGGAACGATGTCCCGAACGCGGCGCGCTCGTCATCTCCCGCAATATTTGAAGCGGGACTGGTACGATTACGTGATGCTTGGACTGGTGCTCGTTGGCGTGATTATTAGCGCGCTTGGATTGCTGCACTAACGCGTAGGCCCTGCCTCAAGCTGGTTTAACAGTGCTTCAACACCTCACAGTATTATGCGTCTACTTCGCGGATTGATTGAGAGGATTTCTAACCTGTTCCAAAGATTGTGCTTTGGCAGAACGAAGCCAACTATCGCTGGCACGCCGACGCTCCAGGAATGGTCTAGCTCAAACGGATCAAAAAGGGATTGGTGCCCGGTGGTGGCAGGCTGCCGGCCGCAAGCGCGGCCGAGTTAAGCGCTTTAGCCCGGCAGCACAGTGCGGATATGCAATTCGCGCAACTGCTTCGGCGTGACTTCCGACGGTGCGCCCATCAGCAAGTCTTCGGCGCGCTGGTTCATCGGGAACAGCACGACCTCGCGCAGGTTCTCCTCGCCGCACAACAGCATGACGATGCGGTCGATACCCGGTGCGATGCCGCCGTGCGGCGGTGCGCCGAGCGACAGCGCGCGGAGCATGCCGCCGAATTTCGCTTCCAGCACGCTTTCGTCGTAGCCGGCGATAGCGAAGGCCTTCTTCATCACGTCGGGGCGATGGTTACGGATCGCGCCCGACGACAGTTCGACGCCGTTGCAGACGATGTCGTACTGGATCGCCTTCATGCCGAGGATCTTGTCCTTGTCGTTCGGATCGAGCGCCAGGAATTCGTCGACCGGCATGTTCGGCATCGAGAACGGATTGTGCGAGAAGTCGATCTTCTTCTCTTCCTCGCTCCACTCGTACATCGGGAAATCGACGATCCAGCACAGCTCGAAGCGGTCTTTCTGGATCAGGTTGAGGTCCTCGCCCACCTTGGTTCGCGCCGGCCCGGCAAACTTGACGAACTTCTCCGGCTCGCCGGCGACGAAGAACACCGCGTCGCCGTCTTTCAGATTGAGCTGCGCGCGCAGCGTCTCGGTGCGCTCGGCGCCGAGATTGTTGGCGACCGGGCCGCGGCCGACGACGACGCCGTTGTCGAGCGCGAAGAAGATATAGCCAAGGCCCGGCTGGCCCTCGCCCTGCGCCCACGAATTCATCCGGTCGCAGAACGCGCGCGAGCCGCCGCTTGGCGCCGGGATCGCCCACACCGCGCTCTTCGGCGTGGTCTCGAGAATGCGCGCGAAAATCTTGAAGCCGGAGCCGCGGAAAATCTCCGAGACGTCCTGCATCACGATCGGGTTGCGCAGGTCCGGCTTGTCGGAGCCGTATTTGCTCAAGGCTTCCGCGTACGGGATCAGCGGAAATTTCTTCGTCACCGGCTTGCCGTTGGAAAATTCCTCGAACACGCCGCGGATCACCGGCTCGACCGCGTCGAACACGTCCTGCTGGGTGACGAAGCTCATTTCCAGATCGAGCTGATAGAACTCGCCGGGCGAACGGTCGGCGCGGGCGTCCTCGTCGCGGAAGCAGGGCGCGATCTGGAAGTAGCGATCGAAGCCCGACACCATGATGAGCTGCTTGAACTGCTGCGGCGCCTGCGGCAGCGCGTAGAACTTTCCCGGATGGATGCGCGACGGCACCAGATAATCGCGCGCGCCTTCCGGCGATGACGCGGTCAGGATCGGCGTCTGGAATTCGAAGAAGCCCTGCTCCTTCATGCTTCGCCGGATCGAATCAATGACCTGGCCGCGTTTCATGATGTTGTTGTGCAAGTGCTCGCGGCGCAGGTCGAGGAAACGGTACTTGAGCCTTGTTTCCTCTGGATATTCCTGGTCGCCGAACACCGGCATCGGCAGATCGCCGGCCGGGCCCAGCACCTCGATCTCGCTGATGTAGACCTCGACCGCGCCGGTCGGCAGTTCCGCATTCTCGGTGCCGCCGGGACGCCGCCGCACCTTGCCGTCGATGCGCACCACCCATTCCGAGCGCAGCGTCTCGGCCACCTTGAAGGCCGGGCTGTCGGGGTCGGCGACCACCTGGGTCAGGCCGTAATGGTCGCGCAAATCGATGAACAGCACGCCGCCGTGGTCGCGGATGCGATGGCACCAGCCGGAAAGCCGGGCCTCGATGCCGATGTCGGTGTCGCGAAGCGCGCCGCAGGTATGGGTGCGGTAACGGTGCATTGCCAATCCATCGAAGGGAAAAGGTGGCGCACAACCACCTTTTGCGGGCTGATTTGTCAAGCGGCGCTTGAAGGGTGACGTGCTTCGATATCGAGCCATATCCTATAAGGTTCAGCTTATTGTAAGCGACTGTATTAATAAGGTTTATCTTATTGAATTCTTCATTGATTATAGGATATAGCTTATCTTATGAACGAGGCCGTTCGCCACCTGGATCAGCATTTCGCCGCCCTGCGCCCGCTCCTCAAGAGCCAGCGTCCACCGAAAGGCTGGGTACGGGCGATCCGCGACGCGCTCGGTATGACCACGACACAGCTCGCTCGCCGTATTGGCGTGTCACAACCCCGGATCGTCGAACTTGAGCAATCCGAGGTCAGCGGCAGCATTACGCTGCACTCGCTTCAACGCGCCGCCGAAGCCCTTGGTTGCCGGGTTGTCTATGCCTTGGTGCCCGACAAGCCTCTCGAGAAAATGGTGCGGGAACGCGCCGAACGTGTTGCCGATCTGCGAGCGGCCACGATCGAACACACCATGCGTCTCGAAAATCAGACCGTGCGCGACAAGACCGCCGCACGAAAATTGCGCGAGCAACTCGCTGAAGACTTGTCGCGCCGCCCGGCACGACTCTGGGACGAGTTGTGATCGAGCCTGTTGCCGACAATCACGCGACGCCACTGAGGCCAGAAGAGCGGGATGCCCTGATCCCGACTCACATCACGTCACGCAGCGAGCTGAACGAGCTCGAACAAGGAAACATCGCCACGGCGGACGTCTGGGCGTTCGGCCGGAAGCACGTCATATTCAGAGAAAGGTTTCTCAAAAGCCTGCACCGCCGCATGTTTAATCGCGTGTGGCGTTGGGCGGGAGAATACCGCACGACACCCCGCAGCATCGGCGTTGAACCTCATTTAATCCAACCCGAGATGTGGAAGCTGCTGGACGAAGCACGACACTGGGTCGAGCTCAAATCGTTCCCGAACGATGAAATAGCGACGCGTTTTCACCACCGCTTGGTCTGGATACATCCTTTCCCTGACGGCAATGGCCGATGGTCGCGTTTGGTGGCGGACACGCTGATCGTTCAACTTGGCGGCGCAAGATTTACCTGGGGCCGCGCCGATCTGCGAAAGACCGGACAGACCAGAATGAACTATATCGAAACGCTGAAACTGGCAGACAAGCACCAGATCGAACCGCTCATTGGATTTGTGCGCTCATGAATTAGCGTTGGGCAAAGTCTCGACAGCAAACGGCGGGTTACCGCCTCGACAGATGGCCTCTGATCTGCACACTCGCAGGCCCAGCAGGAGCAATCATGAAGCGTACCAAGGGTAGCCGCTCGTCCCCGCGAAAACGGGGACCCAATCTGGATTCCCGCTTCCGCGGGAATGAGCGGAAAGGGCAAGCCAGCACTACCATGACCTCGGCGGAAGCGGTCATCGCCACGCTGATCGGCCATGGCCTCAAAACGATCTACGCCCTGCCCGGCGTGCAGAACGATTTCCTGTTCGAAGCGCTGTTCAAGTATTCCGACCAGCTTCCCACCATCCACACCCGCCATGAACAGGGCGCGGCCTATATGGCGCTCGGCGCCGCGCTGGCGACCGGCAAGCCGCAGGCCTTTGCCGTGGTGCCGGGTCCGGGACTGCTCAACGCCGGCGCGGCGTTGCTCACCGCCTTTGCCACCAACGTTCCGGTGCTCGGACTGATCGGCCAGATTCCCGATGGCGATATCGGCCGCGATCTCGGGCAGCTCCACGAAATCCGCGATCAGGCCGGCATCGTCAAACGGCTGGCCGATCACACCGCGATCATCCGCAAGCCGGAGCAGGCGTCGAAGGCGACTGCACTCGCGATGCGGGCGATGCACACCGGCCGGCCAGGACCGGCGGTGCTGGAATGCGCGATCGACGTCTGGGGCAAGCCCGGCCCGGTGACGGTGCAAAATCCGCTGCCGGTACCCGCGGCGAAGATCGACCACACCGCAATCCGCAAGGCGGCAAAGCTTCTTGGCGCGGCGAAGCGGCCGCTGATCATCTGCGGCGGCGGTGCGCAGGATTCGTCGCAAGAAGTCACCGCGCTCTCGGACATGCTGCAAGCGCCGGTGCTGGCCTTCCGCCGCGGCCGCGGCGTGCTCGATGGCCGCAGTCCTTTCAGTGTCACGCTGCCGCTCGGCCGCGATCTGTGGGGCGAAGCCGACGTGGTGCTCGCGGTCGGCACCCGCATGCTGATCCAGTTCCGGCAATGGGGCATCGATCGCAACGTCAAGATCGTGCGCGTCGATGCCGACCCGAAAGAGCACAACCGGCTGCACAAGCCCACGGTGGCGCTCACCGGCGATGCCAAACCGATCCTCGCGGCGCTGCTCGACGAATTGCCGAAGCACAATACCAGGCGCGCCTCACGCAAGAACGAGATGCAGGAGCGGCAGGCCGTCTGGCGCAAGCGGTTTGAAGAAAAAATCGCGCCGCAACTCGCGTTCCTCGACGTGATCCGTTCCGAACTGCCGGAAGACGGCATCTTCGTCGAGGACATCACGCAAATGGTGTTCGCCGCGCGTGTCGCCTGGCCGGTGTACAAGCCGCGTACCTACATCTCGCCGGGTTTTCAGGACCCGCTGGGCTGGGGTTTCGCCACCGCGCTTGGCGCGCAGCACGCCCGGCCCGATGTGCCGGTGGTCGCGATTTCCGGCGACGGCGGTTTCATGTTCACCGCGACCGAAATGGCGACCGCGATGCGCCACCGCATTCCGCTGGTCACGGTCGTGTTCAACGACGGCGCGTTCGGTAACGTTCGCCGCATCCAGCAGGAGCGGTTCGGCAACCGCCTGATCGGCAGCGACCTGACCAATCCCGATTTCGTCGCCTTCGGCAAAAGCTTCGGCGCCGAAGCGGTTCGCGCCAACGGCCCGGATGAGCTGCGCCAGGCGCTCCGCCGCGCCTTTGCGCACCGCGATGGCCCGACCCTGATCGAAGTTCCGGTCGGCGCGTTCCCGAGCCCCTGGGAATTCCTCAATATGCCGAAGGTGCGCGGGTGATGGTCGCCCTGCAATACGGAATTTTCCCGGTCAACCGGACTTGCAACGCGCGCGTAACATGAACCACACTCAGCAAGACAACATGTTGCGTAGCGCTGAAACCACAATCTCGTTGCCAGCCGGTGACCACCACCGCCGAACTCGCGGCCGTGTGCAAGCGGATGGCGGAGCACCCGTTCGTCACCGTGGACACCGAATTCCTGCGCGAGACCACCTACTACCCGCTACTCTGCGTGGCGCAGATGGCGACCACCGACGAGGCCGTCGTCGTCGATGCGCTGGCGCCCGGCATCGACCTTTCGCCGTTCTACCAATTGATGGCGAACGAAAAGGTGATGAAGGTGTTTCACGCCGCGCGGCAGGACATCGAAATCGTCTGGCACGGCGCCAAGCTCATCCCGCATCCGATTTTCGACACGCAAGTCGCCGCCATGGTGCTCGGCTATGGCGACTCGATTTCCTACGATCAGCTCGTGCAACGCATCACCGGCGACGCACTCGACAAATCGCACCGCTTCACCGACTGGACGCGGCGGCCGCTGACCGAAGCGCAACTCGTCTACGCCATTTCCGACGTGACGCATCTGCGCGACGTCTATCTGGCGCTGGTCGACGATCTCGGCCGGCGCGGCCGCGCCGACTGGGTGCAGGACGAAATGGAGATCCTGACCTCGCCCGACACCTATCGCATGGAGCCGGAAAAAGCCTGGCAGCGGCTCAAGACCCGGGTGCGCAAGCCGCAGGAACTTGCCGTGCTGATCGAAGTCGCGGCATGGCGCGAGACCGAGGCGCAAAACCGCGACGTGCCGCGCTCGCGCGTGCTCAAGGACGATGCGATCGCCGACATTGCCGTGCAGGCGCCGACCACTCTCGACAAACTCAAACACCTGCGTTCGCTGCCCAAGGGCTTTGAGCGCTCACGCTGGGGCGAAGCCATCGTCGCCGCGGTGGAGCGCGGCCTCGCCCGCGATCCCAAAACCTTGCCGCAGCAGGCCCGCTACCAGCCCGCCGCCAACGGCGCGGCGATCGTCGAACTGCTCAAGGTGCTGTTGCGGATGATCTCCGAGCAACAGCACGTCGCCGCCAAAGTCATCGCCACGGTGGATGAGCTCGAACGCATCGCCGCCGACGACAACGCCGACGTTCCGGCGCTGCACGGCTGGCGCAAGGAACTGTTCGGCGACAAGGCGCTGGCGCTCAAGCACGGCCAGCTCGCGCTGGCGATCGTGCGCGGCAAGATTTCAACCGTCGAGCAAGCCTGACGCTGGCGCACGCGGTGCAGGCCATTAGCGAGGACAATGTGAACGAATACACACGCTGGCAAGGCCGCTACAGCATTCCTGAATACCTTTTCGGCAAGGAGCCGAATTACTTTCTGGCGTCCTGCAAACCGTTGCTACCCCGTTCAGGGAAGGCTCTCGCCGTGGCCGACGGCGAAGCGCGCAACGGTGTCTGGCTTGCCGGACAAGGGCTCGATGTTACGTCCCTCGATTTTTCGGAAGCCGCACAAGCGAAAGCCGCCGCGCTTGCCAGGGAACGTGGCTTCGAAATCAAATTAGTCCACGCCGATGTGCATGCCTGGAACTATCCGGCAGATGCCTTTGACGTTGTCGTTGAGATATTCACGCAGTTCAGCGCGCCGTCGCATCGGGCCAGGAAATGGGACGGGATGCGCAAAGCGCTCAAACCCGGTGGCCTCCTCATCCTCCAAGGCTATACGCCGAAGCAACTGGAATACGGCACAGGAGGCCCCAAGGAACTCGAAAATCTGTATACGCGTGCCAGGCTGGAGCAAACGTTCGGCGACTTTCACGATCTGAAATTTGTTGAAGAAGAACTCGAAATGCACGAGGGCGCCGCCCACGGCGGCATGTCGGCCGTGATCGGTCTCACAGCCCGGAAATGAGATTTCGAGGTCAGGCCGCTGCGGTTGTCTTGAAGCGCGACGCCAGCACCGTACCTTGCAGCGTTGCTGCGAGCGCCGCCAATTCGTCTCGGGACAACGGCGCGTAAGGCGGATACGGGTCGCCTGCCGGTACGCCGATCAAATTCATCGCCGCTTTCATCGCCGGCGCAAGACCGCGATGCATCCACTTCGACGGAAACAGTGCGAACTGAAGCTGGATTTCCGCCGCGCGTTCGTAATCCCTGGCGACGAAAGCATCGATGACGTGGCGGGCAATCTCGGAACCCGGCGGCGGCATCGTTGCGCCGGAGCCGCCAAGCTGCAACGTCGCGAGCAGCATCTGCATGGTCGTGAAGTACTTCGCGTGCCCGGCGCGATCGATCTCGACGATGAGCCGCGAGACGCGCGCGAGATCGCGCGAGCTTTCCTTGATCAGCTGGACCTTCGGTAACTTGGCGAGCGCAATCGTATCGGGGATCGAAACGTCGGCGCCCGGGCCGGGATTGAGGTAAAGCGTGATCGGCAGACCGGTCTCTCGTCCAATCGCCTCGAAATAGGCCAGGAGATCGGCCTGCGTCGGCGGTCCTGCGAACGGCCGCAACGGCGCCAGAAGCTGTACGGCGGCGGCGCCGTGCCGCTCGGCGTCATGGGCAAGTTCGATCGATGTCTTGTAAGACGGATGCGAAATGCCGACCATGACCGGAACACGGCCGGCCACCAGATCGATGGTGCGATTGATCAGCGCCTTGCGCTGATCAAAGCTGAGATAGGTATATTCCTGGGTTTCGACCCCGGCGGCGACCACCATGGTCGCGCGGCAGTCGTCGATGACGTAATCGATCTGGCGCTTCAACGCCGCTTCATCGACGCGCAGGTCCGGCGTGAACGGCGTAAGCGGAGCAACGATAAGTCCCGGCGTTTTCATGGCAGGCTCCTGGGCAGGTTCTTTCCTCCGCGCCATTGAGACCGCGGAGCGGAACGATCTTACCCCACCAGCATCACCGGTTCACGGCCGATCAGCCGCGCCAGCGCGCGCAGCCGGCTCAGTCACGCGGTCGCCAGCCAGCGCCGCGAAAGCGCCCGGAAGATGCAGCGCGAGCCGATGCCGTTCCACCGCAAGCGCGGTCTTGGGCAGCACGCCCGGCATGGCCGCGGACACGACATAGGCGAGCCGCAGCGCCGCGCCGAGCACGCGGGCGCGGTCGAGCATGCGGGTCGAGACCAGTTCGCGCAGCCGCGGCGACAGTTCGTCATCCATCACCAGCCCGACATGGCGGAAGAACACCGCCAGCGCCAGATAGGCGCGGCCCGGATGATCGATGCCGCTGAAGCCGCCGTGCGCGATGATGTTGAGCGACTGCTCGCCGCGATAATCGGGATGCGCGCGCCAGCCGATGTCGGCAAGCAGACAGGCGGCATGGCGCAGCCGCCGCTCCTCGGCGGTCTCTTCGAGGCCCGACGACGACAACAGCCGGTCGGTCCAGGTGATCAGCTCTTCGCCGTGCTGCGGCGAACGCGACCGTAGCTGGTTGAGATGACGCGCCGCTTCGATCAGCGCATCCTTCTCCTGATCCCGGCGCTTGAGCAGCGAATACAGCAGGCCCTCGCGCACACCGAGCGCGGAGAACACCACCTGCCGCGGCTTGCCGATGCGCAGGATATGTTCGAGCACCAGCGCCGAATACGGCAGCAGCGGACGCCGCGCATTGTTGACCACGTCGATGTTCGAAAGCGTTTCGACGTCGACCCGATGCACCAGCCGCGCGAATTCGAGCGCCTCTTCCGCCGGGATCGCGTAGCCGTGCATCACATGCAGCGGATAACCGGTCTGCCACATGTGCAGGCGCGCCAGCGAACGCCAGGTGCCGCCGACCGCGTAGAAATTGCGGTCCCGGCAGGCCTTGAGCATCGAGACGCCGTCGAGGTTCTTCCTGACGTACTTCTCCGCCTTCTTGAGCGATTTGGCCGACATGTCGGCGAGCGCCAGACCGCCGAGCGGGCGCGTCAGGCCGTGCCGCGCACGCGTGCCATGGATATCGACGAGCTCGAGCGAACCGCCGCCGAGATCGCCGACGATCCCGTCGGCGCGGTGCACGCCCGAAATCACGCCGAGCGCCGTAAGTTCCGCCTCGCGCGCGCCCGACAGCACTTCGATCTCGGTTTTCAGGATCCGCTCGGCGAAGCGGACGAAAGCGCGGCCGTTCTTGGCATCGCGGCACGCCGCCGTAGCGATGACGAATACTTTCGTCACGCCCATGCGGTCGCACAGCGCGCGAAAGCGCTTGAGCGTCGCCAATGCGTACTCGACCGCATCAGGCGCGAGCAAGCCGGTGGACTGCACTTCGCGGCCGAGCCCGCACAGCGCCTTTTCGTTGAACAGCTCGGTCGGGCTCCGCGTCAGGCCCTCATAGACGACAAGGCGCACCGAGTTCGAGCCGATGTCGATAACCGCAATCGGCGGACCGTGATCGAGCCGTCCTTGTGCGTCGAGTGGAGCGCGCTTCATCCGCAATTATTGTTGCCGTGACGGGTGCTGTTGCCGCGTTAAGAACGCCGCGCGGGAACGCGTAAGCACGATTCGCCGGCGAATCACACCCGCTCCGGCCGGTGCCGCAGGCGTGGAATGGATTCTTTCTGCGATTTTCCACGTCCTGACAGACTTGGATTGGTCATGAAATAGGTGTGGGCATTGAAGCCCTCTTCGCCGGCTGCCGGCTTGATACGGCGCGAAGAGCCGTCGGCCAGAAGCTGCCAGCTTTGCTCGTTGTCCTTCAAATTCGCGACCATGATCTGGTCGAGCACCTGCTCGTGCACGGTCGGATTGAGGATCGGGCACAGCGCCTCGACGCGGCGGTCGAGATTGCGCGGCATCATGTCGGCCGACGAGATGTACACCGCCGCTTTCGGATGCGGCAGCGTGTGGCCGGAGCCGAAGCAATAAATGCGGCCGTGCTCGAGGAAGCGGCCGACGATGGATTTGACGCGGATATTCTCCGAAAGGCCGGGAACACCGGGCCGCAAGCAGCAGATGCCGCGCACCACAAGCTCGATCGGCACGCCGGCGGCCGACGCCTCGTACAGCGCGTCGATGATGTCGGGATCGACCAGCGCGTTCATCTTCATCCAGATGCCCGACGGGCGCCCGGCCTTGGCGTTGGCGATTTCCTGATCGATATGATCGTGGATGCACTTGCGCAGCGACAACGGCGAAACCGCCATCTGCTCAAGTTCGGCAGGTTCGGCATAGCCGGTGACGAAATTGAAGATACGCGCCACATCCTGCGCGATCCGCGGATCGCGGGTGAAGAACGACAGGTCGGTGTAAACGCGCGCCGTCACCGGATGGTAGTTGCCGGTGCCGACATGCACATACGACACGAGCTCACTGCCCTCGCGGCGGACCACCAGCGAAAGCTTGGCGTGGGTTTTCAATTCGATGAAGCCGTAGACGACCTGCACGCCGGCGCGCTCGAGGTCGCGCGCCCAGCGGATATTCGCCTCTTCATCGAACCGTGCTTTCAGTTCGACCACTGCCGTGACCGATTTGCCGGCTTCGGCGGCTTCCGCGAGCTCCCTGACGATCGGCGAGTTGGCCGACGTGCGATAGAGCGTCTGCTTGATGGCGACGACGTTCGGATCGCGCGCCGCCTGTTGCAGGAAGTTCACCACCACGTCGAACGACTCGTAGGGGTGATGAACGACGAAGTCTTTCTGCCGGATCGCGGCGAAGCAATCGCCGCCGTGATCGCGCACCCGATCCGGATAGCGCGGCGCGTAAGGAACGAATTCGAGATCGGGCCGGTTGAGACTGCTGAGTTGCTCCATTTCGTTGAGCGCAAGCACGCCGTCGACCCTGAACACGTCTTCGTCGCTGGCGCCGAGCGCGCGCTGCACGAAACGCTGCAACTCCGGCGGCATCATTGCTTCAATGTCGAGCCTGATGACGATGCCGCGGCGGCGGCGCTTGAGCGCGGTCTCGAATACCCGCACCAGATCCTCGGCTTCTTCGAGGATTTCAACTTCGGAGTCGCGGATGACGCGGAACGCGCCGACGCCCTTGAGCGTGTAGCCGGGGAACAGCTTGCCGATGAACAGGCTGGTGGCGCCTTCGATCGAGATCAGGCGTACCTGGCCGCCATCGCCGCTCTGCGGCAGACGCACGAACCGCTCGATGCGGTTCGGCATACGGATGAGCGCGTTCATCGCCTTGCCGTCCTTGGAGCGGGCGAGCTGCAACGCGATCGAGAAGCCAAGATTGGGAATGAACGGGAACGGATGCGCCGGATCGACCGCGAGCGGCGTCAGCAACGGAAACACATGGGCGAGGAAGAAGTCCTCCAGCCAGGCCTTCTCCGCTTTGGTCACGTCGACGCCATCGACCAGCACGATGCCGGCCTTGGCCAGCGCCTCGCGCAATTCGCGCCATTGCGCCTGCTGGTCCTCGACCAGGAGCACGACACCTTCAGCGATCCGCGCCAGCTGTTCGGCAGGCGTCAGGCCTTCGGGGCTCTTCTCGGCGATGCCGGCCCGCACCTGGGCGCCAAGGCCGGCGACGCGGACCATAAAGAATTCGTCGAGGTTGTTTGCAGAGATCGAAAGGAATTTAAGCCGCTCCAGCAGCGGGTGGCCGCTATTGGCGGATTCCTCCAGCACGCGCCGGTTGAAATTGAGCCAGGACAGTTCGCGGTTGATGAACCGGTCCGGACTCGACGCCAGATCGTGATTGCGCGCAGGCTCATCCACCCGGCGACCGGCACCGGTTTCCAAAGCAACTACAGTGGCTTGGCTACGATCCGCCACGGCTAATCCCTGCTCATTGAGGGCCATGGTCGCCACCCTTCGTTACATTTCAGTGACAGTTCAGCCAGATAAGGCGGCCAAGGCCTCTGCTTGGTCAAGTATCTGCTGAAACTTTGGATTTAATAGGGTGAAGGCGGGCCGAGGCCGCGGGGCTTTCAGGCCGTGCCGCGGAACATCTCCGCGGCCAGCGCCCGGGTCAGGGGCCGGCCCTGGCGGAGCGCCTCGTTGTCGAGCGCGATCACCGCGGCCCGCGCCGCGGCAAACGACCGCTCGATGCGGGTCGACAAGTAGCGCACCACGCTTTCATCAATGCCAAGTTGGCGATCGGCAGCGAGCTTGACGATCACGGCGCGGAGCATGGCGTCGTCCGGCGCCTGCAGCGTCACTGCAGGCATTGCGCGCAGCCGCGAGTTGACGTCCGGGATCGTCACCGGCCATGCCGATGGCGCCAATCGCGCCGTGAACAGAAGGTAGGCGCCTTCTTCACGGGCGAGATTGATGAGGTGGAACAGCGCATGCTCGTCGGACGTCACAGCGGCGTCCTCGATCACCAGTGCGCCGGTGGCGAGCGACGGCCGCAACGACGTTTCGCTTAACGCATGCGCGGAGATAACGCGCGCGCCTGCTATCGCGGCCCAGATTGTCGCGACGTGCGTCTTGCCGGATCCTTCCGGCCCGACCAGCGCTACGGCATTGGCGGGCCAGTCCGGCCAGCCGTCGATCAATCCAAGCGCGTCCGCGTTGCACGGTCCCGGCAAGAAATCGTCGCGCGCGTAGCTCTCGGCGTGATCGAGCGCGAGCGCGAGCTGACGCGGAACGGAGGACATTACATTCGACTCCAGATTCGAAGGCATGGCGCTCAACTCGCCCCTTCGCCGGTATAAATCGGGCTCTCGCGATAGCGCCGCACCGCAAACCGTATCAACACACCGGCCGCTGCCGCGAGCGGCACCGCCAACAGCAACCCTACAAAGCCGAACAGATAGCCGAAAGCAAACAGGGCAAACATCAGCCAAACCGGATGGAGCCCGACGCTGTGGCCGACAAGATATGGCGCGAGCACATTGCCCTCGATGAACTGTCCGAACAGCACGACAGCAACGACGATGACAATGTGACCCCATTCCGGGAAGAACTGCGCGGTCGCCATGCCGATCGACAGCACCAGCGCGGTCAGCGAACCGACATAGGGAATGAAGCTGATGATCCCGGACACGACGCCGATCAGCAGGCCGAAATTCAGTCCCGCCAGCGTGAGGCCAACGGCGTAATAGGAGCCGAGGATCAGGCACAGGCCGGATTGGCCGCGGAAATAGGCCGAGATTGTCCGGTCAATCTCCCGGGACAGACCTCGTACCGTTTCCCGCTGCGGCAGCGGAATAAGCTGGTCGACCGTTTGCACCATCCGCTTCCAGTCGCAGAGCAGATAGAACGCCACAACCGGCGTAATGATCAGCAGCGAGAAAATCGAGATTAGCGCCCGCCCCTGCGACCACAGCGATGCCAGCACCGAGCTGAGATAGCCCATCGCCTGGTTCACCAGATCGCCGACCGACTTGTCGGCGCCTATGAGATTGTCGCCGATCAGACGCTTGAGCCACGGATATCGCGGATCGCTGACGAATGTTTGCAGGCGGCGGACATAGTCCGGCGCATTCTCGATGAAGCCGGCGAACTGCCGTGACAACACCGGCACGATGAGCAACAGCAACACCACGATGATCAATACAAAGCCGCCAAGGATAATCAGCGCAGCGATCAGCCGGCTCACGCCGTGCCTGGTAAGCCTGTTGGCCAGCGGATCAAGCGCATAGGCCAGCACCAGGCCGAAAACGAACGGCAGCAAAATCGGGCTCAAGAGCCAGAGCAGCGCAACGAAAATGACCAGCATTGCGAGCCAAAACAACGGATGCCGCTCGTACTGCATGCTGCTACGGCTCTCGACCGAGAAGGACTGGCAAAGTGCGATGTGTAATTGTCGCGATCATGCGCTTAGCGTTTCGCGTCGAACGAGTTCATGTGGCGCACCCACTCGGCGAGATAGAAGGCGATCGAGAGCAGGGTCAATAGCGCGACCAGCGCCATCATGAGCTTCGACAACCAATCCGAATTGAAGCCGAACCCCTGCTCGGCCAGCACCAGGGCGGCGAGCGCAATCTGCGCTGCGGTGTTGATCTTCGAGACCATCAATGGCCGCGCCGGCATTGGCTTGCCGACCACCCAGGCCAGCAAGAAGGCGCCGATGATCATGATGTCGCGCGAAACAACCAGGATCACCAGGAAGATCGGCAGCACTTGAGCGATGCCGAGCGACACATAGATCGACACGATCAGCGCCTTGTCGGCCAGCGGATCGAGATAGGCGCCAAGCTCGCTGGTCATCTGGAACCGCTTGGCGAGGAACCCGTCGACCGCGTCGCTGGCGCCGGCGACCAGAAACAGGATGAACGCAACGCGCATCTCTCCCGACGTGATCGCCCAGATCACGAGCGGCACCAGGAGAATACGCACCAGCGTAACGAGATTTGGGATGCTCAAACCATGGCCCCGGATTCCGGCAGCTTCCCCTCGCTGTCCCGGAAATGCACAATATAACGGGGCTCACGCGCTTGCACACCCCGCGATTCCGACGTACGAGGCGCGACGTATACTCCTCCCACCGAGGGAGAAAAATCTGTCCGATTTGGTGACCCGTGGATAAGGCGCGCTACGCGGCCGCAGGCGTCGATATCGATGCCGGAAACCGCATGGTGGATTTGATCAAGCCGCTGGTGCGCGGGACCGCGCGCGCCGGGGCCGATGCCGAGATCGGCGGATTCGGCGGGCTATTCGACCTCAAGGCCGCCGGTTACACCGATCCGATCCTGGTTGCCGCCAACGACGGCGTCGGCACTAAAGTCAAGATCGCCATCGAAACCAACCGCCATGACACCATCGGCATCGACCTGGTTGCCATGTCGGTGAACGATCTTGTGGTGCAGGGCGCGGAGCCGCTGTTCTTTCTCGACTACTTCGCGTGCGGAAAGCTCGACCCGGATGTCGGCGCGAAAGTCGTTACCGGTATCGCCAGGGCGTGCCGCGAGACCAATTGCGCGCTGATCGGCGGCGAGACCGCCGAGATGCCCGGCGTCTACCATGGCAACGATTACGACCTGGCCGGCTTCGCCGTCGGCGCGGTTTCACGCGCGGAATTGTTGCCGCGCGCCGACATTGCACCCGGAGACGTTTTGATCGGTCTTGCCTCGACCGGTGTGCACTCCAACGGCTATTCGCTGGTCCGGCGCATCGCATCGGAGGCGGGGCTGACCTGGGACAAGCCTGCCCCATTCGAACCGTCACGCAGTCTTGGCGAGGCCCTGCTGACGCCGACGCGGCTCTATGTACGGTCTTGCCTTGCCGCCATCCGCCAGACCAAAGCGGTCAAGGCACTGGCGCACATCACCGGCGGGGGATTTACCGACAACATCCCGCGCGTGCTGCCGAAGCATCTCGCTGTCTCAGTCGACATCTCTCGCATTCCGGTATTGCCGGTATTCAAGTGGCTCGCGGCGAGCGGCAAGATCGGTGAGAGCGAAATGCTGCGCACCTTCAACTGCGGCATCGGCATGGTTGCCGTGGTCGATCCCGCCAAAGCCGAGGCAGCGAGCGCGTGTTTTGCCGCAAACGGCGAGACTGTGGTTGAGCTTGGCGAAGTCGTCGCCGCGAAAGACCGGGCGCAGATCGCCTTTCACGGACAACTCGACCTCAACCGGTGAGCGCATGACCAAAAAACGCGTCGCCGTGCTGATTTCCGGCCGCGGGTCGAACATGGTGGCGCTGATCGACGCGGCGAAGGCGAAAGACTATCCGGCCGAGATCGTGCTCGTCGTCTCCAATTTACCGGATGCCGCAGGGCTCGACCGCGCGCGGCAGAACGGCATCACGACGGCCGTTGTCGATCACCTCAGGTTCGGAAAAGACCGGGAAGCCTTCGAGCGCGCTCTGGACGAGGAGCTTCAGGCGCACCGTATCGAACTGGTCTGTCTGGCCGGCTTCATGCGCCTGCTGACGCCATGGTTCGTTACGCGCTGGAGCGGCCGCATGCTCAATATCCATCCGGCGCTGCTGCCGCAATTCAAAGGGCTGCATACTCATCGCCGCGCGATTGAAGCCGGCGCCGAACGGCACGGCGCCACCGTGCACTTTGTCGTACCCGAGACGGATTCAGGGCCAATCATTGCGCAGGACTCCGTTCCAGTGCTGAAAGGCGACACCGAGGAGACACTTGCCGCACGCGTGCTTGCCGTCGAACACCGGATTTATCCGCAAGCGCTGCGCCTGGTTGCCGAGGGCCGCGTCTCCCTGAATGCCGCAAACGCAGCCAAGCCCTGACAAATAAAAACCCCCGGCTGTTACACCGGGGGCTTATGAGAACCGGGTTGCCCCGGAAGTCTGCTCAGGCAACTTTCAGATTTTCCGCAGAGGTCCTGCCGCGGTTAGTGACGAGCTCATACTCAATCGGTTGACCTTCATTGAGCGAGCGAAGACCCGCGCGCTCGACGGCCGAGATGTGGACGAACACATCCTTGTCGCCAGAATCCGGCTTGATGAACCCGTAGCCCTTTGTCGGATTAAACCATTTGACGGCGCCCTTTTGCATCGTCTGCCTCCTCAGTCAGTCCCTGCCACTGAAGACACAAGCACTCAGCCGCTGCACCCCGCATGCAGATTGCGAGCCCCCGCGCCACAAGCCAGATTTTGGGAAAGAGTCCGAAACGATAGTCGCCCACAACAACACCCACGACAACATCCGCCGGATGGCCCAAATCCGATTGCATCGTAAGCTGGCCCGATAAATGCGGCGCAACCATGGCTGCTAATGCACTGCGCAACGCGAGCAACAACGCGCAGTCGGGTGATGATTCATTCGCCGCAATCGAAGCGACCACGAAAATCGTTGTGGCGCGCGAGCAATAATCGATAAGCCGATGAAATTTATACGTGTTCAGTGATGCGGCGGGCCGGCGCTCCGCGTGCTCTATTCAAATGGAATTGCCGCCACAATCCGCCGATCGCGATCGTCAGCAATATGCCGGAGACAGCGGCGGAAAATTCCACTTGCTCGGCAAGTTGCGCGCCGTATCTGGCTGTTATGAAATGCAAGACCGCCGGATCGGTCGCGATCACCTCGCCCGCAATCCATCCGAGCAGAGCTGCGCCGGCCCAGACCAGAATCGGCAGCCGGTCGATCAGCAACATGATGAGGGCCGCGCCCGCGAGAATGATCGGAATGGAAGCGGCCAGGCCAATCGCGAGCAACAACAGACTGCCCTGCGCCACCGCAGCGACGGCAACGACGTTGTCGAGGCTCATGACAATATCGGCAACCACGACGATCCATACCGCGCGCCACAGATGCGCAACGGCCTGGACGTTGTCCCTGTCCGTGCGCTCAGGCACCACAAGCTTCGCCGCGACATAGATCAGCGCCAGCCCGCCGGCCAATTTGAGATACGGCAGCAGCATCAGTTCGCCGACCACGCTGGTGAAGATCAGCCGGAGGATCACCGCAACGCCGGCGCCGAGCGCAATTCCCCAAATCTTCTCGCGCGGTTGCAAGTTACGGCAAGCCATCGCGATGACCACCGCATTGTCGCCCGACAACAGAATGTTGATGAAAATGATTTGCAGCACGGCGGCCCAGAACGCCGTACCGCCCATATCGCTGACGCTGGCGTGGAGCATCGCGCCCCACAGCGAGGGATGCAGATATTGCGCTGCAGAACCCATCGCCGCTCCTTAAAGACGGCGGCGACGAAGCGAACGAATGGCCTGATCAGCCGACGATTTCATTGCCGGCAAAGAACTGTGCGATTTCCTTGACCGCGGTCTCAGCAGCATCCGAACCGTGCACCGAATTCTCACCGATCGATTTCGCAACTTCCTTGCGGATGGTGCCCGGCGCGGCCTTCGCCGGATCGGTCGCACCCATCAGGTCGCGATAGGCCGCGATCGCATTGGCGCCCTCGAGCACCTGCACCACGACAGGGCCGGAAATCATGAAGTCGACGAGTTCGCCGAAGAACGGCCGCGAACGGTGCACCGCATAGAACGTCTCTGCCTGCTCGCGGCTCATGCGGATGCGCTTTTGCGCGACGATGCGCAGACCCGCCTTTTCGATCATGGCATTAATCGTACCCGTCACGTTACCGGCGGTCGCATCGGGTTTGATGATCGAAAACGTACGCTCAAGCGCCATCAGGTCGTCCTTTTAAGATTACGAAAGCATTGCCGAACCGCGGCGGCTTATAGCGGTCGTGTTTGCTCCCGGCAAGCCAACGTCCGAAATGCGAATTTGTGTGACCGGCATCACCCGGATTCCGGCAGCGTGAATAGTGATGAGCGTCACGCGATCGCTCAGTTCAGCCCGATAAACCGGCGATAAACAGCATTCTCAGTGACGGTTCAGTTCGCTGCTCCTGATATCCGAACCATGAACCCGAGCGCGGCCCGGCCCGACCAAAACATAGCTGCGTGAAAACGAAGCTGAACAAACAGGAGAAGTCATATGTTGCGCAAATCAATGCTTGCTCTCGCGACCTGCGTCACCCTCGGCGCTGCTGCGCTCGCACCCACGGCTGCATCCGCTCATTGGGGCGGCTGGCACGGTGGCTGGTATGGCGGTGGCCCATTCGTTCACGTCTATGCCGGCCCGGGTTACGGCGGCTGCATGGTGCGGACTTGGGTCCCGACGCCCTATGGACCGCGGCTGCGCTGGATCAACCGCTGCTACTAAGCGGACGCGATCGACAGTCTGAAAATGGCAACCCCGGCCTCACCAGAGGCCGGGGTGTCTTTTTGAAACTGCGCGTTCAGGTAGCGTTATTGCCGGCGGGCGGCTTTCTGGTTTTCGCCGGCTTCTTCGTGGCGACCTGTGGCGGAGCCGCGCTCGGTCCGATGCTGTCCATTTGCATCAAGCGGCCGCCGACAAAACGATAGATGCCCGGGCGCGATCCGCTCTGATAGGTCAGCACTGCGGTGCGGTCACCGTTCGGACTCTGGCCAAGTTCAATGTTGCCGGGAGCACCAGCCCGCCAGACGACGTCACATTCGCTCATGCCAAGCCCAATA
The DNA here is from genome assembly GCA_963739945.1 of uncultured Alphaproteobacteria bacterium. Lineage (GTDB taxonomy): Bacteria > Pseudomonadota > Alphaproteobacteria > Rhizobiales > Xanthobacteraceae > BOG-931. Next base: position 203,043 of record CAVUCN010000010.1, on the reverse strand, counting down.
CCTTCGCCCAACAGCGATGAACCGTCTGGCGCGGCGCCAGGAGCGGAAGCCGGGCTGGCACCACCCGGTGCCGGTTGCGCCGTCGCAGCCGGTGGCGGACAACTGCCGCTCGCCGATACCAGATCGTTGGCGGTGATCGGCCGGTCCTGCCTGGTTTGCTGTGTGTCCGAGAACGTGTAGCCGCTGGTCTGGCCGGTCAGGTAGAGCGGTTTGCGAAACCAGGCTTGATCGCTGTCGAGGCCAAGGTTGCCACAGCCGCAGAGCGCCGCCGCAATCGGCAGCGCCGCCACCACGCCCAAAAGGTTCCGACTAAAGTGCACCCCAAACATCCCCTAAAGCCTGTGGGTCACGCCGACAGGAAGCGCCGGTTTGTGTTGCGATCATGGCGCTTCACCCCGGCGCCATGCTACCGGCTTCGGCCAGAACCCCACAAGGCGGAGCATAAATCGGGGTAAAGGTTAAAAAAACAGTGAGCAGACAAGGATTTGAACGTCCGGCCGGATTGAATTACCACCACCCAAGACTGTGATTCCCATCACGGACTTTCATCCCGTTCGCTGTGTTCATTATCACACGGCCGAACGGCCCCGCCGAGTTGTGCCCTCCGGAGACATTTGATGCGCCTTCAGTTTGTCGGCTGCGGCGACGCCTTCGGTTCCGGCGGCCGGTTCAATACCTGCTTTCACCTGACCGGAAAAAATATCAACGCTCTGATCGATTGCGGCGCGACGTCACTCGTCGGCATGAACAGGCTCGGCATCGATCGCAATGCCATCGAAACGATTTTCATTTCGCACTTTCACGCCGATCACATTTTCGGCCTGCCGTTCTTCATTCTCGAAGCCAATTATGTAACCAAGCGAACCAAGCCTCTGACCATTGCCGGCCCGCCCGGGCTGAAGACGCGGCTTCCCGAAGTCATGGAATGCGGCTTTCCCGGCACCAAAGGAATGGAACTGAATTTTCCGCTGGAGTTGCGGGAACTGGAGATCGGCAAAAGCAACGATGTCGGCTCCGTCAGCGTCACACCGTTTCACGTCGTCCATGACGATCGCGCCGGGCCGTGTCTTGGCTTCCGTTTCGAAGCGGAAGGCAAAGTGCTCGCCTTTTCCGGCGACACCGAATGGACCGAAGCACTGATCGGTCTCGGCCGCGAAGCGGACCTTTTCATTTGCGAATCCTATACGCGCGACAAGCCGATCACCACGCATATGGCGCTGGCGCTGCTTGAACAGCATCTCAGCCAGATCCGGCCGAAGCGGCTCATCCTCACACACATGAGCAATGAAATGCTGTCGCAGGCCGCCAAGGTGCCCTACGAGACTGCGGAAGACGGCATGATCGTCGAGATTTAAGCGCTAAGCGCCGCCTCGATCGCAGCCAGCGCGGCATCCGCCTTCGACGCATCGGGTCCGCCGGCCTGCGCCATGTCCGGCCGTCCGCCGCCGCCTTTGCCGCCAAGCGCTTCCGCACCTTTTTTCACCAGATCGACGGCGTTGAAACGGCTGGTCAGGTCGGGAGTCACGCCCACAACGATGCCGGCCTTGCCGTCTTCGGTAACGCCGACAATCGCGACGATGCCGGAGCCGACTTTCTTCTTGCCCTCGTCAGCGAGGCTGCGCAGGTCTTTAAGGTCGATACCCGCGACCGAACGCGCCATCAGTTTCACATCGCCCACGGTGCGAACACCGTCGGCTGCCACCGCCTCCGCCACCCATGGCGAGCTTCTTCTTCGCGTCCGACAGTTCGCGCTCAAGACGCTTGCGTTCATCAAGCAAGGCGACAACACGGCCCGGTGCATCTTCGATCGGCACACGCAGCTCGGACGCCGTGGCCTTGGCCAGGCGTGCAAGCATATTGGCATTGGCGCGCGCGCCCTGCCCGGTCAGCGCCTCGATTCGGCGAATGCCGCCCGCAACACCGCTTTCGCCAACTACCGTAATCAGACCGATATCGCCGGTGCGATTGACGTGAGTGCCGCCGCACAACTCGATCGACCAGCCCATCGTGTTGCCGCCGCCATCGCCCGCTCCTTCTCCCATGGCGACAACGCGGACTTCGTCACCGTATTTCTCACCGAACAGTGCGCGAGCACCCGAAGAGCGCGCATCGTCTAGCGCCATCACCCGCGTCGTGACCGGCGAATTCTCCAACACCCTGTCGTTGGCGATCTCCTCGACGCGCTCCAGCTCGTCGGCGCTGATCGGCTTTGGATGCGAAAAATCGAACCGCAGGCGATCCGGCGCGACCAGCGAGCCTTTCTGCGCAACGTGATCGCCGAGCACCTGCCGCAACGCTTCATGCAGCAAGTGCGTCGCCGAATGGTTTTTCCGGATCGCGCCGCGGCGCTGATGGTCGACGTCAAGCGATAACGCGGCGCCGACCTTCAGCGTGCCCTCTTCGACGGTGCCGCTGTGGACGAACACATCGCCGAGATGCTTTTGCGTGTCGGTCACTTTGAACCGCACGCCATCCGCGGTCATCGTGCCGGTGTCGCCGACCTGACCGCCGGACTCGCCATAGAACGGCGTCTGATTGAGAACGACAGCACCGTTCTCGCCTTTCTTGAGCTCCGAGACTTCCTTGCCGTCACGCACCAGTGCCGTAACAACGCCCTCAACAGTCTCGGTGTCGTAGCCGAGGAATTCCGTGCCGCCGGCCTTCTCGCGCAGGCCAAACCAGACGGCTTCGTCCGCGGCCTCGCCCGAGCCAGCCCATGACGCGCGCGCCTTGGCGCGTTGCTGATCCATCGCGTCATTGAAAGAAGCGAGATCGACGCCGATGCCGCGGTTGCGCAACGCGTCCTGGGTGAGATCGAGCGGAAACCCGTAAGTGTCGTACAGCGTGAACGCGGTCACGCCGTCGAACATGTCACCCTTCTTGAGTGTCTTGCTGGCCTCGTCGAGAATCGACAGCCCGCGCTCCAGCGTGCGTCGAAACCGGATCTCCTCAAGCTTGAGCGTGTCGGTGACGAGTTGTTCGGCCCGATGCAGTTCGGGATAGGCCTGGCCCATCTCGCGCACCAGCACCGGTACGAGCCTCCACATCAGCGGCTCTTTGGCGCCGAGCAGCTCCGCATGCCGCATGGCGCGGCGCATGATGCGGCGGAGCACATAGCCGCGGCCCTCGTTCGACGGCAGCACGCCGTCGGCGATCAGGAATGAGCTGGCGCGCAGGTGATCGGCAATAACGCGATGGGACGCTTTCTGCTCGCCATCCGGATCGACGTGGGTGAAATCGGCAACCGCCTCGATCAGCGCGGCGAACAGATCGATCTTGTAATTGTCGTAGGTGCCCTGCAGCACCGCCGCGGTGCGTTCGAGCCCCATGCCGGTGTCGATCGACGGCCGCGGCAGGTTGACCCGCTCGCCGCCTTTGGCGAGCTGCTCATACTGCATGAACACGAGGTTCCAGATTTCGGTGAACCGATCGCCCTCGGCTTCCGCGCTGCCGGGCGGCCCACCCCAAACCTTGTCGCCATGGTCGTAGAAGATTTCCGAACACGGGCCGCACGGTCCGGTGTCACCCATCGCCCAGAAATTGTCCGAGCCAGCGATACGGATGATCCTGCTCTCGGGCAGGCCGGCAATCTTCTTCCAGAGTTTGAACGCCTCATCGTCGTCGATATAGACGGTCGCTGTCAGCTTTTCCGCCGGGATGCCGAATTCCTTGGTCACCAGCTTCCAGGCCAGCTCGATGGCGCGTTCCTTGAAGTAATCGCCGAACGAGAAGTTGCCGAGCATCTCGAAGAAGGTGTGGTGGCGCGCGGTGTAGCCGACATTGTCGAGATCGTTGTGCTTGCCGCCGGCGCGGACGCATTTCTGCGCGGTCACTGCCCGCTGATAGAGACGCTTTTCCAGCCCGGTGAAGACGTTCTTGAACTGCACCATGCCGGCATTGGTGAACATCAATGTCGGATCGTTGCGCGGCACCAGCGGCGACGACGGCACGATCTCATGCCCCTCATGGGCAAAGAAGTTCAGAAAGGCCGACCGGATGTCGTTAACGCCGCTCATAAATGATCCAGATTTCTAGAGGCGCTAACTCTCTAGCGGGACAGTGCTTTCCTGTCCAGAAAAGGCGCATTTGCAGCGCGCCGTTAAAGCAGCATATATGCGTTGCCGCGCGCCAGCGCTTGCTGTCGAGACCTCACCATGAATCAAAGCACTCCTGTCCCACACACGCTCGAAGAGCGCCTGCGATCCGGCCGATTCGTCCTCACCGCCGAACTGGCCCCGCCGGTGTCGTTCGACGCCGACGATCTGCGGCGGAAGGCAGCGCCGCTAAAGGGCCTGCCCGACGCAGTGAACGTGACCGACGGCGCTGGAGCCCGCGCGCATATGGCGGCGCTGGCGGCGGCGTCCATCCTGATCGGCATGGATATCGAGCCGATCCTGCAGATCACCTGCCGCGACAAGAATCGTATCGCCATTCAAAGCGAGATGATGGGCGCTGCCGCGCTCGGCATCCGCAACATGCTGCTGCTGACCGGTGACGATCCAAAGGCCGGCGATCAGCCCGACACCAAACCGGTGTTCGACATCAATTCCGCAACGCTGATCGAGACCGCGCGGCGGTTGCGCGACGAGGGAACGCTGCCCACCGGCCGCAAGGTCGACGGCAAGGCTGCGTTCTTTATCGGCGCTGCCGACATGCCGATCGATCCGGCGGCGGACTGGCAGCCCAAATCGCTGCTCGCTAAGATCGCCTCCGGCGCGCAGTTCGCGCAGACACAGTTCTGCATGGATGCCGGTATCGTGCGCCGTTACGCGGCGGTGCTGGAAAAGGCCGGCGTGACTAAACAGCTTGCCCTGATCATTGGCGTCAATCCGCTGCGCTCGGCAAAGTCGGCGCAATGGATGAAGAGCCACCTATTCGGCACCATCATCGCCGACAGCCTGATCGCGCGCATGGAGAAAGCGTCGAACCCGGCCAAGGAAGGCATCGCCATCTGCGTCGAGCTGATCGAGGAGCTGGCCACCATTCCCGGTGTCGCCGGCGTTCACATCATGGCGCCGGGCAACGATGCGGCGATCCCGCACGTGATCGCCCAAGTCCGATCGAAAGTGAAAAAGGCGGCGCTCTAGGAAGTATGCGCGGCCAAATCACTCCGGCTTGATATTCGCGAACTTGATTACTTTCGCCCACTTCTCGGCGTTGTCGGCGACGAACTTGCCGAAATCGACAGGTGAAGCAGTCAGCACCATACCGCCCAGTTCGGCGACGCGCGCCTTCATCCCGGCGTCCGCGAGAGCCGCATTGATCTCCCCATTAAGACTTTCGACAATCTCTTTGGGCGTATTCTTCGGCGCGCCAATTCCCTGAAATCCGATCGCTTCGTAACCCGGCACGAACTCGCCGATGGTCGGAAGGTCCGGCAGCAAATCGTAGCGGCTGGCGCTCGATACGGCGAGCGGGCGCAGTTTGTTCGTGATGTACTCAATCGAGGCAGGCGTGGGGACGAACAGCACCTGCACCTGCCCGGCGAGCAGCTCCGTGAGCGCAGGCGCCACACCGCGGTAAGGCACGTGTTGCAAGCCGATCCCGGTCATCATCGCGAACAACTCGCCGCTCAAATGACTGAGTGTCCCAACTCCGGACGATGCCATATTGAGCTTGCCCGGATTTGCCTTGGCGTGAGCGATAAATTCGGGAACCGTCTTCGCCGGAAACCACGGATTGACCACCATAATGCTCAGGGATCGCAGGAAACCGGCGACCGGCTCGATATCGCGCACGAAATCGTAATTCGGGTTGTCGTAAAACGCGCCATTCATCGTATTTGTTGTGGTCAGCATCACGAGCGCGTAGCCGTCGTGCGCCTCGTGCGCGACCATCTCCGCAGCGATATTGCCGCCGGCGCCCGGCCGATTTTCAACAATGAACGGCTGACCGAGACGTTCCGAGAGCCGTTGAGCAATCAAACGCGAGATGATGTCTGCCGGTCCACCCGCGGCAAATCCCACGACGATGCGGACCGAACGCGACGGATAGGTTTCGGCCCGTGCGATCCGCGAGGCGGCCGGGAGCGCGGCAGCCCCTGCGGCGAGATGCAGGAATTTTCGGCGTGGAAGTTTCATCTTTCGATCCGGCTAAAACCCGCCATTGCCGCACCAAATCATCAATCGTAACGCGCCATCCGCAACGGTTCGATCTGGCCGCCGTCCATGTCGATGGCCGTGCCTTGCAGCCAGCGGCCACGCTGCGAAACGATGAAGCTCACCATTCCGGCGATATCCTCCGGCGCGCCAAAGCGCGTGATCGCGAGCTCGTTGCGATGATGCTCCGCCGCCGCGTCCTCGCTCAGCCCGGTTTTCGTCATCACTTTACCGAGCCGATGACGAAACCGGTCGGTCTTGACCGATCCGGGGTTCACCGCGTTGACTTGCACACCGTCGTGCTTGCCGAAATCGGCGAGCGCTTTCATGAAGGACACGCTGGCGCCGACCACCGCAGCACCGATGGTGTAGTCGGAAACCGGCGCGCGTGCGCCAACACCAGCGATGAACACGATTGAGCCCTGCGCGGCTTTGAGCAACGGCCATGCCGCCCTGCACAGGCGCATGTGCGCGAAGAATTTCAGATTGAAGCAATCGCTCCAGTCCTGGTCGGTCAATTCGAGAAAATTTCCACGTTTGTTGTTGCCGGCGTTATTGACCAGAATGTCCAACCGTCTGAATTCGCGCGTAACCGCATCGACCAGCTTTGTCGGTTCTTCAGGTGCCGTCAGATCGCCGGCATAGATCGCCGCCCTGCGGCCAAGCGCACGAATTTCACCGGCGACACCGTTCAGCGTCTTGGCGTCCCGCGCAGTCAACATCACATCGCAGCCCGCCGCAGCGAGTTCCAGTGCAATGCTGCGGCCAATACCCCGGCTTGAGCCGGTCACCAGAGCCACCTTGTCAGTCAACAAATTCACGAAGCGCTCCCGGGATTACTGCAACGGCACGGTGCGAATGTTGATCTCCGATGTCAGCGTGCGGTGCACCGGGCATCTGTTGGCGATGTCCATGAGCTTCGTACGCTGCTCGGCGGTCAGATCGCCGTCGAGCCGGATTTCGCGATCGATGTGGTCGACCATGCCCTCCTTGGTTTCGCATTCCTCACAATCGATGGCATAGACCCGAAAATGCCGCAGCCGCACTTCGACACGCTGCAATGGAATTTTCTTGTGGTCGGCATAAAGCCGGATGGTCATCGAGGTGCAGGCGCCGAGCGAGGCCAACAACAGATCATAAGGACCCGGACCGCTATCCTGGCCGCCGGCGTTGACCGGCTCGTCGGCCACAAGCCGATGCGTGCCAGCAATAATCTCCTGATCGAATTGACCGTGGCGAGTCTCGCGGACAATGACGAGGCCGGGCGCAGCAGGGCTTGGCTGTTGTTCGGGCATGGGAAGCTCCTCTGCGCGATGTTCGCGCGCGGCGAAAGTGAAGTCTATCGCGGGCGGTGACGAAAGGCTGCGGACGCGCTCAAATGCGGCCAAACGCAAAAAGAAGGGCCGCCCTTGCGGGCAGCCCTTCCATTGTCAGACCGTGGCCCGGTTGCGCAGGCGATCGTCTGCCTTGCGCACGTGAGCCCGGTGGTGGATTAGACCACCTAGGCGAGGACCTCGGTAGAGGCGAGGATCCAGTTCACGAATGCCGGCAACCGCGGCGATAGACAATGAGACACTGGATCACCTCCTTTCAGTTGTTAACGATGGAAACAATATAAGGCAGTCCCAGCGATTCGGAAGGCGGCCTTTTGCGACAGAGCGCCACGATAGCGTTCAGGCCGTGCCGCGTGCCGAAACTGTAATTTGACCCATATAACGTTATGCGTTATATTAATGCATGATCGTCGGCTTTCGAGACGCCGAGACCGAAAAAGTCTGGAACGGCCTGCGCAGCCGAAAGCTCCCGCCAGCGATCCAAGCCGGCGCATTGCGCAAGCTGCGTCTTATCAGCGCTGCGAGACGGGTCGACGATTTGCGCGCGCCCCCGGGCAACCGCCTCGAAGCATTACGAGGCGATCGCGCCGGGCAATGGAGCGTCCGTATCAACGACCAGTGGCGGGTTTGCTTCCGCTGGACCGAAGGAGGTGCAGACGATGTCGAAATCGTCGACTACCACGGCTGAGCATTTACCCAACCCGAATCCGGGCGAAATCCTGTTGGAGGAATTCCTCGAGCCGATGGCGCTGTCACAGACTGCGCTCGCTCGAGCCATCGCCGTGCCGCCACGGCGCATCAACGAAATCGTGCTGGGAAAACGCGCGATTACCGCCGATACCGATCTCCGGCTGGCACGGTATTTTGGCGTAAGCGAAGGATTTTTTCTGCAACTGCAGATCGATCACGACCTGATGGCGCGTAAGCGAGAGATCGGTGAGAAGCTGAAGGGCATCAAACCGAGGGCGAAAGCGGCCTGAGAGTTTGGATGTCAGACGTTAAGTCTATCGGCGATTAGAATGCGTCGGCGAAGGATTTCGACTTGCCCAGATCGATTGGTAAGAACGTTCGCCACTCGACACTTCGCGAGCGAATCGTTGAACACCTCTTTGTCGGCGAAGCGCTGCGTATTTTTTGGGAAAAAGACATAACAGACGTTGAGGTTTTCCGATCTGAGTTCGACGCTCACGGCTACGATTTCGCAATGGCGCAACGAAATATCGTTCGCCACATACAGCTAAAGACTAGCTTGAATAAGCCGCGGAAACTTACAATTGCCCAATCGTTGGCGGAAAAGCCGAGTGGCTGCGTCATTTGGATACAGATCGCGTCAAATCTCCAACCTGGGCCCTATTATTGGCTCGGCGGCAATCCTGGGGGTCCATTACCTGACATTTCAAAGTTTCCAAATTCGATCCGGCCAACACGCAACAAAAAAGGCGAACGCCCAGTTCGCCTGAACTACAGGGAAGTACCGCTGAGCAAATTCGAGCGCGTCGACAGCCTGCCGGAGATTTTAAAGAGACTATTTGGCGAAGAAAATCTGCACGCCTAGACAATCATCTCCCCAGCTCCCGCATCGCGCCGTCGAGGCCTTCGAGTGTCAGCGGATGCATCCGTCCGCCCATGAGCTGCCGCATCAGGCGGATCGACGCCGTGGTGTCCCATTCGTGCTCGGGGACCGGGTTGAGCCAGACGGCGGACGGATAGGTCGAGAGCACGCGCTGCATCCAGGCCTGGCCGGTTTCCTCGTTGTAGTGCTCGACCGAGCCGCCCGGTGCGACGATCTCGTAAGGCGACATCGAAGCGTCGCCGACGAAGATTACCTTGTAGTCGTGCGGATAGGTGTGCAGCACGTCCCAGGTCGGCGTGGTTTCGATCCAGCGCCGCGCGTTCTGCTTCCACACCTTCTCGTAGAGGCAGTTGTGGAAGTAGAGATGCACCATGTGCTTGAATTCGGTGCGCGCGGCGGAGAACAATTCCTCGGTCGCCTTGATGTGCCAGTCCATCGAGCCGCCGACATCGAACAGCAGCAGCACCTTGATGGTGTTGTGCCGCTCCGGCCGCATCAGGATGTCGAGGTAGCCCTTGTGCGCGGTGCCCTTGATGGTGCCGTCGAGATCGAGTTCGTCGGGCGCGCCGGTGCGGGCGAATTTGCGCAGGCGGCGCAGCGCGACCTTGATATTGCGGGTGCCGAGTTCGACGTCGCCGTCGAGATCGCGAAACTCGCGCTTGTCCCAAACCTTTACCGCGCGGAAATTACGGTTCGTGTCCTGGCCGATGCGCACGCCCTCGGGATTGTAACCGTAAGCGCCGAACGGCGAGGTGCCGGCAGTGCCGATCCACTTCTTGCCGCCCTGATGACGGCCTTTCTGCTCGGCGAGCCGCTGGCGCAATGTCTCAAGCAGCTTGTCGAGGCCACCGAGCGCCTCGATCTGCTTCTTTTCTTCTTCGGTGAGATACTTCTCGGTGAGCTTCTTCAGCCACTCGGTCGGGATTTCGGCGGCGAGCGCCTCCTCGACCAGATCGAGCCCTTTGAAGACGTGGCCGAACACCCGGTCGAACTTGTCGAGATTGCGCTCGTCCTTCACCAGCGCCGCACGCGACAGATAGTAGAACGACTCGACCCGACGGCCGGCCAGATCCTTCTCCATCGCCTCCATCAGCGTCAGATATTCACGCAAAGTCACCGGCAAGCCGGCGGCTTTAAGCTCGTGGAAGAAGGAGGCGAACATTGCGGCGGGTCCGCTTCGTCTGGTTCAGGTCTCGTGAGCGCTTGGGAGGCTTGTCATTTCGCGTAACCCTGCGATCTAAGCCAGTCGATGCGGCGGCTTCCCTGCATCCATTCGTCAACGTCGGCTTTGCTCAGTAGCCCTTTGATGTATCGGATTTCCGCTCCGGGACAGTGGGCCTCAATTTGCCAATCGCCTTCGGCGATTCGCTTCGGCTTGAAAATGACTCTGATACGTGGGGATTTGCTCATGAAGCGGAATATGACCCGCCCGGCCCAGGTCGCAAGCCCTATTCCGCTCTGCCTTCAGTTTGAATAAGGCAGCGCGCCCTACACTTTGTCGCGCGTGTAGCCGCGTGTCTGAAGCCAATTGTCGCAATGCGGGCTGGCAAGCCACGCTCGGGCGTCCGCCTCGCTTTCAAAGCCGCTGACAAGATCGGGCTCGCCGTTCGGCAGCGTCATACGGAAGCCCCACGTGCGGTCAATCGCGACCGGGGTAGGATCGAAAGTAAGCATGGTTTACCCCCTCGGACGATTTGCGACGGGGCGATATTTGAAACTGGGTAGCCAACGAGTTTGGTCAAAATTGACCAGTTTCAAAAGGGGCCAATCCCAAATTCAAAAGGAAAGGATCAAAACGGGCCAACGCCAAAACCTCGCTGCCTCGATTGGCTGGTCCACTCCCTGATCCACGCCTCTGGATCATCTATAACGTTCAAACCATTGATTTATATGCATTATAGGAAATTATTAGAATATCTAAAGATATATCTTGTGCTATGGCTCACTATGATCTATCTGAAGATATATCTTTGCATCTCAGAAGGAGAAAATAATGCACAGACATCACGGACACAGGGACGAGTCCGAGCGCGGCCATTGGGCTGCGGGACGTCATCAGCGACGCGGCGGCCGTTTCGGCGGCTTCGGCTTTGGTGGACGTCACGGCGGCTTTGGCGAAGGCGGCGAAGATTTGATGCGCGCACGGCGGATGCTGGCGCAGGGCGACCTGCGGCTGCTCGCATTGGCGCTGATCGCCGAGGCTCCGCGTCACGGCTACGAGATCATCAAGCTGCTCGAAGAGAAAACCGCGGACTGGTACTCACCGAGCCCCGGCATCGTCTATCCGACGCTGACCTATCTGGAAGAAGCCGGTTACGTCACCGCTTCAACGGAAGGCTCGAAGAAGCTCTACACCATCACCGACGAAGGCCGCGCCTATCTGCAAAGCAATCGCGAACTCGTTGACGTGGTGCTGCAGCGGCTCACCGCGCTCGGCGAACGCGTCAATCGCTGGCGGCGATCGGAACGAGGCGAGCGCGGCAACCGCCGCAACCTGCCTGCCCTCGTCGAGGCCGCGTTCGATCATTTGCGCGACACCGTCGCCAAACGGCTTGAGAACGACGCCGAGGCCGAAGCGCGGCTGGTCGAAATTCTCGCCCGCGCCACGACTGAGCCTGCAGCAGCGCAGCTAAGCGGCTGGCGCTTCGGGCGTACGAATATGCTCCGGGCGAATGCCTACGCCGAGCAGGCGTGCCGGAATCCGGCGCAGCACCGGAAATACCCCGAACAACTTGAACAAGAGCGGCGGCTTCGGCCGCTGCTCGCTGACCAGCACGCGGCTGATGATCCGCTTCTGGATCGTGAGCTGTAGCCACTGGGTGAAGCTCACCGGCAACATGCGCCGTTCCTGGATGGCATGCAGGTCTTCAATAGATACGTGGCCGGCCTTGAGCGGCCCGGCCAGTTGATTGGCGGCAGCCACTGCATCCTGCACCGCCATATTGATACCGACGCCGCCGATCGGCGACATCGCGTGCGCGGAGTCGCCGATGCAGATCAGCCCCGGCCGCCACCATCGTTGCAGCCGGTCGACGGTGACGCTCAACAGCTTGATGTCATCCCAGGTTTTCAGCTCGCCAATGCGGTCGGCCAGAAACGGCGACATTTCCTCGACGCGCTTGCGGAAAGCGTCGATGCCTTCCGCCTGCACGCGCTCGATGCCGCCTTTGGGAATGACGTAGGCGCACTGCCAATAATCGCCGCGGTCGAGCATGATCATCATCTTGCCGGCCTCGATATGGCCGAAAGTGTCTGCGCTGTCGGTCTGCTTGCGCGAGAGACGAAACCACAGCACATCCATCGGCGCGCCGTAGTCGTCGCTCTGGAAGACCGGCTTTGTCGCGTACCGTCGAGTGGCGGCCGTCGCAGCCGACCACAAGATCGGCGCGAATCGTCAGTGTACCGTCCGCCGTTTTGGCCCGGACGCCGGTGATGCGGCCGCCCTCCTCGATCAGATCGGTCGCTTCCGCTTTCATGTGCAGATCGAACGTCTTGTAGCGCTTGCCGTGCGCGGCGAGGAAATTGAGAAAATCCCATTGCGGCATCAGCGCGATGAATTTGCAGTGGGTCGGCAGATGGCGGAAATCGATCATCGTGAGATGCTCGGCGCCAATTTGCCCGGTCAGCGTCTCCACCTTCTGATGCGGCAGCTTCAGGAATTCGTCGAGCAGTCCGAGCTCGTACATCAGCTCGAGCGTCGACGGATGGACCGTGTCGCCGCGAAAGTCGCGAAAAAAGTCGGGATACTTTTCCAGCACCACGACATCGACGCCGGCGCGCGCCAAAAGAAAGCCCAGCATCATCCCGGCCGGACCGCCGCCGGCGATGCAGCATTTCGTCGTCAGCGTCAGGTCAGCCATCGGCGTTCGGTCCCGGGTTGCAGCCGCCTTGTGGCGAAAGGCGGGAAGGTTCAATCTGGCCGGCAAATTTCTAGCATAAGCCGGGTGTTGTTTCAGGGCCCGAACGCCCGAACCGAAAACTCCCGCGGGAGGAACGGATGTTTGCCAAGATCAACCACGTCGCGATCGTCAGCGAACACTACGCCAAGTCGGCGCTGTTCTATCAATCCGTCTTCGGCATGCGCACGTCGGACAAAACCAAAACCGCCCGCGCCCAGACGGTCGGTGACGGTTACGTCGGCCTCAATATCAATCCGAAGCGAGCCGGTCGCGCCGCCGGCCTCGATCATTTCGGCATCGAGGTTGAGGACTCCGAAACAGCGTTTGCGCGCATCCGCAAGAAATATCCGACGGTGAAGTGGCTGCAGCGTCCGGCGAACCGTCCGTTCGCCGGCATCTCGACGCACGATCCGGACGGCAACATGTTCGACATTTCGCAAAAGAACATGGCCAACCGCACATCGGTCTATCGCGAGCAGGAGGGTACGGCGGAGATCAATCCGCGCCACATCGATCATGTCGCGCTGCGCACCATGCGGCCTGACGACATGGCCGAGTTCTATCGCGACGTCTTTGAGCTTGCGCCGGGCAACAAACGCGCCGGCGACCGCAACCACTATCTCACCGACGGGCATATGACGCTTGTCATCATGCCTTGGGACATCGCCGATTATGAAGGCAGCGGTATCATCACCGCCGGCATGGATCACATCGGCTTCAAGGTCGAAAACCTCGACGACGTTCAAGAAAGACGTCGACCAGATCGCCGCCGACAATCCGCTGTTGGCGCCCTATCCGGTCGGCACCGGTGCCGAAGGCAAAGCGCACCTGGAGATGTTTCGCCGCACCTGCCCGCTCGGTCAGCACCACATGGCGGATTGCGACGGCATCCTGATCGACGTCTCCGCTGAATAGGTCGCACCGGTTGCCGCTCCGGTCCGGACATTGAAACTACGGCGCCGCGGCAGCAGGTAACGGCGCGTTTATGCGGCACTCATATTTCCGCCGCATCCGAAATGCTAGAACCTGGCATTCTTTACCTGACAATAACCCATGCGTCTTGCCATCATCCTCGCCGTTCTGATCTCGTTTGCGCCGATCGACGCGGCGTTCGCGCAATTGTCGAGCACCGGCAATTTTCACATCGCCTGGGAGGTGAAGAACCGCTTCCGGCTGTTTCGCAAGGAAGCGGACTTTCTGCGTCAGGTCGCCGCCAGCCGTGGCGACGGCGATCCTCGCCGCCGAAGACCGGCTTGAGCAAACCACCGGCGGTTCGGCTGGGCCAAGGATGTCGTCGGCAATCTCTGCATCGATGCTTCCGGCAACCTCATGCAGAGCTGCGACCGCGACGGCGTGAAGGAAAGCTATCTCAATCCGATGGATCATGCCGTCGGCGTCGAGATTTCCGGCAACATGCCGCAAGGGCAAACCTGCTCGTGGAGTTTTGACGACAGCGTCGGCCCGTTACGCCAAACCGATGCGCCATGCGAGGAAGAAGTGAAGCTTCGCGTCGCCAGCGGACGTACCACGGTCGCGACCGTGGACATTCCGCTCGGCGACGGCACCGCGCAACGGATCGTGACCGAGATAAATGTGCGCGACCTGCTTATCACCGGCATGGGAGATTCCATCGCCGCCGGTGAAGGAGATCCCGACCGGGCGATAAGGCTCGAGGGCGGATTTTGCTTCCGGCGCTTCCTGCGGGGCAGCACCGGCGGCCAATACTACCGGCCAAGCCGCGCCGGCTTTACCGGCGATCGCTCCTGCGAAAGCGGCGGCGCAACGAGCTCTGCGGCCACGACCGATTGGGCGCGCCACGGCGCGCGCTGGATGAATCCGGCCTGCCATCGTTCGCTGTACAGCTATCAACTGCGAACGGCGCTCGCGCTTGCGGTCGAACAGCCGCACGTCGCCGTGACCTTCCTGCCGCTGGCCTGCACCGGCGCAACCATCTCGGCCGGCCTGTTCGACTCGCAAGCCGCCGACGATTGCCCGCTGGCAACGCCCGACCGCTGCTCGGGCACGTCGCCCGCACAGTTCTCCGAGCTCAAGGATTTGATGGCGGCCGCGCACAAACAGGATCCCAAGCGAAATATCGATCTCATCCTGCTGACGATCGGCGCCAACGACGTCAACTTTTCCGGCCTTGTTGCCAATGTGATCGTCGACGCCACGACGGAGCGCCTGCTGCTCAAGGAAGGCGGCTCGCTGGCCAGCGTCCAGGATGCACAAAGAAATCTCGACGATCTGGGTGACCAGTTCGCACGGCTGCGCACTGCGCTTAAGCCGTATGTCGACAACAACCTCTCGCGCGTCGTCTATGTCTCCTACGGCAATCCGGCGATGCAGGCGCCCAATACGCCATGCCCCGGCGGCCGCGACGGCCTGGATGTCCATCCTGCCTTTGGCGCGGATGCAGAACGCCTGCGCGCCACCACAACTTTCGTCGACACCAAATTCCTGCCCAAGCTCAAGGCGCTCGCGACCTGCGACGGCAACAAGACCTGCAAGGATCCGCTGACGGAGCGGATGACGTTCGTCGACGATCATCAGGCCGCATTTGCCCAGCACGGCATGTGCGTACACGCGGCCAGCGATCCTGAATTCGACCGCACCTGTTTTTCGCCGACCGGCGAGAGCTTCGAGCCCGATCAGTCGCAAGCCGCCGACTATCCATTGGTCTGCTCGACGCCGCCGAGCGACTATCGCCCCTATGCGTCACGCGCACGCTGGATCAGGACCGCCAACGACAGCTACTTCACCGCGATGACCTATCCCGAAGGTCTGTCGGCGATGCTGAAACCGAGCGACATCCACGACGCGCTTTGGGGCGTCATCAGCGCCGTCTATGGCGGCGCGGTGCATCCGACTGCGGAAGGCTATGCGGCGATGGCCGATGCGGCGCTTCCGGCGGCGCGCGGCGTGCTCGGCCTGGCAACACCGCCGGCGGTGATTACGGCGCCGCTGGCGCCACCGTCCGGATCAGCGCCTGCCCCCACGCCGACGGCATTGCCGCCGGCGACCGCAGCACCGTCTCAGGCTGCGCCTGCCGCACCGGCGCCGAAGCCGCAATAATCAAGTCGGACTTCAGCGCGGCGTCGGCGCAACGCCGAGCTTCTTTTGCAGGCTCGACGACGACGTCGTGTACTGAAACACCAGCCGCTTCTCCGGATAGACGTAGTGGTACGCCTTCTGCGCCGCGAGCGCGCCTTCGTGGAAGCCGGAAAGGATCAGCTTGAGCTTGCCCGGGTACCAGTTGATGTCGCCGATGGCGAAAATACCCGGCACGCTGGTCTCGAAATTTTCGGTATTCACCGGGATGTATTCATTGTTCTTCAGCTCGAAGCCCCAGTCGGCCACCGGGCCGAGCTTCATGGTGAGGCCGAAGAACGGCAGCATCATATCGCAATCGATATCGGCCATCGCGCCGTCGGTCTTCTTGACGATTGCCTTCTGCAACACGCCATCGGCTCCAACAAGCGACGTGACCTGACCGACGACGAGCTCGACTTTGCCTTCCCTGACCAGTTCCATCATTTTGTTGACGGAGTCCGGTGCGGCGCGGAAATCGGCGCGCCGGTGACATAAGGTCAGCTTGTTTGCCAGCGGCTGGAGATTAAGCGTCCAGTCGAGCGCGCTGTCGCCACCGCCGACGATCAGGACATTCTTGTCGCGGAAATTTTCCATTCTGCGCACGGCATAGTGCACCGTGTTGCCTTCGTAGGCTTCGATGCCGGGGATCGGCGGACGCTTCGGCTGGAACGAACCACCGCCGGCCGCGATCACGACGATCTTGCACTCGAAGACCTTGCCCTGATCCGTCGTCACGCGGAACAACGGGTCGCCGATCTTTTCCACTTTCTCGACCATCTCGCCGAGATGGAATTGCGCGTTGAACGATTTGATCTGAAGCAGCAGCGCATCAACCAGACCCTGCGCGCTGGTATAGGGAACACCGGGAATGTCGTAGATCGGCTTTTCCGGATACAGCTCCGCGCATTGGCCGCCGATCTTGTCGAGAATATCGATGAGATGGCATTTCATATCGAGCAAACCGAGCTCGAAAACTGCAAACAGGCCAACGGGGCCCGCACCGATAATGACAACGTCAGTCTTGATAGGCTCGCTCATGTCGTCTTTTTGCTCGTCGTTTTAAGGAGATTTGTCTGATGTGGCGCAGTGTCTAGCGTGCTGCAGAGCGGCAGGGGAAGAGCGCCGGTTTCAACAAAAGTTGCGCCGGGACCGCAATCCGACAGCGTTCCAGTTCGTGACAACTAGGCTTGGCGCTCCGGCGTCCGCACGACCAGACCGTTGAGGTCGTCGCTTACCTTCATCTGGCACGACAGACGAGAATTTGGTTTCACGTCGTACGCAAAATCGAGCATATCTTCTTCCATCGGCGACGGTTGCGCCGACTTTTTCACGCCACGCCTCGTCAATGTAGACGTGACAGGTCGAGCAGGCACAGGCGCCGCCGCACTCCGCTTCGATGCCCGGCACACCGTTCCGGATCGCCGTCTCCATCACGGTCGAGCCGTTTTCGCCTTCGACGGTACGAGCCGTACCCCCGGAATCGATAAAAGTGATTTGGGTCATGGCTGAACAACAAGCTGGATGATGTTGAAAGTCCCGGCGCGAAGCTGGCCGAAACAGGGCTGGAGAAGCCCTTTATCTATTGGCTTCCGTCGCGCTGCGCTAGTCTCAAGCTTCAGGCTCCGGTCTGCGGCTCAATGACGGCGTAATTCGTCGTTTAGACGGGCGCCAATCGCCGCGCTGGCTTCGAGCGTTGCTGCCTTCAGGTCCTCGACGGCCTCATCGCGCTGCGCAAGGTCCGACGGCCAGGCCGAAACCCGCTCCAGCCGTTCGGCGGCCTTCGCAACCCGCCAGACTCCGATGCCGCGCGCCGAACCCATCAGCGTATGGGCGGCGGCGGCGGCCAGCGCCGGCTCTGCGTTGGCAACCCGCTCGATCATAATCGCGGCCTGGCGGACGAAAATCTCGAGGATTTCCCGTTCCAGCACACGGTCGCCAAGCGTCATTCGGCCGAGATGAACCTCATCAAGGATCACAGACTTCGGCCCCGAAACAGTCTGGAGTTCCGAACCGGCAGCTTTTCGCGCGCTCGACGCAGTCACGACGCACTCTCCCAACTCTTGTTTTTATTGATCGGGAGTTTGCTTCGGAAAAGCCAAAGCGGGGTGAATCCGGGACGCTGCCGGCCACGGCGCGGCATTCGTGGAGTTGGTAAGCAAGCCCTTAGCCGCGGACTAAGCCGCCGGATTGGCCATTTCGGCCCCAACGCAGCCGCAATGTGGGCCACAAAATGGCTGCGGTTGTGGTGAATCATCCGTTAACGATGATTAAAAGCACGTTAGCGTCACCGTTTTATTCGATCCGCCAAGCCGATAGGATGGGCTATGGCGCTGATAACTTGAGGGCCGGGGAGCCCCAGTGCCGCATGAGGAACTAGACGATCACGCGCTCGTGGCGCGGCCCGCGTTTCTGGGCCGCCCTAGTCCAGCGTAACACGCGAGGCGACGACCGAAATGGCCAACTACCCGAAGAAGATGATGGATCCGACGGAAGCTGCCCTGTCCGCGATCCAGGAAGCCCTCAACATTAAAGACGAGGAAATTCGGCCGGAGGACCAGTCCGACACGATCGCCGTTCCGCCGCCGACCCCCGATCAGGTCATGCGCGAAACCGAGCCGGAGCAACGCCTGCGCTTTCAGCGATGATTTCATTCGCGAGCCGATCGGCAACCGTGGCGAAGCGCCGGCCCCGCTCGCCGCCAATGACGATCAGCAATCCGTCGGCCAGGTTCTCCGTGCGTTGCAGCGCCGTCCGGTGCGCACCTCGTATTTCGTCGCCGCATTGTTTTCCGCGGCCTGGATTGTCGGCTGCCTGGCGCTGTCGTGGGCCTATCTGTCCGAGCTGAACGCCTCGGTCGGGCCGGGCCATTCGCAGGCCGCCCTGATGGTCGGCCTCGGCGCCGCGGCGCTGCTGCCCATTATCTTCTTCTTCGGCGTGGCCCACATCGCCTGGCGCTCCCAGGAATTGCGGCTGATCACGCAGGCCATGGCGCAAGTCGCGCTGCGGCTGTCCGAGCCCGAAAACATCGCTCGCGATTCTATCGTCACTGTCGGTCAGGCGATCCGCCGCGAAGTCGCGGCCATGGGCGACGGCGTCGAGCGCGCGCTGGCGCGCGCCGGCGAACTCGAGTCGATGGTGCAGAACGAAGTTGCCGCGCTCGAGCGCACCTATAGCGACAACGAAGTGCGCATCCGCAGCCTGCTTCAAGATCTCTCCAACCAGCGCGACACGCTGGTCGGGCAGGCCGAGCAGGTCCGCTCCGCGATCAACAACGTCCATATCGACCTGACGCAGGATCTTTCGACGATCAGCGACCTCGTCGGCCAGCAGGTCAACGAGGCAGCGCAACGCATCACCCATTCGCTTGCCGAAAAGGGCGAGCACATTACGCTGGCTCTCGGCGAAGTCGGCGACAACATGATCCAGCAGCTCAGCATGCGCGGCAACGATCTGTTGACGCGGCTTGAGTCGGCGAGCGACGAAACCTCGCGCGCGATCACGACCGCGAGCGACCAGCTCACGTCCAGCCTGAATTTCAAGACCGATCACGTCGGCGAGGACTTCGCGGAAATCGTCACCGGCCTCGAAGACATGATGACGTCGCGGCTCGATGCCGTCGCCGAGAACTTCTCCGAAAAATCGCTGTCGATCGTCGATACGATGATCGGACGTTCACAGGAAGTCGCCGATCTCGTCTCCGGCCGGGCGCAGGAGCTCTCCGAGGCGATCGTCGACACGTCAAGCCAGATCGCCGAAACGATCGCGAGCCGCGCCGACGAGGTCAACTCGACGCTGCGGGCGACCGGCGAGTCGCTGATCCTCGACCTCAATCTGCGCGGCGGCGATGTCGCCAAGAAGCTCGAGCAGACCGGCAATCGCATCACTGAAGCCCTGGTTTCGCGCAGCACCAACGTCACCGACTCGCTCCGCGAGAGCGTCGATCATCTCGTCGGCACGCTCGCGACCCGTGGCGACACAATGAAGGACATGCTCACAAGCCGGCTGACGGCGTTCGAGGAGATGTTCAATCATTCGGGCGCGGAGCTTGGCGAAAGGATTTCGCGCGATTCCGCGACGCTGGGCAACCTGATTACCCGGCACCTCACCGAGTTTGACCGGACCGTGAAGACCTACGGCTCCGAGCTGGTCGAACGGCTCGGCGCACGGACGCAGGACGTCTCCGAGTCGATGCGCGGCTATGTCGAGAGCTTCGACAATCGGGTCACCACCAAGGCGAGCGAAGTCACCACTTCGCTCGATGAACGCCTGACACGCTTCCAGGACGCGCTGGACGGCCGCACGCAGACGCTGACCGACGCCCTTGCCTCCCGCGTCATGGATATTGCCAAGACCCTCGCCGAAGGCGGCAAAGAGGTCGTCACGTCGCTCGACAAGCGTCTCGGCGACGTCACCACCCTCATCGACACCCGCGCCGCAAGTCTCAGCGATACCGTGACCGCGCGTGTCGCCAATATCGACAAGACGCTCGGTGTTCGTGCGATCGAAATTGCCAACAACCTCGACGAACGTATGGCCAGCATCGACAAGACGCTGGGCAGCAGGGCGCTCGAAGTCGCCGGCACACTCGACGGTCGCATCGGCCAGCTCGAGCACCTCCTCGTCGGACGCACGGAAACTGCGACGCAACAGCTTGAGACGCGCAGCCGCGCCGCGGCCGAATTGCTCACCACGCGCCTTCACGAGCTCGTGGAGACGATCAAGAACGACACCGGCGAAGCCGAGCGTGCGATTGTTCAGCTCACCAGCCAACACGACCGAAGCGCTCGCCAAGACGACGACGGCAAGCACCGCAGCGGCCGAAACACTGAACCGCAATGCCGTCGAAGCGACCGTCTCGCTCAATCGCAGCGCTGTCGGCCTGAGCGACACGATTGCCAAGAGCGCCAGCGCAGCCAGCGAATCTGTCGGCAAGGCTGCCGCCACAGCGCATGATTCACTGAGCAAGGCTGCCGCCGCAGCGAATGAGGTCATCAGCACCAGCGCTGCCGCGGCCAATCAGGCGTTCAGTTCGAGCGCCACCGTCGCCAAGCAGTCCTTCGGCACGAGTGCCTCGGCGGCGAACGAAGCCTTCATCAACAGCGCGGCCATAGCCAAGCAGGCGTTCAGCACCAGCGCTTCGGCGGCCAATGAATCTATTGGAAAGGCCACCGCTTCCGCCAATGACTCGCTGAGCAGGGCTGCGGCCTCCGCCAGCGACACGATCAGCAAGACCATGACGGCGGCCAGGGAAACCATCGGCGCCAGCGCGTCCAGCGCCAGCGATCTTCTGGCTCGCAGCGCCGCGGCCACCACCGATGCAATCAATCTCAGCGCCGGCGAAGCCGAACGCAAGCTGGTCAGCACCAGCGCCGACGTTGCGCGCAACGTCATCGGCAAGGCAGACGAATTCAACACCACTGTCAGCGAACGGTTGGGAGAGATGACACTGCTCCTCGACGACAAGTCGAACAGCCTCTTGACCGCACTAACCGGCAAGGGTCAGGAATTTGCCAACGAGGTCAGCCGCGTCACCGACCACGCCGTGAAGTCGATCGAAGCCAAGAGCTTCGTCTTCACGCAGACGATGATGGACAACAGCGAGGAAATCGCTCGCCTCATCAACGATGCGAGCCAGACCGCAACAAAGGCCATGACGGTAACGCTCGGCCAGTTGCAGGATGGCGCGCAGGGCGTCACCGAGGCGGCAAAGTCGACGCTCACGCGCACGCTGGCCGACCTTCATAGTGCGACACGTCAGGCAGTCGAGGAATCCAAACAGACGGCCGCCGCCACCGTGGCCGACATGCTGGAAACGCACAACATGTTGCGCTCCGACTCGACGGCGTTGTTTGAGCGCCTGCGCGAGGCCAACATCCTGCTGCAGGAAGTGCTCAGTGGCGCTCACGAGAACATGAACTCGATCGAGCACACCATGGCGACGCGCGTATCCGAGTTCGTCGCCGCCATGAACGACCTTACCGGCAAGAGCAGCACCACGACCACGAAGATCGAACAGCACCTCGGCACGTTTAATACCGTGACCGGAAAGGTGCTGCGCGACCTCGGCGATCTGTCTGGCCAGTTCAATCAGCATGGCCGCTCGCTTGCCGAAGCGGTTCAGCTTCTGGAGCTCAGCAACCGCAAGGCCGAAGAGACGACCACCGCCCGGCAGACGAGCCTCGAAGGACTCGTCACCACTCTCGACCTGCGCACCAACGACTTCGAACAGCGGTTGCAGCGCTTCTCGAACCTGCTCGACGAGTCGCTCGATGCGGCCACGACGCGCACGCGCGAGATCGCAAGCCTGATCGCGGAAACCAGCAACGACAGCGTGCACTCGATCCAGCAGCAGTTCGAAGTGGTGCGCGCAAGTTCGGAAGACGAACGCAAGCGCACCGGCGAAGCCCTCAACGCCATCTATAACGACGCCAGTGCCGACGTCGGCGCGATCTTCACCCAGTCCGCCGAACGCTTCACCGAGACCATCAAGAGCATGAAGCAGATGGCGACGGAAATGCAGCAGGAACTGGAGACGACGCGCAACGAATTGCGGCGCGGCGTCCTCGAACTGCCGCAGGAAACCGCCGAAAGCGCGGCGCAGATGCGCCGTGTCATCGTCGATCAGATCGACGCACTGGCCGAGCTCAACCGCATCATCGCCCGTCACGGCCGCTCGATCGACGCCGCGGAACCGATGCGGCGGGAGCCTGAGCAGGCCTATGCTACGGGCGGCGGCGGACGCGGCCAGGTTCGGCCTATCCGCCCCGACATGACCCCGCAGCAGCCGGCCTCGCGCGACATCACGGGTGCACCGGCGCGTCGTCCGGAATCCCGCGTACCGCCAAACCAGCCGACAGGTCGCGGCGCCACACCATCAGCCTCCGCCGCCGGCTCCGGCTGGCTGACGGACCTGCTGTCACGGGCCTCGCGCGAGGAAGCTCAGGGTTCAGCCCAAGGTTCGGCTCAAGGTTCAGCTCCTGCCTCGCGCGATACCGGGCGCTACCAGACGGAGAGCCCGCGGGACGCCACCGACTCGCTCGATACGCTTTCTGTCGACATCGCCCGCATGATCGATCATGAGGCGGCTGCCGACTTGTGGGAGCGTCACAAGCGCGGTGAGAAAGGCTTGTTCACGCGGCGTCTTTACACGCTTCAGGGTCAGAAGGCGTTCGACGAGATCAGAGAAAAGTATCGCACCGATCCGGAGTTCCGGCAGACCGTGGAGCACTACATTCACGAGTTCGAGCGGCTGCTCGACGACGTGTCGCGGGGTGATCGAGGCGACGCGGTGGTGCGCAACTATCTGACCTCCGACACCGGCAAGGTCTACACCATGCTGGCACACGCCGCCGGCCGGTTCGATCGCTAAACCTGAAATCCCGCGCATAAATAATGCGCGGGATTGACCTGCCAGCGCCCTTGCTAGCGCCGTAATCGCGGCGTTACCGTCGGAGCCATGGTCGCCATAGGCTCAGACGTTCCCGTGTCCTTGCCTACGGCAGCGGACGTCGATGATGCGGCACGTCGCCTGGACGGCGTTGCCTTGCACACGCCGCTTCTGACTTCAGCCGTACTCGACGCCATAACCGGCGGACGCGTCTTTCTCAAAGCCGAAACCCTGCAGCGCACCGGCTCGTTCAAGTTTCGCGGCGCTTACAACAAACTCGCCTCGCTCCCGGCGGATCGCCGGGCCACGGGCGTTGTCGCTTTCTCATCCGGCAACCACGCGCAAGGCGTCGCTGCCGCGGCGCGCCTTTTGGGCATGCCGTGCGTGATCGTGATGCCGCGCGATGCACCGCGCGCCAAACGTGAACGCACTGCCGCATTCGGCGCGGAGATCGTGCTGTATGACCGCGCGAAGGACGATCGCGAGGCTATCGCCGCCGACATTGCGAGCCGGCGCGGCGCCACCCTGGTCCCGCCTTACGACGATGCCCTGATCATCGCAGGCCAAGGCACCGCGGGACGAGAGATCGTCGACGATTTGGCCGCGCTTGGCCTTGTCCCCGATGTCGTGGTGGTGACGGCTTCCGGCGGCGGGCTTACTGCGGGCATCGCGCTTGCCGTCAAGGCGCGGGTGCCAACTGCCGCGCTCTACACCGCGGAGCCACAGGGCTTCGACGATCACGCCCGCTCGTTCCGCAGCGGCCAACGCGAACAAAATGCCGAGTTGACCGGCACCATTTGCGATGCGCTGATGGCGCGCACCCCCGGCAAGCTCACATTCGCTATCAACCAATCTCTGGTTGGCGCCGGCGTCGTGGCGAGCGATGAAGAAGTTGCGGCGGCGGTCGCATTCGCGTTCGCCGAATTAAAGCTCGTCGTCGAACCCGGCGGCGCCGTCGCGCTCGCTGCCGTCATGACCGGAAAAGTGAACGTGCGGGATAAAGTCGCCGTGGCCGTTCTATCCGGCGGCAACGTGGACGCGGAACTATTCTCCAAGCTCGTCGCGTAACAACAGAAGTTCCAGCTCGCGAATCTGATTAAATCGGAATCGCGTGCCGGATGCTTTTTTAGGCAGCCCCTACGCGCCGGTGCCTGGAAGGAAACAACGGATCTGCGTTGCTCCCTGGAAGTCCTGGTACGGCCACACCACGGCGGAACCGAACTTGTTGGGCTCAGTGACCACCGCCGCATCAGGCACGACGACCCACTGCCCGTTGACCCGCACGCGATAGCTGCCGCCCTGAGTGTCCCAATCGACATCCTGCACGCTGACGCCGTCGGCAAACGAACAGCACAGCCCCTTGCCGCTCGCCAACTTGTCAAACCAACCTTTCAACGGCGAGTCTGGCAAACCGGCCGTCGTCGTGCGCTGACAAATCCCTGGGAAGAAACACGATCGAGCACAAAGCAACGATTGTCACGACTCGAACAGTCAGTGTGTGCATCATGGCCTCCTGAAGATCGTTGGAGCGGACCACTAACGAACGGCCGCACAGACCCCGGACAGCAAGCACACGACAACAGCGTCGTTATCGATCCGCCTCTTGGTTGTTCAAGCAACTTCCATGCCGACTGGCGACTTACAGGAACAGTCGCACGCGTAAACAGAAGTTAACGGCCTTAGCGTCTGCCGGCAGTTTCGCGCTAGGCGACTTCAAGCAGAATCTCTGTGAGTCTCTCCGGCTTGTCGACCATAACATCGTGGCCTGATTCCACGCCGTAAGTACGCCAGTCCGGGTCCTGCTTCAGTTTTTCGAGATAACCGTCGAAACGTGGATTTGGATAAGAGACCGCGCGGATGTAGGTCTTCTTTGCGACTTTCTCGCGCGCGCCGGTCAGCACAATAGGCGTCAGCGACGCGAAGGTCGGCTGTGGAGTCAACTTGGAATCGACCCAGGCCTGATCGCCCTCATTGACGTGGAACGCTTTCGCTGGCGGTATCGGGCGGCCAACTTCGTTCTTCGCAGCCGCCGCAAGAGTGGCATCGCGCAAATCCTGCGGAGCAAGATCGACCACCCTCTCCCCGTTCTGCGGAAAGAACGCATCGAGGAAAACGATCGACGAGATTGCCGGCAGCACGCGTTCGGCAACACCTGACACCACGAAACCAGCGTAAGAGTGGCCGACCAGAACGATGTTTTGCAGATTTTCCCATTTAATGACGTTGGTGACATCGCTGATATGCGTGTCGAGTGTAATCATGCCGCTCATCAGGTGGGAGCGCTCGCCGAGGCCGGTCAGCGTCGGCGCATAGACTTTATGACCCTTGGCTTCCAGAAGATCGGCGACGCGTCGCCAGCACCAGCCGCCGTGCCACGAACCATGCACCAGTACATATGTTTTGGCGCTTGCTTGCGCTTTTGCAGCACCGGCGCCGAGCGCGGCTGCGGTGCTCACCCCTGCTCCCAACATCGCCATCGCATTTCGCCGTGTCGCCTCGGTCATGGTCACTCCATATGCAATTGGTTCGCTCCGATAAGCGTCAATCGACCCTGGCGCCTGCAAGCTTCACGATCTCGCCCCAGCGCTGCGTCTGATCCGCGAGAAATTTCTTGAAGTCGTCGGGCGTACCGATCTTGGCTATGGCGGAAAACTTCGCGAGGCTTTCCTGCATGGCCGGCGATTTCAACCCGTCATTCACCGCCGCATTGAGCTGCTTGACGATTTCCGGCGGGGTTCCGGCGGGAGCCACAAGCCCGGTCCAGGCATCGAGGACAAAATCCGGGTAGCCACTCTCAGCTAGCGTCGGCACGTCGGGCAATGCCGGCCAGCGTTCGCTGCGCGCAATTCCAAGCGCCCGTATCTTCCCTGCCTGGACCAGCGGATAGAGCGTAACGAGCCCGTCGATGGTGAATTGGGTGCGGCCGCCGAGCAGGTCGTTCACCGATTGCGCGGAGCCGGTGTAGGGCACGTAGACCACGTCGATGTTGGCCTTGGTCTTGAACAACGTGCTCAGCAAATGCGGCGGCGTTCCAAGGCCGGCGCCGAAATTGATCTTGCCCGGGTTAGCCTTCGCGTAAGCAACAAACTCTGCGATCGTTTTCGCCGGCACGTCGTTGTTCACAACGAACACGTGCGGCAGCAGCGCGACTGTTGCGATCATCGCGAACGCTTTTTGCGGATCGACATTGAGGCTCGAGTAGAGCGCGGGTGCGATCGCGAGCGAGCCCGACGATCCGAACATTAATGTGTAACCGTCGGGTGCGGCAGCAGCCACATCCTTGGTGCCGATTGTCGAGCCGCCGCCCGCACGATTTTCGACGACAACCTGCCCGACGCGATTACTGAGTTCCTGCCCCATCACCCGCGCGATGGTGTCGATCGGACCTCCGGGCGGAAACGGCACGACCATCCTGATCGGCCGCTCGGGATATTTGCCCTGCGCTCCCGCTAAATTGATCGCCAGCGATCCGAGCGCGGCTGCCGCGATTGCGGTGAGAACGCTGCGTCTGGTTGCCATTACCATCCTCCCGGCTGCGGCTCTTCGGCCGCTGTCGGTATCTTATACCTTAGCCCCACAACGCCGCATCAGGCGGATAAGCAATGCTGCCGTCGTAGCGCAGTCCGCCGGGGCGGTCCCTGACGAGCAACAACGGACCGTCGAGATCGACCACGCGGGCACGCTGCGCCACCAGCATGGCCGGCGCCATCGCCAGCGATGTCGCCACCATGCAGCCGACCATGACGGCAAAGCCGCGCTGTTCCGCTGCCGCGGCCAGCGCCAACGCCTCGGTCAAGCCGCCGGCCTTGTCGAGCTTGACGTTGATCGCATCGTATTTTCCGGCAAGGGCGTCGAGCCCGGCGCGGTCGTGCAGGCTCTCGTCGGCACAAACCGGGATCGGCCGCTCGATCCGAGCCAACGCGGCGTCGCTGCTCTCCGGCAACGGCTGCTCGATCAATGTCACCCCGACGTCGGCGCAGGCCCCGAGATTCGCCCCTAAGTTGTCGGCCGTCCAACCCTCGTTGGCGTCGACAATAAGCTCGGCATGGGGCGCAACCCGCCGGACTGCGGTAATCCGGGCCACGTCATCACCATCCGCGCCACCGAGCTTGACCTTCAGCAAAGGCCGCGACGACGCCTGCTCCGCAGCCCCGGCCATGGCGGATACGGACCCCAGCGAAATCGTATAGGCAGTGACCCGTGGCGCAGGTGCAACAAGCCCCGCCAATTCGTACGCCCGGCGCCCGGCAACCTTGGCGTTAACGTCCCAGTAAGCACAATCGAGTGCATTACGCGCAGCACCGGCGGGCATGATTTGCTGCAATTCCAGGTGGTTGAGCCCCCGCCGCAGCGCCGGACGCACGGCTTCGATCGCCGCCACAATGCTGTCCGGGGTTTCGCCGTAGCGTGCGTAGGGGACGGACTCACCGCGGCCGCGGTGGGCTCCATCGGTAAGTTCAGCAACCACGACGACAGCCTCGGTCTTGCTACCGCGGCTGATCGTGAATGCGCCGGCCAGCGGCCAGCGCTCGATTCTGACGGAGAGCTCCATGCCAGGAGCGACTATGACCGGAGCAGGCCGCGGCGCTCAAGAGCCGCAGAGCGCGGAGCTATGAGTCTCACCGCGACAATAAACGGCGACCGGCTTGGACTGGCGATAAGCGGCGCGTGGACGGCAGATCACGCAAGCGAGCTTGAGAAGGCGGTCGACGACGCCACGCGGCGTTACGAGACCGCCCGCTCGATCCACATCGATCTTGCCAGGCTCGAACGGCTGGACACATTCGGCGCCTGGCTCATCGAACGACTCAATCGTGCATTCACAGCGCGCGGTTCAACGACGAATATCGTCGGCCTCACCGACAGCGATCGCAGCCTGATCGAGGAAGTACGGCAGCTCAATCGCGGTGAGAGCAGTCGCGCAAGCGACCCCAATCCGATTCTGGCTGCGCTCGATTCCATCGGCCGCGCCATGGCCGAAGCCGGCAACTCGCTCGTCAGGCTCGCCGACATGCTCGGCACGATGACCATGGTGGTGCTCTCGACGATTGCGCATCCCTCACGCCTGCGGCTGACGTCGACCGTGCACCACCTCGAACGCGTCGGCTGGCGCGCGGTACCGATCGTGCTTCTGAGCACGTTTCTGATCGGCGCCATCATTGCGCAGCAAGGCATTTTCCATTTCCGCACCTTTGGCGCCGAAGTCTATGTCGTCGACATGGTCGGCATCCTGGTATTGCGCGAAGTCGGCGTGCTGATTGTTTGCGTCATGGTCGCCGGGCGCTCTGGCAGCGCCTACACCGCCGAGCTTGGCTCGATGAAAATGCGCGAGGAAATCGACGCACTGCGGACCATGGGCCTCAACCCGGTCGAGGTGCTGGTATTGCCACGCATCATCGCACTGGTCATCGCCGTGCCGCTGCTGACATTCCTCGGCTCGATAGCGGCGCTCTACGGGGCGGGCATGGTTTGCTCACTCTATGGCGGCATGACACCGGAGATTTTCCTGGCGCGCCTGCGCGAGGCGATTTCAGTGCCGACCTTCGCCGTCGGCATGATCAAGGCGCCGTTCATGGCGCTGATCATCGGGCTTGTCGCCTGTGTCGAGGGCTTTGAGGTCGAAGGCAGCGCCGCTTCGCTTGGGCAGCGGACGACGGCTTCGGTCGTCAAATCGATCTTTCTGGTCATCGTGCTCGACGGTTTCTTCGCCATGTTCTTTGCCGCGATCGGAATGTAGATGACCAGCAACGCCGCAATCATCAGCGTCCGCGATCTGACCGTCGGCTTTGGCGAGACCATCATTCTCGACCACGCGACTCTCGACGTATTCGAGGGCGAAATCCTCGGCTTTGTCGGCGGCTCCGGCGCCGGCAAGTCGGTACTGATGCGCACCATCATCGGATTGCTGCCGAAGCGCAGCGGCACCGTCGAGGTTTTCGGCACCGATCTCGCCTCGCTCAACGAGCGCGAGCGGCGCACGATCGAGCGCCGCTGGGGCGTGCTGTTCCAGCAAGGCGCCCTGTTTTCCTCGCTCACGGCCCTGCAGAACGTTCAATTCCCGATGCGCGAATATCTCGATCTGTCACCGCGCCTGATGGACGAGATCGCGCTCGCCAAGCTTGAAATGGTCGGCCTCGACGCCGGCGTACGCGACAAATATCCCTCCGAGTTGTCCGGCGGCATGATCAAACGGGTGGCTTTGGCACGCGCGCTGGCGCTCGATCCCGACATTGTGTTCCTCGATGAGCCGACATCCGGTCTCGATCCGATAGGCGCTGCGGATTTCGACGCCTTGATCCACACCTTGCAGCAGACGCTCGGCCTGAGCGTGTTCATGGTCACGCACGATCTCGACAGCCTGCACACCGTCTGCGACCGCATCGCAGTTCTGTCCGAAGGACACATCATTGCTACGGGTCCGATGGAAACCATGCTGGCGTCGGAACATCCGTGGCTTAAGTCATACTTCCGCGGTAAACGGGGGCGTCTCGTTCACCACTGAGACAACGTTGAGGACTTCCTATGGAGACCAAGGCCAATTACGTTCTGACCGGCGTGTTCACGCTCGCCGTCATCGTTGGCGCATTCGGCTTCATATTCTGGTTCCAGAATTCCAGCCGCAGCGGCGCGCATGCGACCTATCGCATTGTGTTTGATGGCTCGGTTTCCGGATTGCGCACCGGCTCGCCGGTTTTGTTTGACGGCCTCCACGTCGGCGAGGTTGCCAGTCTCGGGATCGACCCGCACGACCCGCACAAGGTCATTGCTGTCATCGCGGTCGATAGTAATGCGCCAGTGCGCGCTGACACCAAAGTCGGACTGGATTTTCAGGGCCTGACCGGACTTGCCGAAGTGACGCTGACCGGCGGATCGGCAGACGCAGCGCCGCTTGCCGCGCAGGGCAGCGAGCCGCCGACCATCGTCGCCGATGCCAATGCAAGCGCAGATGTGAGCCGGCAAGCGCGGGACGTCCTTTCACATATCGACAGCCTCGTCGCCACCAACGAGGTGGTGCTGCGCAGTTCGCTTCGTAATATCGAAACCGTCACTTCGACGCTGGCCGACAATTCCAAACGGCTCGACAAGGTTATGCTTGGCCTGCAAAACCTGATCGGCGGCACCGACGGCAACGGCCAAATCGGACAGGCCGCCGAATTCAATCCGCAAGCTTGCCGACGATCTCGACAAGAATACCAACGAGATCGCGGTCGGGCTTAATCAGTTTTCCAATTCGGGTCTGAAGGAATTTCAGGCGTTTGCGGTTGACGGCCGGCGCACCCTCGCCGAGCTGAACAAGGCCATCAAGACGATCAACGATCATCCGACCCGGCTGATCTTCGGGCACTAATTACTGCCTGCGGCTTACGCCGCGATCTCCTCATCGTCTTCGATCGCGTCGTCCGGCTCGGCGATGACTGGACGTGCGGGGTACGCGTGATCGGCCCAATTGATGATCTCGAAGCGGCCGTCCTCGTGCTCCACGAGTGCCGTGCAGCTTTCCACCCAGTCGCCGCAGTTCATGTAACGGATGCCGAAGTCATCATGGATCACCGCATGATGGATGTGGCCGCAGATCACGCCATCGACATGGTGCCGACGCGCTTCGGCGGCGAGCGTGTGCTCGAACGCGCCAATGTAATTGACGGCGTTTTTGACCTTGTGTTTCGCCCACTGTGACAGCGACCAGTAGCGGAAGCCAAGGCGGCGGCGGATCGCATTGAAGTAGCGGTTGATCAGGATCGCCAGATCGTAGGCAGTATCGCCAAGCAGCGCGAGCCAGCGCGCATGCTTGACCACCATGTCAAATACGTCGCCGTGAACCACGAGATAGCGGCGTCCGTCGGCAGCCTCGTGAATAGCCGTTTCGACCACCTCGATGCCGCCGAAATGCGTGCCGTAATAGTTGCGCAGGAATTCGTCGTGATTGCCGGGGACGTAGATCAACCGGGCGCCCTTGCGCGCCTTGCGCAGAAGCTTCTGGACAACGTCGTTATGATGTTGCGGCCAGAACCAGCCGGACCTCAATTGCCAGCCGTCGACGATGTCGCCGACCAGATAGATCGTGTCGGCATCGTGAAAGCGCAGGAAATCAAGCAGGCGATCAGCCTGACAGCCGCGCGCGCCGAGATGAACGTCGGAAATAAACAGAGTACGGAACCCGATCGCACCGTGCTCAATTGCCACGAATCAACTTCTCGCCCTTGTTGCCATCGTCCGAATAAATGCGCCGCATTGCAGGAAGATGACATCCCGGCCTGGGCCTTTGCCGCTCGCGCTCGTGGATTGCGGCTTTCACGCCGTTAACCAATGCAGCGGCGTGAATAAGGTTTGCCAGCCCGCTACCAGCTAGACCGGGATTGCGTTCCGCGCCGCCACATCTGCGATCGCATCAATCGCCGTGGCATCAGATGGAAAATCCGCGTCGATCCAGGCTCGCTCGGCCGCGCGTAACGCCACACCCATGGCTGGTCCCTTGGGCACACTGCGATTGACGAAATCCGTCGCCCGAAGCGGAAAGCGTGGCGCGATCCACCGCTGCGGCAGCGTGGCAAGCTCGTGCCACGCTTTGTCGGCTGCTCCAGCGTCCGATCGCGACCACGCGACCAGCACCCGATCCACAAACGACACCGCGCCAAGCAGATACAGCAAAGTGCGCGCCGCGTGCGCGCCGTCGGCCGGCTTCACGCGCCACCAGTATTCCAGCTTCAAAAGCCGCTCTACTTCGGTATTGGAAAGCCGCAGCCGCTCGGACAGACGTTCGGCATCTTCAAGGACCCAAACACCCAGCGCGCCCAACCGTCGCGTCGCATCCGGCTCAATCCCGAGGGCCGCTTCCGCTTTCACGACGTTTTCGAAGCTCGCGAGATATGGCACGCCGCCCAACACCGTTTCCAGGATTCCGCATTCCGCCATCACTGCGAGCGTCGGTGCCGGGTGCCGGCCGACGATGAGCTTTAACATCTCCATCCGCACTCGTTCGCGCGACAACTGGTCGAGGCCGCTGCGACCGCGGATGCAGGCCAGCAAACTCGCCGGGTCCGGCGAACCCTCGGCGTATTGGGCGTGAAAGCGGAAGAACCGGAGAATGCGCAGATAATCTTCGGCGATCCGTTTTTTCGGATCACCGATAAAACGGACCTTCTTGGCAGTTATGTCAGCGAGACCGCCGACATAGTCATGAACTTTGCCATCTGCCGAAACCGACAAAGCGTTGATGGTAAAATCGCGCCTCTCGGCGTCCCTCGCCCAGTCGCGGCCGAACACGACTTTTGCCTTGCGGCCATAGGTTTCGGCATCGACCCGCAATGTCGTGACCTCGAATGGGCGTCCGCCGATCACGACTGTCACCGTGCCGTGCTCGACGCCCGTCGGTACGGCTTTGTATCCCGCAGTCTCTGCGCGGCGGATGACCTCTGGCGGTTCGGCTGTCGTCGCTATGTCAATCTCGCGGACCGGGCGATCCATCAACGCATTGCGGACCGCGCCGCCGACCACCCGCGCCTCCTCACCGTCGCGATTGAACACCGCGAGCAGACTGGCGACGGCATCGTCCTTGAGCCACGCCGCATTACTGAGTTGAGCGCCAGCTGTCACCGCGTGGTCCCCGGCACGAATTTGCCGTTCTCAACGTGCGCTGGCACGTAGGTCGAACCGGGCGGAGCGCCGGAAAATTGCGCCAGGAACAGGAAGCTGCCGACCACCAGCATCAGCGATGCGATGATGAGTACCGCAATACGGCGCATCGTCCACGCTTCCGGCAGCGTGACGCCGGAGCGCGTCGCAATCAGAAAAGCAGCGTAGACGGCAAACGGCGTAAGGAACAGCGCGGCCTCGGTGAGGACTGTCCTGATCATGTGCCGTAGATCCGGTCGTAAAGATTTTTCAGAATGCCCGCGGTAATGCCCCAAATATAACGCTCACCGTACGGCATCGCATAATAATTACGGATGATGCCTTTCCAGTCACGTGACTTTTGCTGATGATTCGACGGAGTCATCAAAAAGTCGAGCGGCACCTCAAAGGACTCGACGACTTCCCATGGATTGAGCGTGAGTGCAAAGTCCGGTTTCACGCGCGCGACCGTCGGCAGAATGCGAAAGCCCGAGAACGTCAGGTAGAGATCGAGATAACCGATCGGCTCGATCAGATTTGCCTCAAGTCCGATTTCTTCCTTGGCTTCCCGCATCGCCGCAGCGACCGGGCTCTTGTCGTTGGGATCGATCCTGCCGCCAGGAAACGCTATCTGCCCGGAGTGGCTGTTGAGTTCGGCGGTGCGCAGGGTCAACAAAACCGTTGGCACCGCGCGATCGATAATCGGAACGAGCACCGCTGCCGGCTTGGTCGCCGCGACACCGGCGCGTTCCCAGAGTGCCGGATCGAGATCGAGATCGCCGCGGCGGACACCTTCGGCTTTCGGATCGGTTAGCGCCGGGGGCACTTCGAGATTAAGCCGCGCCCGCGCGCGCTCAAAGAAATCCGCCGTCAGCGACGAAGTCGAGGGCGGGCTGATATCGTTCAAGCGAACTCCCTCACCTGTTCGGCAGGCGCCATCGGAAAAAACGTGCCCATCGACGATACACCGAACATTGCCCTGCCGCTGACTTCGCGCTCTTCGCCAATTTCGACAAGATCGAAAAACAGCGCGCGTGTCACTTTCGCCCACAGATCACGGCGGACATGCAAGTAAGGCTTCAAGCCGCCGGTGCCGATCTCAGGCTCGAAACGTAACGCATGTTGCGGGCCGCACGTCACCCAATCGTCGACGTTGGTGCGGAAGCGCAGCACGCGTCCGTCCGTACCGTCTTCGACGTTCATCTCCACAGCCATGAACGGTGCATCGTCGACCGTGATGCCGCACTTCTCGACTGGCGTAACCAGGAAGTAACTGTCGCCTTCGCGCTTAAGGACAGATGCGAACAATTTTACCAGTGCCGGCCGGCCGATCGGGGTTTTGAGATAAAACCAGGTCCCGTCGCCGGCGATACGCATATCGAGATCACCGCAAAATGGCGGGTTCCAGCGCTCAACTGGCGGCGGCCCTTTGGCGCCCGAGCGCGCTAGCGCACCTGTGATCGCCTCGAGGCCGGGCTGCCCTTCCTTCGCCATGGTTTGCCTTGACCTTACTGCTAGGACTTGAGTCCGGGGGCGAGATTATTCGAGAGTTCGTGAACGCGAACCTGCATTCCGCGGCATCCAATCCAAGTTGTGTTCCTGTGGACGGAAAACCGGAGCAACCTCCGCTTTATAAGGGGTGGCTCATATATTGCATCGTGCTGCCTTAGATTCGTGCAAATGGCGTGTCCCTGATCCGATACAAGAACACCTCTTATAAACAAGGAGTTAGCGATGGCAGTTGTTGGGGGAGATGGCCTCGAAAAGCTCGAGGACATGATCGTTCGGACCGCCGAAACGACCGCTGCTCATGTGCGCGCGGCCAAGGCCGCGATCGGCACCGTCATTTTCGGTCAGGACAAAGTCGTCGAGCAGGCGCTGGTGACCATCCTCTCCGGCGGTCACGCATTGCTCCTCGGCGTACCCGGCCTCGCCAAGACCAAGCTCGTCGACACCATGGGCATCGTGCTCGGTCTCGACGCGCGGCGCATCCAGTTCACACCCGACCTGATGCCCTCCGACATTGTCGGCACCG
This sequence comes from uncultured Alphaproteobacteria bacterium, assembly GCA_963739945.1. Lineage (GTDB taxonomy): Bacteria > Pseudomonadota > Alphaproteobacteria > Rhizobiales > Xanthobacteraceae > BOG-931. Next base: position 168,012 of record CAVUCN010000010.1, on the reverse strand, counting down.
AGGTGCTTGAAGAGAGTCAGGCCGGCAAACGCAGCTTCCGCTTTTTGCCAGGTCCGGTGTTCGCCCAACTCCTGATGGCCGACGAAATCAATCGCGCCAGCCCGCGCACCCAATCTGCATTGCTGCAAGCAATGCAGGAGCAGCACGTTACCATTGCCGGCACCCGCCACGATCTGCCGAAGCCGTTTCATGTGCTCGCGACGCAAAATCCGCTGGAGCAGGAAGGCACCTATCCGTTGCCGGAAGCGCAACTCGACCGCTTCCTGATGGAGATCGACGTCGGCTATCCCGACCGCGACGCCGAACGCAAAATTCTATTCGAGACAACCGGCTCGGAAGAGACTCGCGCCAAAGCGGCGATGACTGCCGAAGACCTCTTGGCCGCGCAGCGGTTGGTGCGGCGATTGCCGGTCGGCGAGTCTGTTGTCGAAGCGATCCTCGCGCTGGTTCGGTCGGCGCGGCCTGGACCCGAGAGCGGCGACGCAGCCAAGCTGATCGCCTGGGGTCCGAGCCCGCGCGCCAGCCAGGCGCTGATGCTCGCGGTCCGCGCCCGTGCGTTGCTCGACGGCCGTCTGGCACCCTCGATCGACGACGTGCTCGATCTCGCCGAGCCGGTGCTCAAGCACCGCATGGCGCTCACGTTTAGCGCACGCGCCGAAGGCGAAACCATTGAAGCGGTGGTCGGCCGGCTAAAGGCGCGGATCGGATAGCCGGATGGCGGCCGAGCCCAGGCGCGTTCACCAGGATATCGCGGCGGTTGGTCGAGCAGTCGGCGCGGGCCGAACGCTTGCGGCCGCCATGCCGCGATTGATCCTCGAAGCGCGTCGGGTCGCGGCAACCGTCATCCACGGCCTGCACGGACGGCGCCGTGCCGGCCCCGGCGAGAACTTCTGGCAATACCGCCGATTCGTTTCCGGCGAGCCGGCCGCGCGGGTCGACTGGCGGCGTTCGGCGCGCGACGATCATCTTTATGTTCGTGAGCAGGAGTGGGAAGCTGCGCACACGGTATGGATCTGGCCCGACCGCTCACCGTCAATGAATTTCGCTTCGCCGCTAGTGCGCGACACCAAGCTCTACCGCACGCTCGTTATCGCGCTGGCGCTATCTGAAATTCTGGTTGAGGGCGGCGAACGTGTCGGCATCCCTGGATTGATGCGCCCGACCGGCAGCCGCAATGTTGTCGACCGCATCGCACAGGCCATCGTTCACGATGCCGCCAAGCGCGCGAGCCTGCCGCCAAATTTTGCCGCCACTTCCCTTGCCGAGGTCGTGCTGCTGTCCGACCTGTGGAGCGAGATTGGCGAAGTCCGGCGCACGATTGCACAACTCTCCAGCGGCGGCGCGCGGGGCCATGTCGTGCAGATCGTCGATCCAGCCGAGGAAACGTTCCCGTATTGGGGCCGCGTGGAATTCGTCGAGCCTGAAGGCGGCGGCCGCATCACCGCCGGCCGCGCCGAGATGTGGCGAACCGACTACACGGCGCGGGTGCAGCGCCATCGCGCCGAAATTCGCAGCGAGACCGATCGGCTCGGCTGGAGTTTCACGATCCATCGCACCGACCGGCCGGCGAGCGAACTTCTGCTCGCGCTGCAAGCCCGTATCGGCGTCAGTGAAAGCGACATTGGCCTACGCGCGCAGTCTACAAGACAACCCGCGGTGACGGCATGATTGGCGGCTTGCCCATCGGCTTTGCCGAACCGCTTGTATTGATCGGGCTTATCACGCTGCCAGTGCTGTGGTGGCTGCTGCGGCTTATTCCGCCGCGGCCGCGCCGCATCGATTTTCCGCCGACGAGACTGCTGCTTGAAATAGCACCCAAGGAAGAAACCCCTGCCCGAACGCCGTGGTGGCTGACTTTGCTGCGGCTGGCGCTTGCCGCGCTGGTCATTTTCGCAGCCGCAGGCCCGCTATGGCATCCGCAGCTCGCGACGACAGCATCCCAGGCACCCGTCGGCATCCTGCTCGACGACGGCTGGGGATCGGCGGCAAGCTGGGATGCGCGGTTACGCACCGCCGACGATATCATCGCCCGCGCCGATGACGATCGCCGGGCTGTTGCACTCATCCCCCTCTCGGAGGGCGCTCACGATATCTCGCTCGAGCCTGCCAGCTCGGCGCGCGTACGTTTGCATCAGGTCAAACCGAAGCCGCATTCGATCGATCGCACCGAGGCTCTACCGTCAGTCTCGCAGTTCATCGCCAATGTTCATGATGTCGATCTGGTCTGGTTGTCCGACGGTACGGATGTTGGCCGCGGCTCTGATTTCGTCAAAGGGCTTGCCCAGGCGATTGGGGATCATCCGATCACCATTGTTACCGGCGGCATTCCCGGGCCTCTGGCGCTCACGGCAGCAGATAATGCCGCTGGCGCCCTGACGGTGAAGATATTGCGCGCCGACCCCAGCGCATCGGCCAACGGTACCGCGCGCGCCCTTGATCTTAAGGGCCTCAACCTCGGCGAAACTCCGTTCGCCTTCACCGGCGAGAACCATGAGACCGAAGCGCATTTCGATCTTCCGGTCGAGATCCGCAACGACATCGCCCGGATCGAGATTGCCGGCGAGCATTCCGCGGGCGCCGTGCAACTGCTCGACAAGCGCTGGCGGCGGCGCACCGTCGGCATCATTTCCGGTGCGGCCGCCGACATGTCCGAGCCACTTCTGTCGTCGACCTACTACATCGACCGGGCACTCAATCCATTTGCCGATGTGCGCACCGCCCAAGGCGAGGCTCCCGCGGATGCGGTGACGCATTTTCTCGATCAAAACCTGCCGATGCTGATCCTTGCCGATGTGGGCAACGTCTCGGGCGATTCCCATGACCGTCTTGCACACTGGATCGAGGATGGCGGCGTGCTGGTGCGCTTTGCCGGACCTCGGCTTGCGGCCTCCGACGATGACCTGGTCCCCGTCAGATTGCGGCGCGGCGGCCGCATCCTCGGCGGCAGCCTGAGCTGGGACAAGCCACAGCCGCTTGCAGCATTCTCGCGCGAAAGCCCTTTCAATGGCATGGCGATGCCGAACGATGTCACCGTGACACGGCAGGTTCTTGCCGAACCGGATGCAACGCTTAACGACAATACCTGGGCTACGCTCGCGGACGGCACCCCGCTCGTCACCGCGGCCAAGCGTGGCAAGGGCCTGATCGTCCTATTCCATGTCACTGGCGACACACGCTGGTCCAATCTGCCGCTTTCCGGCGCTTTCGTCGAAATGCTTCGCCGCATCGTCGCGCTGGCTGGCACGACAAACGTGGCTGAGGCCGCCAATGCGCAAAACAAGACCGCGCACGAGCTGGTACCGCCGACCCGCGTGCTCGACGGCTTTGGAAATTTCATCGCGCCGCCTTCAACCGCGCGCCCGGCGGCTAGCGATTTCTCCGGCGGAGCCACAGCCGATCACCCGCCCGGCTTCTACGGACCGCCGGACGGCTTATTCGCCATCAATACACTGGCGCCGACGGATCGCCTGACGCCGCTGGATTTTTCACCGCTGAACAACGCGAGGTTTGAGATTTACCGCACCGCAGAGCCTTTGGATTTGCGTGGACCCATCCTGATCGCCGCTTTGGCGCTTTTCCTCCTCGATACGCTCGTTGTGCTTGTCCTTGGCGGCGGCATTGCACGGCTGAGGCCGCGGTCGCGCGCCGCGACCGCGTCGATAGTCTTGTTCGCGATGCTGGCGCTAACAGCGACCTACGCCCGAGCCGAAGACATCCGGGTCGGCAAGGTTCCACAATCGGCATTGGAGACCAAGCTCGCCTACGTCGTCACCGGCAATGCCGGCGTCGACGACATCAGCAAGGTCGGTCTGGCCGCGCTGACACTCTTCCTCGCCCAGCGCACCGCGCTCGAGCCCGGCGATCCGATTGGCCTCGACATCGTCCATGACGAGCTTGCGTTCTATCCGTTGATCTATTGGCCGATTGCACCCGGTGCGTCTCGCCCGTCCGAGGAAGCTCTCAAGCGTATCGACACCTACATGAAAGACGGCGGCACAGTGCTGTTCGACACCCGTGACGCCGTGGTGGCGCCTCCAGGTCCTGGCGGCGAGACGCGCAGCCCGGGAATGATGGAGCTTCGGCAAATCCTGTCGTCGCTCGACATTCCGGAGCTTGAGCCGGTGCCGCGCGATCATGTGCTGACCAAGACATTCTATCTGCTCCGTGATTTCCCCGGCCGCTTCAATACCGGCCAGCTCTGGGTCGAAGCGTTGCCATCGGCGGTCGACGAGGAACGGCTTGGCAGGCCGGCGCGCGGCGGCGACGGCGTATCCTCGATCATCATCACCTCGAACGACATGGCTGGCGCCTGGGCCGCACGCTCGGACGGCCAACCGATGCTGCCTATGGTCGACGGCGAACCGCGCCAGCGCGAACTCGCGTTCCGCGCCGGCGTCAACATCGTGATGTACACGCTCACCGGCAACTACAAGGCCGATCAGGTGCACGTGCCTGCGCTCCTCGAACGGCTTGGGCAATAGGAGAGCGGCGGTGAATTTCGGTATCGCGTTCGCCCCTCTCGTTAGCGGCCCGTTTCTTTGGGCGGCGGCCGCCGTCGCCCTGGTCCTTGCGCTGCTGCTCTTCTTATCGCGCAGCCGGGGCGCGACTATCCGGGCCATCGCACTCGGTCTGGTCGTGCTGGCGCTCGCCAATCCGTCGTTCACGCGCGAAGACCGCGATCCGCTCAGTTCCGTCGCGGTTGTCGTGGTCGACAAGAGTCCGAGCCAGAATTTCGGTGACCGGACCAAACAGACCGAAGAAGCCCGCGCCGCTATTGTCGACAAACTTGGCCACATTCCCGGTCTCGACGTCCGCGTCGTGGAAGCCGGTCAATCTGACGGCGAAACCGACGGCACGCGACTGTTCACGGCGCTCGGGTCTACCCTCGCCGACGTTCCGGCGGATCGTATCGCCGGCGTCATCATGCTTACAGACGGCCGCGTGCATGACGTGCCGGCAGATGCCGGCACGCTGGGGTTTGCTGCACCGGTTCACGCGCTGATCACGGGTACCAAGGACGAACGCGATCGCCGTGTTGCGCTGATCGCGGCGCCGCGCTTCGGCATTGTCGGGCAATCGCAAACCATCACCTTCCGGGTCGAGGACCACGGCGTTAAGGCTGGAACCGCCGAGGTCACGGTCCGTCGCGATGGCGATGTCATCGAGACTCGCACCGTGCCCGTCGGCGTCCCGCAACATGTCGACATTCCGATCCCGCACGGCGGCCAAAACATCGTCGAGATCGAAGCTGCGCCGTTAACCGGCGGCGAACTGACGACCGTCAACAATCGTGCAGTCGTGTCGATCGACGGTGTCCGCGACAAGCTGCGCGTGCTGCTGGTCTCCGGCGAGCCACATGCCGGTGAGCGGACGTGGCGAAACCTTCTGAAGTCGGATGCTTCGGTCGATCTGGTTCACTTCACCATTCTGCGGCCGCCGGAGAAGCAGGACGGCACGCCGATCAATGAACTGTCGCTGATCGCGTTCCCGACGCGCGAACTTTTCCAGCAAAAGATCAACGACTTTCAGCTCATCATCTTCGACCGCTACGCCCGCCAGGGCGTGCTGCCGATCATCTATTTCGACAACATCAATCGCTATGTGCGCGATGGCGGTGCGGTCCTGGTCGCGGCCGGGCCTGACTACGCCAGCCAGACCAGCATCTGGCACACGCCGCTCGATTCCATCCTGCCTGCCGAGCCGAGCGGCAACGTCACCGATGAGGCTTACCGTCCGAGCCTCACCGATCTGGGCAAACGGCATCCGGTCACCCGCGGCCTTGAAGGCTCCGGCAGCAATCCGCCGAACTGGAGCGAATGGTTCCGTATCGTCGATACCCAGAACTCCACCGGGACAACGGTGATGCAGGGACCAGATCAGAAACCCCTGCTCGTGCTGTCGCGCCAGGGTGAAGGCCGCGTCGCGCTGTTGCTGTCCGACCACATCTGGCTGTGGGCGCGCGGTTTTGAAGGCGGCGGCCCGCATCTCGATCTGCTGCGCCGGCTTTCGCACTGGTTGATGAAGGAGCCTGATCTCGAAGAAGAGGCGCTGCGACTCAACGTCAGCGGGCCCGATCTCGTCGTGCGCCGCCAGACCATGGCCGACAGCGTTGCCGATGTAACGCTGACTTCGCCGTCCGGCACTAGCCAGACCCTCAAGCTTGAGCCAACCGAGCCGGGGGCGTGGGAAAAGAGCGTCCGCGCGGATGAGCTTGGGCTATGGCGCGCCACCGACGGAAAGCTCAACGCGCTCATCAACATCGGCCCGGCCAATCCGCGCGAATTCACCGAGGTAACGTCGACAACGGACGTGCTCGCGCCGCTGACCAATGCGACCGGCGGCAACTCCCGCCGGCTCGATGACGGCAACGGCTTCAAAGTGCCGCGCATTGTCGCGGTCCGCTCCGGCGACACCTACAAGGGCGATGACTGGATCGGGCTGAAAATGCGCGATGCCAGCGTCGTGCGCGGCATTGGCGTGCTGCCGGTATTCGCCGGCCTGCTTGGCCTGTTGCTGCTGATCGGCAGCCTCGCCGGCACCTGGGCGCGCGAAGGACGATAATCCGCAACGCTGCGTGTTCGAGGTGCGGCCGGACAGCTACAATGCCGGTATGCGCCTCGCCTTGAAACTTCACCCAGATGCGACTTGCGCCGCAGTGACCGGCATTGAGGTGGATATCACCCGTCCAAGGCCGGGCAGCCTGGCCTTGGCCTATTTAGTAACCGGGAAGATCGGTGACCTGCGTATCCCGCCATTCGCCGCCACCCCGTGCGCGCAGACGAACTCTGGAAGCAAACGTGTTTCGAGGCATTCATCCGTGCTTCGCCGGAGGCGGAGTATTACGAGTTCAATTTCTCGCCATCGACACAATGGGCGGCGTACCAGTTCACCGGTTACCGAAGCGGAATGTGCATCGCAGACGAAATCCAGGCGCTCCCGATCACCACGGACACGCAAGCGGAGTGCTACACGCTGCTGGCCACAGCTGGACCTGGATCAGATGAAACTGCCGTGCGGGGCAAAATGGCAGATTGGTGCTCTCGACCGTGATCGAAGAACTGGACGGCCGGAAATCCTATTGGGCGCTGGCGCACCCACCCGGCAAGCCGGACTTTCACCATTCCGTTTGCTTTACCCATGAATTCTCCTAAAGCGTAATCGTCATGAAATTCGGCATCGACCGCCTTATCACCGAGCCTGCACTTCGCGCGCCGCTCAAAGGCAAGCGCGTCGCGCTACTCGCGCATCCGGCTTCCGTCACGGCAGACCTGACGCACTCGCTCGATGCCCTCGCCGCATGCAGCGACGTCAAGATCACTGCTGCGTTCGGCCCGCAACACGGTCTGCGCGGCGACAAGCAGGACAACATGATCGAGTCGCCGGACTTCAACGATCCGGTGCTCGGCATTCCGGTTTTCAGCCTGTACGGCGAAGTACGCAGACCGACCGATGCAATGATGGATACGTTCGACATCATCCTGGTCGATCTGCAAGATCTGGGCTGCCGCATCTACACATTCATCACGACGTTGCGGTACGTCCTCGAAGCCGCAGCGAAACACCGTAAGGCCGTGTGGGTGCTCGATCGGCCCAATCCCATCGGCCGGCCTGTTGAAGGTACGAAGCTCCGCGCAGGGTGGGAGAGCTTCGTCGGCGCCGGTCCATTGCCGATGCGGCACGGCCTGACGCTCGGCGAACTTGGTCTCTGGTTTGTCAAAACGCTCAAGCTCGATGTTGAATATCGCAATGTCGAAATGCAAGGCTGGCAGCCCGATGCCGCACCGGGTTTTGGCTGGCCGCTTGGCGAACGTGCCTGGATCAATCCAAGTCCTAATGCGCCGAATCTATGGATGGCGCGGGCCTACGCGGGCACGGTGATGGTCGAGGGCTCCACACTGTCCGAAGGGCGCGGCACGACGCGGCCGCTTGAATTGTTTGGCGCCCCCGACATCGGCGCCTTGGCCGTCATTAATGAAATGCGCGTCCTCGCACCGGATTGGCTACACGGCTGCCGGTTGCGCGACTGCTGGTTCGAGCCGACGTTCCACAAGCACGCGGGCAAGCTCTGCAACGGTGTGCAGATTCACACCGAAGGCCCCAGCTACGATCACAACACATTCAAGCCGTGGCGCATCCAGGCGCTGGCGTTCAAGGCGATACGCCGCCTGTATCCGGATTATCCGCTATGGCGGGATTTCGCCTACGAATACGAGCGAGGCAGGCTCGCGATCGACGTCATCAACGGCGGCCCCCTGCTGCGCGAATGGGTGGACGACGCGCGCGCAACGCCGAAGGATCTGGATGCGTTAGCGGTACCGGACGAACAGGCATGGCTGGCTGAAAGGCGCGAATACCTGCGCTATTAGCGCAGCGGAAAGCAAAGAGGGCGCCGCGGCGCCCTCTTACTTCAAGTGGCCGCAGGCCGATTACTTCGCCGCGATAGCCGGCAGCTTGTCGACATCGCGCGCATCATGCTGGATGACCACGGTGGCGTTGAAGGTCGCCGCGATCTTCTTCAGGCGCTCGATCGAAGCGACAGTCTGGGCGCGATCGTAATTAAATGCCGGCACGCCGTCGGAATCGTAGTTCTCGCGGAAATGAACAGCATCTCCGGTGATGAGGAAATTGCCCGATGATGTCTTGACCAGCAGACTGTGATGGCCGGGCGTATGCCCCGGCGTGTACAGCATCATCACACTGCCGTCGCCGAATACATCCTTGTCCAGGGGTTGTGGCTGCACGGTACCGCCGCCGCTGATCCAATTCTCAAACGGCTTGAAGTTCACGCCTTCGGCTGGCTTCGGGCTGGTAATCGCGTCCCAATCTCCCTTGCCGATCAACAGCGTTGCCTTCGGAAACGAGGCGACTTGGCCGGTGTGATCCGCGTGATAGTGGCTGATCCCGACAAAATTGATCTGTTCCGGCTTCACGTTGGTTTGAGCGATCTGATCGACGATGCTGACCTTTGGCGCAACGTTCGGCGTGGTCATCGCATGACCGGTGTCCCACAGCAGATACTGATCGTCGTGCTTGACGAGGTAGCAGCTATAGACGAACTGAAGTTTCAGATCGCCATAGGAATAGGTATCGGAGAAACGTTGGTTGACCGACGTAGGCGCTTGCGGCGTCCCGCAGTCGATGCGCTTCGCGGATACATCCGCCGCTTGCCCCGAGCCGGCCAATGCCGCGGCGCAAACGCCGGCGGCAAGTAAAGTCAGAAACTGTCGCATGTACTCCCTCCCTGGAAGAACTTTGTTCTTGAGGGCGGGATGTTGCCGGGTGTAACCGGCCCGGTCAACGCAGATTCAGCGCCCTACTCCGCCGCCTGCATCTGGCGGGCTTTGCGGCGCGCCATCTTTTCAGCTGAGACGAAGTTATCGAGCTTGAACAGCTTGCGCGCGTTCTCGCCGAGAATATTGCGCTTGGACTGCTCGCTCAGGAATGACAGATCGTAGATCGTGCTCGGCAGGTCCATGTCCCAATGCGGATAGTCGGACGCGTAGACCAGCTGAGTATCGGCGCTGATCATCTTGAACGTCTCTTCCAGCATCGTCCGGTTGCCGACCATCTCCATCGGCTGCGAGGTGTAGAACATCTCGCGCATGTAATCGCTCGGCTTGCGCTTGAGCGACGGAACCTCCGATGAACGCATCATGTACTCGTTGTCGAGGCGCTGCATCAGGAACGGCACCCACGCCAGCCCGCTCTCGATCCAGATCGACTTGAGCCCCGGGAAACGCTCCGGAATGCCGTTCACCACCCAGTTGGTCATGTGAACGATATTGAACCAGGTGAAGCCCAGCGCATGCGTCGCGATGAATTTGTTGGTGATATTCATGCTCTGGTCGCCCCAGTTCGTGGCGGCGTGGAATGCCAGCGGCAAACCACGCTCTTCGAGAGCGGCGTAGAGCTTCATGTAGACGTTGTTGTAGAGCGGTTTGTAGCGGACCGTGGTGACGAGGAAACCGACCACGCCTTGCTTGCCGGAAAACTCCTCGACCATCTTGAGCGCCGCGACCGGATCGTTCATCGGCAGATACAGCATCGACACGATGCGCGGCTCGTGCGCCAGAATATGGTCGGTAAGCCACCGGTTATAGGCGCGAGCATATTGCACCTCGACCTCGACGATCGGGTTGAGACCGAGCCCCAGCATCGGCGTCGGGAACACGCAGGCAACGTCGATGCCCATCGAGTCCATCCACTTCAGCGTTACACCGATATCTCGATGTTTCGCGCCGGGCGCCTGCTCCGTGGCGCGATGCTCGTAACGGGTGATGCGGCCAGCCATCTCCTGGAAGCCGCCGGTCGAGCGCGGCAGCATTGTCTGGCCCTTGGTGTACATGAACTGATCCCGCATCACCGGATCTTCGATGTACTGGAAGATTTCCTTGTAAGAGCCGGTTTCGTAATGATGTGCGTCGACGTCGACGATCATGAAGTCTTCATAGCGCCGCTGTTCGGACTGCTCATGAGCATGGGCGAGAAGCCGTTTGGTATCGAATTTGTCCTGACCGGGTTCACGAACGATGGGCGTCACGACATTCATGGGTATTCCCCTTGGGTTATCAGGATTGCGGCGCGTCAACGCGCTGGTGTGGAGCGATGCAGTTACCGGTCATGGCCTGCCACATGCTCAACTCGAACAACTGGGTATTCAACGCATGAAGAATATCGGTCACAGCAATCATGGCCTCTGTGACCGTAACGCCGCCGCCATTTGGCGGCAGCGGCGTACGCATGCCATTTTCCGCTTTTGCGGCATAAAGCCGAAGCGCATTGGCAAGCAGTACTCTGAATTCCGCATCCGGAATCTGATCAGGATTGGCGACCGCGATGTCCAGCACATTTGCGGCTTGCACGATTGTCTCGGCCGGGCGATCGAGAACGTCAGATGACGACATAGACGCCTCCCTCGCGCTGAACCACTTCGTAGCGCTTGAGCCGCAGTTTTGGATCAGGCGCGCATTCGCCGGTCTTCAATTTGTATTCCCAGCCGTGCCAGGGACACACGATGTGCGGTTCATCCTCGTCATAGGTCTGGCCGAGGAACTGCCGGTCTTTGTCGTAGAGATCGAGGACCTTGCCGCGGATGATTCCTTCGCAAGCCGGGCCACCCTGATGCAAACAATGATTGCGGTAGGCGTAAAACGCGCCGGAATGCCGATAGACACCGACCTCGACTTTATCCTGACGGACGATGCGGACGTCGCCGTCTTTCATTTCGATGTCGTTACAGACGAAAACCTGCGCCATCCGCCGTGTACTCCCAGTGCACCCTGCTTTATTGCGCGACACTGTAGCGCAAAATCGGGCTGAAGGCTCTAGCTCAGGCCTCCCATTCGGCGCGTATCTGCCCCGACACGCTTTCAAAAGCGCCTTCGGTAAGTTCAGCGACGAGAAGCCGGGCCGGATCGACTGGACCCGGCATAACCGCGCGCCCGGGCGGCACAGGCTTGAAGCCGGCTTTACCGTAATACGGCTCGTCGCCGACCAGGATGACCAGCCTGTGCCCCTTATTGCGGGCCGCATTTAATGCGCGCTCAATCAGGGCCTGGCCGACACCGCGCTCCCGGAACGCGGGTTCGACCGTAAGCGGACCAAGCAACAGCGCCTTTGCCTCCCCGATCCGGATCGGCGACATCCACACCGAACCGATCAGCAGCGTGCCAATGCGCGCCGTGAACGACAGGTCGGGGCTATGCGAAGCCTGTTCCCGCAGACGATAGGCCGTCTTGGCATAACGGCCAGGGCCGAAGGTGCGCTCATGCAGGCGCTCAACCGCGTCCGCATCCTCCTTCGCCTCGGGCAGAATAGTCAGTGCCAGATCGTTCATCGCGCCGCGCGTAGCATTCCGATTGTCCGCGGTCCAGCCGTCTTATCGGCAGACCGCAGGGTGACTACATAAAGCGGGAAGTTCATTGGAGAGGATTATGGGACTGCTTGTTGACGGTGTCTGGCAGGAAGATGCTTCACGCACCACAAACGGCCGTTTTGTCCGGCCGAACACCAGCTTCCGAAATTTCGTCACCCCGGACGGCAGTCCGGGGCCGACTGGTGAAGGCGGTTTCGCCGCCGAGCGCGGACGCTATCATCTCTACATCTCCCTCGCCTGCCCGTGGGCACACCGCACGCTGATCGTCCGCGATCTCAAACACCTCGACGATGTGATTTCCGTTTCGACCGCCGCGCCGCTCTATAGCAAGACCGGTTGGGAGTTCAGCGTTGAGCGCGGCGGCTCAGGCGACGGCGTGAACGGCAAAACGACGCTCGCCGAAATCTATCTGATGGCGGATCCGCGCTACACCGGCCGTGTTTCCGTGCCGGTGCTGTGGGACAAAAAACGCCGCACCATCGTCAACAACGAGTCATCTGAGATCATTCGGATATTGAACTCGGCGTTCAACGCCTTCACCAATGTCCACACGGACTATTACCCGGAAGAACTGCGCGGTGAAATCGATCGCATCAACGATACTGTCTACACGACCGTGAATAACGGCGTTTACCGCGCGGGTTTCGCGACCAGCCAGGACGCCTATGAGGAAGCCGCGCGCGGAATTTTCAAAACACTGGATCAGCTTGAAGAGCGCCTGTCACGACAGCGCTATCTCGCCGGCAAGTCCATTACCGAGGCAGACTGGCGGCTGTTCACGACTCTCGTTCGTTTCGACGCGGTCTATTACAGCCACTTCAAATGCAACCTGCGCCGCATCGCCGACTATCCGAATCTCGGGAATTATCTGCGCGACCTCTATCAGCAGCCGCGCATTGCCGACACCGTAAGCATGGATCACATCAAGCGGCACTATTACGGCAGCCAGAAACAGGTCAATCCGACCGGCATCGTGCCCATCGGACCGCTGCAGGATTTCACTGCTCCGCATGACCGCGGGCGATTTGCATAAATAGAAATGCGCCGCTCCTTTCGAAGCGGCGCATCGGTTATCTCAGGCCGTTCGGTTACTGGTATTGGCAAACGTCGACGAGTTGCCATTGCGCCCCATACGGCGTCTGCACAAACTGCCGCTGAATGCAGCCGTCGGAATCGTCGTAGCCGTAGCCGGACCCGGAATAGTCATAGTAGTCAGGACCGTATCCGCCGAAGGCATAAATACCGCCGCCATATCCAAAGCCGCGCCGGTAGTGGCCACCGTTGTGCCAGTTATTGGCCGCAAAATTGCCGCGCATGCCTGACGACGCGTTTGGAACCACGGCACGGTTGGCCGCGAAATTACCCCGCGACCCCGCAAAATTGCTGCTCATGCCGCCGGCACGCGGCGCAGCGGAACCGCCGAAGGCTGCACGTCCACCACCACCACCCGCACTGAAGTTGGCATGTCCGCCGCCCCCGCCGCCGAAACTGGCGTGACCGCCTCCGCCTCCGCCGCCCCCACGCCCGCCTCCGTGTTCAGCAGCTACGGCGGCAGTTGCCATCGTTGCCAAGCCAAGCGCTGCACCGGCCGCTATTGCGATAAATTGCTTACGCATTGGGTTTCTTCCTGTTCTCCAAAAATTACATTGCTCGGAGCGTCAACGCGCTCACGGGCCAGAGGTTGCAGCGCTTGATATGCAATAATGGTTGCAGGGACGAATTGACGCGGATTTTTGCGCCGCACCAGCCGAATTACCAAAATTCCATCCTGGACTGTCCGCAGAACACTTCGGCAAGACGTGCACGCGTCGCCTGTGTCGTCGCCTCGGGTAAAGCGTCGATTGCAAAAAAGCCGTGCGCAACAATTTCGTGATTGGGCTTTGGCGGCGCGCTTTGTCGAAACGCACGCACAATGTATAGCGCGACGTGATCGCGCATTGTCGCGCGCCGGTTGAAATAGATGCCGAACAGTTGTGGCGCCTCGGTCAACTCGATGTTGCCTTCCTCCCGCAACTCGCGGTTTAGCGCTGTGCCAAGCGTCTCGCCGGACTCAACGCCGCCACCGGGCAGATGCCAGCCGGACACGTATGAGTGCGCCACAAGAAACACCTTTCCGTCACGATCGATCACAACCGCCCGCACGCCGACGGTAAGACCGCGGGCAAAGTGCCAATAAAGGTGCAAGGCTCTCCGGATGACCGGCTCGAACGGACGCCGCACGGTGTCGAAATTCATTGGTGACTCCGGCCTATTTTCTCATTTAGAATAATTCTAATCAAGCAAACGGGGTTGCCGTTGAAGAGCTTTGCCGAACTCAGCGAACAGGAAGTTCTTGCTCTCGCCATCTCCAATGAAGATGAGGATAACCGTATTTATCGCTCGTTTGCGGACGCATTGCGCGAATCCTATCCCGACACCGCCGAAATGTACGACAAGATGGCCCAGGAGGAGATCGGCCATCGCGATGCGCTGCTCGCTCTTCATCTCAGGAAATTTGGCGACTTTCTGCCATTGATCCGGCGGCAAGACGTCAAAGGCTTTGTGGCGCGTCGCCCGATCTGGCTCAGCCGTCCGTTGGCGCTCGATGCCACTCGGAAATTTGCTGAGGCGATGGAACTTGAAACCGCACGGTTCTACCGGCGCGCCGCTGAGACGACGAAAGACGAGGCGGTGCGCGCGTTATTGACCAAGCTTGCCGCCGATGAAGACCAGCACGAACACCTGGCCGAACAACTCGGCAAACAAATCTCCCCGAAAGCGCGCGCCACCGAAGAGGAAACGTCAAAACGGTTATTTATGCTGCAATACGTGCAGCCCGGGCTTGCTGGACTGATGGACGGCTCGGTATCGACACTTGCACCGTTGTTCGCCGCGGCATTCGCCACTCACAACACCTGGTCGACGTTTCTGATTGGACTTGCCGCCTCGATCGGCGCCGGCATCTCGATGGCGTTTGCCGAAGCATTGTCCGACGATGGTTCGTTGACCGGCCGCGGCGCGCCGGTCGTGCGCGGCGCTGTCACCGGCAGCATGACCGCGATCGGCGGACTCGGTCACGCTCTGCCCTATCTCATTCCCAATTTCTTTACCGCGACAGTGTTGGCCTTTGTCGTCGTCGCCATCGAGCTTGCGGCGATCTCCTGGATTCGCATGCGCTATATGGATACGCCGTTCCTGCAGGCGGCCTTCCAGGTCGTTGTCGGCGGTGCACTGGTCTTCGCTGCCGGCATTTTAATCGGCAATTCATGAGCGTTCGCGTATCGTCACGCCACAATGTTCAAACTTGCTCACATATCCGATTGGCATATCGCGTCGCAGCCGCGCGCGGCAGAGCTTGTCAGCAAGCGCGGGCTCGGCTTCATCAATTGGCACCGCAAACGCAAATACGTGCATCGACCTGAAATCCTTGCCGCGACCGTTCACGATCTGAAAGCTTCTACGCCCGACCACATCGCCGTGACCGGCGATCTGGTCAATCTTTCGCTCTCCGACGAATACAATCGGGCGCGCGGCTGGCTGCAAACGCTCGGAACGCCAGAGAATGTCACGCTAGTGCCTGGCAATCATGACGTTTACGTCCGGCGTGTCGCCCAATCGCCCGCCGCGTACTGGGCCGACTACATGCGCGGCGACGATGGTGCCGACCGGTTTCCGTTTCTGCGCCGGCGCGGCAATGTCGCACTGATCGGGCTCTCGACCGCGGTGCCTACCGCGCCGCTGCTTGCGACCGGGCGGCTTGGCAAGCCGCAGCTCGCGCGTCTGCTCGAAATCCTCGACCAGACACGCGGAATGTTTCGTACTGTGCTGATCCATCATCCGCCGATATCGAAGCGGCATCTGCGGCGGTTGACCGACGCGGACGATTTACGCGGCGTCCTTGCCGACAAAGGCGCCGAGCTCTTGCTGCACGGTCACGATCACTGCCGCGGTGTGATCTGGCTCGATGGACAGAAGAAAAAGATACCTGCGGTGGGCGCCCCCTCCGCATCGGCGCGAGCGCCACATGGCGATGAGAGTGCCGCCGGTTACAATATTTTCCAGATCGACGGCAGCGACGGAAACTGGCGCTGCGAAATGATCGGACGCGAGCGCGATCCTAGCGGTGTTTTTCGCGACGCCGAACGCGTGACTCTTTACTGAGAGAAGCGTGTCGCGAATACCAGCACAGCGGCGATCAGCGTAATAACGCCAGCGACAAATCCGAGCAGGAGTACGCCGAAGGTGTGCCAACGCCGCCGCCGGCGTTCGCGCGCGGCCGCTTTCGGAGTGACGCGGTTGATGTAGTCCGGATCTTCATCGAGCGCGCGCTGACGCTCGACCAGCCGCCGCGCAACGTAAGTTGTCACCGCCTGGACGATCTCCGGAATCTCGTGAGACTCGGCCAGAACGTGACGGCCGATCCGGGTGTCGTGCAGGAAACGATAGAGGCGCTTGTCGCGGCCCATCGCGATGTGGGCGACCGAGTCGAGCCAAAGCCGCGGCGTATCGCCCCGGCTGATGCCACGGTCAAACAATTCGGTGTCGGATGGAATCTGGGCAAACAGCGGATCAAGCGCCTCATTGAGCAGCTCGAGCCGCGCCAGCTCAGCGTCGCGCAAATCGACGACAACGCTGGTGCGCTCGGCCGCCTCCAGGCGCGCCTGATGCATCGCCTGCGTCAGCGGCGACGGAGGCTCGGCCGCGACAGCCGGCGCCTCAGGTTTGTTTTTTCGGCCCCACATAATCCGTCCGTTCCCTTGAGCAGATAATATAGCAGCGGATAGGTTTATCGGAAGCAACGGTTGGGCCAACTCGGCTCCCAAAAAGGCGAAGTTGAGGGGACTTTATGGCCAATTCGCCGGGAAACGGCTCAACCGAGCGGCCGCTGCTCGTCGCCGAGCAGGTCACGCTGCAATACAAGACCAAGGACCACCTGGTGACCGCGGCCTGGAAGGTGTCTTTCGAGGTCTATGCCGGAGATCGCTACGTCCTGCTTGGCCCTTCCGGCTGCGGCAAATCCTCGCTGCTAAAATCGATTGCAGGTTTCCTGCCTCCGGTCTCCGGCTCTTTCCAGCTGGCCGGCACGCCGATCGAGCGGCCTGGCGCCGACCGAATGATGGTGTTTCAGGAGTTCGACCAGCTGCTGCCGTGGAAGACGGTGCTCGGCAACGTAATGTTTCCGCTGCTGGTCAATCGCACCATGTCGCGCGCCGATGCCCGCGAACAGGCACGCGCGCTGATCGCCAAGGTCAATCTCGGCGCGTTCGAGAATGTCTATCCGCACATGCTGTCCGGCGGCATGAAACAGCGTGTCGCGATCGCGCGGGCGCTGGCCATGGAGCCTGCCGTACTGCTGATGGACGAGCCGTTTGCCGCGCTCGACGCCCTGACCCGCCGCAAAATGCAAGAGGAACTGGTCGCGTTGTGGGAAGATGTTGGCTTCACCGTGATCTTCGTCACCCATTCGATCGAGGAAGCACTCTTGATCGGCAACCGCATTTTGGTGATGTCGCCGCATCCGGGGCAGGTCAAAGCAGAGCTTAATGCCGGACATCTCGGTTTTGCCGATCTCGGCACGCAGCCGTTCGAGATGCTGAGCCGGCGCATCCACAATCTGCTG
This sequence comes from uncultured Alphaproteobacteria bacterium, assembly GCA_963739945.1. Lineage (GTDB taxonomy): Bacteria > Pseudomonadota > Alphaproteobacteria > Rhizobiales > Xanthobacteraceae > BOG-931. Next base: position 150,538 of record CAVUCN010000010.1, on the reverse strand, counting down.
TTCGCCGATCAGATCGAGACCGCGCTCGCGAACGAGACGCATCATGGATGACCGCGCGCACCCGCTACGCCCGGAGCGGGAGCTCATCCCGGAAGTGACAGGGAATATCGGCGATGTCGCCCGCCCGCTGACATTGTTTGAGCGCCTGACCAACATGACACTGGTGCGGCGGCTTGTGGTGATCGTCGTTCTAGCCGCCGCGTGGGAAATCTATGCGCGCATTCTCGATAACCCGCTGTTGTTTCCGTCCCTGAGCGACACCATCGCCGCATTCTGGGACTCAGCGGCACATGGCGTTCTGATCGACCGCACGCTCACGTCGCTGCGCGTGCTCGGCATGGGCTATGCCATTGGGCTTTTCGCGGCAGCAGTACTGACAACCTTGGCCGTCTCGACACGGATCGGCACCGACTTCCTGTCGACACTGACGGCGATGTTCAACCCCCTCCCCGCGATCGCGCTGCTGCCGCTCGCGCTGCTGTGGTTCGGGCTCGGCGCGTTCAGCATCGTTTTTGTCATCGTGCACTCGGTGCTGTGGGCGGTCGCGCTCAACACCCATTCGGGCTTCCTGTCGGTCAGCCCGACGCTTCGCATGGCTGGACAGAATTGCGGACTGACCGGGCTGTCCTACGTCATGCGGCTATTGGTGCCGGCCGCATTTCCATCAATTCTAACAGGCCTGAAAATCGGCTGGGCGTTTGCCTGGCGCACGTTGATTGCCGCCGAACTTGTGTTCGGCGCCAGTTCCCGCTCCGGCGGGCTCGGCTGGTTCATCTTTGAGAACCGCAATCAGCTTGAAACCGCAGCCGTGTTCGCCGGCTTGCTGACCGTTATCCTGATCGGGCTGTTCGTCGAAAGCGTGATCTTTCGCACGATCGAAAACGCAACCGTGCGGAAGTGGGGCATGCAGAGTTAAACTGCGCGGCCGCCGTCCACTTCGACGATATTGCCGGTGACGAAATCCGCATCAGCCGACGCCAGGAAAAGCGCGGCATTGGCGATGTCCTGCGGCTTGGCGAGGCGGCCGAGCGGAACGCTGGAAATGAATTTCTCGCGCTGGCCTTCTGCGGGGCCGAGAAATGACGGCAACAGTGGCGTTTCAGTCGCGACCGGCGCTATGGCGCAAACCCGAATGTGATCTGGTGCGAGCTCAACTGCGAGCGACTTCGTCAACAAATGCACGGCGCCCTTGGTCGCGTTGTAGGCCGAGAGCCCGGGCCGCGGCCGGATACCGGCAGTCGAGCCGATATTGATGATGGCGCCGGATTTCTGCTTGCGGAAATGCGGCACGATGGCCTGACAGAACTGGAAGATACCTTTGACGTTGACCGCGAAAATCCGGTCGTAGTCCGCTTCGTCGATCTCAAGGAACGGCTTGTTGACGTGGGTTGCGCCCGCGTTGTTGACCAGGATGTCCAGACCGCCGAACGCCGACAACGTCTCCTTGATCGCGGCATCGATGTCGGACCGCTTGGTGACATCGCAGCGCATGGCGATGGCGTTGTTGCCGATCGCAAGCGCCGCAGACTTCGCGGCGTCAAGGTTCACATCAGCAAGCGCGACGCGCGCGCCTTCCCGCGCGTAGGTTTCGGCGATGCACTTACCGATCCCCGATCCGGCACCGGTAACCAGGGCCGTTTTGCCTTCAAGACGCATGACTAACTCCGTTTCGATACGACGCCATAAGGCTTGGCCCAGCCAAGCCCGTCTCTCTGTTCGTGTGCGCGGCTTGTACTCGCAACCGACCCAGCCTTTGTAGCCGGAACGATCGATCGCCTCGAACACCGCCGGATAGTTGATCTCGCCCTCGTCCGGCTCGCCCCGCGTCGGTACTGCCGCGATCTGCAAATGCCCGATCAGCGGCAGGTACTTCTCGAAACGCTTGAGCAAATCGCCGGAAATGATCTGCACGTGATAAAAATCGAACTGGATGCGAACATTCGGCGCGCCGATCTTGCCGATCAGATCGGCAGCCTGCTCGACGCGTCCCATGAAATAGCTTGGCCGGTCGCGCGGATTGATCGGCTCGATCAGCAGCGTGACGTTCGATTTCGCCGCCTCTTCCGCCGCTCGCGAAATATTGCGGATAAATACGGTCTCGGCTGCGGGACGCTGTTCAGGCGGCACCACGCCGGTCATGCAGTGGATGGCGGTGCCGCCGATCGCAACGACGTAGTCGAGCGCGCGCTTGAACGAGGCTTCCCACTCCCGCTCCTTCCCCGGCTGGGCGGCGAGACCGAACTCCGCGGTTTGCGGCGTGTTGATGCCGAGTTGCGTCAGCCCATGCTTCTGGAGCTCAGCCTTCGTCGCCGACGGCGCGATGTCATAGGGGAACTGCAGTTCGACTGCGGTAAAGCCGGCGGCAGCGGCGGCGGCAAATCGCTCGATCAGCGGACGTTCGGTGAATAAGATGGCCGAGATTGGCGGCAAAACGCGGCATGGTCCTCCCTCGTGATTGCCCGAACCGTAGCCCGGAACGGCCAGATACAACAGATCATCCGGTATCGCTGGTCTTGCCCATCGCAGGCAAAGTAGCCCTTGAAAGAACACCGCGCGAGTCTGCCCACTAGTTGGGAAATTAGCCCATTATTCATTTACCTGTTCGGCTCTTAGTGGGCAACGCTTCCGCAATTACCCCATGAAATACTCTAAATAATGACCGTCCCACCTATATATCCCACTGTGACAGTGGGACGGATTGTGGTTGACCGTCCCCTGCAGGCTTGGTTCGCTTGGAGCAAGAACGATGCGCAAAAGCGCGACGGATCGAGGAAATGTCAGGGAGCGTGCCATGAACGCACAGCAACTCCTCCAGGAAATCTCCGACTACTGCCGCCAGACCGGGCTAGCGGAATCCACATTCGGCCGGCGCGCCGTCAACGACGGCAAGCTTGCGGCGCGGCTGCGTAACGGCGGCCGCATCACCACCGACACGCTCGACCGCATTCACGGCTTCATGGCCTCCAATCCCACACAGGATCAGCGGCCGACAATTATCGAACGTGCCCGAGAGCCCCGACCGATGCCGCCTACGCCGCCGCTGACAATGCCGACGACGCCGGCGAAACCCGGCGACCCGCAGCGCAACTTCCGCTTCTTCGACAACCGGCAGAAATATCTGCTGTTCGTCAACACTTGCAGCGAGAAGTGGGAAGTCGCTCATCGCGTCACCGAGGAGCTCGCGCATATCCACCCTCGTCCCGCCGGCTATCCGCATGTTCGATGCCGGCGTCGGCGACGGCTCGGTTCTGGCGCGCGTGATGCGCGCCATGCACGCCCGTTTCCCCCACATGCCGTTCTACACCGTCGGCAAGGAAATCAGTCTCGAGGACGTCCGGCTGACGCTGCAGAAGATGCCAGACCGCTTCTTCGAACACCCGGCGACGGTGCTGGTGCTGACCAATATGGCCTATGCCGACGCGCCGTGGCTTGCGGTGAAGTCGATCAACGCTGCGTCGAGCATGGTCTGGCACGAATTGCCGCTGGTCGGGAACTCGGCGCACGCGTTCGAGGAACAGATCATCGGGCTGGAAGGTTTCCTCGGCCAAAACTGGAAGGCGGGGGTCAGCCCGCGCACCGGCAATCCGGTATATGAGCGGCCGGTGGTGCTGGTGCTTTATCGCGAGGACCACCGCTTCCTGCTCGATCCGATCATCCCGAAGCCGGGCGGCACGCAAGCGAACTACGATCTCGTCATTGCGTCGCAGCCCTATCGCGCCCGTGCCTCGCTCGACTTCAAGGCCAAGCGCGTGATCGGGCCGCTGGCGCGGGCGCTCGGACCGGGCGGCCGGCTTATCGCCATCCACTCCCACGGCAACGATCCCGGCATGGAAATCATCCAGAAGGTCTGGCCGGGCGACAATCCTTTCGTGCACGACCGGCATCAGATCCTCAAGGCGGTGAAGCATGACCTCGGTTCCGCCGGCCGCGACCTCAATTTCAATGCCTACGCCGACAACCGGTCGCTGTTCCGCTACGACATGCACACGTTGCCGTCGGAGATTTCGGAATCGATCGGCACGTCGACGCTGTTCGCGGCCTGGAATGCCGCGATCTACGTGGCACAGGTCGAGGATGACCGGCTGGGTGAGGTGGTCGCCGACGGCCGTTATCTCGACGCCACACGCGAGGTGCTGCGCGATCGCGGCGGCCTGTGGTTCTTCGACGAATCCTACGTGATCTCGCGCCGGCGCGCCTAGGCGATTGCCATGGCCGCGCTCGCGCCTGTACCGGCCGAACAACGCCCCGAAGCGATCCAGCGCATCGCCGCGCTGATGCGCGGCTTCTCGATTGAGACGACGCGACCGGGCGACACCGACATCGCGGCGCTTAAGGTGCTGCGACGCGGCACACGAGTTTATCTCAGCGCAGTGCCGGGCAGGCCTGCCGAAGAATTCCATCGCTGCGGCAATCCGGTTGCGTGCTGCGGGTTTCGAGCCGGTACCGCATGTCGCGGTGCGAAATTTCGACAGCGCGCATGCGCTGGACGATTTTGTCGCCCGCCTGAACGGCGAGGCCGATGTCCAGCCGTGTCCTCGTGATCGCCGGCGATCGCGAGACGCACGGCCCGTTTCGGTCCGCCATCGACGCCATCGACAGCGGGCTGTTCCGCCGCCGCGGCATCCGCACGCTCGGGATTGCCGGCTACCCGCAAGGCCATCCGCGCATCGGCGATGACCAGCTTTTTCGCGCGATGACCGAGAAAATCGCAGCCGCGGAGACAACAGGCCTCGCCATCGAAATCGTCACCCAGTTCTGTTTCGACGCGCAGGCTATCCTCGACTACGTGGCGCGGCTGCGCGCGTTCGGATTGGACAATCCGGTCCGCGTCGGACTGGCCGGCCCGACAAGCATCGGTTCGCTGCTACGCTATGCGAGCCGCTGTGGGGTGCGAACTTCTGCTCAGGCGCTGGCAAGGCGTGCCGGTCTGCTTCGGCAGATGTTTACCCTGACCGCACCGGACGATCTCATTCGCACGCTGGCAGAAGCCGCGCCCGCAAACGTGAGCATGCACTTCTTCTCGTTCGGCGGCGTACCGGCGACCGCGCGCTGGACGCGCGCCGTCGCTGACGGACGCGTTATCCTCGATAGCTCGGGCGGCTTTAGCGTCGCGCTGCACCGGCGCTTACCTGAACGGCTCTCCGCACGCCAATCGCAAAAACGTTCTGTGGATTCTGCCGACCGACCCGTCAGGACCGTACCGGCTTTTCGCGCAGCCCCATGCGTTCGAGCCGGCCGATCACTTCGTCACAGAAATACGGCAGCTCATCGGCATAGTTCACCAGCGACAGTGCGATGCCGGTGAGGCCGGCCTTGCTCAGGTCCGCGATCTGCGATGCGACAAGGTCCGGATCGCCGATGATCGGCAGGCCGCCCATGCCTTGCGCGTATTGACTGCGCTTGAGCAGGAATTCTTCCATCGGCACCGTTTGCGGTGAGATGTTCTTCAGTCCGAGGATGAGATCGACAGCTTTCCAGTCGGCCTGTTCGACGATGCAATGGTGGAAGTATTCCTCGGCCTCCTTCTTTGGTCGGCCTGCAGGTGACGACACCGACCGTATAACAGCCAATCTCGCGGCCCTGATCGCGCGCCGCCGCTTGCGCGGCGCGGACCTTTTGCTGGGTATCCTCAAGCGAGGTCCGTGACGCCTGCAGGAAGAAAGCATCGCAGTTTTTGACTGCGAACGTCTGACCGGTCGCGGAAGCGCCGGCATTCATGATCACCGGACGCGTTCCGCCGAACGGCTTCGGCTTGCCGCGGATTTTCTTCATGTGAAGGTATTTGCCGTCGAAGTCGAAATCTTCGCGGTCGGACCAGATCATCTTGATGACGTCGATCCATTCCTGGGCATATTCGTAACGGTCTTCGTGCTCGCGTTGCGCGACGCCGAACATGTCGAACTCGCCCTCGTTCCAGCCAACGACGATATTCAGCCCGAAACGGCCTTCCGAAATATGGTCGGCGGTGACCATCTCCTTGGCCGCCACCACCGGATTGAAGATCGGCGCATGGACCGTGCCGAACACCGTGATGCGCTTGGTCGCCCCGAGAAGGCCAGTTGCCCAGGTTATGGTCTCGAGCGTTGTGCCCTGATAGTCGGTGTCGCCGCCGTAACCCTTCCAGCGGCCGATCGGCAGCAGGAAGTCGATCCCGGCATCGTCAGCCATGATCGCCAGCCGTTTGTTGTCGGGCCAATTGCCCGACCAACGCTCCGGCACCAGCGTGACCGCGCGACCTGACGAACAATTGGCGCCAAACAGGCCGATTTGCAGCTTGTTATTGGAATACATGGCGCGCCGGGCGGCCAATGAGCCATCGCGCGTGGAAATTTGCGGAGCGTGCACGGTCTTTCCTCGACTGGTTGATGTCCCATTATCCATGGTCTGCAAGCCCGCGTGCAAGCGGGCGAATTCTCTAAGGCTCGTTGAGCGCCGCGCGCACCCGCGCCACTACATCGGGAGGCGTGCTGGCGAGCATTCCGACCAAAGCCTGAACCTGCTCTCCGGAAAGCGGATCGACGTCGAAGCCGATCCGCGCCGCATCGGCGGTAAAGCTTCCGTCCTTCATGGTTTCATCGAAAGCATGCCGCAACGCTTCGACGCGATCGGCCGGTACGCCCGGCGGCAGGAAATACGGCCGGCCGTATTCCGTGCGGCCGAACAGCAGCGCCAGCGCCTGCCGATCCTCCGGCGTCCTGGCGAGGTCGATCATCAGCGGCACATCAGGCAAACGATGACTACGGGTGAAGCCGAATTGCGCAATCACTTTGATTTTCTTCTCAGTGATCCATTGCGGCACCTGGGCATTCAACGCAAACCAGCCGAAACCGGCGACGCCTTCGGCCTCACCGCGCTCCAAGGCCTGATTCATCTGTGGCGTTGAGGCGTAACCGGGCACGATCTTGAATTTCGTGCCGAGCACGGCGTTGGTCAGCATCGGAAAATCGCTCATGGTCGTTCCGGGTGTCGTTGCGGCAACGATGAGCGGCTTTGTGAAGACATCGTCGAGGCTTTGCACCGGCGCGGTGTGCCAGACATAAGCCACGTAAGGCTCGGCGTGGGTGCTGCCGAGCCAGATCAGCTTCGCCGGAGTCGTAATGCGCAGCCGCAGGCTGCAACAACGGTGCGGCAGGCGCGCTATTGAGTGGCACGCCGATTGCCGTACCGTCCTTTGGGCCCAGCGCATAAAGCTGGTTCACCATGACCGCGCCGCCTGCGGTCGGCTGGTTCTGCACGATGATCGACGGATTGCCGGGGATATGCGCCGGTAAATGCTGCGCCACGATACGCGCGAGCAAATCGTAAGTACCGCCCGCAGCCGACCCGACGATGAAGCGAATCTGTTTGCCGCGATAGAAGCTCGCCACATCATCCGCCTGCGCTGACGCTGCGGCCGCAAGCCAAAGCAGTGCAGCAAGCAATCCCTTCGTCGCCACGGATGCCTGATGGCGAGTCATCATTTCACTCACGCATGAATGCGACGGGTGGACTTTTCCGTGCCGAGACCATCGAACAGCCGACCGGGACAGTTGCGGCGGTCGCCGATACCGAGAAGCGCCAAGGCGTCCCAAATAACCACTTGATTGCTGGTTACGACGGGCCGGCCGAGCCGCTGCTCGACCTCTTCGATAATGGAAAAGACGGAAATGTTGGCGCAGCTCAGGAAGTACGCATCGGCGTCGGGCCGCGCCGCCTCAAGAGCGCGATCGCGCCAGAACTGCGGTGGCGTTGCGCAATATTCATCGCTGCCCTTGAGTCCGAAGCCGCGGGCAAACGGCACTTCGTAGCCAGCCTCCCGCAGGAACCCGGCTTCTTCGTCCGTGGTGTGCTGGCTGTACGGCGTCAGCAGCACAATGCGGCGCGCACCGAGCCTATCGAAGGCCCGGCGGACAGCGGTCGCGGTGGTTGTCGCCAGCACCGCGCCGGCTTGCCGAACCGCCTCCAACAGTCTTGCTTCGCCTGACAGGCCATCTGCCGTCGAGTTTGCCGTGCAATGAAATGCCACAACGTCACAGCGGGCATCGACCAGCAAGCCCGCTGCACGCTCGACCTGGGGTAGCAGCGCATCGAGCGTGCCGCGGTGCTCTCCGGTCATGCGCAACCGCATCACATGCGCAACAACGTCCGGGGGCACGTGGCGCACCATTTCCTGCTCCACCATGCGATTGGAAGCAGGGATGATCAGTCCGATACGCGCCGGCATGTCGCTCTCCCGGAAAAGCCAGCCGGAGTGTAGCGCGGAGCGTGGAGCCGAAAAAGCATGTACAGTAATCCCAACAAAGTGCGGCAATCGCAGCCGGCCAACTGAGTGCGGGGAACACGACGTGAGTTATCGAATAGCCGCTGCTTGCGTTTTCAGCATCCTTGCACTGGCCGTTCACCCGCAAGCGCGGGCCGACGAACTCTTTCCCAGCAGGCCGATCCATATTGTCATCCCGTTTCCCGCAGGCGGTCCAGCCGACATCGCCGCGCGTATCATTGGACAGCGGATGAGTGAAGATTGGGGACAGCCCGTCGTCGTCGACAATCGGCCGGGCGGCAACACCATCATCGGCGCCGAAATGGTCGCGAAAGCCGCCCCCGATGGCTACACGCTGCTGATGGCCATCGACTCGACGCTGGTGATGAACCAGTTTCTCTACAAGAACCTGCCTTACGATCCGCTCAGTGATTTCGCGCCGATCACGACGACAGTGAAATCGATGTCGTTGCTCGCGGTGTCCGAGGACGGCCCCAAAACCGTAAAGGAACTGATCGCGCGCGCCAAGGCAGCTCCCGGCAAGCTCAATTTCGGCGCCGGCACCATCACCGCACAGCTTATGGGCGTGCTGTTCAACAAGGCCGCCGGCATCGATGTGGTCTACGTGCCGTTCCAGGGTACTGCGCAGACAGTCCAGGGCCTGCTCAGCCATTCGGTCGATATGGTCTATGGCGGCACTGTCGTTGTCGGCCCCATGATCGCGGGCGGCAAGGCGCGGGCGCTTGCCAAGCTCGATCGGCGCAAGGAGCCCTATCCCGAGGTGCCGACACTCGCTGCTGCCGCCGACCTGCAAAACTTCGACGATCTTGCGGTATGGCTTGGCATGGTGGCGCCGAAAGGAACGCCAAAGCCGATCGTCGAAAAACTCAACGCCGAGATCGTGCACATCTTGGCGGAGCCGGATGTAAAAGCGAAATTTGACCAGACCGGCAACTTCGCCGTCACTGACACGCCGGAGGATTTCGCCGCCTTTATTCGCGCGGAAGCGGCGCGCTGGGAAAAGGCGTTGAAAGAAGCCAATATCAAATTTGATTGAGAAAAAAGGCCGGGAGAATACTCATGCGCTCGCTTCAAATTGCTGCTTTTGCCCTCGTGTCGGCGCTTGTTGCCGCGCCTGCGATCGCGCAGGACGCTTATCCCAGTCGCGCCATTCACATTATCGTGCCGTTCCCGGCGGGTGGCCCGTCTGACGTGATGGCGCGGCTTATCGGCGACAAGATGAGCGCTGACTTTGGACAGCCGGTCGTCATCGAAAACCGCCCCGGCGCCAACACGGTGATCGGTGCAGAAGCCGCGGCAAAGGCCAACCCGGACGGCTACACGCTCCTGATGGCGATCGATTCAACACTCGTGATGAATCAGTATCTGTACAAAACGCTGCCCTACAATCCGATCGCCGATTTCGCTCCGATCTCGCTTGTTGCCAAGACCATCGGCCTGCTGGTGGTCAACGCGCAGAGCGACGTAAAATCGGTGAAAGACCTGATCGCCAAAGCCAAGGCCGCGCCAGGCAAACTCAACTACGGCGCCGGAACGATATCGACCAAGCTGCAAGGCTACCTGTTCAATGATGCTGCCGGCGTCGATACCGTTCTCGTGTCGTACAACGGCAGCGCCGAAGTGGCGCACGGCATCCTCACCAAGAGCGTGGATTTCGTGTTCGACGGCCCATCGGCACAACTGCCGCTCATTCAATCGGGCGACCTGCGCGCACTGGCCAAGCTCGATACTCGCCCCTTCCCCGCTTTACCCAACCTGCCGACACTCGACGAAGCCGGTGGACTGCATCTCGGTGACCTTGCGGTTTGGCTTGGTCTGGTGGCGCCACACAGCACGCCGCCGCCGATTGTCGCCAAGCTTCAGGGCGAGACTGCGAAAATCCTCAACGATCCCGCCATCAAGGCGCGTGCCGACGCGGTCGGACTTTACCCAACCAGCAGCACGCCCGCGGAATTTTCCAGCTTCATCCAGAGCGAAGCCACGCGCTGGCAGCCGGTCGTCAAGAAAAGCGGCCTGCACTTCGACTAGGTGGGGACATCTACGGATCGGTCAGGAATTTTTCCGTGTAGAGCGTGCGCATGTCGGGTTTCGCCGGCATGATGCCCATCTCCGGAAACGAATCCCCGATCACGTCAAGCGCCTTCGGCGCGGAAACGCAGATCACGCGACATCATCGGCATGACGTCGTCGTATTCGCGGCGCTCTATGGCTTCGTCGAGACCCGTCACCTGGCGCGCAATGCGCACGGTCTCATCTTTGTTCGCAGCCATGAACGCGATCACATCCTTCCAGCCGGCGAGAAAACGCCGGACCTGGTCAGGCTTGTGCTCGATCATGTCGTCGGTCGCAAAAATGACGTGAGTATGGAAATCCTTGATGTAGCTGCCGAACTTGAGCAGCATCCGCCCTTCATTCTTTGCTTCGAGCCCGTAGCCCTGAGACGACGACATGATCACGCCGTCGACCTGCCCTACCTTTAGCGCGGCGAATTGCGGACCGATCGCACCGAGCGCGACGGTCTCGATACCTTCAGAGCCCCAGCCCATCTGCCGCGACAGTTCGCGCGTCAACCAATAGGTCAACGAGCCGTTGGTGGTGACGCCGACCTTGGCGCCCTTGAGATCCTGCGGCACCCGGATGTTTGAAGCCGGGCCCACGATCAATCCCATGCTCAGCGGCTCGTTGGCTATCGCGGCCACCGCCTTGGCCTGCACTCCCTTGGCCAGGAAGCCCATGGCCGGCCCCGAGCCGAGACCGAAGTCGACGGCATCAGACACCAGCCCCTGCTGCAACTTGGCATCGCCGGCGAAAATAACGACTTCGACTTCGAGACCATGCTTCGCCCAAATACCCTCGGCCGTCCCGATTTCGAGCGGAGCGAAGGCGAAGGGCTGAACGACAGACTTGCCGACACGAATCCTGTCGGCCGCCGCGGCTGCCGATACCTGGAAGAGAGTTGCCGCAAGCAGCAGTCCGGCGAGCGCTCGGTTGTTCGCCAGTCCCGTGACTCGCCTCAAGTCACCCTCCCGGCGGTTTTGGCGTGTCGTGATAGCCCCGCCGTGTCAGCCCGCGAAGCTCGCGCAAAAAATCGATGATTTGTTCGTTCGACATGTATTTCTTCATGTCATAGCGATCGTAGTGCACGACGTCTTCGAGCGGACGGCGCACACCCGGCCGCCGTTCAATCGCCGGCCAGCCCACCGGAATGATGTGATGGATCATCACCAGGTCGGGCACGCCCAGCACACGCTTGAACGGCTCCTCGATATGGATCGTGACGTGCTGCGAACCGAGCCCCAATGATGCAGCCGCAAGATGCATCAGCGTCGCCGCGTTGGCGAGCGCGTCGGTGAGATGGCTCTGGTGGCGTCCGAAAGTGAGCGCGCCCTGCACCGTTCCCCACTGGCGCCGTCCGTCGCCCAGGATAACGATGAGCACCGGCGCCGCGGACCAGGCGCGCGACATCCCGGTCCTGGCACGCTCCCATTGCTCTTTGGGGTTGTCGCCCTCGACCTGATAGGCGGGATGACGCAGCGGTTTTTCACGCATCTGCTCCATCCAGAAAATGAAATCGGAATTGACGTCACGATAGGCTTCGAACAATTCGCGTTTGACCTGTTCGTCCTTGACCACGACGAATTCCCAAGGCTGCGAGTTTGCGCCCGACATCGCCCAGCGTCCGGCTTCGAGAATCTTGTGCACATAGTCGTCCGGAATGGGATCGGGCTTGAGCCGCCGGATGCTCATGCGTCTGGCAAGGATATCGTAGAGGTGGTCGTAGTCGGGAGTTTCGGTGTTCTTCGTCATCTCAAACCTCGCAACATCACCAAACCGCTCATGCGGCTACGATCGACGGAGAACGCGCCAGCACTTCCGCTCCCGTCCGCGTGTTACGCACGATTGCCGAAATCAGGACGTTGCCGGCCTTGGCGATCTGCGATCCCGACCTGCAATGTATAGACGCCATCCTCTACGAGTACGGCATTTTCCGCTGCACAAAAGCATCGGGCTCTTCCTGCAACGACAATCCGATGCCGTGGCCTACGCTTTCGTCCAAAGCGGGATGAAGCGTGAAGGGCCGCAACGCATCAGCGGCCGCCGCGTGCAGCTCCGCGGAACTTACGCCCGGGCCGCATCCGCGGCAATGAGAGCATCGAGCGCGGCCTCGGCGTGTCGCGATGCGGGCCCGGGGTCCCGTCGTCGACAGTGATGAACATGTCGGCCCAGTAGCCCGCCACTTTCACAGCGATATAACCGACCAGCGATCCGACTTTCTGCTCGAACAAGCCTTGATAGGGAACGAGCGTGCGGCCACCATCGAGACTTACCAACGTTCGCACATCCTGCGCCGCAAGCGAGCGCGCGACCCGTTCGGCGTCAAGCGCGGCGGTTTCCGGCGAACGATTTTTGCCCCAACTCTCGCCAAAGGTCTTGGCCGCGGCGTCGAGCACCTTGCAGGTTGCCCTGATCATCGTCAGCTCGCGAGGGCGCTTGGGGCGCGAGGCCAAGCGAAGAATGTCGTCCGCCCTTTGCAGGGCAAAGCGCTCGCCAAGGCTGCGACGCACCGACTGGAACAGCACCGGCGCCATGAAATCGAATCCGAGTGTGCCGAGATTGACGGCGCTTCTCGCTTTTGAACTGTTCGAACCAGGGATCGAACGATTTTGCCCACTCAGGTCCCATGCCGGATCGTGCGTCGGCGATCCAGGTCAGACTGCGCATGGCCGGCAGATCGCGCGTGCTCATAGCGCATAACAAGCCGTGCATCGCCGCTGCGCGGCAGCAACGCCATGGCCCAGCGTACGCGTGGGATGAAATTGCTGAGGAATGCGAGCGACGCATGCTCGCGCACATCGCCGTAAGCGAGTATCGCCTCCCAGCCATTCCGGTCCATCGCCGCGTGCAAGTCCTCAAGACGCAGCGTGAACTCGTCGATCGGCAAACGATCCTGCGCCCACGTGTAGGAGCCGAGCGTCACCGAAGGTTGCATGGTTCGCATCTTGGCGTCTCAAACTGCGATTACATCGAGTTCCGCCCGCCGGGCGGAAAGTGAACGCGCGCCATTGTCCGACACCACGACCGGCTCGCCGCACATGAGATAGCCGCTCTCCGGGATGTACTGATTGGGATGCATTACGAACACCATGCCGTTTTCCAAGACGCGCTCGTTGCTATCGACAATGTCGCCGGGCCGATCCGAGGTTATGCCGAGGCCGTGGCCACGCACGCGCATGTAGGGCGGCCGACAGTAATCGCCGTAGCCGGCCTTCTGGAAAACGCCGTTGATGGAACGCGTGAGCTCGGCGACGCTGCTGCCGGCGCGGCAGGCAACCAGGCCCGCATCCATTGCCTCCTGCAATATGGCGTACTTCTCCCGCACCACCGGCCGCGGCTCGCCAATCACCGTGGTTCGGCAGATTTGTGAGAATTGGCCCTGATAACAGGGCGTGATCTCGGACAGGATGATATCGCCGACATCGAGGATGCGTTCGCCCGCCGCGCGCACCGCAAGATTATGCTGCGAAGCGCTCATCAGCAGAAAGTTATCTTCGGCACCAAGCCGCTTCGTGAAGCAGTACAATTCGGCTGCGAGTTCGAACTCGCGCACGCCGGGCCGCGCATATTCCAGCAGCCGCTCATAACCGCGCTCGGCAATCCACGTTGCGCGTTCGGCCGCGGCAAGCTCCTCGGCGGTGCGTATTTTGGCCAGGTCGCGCGCCAGTTCGTCGGCCGGTTTCGGCAAAGTGCCCAGCGCCGATGCAATGCGATCGACAATCGCCTGCCCCAGCAGGCTCAAGCCGATCGACACCGTGCGCGACATCGTCAGCTTGTGGGTACGGACCGCGGCATCAAGCGCCGCGGCGAGATCGTTGGTTGCAATAGTTCGCGCCGTCCGCGAAATTCGCGCAGCGCGCTCCTCATCCCAGGCCGGAGTCACGATCAGCGTCGAGGAGCCATCGCGATCGAGCACGACAGCACTCTCGCCGATCGGGCGTACGCCGCTGAGCACATACACCGCGTTCGATTCCAGGAAATTGTTGAGGCCGTTACTGACGGCAATCAGGCCATCGAGCGCTTCGTCCTGAAGGTGCCTGGTGGCTTGACTCAACCGGCCGCCACTTCCCTCCCTCGCGCGTTCGTTCATTTCATGAACCCCGTTTGCATTGATGTTACAGGCGATGGTGCCCGATGCAAGCGAACGCCCGCGACCGGCAACGCTGTGTCCCGTAACACTGTTTCCACCGGCGCATACCTGTGCGAGTTTCGAATAACCGTGATCCACCGCCTGGCAGCATTACAAAGTGGAAGACTGCATGACCGATCTGTTCTCGCCGTTTCAGCTTGGACCGCTGCAACTGCCAAACCGCATTGTCATGGCGCCGATGACTCGAAATCGCGCCGGCTCGGGAAATGCACCGACCGCATTGAACGCCACCTATTACGCACAACGCGCCAGCGCCGGGCTGATTATCGCCGAGGCGAGTCAGGTCTCGCCGCAAGGGCTCGGCTATCCGGGCACACCGGGCATTCACAGCGCCGAACAGATCGCCGGCTGGAAGCTTGTCACCGATGCCGTGCACGCAGGCGGCGGGCGGATTTCGTTGCAGCTCTGGCACGTCGGGCGCATTTCGCACCCCGCCTTGCAGCCGGATGGCGCACTGCCCGTCGCACCGTCCGCGATCGCGCCGGCAGGTCAAGCGTGGACGCTCGACGGCATGAAGCCATACGTCACGCCGCGAGCGCTTGAGACCAGCGAACTTCCGGGTATCGTCGCGCAATACCGCAAGGGCGCCGAGAATGCGAAGGCCGCCGGTTTCGACGGCATCGAGGTCCACGCCGCTCACGGCTTTCTGCTCGACCAATTTTTACGCGACAGCACCAACAAGCGCAGCGACGCCTATGGCGGCAGCGACGCCAATCGCGCACGCCTTCTCATTGAAGTCATGGAGGCCGTGGCGGATGTATGGGGCGGAGAGCGCACCGGCGTGCACATCTCCCCGACCAACCTCGCCTTCAACGATATTTCCGACAGCGATCCAGCCGCGACGTTTTCGACCGTCGTGCGCGAGCTCGATCGGCTTGGCCTCGCCTACCTGCATCTGGTCGAGCCCGGCCCCGCCGATCCGGTCGGGCTAGGACCGCGGTTGGACGCGGCGTTCTTCCGGCCGCTGTGGCGTACCGCGCTGATTGCCAACAAAGCCTACGATCTCGCCCGCGCCAATGCGGTCGCTGCGTGACGGCAATGCGGACCTAGTCTCTTTCGCGACACTGTTCATCGCCAATCCGGATTTGCCGGAACGTCTTGCGCCGCGGCGCGGACTTTAACACGGCGGATCGTAAGACCTATTACGGCGGTGCCGCCAAAGGCTACACGGACTACCCGACGCTTTAGTCAAGCGCTCGACGCTTCTCACACCCCCAGCTGACCTGCCAGATCTTCCAGACTCTGCGCAGCAAAATCGACTTTATCGCTGGGTGCGCTCTCGCCATGTCCCGGGCCGTGTTCGTTAGGGCGCGCAATATGACCGGTGCGCAGCCCAAGCGCCGCGGCCGCCATGAGGTCTTTTGTGTGCGCGGCAACCATCATGCATTCTTCGGGCTTCAAATCGAATGCCTCGCACGACGCGAGATAGACTTTTGGTTTCGGCTTGTAGTCACCGGCAATCTCTGAGCCGAGGATGGTATCCCACGGCAGATGGTTGCGGCGCGCCAGATCGACCATCAGCGAGATATTGCCGTTCGAGCATGGCGCCAGCATGTAGCGGCGCTTCAGCCGTACCAGCCCCGGCGGCACATCCGGCCATGCATCCAGCCGATGCCATGCCAGATTGAGCTCACGCCGCTGCTCCTCGCTCAGTTTGTCGACTTTAAAGCGCGGCAGAATAAGTTCGAGATTGCGCCGGTGCAGCACGTCGAGCTTGCAGAATGGAATCCGCCCCGAGCGCACTTCATCCATCGCGCCCTGGTATTCGCCGCGCCAGGCGTCAGCGAAAGCGAGCCAGTCGAGCGAATAGCCCAGTGGTTTGAGCATGGCCTCAGCCTCACGTGCGATTGAGGTACGCCAATCGACCAGCGTACCGAACACATCGAACAGCAGGGCTTTCACCGTCGCAGCCATGAAATACTCCCTCGTGAAGCGCCGACTTGGACCACTAGCGCGCTGCGCATCATGATGCCAAAACATGCGCCCAAAAGCTCGCAGGAAACGCCAAGGAAAAGCAATGTCAGAACTGGAACGGTGGGAGAAGCGCTTCAGCGCCCAGGGTTACGCTTTCGGCAAGGAGCCGAATGCATTTTTGAAGGCGCAAGCGCCACAGTTGCGCGGCCGCAAGACCGCACTTTCAGTCGCGGACGGTGAAGGCCGCAACGGCGTTTGGCTCGCCGAGCAGGGACTGGACGTGCTGACCATCGACTTGTCGCCGGCGGGCGTCGCCAAAGCGCAGGCGCTGGCAACAGAGCGCGGCGTGAAGCTCCGCACCGAAGTCGCCGACGTCACAAAGTGGCACTGGCCCAGGAATGCCTTCGATGTCGTCGTCGCAATCTTCATATTTGTCGATCCGCACGACAGGGACACCTTCTTCGCAAATCTCAAAGCCGCTGTTTCGCCTGGCGGACTGCTGCTGATTGAGGGCTATCGCCCCAAACAGCTCGAATACAAGACCGGCGGCCCTTCGGATGTAGCCCGCACCTACACCCGCGAAATCCTGCAGGCGGGCTTTGGCGATATGACAAAGCTCGACATCCGCGAATATGACGCTGTCATGAGCGAAGGCAGTTCGCATGCCGGCATGTCCGCCCTCATCGATCTTGTCGCAACAAAATAACCAAATCGGAGTTCATCATGCCGGACACTCTCGCCGAGACGCTGCACGAATTGATCGTGGCTACGCGCATCCTTGCGAATGAGAAGCTTCTCGACGCCTTTGGCCACGTCAGCGTGCGCAATCCGAACGATCCGTCGCGCTATTTCATTCCGCGCCATCGCGCGCCGGAGCTTGCAGAAATATCGGACCTCGTCGAGCTCAATCTCGATTCCGAACCGGTGAAGCCGACCGACTTCCGGCTCTATAGCGAGCGGGTCATTCACGGCGAGATCTACAAGGCGCGG
The DNA here is from genome assembly GCA_963739945.1 of uncultured Alphaproteobacteria bacterium. GTDB lineage: Bacteria > Pseudomonadota > Alphaproteobacteria > Rhizobiales > Xanthobacteraceae > BOG-931. The sequence continues at coordinate 133,169 of CAVUCN010000010.1, read as the reverse complement.
CCCGACGTTCACGCCGTCGTGCATCATCACGCTCACACCGTGCTGCCGTTCGCTATATCTGGGACAGAGATCGTTCCGGTATTCCACCTCGCCGCCGTGATCGGCAAGGTGCCGTTCTGGGATCAGCGCGACGAATTTGGCGACACCAACATGCTGGTCATCAAGCCGGAAGAAGGCGCCTCGCTTGCCCGTGCGCTTGGTCCAAATTGGATGGTGTTGATGCGCCGGCACGGCGCCACCGTCGCCGGCACAAGCTTGCGCAATTTGACGTTTCGTACAGTATTCAGTTCGGACAATTGCAAGTTGCTTAGTCAGGCCATGGCGCATGGTCACGTCGACTCGCTATCGGCCGGTGAAATTACATTAACGGCAGCGCACCAAGAGCGCCCACCATCGACCAACCGCGCCTGGGATTACTGGGTGCGACAGGTCGAAAAGGCTGGATTGATGCCAGCCAAACGGGCGATGGCTACGAAACGGCTGAAGCCCGCGACCGCAAAGTCAAAAGCCACGAAGAAGAGCAAGACCAAAAAGCGGCGCTAGCCGACGAACAATTGCTCGCGTACCTTCATTAAATAACAACCATTCAAGACGAGGCGTTCTGCCCGTCCTACGCCCAAAAGGAAACAGAGGAAAACTATGGCCGACATGCAATCGCCCCGTTTAACCAAACTCGACCAGAACAAATTGACTGCCGAACAGAATGCATTGGCGGACTCGATCAAAGCTGGTCCGCGCGGCCAGTTCAGAATGTCAGGTCCGTTTGCGATCTATCTGCATTCGCCGACGTTCGGAGAGCTGGCCCAAAAGCTCGGCGGCCATCTGCGCTTCAAGACCAGCGTTTCGCCGCGGCTGTCGGAATTTGCCATCCTCTGCACGGCACAGCACTGGAAAGCGCAATACGAGTGGTTCATGCACGCGCCGATGGCGGAGAAAGCCGGCGTGAAGCCGGAAACCGTCCGCGACATTCAGGCCGGACGCATGCCGAAGAAAGCGCCCAAGGACGAGCAGGCGATCTACACCTTCGTCAAGGAACTTTATTCGACCAAACGTGTCAGCACGGGCGCGTATAACCGCGTGAAGAAGGTGCTTGGCGAAGCCGGCACGGTGGAGTTAGTCGGCATCCTTGGCTACTACGCCATGGTGTCGATGACCCTCAACACCTTCCAGGCGCCGTTGCCGCAAGGCTCCAAGGCACCGTTCAACGCGAAGAAGTAGCTCCAGCTACTCCGCGGCGGCACGCTACTGCTTGTTCATCGGCGCCATCGTGCCGCCGCTCGGACCCATCATGCCACCGCCCTGCATCATGCTGCCTCCGCCTGCGGGCACACCGGGCGCGGCAGCGCCGATTGCCGCAATCGGATAGTCAACCTGAACTATCCCGGCGCTGTCGAATTTCAGCGTCGCCTGCAATGAATTGCCCTGCTCCAGCGGGTGCTTGAGGTTGAGCAGCATCATGTGAAAGCTGCCCGGCTTCAGTGTCACGGTCTCGCCGGGCTTGATTTCGAGGCCGCCTTCGACCGGCCGCATCACCATCACGCCATTGTCCATCGTCATCGAGTGGATCTGACACTCGGCGCTGGCGTCACTCGACACGCAATTTACCCGATCCGGGGTCTTTCCATTATTGGTGACCGTCATATAGGCCGCGGCGGAGGTAGCGCCTTTGGGCGTCGCCCGCGCCCACGGCTGGCTGATGTGGATCGAGCCAACGTCGTAATCGGCTGCGCCAGCGGCGGTCATTGAAATTTGTGCCAACCCAAGCGCCAAAACTGCGGCCGCGCCGCACTGGCTCATTCTTCCCGCGAAATTTGTCATAAATTGCTCCGTCCTGCGGATCGATATCGTTATGATGACTAGCCAAGATTCTAGGCCAGTTCACGGCGGCTTGGAATGGAAGCAGCCATGCACAATACCGCAGGAAGCCGGCTGGCAAATCCGCTATATTTGGAACGAAGCACGGGGTGACCCTAACTTGGTGGACAGCCGGTCAGATCTGAGCGCGCCGCAGGGATCAGGTCAGATCCTGCAATTTCAGCTGCGCCGTCGGGTGCCTGTGCAGCCGCTATCGAGCGCCACGCGCGGCGGCAGTGCCGAGACATTCGATGATCTGGCGCAATACGAGGAAGAAGACGCCCACATCGATTATCGCCACCGCATGCTGATGAACGTCATTGCCGTGATGATTGTCTCGGTGCTGGTCGGGGTCGGCGTCTGGATCGCCGATACCATCACCGACATGGAGAAGACGCAGGACTGCCTGATGCAAGGCCGGCAAAACTGCGCGCCGATCACGATGCCGGTAAAAAAATAGCGCGCGCACCCTATTTCAACTGGTCGGCCACTTTCTGAACGCCGGCCGCGGCGCAGGCTTCATCCCCGGTCGAAGTCGATCCGCTGACACCGACCGCACCGATTGTTTCATCGTCGACCTTGATCGGTATTCCGCCACGAAGCGCAATGACGTGTTCCAGCTGCCGTTGCGCCGCCAGTTCCGATCCAGCCGCAGTGCGATCCGACCACTCCGCCGAGGAGCGCCCAAAGGTGCGCGCCGTATAAGCCTTGCGCTGCGCGAGCTCGATGTTGTGGGGCGCCGCCCTGTCGCCCTGCAGGAAGACGCGCAGCCGTCCGGCGCGATCGACAACCGCCACGGAAACGTCGTTCCCCGCCTTTTCACATTCGGCAATCGCGGCTTCGGCGATCGTCAGCGCCATTTTGAGCGACACGTCGCGCTGCATCAGAACCTGGGCACCAGCCCGTGGCGGCGCAAGCGCCACCACAATGAGCATTAGTCCCGCGAGCCGAAGCAGGTGCCGCATGATGTCCTCCCGATCCGCCCACGTTCCATAGCAAACGGGCGGTTCCTCGCGATGTTGACGTCTTTTCGGGCACCGAACAAGCCGTTGAGCGGCTCTCCGCGGGGCCTGATCCTTCAGCCAGCGCAAAGGCTTAGAGGCCCCGTTATAGCGCCGGATAACCCGCTCGGCCGTGGGCTTCCGCCGTTGAACTTGCCCCCGTCCTTCGCTATACGGAGCGTTCGACCTGAGGGGCCCGGACAGACAATCGGGTTGTTCGCTGCGCCGTTTTCGGCGCAAATTCATGCCGTTACATAAAAGAGCGTGCCTGATGTCCACGACGTTTGATAAAGTGGCTGAAATCATTGCGGAAACTTGCGACATTCCGCGTGAAAACATTAAGCCGGAAAGCCATGCGATCAACGATCTCGAGATCGACAGCCTCGATTTCCTCGACATCGCGTTCGCTATCGACAAGGCCTTTGGCATCAAGCTGCCGCTCGAGCAGTGGACCCAGGAAGTCAACGACGGCAAGGCGACGACGGATCAGTACTTCGTGTTGAAGAATCTGAGCGACCGCATCGACGAGCTGATCGCCGCCAAAGGCGCCTGAGGGCGCCCCACATGCGTCTTGAATATTTTCAGATGCTCGACCGTATCGTCGACGTCGACATTGGCGCGCGTCTGATCCGCACCGCGTGTACTATTCCGAAAGCGAATGAGAGCCCGGTGTTCGAAGGCCATTTCCCGGGTTATCCGCTGATGCCGGGCGTGCTTCTGATCGAGTGCATGGCGCAGACCACAGGCTGGCTCGCCAGCGCGCTGGTAGATTTCGACCAGATGCCGATCCTCGCCGCCGTCAAGGAAGGCAAGATGCGCACCGCGGTCTTTCCGGCCGACGCGCTCGAATTCGAGGGCAAAGTCATCCACGAGGGTTCGGGATTCACTGTCGGTGAAGTCAAAGGCTTTCGCGACGGCAAGGTCGTCTGCAACGCGCAAATTACCTACCGCATGCTGCCTTATCCGAATCCGGCATTCCGCAAGGCAATCCGCGACTGGGCAGAGCGTTTGCAGTTCCCGTTCAAGGAGCCGGTGAAGTGAGCGGCCGCCGCGAGGTGTGGATCACTGGCGTCGGTTTGCTCACCTGTCTCGGCGAGGGGCTGGAGACGAATTGGTCGGGCCTCGAGCGCGGCGGCCCGCCGCCGTATGACGACAAGACCTTTGCGCCTTACATCGTGCATCCGCTGCCGGCGATGAGCTTCGACAAGCAGATCCCAAAGAAGGCGGATCAGCGGCAGATGGAGCTGTGGCAACGCGCCGGAACCTATGCGGCCGGGCTTGCGCTGACCGACGCCGGAATTGCCGGCAAGGCTGAGCTGCTCGATCGCACCGACATGATTGTCGCCGCAGGCGGCGGCGAGCGCGATATCGCCGCAGACAACGCCATCCTGGCCGGCGTGCGGAAGTCGAATAAACCCGGTGCCTTCCTCAATGAACGGCTGATGAGCGATTTGCGCCCTACCCTGTTCCTGGCGCAACTGCCCAATCTGCTCGCCGGCAATATTTCGCTGGTGCACGGCGTCGTCGGCTCATCGCGCACATTCATGGGCGAGGAAGCCGCGGGGCTTGATGCCGTTCGCGTCGCGCAGGCGCGCATTGCCGCGGGCCAGAGCGAACTGACGCTGGTCGGCGGCTCGTATAACGGTGCACGTTGGGACGTCTTGCTCGCCTTTGAACTTGGCCACGTGCTGTTACGGGATAAATTCGCGCCGGTATGGGATCGTGGACCCGGAGGCGGTATCGCCTTCGCCACCATGGGTGCGTTCCTTGTGCTGGAGAGCCCGGAGCATGCAAAAGCACGTGGCGCCAAACCTCGCGCAAGGCTTTCGGAGATTCATGCCAATCGCAATATCCGCGGTCCGGGTGAATCCGAGGCCGCGCTACTGCGGCAGTGGGACGCGATCGCAAACTCGGTAGACCGCGGCCATGCCGGCGTTATCTCCGGCGCCTCCGGGATCGAGCCCGCCACTTCCGCGGAGCGGACAGCGCTCAAGGACATTGGTCTTCCGGTTCGCAATACCGGTACGTATATCGGGCATGGAGTCGAAACCCAGTTCCTGGCCAATCTGGGAATCGCCTGCGCTGCTATCGAGCACGGCAAGCTGTTTGCGCCCGCCGGTAGCGGCGACACCGGCGATAGTCCGCAGGGACTGTCGCAGGTTGTGGTCACCAGCGTCGGCAATTGGCGCGGCGAAGGGCTCGCACTGGTCGAACGGGCCGGTTGAAGGAAAACAACATGGCACCAAAGCGTGACAAAGCCGGTCGTCCCATCGTTGCCGTGACCGGTATCGGCGTCGTCTCGTCGCTTGGTGTCGGCAAGGCCGACAACTGGACAAAGCTGACTGCCGGACAGTCCGGCATTCGCACGATCAGCCGCTTTCCAACCGAAAGCTTGCGCACCACGATCGCGGGCGCGGTCAACGACGTCTACAAGGATTACATGTCGCCCGCGGAATTCTCCGAGCGGATTGCGACCCTCGCCGGCGAGGAAGCCATCGCGGAGTCCGGCATAGGCAGCAAAGGCCGTTTCCCTGGACCGCTATTTTTTGCTGCTCCGCCGCTCGAGATCGAATGGCATTATCGCATCGCTATGGCGAACGATGCCGGACTCAAGGATAACGCCGGATATGCCGAGTTGACTGGCGTCGCCCGCGACCCGCGCTTTAAGGACATCCATCAGTCCCTCAAATACGGAATTCTCGGCGAGCGGCTAGCTGCTCATTTCGGAACGGAGGGCTCGCCGATCTCGCTCAATACTGCCTGCGCATCCGGCGGAAGCGCCATCCAGCTTGGCGTCGAAGCGGTGCGGCGCGGCGAGTGCCAGGCGGCGCTTGCTGTTGCCGCCGACGGCTCATTGACGCCGGAATCGCTGGTGCGCTTCTCGCTGCTGTCCGCACTTTCGACCCAGAACGATCCGCCGGAACAGGCTTCAAAGCCATTTTCGAAAAACCGCGATGGTTTCGTGCTTGCCGAAGGCGCGGCGGCGCTGGTGCTGGAAGATTTCGACTATGCGCAAGCACGCGGCGCCCGCATCCTCGGTATTCTCGAAGGCTGCGGTGAAAAGTCGGACTCCTTCCATCGCACGCGGTCGAGCCCCGACGGCAAACCGATCATCGCCTGCATGAAAAACGCGCTTGCCGATGCCGGCATCGGGCCGGAAGACGTCGACTACATCAACGCGCACGGCACCTCGACGCCCGAGAATGACAAGATGGAATATCTTGGCGTCTCGACCGTGTTTGGAGAGCATATCCGCAATATTCCGATCTCGTCGAACAAATCGATGATTGGACACGCGCTGACAGCAGCGGGCGCGGTCGAAGCGGCATTCAGCTTTCTCACCCTCGAGCATCAGCGCATTCCGCCAACGATCAATTACAGCGTGCCCGACCCCGCTATTACGCTCGATGTCGTACCGAACAAGGCGCGCGATGCCCGCGTGCGGCGTGCTATTTCCAATTCGTTCGGCTTCGGCGGCCAGAACGTATGTCTGGTCATGACGCGAGAACCAGCGTGACGGACGTTGCAGCCCCGGCCATTAGCGGCGAGAAGCGCACCGCGGCAGGCGGGACCATGCGCGCGCTGACGCTTGTCAGCGATCGCAAGATCGAGCTGCTTGAGATCGCAGCGCCCCCTGCCCCTGCGGCCGGCGAAGTCCAGATCCGTATCAAAGCGATCGGCCTCAACCATATCGACGTATGGGGCTGGCGCGGCATGGCCTTCGCCAAGCGCAAGCTGCCGCTGATCGTCGGCGTCGAAGCAGCGGGCGAGATCGTATCTGCCGGCGCAGAGGTCACGACTTTCAAGCCCGGCGACCGGGTGGTCGCCTATGGCGCACTCACCTGCGGCACCTGCAAGGCTTGCCGCGAAGGCCGCGACAATCTCTGCGAAAACGTCGCCGGCGTCATGGGCTTTCATGTCGACGGCTTTGCCCGCGACCTGATCAACATGCCGGCCCGGCTCGTCGTTCCGATACCCGCCGGCGTTAGTTTCCGCGATGCTGCCTGCGCGCCGGTTGCGTTTGGCACCGTGCAGCACATGCTGTTCGACAATGCCAAGCTCGAACCGGGCGAGACGATCCTGGTGCAGGCCGGCGGCTCCGGCATTGGCACCACAGCGATCAAAATGGCCAAGACGATTGGCGCCACCGTCATCACCACGGTTGGCGACGACGCCAAGGCGGAGAAGGCCAAGGCACTCGGCGCCGATCATGTCATCAACTATCGCACCGCTCGTTTCGAAACCATCGTGCGCAAACTCACCGGCAAGAAAGGTGTCGATGTCGCCTTCGAGCACGTCGGACCGGATACTTTCAACGGCTCGCTGCTTTGCCTCAAACGCGGTGGCCGGCTTGTCACCTGCGGCTCGACAACGGGCCAGTCGATCACCTTCAATCTGTTCCAGCTCTATTTGCAGCAATATCGCATCTTCGGATCGTTCGGCTGTTCGCTCCGCAATATCCGGGAAAGCCTCGCCAAGATGGCATCGGGGCTTACTCCGGTAATCGACACCGAGGTAGCGCTAGCCGACTTCGAACGCGGACTGGCTCGCCTCGAGAGTCGCCAGGTGTTCGGCAAGATCATCGTCAATTTCTGATGTTGCGGCGGCGTTTCAAGCCCCTGATCGACGCCGCAGTTGGCGCGCTTACACTCGGGACTGATTCGCGCCGTTCGCTGGTTTGATCGCAGGCGTACTGCAAACCTCGTTGCAGCAATTACCCGGACAACCGGCCCGCTATTCAAGGAACACCGGCTGGGCCGCGAACAGTTGCGTGCCGCGTTCCCGGAAAAATCCGACGCCGAGATTGAGCACATTCTTGCGGGGGTTTGGGACAATCTCGGACGCGTCGTCGTCGAATTCGCTCACCTCGACAAGTTCGGGCTCAAGGATTTTGGCCCGCAAAAGCCGGAGCTGCTGGATTATACTCCGGAAACCAGACAACGCGTCGAGGACATTGCGGCAAGCAACAAGGCCACGATCTGCTTCGTCGCTCATCTCGCGAACTGGGAGCTTTCCGGAGTCGCAGCCGGAAGAACCGGCATCAAGTCGGCCGTATTGTTCAGGCGGCCCAATATCGGGGCGATCAGCGACGCCGTCATCAAGCTCCGCCAGCCACTGATGGGCGAATTGGTGGCGACGTCACTTGATGCGCCGCTAAAGCTGGCGCGCATGCTCGAAGCCGGAACCCATGTCGGCATGTTGGCCGACCAGCATTATGTCAAAGGGGTCGAGGTGACGTTCTTCGGACGGCGCTGCCTCGCCAATCCCCTGATTGCACTGCTTGCCCGACAAACGGAAGCGCCGATCCACGGCATACGTGTCGTCCGGCAGCCCGATCGCAACAGCTTTTGGCTGGAAGTCACCGATGCCATTGAGCCACCGCGGGAAGCCGACGGCCGCATCGCCATTGCCGGCACCATGCAGATCATCACGTCGATGATCGAAAGCTGGGTGCGCGCGCATCCGGAGCAGTGGCTGTGGCTGCACAGGCGCTGGCGCTAGAAAAGAACGGGCGGCATGCACCGCCCGTTCGAAATAAAAGTCCACGAAACGTTAGTGCCAGCCTTTCATGGGCAGTTCGATCTTGCTGGTGGCGCGATCCGCCGGCCAAACTGAAACGTATTCCTTGCCTTTAAGCTGGATCAGGAAGGTCGACGCCAGAGTATTCTGGCCGGTGTCGTCGAATTTGACGCCGTTATAGCCGATCATGAGCTGGTCGGGCTTGAGATCGGTCGCCTTCAATGCTGCCTGAATTTTGTCAGGCTCCGTCGAACCCGCGCGGTTGATAGCGTCGGCCAGCACGAAGAAGCCCTGCATCCAGCGTGCGCTGGTGTCGTCGAGATCGCGGCCGAACTTGGCCTTGAACATCTGGTCGATGATGTAGCTATTGGTGCCCGGCTTGCCGATATCGAAGGCACTGCGGTTGACCGCTCCTTGAGCCAGATCGCCGACGTTGGGAATAAAGCTCGGATCGGAAAAGCCGGCATCGTCGCCGATGATGATCGGCGGCAGATATTCGAGATTCTTCATCGTCTTGAAATAAAGGATGATGTCCGAGGTATAGCTGACGAATATCACCGCATCCGGATTGGTCGATTTAAGCTGGAGCACCTGCGCGGTGACATCCGAGCTGTTCGCGCTGTAGGCGATCTGCGCCGCAACGGGGATGTTGGCCGCTTTGGCCGCGTCGAGAATGCTCGCCGACACCGACGTGCCGTAATCGGTATTCTCATTGACCACGGCAATATTGTTGATCCTGGTCCCGGACTTTTTCAGGTCAGTCAGGAACTGGGCGTAGGCTTTGGCGAAATCCGGAGCGTAAGGCGTGGTCCGAAACGTCCATTTGAACCCGCGCCCGGTGATATTCGCAGCGACCGAGTCGGCGACCAGATACGGAATGCCCTGCCGCTCGGCGACCGCGGTCGCCACCAGCGATACCGAGGAGTGATACGAGCCGAGCATGGCGGCGACATGATCCTGCGTGATCAGGCGCAAGGTCTGCTGCTGGCCGACCTGCGGATTGCCCTGGTGATCGGCCTCATCGAGCTCGATCTTGGCGCCGCCGAGATTTGGCAGCCCGGCCGTCGGACCGAGCGGCAAATTTTTCAGCTCCGGGTGCGCCGTATTGACGATATCGGCAGCCATATCGACCGCGTCCTTGGCCGACTGGCCGGCGCTCGCCGCATTACCGGTGAGTGGATAGATGACGCCGATCTTCACGTTATCGGCGGCATTCGCTGGAGCGCCGATGGCTGCCGCGACAACCACGGCTACGATGCAAAATGTTTTGGTCATTGAATCCTCCCAAGCGGCCTTTGGCCGTCTTGTGGGAAGTATATCGGGTTTGGATGAGCCGGGTAGCTGACCCCAACGCCAGAATGAGGACATTCAGGACTCGGTCGGCAAGCCCGCGTCCTTCCAGGCCAGGATGCCGCCGGCGAGATGGCAGCAATAGGCGTAGCCCTGTTCCTGCGCGGCGAGCGAAGCGGTCACCGAGCGGCGGCCGGAACGGCAGGCAAATACGACTTCGCGGCCCTGCGGCTCCGGAATGGCCGCAGGATCGAACTCCGAAAGCGGCACGATGACCGCGCCGGGATAGCGCTCGATCGCAGTCTCGTTGAGCTCGCGCACATCGACCAGCACCATACGGCCGGCTTCCAGTCCTTGCGCCACCTCTTCCGGCGTCAGATCGCGCACGCTGTGTTTTTGATCCGACATTGTCTGTCTCCGCACGATGGAACTTCCGGCAACGGCAGCTTGCGTCAGCCGCATCCGGGAATCAAACGGTCACTTGCGTACCGACCTCGACCACGCGATCGGTCGGTATCTGGAAATAATCGGTGGCGTCGTTGGCGGAACGCGCCAGCCAGATGAAGAGCTTATCCTGCCAGCGCGGCATGAAGGAATGCGGCGCCGGGCGCAGCGCGCGCCGCGACAGGAAGAACGATGTCGACATGATATCGAAATGCCAGCCGAGCTTCCGTGCAATCGCCAGCGCGCGAGGAATGTTCGGCGTTTCCATGTAACCAAACCGCAGCATCACCCGCAGGAACGTCGAACCAACCGGCTCGATGCGAACACGGTCGGCGCCGTGCACCCGTGGCGTATGGACCGTCTCGACACTGATGATGACGTTCTTTTCGTGCAGCACCTTGTAGTGCTTGAGACTGTGCATCAGAGCGGTCGGCGCGCTGGCCGGGTCGCTGGTCAGAAATACAGCCGTACCGGGCACGCGCTGCGGTGGTTTGCGCTCCAGCATGCGCACCAGGTCCTCAAGCGGCGTCTCAAGACGCCGGGTTTTCTCGTAGAGAATCCTGGTGCCGCGCCGCCACGTATACATGACCAGCATCACGACGCCGCCGAGGGCAAGCGGCACCCAGCCGCCTTCAACGACCTTCAGCAGGTTTGCCGACAGGAAAGTAAGGTCGATGAACAGGAAAGGCAGGATCAGCGCCGCAGCCGCCAGCATCGACCAATGCCATTTCCGCCAGATGACGACAAAAGCCATCATGCAGGTGACGACCATCGTGCCGGTCACCGCGATGCCATACGCCGAAGCAAGAGCGCTTGAGGATCGGAACAGCGCAACCAGCAACAGCACAGCCACCAGCAGCATCCCATTCACGCGCGGCATATAAATCTGGCCGGCCTGTTGCGCCGAGGTGTGCCGGACTTCGAGACGCGGCAACAGTCCGAGCTGGATCGCCTGGCTGCTGAGCGAGTAGGCACCGGTGATCACTGCCTGGCTGGCGATCACTGTTGCTACCGTGGCAAGCACAACTGACGGAATAAGCAGCCAATGGGGATAGAGCAGGAAGAACGGGTTCTCGACGGCCTTGGGGTTGGCGAGCACCAGTGCACCCTGCCCCAGATAGTTCAGCGCCAGTGACGGCAATACCAGCGCGATCCATGCGATCTGAATCGGACCGCGGCCGAAATGTCCGAGATCCGCATAAAGCGCCTCGGCGCCGGTGACGGCAAGGAACACGGCGCCGAGCGTGAACAGGCCGATCATGCCGTGATGAAGCAGGAAGTGGACGCCGTAGAACGGATAGAACGCCCACAGGATGCCGGGGTCGGCGGCGATCGCCATCATGCCGGGGATCGCAATCGCCACGAACCAGATCACCATGATCGGGCCGAACAAGGCCGCAACCTTGGCCGTGCCGCGCGATTGAAATGCAAACAGCACCAGCAGGATCACGATCGTCAACGGCACGACGTATTCGTGAAATCGCGGCGTCGCGACATCGAGACCTTCAACCGCCGAAAGCACCGAGAGTGCCGGCGTGATCACCGCGTCGCCATAAAACAAGGCGGCGCTGATAATACCAAGCAGCGCAATAACACCACCGGCCTTGGTGTACCGGCCGACCGCGCGCGAGGCCAACGCCATCAAGGTGAGTGTACCGCCCTCGCCGTTGTTATCGGCGCGCAGCAATATGACGATGTATTTCAGCGTGACGACGATGAAAAGCGCCCACAGGATCAACGACACGACGCCGAGAACGTCATCGCGCACCAGAGTCTCTTCGCCGTGCCTGAGTGCCTCATAATGATGCGGACCGGCGGAGGCGATGATGGCCTCGCGAAACGCATACAGCGGGCTGGTGCCGATATCGCCATAGACGACGCCGACGCTGCCGAGCGCGAGGCCCAGGAAGCCGGCGCCGGTACGCGCGTGGGCGCTGCCGTCCACCGGCGTATCCCCTGCAACCGGGGCGGTCACGCTGTCTGCCATCAAAGGTGAAACAGGTTCTCGCCCTGCTCCTGCTGCTGCCCCGAGAGCGGATGCAGGGCAGCGCCTATACACCCTCTGAGCCCGGGAGTCATGCGCGACTGCGCGTCATTCTTGGGCGCTTTCCTGATCACAACACAGCAATGAGAACGAAGCGCCAACGGGTTCAAATGCCCATGTCGGCAGTCAGAAACAAGAGCCGTTTTTGGCAATTAGCGCGGTGTTTCCGGTAACGCCTAGGGCTGCAGCCCGGGCGGAACCGGGGGCGGCTCGTGCATCAGCGTTACGGTCACCCGGCGATTGGCGGCCATATAGGGGTCGTCCGGGAACAACGGATCGGTGTCGGCCTTGCCTCCGACCTCGTAGAAATTCGCCGAAGGGATACCCTCTTCTTCGAGGATTTGCCGCACTGAATTGGCTCTATCGGCCGACAGGTTCCAGGGGCCGTAGCCGGGCTGCGGCGTCTCGCGGGTGGCCGCCGTGTGTCCGGTGACAGAGACGCGGTACGGCTGCGCCTTCAGCGGCCCTGCAAGCTTCTGGATGATGGTGCGGGTCCGCTCGTAGGGCTCCTTCGAGCCCTCCGGGAACATCGAGCGGCCGTCCTGGTCGACGATCTCGATATTGAGCCCCTCTTTGGTCTCCTCGACCATGATGTGTTTGGACGCTTCGGTCAGTTCCGGCATGTCCTGCAGCGCCTGTCGCAGCGAAGCCGCCGCGAGTGCAAAGGCCTGATCACTTTTGAAATGCGAGCCGAACTGGCGGTCGTGATCGTTCTGGTCGGGCGTCGGCGTGGCGGACGCATCTTCCGGCCGAATGTGCGCCGCGTTCTTGAGCTTCGGCCGCGTCGGCAGGCCGTCGACCTCGACAATGCCGGAATAGCGCACATTGTTTTGCGTGCCAAACGCGTCGCGCATCGAGCCGGCGACGATTTGCAACTTCTGCTGGTCCTGATTGGAAAAAGCGACCAGCATCACGAAGAAGCTGACGAGCAGGCCCATGAGATCGGCGAAGGTGACGAACCAGCCGTGGCCGCCGCCGTGTGCTTCCTTACGCCGCGCCATGGACTACGCGCTCCCGGACCGCTAGGCCGGAGCCAGTTCGGGCGTGGCCTCCTCGTGCCGGTGCTTCTCCGGCAGATAGGCGAGCAGCATCTCGCGGACCGAGGTCGGGACTTTTCGAATCCCGCATCATCAGAACGCCATCGATGATGAGAGTGCGATTGATCTCCTCATCAGCCACCTTGCCATGCAGTTTGTCCGCGATCGGCAGGCATACGATATTCGCCACCACCGCGCCGTAGAGCGTCGCCAAAAGAGCCGTCGCCATGAACGGACCGAGCTTGGACGGATCGGTCATGTTGGCGAACATCTGCACCATTCCGAGCAATGTACCGATCATGCCGAAGGCGGGCGCGCAGTCGCCGATCGCGCGGTAGATCTTCTGGCCTTCGTCAAGAAGAGTGAGGAAGTTATCGCGGTCGCGCTCGAGGTTGTCGCGGATGAAGTCGGCGTCGTAGCCGTCGGCCACGAACCGGATGCCCTTGGCAAGAAAAGTGTCCTCGATCTCGACCTTTTCCAGGCCCATCGGCCCCTGCTTGCGCGAGATTTCGGCCAGCTGAGCGATCTCGTCGACCAGCTCGCGCTGCGTGATGCGACGCAGGGTGAAGGCGTATTTCATTCCCACCGGCAGACCGTGCATGATGGTTGCCAGGGGGAAGCGGATCAATGTCGCGGCAAATGAGCCGCCGAAAATGACGATGATGGCATGGTCGCTGTAGAACATGCCGAAGCCGCCACCCATGAGCATGATGGTGCAAAGCACGCCCGCAGCGCCAAGCAGGCCGAGGCCTGTTGCAATGTCCATTAACCCACTCCCACCACGCGGCCGCCGGCCCTGACGAGCCGGTTAACAACGTACCTTTGATGCGCTTAAGGGAGGGTTACCTGAGGGAACTTTTGGCCGTCACAGTGCGCCAGCCAGGCGAAAAATGGCCGGCGATCGGTGTGCCAAAGAGCCCGGTGACCGGCGCGGAAAAAAGCCGCACAATGGCGCAACCAAACGGCATAAACGCCTTCGTTTTCCCAGGGAGACCTTCCATGCGCGAGATCGGCCACTTCATCGGCGGTAAAGAGGTGAAGGGGGAGTCCGGACGGTCCGGCGACGTGTTCAATCCCAATACCGGCGAGGTCCAGGCCAAGGTCGCGCTGGCCAGCAAGTCGGAGGTCGAAAAGGCGATCGCCAACGCCCAGGCCGCTTTCCCGGGCTGGGCCGCGACCAACCCGCAGCGCCGCGCCCGGGTCATGTTCAAGTTCCTCGAGCTGATCCAGGCCGAATATGACGACCTGGCGCGCCTGCTTTCATCCGAGCACGGCAAGACCTTTGCGGACGCCAAGGGCGACATCCAGCGCGGCCTCGAAGTCGTCGAGTTTGCCTGCGGCATCCCGCATCTGATGAAGGGCGAGTACACCGAGGCCGCCGGGCCCGGCATTGATCTTTATTCGCTCCGCCAGCCGCTCGGCGTCACGGTCGGCATCACCCCGTTCAATTTTCCGGCAATGATCCCGCTCTGGAAATGCGCGCCGGCGATCGCCTGCGGCAATACGTTCATCCTCAAGCCATCCGAACGCGATCCTTCAGTGCCGATGCGCATTGCCGAACTTTTTCTGAAAGCCGGGCTGCCGGCCGGCGTGCTCAATGTCGTCAACGGCGACAAGGAAGCGGTGGACACGCTGCTGACGGACGCGCGTGTCAAAGCCATCGGCTTTGTCGGCTCGTCGTCAATCGCCGAGTACATTTACGCAACCGGCACTGCGCACGGCAAACGCGTGCAGTGCTTCGGCGGCGCGAAGAACCACATGATCGTGATGCCCGATGCCGACATGGACCAGGCGGTCGATGCGCTGATCGGTGCCGGATACGGCTCGGCCGGCGAACGCTGCATGGCGGTTTCGGTTGCCGTTCCGGTCGGCAAAAAGACCGCCGACATTCTGATCGAAAAACTGATCCCGCGCGTCGAGGGCCTCAAGATCGGTCCCTCGACCGATACGCAGGCCGACTACGGCCCGATGGTGACACGGCAACTGCTCGACAAGGTACGCGGCTATGTCGATCAAGGCGTCAAGGAAGGCGCCAAGCTCGTCGTCGATGGCCGCAACTTCAAGCTCCAGGGTTACGAGAACGGCAACTTCATCGGCGGCTGTCTGTTCGACGACGTCAAGCCGAACATGACCATCTATAAGGAAGAGATTTTCGGCCCGGTGCTGTCGGTGGTGCGCGCCAAGGACTATGAGGAAGCAGTCCGGCTGCCGTCAGAACATGAATACGGCAATGGTGTCGCGATCTTCACCCGCGACGGCGATACCGCGCGCGATTTCACCAGCCGCGTGCAGGTCGGCATGGTCGGCGTGAATTTCGCAATCCCGGTGCCGCTGGCCTACTACACGTTCGGCGGCTGGAAGCGCTCCGGCTTCGGCGATCTCAATCAGCACGGCCCGGATTCAATCCGGTTCTACACCAAGACCAAGACAGTGACCGCGCGCTGGCCGTCCGGCACCAAGGAAGGCGCCGAGTTCGTCATTCCGACGATGCGTTAACGGCAGCGACGGCGCTACACGCGAAGCAAGTTGCGGCCAAATCCAACATAGCGGGCGCGCGCAACAGCTTCCGCGCGATTGCCGACGCCAAGCTTTGTGTAGCAGCAATCACTCCAACTTCACCGACTTGGACATTTGGGCCATTGCTCTCAGAACTATATTGAGGCCGCCACATACCGTGCCGCTGTAGGTAGCAAAGTCTGATACGACAGATGCGTTTCGAACGTTGGAGATTACAAATTTCTGAGCGAGATATTTTGCGTTCAGCACTCCCGCATTCGGATTAGCTAGAACGGGAAAATCGTAACTCGGATTGCTCAATGCTTCGACTGTCGGGATGAACGCGTATCGCCCGCGATAGACTGTCTCAAGTTCACTATAGATTATCTCAAAGTCATAGCCTTCCGGCGTTTTAACGTAATTCGACATTGCGCTCCACGTTATTGCTTTGCCGACTTCCTGGCTGAATCAGTCGATGCGGCATGGACGGCGCAATGCGCGAACAGGCGGATATAGAGATTTTGCTTCGGAGCGGGGATGGCATGACGCGCCAGAAATTCCTCGCCTTTGTCCGGCCTGTCCTTATCCCAAAAATCATCGAATAGACGCGCCAGCGATAGAGCGGCATCATTCACAAGAAACTCATTCGACCATTGGGCGGCTGTTGCGCCAAATTCCTGCGGCGAAATCTTCTTTTTGAAGAAACCCAACATCGATCACCGTCCTTATTTAGCGCCGCGCCTTTGGGCATCGTTGATGGAGCGGCCGATATCCATGGCAAGCTCCCTGGCGCGTTCGTAGCAAGTCCGGTCGGTAATTCGTTCAAGGGCTGCCAGAGCGTGGGCTAACCGTTCGCGATCTTCGCTCAAAGTCCAATCGCTTTGCTTACAGAGGAAGTTAGTGACGTTAATCGAATCAACATTGTCGCCGCTTCGGCCCGCGCCGAGCAGCAATTGAATGAGTTTCTGTTGTCTCGCGTCTTTGTTTAGGCGGGCCATCTTTCTCATGCCCGCCAGCCAATAGATGATGTAGATGGTGGCTATAACGGCAACAGCGACCCACACATCCGCCCTCCCAACAACTTCCCCACGATATTTAAGCGTCTCTTGGTGCTGTGCGCTAGCCGGGCGTGAGCCTAGGCCGTTGGGGAATTTGGTGCGCTTTATCAGCCGCTTTCGCGGCGAAGATAGTATTCTCGCCCGATAGCGACTGATCCAATAATCCCACCTTGCGCCGCGCCGCCAATTCGCCTTTCTTTCCAGCTTAGTCGGGGACAGGGGCTGTTCGCTCAAATGCCGATTTTCGTGACGGGCAGGAAAAGCATGTTGCACGGCATGGCCGGCGCTGCGGCGGTCACGCTTGTCGTTATTACGCTGGCTGGCTGCGCGTCCGAGCCCAAACCGGAGCCCCAGGTCGCCGCGGCGCCAGCACCTGCCCCGCCGCCACCCTCCCCGCCACCGACCGACATGGCGGGACGTTGGCATTTTACCGCCGCTGCGGGCGGCGGGTGCTTCATGACGCTTGGCGGCGCAGGCGGCGCTTCACAGGGCACGATTGCACCCGAAGGCGGCTGCCCCGGCAGCTTCTTCACCAGCCGCAAGTGGACTTTCGAGCATGACAATCTGATCATGCGCGACCACAAGGGACAGACGCTGGCGCAGCTTTCATTTACCGGCGGTCACTTTGAAGGTCAGGACAACAGCGGCGGCACCGTTACGCTGTCTCATTGAGAAAACCGATCAGAGAACCAAATGGCCGAATATCAGCTCTATTGCTTCGCTCAATCGGGCAACGCTTACCGCGCAGCCCTCATGCTCAATCTGATCGGCGCCGACTGGCAGCCGGTCTATGTCGATTTCTTCAAGGGTGGCGAAACGCGCACGCCAAAGTACCGCGCTGAAGTCAACGAAATGGGCGAAGCACCGGTGCTGGCGCACGCCGGCAAAAAGCTCAGCCAGTCCGCTGTGATCCTCAATTACCTCGCCGAGCGCTCCGGCAAGTTCAAACCGGACGATACCGAGGACGCGCGGCTCGAAGCATTGCGCTGGATCATTTTTGACAACCAGAAGGTCAACGGCTTTCTCGGGCCGTACCGTTTCCTGAAAAACTTTGCCAAGCCGGCCGGCGATCCGGCGGTTATGGCGTTTCTGAAAGGGCGCATCGACGCCAGTCTTGCGATCATCGACAAGCGGCTGGCGAAAACGCCATTCATGCTCGGCGATCGGCCGACAATCGCCGACATCTCATATTGCGCGTATCTTTATTATCCGGCCGAAGAGTTCGGCTTCGACATTGCGGCCGAACACAAAAACATCGGCGCCTGGCTTGGCCGCATGAAAGCGCTGCCCAACTGGGCGCACCCTTACGACCTGATGCCGGGCTACCCGCCCAATCTCTGATCGCCTGCACTACAGCGGAAAATCCAGCGCCTTCACCGCCGGCTTCACGACAGGAGCGATCGGCGCTGGGACAGGAGCCGGATTCACCACGGGCGCTGGGGCTGCCGGCGCCGGCACCGGCGGCACCACTGGCGGATTTGCGATAGGCACGGCGGGTACCGATGCAGGCAGCGGACTGGCTACCGAAGCAGTGGCAGGCGGCATAGGGGTTGCAGCAGACGGAGGCGGTGCTGCACTTGGTGGAGTACTTGGCGGCGGGCTTGGCGAAGCACTCGCCGATGGCGCCTGAACCACGGCTGGCTTCGCGGGCGCCGGTTTCGCTTCAAACCATGAGCGCCACCACGATGTCTGCGGCTTGTCCGGCGCCGGCGCTTGAGGGGCAGCGGAAGCGC
The DNA here is from genome assembly GCA_963739945.1 of uncultured Alphaproteobacteria bacterium. GTDB lineage: Bacteria > Pseudomonadota > Alphaproteobacteria > Rhizobiales > Xanthobacteraceae > BOG-931. Next base: position 114,692 of record CAVUCN010000010.1, on the reverse strand, counting down.
TGACTTCCGGCTTTGCGGCTGGCGCAGAAGCGACGGGTTTGGCCGGCGCAGCGCTTGGCGCGTCAGGCTTGAGCGCGTCACCCTTCAGCGAGTCAGCTTTGGGCGCAGCGTTCGCATTGACCTTTGCGTCAGATGGCAACTTCGATTGCGGTTGCTGCGAAGCTTGCGACGACTGGGCCGGCTCCGACGTCGGCTCGGTTTGCGGCCCCTGCGCAGGCTGCGGCTCGGGCTCGCTCACATATTTTGCCAGCAGGGCACGGGCGCTGGCGAGCAACTTGCCGCCATCGGCCTTCTGCTCCTTCATGGCCTTGAGCCAGCCATCGGTGACCGGCTCGACCACCTTGCGCCAATGCGCGACAGCTTCGGGCTGCAGCGTCGTAATCGGGTCACCGCGTTGCGCCACCATGTCGGCAACCGCGGCGGCTTGCAGGTCCCACATCATGCCGGCCATGCCCGCAGCCGTCAGGTCCGAATTGGCATCGATCACGGCTTTGAGATCCTTCGGCAGGCGATCATACGCCGCCTTGTTCATCACCAGTGCGAATGTCGTCGAGCTCGGCGACACATCGGCAAATTCGGTGTGGGTTTTGAGCAGATCGTTGAGCTTGAGCGCCGGCATCATGTTCCAGGGATCGATGCCGCCGTCGACCACGTGTTGCATGATCGCCAGCGGAAGCTGCGCGTTCGGCATCGGCACGGCGACAGCGCCGAGCGCACGGACGGCGTCACCGGCAAACCGGGTCTGCACGTGCAGCCGCAGATCCTTCATATCTTCGACGGTGCGGATCGGCCGGTTTGCATGCAACACGCCGCGATCGGAGCACGAGAAACAGATCGGGTGCACTTCGCGAAATTCATCCATCAGGCTGGCGCGGCCGAAATCGTCTATCGCCTTGGAACTGACCAGTGCGCGCCGCGACGGCACAAACGGCAGCTCCCACGCTTCGATCTTCGGGAATCGTCCAGGCGTCAGGCTTGGCATCGCCCAGACGATATCGGCGACGCCATCGCGCGCCTGATCGAACAGTGCAGACGGGGCGCCGCCAAGCTGCATCGAAGGGAAAAGATCGATGCGGATGCGGCCGCCGGATTGCGCCTGAACCTGCCTGGCCCAGGGCGCCAGGAACTTGTCATGCGCGCCCGATACCGACGAAAACGAATGATGCAACTTGAGGACGGCTTGCGGTGCATCCGCCCGGGCAAAACGCAAGACAGCGGGAGCAGCGACCGTCGCCAGTGTCGTAGCAATAAATGTACGGCGGGCAACGCGCATGCTCGGTCTTTCGCGGCCCTTCAGCAGCAACAACGATGCGGCTCAATTGAGGCGCGATGGACGATCTTCGTTCCCTGGCGGACCAACAAGCCCGGCAGCCGGCGATGACTGCGCAGCAGCGGCGGCGGGCTCGGACTTGTCTTGCTTGTCCTGGCGAGACCTCTGCTCGTAGCGGCGATAGGACAGATAGCCCAGCGGCAGGCTGGCAAGATAAGCCAGTGTCGCCGCGGTCAGCAGCACCCACGGATAGGCAATCAGCAGCGCAACCGAGAGGATCACCAGGAGAATGACCGGCCCGACCATCTCGGTCGGCACGCGGGTGCCAACACGCTTGCCGGAAAACACCGGAAGCCGCGACACCATCAAGAGCGCAATCGCCAGCGTGTAGAACAGCATCACCCAGGTCAGGAAACCGGAACGCGGCAGACCGAGGAATGCGGCATAAATCGGCAGCAGCACGGTGATGGCGCCGGCCGGCGCCGGCATGCCGACGAAGAAATTCGCGGTCCAGGCCGGGCGATCCGGATCGTCGATCATCACGTTGAAGCGGGCGAGCCGAAGCCCGGTGCAAATCGCAAACACCATCGCGGCGATCCAGCCAGCCGACTTCAGCTCGTGCAGGCCCCAGAAATAGAGAATGAGCGCAGGGGCTACGCCGAAATTGACGAAGTCGGAAAGACTGTCGAGTTCGGCACCGAAGCGCGAGGTGCCTTTGAGCAGCCGCGCCAGGCGTCCGTCGATCCCGTCGAGAATCGCGGCAAACACCACGGCGGCGAGCGCCAGCACGTAACGGTCTTCGAACGCCATGCGGATCGCGGTGAGGCCGGCGCATAGGGCGAGCAGCGTTATGAAGTTCGGCACCAGCGTCCGCATCGGAATACGGCGCAAGCGCTGTTGCTGCAGGCGCGACAGCCGGGGACGGCGAAACGCGGGTGAACGGGGCGGCATGACGGGAGTATAGCCGCTCCGGCCCTCACCCGCCACGCGCCGTAACATCGCAGTTAACCTATTATCCGGCCACGCGAAATGTCCGCCCGGCGTCAGGCGCCTTCAAGTCGGCGATCACGGTTTCGCCGGCAATGGCGGTCTGCCCTTCGGCGGCCAGCGCCCTTGAGCCTTCCGGCAAATAGACATCGACGCGGGACCCGAACCGGATCATGCCGATACGCTGGCCGGCGGCAACCGTCTCCCCTTCCCGCGCGAACGGCACGATGCGCCGCGCCACCAAGCCTGCAATCTGGACCACACCAATGCGCGCGCCGGCGGTCGAGATGAGGAATGCATTGCGTTCATTGTCCTCGCTCGCCTTGTCGAGGTCGGCGCTGAGAAATTTTCCGGCGCGATAGACGACGCGCTCGATGCGGCCCGATACCGGGCTGCGGTTCACATGGCAATCGAACACGCTCATGAAAATCGAAATGCGCGGCAGTGGCCGCTCGCCAAGCCCGAGCTCGCTGGGTGGCACCGCGTTGGCGATCTGGCTGACCCGGCCGTCGGCGGGCGCGACGACGATACCTTCGCGCACCGGCGTAACGCGGGGCGGGTCGCGAAAGAAGTACGCGCACCACAGCGTCGCAACAGTGCCGATCCAGCCGAGCGGCGACCATATCCAGAACAGAATGAGGCTTGCGAACGCAAAGCCGCCGATGAACGGATAGCCAAGCGGATGGATCGGCGCGAGTTGCGAACGGATGGAATTAATGACGGACATTGTTATTCAGCCGCGTGAGTATTATTCAGCCGCATCAGCGGCGGGCAAAAGTTCGTTCGGCGTCTCCGAATCTTCCGGCAGTTGCGGAGGATTGCGATTTGGCGCCGCAGGCTCATCCTCGTCCCCGACTTCGGCCAGAATTTCGCGCGCCATCTGGGCTTCACGCTGGCGATTCCACATGCTGGCATAAAGACCGCCGCTGGCGAGCAATTGCGGATGCGTACCGCGCTCGACAATGACACCGTCGTCAAGCACCAAAATCTCGTCGGCGCCGACAATGGTCGAAAGCCTGTGCGCAATGACCAGCGTGGTGCGATTGCGCGAAACCCGGTCGAGTTCGTCCTGGATATCCCGCTCGGTGTGGCTGTCGAGCGCCGAGGTCGCCTCGTCGAGCAGCAGAATCGGCGGCGCCTTGAGGATCGTTCGGGCAATGGCGATGCGCTGTTTTTCCCCGCCCGACAATTTCAGGCCGCGCTCGCCGACTTCGGTTTCATAGCCCTTCGGCGAACGGCTGATGAAGCCATCGATCTGCGCCTGCCGCGCCGCTTCCTCGACCTCGGCGTCGTTCGCATCCCATCGGCCGTAGCGGATGTTGTAGCGGATCGTATCGTTGAACAGCACGGTATCCTGCGGAACCATGCCGATCGCCGCCCGCAGCGACGTTTGCGTCACGTCGCGCACATCCTGGCCGTCGATCAGGATGCGGCCGCCGGTGACATCGTAAAACCGGAACAGCAGCCGCGAGATGGTCGATTTGCCGGCACCCGACGGGCCGACAATGGCCACCGTATGGCCGGCCGCGACATCGAAGCTCAAGCCTTTGAGGATTGACCGCGCCGGTTCGTAGGAAAACGTCACATTCTCGAACCGGATTGTTCCTGCTGCTTACCTGTAACGGCTTGGCATCCGGCTTGTCTTCGATCTCCACTTTGCGGTCCAGCATCGAGAACATGATCTCGATGTCGATCACCGCCTGCTTGATCTCGCGATAGACCATGCCCATGAAATTCAGCGGCTGATAAAGCTGGATCATCATGGCATTGATCATGACGAAGTCGCCGACCGTGTTGGTGCCGTGCTGAATGCCGTAGGCACAAAGCACCATCGTCGCGGCAAGGCCGAGCGTGAAAACCACCGCCTGCCCGGCATTCATCACCGCAAGCGAGACGTAAGCGCGGACGCTCGACTCCTCGTAGCGCGCCATCGAGCGGTCGTAACGTTCTCCCTCACGCGCCTCGGCGGAAAAATATTTGACCGTCTCGTAGTTGAGCAGCGAGTTGATGGCTTTGGCGTTGGCATCGGTGTCGCTCGAATTCATCTCGCGGCGAATATTGATGCGCCACTCGGTCGCCAGATAGGTGAACCACATATACAGCGCGACGGTGACTCCGATCACCACAACGTAGCGCCAGTCGAAGTGGAACAGCAGCACGGCGACGATCAACACCAGTTCGACAATCGTCGGCGCCAGCTGCAACAGCACCATGCGCACGATGGTCTCGATCGCGTTGCGCCCGCGTTCAAGAACACGCGTGAGACCGCCGGTCTTGCGCTCAAGGTGAAAGCGCAGCGACAGCATGTGCATGTGGTCGAAGGTCAGGATCGCCAGCCGCCGCACCGCATTCATCGCCACCTTGGCAAAAATGCCGTCGCGCACCTGTGTCAGCGCCGCCATCAGAATGCGCATGCCGCCGTAGGCAAGCGTCATCATCACTGGTGTTGCCAGCGCCCAGACGAAAATGTCATCCGGCCCGAGCGGGGCGGTGCCATGGCCGGCCAGCGCATCGGTCGCCCATTTGAAAGTGAACGGGACTGCGACGGTCGCGAGCTTGGCTGCGAACAGCAGCACCGTCGCAACGATCACGCGGTTCTTCAGATCGCGCCGATCCGCCGGCCAGATATACGGCCACAGATGCACCAGCGTCTGCAGCATGGCGCCGCCGTCGACGTTCACATCGCGCCTTGATCCGTGCGGAGATCGGTGGAAGTCGCTCATAAAGCTCCGGCCCAATCGGCCACAGTGGGCCGTTTGCAGTTCATATAGTCAGTTTCTCCGCGATCCGCACCGTCAGGCGCACCGCCGAAGTGCTTGCAGCACACACGAATCAACGCCACATAAGCCCATGAATGAGAATAACTCCATGAGCAAAATCAATGCGATCTGCGTCTATTGCGGATCGAGCCCCGGGACCGATCCGGCCTTCGTCGAAACCGCAAGGGGTTTCGGCAAAATCCTCGCGGAAAACGGCATGCGGCTGGTGTACGGCGGCGGCTCCGTCGGCCTGATGGGCGCGGTCGCCGAAGCCGTGCTGGAGCACGGCGGCGAAGTCACCGGCATCATCCCGGAATTCCTGACCAGGCGAGAACAACCAAGGCGGCTCTGCCAGGAGCTGATCATCACGCGCGACATGCATGAGCGAAAGCGCAAGATGTTCGAGCACGCCGACGCCTTCGTGGCGCTGCCGGGCGGCATCGGCACGCTGGAAGAAGTGGTCGAGCAACTGACCTGGGCCCAGCTCGGCCAGCACAAGAAGCCGATCCTGCTCGCCAATATCAACGGCTACTGGGATCCGCTGCTGTCCCTGATCGCGCACATGCGCAAACAGGAATTCCTGCCGGCAAGTCCGCGCGTGGAATGTCACGTCGCCGATCGGGTCGAGGACATCCTGCCGAAGCTGGTGGAAGCCTGCCGCGACGTGACCGAAGTGGAAAAGATCATGAAGGTCCCCGCCGGACAGATGTAGCATGTGAGCTACTAAACTCCGGAACACCCAACACTGGCGTCAGCCGAAGATCCCGCGTCGGTATCATTTTACAAATAGATATTTTTTACGCCGTGTGTTCTTCGCGACTGGCCCGCAGAGAGTGCAACGGTTATGATTTCCTCCTTGCTGGCCTGGGGGGCGTGTTGTGAAGAGTACGCTGATTGCCGTTGCCGCAACCGTTGCATCCGTTGGAAGTTCGGCTTTCGCGGCGCCGCCTTCGCCGGCTCCGGTCTCGACCTGGAACGGATTCTATGCCGGCCTGAACGCGGGCTGGAGTTGGGGCAAGCAGGACACCACGGCCAATTTTACCGGCCCCGCCGTGACGTCGATAAACGTGACCACTCCCGGTGGTGGTTCGGCGACGGTGCCGGTGAACACTTCTTCCCTGGCATTTCAAGACTCCACCCATCCCCTGGGCGCGATTGCCGGCCTGCAAGCCGGCTACAACTGGCAGGGCATCTCGAATTGGGTCTTCGGCGTCGAAGCCGATTTCCAGGCCTCCGGAGAAAGCACGAACGCCGCCTATCAAAACACCGCACTCCTCGCCCGCCTCGGAGTCTCGAATCCCCCAGGTGGTCCAACCCCGGTATCAATCACGGCATCCCAATCCCTTTCACAAAACGATGCATTGCTTTGGTTTGGTACGGTGCGAGGCCGGGCCGGATACACGGTTTGGCCCACGGTGATGATGTACGGCACCGGCGGATTGGCTTATGGCCGCCTCAATGAGTTAGGTCCCGCATCGTACAGTCTGGCTGCGACATGCGGCGGCGCGTGCACTGCCACCGCTACTTTGCCAGGTGGCGCGGTCGTGCCTTTGCCCTATGGGAGCAGTCAGGGTGTTGAGCGTTCAGTCAGGATAGGCTGGACGATCGGCGGCGGGGTAGAAGGTGCTGTGCCGAATACTCACGTCACCTGGAAAGTCGAATATCTTTTCATGGACCTCGGCACCGCGAATTACACGTTTAGCGGTCCGAGTTTGGGCACGATCACCGCCAGCACCCATTTCATCGACAACATCGTACGCGTCGGGCTGAACTATCAATTCCACTGACCCGACTAAGATGACTTCATGACCGATGGCCTTGCCCCGCCGGAAAATTTTCAGGGCAGTACCTCGATCAAAGGAAGTATCCTTCGCCTCGGTCCTAATTACAGCTTCGGCAAGGCTGAAGCCGCAGGCTGGTTATTTCGGATCCCGCAAAAACGTCACTGCTTCGACCCGGTTGCCGTCCCAGTCGCGGACGAAAGCGGCGTAATAATGCGTGGAATATTCAAGCCGCATTCCCGGCGCGCCGTCGGAATGGGCGCCGGCGGCGAGACCCGCAGCGTGAAATGCATCGACCGCTTCCTGGTTCGGCGCACGCAACGCAATGTGAGCGCCGAAATTTTCCGGCACCGGCTGAAGATGGGTGCGCTCGTTGAGCCAGAATTCCGGATAGGTCTTGCCGAAGCCTATAGTGGTCGCCCGCTCAACGACACGCGTCATGCCGAGCGGAGCCAGCAGCGTTTCGTAAAACCGTGCCGAAGTTTTGAGATCGCGAACCGGAATCGAGATGTGGTCGATCATGACGGCTCCTCGTTACACTCAGGCCGGCGCTCCCGATTTCACCAGCTTATAAACGATAGAGTCCATCAGCGCCTGAAATGAGGCATCGATGATATTCGGCGAAACGCCGACGGTGGTCCAATGCTCGCCGTTCTCGTCGGCGCTCTCGATCAGCACGCGCGTCACGGCCTCGGTGCCGCCATTGAGGATACGGACGCGGTAATCGGTCAGCCGCAGACCGGAAATATATTTCTGGTATTTGCCGAGATCCTTGCGCAGCGCCACGTCGAGCGCATTGACCGGACCGTTGCCCTCGGCGGCATTGATCAGCATCTCGTCGCCGATCTTCACCTTCACGACCGCCGTCGTGAGCACTTCGGCGCCGCCGTTCTGGCCGCGCTGCTCGACCTTCACGTCGAAATAGCTGACGTCGAAGAATTTAGGCACGGTGCCAAGCATGCGGCGCGCCAACAATTCAAACGAAGCATCGGCGGCTTCATAGGCATAGCCGATGGCTTCGCGATCCTTCACCTCATCGAGCAGCCGCACAACGCGCGGATCGTTCTTGTCGACGGCAAGGCCGATACGCTCAAGTTCCGCAAGCACGTTCGACTTGCCCGATTGATCGGACACCAGAACCTTGCGCCGGTTGCCGACACGCTCCGGCGAAACGTGCTCATAGGTTGCCGGCTCCTTGAGAATGGCCGATGCGTGGATGCCGGTCTTGGTGGCGAATGCGCTTTCGCCGACATAGGGCGCATGGCGATCCGGCGCGCGGTTGAGCATCTCGTCGAGCTTGTGCGAGACGTGGGCGAGAGTGTTGAGCTTGTCGTCCGACACGCCGATTTCGAACTTGTCCGCGTATTCCGGCTTGAGCTTCAGCGTCGGGATGATCGAAACAAGGTTGGCATTGCCGCAGCGTTCGCCAAGGCCGTTCAAGGTGCCTTGTATCTGACGGGCCCCAGCACGCACGGCGGCAAAGCTGTTGGCGACCGCCTGTTCGGTATCGTTGTGGGCGTGAATGCCGACATGATCGCCCGGGATGATCTTGCAGACCTCGCCGACGATCTTTTCCACTTCATGCGGCAAGGTTCCGCCGTTGGTGTCGCACAGCACGACCCAGCGCGCGCCTTCCTCATAAGCTGCTTTGGCGCAGGCCATCGCGTAAGCAGGCTTCGCCTTGTAACCATCGAAAAAATGCTCGCAATCGAGCATCACCTCGCGGCCTCTGGCCTTGGCGGCGCGCACGCTGTCGCGGATCGAGGCCAGCATTTCCTCTTCCGTGGTCTCAAGAGCGACGCGCACGTGGTAGTCCCACGATTTTGCGACGAAGCAGATCGCGTCGGCCTGCGCATCGAGCAGCGCCACAAGGCCCGGATCGTTCGACGCCGAGCGGCCCGGACGCCGGGTCATGCCGAACGCCGTCAGGCACCCGCGCATCGGGCGGCGCTCGGCGAAGAAACTGGTGTCGATCGGATTGGCGCCGGGATAGCCGGCTTCGACATAATCGATACCAAGCTCGTCGAGCATGCGCGCGATCGCCAGCTTGTCGGCCAGCGTGAAATCGACGCCATTGGTCTGCGCGCCGTCACGCAGCGTGGTGTCGAACAAATAAAGCCGCTCGCGAGACATAACCGGTTTCACCAAAGATAGTAGTTTGAGGCCAACGCGACCGCGATCAGGATGGCGATGAGCGCAATCACCAGATGGTGAGTGCGGAGGCCAAAAAAAGTGGGGCCGGGCTCGGGCATCATTCCTCTCAGCCCCGATAGAGCCGGTAGACGGTGTAAAACGTCACCGCGACGGCAGCTGCCAGCACCGCATATTTCAGGATCAGGTAGTACAGCCAATGCCGTGGAAACGGCGTATCCGGGCGCTTCATGATGGTTTGTCCTTTGCGCCAAGCGCTTTGGTCATCGTGGTATTGGCGATCCACTCCCCGGCACGAAGCACGGTGTTGCGGCTTTTTGCCGTGAAACCCCGCTTTTCAAAAAAGTCGCATGCGGTATCGCTTGCCTCGACAGTAAGCTCCGTGGTGCCCCGCCCTGCCGCGAGCTTCTCCAGTGCGTCGATCAGCATGCCGCCCACCCCCTGCCCCGCAGCGGCCGGGTGCACGTACACCATGTCGATCCGGGTATTGTCGGCGAGCGAAGCGAAACCGACCGCCGAGCCAGCATGGGTTGCGACCAGCGTCAGCTCACCGGCAAGCTTCGCGCCGAACGTTTCCAGATCGTCGGCGGTTTCCGCCCACGCTTCCTGCTGCGCTTCGCTGTAGTCGTCGCCGGTCAGTTCCTCGATCGCGGCCCGGAATATTTCCGCGAGCAGCGGCACGTCCTCAGCGAGCATCGGCCGCATCGCGAGTTTTGCCTGCGGGTGCGCGCTCATTCCGCCCCTCCACAAAAGCGCAGTGCGTCGTCATGCCCGGCCTTGTGCCGGGCATCCACGTCTTTTCGACCCCTCCACAAGATAAGGCGTGGATGGCCGGGACAAGCCCGGCCATGACGGTTGAGAGTCATCGCGCGATCTCCCACGTGGTGCCGTCCTTGGAATCCTTGAGCACGACGCCCATAGCTGCAAGTTCATCGCGGATACGATCGGACTCCTTCCAGTCCTTCCTGCTCCGCGCGGCGTTACGCGCCGCGATCAGGTTTTCGACCTCAACAGAACGATCACCAACTCTTTTGGCCGCTGCCTGCTTTTGTAACCACTCCGGATCATATTGCTGAATATCAAAGCCCAGCGCCATCAGACCTGCTGTCAGTTGACCTGAGGCATCTGACATAAGAGGTGACTGAGCTTTCGCAATTTTGCTGAGGCGGTGCAGTTCAGCGATTGCCCGCGGCGTATTAAGGTCGTCAAGCATCGCTTCAATGAATCTCTTCCGACGGCTGAGATGGAGGCGCAGCCGAAGCAAAGAAATGAAAAGCACGTAGCGCCATCGCGGCCTCATCCAGAGCACGCTCAGTGAAGTCAACCGGCTGGCGGTAATGTGTAAGCAGCATCGCGAATCTGATGACTGAGCCTGGCCAAGCGACCCCCTGCCACTCTTTCAGCAACTCATTGATCGTCACGAAGTTGCCGAGCGACTTCGACATCTTCTCGCCTTCGACCTGCAAGAAGCCGTTATGCATCCAGTAATTCGCCATTACTGGCGTATGGAAGGCGCAGCGCGATTGCGCGATCTCGTCCTCGTGGTGCGGAAAAACCAGATCGACACCGCCGCCGTGAATGTCGAACATCTCGCCGAGATATTTCCATGACATCGCTGAGCATTCGATGTGCCAGCCCGGCCGCCCCGGTGTCTTGACGCCGGCAGGCGACGGCCACGCCGGCTCGCCGGGCTTTGACGGCTTCCACAACACGAAGTCGCGCGGATCTTTCTTGTAGGGCGCGACCTCGACGCGGGCGCCGGCGATCATCTCGTCGAGCGGCCGCTTCGAGAGCTGGCCGTAATCCTTCATCGACGGCACGCTGAACAGCACATTGTCCTCGGCGACGTAGGCATTGCCGGAGGCGACCAGCCGGTCGATCAGCGTGCGCATTTCGGCGATGTGCTCGGTGGCGCGCGGCTCGAAGGTCGGCGGCAGGCAACCGAGCGCCTCGACATCGTCGTGAAACTGCTTGTCGGTCTTTTCCGTGACCTGCCGGATCGCGTCGTTCAACGGCAGGCCGGGATATTCCTCGGCGGCGCGCGCGTTGATCTTGTCGTCGACGTCGGTGATGTTGCGCACATAAATGACGCGCTTGTCGCCGTAGAGATGGCGCAACAGCCGGAACAGCACGTCGAATACGATCACCGGCCGCGCGTTGCCAATATGCGCGAAGTCGTAGACCGTCGGCCCGCACACATACATGCGCACGTTGGCCGGATCGATCGGCTTGAAAACGCGCTTCTCGCGAGAGAGCGTATCGTAGAGTTTCAGGTCCATCGTCCCGACAGCTTCACTGACAGGTTCTTGATCGAATCGAATTATACGCCTTCAGGCCTGCTGGCCGGGCGTCTGTCGGTCTCGAGGATTGAGAAAAAGACGGCCAAGCCAGCGGTGTCGCTAGCTCATAATCTCCCGGCAAATGCCGCAGATGGTGGTCTGGCCGTTCATGGCGGCGGACAATGGTCGAAGCCGGGTTTTCCGTCAAGATCGCCCCTTTGGCCGCATCAAGCCCCCTTCTCCCCTATACCAAGGTCCGGGATACGCTTCGATCGAGGGGCCGCTTCAAAAAGTTTTTGAAATTCTTCCGCCCCATGCAAAGCTTGCCAAAGGTGTCGCGTAGGGGCGTATCTTGTTTGGCTTGGGGCGGCGCAAAGCCGAGGTCAAGGAGCGCGCAAAAAAAGTCGCGCGAATGCTGTTTTTCATCAAGCACAGCATGCGAACCAAACCTTATGACCAGTTTGTTGCCAGCTTTTCCAATCCGGGTGACGAGCCCGACATTTTGCAACGGTACGACCGTAAGGCGCATTTCATCATGCATATATCCGAGTTCGTGCTGGTACAGCGCCGCAGTCTCTTTTCCCCACGGTCCGGACGGAGTTGGCGCGATCAGCCTGGAGGGCGGCGGTGATGACTTCGGTGTTTTCATAAGCGCCGCCAGCGGTGATGACCTCGCCAGCGTCGCTTTGTATTTGGCGTTCGACGAAAAAGCCGGACGCGACGCCAAGAGCATGGTGCGAACGTTGGAGGCAATGCCGAAGTGGACGCGCGCCGAAGAAATGGAGCGCAATCTCGGGATTGAGCTCTAAGCCAACAGGTCTGCCGCAGCCCGATTTCTATTAACGCGGGCTTAACTCAACCATCGCATCTTTCGCCCCACAGGTCCCGGGTTCAGTGCGTCTCGGCGCCGTTTGGGGGATTCCATGCGTTTTCCGGTCGCGGCTGCGTGCATGGCCGCCGTGCTGTTCGGCGCCGGCGCCGCGAGCGCGGAAAAGCGTCTCTTCATCATCGCCAATAATCCGGATGGCTACGGCGTCGACCGCTGCCTCGCCACCGGCGCGAGCTGCGGCACCACCGTGGCTAACTCGTATTGCCATTCGCACGAATTCGCCCAGGCCACCGCGGTCTCGAAGGTCGATCGCGACGACATCACCGGCGCCATCCCGAGCGAAGGTCCTGATTCCTGCCAGGGCACGATGTGCAGCTACGTCGCGATCGAGTGCACGCGCTGACGGCGCAGCCTTGCCGCCTCACTCGGCCTTGATATTCGCAAACTTGACAACCTTGGCCCATTTTCGGATTCGTTTGCGAGGAACTTGCCAAAATCGGCAGGCGAACCCGGCAACACCGCGCTTCCGAGGTCCGTGAGCTTCCCCTTGAACTGGGGATCGGCAAGGCCGGCGTTGATTTCCTTGTTGAGCCTGTCGATGACGTCTGCCGGCGTGCCCTTGGGCGCACAGATCCCGTAATAAACCTCGGCATCGAAGCCCGGCAAAAATTCGCTGATGCTCGGGACGTCCGGCAACACGTCCGAGCGCTTTGGAATTGTCACGCCAAGCGCCACCAGCCTGCCGGCCCGAACGTGCTCGAGGGTCGCGGGCATACTGGCGTACATGAGCTGGATCTGTCCGCCGAGCAGATTTTGCAGTGCCGGCGCCGTACCGCGAAACGGGATGTGAGTCATATCGACGCCGGCCATCATCTTGAACAGTTCGCCGGACATGTGCTGCGATGAACCGATGCCGGCCGATCCGAAGTTGATCTTGCCCGGATTGGCCTTGGCGTAACCGATGAACTCGGGGATCGTCTTGGCCGGTACCGATGGATTGACCACCATGATGTTGGGTTCGTAGCTGATGCTGGCAACCGGAGCGATGTCGCGAACGAAGTCAAAATCCAGGTTGTTGTAGAGCGTCGAATTGACGACGTTGGCCGTAGAACTCAGCAGCAGCGTGTAGCCATCGGGCGCAGCTCGCACGACATATTCGGTTCCGGTATTGCCGCCGCCACCGGGCCGGTTCTCGATGACGAACGATTGGCCAAGCCGCTCCGACAACCATTGCCCCATGAGACGGGCGATGATGTCGTTGCCGCCGCCGGCTGCATAAAACACGATCAAATGCACCGGCCGCGACGGATAGGTGTCCGCCATTGCGATGCGCGATACCGCGGGCATGGCCACGGCACCGGTTGTCAGATGCAAAAAACGGCGACGGCAAATAATCATGGTGCACCTTCCAGCGCCCCACGCATTTGCGCCGGGCGAACGGTCAATATTCAGACATAAAAGCAAGACCCGAACCAATAACGCAATGCGGCTCAATCCCTCAGGTTGCTCCGTGACCCGGTCGCGGGCGGCTCGCCATGAGACCTCGATTTGTTTGTCGCTATTCCATTGACACAGGTCCTATTATTTACTACCTACCATCCAGCCCGCTCGTCGTGAGGGACGTCAACTGCAGAGACGGCTTTTGGCGGAGCGGGTGCGGTTTCTGCGGCAGAGGCTAGTCACTTCTGTTCGCGGGCGGCCTGGGCATCATGCCCGTCTAGCGCGTGTCTAGACTGCGAGGTGCTCGCTGCACTGGCGTTCGGAGAGGGAGGCGGGGCTTAGAACGTCTCCCGTTTGCATCCGGCGATTCCAGGAAGCGCTGGCCCGGGCCGGGGTGGGAGGTGACTTCCATCAAACCGTAGAGGAGCGCCGAAAGGCGAGCGGCCCTGTAACAGGGGCCGCGGGCTGTACCTGGTAACGGGTGCAGCCCCACGACTGTGCCTGGCAGTCTCCAGGTGCGCCATTCGGCGCTCCGCTTCCCTCTTTTAGGGAGGCAAAATGAAATGCCTCGCGTGCGTTTCGAGGCGAGCTTTCGTGCCGCTTGAACAACAACTCGGATGCAATCGCATCGCGAGAACGGGATTGCTTGCGAAAGGAGCGCGATGATTCCGCAACACACCTATTTTGTCATGCCCCGCGACCCGCCTACGCTCGCTATGCGAGCTTCGGTGGGTTTTCAGTCCCCCGAAGCGCGGAGCGCGAAGGGGGAAGGCGGGGCATCCAGTATTCACTGTAGCCGCGGTGATTGCTGGATCGTTCGCCTGCGCGGACGATGACAACCATGGACGTTGTCGCCCCGAGGGCACGACGTATTTCATCGCGATTTGTGAGGGCTCGCGGGACAGCTCCTGCTGCCGTTGCGTGGGCGGGAAAACTCGGCCATCTTCGCGCCATGAATCCCCAGCGCACCGGCGAAATTGATAGCGACGATATGGACGCTGGCCTGACGGGTCGGGGTGACGATGCGCCGCTCAAGCTGGAAATGTTCCTGCCGTATCAGCTTAACGTCGTATCAAGCCTCACTTCGCAGGCGCTGTCGCGCGTTTACGCGCGCCGCTACAAAATCGGCGTGCCGGAATGGCGCGTGCTGGTGACGCTCGGGCAGTACGGCGTCATGACCGGCAAGGCGATCAGCGCTCACACGCACATGCACAAAACCAAAGTGTCGCGCGCGGTAGCGTTGCTGGAGAAGCGCAAGCTCTTGCTGCGCCGCGCCAACCGCGCCGACATGCGGGAGTCTTTCCTGTCGCTCACCGCGAGCGGCCGCGTCATGTACGAAGAGCTCGCGCCGCATGCTCTGGATTTTGTCCGGCGGCTGACAGAAATCCTCAGCGCCAACGACCGCGACGCATTCGATCGAGCGCTCAAGAAACTCACCGCGCGCTCGGCGGAACTTGTCGCCGAAGTCGTGGCGCAGGACGGCGGCAGCCTTGAGGACAACGATATGGAGGATCTGTGAAGCTCTATTCCTACTTCCGCTCGTCGGCAGCGTTTCGCGTGCGCATCGCGCTCAATCTCAAAGGCATCGCCTACGAGATGGAGTCGGTGCATCTGGTGAAGGACGGCGGCCACAACCGCCGGCCAGAGTACCGCGCCATCAATCCGCAAATGCGCGTCCCGACGCTGATCACATCGGCCGGCGAGACCTTGATCCAGTCGCTGGCGATCATCGAATATCTCGACGAGGTTCATCCACAGCCGCCGTTCCTGCCCAAGGATCCGATCGACCGCGCCAAGGTGCGCGCGCTCGCCGACCTGATCGCGTGCGATATTCATCCGCTCAACAACACCAGCCCGCTGCGCTACCTGAAAAACGCAATGGGCCAGCAGCAGAGCGCGATCGACGCCTGGTACCATCACTGGGTTCTCGAAGGTTTCGAGGCGCTCGAAGCCCTGATCGGCCCGGGGACTTATCTCTACGGCGATGCCGTTACGCTTGCCGACATCTGCCTGGTGCCGCAGGTCTACAATGCGCGCCGGCTCAAGGTTCCGCTCGACAAGTTCCCGAAAATCGTTGCCGTGAATGCCGCCTGCATGAAGCTTCCGGCGTTCGACCGCGCGCGGCCGGAGAACCAGCCGGATGCTGAATAACGGCATGAACTTCCACACTTTAGTCACCATTGCGGGGCTTGATCCGGCCGCCGGAGGGAGCCGGGACTCATGACTATTCGACTGCCGGCCGGTCTCGGCCAAGGCATATTTCACGCAACCGTTGTGCTGCTGGCGCTGACCGTAACCGCGGCCGCGCAGAGCCCGATGAATCCGCCGCCGGCGCCGGGCTCACAAGCCGCCAATCCGGTATGTGCGCGGCTCGAGGGCCAGCTCGCCTCGATCAACAACGGCAATCCGGCCGATAACGCCCGCGCCGCGCAGATCAAGCAAGCCGAGGATGCCGTTGCCAGGCAACAGGCCGATCTCGACCGCGCCGTTTCGGACGGCCACAAGCAGGGCTGCGAGGGAACCGGATTTTTTTCGCTGTTCTCCAGCCTGTCGCCGCAGTGCGGACCGGTCACCCAGCGCATCCAGCAGATGCGCGGCAATCTCGATCGCATGATGAGCGATCTTCAGGCGCTCAAGAGCGGCAGCAACACTCAGGACGACCAGCGCCGCGCCGTGCTGGGGCAACTTGCGCAGAACAATTGCGGTGCGCAGTACACTGCCGCCGCCAATGCCGCGGGCGGCCCGCGCGGCTTCTTCGACGCGCTGTTCGGCGGCGGTAGTGTCGTCAATCCGGCAGGCGACGGCGCGCCGGCGGGCACCTTCCACACCGTCTGTGTTCGCACCTGCGACGGCTACTACTTCCCGATTTCCTATTCGACGACGCCGAGCCGCTTCCCCGATGATCAACGCGCCTGCCAGCGGGAGTGCCCCGCCACCGAAGCCAACCTCTACGCCTTCCGCAATCCCGGCGAAGGCATGGAACAGGCGATGTCGATCAACGGTCAGCCCTACACATCGCTGCCGGCCGCGTTCCAGTATCGCAAGCAATTCACGCCGACCTGCTCCTGCCGGCGGCCGGGCCAAAGCTGGGCCGATGCTCTGAAAGACGCCGACGATTCATCGACGCTGGAAAGCGGCGATATCATCGTGAACGACCAAAATGCGAAGACCCTTTCGCAAGCGCCACAGCAGAAGGGCGCCAAGACGAACGCGAGCGCTCCGGCCGCGAATGCAACGCCGGGTCCAGCGCCTGCAAATACCCCCGACAGTTCCGGGAAGACGCAGGTGCGGACAGTAGGACCGCCGTTCGTCGCGCCGCACTGATCAGAAATCAGCCGCCTTGGCCATGGCTGCGCCCCGGGCGGTGCGATCCGGCTCCGGCAGCGGCTTGCCGGGATCGTTGAAGCGATTGACGATCGGGTAGCGCCGGTCGCGGCCGAAATTCTTCAGAGTGACTTTCACGCCCGGCGCGGCCTGACGCCGTTTGTACTCGGCCAGATAAAGCATGCGCTCGACCTTCATCACCGTATCGCGGTCAAAACCGGCGGCGATGATTGCCGCGGTCGGCTGTTCGCGTTCGACGAGACGCTCAAGGATCTGGTCGAGCGCGTCATAGGGCGGCAGCGAGTCCTGATCGGTCTGGTTCTCACGCAACTCGGCGCTCGGCGCGCGGGTGATGACATTTTCCGGAATGACCTGCCCGCCCGGGCCGAGCGCATCGTCCGGCTTCCAGGAATTGCGCAATCGGGACAGCCGGTAGACCTCGGTCTTGTAGAGATCCTTGATCGGATTGAAGCCACCGTTCATGTCGCCGTAGAGCGTCGCGTAACCGACCGACATTTCCGACTTGTTGCCGGTCGTTACCACCATGGCGCCGAACTTGTTCGACACTGCCATCAGGATCGTGCCGCGGGCGCGGGCTTGCAGATTTTCTTCCGTCACGTCACGCGGGGCGCCGGCAAAAACGCCCGCGAGCGCGGTCTCCAGGCCGTTCACCGCGCTTTCGATCGGCACGATCGCGTAGTTCACGCCGAGCGTTTTGGCGATGGCCGCGGCATCGTCGAGCGAGTCTTTCGAGGTGTAGCGATACGGCAGCATCACGCAGCGGACACGCTCGGCGCCGAGCGCATCGGTCGCCATTGCCGCGCACAGCGCGGAGTTGATGCCGCCGGAGAGGCCCAGCACGACGCTCTTGAAGCGGTTCTTTTCGACGTAATCCCGCAGGCCCAGCACACAAGCGGCGTAGTCGGCTTTGTCGGCTTCTTCCGGCGGCGCCATCGGGCTCGGTGCGCAGCGCCATGCATTGCCGCTTCGCGACCAGTGCGTGGTCACCACGGTTTCCTCGAAGGCCGGCAACTGCAATGCAATGGAGCGGTCGGCGTTGATCGCGAACGATGCACCGTCGAACACGAGTTCATCCTGCCCACCGACCTGATTGACATAGATCAGCGGCAAGCCCGAACTCGGTGACCCGCGCGATGACCACGTTGAGTCGCACGTCGCTTTTGCCCCGCCAATACGGCGAACCGTTCGGCACCACGAACAGCTCGGCTCCGGTCTCGGCCAGCGTTTCGATCACGTTCTCGTAGTCGCCCCAGTCGGTCCAGGTGTCTTCGCAAACGGGAATGCCGATCCGGACGCCGCGGAAGCTGACCGGTCCCGGCACCGGACCGGTGGCAAAAACACGTTTCTCGTCGAACACGCCGTAGTTCGGCAGGTTGACCTTGAAACGGATCGCGTCGAGCCGTCCGCCGTTGAGCAGTGCATAAGCGTTATAGAGCTTGCCGTCCTCGACCCACGGCACGCCGATCAGCACCGCCGGGCCGCCGTCGGCGGTATCGCGCGCCAAAGCCTCGATCGCGGATCGGCAAGCGGCCTGAAATGCCGGCTTGAGAACCAGATCTTCCGGCGGATATCCGGCAATAAACAGCTCGGAAAACGCAACGATATCGGCGCCGTCGCGTGCGGCTTGCGCACGGCCCTTGCGCGCCCGCTCCAGGTTGCCGGCGACGTCGCCGACAACCGGGTTGAGCTGCGCTACAGCAATGGCAAGGCGATCGGCGGGGCGCTCGTTCATGATGTTGATGTAGCGTCGGCCCCGCCAGTGCGGCAATGCCCTTCCCGGCATGGCAGCCGTCGTCGGTCAGTTGAACGGATACGGGCCGAATTTGTAGCTCGCCTGCACAAAGACGCCAAATATGTCGGTTTTCCAGCTCACCGGTTGGTCAAACGCGCTCAGCCCAACCACATGGCCGTCGAAGTCTGACGAGCCGTGGGTCTGCATGTGCCAGTAGCGCCCACCAACGCCGATGCTGGTTCTGGGCGTAACCTGATAGGACAGCGCCGCCTCGAGCTGATAGCCCATTCCGGTGCCGTTTTCCGGAACGGCGCCGGTGAAGTCGCCGACCTGGTTGCCGATGCGAAGAAGGTGCGAGTCGGCCCCTTGCAGCGACACGTAGGGTAGCCAGGCTGCATCCGCGGTGAACTTGAAACGCTCGGCAAAAGTCACCGAGCCATTCAACCCCAACCGGACAGACTGCCATTTGTTGTTTTGGGTGATGACTTCGATGCCGCCCGGTATCGATGGCTGGCAAACATCGGGATTGCCGGCGGTCTGACCGCAGCCATAGGCGTCGACGACTTCATTGAAGAAGTGATAGCCGACGAAGGCGCCGAGATTGAAGTCGCCGCCTCTCACGAAATTATAACCCACGTCGACGCTCGCATAGTCGAGATAGCCGCCTCGCTGCTGGCTGTTCGTGCTCGAATAGGGTGTGATAGCCGGTGGAAAATCTTCGTCCTGCAGCGACCCTGACGACATCGCACCGAGCCCCAGATAACCTTTCAGAAACCAGCCGTAGCTGGACGTGATGCGCCCATAGATCTCGCCTGAATTCGTCGTCATGTCGCTGTAGGTGAGCCGCGAGACCAGAGCATCGAGCACCGGCGCGCCATAAAGGCTCTTGCCGGTCTTAGCCTTACCCAACCAATAACGAGCGCCGACTTCGTATTGAACCGTAGGATACGGATCGGCAGCAAAGTAATCGATGTCGGGAACCGGAGTCAGAGGCGCAGCGAGCGGCGGCAACGAAGGAAAGGCCGGCAGATCGGCAGCAAATGCTGGCGTCGCCAGCATTATGGCGACTAGAGCCCCTGGTAAATGGTTTCGTACCGGCATCGCACACCCACGCCTGTTGCATTTCTTTTTCGACGTGGAAAATTTGGTTCAAATTGTTTGCATATTCCTTGCCAGCCATTGGCGGACGCAAATCAGCATGAGCGGCGGGTAAAGAGCGGCGCCGTTGAGTCAGCGTTTCGTAAATAAAAACGGCCGCTCGCCGGAGCGAGCGGCCGTCAAGCAGCGCAACAGAATGTTATAAACCCGCAACCGCCGGCAGCGGCTTGGCCTTGCCCAGACGCTCGGTCTTGAGCAAATCGGCCAGCAAGAACGCCAGATCCAGCGACTGCTCGGCATTGAGCCGTGGATCGCAAACGGTGTGGTAGCGGTCGTTCAAATCCTCGTCGCTGATGGCGCGAGCGCCACCGGTGCACTCGGTGACGTTCTGGCCGGTCATTTCCAGATGCACGCCCCCGGCAATCGTGCCTTCGGCCGCATGAACCTGGAAGAACGTCCGCGTTTCCTTGAGAATTTGATCGAACGGGCGGGTCTTGTAGCCGGTGACCGACGTTATCGTGTTGCCGTGCATCGGATCGCATGACCACACCACGTTGCGGCCTTCGCGTTTGATGGCACGCACCATCGCCGGCAATAAGTCGGCAGCCTTGTCCGCGCCAACCCGGCAAATCAGCGTAAGCCGACCGGGCTCGTTGTCAGGATCGAGAATGTCGATCAACCGCAACAGCTCGTCCGGCTTCTGCGTCGGCCCGGTTTTCAAGCCGAGCGGGTTCTTGATGCCGCGACAATATTCGACATGAGCGTGATCGAGTTGCCGCGTGCGGTCGCCGATCCAGACCATGTGGCCGCTGGTGCAGTACCAATCCCCTGTCGTTGAATCGACGCGGGTGAAGGCCTGTTCGTAGCCGAGCAGCAACGCTTCGTGACTGGTGAAGAAATCCGTGGTGCGCATCTCGGGATGCACTTCCGGATCGATGCCACAGGCCTGCATGAAGTCGAGCGCTTCAGTCAGCCGATCCGCCAGATCCTGATAACGCTTCGACTGCGGGCTGTCCTTGACGAAGCTCAGCATCCACTGATGCGCATTCGACAGGTTGGCGTAACCGCCGCCGGCGAAAGCGCGGAGCAGATTGAGCGTCGCCGCCGATTGCCGATATGCTTCGAGCTGACGGCGAGGATCGGCAATGCGTGCTTCCGGCGTGAAGTCGGTGCCGTTGATAATGTCGCCGCGATAAACCGGCAGCTCGACGCCACCGCGCTTTTCGACCGGCGACGTGCGGGGCTTGGCAAACTGTCCGGCGACGCGGCCGACCTTCACGACGGGCGATGCCGCAGCGTAAGTCAGAACGACGGCCATTTGCAGGAACAGGCGGAAGAAATCGCGAATGTTGTTGGCGCCGTGTTCGGCAAAGCTCTCGGCGCAATCGCCGCCCTGCAACAGAAACATGTCGCCGGCTGCGACCTGCGCCAGGGCTTTCTTCAGATTGCGCGCTTCACCTGCAAAGACCAAAGGCGGAAAGGTCGAAAGCTGCGCCTCGACGTCGGCGAGCGCCTTCGCATCCGGATAGTCCGGCATTTGCAGCCTCGGCTTCGAGCGCCAGGAATCCGGGCTCCACTTCGCCGAGTTGGATAAACTGGGCATTACGCTGTCTCCGCGGCCCACCGTCCTGAGATGGCCAAAACGACAGTCTCGAAGGATGTACGGCGGGTCTTTTCCGGACTTATACACAAGGGCTGACAATCGTTACAGCCCTATGATTTCGCCCACAAATTCGCCTATTCGGCGGCTTGCCGGGCGTAGGTCGCGGTCCGCGTCCGCATCGTCACCAGTTCTTCGGCGACGGTCGGGTGCAGCGCCATGGTGGCGTCGAAGTCCGCCTTCGTGGCCTTCATTTTCACGGCGATGGCGGCAATCTGCACCATCTCGGCCGCGCCCTCTCCGACGATATGGCAACCCACCACCTGGTCGGTCGTGCCGTCGACAATAAGCTTCAACAGGACGCTCGTATCACGGCCTGAGAGGGTGGCCTTGAGCGGCCGAAACATCGATTTGTAGACGTCGGTTTGCGCCAATCGAGAGCGCGCCTCCGCCTCGGTGAGACCGACGACGCCAACTTCCGGCTCGGAGAACACCGCCGTCGGCACATTAGTGTGATTGACGATGGTCGGCTTGCCTCCAAACACGGTGTCGGCAAAAGCGTGCCCCTCGCGGATAGCGACCGGAGTGAGATTAATGCGGTTGGTCACGTCTCCGACGGCATAGATATTCGGCACGCTGGTACGCGAATATTCGTCAACGGCAATGCCGCCGTTCTTGGCGAGATCGACACCGACTTCCTTTAGCCCGATCTTGTGGACGTGCGGCACCCGGCCGGTGGCAAACATAACGCGATCGGCAGTGACGTGATTACCGTTCGAGAGCTTGACCGAATAATGCTCACCCAAATTCTCGATCGCGGCGATGGTGCGACCGGTAACAACTCTGATACCGCGCTTCTCCAACTCCGCACGCAAGTGCGAGCGCACCTCGTCATCAAAACCACGCAGGATATTCTCGCCACGGTACACGACCGTCACATTCGAACCGAGACCGGCAAAAATGGTAGCGAACTCGATGGCGATATAGCCCCCGCCCTGGATCACAATGCGTCGCGGAAACTCCGTGAGATGAAACGCCTCGTTCGAGGAAATGGCGTGTTCAATTCCTGGAATCTTGTCGCCGTAACTCGGCGAACCGCCGGTGCAGATCAGGATATAAGCGGCGCGAACGCGCTCGCCGCTCGCCATTTGAACGGTGTGCGCATCGGCCAGCATAGCCCGGCTCTTGAAGACTCTGACACCAGACTTTGCCAGAAGCGCACCGTAAGCCGCTTCTAGCCGCGCGATCTCCTTGTCCTTGTTGGCGATCAGCGTTTTCCAGTCGAACGAGACGTGCGGGATGGTCCAGCCGAAGCCGGCCGCATCCTCGAACTCGCCGTGGAACCGCGAAGCGTAGACCAGAAGCTTCTTCGGCACGCAGCCACGGATCACACAGGTGCCGCCGAGGCGATACTCTTCTGCCAATGCGACGCGCGCGCCGTGCTGCGCAGCGATACGCGCTGCACGAACTCCGCCAGAACCACCGCCGATAACGAAAAGATCGAAATCGTAATCCGACATATCAAATATCGTGACCGCGTTTTTTCATTTCCGCGCGCATCCGGTTCATCACGTCGACCGACAGATCGTCGGCCCACCCCGAGGTGTCGCGCATCGAGTCGTCGATGGCCTTCGGCTCTTCAACGATCATTTTTTGACCGACCGGGGATTGGTAGAACGTCAATATCTGTTTCAGCTCAGGCTCGGTAAAATGGGTGGCATAGGCCCGCGCGGCGATATCGACCAGTTCGTTGGAGCGGCTGTCGAATTCCTTGTGCAGCTGAACAGTGACTTCGTTGATGTCCTTCTGAAACATGAAATTCTGCTGCATGATGACGCCCTTGACCTTCTCGACGACGCCAATAGCGACCGGGTCCATCATCTGCTTGACGCCCTTGAGCTCGACGATTTGCTTCGCAAGCAACATGGCACCGGGAGACGGCTTTGCCGCCGGGGCCTGGGCGGCGGCAGGCTTCACGATGGCGATTGCCACCAAAGCGATTATTGCGGCCAAGGCGTGCCGCAGCGAGAGACGGGCGATCATAGGCGCATTCCCTTTCAATGCTCGAGTTAGGGCCGCTCGAACAGGCGCACCCCGTCCGGACCGGCAACAATAGCAGTCCCTGCGAGGCCGATGAACAAGCCGTGTTCCATGACACCGGGGATCACAGCGAGCCTGGCCGCGAGCCCTTGCGGGTCGGGAATGCGCTGCAAATGGGCATCCAGCACCCAGTGGCCGCCATCCGTGACGAAAGCAAGGCCGCCTTTTCCCTTTCGGAGGATCACGGGCCCCGGACACCCGGCTTCCGCGGCGGCAGCCTCAATCGCCCGCCGCGTCGAGCCGGCGCCAAAAGGTACAATTTCGATCGGCAGCGGGAAGCGGCCCAGCATCGGGACCCATTTCGACTGGTCGGCGATGACCACCATTTTTGCTGAAGCTGACGCGACGATCTTCTCGCGCAGCAAAGCCCCGCCGCCACCTTTGATGAGGGTCAGGTCCGGGGCGATTTCATCCGCACCGTCCACCGTCAGGTCGAGCTCCGGCGTTTCATCCAGTGTCGTCAGAGCAACACCAAGGCGCTCCGCCAACGCTCGGGTCGCCTCTGATGTCGGCACCGCGATAACGTCCAGACCGGCGTTGACGCGTTCGGCAAGCAGCTCGACAAAAGGCTTGGCCGTCGAGCCGGTGCCAAGCCCAAGCCGCATCCCTGGATGAACGAAGTCAATCGCACGAGCGGCAGCAGCACGTTTCTGAGCTTCAGTATCCATCATCTGGTGTGTAGCCACCTTGGAGCTTCGATCCTAGTGCCTAGATTTATGCCCCTGTGCGAATGTTTGAATCAAAGGACCACCAGCCAATATAAGTACTAGTCAAGCTTCAATCCGCCTCACTGGGCCCATGCATGCTGACGATTGCCTTTGATTTGGACGGCACCCTGATAGATACCGCGCCGGACCTCATTGATACTCTCAACGTCACTTTGACTCGCGAGGGCTTGCGCCCTGTGAGCTTCGAGGATGCCCGGCCGATGATTGGCGGCGGCGCGAGGGGCATGATCGAACGCGCATTGGCAGCCGACGGAATGCAGCCCAGCAAGGCTGACGTCGACCGCATGCTCAAAGGTTTTATCGATCACTACTCTGAGCATATAGCCGACCGCTCTCGCCCCTTTCCGCTGCTTGAACAAACGCTCGACCAATTGACCGCGGAGGGTTACTGCCTTGCGGTCTGCACCAACAAGATTGAGTGGCTCGCAGTGAAACTCCTCAAGGCGCTCAAACTCGATCGGCGCTTTGCCTGCATATGCGGACAGGACACGTTCAAGGTGATGAAGCCCAACCCGGAAATCTTATGGGGCACCATCAAACGTGCCGGCGGCGATCCGAAGCTGGCGGTGATGATAGGCGACTCCGGAACGGATATTCGCACAGCGCGCGCGGCAAGCGTGCCTGTGATTGCCGTTGACTTCGGCTATACCGAGGCTCCGATTGAAACGCTGCACCCGGATCAGGTCATCAGCTCCTATGCCGACTTGCCTTCCGCGATTACCACGGTGACGGGCAAGCCTTGATTAAGGTTAATGCGGATCGATCGAGCGCGCCGTTATCTGGCGGGCAAAGCCTCAGAATAACTGATTGTCATTGTTATTCTTTTTTGACGCTGGCGAATGACGCGGCGAAATATGGTTCGCCTCGGTCGAAAGCCATCGCCCCTACCTTGCTCGCATCAGGCTTTACCAAAGGAGCCGACCGGCCTAGGTTCGCCGAAGGACGGATGGGGTCAATGTTCCGCGTACGGTTCGTCGTAAGTACAGCCGCTGTTGCGATGAGCGCCGCTTTGGCAGCCTGCTCATCGACGCCGTCGTGGGTGCCGGACTGGATGAGTCTCGGCTCATCCACTCCTCAGCTGGTCACCATGCAATTCGAGTCACAGCCGCAAGGTGCGGATGTCCGGACCGGACAAGGGCAAACCTGCCAGACGCCCTGCTCGCTCGCGCTGCAGCCACAGAGCCAGGCAGTCTCGTTCTCGAAAAATGGCTTCTTGCCACAGACCGTACAGATCAGCACCGGCGAACCGGCGGAGCATTCGCTATTCCAGAGCTCTCCGCCGACGCTCACTCCCAACCCGGTTACGGTCGTGCTGCAACCGGCCGGACCACCGCCGCGCAGCAGGCCGACATTCAAACCGAAGCCGAAACCACGTCGAGTTCCGGCAACTGCACCCCCGCCGCCGGCGCAATCCTCGCCTTTCCCACCGCCGCCGCCAAAGCAATAAATAAGGCGCAGGTCGGGCAGAATCGACCAGGCCGCAAGGGCTTTATCCGACATCAATTCACGCCTATCTAAGGTAGGATCGATATTGCCTTTTTGGTGGAGAAAAGCGCCGCGAAACGCCTGCCGGCGGGCAGCGTGAAAGCGCCTGAAATGAACACAAACGGTTCAAATACCGAAGTCCTGGCCCAAGTCCCGGTCCAAGTCCCGGCCCAAGTTCTGGCTCCGGTCCTGGACGCGACCGCACGGCCTTTGCTGGTCGATCCGTTCGGCCGCGACATTACTTATCTGCGCGTCTCAGTGACGGATCGCTGCGATTTCCGCTGCGTCTACTGCATGGCAGAAAATATGACTTTCCTGCCAAAAGCCGACCTGTTGTCGCTCGAAGAACTCGACAGACTGTGCTCGGCATTCGTCGCACGGGGCGTGCGCAAATTGCGCCTCACCGGCGGCGAGCCGCTGGTCCGGCGTGGCATCATGACTCTCGTCTCCTCGCTCTCGCGCCACCTGCAAACCGGCGATCTAGACGAGCTTACGCTGACCACCAATGGTTCGCAGCTCGCGAAATATGCTGCCGAACTCAAATCAACCGGGATCCGGCGGATCAACGTTTCACTGGATACACTTGACGCCGACAAGTTCCGGACTATCACCCGCTGGGGTTCGCTCGAGCAGGTGCTCGCCGGCATCGACGCCGCGCAAGCGGCAGGACTGAAGATCAAGATCAACACGGTCGCGCTCAAAGGCGTCAACGAGGACGAATTTCCGCAGCTGATCGAATGGGCCCATGGACGCGGCATGGACCTGACGCTGATCGAGGTGATGCCTCTCGGTGAAGTGGGCGAAGGCCGCATCGACCAATATTTGCCATTGTCTATCGTTCGCGCTCGGCTAGCCGAACGCTACGGCCTCACGGACATCGACTATCAAACCGGCGGCCCGGCTCGTTATGTGCGCGTCGATGAGACCGGTGGCCGGTTGGGCTTCATCACGCCGCTGACCCATAATTTCTGCGAAGTCCTGCAATCGCGTGCGCGTAACCTGCACCGGAACGCTTTATATGTGTTTGGGTCAGGAAGATGCCGCAGACCTTCGCAAGCCGCTGCGGGCCTCCGAAGGCAACGATTTGCTCAACGCCGCGATCGACGAGGCGATTGGCCGTAAGCCGAAGGGCCACGACTTCATCATCGACCGCCGCCACAACCGGCCGGCGCTATCGCGGCACATGAGCATGACGGGCGGCTAACGTCCCGATTCCGAAATTCGCCGCTAGGCGCGCAACACTGTCGCCGCCGCCTGAAATTCCGCCAACCGAAAATTGCGCCGTTGCATGGCCATGTCATCGCGGCCCCATTGCTCGATATTCCAGTCTTCATCGACATGGGCCGCGTGCCACGCAGCATCGGGAGAAAGATGCCCGTCGGCGACGGCAAGCGCGATCAACGCGGATCCTGTTAGTGTCGTGATGACGTGAACCGCACCCAAACGCCACGGATCAGCAGGAATTGCCGCACCCGCCGCCGACAGCGCTGCGTCGGATTGAGCGACGTGAACGACGCCCTCGCCCAACATGAATTTCGCGCCAAGCGTGTCACGTGCCCACTGCAAAATCGGATCCCAATGCTTCGCCTGACGTTCGATGAGGCCGTCAGGCGCGCCGGCGCGATAGAACAGCATGTCGGACGCGAGATATTTTTCGACCTCCGCTGCCACTGGCTGCGGCGCAGCCGCAACACCGTCAATGATCGCATTCGCGAGCCGAGTGAGCGGCATTTTTGCCGGATCGATCACATCCGTTTGCGCATTCCATTCCCCGGCGAGGTCTTGCGCGATTGAAGCGCTTGGCGCGACGAGCAGGCGGCGTGCCGGCGTGTGTACCGGCTTACCGTCGAGTTGCAGAGCATGACCCTGCGGTGTCTCGGCCACGCTTGCGTTTTCATAAAAGCGCTGGCGCAGAATTGGCCGTGCACCACGGCGCGCCGCCTCCATCGGATTTTCGGCCGGACCGATTTCAAACAGTTCGCGCATGCAGCATCAATCCACGACCACGGGCTGAAACTTGAGGCCAAATCAGTGCCGTTCCCATAGGCAGAATATAGTCCCTAATTTCAAAGAGTTAGGGGAAGCCGCTGGCTCCGTCCAGGTTATGAGCGGGGGACTTGCCAGTCGCGCTTTTGTTAAGCACGAAAAGCCCACAAATCCTTGTAAAAACAAGTAGAAGCGGTAGAAATTGCGGGTCCTCTCGACTAGTATCCCGGCCGGTTTCGGCTAAGGGTCCGCCACCGAGGGAGACTGATCCACGCGGCAGCGTGCTTACCGCCACTTCAAGAGCGGGTTGCTGCGTGCAAGAGGAATCAATGAAACCTACCGACATTTCGGTCCCGGACTACTTCCATAAAGTCGTAGATTGTCAGTGGGCCTGTCCGGCGCATACGCCGGTTCCCGAATACATCCGGTTGATCGCGGCGGGGCGTTACAGCGACGCCTACATGATCAACTGGGAATCCAACGTGTTTCCCGGAATTCTCGGGCGCACCTGCGATCGCCCGTGCGAACCGGCATGCCGGCGCGGACGCGTCGAAGCTGAGCCGGTCGCGATCTGCCGCTTGAAGCGCGTCGCTGCCGACTTCAAGGACGACATCAGGGACCGGCTGCCGAAGCCGGTCGAAAAGAAAAATGGCAAGCGCATCGCCCTCGTGGGCGGCGGCCCTGCCTCGCTCGCGGTGGCGCGGGACCTTGCCCCGATGGGCTACGAATGCGTCGTGCTCGACCAGGATCCGAAATCCGGCGGCATGATGCGCACGCAAATTCCGAAATTCCGTCTGCCGGAAAAGGTGATCGACGAGGAGTGCGGCTATATCCTCGATCTCGGCATCGAATTCATCGGCAACAAGCGCATCGACAGCCTGAAAGCGCTGCTGGCGGAAAACTACGATGCGATTTTCGTCGGCTGCGGCGCACCACGCGGCCGCGATCTCGATATTCCGGGCCGCAAGGAGGCGGCCAAGAATATCCACATCGGCATCGACTGGCTGTCGAGCGTGTCATTCGGCCACATCACTTCGATCGGCAAGCGCGTCATCGTGCTCGGCGGCGGCAACACCGCAATGGACTGCTGCCGCTCCTCACGCCGGCTCGGCGGAGAAGATGTAAAGGTGGTCGTCCGTTCCGGCTTCGAAGAGATGAAGGCGTCCCCTTGGGAAAAAGAAGACGCCATGCACGAGGATATTCCGATTCTCAATTTCCTTGTGCCAAAGGAATTCACCCACGAGAACGGCAAGCTCACCGGCGTTGTATTCGAGAAGGTGAAAGCGGTACGCGACGCCAACGGGCGCCGCGATCTGGTGCCGACCGGCGAACCTGATCAACACGTTCCATGCGACGACGTACTGGTCGCGGTCGGACAGGAAAACGCGTTTCCGTGGATCGAGCGCGACTGCGGCCTCGAATTCGACAAATGGGATATGCCCAAGGTCGATCCGAAGACTATGGCGTCAACCAACCCGAAGGTGTTCTTCGGCGGCGACGCGGCGTTCGGGCCGAAGAATATCATCTGGGCGGTGGCGCACGGCCACGAAGCAGCCATCTCGATCGACCGCTTCTGCCGCGGCGAGGACGTCAGCGTTCGCCCGCCGCCGCAGATAGCGGTGTCCAGCCAGAAGATGGGCATCCATGAGTGGAGCTACGACAACGAAATCACGCTCGACAAGAGATATCGGGTGCCGCATCGCGAGAAAGTCGTGGCACTGCGCGACATCAAAGCCGAGGTCGAGCTCGGTTATGACCTTGAGCTGGCGCTCAAGGAATCCGAGCGTTGCCTCAACTGCGATATTCAGACCGTATTCACCGGCCAACTCTGCATCGAATGCGATGCCTGCGTCGACATCTGCCCGATGGACTGCATCACTTTCACCGAGAACGGCGAGGAAGCTGACCTGCGCAAGCGCCTCGAAGCGCCCGCCGGCAACCTCACCCAGGATCTCTATATCGGCAACAGCCTCAAGACCGGCCGCGTCATGGTGAAAGACGAGGACGTCTGCCTGCATTGCGGGCTGTGCGCCGAGCGCTGCCCCACCGGTGCGTGGGACATGCAGAAATATCTCATCGACATGACTCACGCGGAACAAGCATGCCACTCGAAAGCGTAAACGACTTCGTCGTCCGGTTCGCCAACGTCAACGGTTCGGGTTCAGCGAGCGCTAACGAGTTGTTCGCACGCGCTATCCTGCGCATGGGCATTCCGGTCGCCCCGCGCAATATCTTCCCGTCGAACATCCAGGGCCTGCCGACCTGGTACGAAGTGCGTGTATCGGGCGACGGCCATCTTGGTGCACGCGGCGGCACCGACATGATGGTCGCGATGAATCCGCAGACTTGGGACAAGGACATCGCCAGCATCGAGCCGGGCGGGTATCTGCTTTACGACTCGACCAAGCCAATGCCGAAGTCGAAATTTCGCGACGACATTACGGTCATCGGCGTCCCCCTCACCGCGATCTGTAATCGCGAATATACCGACCCGCGGCAGCGCCAGCTTTTCAAGAACATCATCTATGTAGGCGCACTGTCAGCGCTGCTCGACATGGACGTGCCGGAGATCGAGAAGCTGATCGCTGAGCAGTTCAAGGGCAAGGAAAAGCTGTTCGACGCCAACAAGCATGCGCTGCATCTCGGCCGCGACTGGGCGACGATGAATCTCGATCACCCGATCGGCCTACGGCTGAAGCGTTCCACCGCAGTCGGCGACCGAATTTTTGTCGAAGGCAATGCGGCTGCAGCGCTCGGCGCCGTGTACGGGGGCGCGACGGTCTGCGCCTGGTATCCTATCACGCCCTCGTCGTCGCTTGCCGAGGCCTTTACACGCTATTGCAGTCGACTGCGTGTCGACCCCGGCAGCAAGAAGAACAAATTCGCCATCGTTCAGGCCGAAGACGAACTCGCTTCGATCGGCATCGTGATCGGCGCCGGCTGGAATGGGGCTCGTGCTTTTACTGCAACCTCAGGCCCCGGCATTTCGCTGATGCAGGAGTTCCTCGGGCTGGCTTACTTCGCCGAAATTCCGGCTGTCGTATTCGACGTCCAGCGCGCCGGGCCTTCTACCGGCATGCCCACCCGTACCCAGCAAACTGACATCATCTCCTGCGCCTATGCTTCGCATGGCGACACCAAGCATGTGGTGCTGTTTCCTGAAGATCCGGCCGAGTGCTTCGATTTCGGGGCGATATCCTTTGATCTCGCCGACCGGCTCCAGACACCGGTATTCATGCTGCTCGATCTCGATATCGGCATGAACCACCGGCTGTCCCGGCCGCTTACCTGGGATGACACGAAGAAGTACGACCGCGGCAAGGTCATGACATCGGCGATGCTCGATGCCGGCACCGACTTTGGCCGCTATCTCGACGTCGATGGCGACGGCATTCCGTACCGTACCTATCCGGGCACAAACCCGACCAAAGGTTCGTTCTTTACCCGCGGCACCTCGCGTGACCGCTACGCGCGGTACACCGAGGAAGGCGCCGCCTATCAGGACAACATGCAGCGCCTGCTGCGCAAATTCGACACCGCGAAGGACCTCGTACCGCGACCGCTGCTCGCCAACGCGACGAAGCCGACCAAATACGGCGTCATCTATTTCGGCTCCACGTCGCCGGCAATGGATGAGGCCATCCAGATGCTCGAAGCCCGCGGCCAACATCTCGACCGGCTGCGGGTGCGCGCCTTCCCGTTCCATTCCAGCGTCGCGAGCTTCATTGCCGACCACGACTTCGTTTTCGTGGTCGAGCAGAACCGCGATGCGCAAATGCGCTCGCTGATCGTCAACGAATGCAGCATCGACCCAGTCCGCCTGGTGCCGGTCCTACATTATGACGGAACGCCGATCACCGCGCGCTTTATCGCTCGCGCCGTCGGCGAGCATCTCGATGCCCTCAAAATTACGCCGCTGCGAAAGGTGGTGTCATGACTTACGTCGTCAAACCGAAATTTCATCATCCGGACCTGCCGAAGAATGCACTCGGCTATACGCACCGCGACTACGAGGGCAAAGTCTCGACGCTGTGCGCCGGCTGCGGCCACGACTCGATCACCGCCTCGATCATCGAAGCCTGCTTTGAGTTGTCGATCGAGCCGCACAGGGTCGCGAAAATCTCCGGCATCGGCTGCTCGTCGAAGACGCCGGACTATTTCCTCAATGCGTCGCACGGCTTTAATTCCGTGCACGGCCGCATGCCCTCGGTGCTCACCGGGGCGAACCTCGCCAACCGCGACCTGATCTATCTCGGCGTATCCGGCGACGGCGACTCCGCCTCGATCGGCTTTGGCCAGTTCGCCCACTGCATGCGCCGCGGTGTGAACATGACATACATCGTCGAGAATAACGGCGTGTATGGCCTGACCAAAGGTCAGTTCTCCGCCACCGCCGACCGCGGCTCCAAGTCAAAGCGCGGCGTTGCCAATACCGACAGCGCTATCGATATGGTCAGCATCGCGTTACAGCTCGGCGCGTCGTTCGTCGCTCGTTCGTTCTCCGGCGACAAGAAACAGCTCGTCCCGCTGATCAAGGCTGCGATCGAGCACGAAGGCGCGTCGTTCGTCGATGTGATCTCGCCCTGCGTCGCCTTCAACAACCACGCAGGATCGACCAAGAGCTTCGACTACGTGCGCGAGCATAACGAAGCCGTGAACTTTCTTGATTTCATGACCGGCCGCGCACCGATCCACGTCGACTATGCACCAGGCACCGTCGAAATGGTCGAGCAGCACGACGGTACGACGATTGCGTTGCGCAAGCTCAATTCCGAGTACGACGTCCATGACCGGCTCGCGGCGATGAGCTTCCTGCAGCACCATGCCGCCAAGGGGCAGATCGTCACCGGCCTGCTTTACGTTGCCGAGGAGACCGAGGATCTGCACGGCCATCTCAACACCGTCGACACCGCGCTCAATATCATGGATGAGAAAGAGCTTTGTCCGGGTTCGACGGCGCTGGACAAGATCAACGCCAGCCTGCGTTGATCACTGCAGCTTTTTGATCGCCTCGATCATCTCGCGAGGCGGCTCCAGCGCGACCAACAAAGGCTTGCCGGTTTCAAGCAGACTCTTCAGGCTTGAGATAACCGCAGGCCAGCCGGAACGGCCTCCCGACAGAATTGATTCCGGCACGTTCCACGAGTGCGATTCCGTCATGGTAAGCCGGACCGCGTCGCCGGCTTGCGCGATCTCGTAGCTGACGAGACATTCCGGTAGCTTGCTGAATTCCTCCGGCCATTCGACCTTCCAGGTGATCTTCAGCACCCGCGGCGGGTCCCACTCGATGACCTTGCCGCGCACGTTGATACGGCCGTCGGAAAGTTTCAACGTGAAGGCGCCGCCGCGTCTTCGGCTCAATCTCGATGTCACGATCCCAGAAGTACTTCCGGGTGAACTCGGACGATATCAACGCCTGCCATACTTTTTCCGGCGTTGAGGCGATGTAGGTGACATAGACCGTCCTGGGCTCGAACTTGGCCATCTACTTCATGTTCTCCGGCCAGCGCCGCGTGGCCTCCAGCGACTCTCCCGTTTCGAGCAGGCTCTTCAAGCTGGAGAGGATCGCCGGCCAGCCCTGCGAGACCGCCTCGATGAATTTCGATTCCGGCCAGTCGATCTCATGCGTCAGCGCGAACTTGACCATCTCGCCCTGCTGTTCGATCTGATAAGTCAACCGCGAGTAGCCTTCCTTGTGCAGTTCCGGCCGGAACTCATTGCGCCAGGTCAGAACCAGGTGATGCGGCGGGTCGATTTCAATAATCTTGCCGGAATCGGCAACGCGCCCGTCGGGCTGCATGATTCGCCATGAGGCGCCGACTTCCCAGTCGGATTCCTGCCACGTGCCGGCCCAGTATTGTCGCGTGAGTTCGGGATTCACCAGCGCATGCCAAAGCTTTTCGGCCGTGGTGCGGATGTAGATGACATAGGCGAATTGCGGTTTCATGGCGACCTACTTGAATGCAATGTCGCCGGTCTCAAGCAGCGACTTTAAATTTGACAGGACTTTCGGCCAGCCGCCGGACACTGCCTCGATGAACTTACCGCCGCTCTCGCCCTCGACCTCATGATGGACAGTGAGCCTGATGGCTTTGCCGCCGCGATCCGGGTAATAGTCGGCCGCCTCGATCTCCATCGTGCAGCGCGACCAGCCTTCCGCCTTCAGCTCCGGCTTGAACTCGTTTCGCCAACGGATGATGAGGCGCTTGCCCGGCTCTGCTTCCAGGATTTCACCGGTATCGGCCGTGCGGCCGTCGTCAAATTTGAGAGCCCATGACGAGCCGGGCTTGAAATCGCTCTCAGCGGTGATGCCGAACCAGTATGCCCTGATTGTTTTTGGATCAGTGAGCGCCGCCCAAAGCTTTTCCGGCGTGGTGCGGATATAGGTGACGTAGACGAAACTCGGCTTACTCATCGGTACTCTCCAGACCTTTCTTCAATTCACTCAACGCTTGCAGCCGCGAGCGCTCGAATTTCCCGATCCAGCGTTCGCCGATCTCATGGATCGGCACCGGATTGAGGTAGTGCAGCTTCTCCCGCCCCCGCCGCACTGTGGCGACGAGATTGGCCTCTTCCAGAATTGCCAGATGCTTGCTGACCGCCTGGCGCGACATATCGAGCCGCACGCAGAGTTCGCCGAGCGTCTGGCCGTTGTCGGCGCGCAACCGGTCAAGCAGTTCCCTTCTGCTTGCATCGGCCAGTGCCTTGAACACTTCATCCATATCAACAATATGCAACCATTTGGTTGCCTGTCAAGCCAAATAAAAGGGCCGCAGAGCCGGCCCAAATGTCACTGCACGCAGGCCGTCATGTATTGGTTGCTGGCACTACCCGGGATGCCGTTAAGGCCCTGCTGATGCGCGCAGCGCGAGGCGCGATCCTGAAAAGTCTCGGGACCGTGCGGCAGGTTAGGGATTGCCTGACCACCGGGCAGGATCGTCGGCCCCTGCTCCGTTGTCGTGATCGGTTTCACCGTCAGCGTATTGCCGCCTGAAGGTGGAGGAATGGCCTGGATCTTCGGCAAAGGCGTCAGCAGCACCGAGCTGGACGAGCCATGCGCATAGCGGAAGTGGTGATGAATCGTCTGAGGTGACAGCGGTTTGGCCGTGTGGAGTGGACGGTGAGCGCCGGGTTCTGGCGCGATAATTGAGTTTGGATATGAACTGTCTCCGCCCATCTCGAAATCGCGGGCTTGCGACGTGCCAACGAGAGCCATCGCTATCGCAAATCCGACAATCAAAGTCAGCTTGCCGTTCAAATGCGCCTCGCTGTACTCCCGATAAAACCCCGGGGCACACGCGTTGTTCCCGGTTATTCCTCCGGAGCTTCAACGATCGGATCGTATCGTTTGGCATCAAGGCCAAGCAGGTTCCAGGATTGCTGCATATGCGGTGGCAGTGGCGCCGAGATGTCAATCGCACCGCCCCGCGGATGCGGCACCACGATGCGACGGGCCAAAAGGTGCAGCTTTTTCTGCATACCGCCCGGCACTTCCCAATTCTCGAGAGCAAAATATTTCGGATCGCCGACGATCGGATGGCCAATATGGTCCATATGGGCGCGCAGCTGATGAGTGCGGCCGGTTACCGGCTTGAGCGATATCCATGCCATTAGCGGACCCGACGTATCCACCACGGTGTAATAGGTGATTGCGTGGCTCGCGCCCTTGTCGCCGTGCTCAGCGACGCGCATGAACGAGTTCATCCTCGCGCTCTTCCTTGGCGAGGAAGGTAGAAATCCGGCCCTGTTGCGGCTTGGGCACACCGGCGACCAGCGCCCAATATATTTTGCGCGCCGAACGCGAACGGAAAGTCTTGGCCAGAGCCGAGGCAGCAAAGCGCGTCTTGGCGACGAGCAAGCAACCGGCTGTGTCCTTGTCCAGCCGGTGCACGAGCCGGGGACGCTGACCCTGAGCGTCGCGCAGAACTCCGAGCATGCCGTCGAGATGTCGCGTCGTGCCGGACCCACCCTGGACGGCCAAACCCATCGGCTTGTTCAGCACCAGAACGTCATCGTCTTCGTACAACGTGATCGACTTGAGAAACTCGCGAGTGTTTGCGGCCGCTTCATTGCCGGGCGCGGGCGGTTTCGATGTATCAAGCCGCAGCGGCGGAATGCGCACGGTCTGTCCCGCTTCCAGCCGGTTCTTGGGCTCGGTGCGCTTGCCGTTGACCCGGACTTCGCCTTTCCGGATGACGCGCTGGATGTGGGAAAAGCTCAATCCAGGAAAGCGCGCCTCGAAAAACCGATCGACCCGCATCCCGGCTTCGTCTGCAGTCACTGCG
This sequence comes from uncultured Alphaproteobacteria bacterium, assembly GCA_963739945.1. Taxonomy (GTDB): domain Bacteria; phylum Pseudomonadota; class Alphaproteobacteria; order Rhizobiales; family Xanthobacteraceae; genus BOG-931. The sequence goes on along the minus strand of CAVUCN010000010.1, from coordinate 78,837 downwards.
ACGTTTTGAACGGTCGTCGGCATCGGCGCCATCGGAGCCTGTGGTTTCACCTCGTCCTGAGATGGATGCAGGACGCGCACCTTGAAGGGAGCGCGTCCCGGACGAGTCGCCCTTCGAGGCTCGCTGCGCCCGCTCCTCAGGGTGACGGTTCCCATGACCAGAATGCCCCCGATGCCGCGACCCATCAGCCCGTTTGCCGCCGCCCTTCGAGGGTCGTTCCTGTCGCACCTCCGCGTGACGGTTGCCGCGATCGACCCTCCCGCGATGACGCGAGCCAGAGGTCTGCTTGCCGCCACCCGGCTGACGTGGTCCGCGACTACCTCTCATCTTTCGCTCCGCTCGCGCCGCAGCTTCGCCCAATATTCGAGCCGCTTGCGTATCTCCCGTTCGAAACCGCGCTCGGGCGGATCGTAGAATTGATGACGGCCGAGCTGTTCCGGAAAGTAGTCCTGTCCGGAAAACGCTTCTTCGCTGTCATGGTCATATTCGTAGCCGGCGCCGTAGCCCTCGGCCTTCATCAGCTTCGTCGGCGCGTTGAGCACATGCTTCGGCGGCAGCAACGAGCCGGCCTCCTTTGCGGTGCGCATCGCCGCACCGAACGCCACATAGGTTGCGTTCGATTTCGGCGCCGTGGCGATGTAGATCACCGCCTCGGCGATCGCCAGTTCACCTTCGGGGCTACCGAGAAAATCGTAAGCGTCTTTCGCGGCATTGGCGACGACCAGCGCCTGCGGATCGGCAAGGCCGATATCCTCTATCGCCATCCGCACGACGCGACGGGCGAGATAGAGCGGATCCTCGCCGGCGTCGAGCATCCGGCAGAAATAGTAAAGCGCAGCATCCGCGTCCGAACCTCGCACCGATTTGTGCAGCGCGCTGATCAGGTTGTAGTGGCCGTCCTGCTTCTTGTCGTAGATCGGCGCGCGCCGTTGCACGACCTCCTGCAGTGCGGAGGCGCTGAATATCTCATTGTTGCGCGCTGCGCGCCAGATTTCCTCGGAAAGCGTCAACGCCGCACGACCGTCGCCATCGGCCATGCGCAACAACGACGCGCGCGCTTCGGCGTCGAGTGGAAGCTTTTTGCCTTCGAGAGCCTCGGCGCGGGAAAGAAGTTTCTCGATTGCTGCGGTGTCGAGCGACTTGAACACCAGCACACGCGCCCGCGACAACAGCGGCGCATTGAGCTCGAAGGACGGATTCTCCGTCGTCGCACCCACCAGCACGACGGTGCCGTCTTCGACCACCGGCAGGAATGAGTCCTGTTGAGCGCGGTTGAAGCGGTGTATCTCGTCGACGAAGAGCAGCGTGCCCTGCCCGGTTTCACGGCGCAGCCGAGCCTCCTCGAACACTTTCTTCAGGTCGGCGACACCGGAAAAAATCGCTGAAATCTGCTCGAAATAAAGCTCGGTCTCGCGGGCAAGAAGCCGCGCCACTGTGGTTTTGCCCGTGCCCGGAGGGCCCCAGAAGATCAGCGAACCGAGCGAACGGGTCGCCAGCATCCGGGTCAGCGCGCCGCCAGGGCCAAGCAGATGATCCTGTCCGACAACGTCAGCGAGCTTGTCCGGACGCAGCTTGTCGGCAAGCGGACGCGGCGCATCACGATCGAGCCCGCCAGCCGCGAACAGTGTCGGACCCTTGATCTTGGGACGGGAACTCATCGGCGTGGTCCGTCCCCTTCTCGCCGTCATCCCGAGAACATCACGGAAATCTGCTGGCCGCCGCGCTGAATGGTAATGCGCCATGATCTGCTGCCGGCATTGGTGATGTGCTCAAGTTCCGACGACTTGATAATGTTCTGGCCGTTTACCGATACGACAATATCGCCCTTTTGAAATCCGACCGATTGCGCCGCGGACCCGTCGGCCACGCCGGTGATAACCACCCCTTCGGTCTGCGGATCGAGCCGCATTTCGTCGGCAAGCGCGGGTGACAGGTTTGCCACCTTCGCGCCGAGGAATGGCGAGCGGCCTTGAATTTCCACTTCCTGGCGCGGCGTATCGGGCAATCCCTGCAACGGCAGCGCCACGACGGTTTCCTTGCCTTGCCGCAACAGCCCGACTTTAGCCTCACCACCCACTGGCTTGGTCGCGAAACGATAATCGAACGCCGCCGGGTCATCGACGATCACGCCATCAATGGACACGATCAGATCACCGGTCTTGATCCCCGCACGGGCTGCCGGGCTGCCACTGACCACGTTCGCGACCAGCGCACCGCCTGGATGCTTGAGGCCAAGGCTGTCGGCAATCTCCGGCGTCACTTCCTGGAGCTTGGCGCCGAGCCAGGCGCGTTTGACCGTTCCACTTCCCTGTTCCGCCGAGGCGACAACGACCCGCACCATGTTCGCGGGGATGGCGAAGCCGATGCCCTCCGAGCCACCCGAGCGGGAATAGATTTCCGAATTAATTCCGACCAGACGACCGTTGACGTCGACCAGTGCGCCGCCGGAATTGCCGGGATTGATGGCAGCGTCGGTTTGAATGAAGAACTGATAGTCGCTGTTGCCGACCTGCGTTCGCGCCACCGCCGAGACGATGCCGTGCGTCACGGTCTGGCCGACGCCGAACGGATCGCCGATTGCCAGCACCACGTCGCCAACCTGCAATTCGTCGGAGTTAGCAAACTCGAGCGTCGCGAAGCGCTCACCGCTGCCTTTGATCCGCAGCACAGCGAGATCGCTGCGCTGATCCTTCAGCACGATGTCCGCGTCGAGCTCGCGCTTGTCTGCAAGCGCCACTTTCACTTCGCTGGCGTCGGCGATCACATGATAGTTGGTGACGATAAGGCCTGCCGGATCGACAATGACGCCAGAGCCGAGCGAGCGTTCAACCTGTGCGCGCGGCATGCCGCCACCGCCAAAGAACTGGCGGAAGAACGGATCAGCCATAAACGGATTGTTGTTGGCGACGATGTGCTGGGCATAGACGTTGACCACCGCCGGCGCCACCCGCTGCACCACAGGGGCATATGAAAGCTGCAACTGCACCGCCGAGGTCGGCACCTGACGCTGCTGCGCGCCCGCGGGCAATACCGTCAGTACAATGGTAGTGACCGCCGAAACCAGCAAAACAGAGAGACGCCGCATGGGGAAAAAACCTCGATTCTACGCGGCTATATAGGCGTATAACCGAGGCTTTAGAAGGGCGACTTTTACCGCCATTACTCTTTCGGCGGCACCGTCCGCAGCCAGGCGATAACTGCATCCAGGTCGGCGTCGGTCATATGGGCATAGTACTGAAAGCCCATTGGGCCTTTCAGCTTGTTGCCGTCTTTATCGATGCCCTGCGTGATGGCACGCTTGATGTCGGCATCAGTCCAGTCGCTAATACCCTTGGTCTTGCTTGACGTGATATTGCGCGACGTCGAGACGCCCCACGGACCGGGAAACTCCTGTCCACCGGCACCGATATTGGAGAAATCAAGTTCGCCCTTCACCCGAGGCGTGTGGCACTCCATGCAGTGGCCTATCGTGGCGAGATAGAAGCCGTGTTTGACCTTATCGTTGAGATCGGCCGGGTTGATCGGCTTTTCGGCTCCCGGAAAAATCTGGTGTTTGACCGGCATCTTGTAGACCGGATCAGGTACCTTGTTGCTAACCGGCTTAACGCTTTGCAGGTAAGCGACAATCGCATCGAGATCGCTCGGCAACAGGATGTCGTAGAATCCCGTCGGCATCACCACGATCGATATGCCGTTTGGACGCACGTTCTGCGTCAGAAGTTTCTTGATATCGTCGGCACTCCATTTGCCGATGCCGGTTTCCTTGTCTGGCGTGATGTTTGGCGCGGTTACATCAAAAGGTGGCTCGTTGAAACGCAGGCCGCCAGAAAAATCCTTCCCGGCAACGACGTCAGGCGGCCCTTTCGGCGAGTGGCAATTGCCGCAAGTCATGATCGTGTTGACGAGGTAGCTGCCGCGCTCCACCGGCGTATCCGCATACGCTGTACCAGCGATCACCGCAGCCGCAATTGAAAGTGTAGCAAGCCGTATCATGAGCCCCTCCAGATTCCCGATCAGACAATATTGCAGGTTCCACAGCGCGACAAACCCATAACAGCATGCTGTGCGCAATTGTCCCGTCCGGAAATTGTCATCCGCGCGAGAAAGAAATTGTCACAATAAAAAGGGCGGCCTGAGCCGCCCTTTTTAATTGTAATCGTCGGAACGCTTAAGCCGCTGCGGGAGCGGTCTCGGCTTCCTTGCGCCCTGCACCGGCCCGGAGTCTTTCCCCTTGGCCTCGAGGTCGCGGTCGACGAACTCGATGACGGCAACCGGTGCGGAATCGCCATACCGGAAGCCGGCCTTCATCACCCGCGTATAACCGCCGTTGCGGCCCTTGTAGCGTGGACCAAGCACCTCGAAGAGCTTCTTGACCATCGCGAGGTCGCGCATCTGCGAAATCGCCTGGCGGCGCGCGTGCAGGTCGCCGCGCTTGCCGAGCGTCACCAGCTTCTCGACGATCGGACGCAGATCCTTCGCCTTCGGCAGCGTGGTCATGATCTGCTCATGCTTGATCAACGACGCCGCCAGGTTCGCGAGCATCGACTTGCGATGATCCGAACGGCGATTGAATTTGCGATGGGTCTTTGCGTGACGCATCTTTCCTACTCACTTCTCCCAGACACTGAGCCCGCGCTCAGTAATGATCCTCGAAGCGCTTGGCCAGCTCTTCGATATTTTCCGGCGGCCAGCCAGGCACTTCCATGCCCAGATGCAGACCCATCTGCACCAGCACTTCCTTGATCTCATTAAGCGACTTGCGGCCGAAGTTCGGCGTACGCAGCATTTCGGCTTCGGTCTTCTGAACGAGATCGCCGATGTAGACGATGTTGTCGTTCTTCAGGCAGTTTGCCGAACGCACGGAAAGCTCCAATTCGTCGACCTTCTTGAGGAAGGCCGGATTGAAAGCCAGATCCGGGATCGGCGCGCTTGTGGTTTCGCGCTTCGGCTCCTCGAAATTGACGAACACGTTGAGCTGGTCCTGCAGGATACGCGCGGCGTAGGCCAGTGCATCCTCAGGGCTCAAAGCGCCATTGGTCTCGATCGAAAGCGTCAGCTTGTCATAGTCGAGGATCTGGCCCTCGCGGGTGTTCTCGACCTTGTAGGAGACCTTGCGGACCGGAGAATACAGGCTGTCGACCGGAATAAGACCGATCGGCGCATCCTCGGGCCGGTTACGCTCGGCCGGAATGTAGCCCTTGCCGGTATTGACCGTGAATTCCATGCGAATCTCGGCGCCCTCATCCAGCGTGCAAAGCACGAGATCGGGATTAAGAACGACGATATCGCCGACGGTCTGAATGTCGGCCGCGGTAACGGTGCCGGGGCCCTGTTTCTTCACCACCATGCGCTTCGGGCCATCGCCCTGCATTCTGATGGCGATATCCTTGATGTTGAGCACGATGTCGGTCACGTCCTCGCGGACACCGGCAATCGAGGAGAACTCGTGCAGCACGCCGTCGATATGGACGGACTGCACTGCCGCGCCCTGCAACGAGGAAAGCAAAATTCGCCGCAGCGCATTGCCCAGCGTCACACCGAAGCCGCGTTCAAGCGGTTCGGCGATCACTGTCGCTGCCCGGCGCATATCGGCACCGGGGCTGACCTGCAACTTGCTGGGCCTGATCAATTCCTGCCAATTCTTCTGGATCGTCACGTTATCACCCATCGCGTTGAGCGGCGCGATTGTCTCGCGCGCCCCACTCCGCTCCGTGGGGCCAAGATCGAGCGGCGGCAAATGGTCCACATGTTCCATCGACCGGATATCCTAAACGCGCCGACGCTTGCGCGGACGGCAACCGTTGTGCGGGATCGGCGTCACGTCGCGGATCGACGTGATCGTGAAGCCGGCCGCCTGTAACGAACGCAACGCCGACTCGCGGCCGGAGCCGGGGCCCGCGACCTCGACTTCGAGCGTACGCATGCCGTGCTCCTGCGCCTTCTTGGCAGCGTCTTCGGCGGCGACTTGCGCCGCGTACGGAGTTGACTTGCGCGAGCCCTTGAAACCCATGGTGCCCGACGACGACCAGGCAATGGTGTTGCCCTGAACGTCGGTAATGGTGATCATGGTGTTGTTGAAGGAGGCGTTCACGTGCGCAACGCCCGACGCGATGTTCTTGCGTTCGCGTCGGCGGACGCGCGTGGCATCTTTACCCATTCTGAACCCTTTCGCGAAACAGCACCGGCCGCACCGGCGCCGTCACATCTGTTTTTGTTCGACGCTATTTCTTCTTGCCGGCAATGGCCTTTGCCGGACCCTTGCGGGTGCGCGCGTTGGTGTGGGTGCGCTGGCCGCGCACCGGCAGGCCGCGGCGATGGCGCAAACCGCGGTAGCACCCGAGATCCATCAGCCGCTTGATATTCATTGACACCTCGCGGCGCAGATCGCCCTCGACGACGTAGTCGCGGTCGATCACTTCGCGAAGCTGAAGCACTTCCTGGTCGGTGAGTTGCGATACCCGGCGCAATTCGGGGATCGCCACTTTTTCCACAATTTCCTTGGCCTTGGCGCCGCCAATGCCGTGGATGTACTGGAGCGCAATCACCACGCGCTTATTGGTCGGTATGTTGACCCCGGCGATACGAGCCACGTCAGCTACTCCTTATGACAGTGAGCAATCCCGCTCGGCCTAGCGAGTTGCCGCAAACTGCCGATTCCGATGTCATTTAGGCAGGCCACCAAACGTAAAAAGCCAGCGGCTGCCTGCCCTTGCGGCTCGGCATCGCTGCTAAATCTCCGACTGGATATTTTGGGCTAATTAATGGATTTCCCTAGCTTCCGTCAACCTCTGCTAGCGATTTCGTGTACTTAACGCGACGTCCGCCGGCGGGTTTTCCCACCCTTTGCTTTACGTTTGGCGGGCGACACCTTTATCTTGGATTTTTTTCCTAAATAAGCCGTTTTTCGCGACTTCTTTGCCGCCTTGGCCGCCGGTTTCTTTGATCTCTTCTTGGCAGACTTTCTGGGCCGCAGTGCGCTCCTCGGCAGGCTTTTTGGCCGCCTTCCTGGAGCGCTTTTGGAAGGCTGGCGCCGGTCTCGAGGCCAATGCCGCGGTCAGCTCCCGGTCGATCGCCTCCGTGACCTCGGCAATCGGTGCCATGCCGTTGACGGTCCGGAGCACCCCCTGAAGCTGGTAATAGGCGATAAGCGGCGCGGTCTGCTCGCGGTAAGCCGCAAGCCGGCGATGGAGCACCTGCGGATCGTCGTCATCACGCAGGGTTTCGCCCCGGGCGAGGGTCTCGGCGATTCGGCTTTCAATGCGCTTGAGCAGCGCGTCCTCGTCGACGCGAATCTCGACGGCTGCGTCGAGGGCGATCTCACGATCGGCCAGCATCCGATCGAGGGCCCTGGCCTGCGGCACGGTGCGCGGGAAGCCATCGAGGATGAAGCCCTTCCGGGCATCCGGCTCTTCAATGCGTTGGGCAACGATACGGACCACGACGTCATCCGGCACAAGTCCGCCGCGCGCCATGATCTCCTGCGCCTGGCGGCCGACCGGAGTGCCGGCCTTCACCGCTGCGCGGAGCATGTCACCTGTCGAGAGCTGGACGATGCCGTATTTGGCGACGAGATGCTGGGCCTGCGTTCCCTTGCCAGCCCCCGGCGGGCCCAGCAGAATCAATCTCATCTACGCCGTCCCCTCAGTTTCGAGCGTTTGATCAGTCCCTCATACTGGTGCGCCAGCAAATAGCCTTGCACCTGCGCCACCGTATCCATGGTCACGCTGACCACGATCAGCAGCGACGTACCGCCAAAATAGAACGGCACGGCGGCATAGGCGATCAGCATTTCCGGAAACAGGCAGACAATTGCAAGGTACGCGGCGCCGATCACCGTAATCCGCGACAGCACATAGTCGATGTATTCAGCGGTGCGCTCGCCGGGCCGGATGCCCGGAATGAAGCCGCCATGCTTCTTCAGGTTGTCGGCAGTCTCCGTCGGATTGAACACGATCGCCGTATAGAAGAAGGCGAAGAACACGATCAGCGCGACATAGAGCGCGAGAAACAGCCGGCCGGCCGTGCGAGAGCTGCGTCGTGATGACGGTCAGCCAGCCCGGTCCCTGCCCCGCCGTGAAGTTCGCGATCGTGGTCGGCAGCAGCAACAGCGACGAGGCGAAAATCGGCGGGATGACGCCCGACGTATTGAGCTTGAGCGGCAGATGCGAGGACTGCCCCTCGAACATCCGGTTGCCGACCTGACGTTTGGGATACTGGATCAGGAGCCGGCGCTGTGCGCGCTCCATGAACACGATGAAGAAGATGACAGCGACCGCCACCACCAGAACGATCAGGATCAGCCCGGTCGAAAGCGCGCCCTGGCGGCCGAGCTCAAGAGTGCCGGCAATTGCCGAAGGCAATTGAGCGACAATGCCCGACATGATGATCAGCGACGTGCCGTTACCGATGCCGCGCTGGGTGATCTGCTCGCCAAGCCACATCAGGAAGACGGTGCCGCCGGTGAGCGTGATCACCGTCGAAATACGGAAGAACATGCCCGGCGAGGCGACGACAGCCTGCGAGCCCTCGAGACCAACCGCAATCCCGTAAGCCTGGACTGCCGCCAGCAGGACCGTGAGGTAGCGCGTGTACTGGTTGATGATCTTACGGCCAGCCTCACCCTCCTTCTTGAGCTGCTCGAGGGTCGGCGACACGGTTGTCATGCAGCTGAACGATAATCGATGCCGAGATGTACGGCATGATGTTCAGCGCAAAGATCGCCATGCGATGAATGCCACCGCCGGCGAACATATTGAACATGCCGAGAATGCCGCCGGACTGGGACTGGAAAATCTGGTCCCAGGCGGTCGGATCGATACCGGGCAGCGGGATGTAGGTGCCGAGACGATAAACCAGCAGCGCGCCGAGCGTAAACCAGATGCGCTTCTTCAGTTCCTCGGCCTTGGCCAACGCACCGAAGTTAAGATTGGCTGCAAGTTGTTCTGCTGCCGAGACCATCCGCCGCTGCTCCGTGGGTTCGTGACCGAACCCGCCCTATATGGGGATCAGGCTGCCTGTTCGCTCGTTTCCCGCTTGGGCGCCAGAATCTCGACCGAACCGCCAGCTTTTTCCACCGCAGCAACCGCCGACTTCGAAGCGCCGAACACCGCTACATTAACTTTGGCCTTGATTTCGCCGCCACCAAGCAGCCGGACGCCGTCTTTTTCCCGGCGCAGGATGCCGGCCTTGACCAGCGCGGCTGCGTCGATCTTGCCGCCGACATCGAGACTGCCGGCGTCGATCGCTTCCTGCAGCTTGCCGAGGTTTACCTCATTGAGCTTAAGGGCGAATTTGACGTTCCGAAAGCCGCGCTTGGGCAGGCGGCGATGCAACGGCATCTGGCCGCCTTCGAAGCCCTTGATGCGCACGCCGGAGCGCGCGGTCTGGCCTTTGCCGCCGCGGCCACCGGTCTTGCCTACGTTCCGGAGCCGATGCCGCGGCCGATGCGTTTGCGCGTCTTGCGGGCGCCGGGGCGGCCGGAGATTTCGTGCAGTTTCATGGCGCCTACTTCTCCAACACTTCAACGAGATGCTTGACCTTGGCGATCATGCCGCGGGTCTGCGGCGTATCAACCAATTCGGCAACACGGCCGATCTTGTTGAGCTTGAGCCCGATCAGCGTCTCACGCTGGTCATGGGGCCGGCGCATCGGACTGCCGATCTGCTTTACCTTGACGGTCTTTTTTGCGTTGCTCATCGCGTGCTCCGAAATACTCAGTCAGCGGCCGCAGCGTCGGCATCGACGTCGCGGCGGCGCGCCTGCAGCGCGGAAACCTTGACGTTGCGGCGTGCGGCAACCGAACGCGGCGAATCCTGCCGCTTCAATGCATCGAACGTCGCGCGCACGACGTTGTAAGGGTTCGAGGTGCCCAGCGACTTTGCCACCACGTCCTGCATGCCAAGCGTCTCGAACACGGCTCGCATCGGTCCGCCGGCGATGATGCCGGTCCCGGGAGGCGCCGCGCGCAGATAGACCTTGCCCGCGCCGTGACGGCCGGCCACGTCGTGATGCAGCGTGCGGCCTTCGCGCAACGGAACGCGCGTCAGGTCACGCTTGGCCGCGTCGGTCGCCTTTCGAATCGCTTCCGGCACTTCACGGGCCTTACCGTGACCGAAGCCAACCCGGCCCTTCTGGTCGCCGACAACGACCAGCGCCGCGAAGCCGAAACGCCGGCCGCCCTTCACCACCTTGGCGACGCGGTTGATGTGAACGAGCTTGTCGACGAACTCGCTATCGCGGTCATCGTCTCGTCGCCGGTCGCGGGGTTCACGTGCCATAATATCGATCCAGTCTGTTCAGCTCTTCGCGGGTTTCAGAAGTTCAGGCCGCCTTCGCGCGCCGCATCGGCCAGGGCCTTGATGCGGCCATGGTAGAGGTAGCTGCCGCGGTCGAACACGACGTCCTTGACGCCCTTCTCTTTCGCACGTTGCGCGATGAGCTTGCCGACCGCCTTCGCAGCATCGACGCCGGCGCCGGTCTTGCGGCCCTCGCGTGCCGACTCTTCCATCGACGAAGCGGACGCAACCGTCACGCCATCCTCGTCATCGATCACTTGCGCGTAGATGTGTTTCGACGAGCGGAAGACGGACAGCCGCTTGCGGTCACCCGCAGCACGGCGCAACGCGCCGCGAACGCGTCCCTTCCGCCGCAAAATTCTGTCGCTCAGTTTGGTCATTGCGCGGCTCCGTTACTTCTTCTTGCCTTCCTTACGGAAGATGCGCTCGTCGGCGTATTTGATGCCTTTGCCCTTGTAGGGCTCCGGCGGGCGGTAATCGCGAATCTCGGCGGCAACCTGGCCAACCTTCTGGCGATCGGCGCCGCTGATGACGATCTCGACCGGCTTTGGCGTCGCAATCGTGATGCCTTCCGGGATCGGATAGTTGACGTCGTGACTGAAGCCGAGAGCGATCTGCAGGGTCTTGCCCTGAACCGCGGCGCGATAGCCGACGCCATTGATCTCGAGCCGCTGCTCGAAACCTTTGGTAACGCCGGTGATCAGATTGGCGATCAGCGTGCGTGACGTGCCCCACTGCGAGCGGGCGCGCTTGGTCTCGTTGCGCGGGTCGACCTTGATCTGGCCGCTCTCGAGCTTGACCGCAACGTCGTCCGGCACCACGACCGACAAAGCGCCTTTCGGGCCTTTGACCTTGACGGTCTGGCCTTCGACGTTGGCGGTAATGCCGGAAGGCACCGCAACTGCTCTTTTTCCGATACGGGACATCAGAACACCGTGAACAGGATTTCGCCGCCGACATTGGCGTCGCGTGCGGCGTGGTCAGCCATGACGCCCTTCGGGGTCGAAACCACGGCGACACCGAGGCCGTTGTTGATGCGCGGCAGGTTCTTCACCGACGCGTAAACCCGGCGGCCCGGCTTGGACACGCGTTCGATTTCGCGGATCACCGGCGCACCATCGAAGTATTTCAGTTCGATATCGAGCTCGGAACGGCCATCGCGTTCTGTCACCGAGTAGCCGCGAATATAACCTTCGCTCTTGAGCACTTCGAGCACGCTCTCGCGCAGCTTCGAACTCGGGCTCGTCACCTTGCCCTTGTTACGCATCTGCGCATTGCGAATGCGGGTCAACAGATCACCGATCGGATCGTTTACAGCCATTGTACGATCCTCCTTACCAGCTCGACTTCACCAGGCCCGGGATCAGCCCTTTCGAGCCAAGCTCCCGCAGCGCGATGCGCGACAGTTTGTGCTTGCGATAGAAGCCGCGCGGCCGGCCGGTTATCTCGCAGCGATTACGGATGCGGGTCGCCGACGAATTGCGCGGCATCTCCGCAAGCTTCAGCGTGGCGACGAAACGATCTTCCACCGGCTTCGTCTTGTCGTTCGCGATCGCCTTGAGCCGCGCCCGGCGGCCAGAATACTTCTTGGCCATCCGGCGGCGCCGGTTGTTCTTTTCGATCGAACTCTTCTTCGCCATCTAGTTCTCCTAATGTCCCGCGTCTGAGGCCTTTGGCCTCACTGCCGGAACGGAAAATTGAATGCGGTCAGCAGCGCGCGTGCCTCGTCGTCGTTGCCGGCCGTTGTGCAGACGGTGATGTCCATGCCCCAGACATCCGACGTCTTGTCGTAGTCGATCTCAGGGAACACGATGTGTTCCTTAATGCCGAGCGAGTAATTGCCGCGGCCGTCAAAGCTCTTCGGATTGAGGCCGCGGAAGTCGCGCACGCGTGGCAGCGCGATGTTGATCAGCCGGTCGAGGAATTCGTACATGCGCGCCTTGCGCAAAGTGACCTTGCAGCCGATCGCCTGGCCATCGCGCAGTTTGTAGGTCGCGATCGATTTTCGGGATTTAGTGATGATCGGCTTCTGTCCAGCGATGAGGCTGAGATCGCCAGCGGCATTGTCGACTTTTTTACGGTCGGCTACGCCTTCACCAATGCCCATATTGATGACGATCTTGTCGAGCACCGGCACCGAATGCTTGTTCTTGTAGCCGAATTGCTCGATCAGCTTGTTGCGGATCGATTCCTCGAATTGCACCTTCAGACGCGCCGGAACCTTCGGCTCGGCCTCACGCGGCGCAGTCGGCTTCGCGGGCTTGGCTTCGGCCTTGCCGCCCTTGTCTGCTTTTGCCTTCGAAGCGCGCTCAACCTTCTCGGCGCCCTCGGGCTGCCGGGCCTGCTTCGGCTTCTGCTCTTGTTTCTCGTCGTTATCAGCCATCGATCTCAGCTCCGGAACGGCGGGCGACCCGTACCTTCTTGCGGTCATCGCCCTTGCCGACGAACTTAAAGCCAACGCGGGTCGGCTTGTTTTCCTTCGGGTCCATCAGCGCAATATTCGACAGGTGGATCGGCAACTCCTTGGAGATGATGCCGCCTTCCTGCGCCTGGGTCTGTTTCTGGTGCCGCTTGACCATGTTGACCCCGCGCACCAGGGCCCGGCTGACCTCACGGCGCATCTCGATGACCTCGCCGGTGCGGCCTTTGTCGCGGCCCGCGATCACGACCACCGTGTCGCCCTTTTTGATTTTAGCCGCCATCACAACACCTCTGGCGCAAGCGAAATAATCTTCATGTGATTCTTTGCGCGCAACTCGCGCGGCACCGGTCCGAAGATGCGAGTGCCGACCGGCTCGTTCTGCGCGGTCATCAGAACTGCCGCGTTGCGGTCGAAACGGATGACGGAACCATCGGCGCGCTTGATGTCCTTGGCGATGCGCACGATGACGGCCTTCATCACCTCGCCCTTTTTGACGCGGCCGCGTCGGAATCGCCTCTTTCACCGACACCACAATGGTATCGCCGATCGTGGCGTACTTCCGCTTGGACCCGCCCAGCACCTTGATGCACATGACGCGGCGCGCGCCGGAATTATCGGCAACGTCGAGGTTAGATTGCATCTGGATCATGGGCTACCCCAATCGTTCAATTTCAAAAGCTTATGACGCTTGTTTCTTTTCGCCGCGCACAACGGCCCAGCGCTTGAGTTTGGAAATCGGTGCATGCTCCTCGATCCAAACCATGTCGCCGACCTTGAACTCATTCTTTTCGTCGTGCGCGTAGTATTTCTTCGACCGGCGCACGGTCTTCTTGAACAAGGGATGAGTGAAGCGGCGCTCGACCCGCACCACCAGTGTCTTGCTCTGCTTGTCGCTGACGACCACGCCCTGAAGGGTACGCTTCGGCATCTTATCCTCTTACTTCTTCGGCGCGCCGGAGCGCTTGTTCTTGGCGACCGTCTTGAGCCGCGCGATATCGCGGCGCACTTCGCGCACGCGCGAGGTGTTTTCAAGCTGACCCGTGGCACGCTGGAAGCGCAGATTGAACTGCTCCTTCTTCAGCTTGAGCACCTCGTCGTCGATCTGATCGACGGTCATCGGTTTGATATCGGCAGCTTTCATGACGCCTACTCGCTGATCCGCTCGACGAAGCGGGTTTTGATCGGAAGCTTGGCAGCAGCAAGCGCCAATGCCTCCTTGGCAATCTGGACGCTGACACCGTCAAGCTCAAACAGGATGCGGCCCGGCTTGAACTCGCGCCACCCATAATTCGGGAGCACCCTTGCCGGAGCCCATGCGAACTTCGAGCGGCTTCTTCGACACCGGCACATCTGGGAACAACCGGATCCATACGCGGCCAGAACGCTTCATATGGCGCGTCAACGCACGCCGGGCAGCTTCGATCTGCCTTGCAGTGACGCGCTCCGGCTCAAGCGCCTTGAGCCCGAACTGGCCGAACGCGAGAGTAGCCGCGCTCGACGCCACGCCGTGAATACGGCCCTTATGCGCCTTGCGAAACTTCGTTCGGGTCGGTTGCAGCATAACTTACGCCTCTCAATTCCAGCTTGGCTCTCAGGCCGCGTCCCGGCGCGGCCGGCCCGCCTCGCCTTCGGCCATCTTCTTGTCCTGCGCCATCGGGTCGTGTTCCATGATCTCGCCTTTGAAGATCCAGACCTTCACGCCGCAGGTGCCATAAGTCGTGAATGCGGTGGCCACGCCGTAATCGACGTCAGCACGCAGCGTATGCAGCGGCACACGGCCTTCGCGGTACCACTCCATGCGCGCGATTTCCGAGCCACCAAGACGGCCCGAGCAATTAATGCGAATTCCGCCGGCGCCGAGCCGGATCGCGGACTGCACCGCGCGTTTCATGGCGCGGCGGAACGCGACGCGGCGCTCGAGCTGCTGTGCGATCGATTCGGCGACCAGTTGCGCATCAAGCTCCGGCTTGCGGATTTCGACGATGTTAATGACGACATCACTGTCGGTCAGCTCCGCAACCTTCTTGCGCAGCTTTTCGATGTCGGCGCCCTTTTTGCCGATAACGACACCGGGACGTGCCGAATGGATGGTAACGCGGCACTTCTTATGCGGCCGCTCGATCACGATCTTGGACACCGCCGCCTGCTTGAGTTCCTTCAACAGGGCTTTGCGGATTTCCATGTCTTCGTGCAGCAGCGTGCCGTAGCTAGCCTTGCCGGCATACCACCGCGAATCCCAGGTGCGGTTGATGCCGAGCCGAAGCCCGATCGGATTGACCTTCTGACCCATCGTCTACTCCGCGTCCCTAATTCGCCGCCGCCTCGACCTCACGCACCACGATGGTGAGGTTTGCGAATGGCTTCTGAATCGCTCCCATACGGCCACGGCCACGCAACTCGTGCCGTTTGATGACAAGCGCCTTGCCGACATGCGCCTCGGAAACGACGAGATCGTCGACATCGAGGTCGTGATTGTTTTCGGCATTGGCGATTGCCAATTCCAGGCACTTGCGCACATCAACGGCGATGCGCTTGCGCGAGAACTCAAGATCGGCGAGTGCGGTCGACACCTTCTTACCGCGAATGAGTTGCGCCAACAGATTGAGCTTCTGCGGGCTGACCCGCAGCATCCGGGCGACAGCCTTTGCCTCGTTGTCGGAGAGCGTGCGCTCGCGCTTCTTCTTGCCCATGATCCTGTCCTCGCCTTACGCCTTCGCGGCCGGCGCCGCGGCGCGGCGCCGCTGCCGCTCCTTCAGCAGCACCGCTGGAGCGCTTGGCTTTGCGATCCGACGTGTGACCGTAGAATGACCGGGTCGGCGCAAACTCGCCGAACTTGTGGCCGACCATCTCTTCGGTAACGACAACCGGAATGTGCTTCTGCCCGTTGTAGACGCCGAACGTCAGCCCGACGAACTGCGGCAGAATCGTCGACCGGCGCGACCAGATGCGGATCATCTCGTGCCGCGTCGAAGCCCGCGCAGCATCCGCCTTTTTCAGCAGATAGCCGTCGACAAACGGGCCTTTCCAAACCGAACGAGCCATAATTGCTCCTAACTCACTTTACGTCTTTTTCCGCACGTGGCGGCTGACCATGATGAATTTGGTGGTCCGCTTGTTCTTGCGGGTCTTCTTGCCTCTGGTCGGCTTGCCCCACGGCGTGACCGGATGCCGGCCGCCGCGGGTACGGCCACCCAGCGGGTGATCGACCGGATTCATCGTCTCGCCGCGCACATGGCCACGCCGGCCCATCCAGCGGGAACGGCCAGCCTTGCCGATCGACACGTTCATGTTGTCTGGATTCGACACTGCGCCGACCGTCGCCTTGCAGCGACCGTGCACCAGGCGCTGCTCGCCTGAATTCAGGCGCAGGATCACGTACTCACCGTCGCGGCCGACGATCTGCGTATAGGTGCCGGCGGAACGCGCGATCTGGCCGCCTTTGCCGATCTTGATCTCGACATTGTGGACAATGGTGCCGACCGGAATGTTGGCGACTGGCATCGCATTGCCCGGCTTCACGTCGGCATGCTCGCCGGACACGATCGTGTCGCCGATCGAAAGCCGCTGCGGTGCCAGGATATAAGCGAGTTCGCCGTCCTGGTATTTGATCAAGCGCAATGAACGCGGTGCGGTTCGGGTCGTATTCGATACGCTCCACCTTCGCCGGCACGTCGACTTTGCGGCGCCTGAAGTCGACCTTGCGATAAGCCTGCTTATGGCCACCGCCGCGATAGCGCGAGGTGATACGGCCAGCATTATTACGGCCACCGCTCGAATTCTTGCCCTCGGTGAGCGCCTTTACCGGCGCACCGTTGTACAGCCCCGAGCGGTCGACCAGAACAAGCTGACGCTGGCCGGGCGTAACAGGATTGAATTTTTTCAGTGCCATCCTGCGCTCCCCTTACAAACCCGTCGTCACGTCGATCGATTGGCCCTCTTCGAGGGTAACAATCGCGCGCTTCGAGTCCGACTGCAGGCCACGCCGGCCCTTGAAAATCTTCCACTTGCCAGGACGGCGCAGCGTGTTGACGCTCTTCACCTTCACGTCGAACAGCTTCTCGACCGCTTCCTTGATCTGCGGCTTGGTCGCGGTCATCGCGACCTTGAAGACCACCTTGTTATGCTCTGACGCATTGGTCGCCTTCTCGGTGATGAGCGGGGCGATAATGACGTCGTAATGGCGTGGATCGTTCGTGGTCATTTGAAGCGCGCCTCCAAAGCATCGATCGCGGCCTTGGTCAGCACCAGAGTCTTGCGCCGCATCACGTCGTAGACGTTGATGCCGACGACCGGCAGCACGTCGATATTCGGAATATTGCGCACTGCCGTAAGAACGCTCGCCTCGACTTGAGCGCCATCAACGAACAGCGCATTCGACAGGCCGAGTTTCTCGAAGTGGCCGAGCAATTCCTTGGTCTTGGCTTCTTTAATGTTCAGCGCATCGATGACGATGATGCCGTCATCCTTAGCCTTAGCGGAAAGAGCATGCTTGAGCGCGAGAGCCCGAACTTTCTTCGGCAACCCGATCTCATGACTGCGGGTATGCGGACCGAACGAACGGCCGCCGCCGCGGAACAGATTGACTCGGGCCGAGCCGTGACGGGCCCCGCCGGTGCCCTTCTGCGCGTACATTTTCTTGCCGGTGCGGTGGATGTCGGCGCGGTTCTTCACCTCGTGAGTGCCGCGCTGACGCTTGGCGAGCTGCCAAATCACGCAGCGATGAATAATGTCGGCGCGCGGCTCGAGCCCAAAGATTTCGTCGGACACCGTGACCGAACCGGATTTCTTGCCGTCGAGGCTGGTGACTTTCAATTCCATCACGCGCCTCCCGCTTCCTGGCCAACCGAGACCGGCGCAGTTGCCGTGTTGTCGGCGAGCTTGAACTTGCCGGGTTTCGGCACGCCGTCCGGCAGCTTCTTCTTCACAGCGTCGCGCACCGTGATCCAGCCGCCTTTGACGCCAGGAACGGCGCCTTCGACCATGATCAGGCCGCGATCGACATCGGTCTGCACGACTTTGAGGTTGAGCGTGGTCACTCGATCAACGCCGAGATGTCCCGGCATCTTCTTGTTCTTGAAGGTCCTGCCTGGGTCCTGACGGCCGCCGGTCGAACCGATCGAGCGATGCGAAACCGACACGCCGTGGGTAGCGCGCAGACCGGCGAAATTCCACCGCTTCATGCCGCCAGCCCAACCCTTGCCGGTCGAGGTACCGGTTACGTCGACAAACTGGCCAACGATGAAGTGATCCGCCGTGATCTCTGCACCAACCGGAATAAGACCGTCTTCATCGACCCGGAATTCAGCAAGCTTGCGCTTCGGTTCGACTTTGGCCACAGCGAAGTGGCCGCGATCGGCGCGGTTGGTGCTTTGCACCTTGCGCAGGCCGGCGCCGAGCTGCAGCGCTACGTAGCCGTTCTTGTCCTTGGTGCGATGGCCGACAACCTGGCAATTGCCGAGGCGCAACACCGTCACCGGCACATGTTCGCCAGCCTCGGTGAAGAGCCGCACCATACCGACCTTTTGCGCCAGCACTCCCGAACGCATTGTCTAATCCCTTCGCGCCCTTACAGCTTGATCTCGACGTCCACGCCGGCGGCGAGATCGAGCTTCATCAGCGCATCGACCGTCTGCGGCGTCGGATCGACGATGTCGAGCAGACGTTTGTGCGTACGCATTTCGAATTGCTCGCGGCTCTTCTTGTCGATGTGCGGCGAGCGGTTGACCGTGAACTTTTCGATCTTGGTCGGCAGCGGAATCGGCCCGCGGACCTGTGCGCCGGTGCGCTTCGCCGTATTGACGATCTCGCGCGTCGACGCATCGAGGATGCGGTGATCGAACGCTTTGAGCCGGATTCTTATGTTCTGGCCGTTCATTGCCACTTGCTCCAAGACAAGGGCCGCGGCGAACCGCGGCCCGTTGCCTGTGTTTCTTACTCGATGATGCTGGCCACGACTCCGGCGCCGACGGTTCGGCCGCCTTCACGGATGGCGAAGCGCAGCTTTTCTTCCATGGCGATCGGCACGATCAGCGTCACTTCCATGGCAATGTTGTCGCCCGGCATCACCATCTCGGTGCCTTCCGGCAGCGTCACCACACCGGTCACGTCGGTGGTGCGGAAGTAGAACTGCGGCCGATAGTTGGTGAAGAACGGCGTGTGGCGGCCACCCTCTTCCTTGGTGAGGATGTAGGCCTCGGCCTTGAACTTGGTGTGCGGCTTGACGGAACCCGGCTTGCACAGCACCTGACCGCGCTCGACTTCCTCGCGCTTGGTGCCGCGCAGCAGCGCGCCGATGTTGTCGCCGGCCTGGCCTTGATCGAGCAGCTTGCGGAACATTTCGACGCCGGTGACAACCGTCTTAATGGTCGGCTTGATGCCGACGATCTCGACTTCCTCGCCGACCTTGACGACGCCACGCTCGACGCGGCCGGTGCAGACGGTGCCGCGGCCGGAGATCGAGAACACGTCTTCGACCGGCATCAGGAACGGCTGGTCGATCGGTCGTTCCGGCTGCGGGATGTTTTCGTCGACCGCCTTCATCAGTTCCAGGATCGCGTCATGGCCAAGCTTCGGATCCTTGCCCTCAAGCGCCATCAGCGCCGAGCCCTTGATGATCGGGATCTTGTCGCCGGGAAACTGGTACTTCGACAGGAGTTCGCGAACTTCGAGCTCGACCAGTTCGAGCAGTTCCGGATCGTCCACCATGTCCACTTTGTTCATGAACACGACCAGCGCCGGCACGCCGACCTGACGCGCGAGCAGGATGTGCTCGCGGGTCTGCGGCATCGGGCCGTCGGCGGCGGAGACAACGAGGATCGCGCCGTCCATCTGCGCGGCGCCGGTGATCATGTTCTTCACATAGTCGGCGTGCCCTGGGCAGTCGACGTGCGCGTAGTGGCGCTTCGCGGTCTCATACTCGACATGCGCGGTCGCAATGGTAATGCCGCGCGCCTTCTCTTCCGGCGCCTTGTCGATCTGGTCGTAAGCGGTGTAGGTCGCCCCACCAGTTTCCGCCAACACCTTGGTAATCGCCGCCGTCAGCGACGTCTTGCCGTGGTCGACGTGTCCGATCGTACCGATATTGCAATGCGGCTTCGTGCGGTTAAATTTTTCCTTAGCCATGTGGCTCTCCGTTCCGGCTCTTGCTTAAACCCTGTTGTTTGTTATCCGGCGAACTTCGCCTGGACCTCTTCTGCGATAGCTTTCGGCACTTCTGCGTAGTGGTCGAATTGCATCGTGAATGTGGCGCGCCCCTGAGACATGGAACGCAAGTTGTTGACGTACGAGAACATGTTCGCGAGCGGCACCATCGCGTTGATGACATTGGCGTTGCCCCGCATGTCCTGACCCTGAATTTGGCCACGCCGCGAGTTCAGATCGCCGATGACGGAGCCGGTATAGTCCTCCGGCGTCACCACCTCGACCTTCATGATCGGCTCAAGCAGGACCGAGGCGCCCTTCTGCAGCGCCTCGCGCATTGCGGCGCGCGACGCGATTTCGAAGGCCATCGCCGACGAGTCGACGTCATGCGATGCGCCGTCGATCAATGAAACCTTCAGATCGACCACCGGGAATCCGGCGATCACACCCGACGTCATCTGGCCCTCAAGACCTTTCTCGACAGCCGGGATGAATTCCTTCGGCACCGATCCGCCGACAATCTCGTTCTCGAACACGAAGCCGGTACCCGGCTCGCCCGGTTCGGCAACGATCTTGATTTTCGCGAACTGGCCGTGACCGCCGGTCTGCTTTTTATGTGTGTAATCAATAGTAGCCGAGCGGCTGATCTTCTCGCGATACGCCACCTGTGGCGCACCGATGTTGGCATCGACCTTGTAGGTGCGCTTGAGGATATCGACCTTGATGTCGAGATGAAGCTCGCCCATGCCCCTGATAATGGTCTGGCCGGACTCCTGATCGGTCGACACGCGGAACGACGGATCCTCGGCAACCAGCTTTGCCAAAGCGACGCCAAGCTTCTCCTGGTCGGCCTTCGATTTGGGCTCGATCGCAATCTCGATGACCGGCTCCGGAAAATCCATTTTTTCCAGAATGACCTGCTTCTGCGCATCGCACAGCGTGTCACCGGTGCGGACTTCCTTCAGGCCAGCCAGCGCGACGATGTCGCCGGCAAAAGCTTCCTTGATGTCTTCGCGGTTATTCGCATGCATCAGCAACATACGGCCGACGCGTTCCTTGCGGTCCTTGGTCGAGTTGACCACGCCGGTGCCGGTTTCGAGCTTGCCCGAATAAATACGACAGAAAGTGATGGTGCCGACGAACGGATCGTCCATGATCTTGAAAGCGAGCAGCGCCATCGGCTCGGAGTCGGACGACTTGCGCTCGACTTCGTTGCCCTTCATGTCGATGCCCTTGACCGACGGTACGTCGACCGGCGACGGCAGGTAATCGACAACAGCGTCAAGCAACGGCTGCACGCCCTTGTTCTTGAAGGCCGAGCCGCACAGCACCGGGAAGAACTTGCTCTCGATGGTGGCCTTGCGGATCAGTCGCTTGAGTGTCGCGATATCCGGCTCCTTACCCTCGAGGTAAGCCGTCATCGCGTCGTCATCGAGCTCGACCGCCGCCTCGACCAGCTTTTCGCGATATTCCTTGGCCTGATCGGCGATATCTGCGGGAATTTCGATGTCATTGTATTTAGCGCCGAGCGTTTCATCGTCCCACACCACGCCGACCATGCGCACGAGATCGATGATGCCCTTGAAGTTGTTCTCCGCGCCGATCGGAAGCTGGATCGCCACTGGTTTTGCACCAAGCCGATCGACAATGTCCTTCAAGCACTGAAAGAAATCCGCGCCAGTCTTGTCCATCTTGTTGCAGAACACGATGCGCGGAACGTTATAGCGGTCGCCCTGACGCCAGACCGTCTCGGTCTGCGGCTCCACGCCCTGGTTGGAATCGAGAACGCACACCGCGCCGTCGAGCACACGCAGCGAACGCTCGACTTCGATGGTGAAGTCGACGTGCCCGGGTGTGTCGATGATGTTCAGACGCTTGCCGTTCCACTGCGCGGTGGTCGCAGCCGACGTAATCGTGATGCCGCGCTCCTGCTCCTGCTCCATCCAGTCCATTGTCGCGGCGCCGTCGTGGACCTCGCCGATCTTATGGTTCTTGCCGGTGTAGTAGAGGACACGCTCAGTGGTCGTGGTCTTGCCGGCATCGATGTGCGCCATGATGCCGAAGTTGCGATAGTCCTCGATGGGATTTGTGCGGGGCATTGATTGTTGTGTCCTTCGCTGCCGATAGCCTTACCAGCGATAGTGCGAGAACGCGCGATTGGCTTCCGCCATTCGGTGCACGTCTTCGCGCTTCTTCACGGCGTTTCCCCTGTTATTCGACGCATCGAGCAGCTCGCCTGACAGCCGCTCGGTCATGGTCTTTTCGTTGCGCTCGCGTGCCGCAGCAATGATCCAGCGGATTCCCAGCGCCTGGCGGCGCGTGTTCCGCACCTCAACCGGCACTTGATAAGTGGCGCCGCCAACGCGGCGTGAACGTACTTCGATCGACGGCATGACGTTGTCGAGCGCCTGCTGGAACACCGTAACAGGACTCTGCCGCGTCTTTCCCTCGATCACGTCGAGAGCGCCGTAGACGATGGACTCAGCAACCGACTTCTTGCCGGCGTGCATCACTGAATTCATGAACTTCGTAACCACGACGTTCCCGAATTTCGGGTCCGGCAGGATCTCGCGCTTATCCGCCTTATGACGACGGGACATCTCGTTATTTCCTTCGTCTTAAAGACGCAAAACGACCCAAACTACTTGGGCCGTTTTGCACCATATTTCGATCGCCGCTGTTTGCGGTTTTTTACGCCTTGCGTGTCGAGCACACCGCGGAGGATGTGATAGCGCACGCCAGGAAGGTCTTTCACGCGGCCGCCGCGGATCATCACCACCGAGTGCTCCTGGAGGTTATGACCTTCGCCGGGAATGTAGCCGATCACTTCAAAGCCGTTGGTCAGCCGCACCTTAGCGACCTTGCGCAGCGCCGAGTTCGGCTTCTTCGGCGTCGTCGTATAGACGCGCGTGCAAACGCCGCGCTTCTGCGGGCTCTGCTGCAGTGCCGGCACCTTCTTTTTGGCGTGCTGCGCCACCCGCGGCTTGCGAATGAGCTGGTTAATCGTCGGCATCGTTCGCTTTCATTACCCTTCGGGCTCGCGCCCATTGCTCGCCGCACGAATCCATTGCGCAAAACCAAATCACGCCATCCGCTTTCCCGATGCGGACGTGCGCTTGGCCTACGCAGAGGACCGCGATGCGGCGATCGCGGTCATGCTTCAAATCTGACTTTTCGCAGTCAGTGGCAGCGTTTGAGCTTCCTTCGTCGAGGCGTCGAACCAAGCCCGAAGAGCCAGAAAGAGAAATACTTTCAATGGCTTATGCTGGACTCGGCAAACCGTTCCGATTGGCGAAGCTCACCGCCTGCCGTAAAGTGAGGCGTATCTATCGGCGCTATCAGGCGAAGTCAAGGCAATCCGGGCAAGAAAACCCCTTGGCTCAAGCACATCTGCGCATTTCTCGGGCATCGATTAACCTGGCTCCATACCCTTAGCGCGGATGAGGCCAAGCACCTCTGGAAGCGCCAAAAACGCGACGAAAGTTCGGGCAGCGGCGCTTTGTGCCGCGCCGGGCGCCAGACCTGCCGCGTAAACGATGATGTTCTGTAGCTCGCTTGGCAGCGGACCGACGAGTTCTGCGCCCTTAACCGGCAGGATCGCTACGATCTGCTGCATGCCAACCTCGGCCTCGCCTTCAGCGACAATCTCGGCCACCAGCCGGCTGGTTAATTTGGTCTTCGATTTCACCGCATCCGCGATGCCGAGTCGCCGTAACAGCTCAGCAATATAGGCCCCGCTCGGGCCGTCGCTGTAACCGATCGATCGGGCGTTTAGCAGCGCGCGCTTGAGCGCCTCAACGGTACCGATGTCCGGCTTTGGCGCCCCAGCCTTAACGCAAAATCCGACCGCCGAGCGCGTGATGTCGGCTTGCGTGCCAGCGGCGATCTTGCCCGCGTGTGCCAAAGCATCGAGGTCGGGTCGCGGCAGTAGCGCGACGTCAAAGGCCGCGCCACCCTCGATGTCCTTGGTCAAGACCGAGGTCAGCGCGAATTTGATGTCAACTTTGCTCCCAGTCGCCCGTTCGAACAGCGGCACGACTTCCAGCATCAGCGACTTCATCGCTCCGCCGCTCAAGACCTTGATTTGGCTCGCTCCCGCCATTCCCGTCTCCCCAGCCTCCATACAAAAGGGCCGCCAACACGGCGGCCCTTTGCTTTCGTCATGTATGCAGCGGAATGATTATTCCGCTGCCGGCAATGCCACCGGCTCGGCAGCAGCTTCCGCCGCAGCCGCAGCCGCCGCCTCTTTCTCCTTCTCGCGTTCGGCGAGAATTAGAGCATCGCGCTTGGTCGCGACCTCGCGGATCTTGTTCATCATCGCGCCGGTACCCGCCGGGATCAGCCGGCCGACGATGACATTCTCCTTAAGGCCGTCGAGCGTGTCGGCCTTGCCGTTGACCGCAGCTTCAGTAAGCACGCGCGTCGTCTCCTGGAACGAAGCCGCGGAGATGAACGACCGTGTCTGCAGCGAGGCCTTGGTGATGCCAAGCAGCACAGGATGCGCGACCGCAAGCTTTTTGCCTTCCTCCGCAGCCTTTGCATTGGCCTCTTCGAACTCGGCCTTGTCGACTTGATCGCCATGGATGAGGTCGGTCTCGCCGGTATCGGTGATCTCGACCTTCTGCAGCATCTGCCGAACAATCACTTCAATGTGCTTGTCGTTAATGCCCACGCCCTGCAACCGGTAAACGTCCTGGATCTCGTTGACGAGGTAGCCGGCAAGCTCCTCGACGCCCTTGATCGCCAGGATGTCGTGCGGCGCCGGGTTGCCTTCAACGATGAAGTCGCCCTTCTCGATCGCGTCGCCGTCCTGCAAGTGGATGTGCTTGCCTTTCGGGACCAGATACTCCCGCGGCTCCTCACTCTTGTCCGCCGGCTCGATTGTGATCCGCCGCTTGTTCTTGTAGTCGCGGCCAAAGCGAATGGTGCCGGAGATCTCCGCGATAACTGCGGATTCCTTCGGACGCCGCGCCTCGAACAGCTCCGCCACACGCGGCAGACCGCCGGTGATGTCGCGGGTCTTGGCGCTTTCGGTCGGGATACGCGCGATGACGTCACCCGCGCCTACCTTGGCGCCGGGATCGACCGAGATGACGGCATCGACCGCCAGCAAGGAGCGGGCATCGCCGCCACGGCTGAGCTTGAGGATCTTGCCGTCGGCGCCCTTGACCACGAGAGCCGGACGCAGGTCTTGCTGACCACGGGCCGAACCCGACCGCCAGTCGATAACCACGCGCTTGGCGATACCCGTCGAACTCGTCGAGCGTCTCGGTGAGCGACTGGCCTTCGACCAGGTCTTCGTATCCCACCGCGCCGTCGACCTCGGTGAGGATCGGGCGGGTGTACGGATCCCACTCCGCGATGCGCTGGCCGCGCTTGATGTGCTCGCCATCGTCGACCTTCAACCGCGCGCCGTAGGTGATACGGTGCACGGCACGCTCGGTGCCGTCCGGATCAGTAACCGCAACGATCAGGTTGCGGCTCATCGCGATCAGATCGCCGTCCGAGTTACGGGCGACGTTCTTGTTCTTCATCCTCACCGTGCCTTCGAAGTTCAACTCGACGAACGACTGCTCGGAGATCTGAGCCGCGCCGCCGATGTGGAACGTGCGCATGGTGAGCTGCGTGCCCGGCTCGCCGATCGACTGCGCGGCGATGACACCCACCGCCTCGCCCATATTGACCGGAGTTCCCCGGGCAAGATCGCGCCCGTAGCAGGCGCCGCAAACGCCAGTGCCGGTTTCGCAGGTCAGCACAGAACGGATCTTGATTTCCTGCACGCCCGCCGTGACCAGCTTGTCGACATGCTGCTCTTCGAGCAGCGTGCCGCTCGGCACCACGATTTCACTGCCCGACGGATCGCGGACATCCTCTGCCGTGGTACGGCCGAGAATGCGGCTTGCCAGGGAGGCGACGACAGTGCCGGCATCGATGATGGCACGAACCTTGATGCCGCGCGTCGTGCCGCAATCATAGTCGGTGATGATGCAATCCTGCGCCACGTCCACAAGACGCCGCGTCAGATAGCCGGAGTTGGCTGTCTTCAGCGCCGTATCGGCGAGGCCCTTGCGAGCGCCGTGCGTCGAGTTGAAGTACTCGAGCACCGAGAGACCTTCCTTGAAGTTCGAGATGATCGGGCTCTCGATGATCTCGCCGGATGGCTTGGCCATCAGGCCGCGCATGCCGGCAAGCTGACGCATCTGGGCAGGCGAACCGCGCGCGCCGGAATGCGCCATCATGTAGATCGAATTGACCTGGGCCTCCGCGCCCTTCTCCGTCGCGGGCTTCGAGGTCGAGATCTCCTTCATCATCGCTTCGGCGATGGTTTCGGTACACTTCGACCAGGCGTCGACGACCTTGTTGTACTTCTCACCTTGGGTAATCAGGCCGTCATTGTATTGCTGCTCGAATTCCTTCACGAGGTCGCGCGTCTTCTCGACAGTCGCCTTCTTCGAGTGCGGCACCACCATGTCGTCCTTGCCGAACGAGATGCCGGCCTTGAATGCGTGGTGGAAGCCGAGCGCCATGACGCGGTCGCAGAAGATGACCGTCTCCTTCTGACCGCAATGGCGATAGACCGTGTCGATCATGCCGGAGATTTCGCGCTTCGTCATGAGCTTGTTGACGAGGTCGAACGGCGTCTTGGCAAGCTTCGGCAGCACCGAACCGAGAATGACGCGACCCGGCGTGGTGTCGTACCAGCGCGTGACCGGCTTGCTGTCCTCACCAACGCCTTCCCAGCGGTATTTGATGCGGGTGTGCAGGTTGACGACCTTCTCGTGCAGCGCGAGTTCGATCTCAGTCAAATCGCCGAACACTTTGGGCTTATCGCCCTCGACGGCATCCCGGATGATCGAGAGGTAATAAAGACCCAGAACAATATCCTGCGACGGCACAATGATCGGCTGACCATTGGCGGGATGCAGGATGTTGTTGGTCGACATCATCAAGACGCGCGCTTCAAGCTGCGCCTCGAGCGACAGCGGCACGTGGACCGCCATCTGGTCACCGTCGAAGTCAGCGTTGAATGCCGCGCAAACCAGCGGATGAAGCTGGATCGCCTTGCCTTCGATCAGCACCGGCTCGAAAGCCTGAATGCCGAGGCGATGGAGCGTCGGGGCGCGATTGAGCAATATCGGGTGCTCGCGAATGACTTCGTCGAGGATATCCCAAACCTCGGGCTTCTCCTTCTCGACGAGCTTCTTCGCCTGCTTCACGGTCGTTGACAGACCCTTGGCATCGAGCCGCGAATAGATGAAAGGCTTGAACAGCTCGAGCGCCATCTTCTTCGGTAAGCCGCACTGGTGCAGCTTCAGTTCCGGACCGACCACGATCACCGAGCGGCCCGAATAGTCGACGCGCTTGCCGAGCAAGTTCTGACGGAACCGGCCCTGCTTGCCCTTGAGCATGTCGGCGAGCGACTTCAGCGGGCGTTTGTTGGCGCCGGTGATGACGCGGCCGCGGCGGCCGTTATCGAACAACGCGTCGACAGCCTCCTGCAGCATGCGCTTTTCGTTGCGGATGATGATGTCCGGAGCGCGCAGCTCGATCAGCCGCTTCAGGCGGTTGTTGCGGTTGATCACGCGCCGATAGAGGTCGTTAAGATCGGACGTGGCGAACCGGCCGCCGTCGAGCGGAACGAGCGGGCGCAGGTCCGGCGGGATCACCGGCACGTGCGTCAGGATCATCCACTCCGGCTTGTTGCTCGACTGAACGAACGCTTCGATCAGCTTGAGCCGCTTGGCGAGCTTCTTCGGCTTGAGCTCGGAGGTCGAACTCGGCGATCTCGACACGCAGATCGGCCGCCATCTTCTCCAGGTCAAGCGATTTGAGCATCTCGCGAATCGCTTCCGCGCCGATCATGGCGGTGAAGCTGTCGGCGCCGAACTCATCCTGCGCCTTGACGTACTCGTCCTCAGAGAGAAGCTGACGGTCCTTGAGCGGAGTGAGGCCCGGCTCAAGCACGACGTAATATTCAAAGTACAGAATGCGCTCGAGGTCCTTGAGCGTCATGTCGAGCAGAAGACCGATGCGGCTCGGCAGCGACTTGAGGAACCAGATATGCGCGACCGGCGCCGCGAGTTCGATGTGGCCCATACGCTCGCGCCGTACACGGCTGAGTGTCACCTCGACCGAGCATTTCTCGCAGATGATGCCCTTGTACTTCATGCGCTTGTACTTGCCGCACAAGCACTCGTAATCCTTGATCGGCCCGAAGATGCGCGCGCAGAACAGACCGTCGCGCTCGGGCTTGAAGGTGCGGTAGTTGATGGTCTCGGGCTTTTTGATCTCGCCGTAAGACCAGGACAGAATCTTTTCAGGGCTCGCGATTGAAATCCGGATCTGGTCGAAAACCTGAGCCGGCACCTGCGGGCTGAAAAGATTCATAAGCTCTTGGTTCATCGTCTTCTCCGCTTGCCGATCGTATCGGCCGCTGTCTGACTTTCACGATGCGCGGGCTTTAGGCCCGCGCATGACTGATCGTGTTACTCGGCCGCTTCCGCGACGCCGGTGCCGTCACCGCCGCGCTGCTGCTTGGAATTGTGCAGGTCGACATTGAGGCCGAGCGAGCGCATTTCCTTGACCAGCACGTTGAAACTTTCCGGAATACCGGCCTCGAACGTGTCGTCGCCACGGACGATCGCTTCGTACACCTTGGTGCGGCCGGCGACGTCGTCGGACTTCACCGTCAGCATCTCTTGCAAGGTGTAAGCAGCGCCGTAGGCTTCGAGCGCCCAGACCTCCATTTCGCCGAAACGCTGGCCGCCGAACTGCGCCTTGCCGCCCAGCGGCTGCTGGGTGACGAGGCTGTACGGGCCGATCGAACGGGCGTGGATCTTATCGTCCACCAGATGGTGCAGCTTGAGCATGTAAATGTGCCCGACCGTTACTCTGCGGTCGAACGCATCGCCGGTGCGGCCGTCGTACAGTGTGACCTGGCCGGAATGATCGAGACCGGCGAGATCGAGCATGTGCTCAATGTCCGCCTCTTTCGCTCCGTCGAACACCGGCGTCGCAATCGGCACGCCGTGACGCAGATTGCTGCCGAGCTCGATGAGGCCCTTGTCGTCGAGCGACTTGATCGTCTCGTCCTCGCCGTAGACCTTCTTCAACAGCTCCTTCAGCGGCTTGGTATCGTGCTTGCTGTTGTAGATATCGACTGCTTGACCGATCTTGAGGCCAAGGCCGGCGCAAGCCCAACCCAGATGCGTCTCAAGGATCTGCCCGACGTTCATGCGGCTCGGCACGCCGAGCGGGTTGAGCACGATATCGACCTGAGTGCCGTCAGCGAGGAACGGCATGTCCTCGACGGGCACGATTTTCGACACCACACCCTTGTTGCCGTGGCGCCCGGCCATCTTGTCGCCGGGCTGGATTTTGCGCTTCACGGCGACGAAGACTTTGACCATCTTCATCACGCCGGGAGGCAGCTCGTCGCCGCGTTGTAGCTTCTCGACCTTGTCGAGGAACCGCTGTTCGAGGCGCTTCTTCGAACTCCTCATACTGCTTATGGATGGCCTCGATCTCCGCCATGATCTTGTCGTTCGGCGAAGCGAACATCCACCACTGCGCGCGCGGATATTCGTCGAGCACCGCGCGGGTGATCTTGGTGTCCTTTTTGAAGCCCTTCGGACCCGCGATGCCCTGCCGCCCTTCGAGCAACTCGGCAAGACGACCGTAGACGTTACGGTCGAGGATCGCCTGCTCGTCGTCGCGGTCCTTGGCGAGACGCTCGATCTCTTCACGCTCGATCGCGAGCGCGCGCTCGTCTTTATCGACGCCGTGGCGGTTGAACACCCGCACCTCGACGATGGTGCCTTGAACGCCCGGCGGCACGCGTAGTGACGTGTCGCGAACATCGGAGGCCTTTTCACCGAAGATGGCGCGCAGAAGTTTTTCTTCCGGCGTCATCGGGCTTTCGCCCTTTGGCGTGATCTTGCCGACCAGGATGTCGCCGGCGCGAACTTCTGCGCCGATATAGACGATGCCGGCTTCGTCGAGGTTCTTCAGCGTCTCTTCCGAGACGTTCGGAATATCGCGGGTAATCTCCTCGGGGCCGAGCTTGGTATCGCGCGCCATCACTTCAAATTCTTCGATGTGAATCGAAGTGAAGACGTCATCCTTCACGATCCGCTCGGAGAGCAGGATCGAAGTCTTCGAAGTTGTAGCCGTTCCACGGCATGAACGCGACGAGCACGTTCCGGCCGAGCGCGAGCTCGCCGAGATCGGTCGACGGACCATCCGCGATAATGTCGCCCTTGTTGACCTGATCGCCCACCTTCACCAGCGGACGCTGGTTGATGCAGGTGTTCTGGTTCGAACGCTGGAACTTCATCAGCCGGTAGATGTCGACGCCCGGCTTGGCCGGGTCGGTCTCACCAGTTGCGCGGATAACGATACGGGTGGCGTCCACCTGATCGATCACGCCGGTGCGGCGCGCCGCGATGGCGGCGCCGAAGTCGCGGGCGACCACGCCTTCCATGCCGGTACCGACGAACGGCGCCTCGGCGCGAACCAGCGGCACGGCCTGCCGCTGCATGTTCGAGCCCATCAGCGCGCGGTTGGCATCGTCGTTCTCAAGGAACGGGATCAGCGCCGCCGCAACCGAAACGAGCTGTTTCGGAGAGACATCCATGAAGTCCACCTTGTCGGGCGGTAGCAGCTGGACGTCGCCGGCGTGCCGAACGACCACGAGATCGTCGGTGAAGCGGCCTTTCGGATCGATCGCCGAGTTGGCCTGGGCAACCGTGTAGCGGCCTTCTTCCATCGCCGAGAGATAGATGACCTCGTCGGTGACGCGGCCATCATTCACTTTGCGATACGGCGTCTCGACGAAGCCATACTTATTCACCCGAGCAAAGGTCGCGAGCGAATTGATCAGACCGATATTCGGACCTTCCGGCGTCTCGATCGGGCAGATGCGGCCGTAATGCGTCGGATGCACGTCGCGTACCTCGAAGCCGGCACGCTCGCGCGTCAGACCGCCCGGGCCAAGCGCCGACAGACGGCGCTTGTGAGTGATCTCCGAAAGCGGATTGGTCTGGTCCATGAACTGCGAGAGCTGCGAGGAACCGAAGAACTCGCGCACGGCGGCGGCCGCCGGCTTGGCGTTGATCAGGTCCTGCGGCATCACAGTGTCGATATCGACCGACGACATGCGCTCCTTGATGGCACGTTCCATCCGAAGCAGGCCGATGCGATACTGATTTTCCATCAGTTCGCCGACCGAGCGCACACGGCGGTTGCCAAGATGGTCGATGTCGTCGATCTCGCCCTTGCCGTCACGCAGATCGACCAGCGTCTTGATCACCGAAAGGATGTCTTCCTTGCGCAAGATACGCATCGTGTCCGGCGCATCGAGATCGAGACGCATGTTCATCTTGACGCGGCCGACCGCTGAGAGATCGTAGCGTTCCGAATCAAAGAACAACGAGTTGAACATCGACTGCGCCGTGTCGATCGTCGGCGGCTCGCCGGGACGCATGACGCGATAGATGTCGAACAACGCTTCCTCGCGCGTCATATTCTTGTCGACAGCAAGCGTATTGCGGATGTAGGCGCCGACATTAACGTGATCGATATTGAGCAGCGGCAGTTCTTTGTAGCCGAGATCGACCAGCCCCTTTAGCGGTATCTTGCCGACATTGATGTCCCACTCGCCGTCTTTGCGCTCCGTGCCGGTAATCTCATCGCCAGCCTCGGCATAGATCTCGCCGGTCTTAACGTTGACGAGGTCCTCGGCAAGGAAGTGCCCGATCAACTCCACGTCGGACAGCCGCAGCGCCTTCAGCCCCTTCTCGGCCAGTTGCCGCGCCTGACGCACGGTAAGCTTCTTGCCGGCTTCGAGGACGACCTTACCGGTATCGGCGTCGACGAGATCGTTGATTGCCTTGTAGCCACGCAACCGGTTGGCATCGAATGGAACGCGCCAGCCGTCCTTAGTGCGCTTGTATGGCACCTGCTTGTAGAAAGTATTGAGAATTTCCTCGCCGCTCATGCCGAGGGCATAAAGCAGCGACGTCACCTGAATCTTCCGGCGCCGATCGATACGCGCGTAGACGATGTCCTTGGCATCGAACTCAATATCGAGCCACGAGCCGCGGTAGGGAATGATACGCGCGGCGAACAGCAGCTTGCCCGAGGAATGGGTCTTGCCCTTGTCGTGATCGAAGAACACGCCGGGCGAACGATGCATCTGGGAGACGATGACACGTTCCGTGCCGTTGACGACGAACGTGCCATTGTTGGTCATGAGCGGAATGTCGCCCATGTAGACATCCTGCTCTTTGATGTCCTTGACCGACTTGGCGCCGGTCTCTTCGTCCACATCGAACACGATCAGGCGCAGCGTCACCTTGAGCGGCGCGGCGTAAGTCATGCCGCGCTGGCGGCACTCGTCGACGTCGTATTTCGGCGGTTCGAATTCGTATTTGACGAACTCGAGCATCGAGGTGGAGGAAAAATCCGAAATCGGGAACACCGATTTGAAGACCGCCTGCAGGCCTTCATTGGGGCGACCGCCCTGCGGCTCCACCACCAAAAGGAATTGATCGTAAGACGCCTTCTGAACCTCAATGAGGTTCGGCATCTCCGCGACTTCCTCGATTTTTCCGAAAAACTTACGAACGCGCTTCCGACCAATAAACGTCTGCGCCATCATGTCCTCTCGCTCAATCGATCCTTGACCTGAACCTGGCGGCTCAAGCCAAAACGCTCAGCCTCCCCTGGCCTTCAGCCTTGAAAGGCCAAAAACCGGCGAGACCGAGGTACCCGGGCGATCAGGCGACTCTCCGAAAGGCCGCAATCCATCGCGACCATCCGGACAGGCGTCAGACGCCCCTATTTCAGCTGATTCGGCCGATTTGCCGAATCATACCGCCGCATTCGCCGTTAGTCGGCGACTTTGGTGACTCCAGGGCCCAGCCGCTGAAATCACAGGTATTTTTGAGGCTCCCGGCCTGCTCTACGCCCGGGAGCCTCCCTTAAGTAAGTATTTCTTACTTAAGCTCAACCTTGGCGCCGACCTTTTCGAGGGTCGCCTTGATCTTGGCGGCCTCGTCCTTGTTGACGCCTTCCTTGACGCTCTTCGGCGCGCCTTCGACCAGATCCTTGGCCTCCTTGAGGCCGAGGCCGGTAATGGCGCGAACCTCCTTGATGACCTCGATCTTCTTGTCGCCGGCAGCGGCCAGAACGACGGTGAACTCGGTCTTTTCTTCAGCAGCCGGCGCGGCCGCCGCGGCGGGGCCAGCAACCGCGACTGCAGCGGCAGCCGAAACGCC
Organism: uncultured Alphaproteobacteria bacterium; assembly: GCA_963739945.1. GTDB lineage: Bacteria > Pseudomonadota > Alphaproteobacteria > Rhizobiales > Xanthobacteraceae > BOG-931. Next base: position 45,700 of record CAVUCN010000010.1, on the reverse strand, counting down.
CCACTTTTCTTCAAGAAGTTTGACCAACTCGGACGCCTCGAGAATGGTCAGGGTAGAGAGATCGTCGACGTATTTTTGCAGATCAGCCATGAGATTTGTCCTTCGGTTCTAACCTTTAATAATGAGCCTTAAGCGGCAGCGCTTTCCTCGCTTTTCGCGGCATAGGCCTGGACCACACGGGCGAGATTTGCGCCGGGGGCACCCACCACCTGCGCGATCTTGGTCGCCGGCGCAGCGATAAGGCCGACGATTTTTGCCCGCAGCTCGTCGAGCGACGGCAAGGCGGCCAGCGCCTTGATGCCATTCGGGTCGAGCGAGGTCTTTCCCATTGCTCCGCCAAGGATCACGAAATGCTCGTGATTCTTGGCGAATTCGACTGCAGCCTTGGGAGCCGCGACCGGATCGCCGGAATAGGCGATCAGAGCCGGCCCTTTAAGCAAGGTCGCAATCGACGCGACATCGCTGCCTTCGAGAGCGATTTTGGCGAGACGGTTCTTCGCGACCTTCACGGTTGCGCCTGACTGCCTCATCTGCCGACGCAGAATCTGCATTTGGCTAACCGAAAGACCGGAATAATGAGCAACAACGACGACCTTGGTGGTCTTAAAGACCTGACCAAGTTCTGCGATTTGCTCGCTTTTTGCCGCGCGATCCACCAGCTCTCTCCGGTTGGCGGGTCCGCATGCGGAGCCGCCGGGGTTGATGCTTTGCACCCTGCCCCCCGATCGAGCTCGCGCTCCATCGGGCTACCGAGGTCAGAACCGAAGGGCAATCTCTGCCCTTAAGTCTTCACCCGTCTATGCTGGCTCTTGCGAATTAAGCCGTTTCCGGCGCCTGCAGTCTCGGACAGGACCACGCTCCCAAAGTCACTAAGTGCTGCCTTCTCCTAGCAAATCCGCGACGGATCAAAGCCAGAAGGGACTGTCCTTTATGGTTTTGGAAAGCGCACATGGGCGCACCGACAAACTGGGCCGGCACGCCCACAACCGGCTTTCTAGCGGTTCAGACCCGGTTTGCCAAGCGGTTTTGGGCACCAGCCAGCCCCTGCTTTGCTGAGGCGTGAACTGGAGCATACGATTGCCTCGGAGTTCCTGACCCTCCGGATTCCCCGACGAACGAGGCGAGACTTATGCCCGACCGCATCCTGACCACTCATGTCGGCAGCTTGATCCGGCCGCCAGAGCTGATCGAGTTCTGGCGCGCCATCGAAGACGGCAAGCCTTACGACGAAGCGGCTTTCGAGACGTGCCTGACCGAGTTCAGTCGCCGAGATCGTTCGCCAGCAAGCCGAAATCGGCATCGACATCGTCAGCGACGGCGAGTTCAGCAAGGGCGTCAACTGGGCCTTCTACATTTTCAAGCGGCTCAGCGGGATCACCGTTCGTCCGGCGACTCCCGAAGAAAATAAAGACCCAATGTCTTCCATGCGCGGAGGCCGCGATGTCAGCGCGTTTCCCGAGTTCTACGCCGAATACGACGCGGCTTCGGGACTGGGAAAACGGCTCGGCAATCGCATCGTCGTCAACGGACCCCTGCACTATTCGAACCAGCAGGTATCGCGCGACATTGCCAATCTTCAGGCCGGCCTCGCCAGGGCGAAAGACAAGCATCCTGCACTGCAAGCGTTTCTGCCGGTTGTCGCACCGGCAAGCGCCCTGCCCGGCGCCAAGCTTGAACATTACAAGGACGAGGAGACTTTCCTGACGGCGCTCGCCGATGCGCTGCATCAGGAATACAAGGCGATTGTCGACGCCGGACTTTACGTCCAGATCGACGATGCGTTCCTGCCTTACATGCACGAGCGGATGGTGCCGCCGATGTCGAACGCGGATTATCGCCGCTGGGCGCAGATGCGTGTCGATGCGCTCAATCACGCGCTCAGGGGGATCCCGGAAGAGCGCTCACGCTATCACATTTGTTGGGGCAGCTGGAACGGCCCGCATGCCTACGACGTGCCGCTCAAGGACATCATCGATCTCGTGCTGCAGGTAAATGTCGGCCAGTACTCTTTCGAAGCTGCCAACCCGCGTCATGCCCACGAGTGGCGTGTTTGGGAAAATGTGAAACTGCCGCCCGACAAAATTCTGATCCCCGGCGTCATCAGCCACGCCACCAATATCGTCGAGCACCCCGAGCTGGTTGCCGAACGTATCGTGCGGCTCGCCAAGGTTGTCGGCCGCGAGAACGTGATCGGCGGCACCGACTGCGGTTTTGCGCAAAGTCCATTCGCGCGTCGGGTACATCCGACGATCATGTGGGCGAAACTTAAGGCGCTAGCCGAGGGCGCGCAGATCGCGACGCGAGAGCTGTGGGGCAAGCGCGCCGCGGCGTGACAACGAAATGGCCGGGACAAGCCCGGCCACCTCACAAACGTCAGTGGGGCTGCTGCGCGTTTGGGAACAAGGTCGAAGGCTCGACCTTCACCCCGGGACCCATGGTCGAAGAGATCGCCACACGATTGATGAAGTGACCCTTTGCGCCTTGCGGCCGTGACTTCTGCACCGCATCGGCAAAGGCGAGAATGTTCTCGACGATCTTCTCTGCCGAGAACGAGGCCTTGCCCACACCGGCCTGGACGATGCCGGCCTTCTCGACGCGGAACTCGACCGATCCACCCTTCGCACCTTTGACGGCGTTGGTGATGTCCATGGTCACGGTGCCAACCTTCGGGTTCGGCATCAGGCCACGAGGGCCCAGCACCTTGCCAAGACGACCGACCAGCGGCATCAGATCCGGTGTCGCAACAACGCGATCGAAGTCGATCGCACCGCCCTGCACCTTCTCGACCAGGTCTTCGGCGCCGACGACGTCCGCGCCTGCAGCTTTGGCCTCATCGGCCTTGGCGCCGCGCGCAAACACCGCGACGCGCACCGAGCGGCCGGAGCCGTTCGGAAGTGTGACAACGCCGCGCACCTGCTGATCGGCATGGCGCGGATCGACACCGAGATTCATCGCTACCTCGATGGTCTCATCGAACTTTGCCTTGGCGCGATCCTTGACCATCTTCACCGCTTCTTGCAGCGGATAAAGCTTTTCGCGGTTGACGCCTTCGCGGGCATTGGTTGTCCGTTTGCCGAATGCCATCACTTCACCTCCAGCCCCATCGAGCGCGCCGATCCTTCGATCATGCGCATTGCTGACTCGATCGTATCGCAGTTCAAATCCTTCATCTTCTGCTCGGCAATCTCGCGCACTTGCGCCTTGCTCACCGAGCCGGCCACGTCGCGGCCAGGCGTCTTCGAACCGCTCTCCAGCTTTGCCGCCTTCTTGAGGAAGTGCGACACAGGCGGCTGACGCATTTCGAAGGTGAATGACCGGTCGGCATAGACCGTGATGGTGACCGGGATCGGCGCGCCCTTTTCCAGCTTCTGGGTCTGCGCGTTGAACGCTTTGCAGAACTCCATGATGTTGAGGCCGCGCTGGCCGAGCGCAGGACCGATCGGTGGCGACGGATTGGCCGCCCCCGCCGGCACCTGCAACTTCACGTAACCAGTGATTTTTTTCGCCATACTCTGCTCCTGTTAGTGGTTCGGATATTGACGGCTGGCGACCGCCTCACCTCCCACGGCTTCACTTAAGAACTCTATAGTTTCTCTACTTGTCCGAACTCCAGTTCGACCGGTGTAGCACGGCCGAAAATCGACACCGCGACCTTGAGCCGCGAGCGGCCCTCGTCGACTTCTTCCACCGTGCCGTTGAACGAAGCGAACGGGCCGTCGGAGACGCGCACCTGCTCGCCGACTTCAAACGAGACCGCGGGCTTCGGCCGATCGACACCTTCCTGCACCTGTTGCAGGAGACGCTGGGCCTCGGCTTCGGAAATCGGCATCGGCTTATTGTCGGAACCGAGAAAGCCGGTCACCTTCGGCGTATTCTTGATCAGGTGATAGGCTTCGTCGGTCAAATTCATCTTCACCAGCACGTAGCCGGGAAAGAATTTGCGTTCGGCATCGACCTTGCGGCCGCGCCGGACCTCGATGACCTTTTCCTTTGGAACCAGAATTTCCTCGAACAGCTCGCCAAGGCCGCGCTGTTTGGCCTGTTCCCGGATCAATTCCGCGACTTTGTTCTCGAAATTCGAGTAGGCGTGTACCGCGTACCACCGGCTCGTCATGTTATGAATTCCGCATCATGATTTGGGATCGTCCATACCATTCACATATTGATGCCGAGTACCAAGCCTACGGCGAACCGCATGACCTGATCGGCTGCAAGGAAGAAGATCGACGCAACGAACACCATGACGAACACCATGATGGTGGTCACGGTGGTTTCCTTGCGCGTCGGCCAAGTGACCTTCTGCCCCTCGGCGCGCACTTCCTGCAAAAACTTGAACGGACTGATCTTTGCCATTGCTCAAACCAAATAGGCATTCCCCGCCCAACTTTAAGGACGAGACCGTCAACTGCGGTTCCTTTTGGGGAAATGCTCGCTGCGGAAATCCGTTACCGGGCCGCTGGCGATGGCAGCTTCCTACTGAAACCCGACCGCAGCGTCAAGTGAGAACCTGTGTTCTCTTGTAGAGCCATACGGTTAGGTCGAAAGCATTAACCGCTATGCAAGGACCGAATTGGCCCAATGCGGCGGTGGCCATCGATCACCGTGCACCGATCCTCTATGGATCGGGCAAGGGCGCGCAAACGAGACAAGAACAAGCAAGATGGACATCGACTTGGCGCTCTGGATTCTGATTGGCGTTGCTATCGCTTTTGTTGCCTGCGGTTGCTTTATGACCGCTCCCGCTGACTATTTTGGCCAGCGTAACCAGTAAAGACGTCACTACTCCTTCCTCATCTAAAATCTCAAGAGGAAGAGAGTTTCGCAGAGACCGTGGATAGCGGCCTCCGGGCATCGATTTATTGCCCGAACCTGCTCCTTTACGTGAAGGTCTCTTTGATTGCCCTGCCGGCTGCGGGGCCTGGCAGGAGTGGAGGGAGTCGAACCCCCAACCCCCGGTTTTGGAGACCGGTGCTCTAGCCAGTTGAGCTACACTCCTAGGCGGTGTCCAATTGCCCTCTCGTGCCCGGGAACGCAAGCCTCCGGTTCAAGTTTCTGGTTCAAGCGCCTGTTGAACCAGGCTGGCCCGCGGCCCGACATAAGCCCGATGCTGACACGACGTTCCATACTCGCCGCGGCGGCTTGTGCGACCCTCGCCGGCCCGGTGCTTGCCAACGCAGTCCTTGCCGATGACGGGTCGGCCCAGGCTTTCATTGCCGCCATCTATACCGCCTATAAGGGCAAGAATCCGAAAGGCGTGAATCTCGACGGCGAGGCCGCGTTGCGTCGATACTTCGAACCCGCGCTCGCAGCGATGATTGTCAAGGATGAGCAGGCCGCCGCTCGTCGAAAGGATGTTCCAACCCTTGACGGCGACCCTTTTGTCGACGGCCAGGATTGGGAGATTTCCGCCATCAACATCGCGATGACGAACGTCACTGACGCGTCAGCGACCGCCACCGCGACTTTCAACAATGCGGGAACGCCGACCAAGGTCGTTTACGACATGGTGCGGATCAATAATGACTGGCGGATCCGCGACATCACCTGGCTGCACGACGGCAAGCCGGAAACCTTGCGCAGCCTGTACGTCAAAAAGAACTAGCGCCAAGCGGCAATTCCGCACCGGCCAGCGCTCTTTTTTCAAAGGTGAGTTGGAGCGGGTGAAGGGAATCGAACCCTCGTCATAAGCTTGGAAGGCTTCTGCTCTACCATTGAGCTACACCCGCGCTTCGCCGCGCACATTACTCAGCGGCGGCGAAAGATAAAGTGGCGGCAACGCAGAATTTCTCCCGGCCGGTGTCAGGAAGCTGCACGCCGTTGCACAGCGTCGTCAATCTTGAACACCTCATCGAGACACCAGCGTGCGGCTTCGCTGCCGGTCGTAAACCAGACACCGCCGGCTTTTTTCATGTGCTGAATGATCGCGCGCAGCGTTTGTGCGCGTCCCGGCCGCCCGGAGATGTAAGGGTGGAACTGGAACGGACAATACGTCGGCGCTGATTTCGATTCTTCATGAAACTGATCGAACATTGCCTTCCAGATCAGCAAAGTATCGTGCGGGTTACCCGCATCGTTGTTCCTGTGTTGGTAGGTACGACCATCACCAAATGGCTGCCGCGGCAGCTCAACGAGAAAACGCCCGGCAGCCTCCCACAGAAACGGCAGGTCGTGCGAAAACGAATTGCTGTTCCAGAGAAAGCCGTGCTCCATCAGAAGCTCAAGACTGTTAGGACTCTGTGTGCACGAACGCCAGCCGAACGGCCGTCGTCCGGTGCGGGTGCGGATCATTTCGACCGTCTTCCTCTGGACCTCCCGCTCCTGCTCGCGGCTGAGCTTGCGCGCCACCTCGTGATGATAGCCGTGGCCGGCGATCTCATGGCCGTCGGCGACGATTGCCTTCACCGCATCCGGATAACGCTCGGCGATAGCGCCGCAGGTGAGGAAGCTGGCCTTGACGCCTTCCTCGTCGAGAATGCGCAAAATGCGCCAGATCGCGGTGTGAGGGCCGTACTCGCACTGGGTATATTCCTCGTTGTCGAGGGTACCGTCCTCAAGCGGCCGCACATCCTCACCCCCCTGGAAGTCGAAGGTCAAAGTCACTGCCACGCGGGACTGGTTGGGCCACGTAAAGTGCCCTTTGTGGTGGTATTCCTGCAGCATTCTTCGCTCCTTGGGTTCTGGCGAAGCTAAACGACGCAGCGCTCAACGTCCACGGCCGCGGTGGTGCACTCTCGTTGCGGTGGTGCACTCTCGTTAATGTAGTAGCGCATCCTCGATGCGGGTGACGACAGCGGGCGGCGTCGCGAATAGCCGCTCCACCATGGCTTTGGTATCGGCGGCGTTCATGGGCTCAATATCGATTTCGAGCTTTTTAGCGTCCGCGAGAAAGTCGGGATCCTGCGTGGTCTTGAAAACGGCGGAGCGCAGAACTTCGAGTCTGCCGGCCGGAACTTCCGGCGGCGCCGCCAGCGAACGGCCGAGTGCCAGCGGCAGGTAAAGGAATTCAAGTGCCTGCTTGAGTTCCGGCGTTTGGGCCTGATCGAAAATGTTGGGCAAGTCGGGATACCGTGCATCCTTAGTGAGTGCACCTTGGGCGATCAGCCGGATCTTTCCCTCATCCATCAGGCGGCCAAATTGAGCGCGCAGGAGCGACAGGCTGATGCCGCAGGCGCCGGTGATCTCGCCGCGCTGGAGCGCAAGCAGGCGCTCCGGCGTGCCAGGATAGCCGGATATCACCTTGATCTTCATGCCAAGAAGCTTCTGGTAAACGACGGGAAAAGAGTAGGACTGCGCGCCGACACCGGACGCGCCCGCGATAACCTCGTGCGTGTAAAGATCGCCGACGCTATGCACATTAGTGTCGGCGGCGACAATGCAGGCGTCCCGGTCGCTGTTCATGTTGCCGATCCAGGCAAAGCCACGACCGCGGAATTGCACCTGCGGGGACTTATAGATCTCTTCTTGAATCGCGGTGCCGCGCACCATGCCGAAATAGGAGCCGTCCTTCAGCGCGGTGTTGTAGAGCTGATTGGCGAGCGCCATGCCGCCGGCCGCCGGCACGTTCTGCACGATGATATTGGGGTTGCCCGGAATATATTGGGCGAGATGCCGTGCCAGAACGCGAAGATAGATGTCATATCCGCCGCCCGGGCTGTTGGGTGAGCCGAGCGTGAGCGTGCGGCTCCGATAGAAGGACTCGACATCGTCGGCACGGGCTGTGGTGTCCGCGTTCGGCCACAGCACCATTGCGCCGAACACAAGCCACAGCCATTGCAGCCGACCGCCGATGCCTCGCGCCATCGGTGCATCCTAGCGCCACGCCCGGGTGGCGTTAAGCGCTGCTTCAGTGGATGCGCGACGGTTGTCGCTATTTTGTCAGGCGTGCTGTCGAAATGGCCTGCGCAAACAGCGACTGCATCGCTGCGGTGATGTCGCCGTCGGTCGTCACCGTGAAGAACATTCCGGGCGACGCGCAACTTTGCATATTCGAGCCGATCTGGTTCTGAAACGGCGCGATCCAGTTATTGTACCAGGAGTTGGTCGGCAGCGGCAGATACTCGGTGTAGAGCACCGCGATCTGGATGCCGCGGTTCTTCACGGTCGTGCACCAGGTCGTGTTGAACGGGGCCTGACAGCGATTTCCGTCAAGAGACTGCGAGCAGCTCGAGGCGACCTCATCGTCGACACCGTCCGACACGATGAACAGCACTTCCTGCGGTGTGCTGGTCGGCGTGCCGAGACCCGGGTTCGGCATGACGGTATTGACCGCCGACATCGCGCTCTCGAAATTGGTGTCGGTGTCGTTGTTCTGGTTGGTCTTGGTAAGCCAGTTGTTGTCGTAGACTTGCAGCACGTTGATGTTCGCAGCCGCCGCTTGCGCTGTCGCCATATTCGACGTCAGCGACTGGATCGTACTGATGCCGGAATTGGCGAACGTATAGATCGCCATTTGATATTGGCTGGTGTTGGAGCCCTCGGTCGCGGACGCCGTGCTCATCAGCGCCTGGGTCGCACTGGCGAGGTTCTCCATGCGCGTCACCACGCCGAGATTTTTTGCCAGCGTGTAATTGTCCTCGCCGTTGGGGTTGCCGAGATTGTCTGCAGACGGATTCGTTTCATGACAAGCGAACGCGCAACCGCCCTGTGCTGACGTATGCGACACCATGGTGTTGATCCCTGCCGTCGTCGCGGCAATATTCATGGACGGCGAATTGTCGAGCAAAAGATAGAAATTGATATTTACCGACAGACCGGCGGCGGAATGCGCCTGCCCGCTGATCGTTGTCGTCGGAATTCCAAACAGCCCCATAAAGGCGTTGGTCTTGGTCGCCGAATATCCCACGACAGCAGTTCGGCCCGTGTTGCTGTCGGTCACAGTGACGTTCACGGTGCCGACAGTGACATTGGTGATATTGTTCGCTTCGGCGTTGAAGACGCCGGTCGCGGTGCTTTGCGCGGCGGCGGCCGTTCCGGAAATGGCGGTATGATCCACAGCCGAGAGGGCAGCCGCGTCGGCGATGGCATCGAGTTTGCTCTTCGCCATGTTGGCGGAGCTGTAGTCGACACCAGCGCCGACCGCAAAAATGATCGGAACGGAGGTAAGACCGGCAAAAAGCGCCATCGCGCCGCCGTCGTCGCGACGGAAACGCCGCGCATGATTGATCGTACTGCGTAGAACGCGAACGAAATTTGCCATTGGCAGCCCCAGCGTAAAACCACTCACGTGTAATTACGTACCGGGGACTTATTGCCGTGGCGTAAGGCTTTTATAGCGAGAACGCCGCGAGAGTTTCCGAAAATTTGAACTATTAACTGCGGCGCAGCTTACGGCGAACAGCGCAGATGGCCGTCCCAATCGCAATAGCCGTGGCCGAGGTGGCAACAACCGAAGGACGCCGGTGAGCAATAGAAAAACTGGTAGTCGATACCGCAATGGTTCGAGCAATACGGCCGGCCGGTGAAATTTTCCGCCGTACAGTGATTGCGGAATTGTCGTGGCAATTGCTCCGGCGCCTGCCAGTCGACGCGCGTCAGCCAGCTTGTTTCCGGCAAAGCACGCATCTCAACGGCTCCGGCGGCCGAGGCCGAAACAATAGCGATGAAAAAGGCTGCTGAAATATTCCTAACCGTCTTCATTGCGACGCGTCCTCCAATGCAACAGGTTCGATAGCAAGCGGCGGCGATTCCTTTACCATGCCATGCCTTATTGGCAGACGTACGGTAAAGCGAGAACCCTCGCCCTCCCTGCTTTCGACATCGACTTGGCCGCCGTGCATGTCCACCGCCATCTTCACAAGATAGAGCCCGACCCCGGTGCCGACGATTCCGGAAACATTGCTGCCGCGATGATAGCGCTCGAACAGGCGTTCGCGGTCAGCTTGCGGAATACCGATACCGTGATCGGAGACCGTGACAACAATTTCGCCGGAAACGACGTCAGCTTCGATATCGATCGCGCCACCGTTCGGCGAATATTTGATGGCGTTGGCCAGCAGATTGCTGAAGGTCTGAAACAGCAACTTCGGATCGCCGACCGTTTGCATCGGCGCGTTTGCGATCCGCTCGGCGATTTGCGCCGTCGGCACCATCTCACGATGCAATTGGCAGACCTCGTGCAGCAGCGGCGCCACGTCGAGTTCTGCAGGATGGAAATAATGCGCCGCGCCGCCGTCGATCAGCCGCGAAGAATTGAGCAGGTTGTCGATCAAATGAGCCATGCGCAGCACAGCGCTGCGGATCTTTCCGGCGCGCTCGGCTGTTTCCCCGGCTGGCATGACGTCCTTCATCTTGATCATCCGCCGCGCATGCCCGTCGATTACCGTCATCGGCGTGCGGAATTCGTGCGAGGCCATCGAGACGAAATTGCGCTGCGCCATCGCCAGGCGTTGCTCCTGCGCAAGCTGCTCCTCGAGCAGCGCAGCCTGGCGGGCCAGCATCTGCTGGCTGCGCACAAGCTCAAGAGCATTCTTGCGGAATACGACCGTGGCCTGCGCCATCTCGCCGATCTCGTCGCCGCGTCCAGTTTCAGGAATATCGATATCGGTTTCGTTCGCCGCGAGGCGGCGCATCCGGCCGGCGAGATCAAGAAGCGGCGCTGAAACAGAACGGCTGATATGGATCAGCGCCGCCACCACCATCGCCCCGGCGATCAACATGCCAAGCAGAATGAGCCAGACGGCGTGGCTGTAGGCCACGCCGAGACGATCGCTTGCAGATCTGCGCGCGGGCGACGGCCTGGTCGGTCAGCTGGCCAAGCGTATCGCTCGCCGCGTTATAGGCGGTACGCGACGTGCCTCCATAGATTGCCAGCGCATCGGCCTTGCGGTTGGTCCGTGACAATCCAAGCATCTGATTGACGATTGTCCGATAAGCAGTCCATCGCGCCTTGAACTGGGCGTACAGCTCGTTCTCGGCCGCTTCGTGCGGTATCACCTCAAATTCGCGCTCGGCCGCGGCAATGGAGCGGTCGAGCTCTTCCATTTGCTTCTCGGTCGAAGCGGACTCCACAGGGTCCGATGACAGCAGGTTGCTGCCTTCTATGGCGCGGAAATCCGAGGTGTAATTATTGAGATCGCCGAGCGCCCGTGTTGTCGGCAGCCAAACCTCGGCGACGTTGGCGGAGAGCAGATTGAAGTTGCTCAGCCGCCAGATGCTGAACGCGCCAAGTACGCAGACCAGCACAAAGAACCCGAGAAACACCGCCGCGAGGTGATAGCGGATCGAGTGCGGCAGCCGCACGAAATTGCTCAAACGCCGATTGCGGTTCTGCTGCAACGGTGAACTCCCCGGAAGCCCGTAAGTATAATGAAGACCCCCGCCAGCCGGAACCGAAATCAGGCCGGATAACATCTCGATAGCATTTACGGTTTACCCATTTAAGGCTTCGATTCCAGCGCGAATTGCGCCACATTCGCCGCGTCTGGATGAGTTCATGACGCAGACGAAAACAAAAATCCTTTGCATCGAGGACGATCGCGAAACCGCGGCGCTGATCGCCGAAGAGCTGGTCGACCGCGGTTATGACGTCGCCGTCGCCCATGACGGCCGCGAGGGTCTTGCGGCGATCTTGAGGACCATGCCCGACCTCGTGCTGTCCGACATCAGCATGCCGGTGATGTCCGGCTTCGAGCTCCTTGACGCTTTGGCTGCGCTTGTCGCCGCGGTTTTCGCGGATGCCGTTCATCTTCCTGACCGCGCTGACCGATCGCGACAATGAATTGAAAGGCCGGCAACTCGGCGCCGACGACTACGTAACCAAGCCGATCGATTTCGAGATGCTTGCCGCCATTATCACGGGGCGGCTTGCAGGCGTCGCCCGCAATGGCGCGTGGCCAAAAACCATCGCACTCAACGAGCGCGAGGTGGAGGTCTTGACCTGGGCAGCACGCGGCAAAACCTCAGCCGAGATCGCAAAGATTCTCACCCTGACCAAGCGGACAGTCGATTTCCATAGCGACAATGCCCGCGAAAAGCTCGGCGCGGCGACACGCACCGAGGCGGTGCTCAAGGCGGCAACGGGACGCCTGATCGAGCCCTGAAGACTTTATCGCTTCACCAGATGTAAGCGAGGCAGATCATCGCGAACGGAACTGCCGGGATGCCGATATAGAACCAGGACCGATAGCCTGCGGCGTCGCGCGGCGGCCTGAACAGCTGCACGATCAGCCAGATGCAGATTGCGAACCCGAGCAGCAACCGGATCAGATCGTTCGGTGTGTCGTAGGCCGTCGAGATCGTTTCGTTTTGCGGCAGGCTGACGCGATAGGTCAGCACCGCCAGAGCCATAATGAAAAGCGACCGCAACGTCAGTCCGGCAAAGCGTTGCCACGCAGGTATGTTGGAAGTCGGCAACTGGGTATTGGGGAGACTTACAGAGAGACTCGCCTTTTTGCGCCAACCGGCATGGCAAATATACACGAATTTCAGCAAAAAAGCATCTGGTTTAGATCAGTTCTGAACAGTATCGGGCCGCGGTGCAGCAGAAGGGCGCTGCTCGCGGCTCAGGAAAAAGGTCTGCAGCGCCGGCACGACGATCAGCAGCATGATTGGGCCAATAAGCATGCCGCCAACAATGACGGTCGCCAGCGGGCGCTGCACCTGGCTGCCGATACCGGTCGAGATCGCAGCCGGCAACAACCCGATGCAGGCTGAAAGCGTCATCATCAGGATCGGCCGCATCTGCTGTCCGACGGCAGTGAACATCGCTTCGACGGGCGGCTGCCCGGCGGCGGCGACGCGGTAATAGCCGTTAATAATGAGAATGCCGCTCATCACCGACACGCCCAGCAGCGAGATGAAACCGATTGCCGCCGAGACGCTGAAATCCAGCCCGGTAACGTAAAGCGCGAGAATACCGCCGCAGATCGCAAACGGCAGGCCGAGGAGCGCCAGCAGCGTGTCGCGCAGCGAATTGAACAGCAGATACAGCAGCGTCATGATCAGAAGCAGCGTGATCGGCAGGATGATCGCCAGCCGCTCCTTGGCCGCCTGCAGCCATTCGAACTCACCGGCCCATTCGATGCGGTAACCGGTCGGCAGTTTGATGTTGTCGGCAATACGCTGCTGCGCTTCTTCCACGGCGCCGGCGAGATCGCGGCCACGAACGCTGAACTTGATCGGCACGAAGCGCTGGTTGCGCTCCCGGAAGATGTAGGACGCGCCGGTTTCCAGCGATATCGAGGCAAGCTCGCTCAGCGGGATGTAGGCGTTCCCGGATGAAGTCCCGACCGCGATTTTCAGATTGCGGACATCCTCGATGTTTTTCCGAAACTCCGGCGCAAGCCGAACGACAACGTCGAACTGACGGTCGGATTCCAGAAGAGTCGTCGCCGTCGTACCGCCCAGCGCAGCCTGCACGACATTGTTAACGTCGCTGACATTGAGCCCGTAGCGCGCCGCCTTGGCGCGATCGACCCGGATATTCAGATTAGGCTGGCCAAGCACCCAGAACGCGCCGAGATCGGTGATGCCCTGCACTTTCGCCATTTCCGTCATGGCGGCGCGGGCGATCTTTTCCAGGACGGCAAGATCGGGGCCGACAATCTTCGCCGAGTTGGCGCCTTTGACGCCGGAAAGCCCCTCCTCGACGTTGTCCTGAATGTATTGCGAGAAATTGAAGTCGATACCGACAAACTCCTTGTCGAACTCGGCTTGCAATTCGTCGATCAGCTTGTCCTTGGTCAGACCGGTCGGCCATTGCTCGAAGGGCTTGAGCGGCACGAAGAACTCGGCATTGAAAAAACCCGCCGCATCACTGCCATCGTCCGGCCGCCCGTGCTGGGACACGACGGTAATCACTTCGGGATGGCGCAGCAGGATTTCCCGGATCTTATTGACGATCGGCATGCCAGCTTCCAGCGAGATGGTCGGCGGCATGGTCGCGCGAATCCAGAGATTGCCCTCCTCGAGTGTCGGCAGGAATTCGCTGCCAAGCCGCGTTCCGAGAAAGCCGCAGACGACGAGAAACACCAGCCCGATCGTCGCTGTCGCTCTGATGTTGTTCAGCGACCATTGCAGCACCGGCGTATAGACCGACCGCAGCCGGCGCACGACGAACGTCTCGACCTCTTCGATACGTTCAGGGACCAGCAATGAAGCAAGGCACGGCGTAACCGTGAATGTCGCGAACAGTGCTCCAATCAGCGCGTAAGCATAAGTCCGCGCCATCGGACCGAAGATCTGACCTTCAACGCCCTGCATCGTGAACAGCGGAATGAAAGCGGCAACGATGATCGCGGTCGAGAAAAACACCGCTCGGTCGACCTGTAGCGCGCTCACCAGAATGAGCCGGAGCCGGTCGGTCCATCCGGGCAAGGTATAGAGATCGGCGCCGCGCGTCGGATCGGAGCCCCATTTGCCGTCTGCCAGTTGCTGAACCAGTGAGCGACGCTCGTCCGGCGACGACTGGAAGGTCCGGTAGATGTTTTCGACCACGATCACCGCCGAGTCGACGATGATGCCGAAGTCGATGGCGCCGACCGAGAGCAGGTTCGCGTCCTCACCGCGCAACACCAGGATCATGATGCTGAAAAACAACGCAAACGGGATATTGGCGCCAACGATAATGGCGCTGCGCATATCGCCGAGAAAAATCCATTGAATGAAAAAGATCAGCAGACAGCCGAATACGAGGTTGTGCACCACCGTACCGGTCGTGACCGCGACGAGATCGGTACGGTCATAGAACGGGACAAGCTTTACACCCGGCGGCAGGCTGCCGTCGCTGTTGATCTTGCGGATTTCATCGCGCACACGCGGCACGATATCGTTGGTGTGCTGCGTGCGGTTCATAATGACGATAGCTTCGATAATATCGTCTTCATGGTCGCGCCCGGCCTTGCCGAGCCGCGGTACGTAGCCGATCGAAACCTTGGCGACGTCCTTGACGAAAATCGGCACGCCATTCGATTGCGACAGCACGACGTTTTCGACGTCGCCGACCTTGTAACCCTGTGTCAGGTCAGCCGCGCCGCCGGAGTCCATCAGGCCGACGCCGCGGATATTCACTGACTGCTGGCCGAAATTGATGGTGCGGCCGCCGACATTGACATTGGCGTTGCCGAGCGCCGTAAGCACTTGCGGCAAAGTGACATTGTAGGCGTCGAGCTTATGCAGATCGACGTCGACGTCATATTCCTTCGTGGTGCCGCCCCAGGTATTCACCTGCACGACGCCCGGCACAGTGAGAAGCCGCCGTTGCACGATCCAGTCCTGGACGGTGCGCAAATTCGTCAACCCGAAATGCGGCGGTCCGGTCAATTGATAACGGAATATCTCGCCGACCAGGCTGGTGGCCTGGATCTGCGGCACAACGTTGTTTGGAAGATTGACATTCTGCTGCAGATTGATCGCGGTCTGCGTCAAAGCAAAATAATAGTCTACGCCGTACTGGAACGAGACGCGGACGAACGACAGCCCGTAAAACGACGTTGAACGAATGACATCGACGCCCGGGGTTGCCGCAAGACCAACCTCGATCGGGATCGTAAAATACCGTTCCATCTCCTCGGCCGACTGGCCGGGTGATTGCGCGGTGATTTCCAGGATCACCGGCGCCGGGTTCGGATAGGCTTCGATGTTCAGCTTCGAAAAAGTGAACATGCCGGCGGCGACAAACACAAACAGCCCCAGCAGCACGATCGGGCGGCGCGTCAGTCCAAATTGCAGCACGCTCCGGAGCATGTGGCTTTCTCAATCCCTTGTCATCGAGCCAGCGCCCAGTCCGTTCAGTGCGAGGCGGTAGCCAGTTCATTGCTCAGGAACAGCGCGCCGTCTGTGGCAACCAACTCGCCAACCTGGACGCCTTCGAGAATTTGCCGGTAGCCGTCACGCTCCTCCCCGATCCTGACAACGCGCTGGGTAAAGCGGCGACGATCGGCTGTGACCCACGCCGTCATCGTGCCGTCGCCCTCACGCACCATTCCATTGACTGGAACCGCGGGCGAACGGGCCGGCGGAGCGACCCCAATGACAAAATTGGCGAACATGCCGGAGCGCAATTCATGCTGCGGGTCCTTGATTTGCGACCGCACCAGCACGCGATGGGTATTCGGATCAACTGCCGCTCCGACGAGCGTGACCGCACCTTCAAATGTTCGGCCCGGAAATGCCTCGATGCTGACTTTGACAGGTTGTCCAACGCGAAAGGCCGGACTGTCGCCGTCGGAGACATTTGCCACCATCCACATCGTGTTGATGTCAGCGACGGTGAATGGCGCGGGCGTATTACCCGGCTGCACAGAACAACCCTGGCGCCGCGCTGCGCGCCGTAATGCGGCCATCGATCGGGCTCGGCACGACCAGTGTCGGATCGGCCGTACGCGTGGAAATCATCTTGTCGATATCGGCATCGCTCTTGCCGAAGATGCGTACCGCGTCGCGCGCGGCAGCCAAATTACCCTGCGCAGTCTGCTGGTCGGAGGTCGCCTGCTCAAGCTCGTGCTGCGAAACCGCGCGCGTCGTGTAGAGATCCTGCAAACGCGCGAGATTCTTGTTGTCGAGATCCAATACACCCGCCGCCGCGATCAATGACGATTCAGCTTGCAGCAGATCGGCACTGTCGATCGTGAACAGCGTCTGTCCTTTTTTGACATCGTTCCCGACCTCGCCAAACAACGCGATGATGCGTCCCTGATACGGCGCGAAGACTTGCACTGACATGTCCTCGTTGAAATTGATGCTACCCACCGCTTGCTTTTCTATCGGGAAGTCGCGCTCCTCGACCGGCGCGACCTTGACCGAGGCGAGCTGCGAATCCGAAAGATCGACACTATCTCGGGGCACGGACTGCCCGGCGGTTGCGGGTTTCGGCGCTTCGCCCGGGCGCATCAGCCAATAAGCCGCGACGGCGACCGCGAGCAGCGCGCCAATGACCGCCACACTCGCCCGGTTCATTTCTATGCGGGGAGCCATCGATAAGCCGTATCCAGCGTGTTCGGATTTGCCTCGACAAGGCCACGGGCCCCTCGCCGTGGTCTACTGTCACTAATCACAGCGGATACGCTTAGCGTTACTTAGATGTCCGACTCATGACAGTGTATCACGATTGAATCGTTCAATTATTTTAGCTGTGCAAGACTGGCCCCGGTCACTGAATAAATCACAGTGTGGCCGCGCCAACATAGCCAGCCCCGGATAATTCGGAAATAATGCGCCACTGGGGTCGTCGCGCTTTCCGTTCAGTAGCCATACGTTGCCTATGTCCCATGTTGCGGCCAGAGGGTTGTCTGCAAGCACGGCCGTATTTGCGGTCATCTCTCTCTTGACAGCTTGCGCCGTCGGCCCCGATTTTGCCCATCCTGCCGCTCCCGACATTACCCGTTACACCCGCGAGCCGCTTGCTGCGCAGACGTCTGGCACCGATGTGGCGGCGGGGCAGCGGCAACGTTTCATCGACGGCCGCGATATTCCGCTGGAATGGTGGACTGTTTTTAAGTCGGCAAAACTCGATGCGTTGGTCAGACATTCGATCGACAACAATCCGAACCTGCAATCCGCGCTGGCCACGCTGCGCGCTAACCAGCAAACCGTCTATGCACAGGAAGGAAAGTTCTTTCCTCTGGTGCAGGCCAACTTCAACCCAACCCGACAGCAGACTTCCTCGGCGCTTTCGCCGACACCGTCATCGGGAGCGAACGTATTCAATCTTGTGACGGCACAGCTTCAGGTAGCCTACACCTTCGACATCTGGGGCTTGAACCGGCGCACGGTGGAATCGCTACAAGCTTTGGCCGACGTCCAGCGCTTCCAGGTCGAAGCGGCATATCTGGCCCTCACGTCGAATGTCGCAGTCGCCGCCATTACCGAGGCGTCGCTGCGGCAACAAATCGATTCCACCAACACGCTGATTTCAATCAACGGCAAGATGGTCGATACGCTGCGGCGGCAATTCGACAAGGGCGCCGTCAACCGCGGCGACCTCGCCGTGCAAGAGGCCGCACTGGCCCAGGCAAAGTCCACCCTGCCCCCGCTGCGCAAGGCGCTCCAGCAGAACCATAACCTTCTGGCGGCGCTGGCAGGCGGCTATTCGAGCGAGGGGCCGCGAGAAATGTTTGCATTTACAGACTTTCGATTGCCCGCTCAGTTGCCGGTGAGCTTGCCTTCTCAGCTCATCGAGCAGCGGCCCGACGTTCGTGCTGCGGAAGAGCAATTGCACTCGGCCAGCGCCAGCGTCGGCATTGCCACCGCCAATTTGCTGCCGAACTTCACCATCAATGCGGACGCCGGCTTCACCAATACGGCGCTCTCTCACCTGCTCGCACCGCAAAATTTCTTCTGGGATCTGGCCGGCAACGTCACCCAGACCGTGCTCGACGGTGGCTCGCCGCTGCATCAGCTTCAGGGCGCAAAAGATACTTATCAGGCCGCAGCGTGGACCTATCAGGGCACCGTCATAGCCGCCGTGCAGAACGTCGCCGACGCACTGCGCGCAATACAGAATGACGCCGACGCGCTCCGCGCCGCCCGCGACTTCGAGCGCGCCGCCCGGATCAGCTTCGATCAGGCGCGGCGGCAGTTCGATGCCGGCAACGTCAACGTACTGCTGCTGCTCAATGCACAGACCTCGTATCTGCAAGCGGTCATTCAGGTCGCGCAAGCACAGGCGGCGCGCCTTACCGATACTGCCGCGCTGTTCCAGGCGTTAGGCGGCGGCTGGTGGAACAGGGACGGACTGCCGCCCGAAAAGAAGCTCGATGTCAGCACGGGCGCAACGGAGCCAATCCCGGATCCCGACGCCGACAGGCACGGCGGCTCCTAAAGTACCATCGGCAGATCGTCGTCGTTCTTCGAACTCAGCGTATATTGCCCACCGAACAAGTCCCGTTCGACCGCCTCACGATTGCGGCGCTGTGCTGCAGTATTATGCGCGATATAGCTTGTCAGCTTGCGCCACATGGCAACGACCGCTGCGACAACACCATCATCACCTCGCCCCTGGTGCGATGAAAGTTCCGTCGAATGGAGCGACCCCGCGCATTTCCCATCACTGTTGATCTCCAGCTCGACCGGCCCGGCCAGAAACATGATCGCACAGCCAAACGGCTCGCTTTGTCGACGCGCGAAGTGGACAGCCCACTGCTTGAACAGGAATAGCCCACCGCTCCGTCCCTCTTAGACTCACGAACGACCCACCGGCCCTTCCTGTTCTGGCCGATATAAAATAGTGGAATCGACTCGTTGATGACGCTGGCATCCGGCCTGCAGGGAAAGTCTTCTACAATAACCAGCGCAGGGCGCTGGCGGTGCGCCGCTGGTTTTATCTTGCTGCCCGCCAAGCAAGTAAAAGGCACAGCAGAAAACGGGCGGCCGAAACCGTCCGCATCTTCGATCTGCATGAACATTATTGCCATCTCCCGATAACGGCGGCTGCGTATCCCAAAGAAGATGGAATCGAGTTCCATAAAAAATCGAGATGGATCGGGCAGCAACGATGTGGTGGCCGTATAAATACGAAACTCGCGAACCGATTTTTATAAGATTCCTATAACGCGGGTTCCGCTGCCCTCTCGAATTCATACGGCTTGCGTCACTACGTTCCTCACGTCTCACGAGGAGCATCGCGCATGCTTGACTTGATAATGCTTGCCATCGGGTTCGCGTTTTTCGCGATATCGATCGGCTACGTCTACGCCTGCGACCGGCTGTAAGGAGCCGCACCATGATCTTTGATTATTCGCTCGCCGGCGCCGTGACGGCAGGGCTGCTCTTTTACCTCGTCTACGCGCTGCTCAAGCCCGAACTGTTCTGAAAGGTTGCGACCATGACCGCCATCGGCTGGGTCCAGATTCTGCTTTATTGCGTCATCATCGCCGCCATCACGCCGCCGCTCGGCGCGTACATGACGCGGGTGTTCAACGGCGAGCGCACTTGGCTCACCCCGATTTTAAGGCCGGTCGAGATCGCGATTTACAAGATCGCCGGTGTCGATGAGCGCCAGGAACAGCACGCAGTGACCTACACGGTCGGGATGCTGCTGTTCCATGTCGGCGGCTTTCTCATCCTTTATGTGCTGATGCGCGCGCAGGCACTGCTGCCGTTCAATCCCGCCGGACAATCGGCCGTTGCCGAGGACCTGTCGTTCAACACGGCGATGAGTTTCATCACCAATACCAATTGGCAGAACTACGGTGGTGAAAGCACGATGTCCTACCTGGTGCAGATGCTCGGTCTTACGCACCAGAATTATCTTTCGGCTGCGACCGGCATCGTACTGGCCATCGCACTGATCCGCGGCTTCGCGCGGCACTCGGTACGCACGGTCGGCAATTTCTGGGTCGATGTGACCCGCTGCACGCTTTATGTGCTGCTGCCGATCTGCGTGCTGTTCACACTCTTTCTGGTCTGGCAGGGCATCCCGCAGACTCTCGGTCCGTATGTGGACGCAACGACGCTGGAAGGCGCCAAGCAGACTATCGCGCTTGGCCCGGTGGCGTCGCAAATCGCCATCAAGATGCTCGGCACCAACGGCGGCGGCTTCTTCAATGCCAACGCCGCGCACCCATTCGAAAATCCTACTGCGCTGTCGAACTTCGTGCAGATGATTTCGATCTTTGCGCTCGGCGCGGCACTGACCAACGTTTTCGGACGCATGGTCGGCAATCAGCGCCAGGGCTGGGCCGTGCTTGCGGTGATGGGCGTGCTTTTCATCGCCGGGGTTACGTTCTGTTACTGGGCCGAAGCGCACGGTAACGACGCCCTCAACGCCCTCGGTCTCACCGGCGGCAATATGGAGGGCAAGGAAGTCCGTTTCGGCATCGTCGGCTCGGCATTGTTTGCGGTGATCACCACCGCGGCCTCATGCGGCGCAGTCAACGCCATGCACGACAGCTTCACCGCACTTGGCGGCATGATCCCGCTCATCAATATCCAGCTCGGTGAAATCATCGTCGGCGGCGTCGGTTCGGGCATGTATGGCATGCTGCTGTTCGTCATCATCTCGATCTTTGTCGCCGGGCTGATGGTCGGCCGCACGCCGGAATATGTCGGCAAGAAAATCGAAGCCAAGGAAGTGAAGATGGCGATGCTCGCCATCCTGGTCCTGCCGCTGATGTATCTCGGCTGGACCGCAGTCGCGATGCTGGTGCCGTCCGCAGTCGCAGCCACCAACAATCCCGGCCCGCATGGCTTTACCGAAATTCTCTATGCCTACACGTCGCAGACCGGTAACAACGGATCAGCATTCGCGGGCTTGAGTGCCAACACGCTGTTTTACAATCTGACCGGTGCCATCGCGATGGGCGTTGGCCGCTTCTGGATGATCATCCCGACCATGATCATTGCCGGCACGCTTGCGCAGAAAAAGCTCGTCCCCGCGTCGCTCGGCACTTTCCCGACGACAGGCGGCCTGTTCGTCGGCCTCGTCGTCGGCGTGATCCTGATTGTCGGCGGCCTCACCTTCTTCCCGGCGCTGGCGCTCGGCCCGATCGTAGAGCAGCTCGCCATGAACGCCGGCACCCTCTTTTCATCGAATTAACGCGGAGTCTTTCCGATGGAATCCTCAATGGCCCGCAAAAGCATGCCGGTTTCGGCGCTGTTCGACCCGAAAATCGTCTTGCCGGCGATCGGCTCGTCGTTCGCCAAACTTAATCCGCGCACGCTGATCAAAAATCCGGTCATGTTCGTGCTTGAGGTCGTGACGGCGCTGACGACCGTAATCCTGGTCCGCGACCTTTTCACCGGCGGCGGACATATCCTCTTTGAATTCCAGATCATCATCTGGCTGTGGTTCACGGTACTGTTCGCAAATTTTGCCGAAGCGATCGCCGAGGGTCGCGGCAAGGCTCAGGCCGATACGCTGCGGCGGCAGCGCACCGAGACGCAAGCCAAGCTGATCACCGACTCGGGCGACTCGCAGAATTTTCGGCTCGTGCCTTCGACCGATCTCAAGGTCGGCAACATCGTGCTGGTCGAAGCCGGCGAGATGATCCCGTCCGACGGCGAGGTCATCGAGGGTATGGCTTCGGTCAACGAAGCCGCCATCACCGGTAAATCCGCACCGGTCATCCGCGAGTTCGGCGGCGACCGCTCCGCAGTGACGGGCGGCACCCAGGTTCTCTCGGACTGGATTCGCGTGCGTATTACCGCTGCTCCCGGCTCCACTTTTCTCGATCGCATGATCCGGCTGGTCGAAGGCGCCGAGCGGCAAAAAACGCCGAACGAGATCGCACTCAATATCCTGCTGATCGGCCTCACCATCATCTTCGTATTCGCGACCGCGACGATTCCGAGCTATGTGGCCTATACCGGCGGCACAATCTCGGTGGTGATCCTGGTAGCGCTATTCGTCACGCTTATTCCCACCACGATCGGCGCGCTGCTCTCAGCCATCGGCATCGCCGGCATGGATCGCCTCATTCGTTTCAACGTTCTGGCTATGTCGGGACGCGCGGTCGAGGCGGCAGGCGACGTCGATACCCTGCTCCTCGACAAGACCGGCACCATTACGCTCGGCAACCGGCAGGCCACCGAATTCAAACCGGTGCGCGGCGTAACAGAACAAGAGCTGGCCGACGCCGCACAACTCGCCTCCCTCGCCGACGAGACTCCGGAAGGCCGCTCGATCGTTGTCCTGGCGAAAGAGAAATACGGCATCCGTGGCCGTGACCTGGCCGACGTAAAGGTGAATTTTATTCCTTTCACCGCACAAACCCGGATGAGCGGTGTCGATATCGGCTCGTCGTGGGTCCGCAAAGGCGCAGTGGACTCGATCCTGAATTTTGTCAGCGGTCCTGCGACTGCAGTTGGTGCTGGCGGAACGGTACAGGCGCTGCGGCCAAACGTCAGCACCGACACCGCACGCGAAGTCCACGCTATTGCCGACGAGATCGCCAAATCCGGCGGCACCCCGCTCGCCGTCGCCAAGGACGGCAAGCTGCTCGGCGTCATCCAGCTTAAGGATATCGTCAAGGGTGGCATCCGCGAGCGCTTTGCCGAACTACGCCGCATGGGCATTCGGACCGTCATGATCACCGGCGATAACCCGATGACGGCGGCCGCGATTGCTGCTGAAGCCGGCGTCGACGATTTCCTTGCCCAGGCAACGCCGGAAGACAAGCTACAGCTGATTCGGGACGAACAGGCCAAGGGCAAGCTTGTCGCGATGTGCGGTGACGGCACCAACGACGCGCCTGCGCTGGCGCAAGCCGACGTCGGTGTTGCCATGAACACCGGCACACAGGCTGCTCGTGAGGCGGGCAACATGGTCGACCTCGACTCAAATCCGACCAAACTGATCGAGATCGTCGAGATCGGAAAACAATTGCTAATGACGCGTGGTTCGCTGACGACATTCTCGATCGCCAACGACGTGGCAAAATATTTCGCCATTATCCCGGCGATGTTCGTCGCGTTCTATCCGCAGCTGCAAGCCTTGAATATCATGAAGCTTGAGACGCCGGAGAGCGCGATTCTCTCGGCGATCATCTTCAATGCGCTGATCATCATCGCCCTGATCCCGCTGTCGCTGAAGGGCGTGCGCTATCGTCCGATCGGCGCCGGCGCCCTGCTCCGCCGCAATATCTGGATCTACGGCGTCGGCGGCGTGATCATCCCGTTCATCGGAATCAAGGCGATCGACGTCATCGTCACCGCCTTGCATCTTGCTTAAGGAGAGTTGCCATGCTCCGCGAAATCCGTCCGGCGATCGTCGTTCTTGTCGCACTCACGCTCATCACTGGCCTGGCCTATCCGCTGGCCATGACTGGAATCGCCAAAGTTATTTTTCCGAACCAGGCGCAAGGCAGCCTGATCGAGCGTGATGGCACGGTGGTCGGTTCTGCGTTAATCGGCCAGCAATTCACTAGCGACAAATATTTCCACGGCCGGCCGTCAGCCACTACCGCGCCCGATCCGAACGACGCCACCAAGACTGTGCCGGCGCCGTACAATGCGTCGAATTCGGGTGGGTCGAATTACGGCCCCTCCAACAAGGCTTTGATCGATCGCGTGCAGGGCGACATCGACACGCTGAAGAAAGAGAATCCATCGCAACCGGTGCCATCCGATCTGGTCACGACGTCCGCAAGCGGACTTGATCCCGATATTTCGCCGGAGGCTGCCCTGTTTCAGGTACCTCGCGTCGCCAAAGCCCGCAATTTGCCGGAAGACCGGGTACGGCAGCTTGTCGGCGAAAATACCGAGGCCCGGCTGCTCGGACTGCTGGGCGAGCCGCACGTTAACGTTTTGCAGCTCAATCTTGCACTCGACAAACTGGCGGCGGGATAAGCTGGCTGACCAGATACTTTGAGACTATTTTATAAGGCATGACGGATCAGAGGCGCGATTCCGAACATCGGCCCTCACCTGAAGCTCTGCTCGAAGCGGCGCGGCGTGCGGAAAAGCATGCCGGCAAGCTGCGGATTTTTGTCGGTGCCGCGCCCGGTGTCGGCAAGACCTACGAGATGTTGCAGCAAGCTCATGCCCGCCTGAAAGACGGCTACGATGTGGTCGCCGGCGTGGTCGAAACGCATGGCCGCAAGGAAACCGAGGCGCTGCTGGCCGGCATCGAAGTCGTGCCGCGCCGGACCATCGAATACAAAGGCCAGTTGCTGCACGAAATGGACCTCGATGCCATTTTGAAGCGGCGGCCGCAGATCGTGCTGGTCGACGAACTTGCCCACACCAATGCAGAAGGCAGCCGGCATCCCAAGCGGTATCTCGACGCCGAAGAACTGAGAAACAGCGGCATCGATGTCTACACGACGGTCAACATCCAGCACATCGAAAGCCTCAACGACGTCGTTGCCCAGATCACCCACGTTCGCGTGCGCGAAACTGTGCCCGATGCCGTGTTCGACCGCGCCGACGCTGTCGAACTGATCGATCTGACGCCCGACGACCTGATCGCGCGCCTGAAGGAAGGTAAGGTCTACGTTCCCAAACAGGCTGAACGTGCACTTGAGCATTTCTTCTCGCCGGCGAATCTGACGGCGCTGCGTGAACTGGCGTTGCGGCGCACCGCGGAGCGCGTGGACGAACAACTCCTGACCGAAATGCAGGCTCATGCGATCCAGGGGCCGTGGGCAGCCGGCGAGCGCATTCTGGTTTGCGTGAGCGACGATCCGCGCGCGGCTAGCCTGGTGCGTTACGCCAAACGGCTTGCCGACCGCCTGCATGGTCCCTGGATGGCGCTCTACATCGAAGGCCGGCGCAGCGCGCAGCTTTCGGAGATCGAGCGCGATCGCGTTGCCGACACCCTGCGGCTCGCTCAGGCGCTCGGTGGTGAGGCGGTCACAATCCCGGGCGGCGACCGCAGCATCGCTGACGATGTGATCGGCTATTCACAAGCCCATAACGTCACCCAGATCATCATTGGCAAATCAACCCGGTCGCGCTGGTTCGAAATCCTGCACGGCTCTGTGGTGCACGATCTGGTACGACGCTCGGGCAATATCAGTGTTCATGTCATTGCCGGCGATCAACTCCCCGGCGGGCCTATTCCGACCAAAGCCGTCGAGGCAGCCGGGGTTGCAGCATTCGATCTCCGTGCCTACGTGGTGGCTCTCGTCGCAGTGGCCATCGCGCTCGGATTTGGCGAACTGGTGAACCATTGGATCGGCGTCGAGAACGTCGATCTCGTGTTTCTCACCGCTGTGGTCGGCGTCGCTGTGCGCTTTGGCTTATGGCCGTCGTTGTTTGCGAGCGTCGTATCGGCGCTTTGCTACAATTTCTTTTTTCTGCCGCCGATCTACACATTCACGATTGCTGATCCGCATAACATTGCGGCTTTTACATTGTTCACGCTGGTCGCGATTATCGTCTCACAATTTGCCGGACGCGGCCGTATGCAGACCATAGCTGCGCAGGCACGCGTTCGCGCCGTGGAATCGCTTTACGCTTTCAGCCGCAAGCTTGCGGGAGCGGGCACGCTCGATGACGTGCTTTGGGCAACCGCCTATCAGACAGCACTGATGCTGAAGGTGCGTGTGGTGCTTCTGCTGCCGACCGAGGGGGTGCTGGCTGTGCGCGCCGGCTATCCTCCGGAGGATACGCTCGGCGACGCCGATATCGCCGCGGCCAAATGGACCTGGGACAGTGATCGCACCGCTGGACGTGGCTCCGATACGCTGCCCGGCGCCAAGCGCCTGTTCTTGCCGATGCATACCGGGCGCGGCCCTATCGGCGTTGTCGGCATCGACAGCGACAAGCCCGGCCCGCTGCTCACCCCGGACCAGCGCCGCCTGCTCGATGCGCTGATGGACCAGGGCGCGCTGGCGATCGAACGGGTGCGGTTGGTCGAGGATATGGATCGCATAGAGCGGACCGCGGAGACCGAACGGCTGCGCTCTGCCCTGCTGACGTCGATTTCCCATGATCTGAAGACACCGCTCGCGGCGGTGCTCGGTTCGGCAAGCACATTGCGCGACGTGGGCGGCAAGTTGAGTGACGGCGAAAAAGCCGATCTGCTTGGAACGGTTATCGACGAATCCGAGCGGCTTAATCGCTTCATTGCCAATCTGCTGGATATGACCAAACTGGAGTCCGGCGCGATCGCGCCCAATCTCGCCGTGCACGATCTTTCGGAAGTGGTCGGTTCGTCGCTTCGCCGCGCCACCAAAATTCTCGGCAGTCATCAGATCCACCTCGATCTTGCTGCCGACATGCCAATGGTGCGGATCGACGCGGTGCTGTTTGAGCAGGCCTTGTTCAATCTTCTCGACAACGCGGCGAAATATGCTGCGGCTGGCACAACGATCGGCATTCGCGGCTGGCGCGACCGCGATACGGTAGTTTTGCAGGTTACCGACGAGGGCGAAGGCATTCCGCAGCATGACCTCGAGCACATCTTCGACAAGTTTTATCGCGTGCAAAAGACCGATCAGGTTCGCGCCGGCACCGGCCTCGGTCTCGCCATCTCGCGCGGCTTCGTCGAAGCCATGCATGGCTCGATTGCAGCTGCAAACCGCGCCGATCGCAGCGGCGCGGTCTTCACCATCACTCTGCCGATCCCGGACCAGCAGCAGCTACTGGATACCGCCGCATGAACGCCGCGCCGCTTCGAGTCCTGGTGGTCGATGACGAGCCGCCGATCCGCAAGCTGTTGCGGATGGGTTTGAATGCTCATGGCTACCAAATCCTGGAAGCACACAACGGCAAGACCGCGCTCGAACTGCTCGGTGAAGCGCCCGACCTGATCATCCTCGATCTAGGCCTGCCAGACATTCAGGGCCATGACCTGCTTCGCACCATACGCGCTCGCAACGAAAGCGTTCCTATCGTCGTGCTGTCGAGCCGCGAAGACGAGGCGGGGAAGGTGCAAGCACTCGATTTCGGCGCCGACGACTACATCACCAAACCCTTCGGCATGGACGAGTTGCTGGCGCGGATACGTGCGGCGCTCCGCCACCAGCTTCAAACCCAGGGTGAACGGCCGATTTTCCGGGTTGGCGATCTTTCCGTCGATCTGGTGCGCCGCATGGTCAAACTCGGCGACAAGGATGTGAAGCTGTCGCCGAAGGAATACGACCTGCTCCGTGTGCTGGTACAACATGCTGGCAAGGTGCTGACCCACAAATATCTGCTCGGCGAATTGTGGGACGACCTGACCGATGCACAGTATTTGCGCGTCTATGTGCGGCAGCTCCGGCAAAAGATCGAAACCGAACCGGAACGTCCCCAATATGTTCTTACCGAAACCGGAATCGGTTATCGAATGCGCGCTCCTGAGTAGTGCCGCATTGGCTTCGGCGGACGCCGTTGCCCTGCCCTATTTCGCGCTCCATATTCGACTCTGAATCAGCTGCATAGGGATAGTCACCATGGCCGACGAACTCGTGTTTTACACCAATCCACAATCGCGTGGCCGCATCATCCGCTGGATGCTTGAGGAAGTCGGTCAGCCCTACAAAACCGAAGTGCTCGATTATGCCTCAACGATGAAGGGTTCCACTTATCTTTCCATCAATCCAATGGGCAAAGTCCCGGCATTGCGCCACGGTGACGCTGTCGTCACCGAGACCGCGGCCATCTGTGCATATCTCGCTGACGCGTTTCCTCAGGCAAAGCTTGCACCGCCGCCGGGGGATCGTCAGCGCGCACCGTATTACCGCTGGATGTTCTTCGCCGCCGGCCCGGTCGAGGCGGCGATTAGCAACAAGGCTCTCAATTTTGTCGTACCGCCCGGACGCGAGCGCATGATCGGCTACGGCACATATCGAGCAGACGTTAAACGCGCTCGAAGGCGCGATATCAAAAGGAAAATATCTGCTTGGCGACAATTTCAGCGCCGCGGATGTTTATGTCGGATCAGCGATCGGTTTCGGCTTAATGTTCGGAACCATAGAGAAACGGGCCACTTTCGAACAATACTGGCAACGTTTAAGCACGCGCCCGGCCTGTTCTCGCGCCAAAGAGCTTGATGATGCCGCCGCGGCGCAACAAAAGGCCGCATCGTAATGGTTGCCTTGCCGTGCAAGGAATCATTCTGGTTAGTGCAACATCTTTGTAAGCACTTGTATTGCAGATGCGTGCAGCGATGGAACGGGTTCGGTCTACAAGAATTGGTAGCAGGCTGCGACTTTGCGGTCTGACGCCACGTATCTTGCGAGTTTATTGTTGTCTCGGAGCGAGGCGTTGAAGCGGGGCGAACTTCCGTCGATCGACGGGCTGACAGCTTTTGTAGCTGCAGCCGAGCATGGCAGCTTTACGCGTGCTGCAGACCAGCTCAATCTGAGCCAAGGCGCGATCAGCCGTCAGGTCCGCGAGATCGAATTGCATCTCGGTGTCCGGCTGTTCGAGCGTATAAGACAACGTATTGTGCTCACCGACGCCGGCCGGCTCTATCTTTCGCAGGTCAAGAAAGCACTCGACAATCTCGCCGAGGCTTCACGTAGCGTCGCTTCGCTGTCAAACAGCACGATCCTCAACCTCGTGGCGCTGCCCACCTTCGCGGGGATATGGCTCGTTCCGCGTCTGTCGAAGTTCCAGAAGCTGTATCCAACCATCACCCTTCACATCACGACACGGCAATCGCCGATCGACTATTCCAGCGAACCCTTCGACGCTGCGGTGTTCCATGGAGCGCCACACTGGCCCGGCACCATCTCTTACCATCTCATGGACGAAGACCTTGTCGCTGTAGCCAGCCCAAAGCTGGGCGCCAGCCATCTTGTCAAAACGGCTTCCGACGTCACGAAATTCCGGCTGCTACATAACATGGGCAGCAGCAATCGCTGGGCCGAGTGGCTGACCGAATCCGGCGTCAAAATCACCGAGCCGCCACAAGGTCACATGTACCAGAATTACGCGATGATCGCGCAGGCGGCCGCGGCGGCGGTCGGGATTGCGCTGTTGCCGCGCTACCTCGTCGAGGAGGACGTCGCGGCCAACAGGCTGGAAATTATCGGCAGCGAATTTGCCAACCTCAAGAGCTCATATCATCTGATCTTGCCGGAAACGCGAGCCAGCTCAAACGCGATCCAGACGTTCTCGAAATGGCTCATTGCGGAGGCGCAAGCCTTCAAGACCACCAACGGCCGCAGCGTCCATAGAACTGACGCTCCACGGCGGAGCAACGGAAAATACAAGATCGCGATGATCAGCCCTCCGCTCGCGCAGGTCCAGGAAGACGCCTAGGCTCCGACCTGCGGCAACCGCATCAGCGGCTGTCCGACACGGACCATCGCTCCCTCCTTTACACAGTCGCACAACGCATAGTGCTCCGGCGCGAAAACGATTGCCGTGGAGCCGTGCTGGAACCAGCCGAGCTCGTCGCCCTTGTTAAAGCCAGCTTTGCAATCGAAAACATTCGGGCCGCGATGCCTGAGGTTAAGCAATACGTCCAGGAAATGCAGGCGTATGCTCGCCACGAGCACGGCAGCGACGAGAACAATGGCGACGTTGTCGCCAGTGGCCGCCACCCTGGTTTGTAAAACCGCGCGCTCATTCTTGCAGAACAACCGCTCGACGCGCTTGAGTGCGATCGGATTTACGTTCCAGGTATCGCCGGAAACGTAAATGACCTTTTCGACTATGCAATCGTGCGGCGCGTGGAAGCGATGATACATGCCGGACGTGAGCCGTAAGGTAACGTAACGGCCGTTGCGATAAGTCTCGGCCAAATCCGGATCGCACAGCAGGTCTTGCAGCGTGTAGGGAAAGCCCTTTGCCTGGTAGAGACTGGTGCCGGCAATGTCGCCACAGGCGCCGACGATCGCATCGCAAGGGCTGACCAGGATTTCCGGACGCAAATCGATCGGCCGCGCCCCCTCCTTCAGTTCGCGCGTGAAGCAATCGTGCATGCTGGTGAAACGTGTCTTCTTGGCGTCTTTCAGATCGACATCAGAGAACAGTCGCCACAGACCGATCGAGACATCGCGCACCAGCGGCTGTTCGATCTGGCTCAGCCAGCCGACGAACTGTGTCGCAAGACGGCGCGGAATCCGATTGGTGAGAAGGAAGTTGAGATCTTCGTTTTCGAACATCCGGAGGATTTGCGAGCGCACTGTCATGGTTTTCAGGACCGTCATGGCTTTGTTAAATGTTCCGGGTACACCCCGATTCGATGCCATGGGGCGCAATCACTTTGGCCTTTTACGGCGCCGGCGCGGCGGCAGTCGCCACGTCGCTCGGCCCGATCAAGCGACGTCTTGAACTGTCGCAAGCCAAGCACCGGTCGCTTGCCGGTCACTCGCGGATGGCGAGACGGCTCGCAGCGTTCATTCCGTTCTACGAATATGGCGACGACAAATTCTTTTGTTCGGACGGCGCTCCGGTCGACTTCGCCCAGCGCCGCCGCGCCGGCTTCGAACGGCTCGCCGAACTTTACCAGACGCGATTCGCCGAAACGAACCGGCAGACTGCTGAGGCCGCGGACTACATTCCCGACCTGCAATTCACCCGCGCCTATCGAGTACCGTTCCAGTACCGCAACAAGGTGCGCGCCCATCTTCCGATAGGCGCCTTTGTGAAATCCACTGAGGGTGTGACGGTCACCGATCTCGACGGCAATCGTTTCTACGATCTCGGCGGTTCCTACGGCGTCAACATCCTTGGCTACGATTTTTATAAAGGCGCCATCGCGCGTGGCGCGGAACAGGTCCGCGATCTCGGCCCACTGCTTGGCTCGTATCATCCTGTCATTATCGATAACGTGAAACGGCTGCGGGAAATCTCCGGTCTCGACGAAGTCTCGTTTCACATGTCGGGCACCGAAGCCATCATGCAGGCCGTGCGGCTTGCGCGGTATCACACCAAACGCACACACTTGGTGCGCTTCTGCGGGGCCTATCACGGCTGGTGGAGCGACGTGCAGCCTGGTATCGGCAATCCGTTGCCGGCACAAGAGACCTTCACCCTGCGCGACATGTGCGAAGAATCGCTTCGCGTGCTTCGCACCCGCCGCGACATCGCCTGCGTGCTGGTCAATCCGGAACAAGGCTTCCATCCGAACGGTCCGGCGCCAACCGATTCCGCCCTCATAGACAGCGCACGCGGCTCTCATTTCGACAAAGCGGCCTACATCGACTGGCTCAAGCGCCTGCGGCAAGTTTGCACCGAGCAGAACATCGTCTTGATCATCGACGAGATTTTCATCGGCTTCCGCATTGCACCCGGCGGGGCTCAGGAATATTTCGGCGTCAAAGCCGACCTCGTGACCTACGGCAAGACGGTTGGCGGTGGACTGCCCATTGGGGTCGTCTGCGGCCGCAGTGATTTGATGAAGCGTTTTCGCGATGACAGGCCGGCCGACATCTGCTTCGCCCGCGGTACGTTCAATTCGCACCCTTACGTCATGGGTGCGATGAACGAGTTCCTGCGGCAATTCCAGAGCTCGGAAACACAAGCGCTCTATGATGGTCTCGACGAGACCTGGGACAGACGGGCTCAGCGGCTGAACCAGCGCCTCCGCGACGAAGGCTTGCCGGTACGGATAGCAAACATGTCTTCGCTGTTCGTCGTCTGCTACACGGAGCCGTCGCGCTACAACTGGATGCTGCAATACTACCTGCGCGCGGAAGGCCTGGCGTTGAGCTGGGTCGGCACCGCCCGCCTGATCTTCAGCCTCACCTATACCGACGCCGACTTCGATGCCGTTGCCGATCGCTTTGTTGCAGCCGCAAAAGCCATGCAGCAGAACGGCTGGTGGTGGCGGGACCCGAGAGCGACGAACAAGACAATCAAGCGGGCGATCCTCAAAGAGATGATCGCCCACCGGTTGTTCTCCCGCGACGTGCATTAAGGAATGAGGAAAACCGCGGCCGTTCAGCTCGGCCGCGGCACTTCCTCGGCGTCTTCCTCATCCCAGTGATGCAGACCGATTTCCGGATCGATCAGCTCGCCGCGCAGCAGCGCAAGCGGCGCTTTGTGGTAGAGCTTGATGTCGTGGAACGGATCGGTAAGAATTTTTGTGGCCCACACCAGTCCGGTTTGCACATCCTTGATCAAAAACAGGTGGACGGTTCGGAACATCACGCCGCCAATGCCGAGCGCCAGCCAGATCATTGCAACCTGACGAACGAATTCCGTCTTGTTGGCGGCCGGCGCGGAGAAAATACCGAACAGGGTCGGGCTGACATAAAGCATCAGCGGAGACAGCGCCCAGATCGTCAACAGCACCACCTTGCGGCGCAAATTATAGCCGACCTTGATTTCCTCCTTGTGCTCGTGCGTGGCCTGATTGACCTTATCGTAGTCCTTGGGCTCGAAGAAAAAGTGCCCCGACTGCCGCGTTGTCATCGCGACCAGCCAACCGGCCAGCGCCGAGATCGCCGGGTCCTTGAAAATCATCACATAGGAAAACAGGAAACTGATCGCGCTGACGAAGTGCAGCGACTGATTGATCCGGCTGTGATGATAGTAGCGGTGATCGTCCCAGCGTTGCGTTCGGAGCGTTTCAAGAAAACTTTCCATCAATATCCCCCGTGACCGTTCCAGATTGGATATGGCGATTCGATAAATCCCTCGTGACAGGGAATCATTTGTGACAGATACGTGAATCGCCGCGGTGATTGAGCGAGACGAAATCGTCAGCTTGCGGCACGCATGCCGCCATTGGCCGAATGTGCGCCATTCGTTCCGGCTTTGGCAAAGCGGATCAGCGAGAAGTGCCCGAACGGCGGAACGGCACGACGCTCGACGAGTCTGATATTCGGCGTGCGCGCGGTCCATTGCGAATAACGCTCGAAGGAGAATTCCGAGCGCCAGCCGAGCTTGCGGGCCGCGGGCTGAAACCAATGCTCAAACGAGCGGCGCAAACCTGCTTCAGCGCCAACGCGGCTGACCAGGATGATCTCGCCGCCGGGTTTCAGGACCCGGGCGAATTCGTCGAGCGCTGCTTCCGGATTTGGCACGGTCGAAACGACATGTTGCGCGGCGACCACGTCAAATGACGCGTCCGGGAACGTCAGGCGCTCGGCGTCCATGACCCAGAGCCCCTCGACATTGCTCAAACCGAATTCTTCGACGCGCTCGCGCGCTTTGCGCAGCATCGGCTCGGAGATATCGACACCGCAGATCTGGCAGGATTTCGAGTAGTGCGGCAGCGAAATGCCGGTGCCGACGCCGACCTCGAGAATACGCCCGCCCACCCTTTCGGCGGCGGCAATGGCAGCCTGGCGGCCGCGCTCAAACACCTGACCAAAGACGAGATCATAAACCGGCGCCCAGCGCGCATAGGCCTTAGTGACGGTTTGCGCATCAAGATCGGTTACCGAAAGCGTGCTCATGCTTGACCCTTCTGTTGCCGCCACGGCTCTAGCCGTGGACGGTTTCTGTCATCGTTGCGGCGATTTGTGGCTCGTTACGGCCGAGACTGGCGATTTTTCGGGCGTGACCGATGAACTGCCGGGCGCTGTTTTCCCAGGAATACTGGAGCGCAAACTCACGGCAGGCTTCGCCGTGAGACCTTCAATGCTTCGAGGCACGCGACACGCAAATCCTCGTTCAATGCACCAACCGGATGATCGGCGATAACATCCTTTGGGCCGGTGACCGGATAAGCGGCGACCGGAACCCCGCTCGCCAGCGCTTCGAGCTGCACGATGCCGAACGTGTCGGTCTTGCTGGGAAACACGAAAACATCGGCGGCGGCGAGGTGCGACGCGAGCACGCCATTGTCCATGTGACCCAGAAACTTTGCATCCGGGAACCGGCGCTTCAGCTCGTCTTCCTGCGGCCCCTTGCCGATGACGACCTTCGTGCCGGGCAGATCGAGCGAGAGAAATGCGTCAATGTTCTTCTCAACGGCGACACGGCCGAGCGTCATGAAAATCGGCCGCGGAAAATCCAGCACGGCGACGCGGTCCGGCCGAAACAGGTCGACGTCAACGCCACGCGTCCAGCGGCCGATATTCTTGAAGCCCCGCTCGCTGAGTTCACTGGTGAGCGACGGCGTCGCCACCATGGTGACCGCTGCCGCAGAGTGGAACCAGCGCAAAATAGAATAGACCCAGCTATCGGGGATCGGCGAGCGCGCGGAAATATATTCCGGGAACCGCGTCGTATAGCTCGTCGTGAATGGTCTTCCATTCCGCCGGCAGTAGGCCCGCATGGCGAAGCCCATCGGCCCTTCGGTCGCGATGTGAATCGCATCGGGCCTGGATTCTTCGACGCGAGCGGCGATGCGTTTGCGGCTCGGCATCGCCAACCGCAATCCCGGATAAGTCGGCACCGGAAACGACGGGAAGCCGTCCGGCGACAGGAAGTCGATGGTGACGCCTAATTTGGCGGCGGCGCGCTCAAGTGATTTTAAGGTGCGCACCACGCCGTTAACCTGTGGCGGCCAGGCATCTGTCGCAACGAGGACCTTCATGAAACGGTCACCGTATCTTTCGATTCTAATGCGACGACAATTGCGATTTCATGTCTCAGCAATATGACGGTCGCGCTGTTTGTTTGATCTAACGCGCACGTTTCCGTAACACTGCTGTTACAAACAAATGAAAAGTTGTGACGCGAATCGTTTTGCAACGCTCATCACAGCAAGCCGCGGCACCCGTGACGGGCACCAACACGATCATAAAAAAACTCGGCCGGAATAAATTAAGCGCCGTCATCAGCGTTCTGATTTTTACTGCTGCCGCGCTGGCGCTCTATTACGCCTTGCGCGACATCGACGTTGATAAAGTCGTTGGCGCGCTTCGCGCTCAACCGCGACAGGCGATATGGATCGCGAGCGCTTTCGTCATCGCCGGGTACGTAACACTCGTTTTTTACGACGTCTTTGCATTGCGGACGATCGGCCACCGCGCGGTTCCGTTGCACGTCGCCGCGGTCGCAAGCTTCACCAGTTATACGATCGGCCATGCGCTCGGCGCTGCCACGCTGACCGGCGGCTTCGTCAGGTTTCGTGTCTATTCGGCGTGGGGACTGAACGTCATCGACGTCACCAAGATGGCGTTTGTTACCGGCATGACATTCTGTCTGGGCAATGCGCTCGTGCTTGGCGCCGCATTGTCTTTTGCACCGCACGCCGCCAATGCGATCGACCATCTCCCGGTGTGGATCAACTGTGGCGTCGGCATCGCATCGCTGCTCGCCCTCCTCGTCTATTTGCTTTGGCTCGGGCCGCGACGGCGCGTCGTCGGTATTTCGAACTGGCGCATCGCCCTGCCCGACGCGCGTTCGACGTTCCTGCAAATCGCCATCGGCGCGACCGATCTGTGCCTGGTGACCGCGGCGATGTACACGCTGTTACCGGAGGTTCCAGCCGTCGATTTCATCACCGTGTTGCTTATTTTTCTAAGCGCCACGCTGATCGGAACCGTCAGTCACGTGCCGGGAAATCTCGGCATCATGGAAGCGGGCATGCTGTTGGGCCTCCCGCAGTTCGAGAAGGAGGAACTGCTGGCCTCGCTCCTGACGTTTCGCGTACTTTATTTTGCCGTCCCGCTGCTTTTCGCCATGCTGGCGCTGACGCTGCGGGAACTCGGCCTGCTGGCGCGGCCACGGACGACGTCGCAGCGGTCCTGATCCACGCAGTCCGACCGCCAACGCATCCACAGCCGCGTCTTCGCGGCGGCCGCAAACTTGTAAGCCACACCCCCTCCCGCTAAGGTTTGAGGCTGTGAAGTGGGGCGACGGCGGGTGAGTGGCGTGATGGCCCCTGGGGCGTGGCAAAAGATCCGTATCGGATCACGTAAACGCCAAGCGGCAATTGCAACTTTGGCTGGCCTTGTCGTCGTGGCGCTCACCCCGCGATACGCATCCTCGGAAACGATGGAGGCGGCGCTCGCCAGAGCCTACGAGAACAATCCGCAGCTCAATGCGCAACGCGCGATCGTCCGCCAATCCGACGAGGGCGTATCACAGGCCCTGTCGGGCTATCGGCCGACGATTTCCGCCAATGCCAGCATCGGCCGGGAATATACCGACACGAAACAGACCATCCCGCCCACGCCGCCTTTTCTGGCTAACGGTGCGACGTTTGCCGCCAAGGGCCTCTCGACACCCCGCTCCGTCGGCGTGACCGGATCGCAAACGCTGTTCAACGGCGAACAGACCTCCAATAAGGTCCGCGAAGCCGAGAGCCAGGTCTCCCAGGCGCGCGAAACACTGCGCGTCATGGAGCAGTCGGTGCTGCTCGCCGCCGCAACGATCTACATGGATGTATCGCGGGACGCCGCAAACCTCGAAGTGCAGCAAAGCAACTTCCGTGTCCTGCAACACACGCTGCAAGACACCAACCAGCGCTTCAATGCGGGCCAGATTACCGCAACCGACGTGGCTCAATCGGAAGCGCAGCTTGCTGCCGGCGAAGCGACCCTGCACGCCGCCGAATCCACATTAATGACGACGCGCGCCAATTACCGGCGCGTCATCGGCAACGATCCGGAAAATCTCGCGCCGGCTTCACCGGTCGAGCGGCTTGCGCCGCCGACGCTCCCCGCCGCAATCACAATGGGCATGACCCAAAATCCGGCGGTCACGGCCGCCATCTATGGCGTCGATGTCGCGCAGCTTCAGGTCAAGATCGCCGAAGGCGCGTTGTGGCCGATACTGACGTTCCAGGGCAGCGTGCAACGGCAGTTCGAGTCCACCATCCTGACGCCCAAACTCTTCACCAACGAAGCGTCGCTCAATCTGTCCGTTCCGCTCTACCAGGGCGGCGCGGAATATTCCGCGATCCGGCTCAACAAGGAAGCTGTCGGGCAGCAACGCCTCAATGTCGACCAGGTCCGCGATCAGGCGCGGGCGAACGTTGTGCAGGCTTGGGGCCAATTGCAGGCCTCAAGGGCGCAGGTCGCGGCGGCCGAGCGGCAGGGCGAAGCTTCGGAACGGGCGCTGACCGGCGTGCGCAATGAGGCGCTGGCCGGCCAGCGCACCACGCTCGATGTCCTCAACGCCCAGCAGGCCCTGGTGAACGCGCGGGTCAGCCTGATCACCGCACAGCACGACCGCGTCGTTGCCTCGTATAGCCTGCTGTCGTCGGTCGGCCGGCTGTCGGCTCAGGCACTGGCGTTGCCGGTATCGATCTACGACCCTTCGGTGCATTATCATCAGGTTCGCGACTCCTGGTTTGGCCTGCGTACGCCCGACGGTCAGTGAGCTATCTGATGAACGCCGATCCTTCTGCCGCTCCGCCTAATGCCCGGCTGCGCATCGGGGTGACCGGCCATCGCATCCCGCCGAAACTGCCGGAAGAATCCGAAGCGCCGCTCCGGGCGCAGATGGACCGTATATTTACGGCATTCGCCAGCGCCACCCGGAATATCGAAAACACCTACATGGCGCACATGTCGGCGAGAGAAGCGGCCATGGTGCGGGAGACCGTCGTTGTCTCCTCGCTCGCGGAAGGCTCCGACCGCATCGTCGCCGAGGCCGGCCTCGCCGGCGGGTGCAAGCTCGAAGTCGTTCTGCCGCTGAACCGGGCCGAATACACCAAAGACTTCGAGACGGCAAAATCGCGCGAAAAATTCGACGGGTTGCTGGCGCGCGCCTCGAAGGTCGTTGATCTTGATGGCTCCCCTACCGAGCGTCCGCGCGCCTACGAGGCCGCGGGCCTTTTCATGCTGGACAACATCGATGTCCTGATAACGATCTGGGACGGCGAAGTCGCTGCCGGCATCGGCGGCACGGCACAAATCGTCGAACGCGCGATCGCCGACGGCATCATGGTGCTGTGGATCGAGCCCACGCATCCGCACTCGATCCAGATTTCACATTTTGGCGCTGCCAAACTCTTCGCAACCGGCCGAGCCACGACACCATCAAGCAGGCATTTCATCCTGCGGACGAAGCAGCCGTCGCGCAAGCTGTTCAGCAAATTCTTGAGTCTCAAATTCCGCCAAGGCAGACGAGAGCCGCAAGCAGCGGAAACCCGGCGGCTGCCGGTTTTGAAAACTCTCGCGACCATCACCTTTTTGGACCCGGTCCCAAGCGCTTGCTGGCGCTCGACGGCGGCGGCGTTCGCGGCGCACTCACCGTCGCTTTTCTGGAGCGCATCGAGTCCTTGCTGACCGAGCGTTATGGCAAGGAAGTCCGTCTCGGCGATTACTTCGATTTCATCGGCGGCACATCGACCGGCGCCATCATTGCCGGCGCATTGGCGCTGGGTTACCGCACCGAACAGGTAAAGGACTTTTATGTGCGGCTGGCGCCGTCGGCCTTCAAAGGCAGCCGCTGGCGTATTCCGGTCTTGCAGGCCAAGTTCGACGCCTCCGGCTTGCGCACCCAGATCGAGGCCGTAGTCGGCAACCGCGTCCTGAAAAGCACCGATCTGATCACCGGCTATTGCCTGATCACCAAGCGCATGGATACCGGCAGCCCCTGGATCATCGCCAACAATCCGCGCGCGCCTTACTGGAAAAGCTCCGGCCACGGTGAGATCGGCAACGAAGACTATCCTCTGGTCAATCTCGTGCGCGCGAGTACCGCCGCGCCGCATTTTTTTGACCCCGAACTGCTGCCGATCAGCCAGAACGAAACCCTGTTACCCGATGCCGTGGCGAAACCGCTCAAGATGTCGCCGGCGCGCGCGATCTATGCGTTGCTGGAGCGGTTCGGCTTGCGTCACCCGGCCAAGATCGACTCCAAAAATTACGGACTGTTCGTCGATGGCGGCGTGACGCCACACAACAATCCGTCGCTGGCCCTGTTCCAGATGGCGACACTCAAGCCCTACAAGATCGAGTGGCCGACCGGCCCCGACAATCTGACGATCATGTCGGTCGGCACCGGCACCTACCGGCCGCGGCTGTCGTATCAGAATTCTGGGCTTTGCCCGGTTCACCAAGCTGGCCTTCCACGCGCTGATCTCGATGATGAACGACGCCGAGGTGCTGGTCATGGCGCTGATGCAATGGATGGGCGAATGCCCTGCGCCATGGGTGATCAACTCCGAGGTCGGCACGCTTGCCGACGTCGCCCCGCCGGGCGGCAAGCTATTCCGGTTTCTCCGGTACGACGTCCGGCTGGAAAAAGAGTGGCTGGCGCGCGAACTCGACTTCCACGTCACCGATGACCTCCTGGAGCGGCTTCGCGGCATGGACGATCCCTCCCTGGTCGACCAACTCTACGAAATGGGGCGACGCGCCGCCGAAAAGCAGGTCAAGCCGGAGCACCTGTTCACCTGACCGGCGCCGTGGAAAGACTGCCGCAGCGGCAGCGCGGCCTTTCACCTCGCAGGCTACGAGGCTGCCCGAGCGGCTTCTGATCGCTACGCCGGATCGATAGCCTGAGCAGCGTGGCAAAGTTACAACATAACCGCGAATTCTGCGGCGCGAGCGCCCTATCCCGGCAACGCCAGCTTTTCCCGCCTTTGGCGCATGCTACGCTCGATTTTGGGGAAGCGAATATCCAGTTCGATTTCGCGTATCCGATACATGGGTTCATTGTTGTATCGGCGGGGCGTTGTGAAAAAAAGTATCCTTTGTCTCAGTGCGTTGCTGGCGTTGAGTTCGACCGGCGCGTTAGCGGAAGAAATGGCAACACCGCCATCGTCTTTCGTTACGCAGCGCATGCCGTATTTTGCCTGGACCGGCTTCTACGCCGGGATTAACGGCGGATACGCCTGGAGCAATCCGAACGTCTCCTACGTTGCGAACGACCCTGCATCGCGGGCTGGCACGTGCTCGACCCCCGGCGGCGTCAGATGCATACCCACCGCGGACTTCAAGCGCGACGGCGGACTGTTCGGCGGTCAGGTCGGATTTAACTGGCAGTTCAACGCGCGTTGGCTGGCCGGCTTCGAAGCCGACTACCAATGGTCGGACTTTTCCGGATCAGGTTCCTCGTCGTTTCATCTCGGTAATGTCGGCGGGGCAGCCGTGCTCAGCACGATGGCCGCGAAGGAGACGGTTGGATCGTTTGGAACGCTCCGGGCGCGCTTGGGCGCCCTGCCGTTCGAATCCTTGCTCCTTTATGGCACCGGCGGCCTCGCTGTTGCACAGGTCAAAGGAAGCCTTGCACCGGCGCCTGGCGCAACCGGCGGCCTGACGTCAGGAGGCTTCTCTTATAGCTGCACCGCCGGGGTCGCCTGCTTTTCGGGATCGTCATCGCAAACGGTCCTCGGTTGGACGGCAGGCGCCGGCGCCGAATACGCCATCACCAGCAATGTCACCTTCAAGACTGAAGTGCTGTACGCGCATCTCGAAAAGCCCAGCACCACGGCGACGGCGATCGTAGGAACGGCGCCGTCCTCCTTCACGGGAACGTTTGGCTACACGTACTTCATCGTCGCGCGCGGCGGCTTGAACTATCGATTTCTGAACCGGGACGTCGAAAAAGAACAGGGTGAGGCTCGGCTATGTGGTTCCGTAAATTGCTCATCAGCGTGGCGCCGGCCATCGCGCTCACCGCATGCGCCGTCGTCGATCCGGTTGACAATCGCTACGACACCGTCGGCCGCAGCCTGGCGAAATCCCGCAACGAAGCAATCTTCCTCAATCTCGTGCGCGCCAGCCACGACTATCCCTTGAGCTTTACCACCATTGCCAACGTCACGCCCGGCATGACGAACACGACGTCGTTTTCGCTGCCATCGTTTCTGCTCGGGCCGCATGTCGGCGCCTACACCGCGGCATCCGCAGCCACCTCGCCGCTGTTCACACCGGGACGCGACGTGATTTTTGGCAACACCACCGCAGGCAACACCACCGCGGTGACCACAAACTTCAACGTTTCCACGCAAGAGACCAGCGCGTTCTACCAGGGCTTCCTGAAACCGATTGACCTGCAGACGCTGAACTACTTCATCCGCCAGGGCTATCCGCGCGAAATGCTATTCTGGTTGTTCACCGATTTATTCGAAATCACACTGCCGGGAGGCCAGCCGCTCGGCTATCATTTCAATCCTCCTGACGATTACGGCTGCTCGCGCGCCGACAAAAAACACCGGTGCTTTATCGACTGGGTTCACAATGCCGCGCTTACCGGACTGACGGTCGAAGAAAAAACGGCCCAGTCGGGCGGCAATGCTCCGCCGAAGGGCGGCGTAGGCACGGGTGGAGCAACAGCGCCCGGCAAGGCCGCCTCTTACGCGCGGTTCTGCTTCAATCCTGTCCTGGCGCAGCAGGCCGCGGCCACTGTGACACCGGGCGAGGCACAGGCCGCAACACGGGATCTCGATGTTCAGCCCACCGCGCTCTACAATTCGCCGCTGACCTGCGGCTCGGACACTTGGGATCCGGTAGTGGAAAACTCGACACCGCAGCCCGATATCCTGCCGCTCAAATTTGGTCCGATCAGTTTCACGATAACACCGCGCTCGGCTTACGGCGTCTTTGAGTTCCTCGGGACGCTGATGAAAATGCAGCAACGGCACATCGGGCCGTCGCAATACGCCTACATCTCCCCTGGCCGCGAATACGCGACACATCCGCCGGCGCTCGAGACCGTGCATGAAGATCCTCGTCTCATAACGGTCGTTCAGGAACTCGGCGGCGAGTGTTTCGTGCACACGTGGTTTGAAGACGGAGAATACTGCGTGCCTGAACAGGCGACCACCACAAAGCGGATATTCGGCCTGTTGGCGCAACTCATCGCGATCCAGACCTCGACCACCGATCTCTCGATCACACCGATCGTGCGGGTGACGCAGTAGGTTCGGGAGCGCCGCACCTGATGCCTGCGCCGCCGCGGGATGGCGGTGGTGGCTTCTGATCCGCAAACGCGGGCAGCCCGGCCTGCGCCGAAATCCACCGGAACTCCCTCGCGCGAGAGCGCGCGTGCGTTGCTCCGATTCACAATGTCAAACAGCGACGCTATCACCCCCCGCGGGAAGAGGTGTTTTCGTCATTGCGAGCGCAGCGAAGCAATCCAGCGCTCAATGCAAGCGGCCCCTGGATTGCTTCCACCTACGCGCTCCGCGCTTCGGCGGACTCAAACCCACCGAAGCTCGCCTTGCGAGCGTAGGCGGGTCGTCGCTAGCGCTCCTCGCAATGACGAGTGGAACCGTTCCCGCGATGCATGTGCATCCGAGTTGTTGTTCAAGCGGCACGAAAGCTCGCCTCAAACGCACGTGAGGCATTTCCATTTTGCTTCCCCCGATAACGAGGGAAGCGGAGCGCCGACTGGCGCGGTGGACTGCACCTGTTACCAGGCACAGTCCGGGGAAACTGCACCCGTTACCGGGAACAGCCGCGGCCCTCATGACAAGGGCCGCTCGCCTTTCGGCGCTCCACTGCGGATTGACCGGACTTTCGTCCTGCCCCGGCCCGGGCCAGCGCTTCCTGGAATCACCGGATCCAAACGGGAGGTCTGCACTCCCTCTCCGGCGCCAGTGCAGCGAGCACCTCGCAGTCCGAACACTTGCCGGACGGGCATGATGCCCAGGCCGCCCGCAGATCAGGTGACGAACCTTACCCGCAGAACCCGCACCCGCTCCGCCAAAAGCCGTCTCTGCAGATGACGTCCCTCACGACGAGCGAGCGGATTGTAGGTATGATTTAATAGGACATTTGTCAATATAAAAGAGACAAGAATTTTATGGCTGCGGACCCAGCTTGAGGTCAGGCACCCCAAGCGCCGGCGATCTAGCCGCGTGCTCGACAAAACGAGCTTTGCCGCACCGTCTCGCGAGTAGCGTGTCCGCTTTGGGGCCAATAGCGACATTTTTCATTGCAAAAAAGAGCGAGCATTTCCACCCTAGATTTTAAATAACAAATCCGGCGCACGCCGCCGGCCGAACGTGAGCGATTTTGCTCAGAGTACGTCTCAACATGGGCATAGGCTGCCCAATAGGTAGGTCCAGGCGAACCGAACCCGGTTGAAGGGTATGAGTGCTACATCGAGTTGGCCCCGCAATCGGCTTTTGCTCGCCCTGCCATCCTCCAATCTCAAGCGGCTTATGCCGGAGCTCGAACAAATTCGCTGCCAGCGCTCGCAGGTCCTGATGGACGCCGACAGTTCGCTCGACCATGTTTACTTCCCCGATAGCGGTGTCGTCTCGGTGCTGGCGGTTTATGCGGACGGCAGCATCATCGAGATGGCGACGATCGGTCGGGAGGGGTGCACTTCTGTGCAAGCCATCCTGGGCGCGAAGAGGTCCTCCGTCCGCCTTCTCGTCCAAATTCCGGGCGGCGCAGCAAAGATGTCACGCACGGCGTTCACGCGGGCCATGGGTTCGATGCCGTCATTCCGAACTCTCATGTACGCGTACGTCCAGGCCTTTCTCGAGCAGGTCCTGGTATCGGTAGCGTGCAACGGCGCACACAGCCTCAAGGAACGTCTGGCGCGTTGGCTGCTCATGATGCGCGATCGCGCGGACGATGATGCACTGCAGATCACTCAGACACTGCTCGCCGAAATGCTGGGTGTCCAAAGGCCGACCATCACGAATGCTGCGCGGGAGCTGGAGCGTGCCGGTTTGATTGTGCGCGGCCGGCGGCAAGTCACGATACTTGATCGGCCGGGCCTCGTGGAGGCGTCGTGCGAATGCTATCAGTTGGTCCGGGCGCGGATCGCTTTTCACCTGCCCAAGACATACGGGTAGGAAACGGACCCCACCCAATCGGTAATGTACATTACCGACAACACCCCCTAGACGAGTTCATAATCAAGTCTGGCGGGGGACTGACGTCCGCCCGCTGGCCAGATCGCATTCCTGCTATTAAGGATGAGTTCCCGCCTTTGGGATGTGTGCCGGAGCCGCTTACATGCGCGGCCGAGCCTCTTGGAAGGAGGTCTGCGTGGCCAACAATCATAAATCTCCCTTCGATCCCAAAGCGTTCCTCGCGAAAGTGAACGGGGGGCGGACCCTGTCCGAATACCGGAGAAACCAGGTCATTTTTCAACAGGGCGATCCCGCTGATTCGGTTTTTTACATTCAGACGGGAAAAGCCAAGGTCACCGTGATCTCGGAACAGGGCAGGGAAGCCGTGGTCGCGGTTCTCGGAGCCGGCGATTTTTTCGGCGAAGGATGCTTGGCCGGACAAGTTCTGCGCCTGGCAACCGTCACCACGCTGACGGAAAGTGCGATCACGCGAATGCCGAAGGCAGAGGTCGTGAGCATAATTCACTCGGAACCGGCATTTGCCGAGCTGTTTATCTCGCACCTCCTCGCCCGCAACAGCCGCGTCGAGGAGGATCTCGTCGATCAGCTGTTCAACTCGAGTGAAAAACGCCTGGCGCG
Source organism: uncultured Alphaproteobacteria bacterium (assembly GCA_963739945.1). Lineage (GTDB taxonomy): Bacteria > Pseudomonadota > Alphaproteobacteria > Rhizobiales > Xanthobacteraceae > BOG-931. The sequence continues at coordinate 1,194 of CAVUCN010000010.1, read as the reverse complement.
GACACTTCTGCTTCTTGCGAATTTTGGCAAGGAAGGCGAGCCCGAGCCGGTGCTGGCGAAGATCAGCCAGGAGACATTGGCGGAAATGATCGGCACCACGCGGTCACGGGTGAGCCATTTCATGAACAAATTTCGACATTTGGGACTCATCGATTACAATGGACAAATCCATGTCCACCGCTCGTTGTTGAACGTGGTTCTCCACGAAAAGCCGGAGATTAGGAGCTGAGGCGTTTGACGTAGACAAAACCATCACCAATAGATACCAGTTCGGCCGCTCACTAGCGCGGCGACGGAAACTGCCTCGTCACATCTTTAGCCCGCTTTAGACAGTAATACCCTCCGCCGCTGTGAATTGGTCAATTTTGACCAGACTCCCCCCTCTTTACCGGCACACCGTGCAGTCAATCAAAATAATGCACGGAGACTCCAATGTCGCTTCAGGGTGAACGTCAGAAAACGCAAGACCCTTTCGATAAGTTCCTAATTTGCTGGCGCTGTGATGCGCCCATGAGAATTAAGACAATTACGCCGGCGATGACGTCCACACGTCTTGACGAGATTGTTTACCGCTGTCCCGCCTGCACTATCGAAAAGAAAGCAGATTGTCTCGAGGGACCACTAAGGGCGGCGCGAGCAAGGGACGAGATAGCTTTTTATTAAGGAGCCCGAAAAGCAAAAAGCCCCGAACGCTCGGGGCTTCAGCTTTATAACTTATGTGAGGCCGCACTTCCGGTGAGTAAAGCGGAAAGCTGAAGTAGGCCTACCGTCAAAAACACTCGCCGTTATCTGATAAACGGCCATGAGTTAACACCAGAGCCAGAACATCAAGGTATGACGGTGGCATCCGCGGTAGCCCCAATTGCCTCTGTAGCTGTCATATAGCGGTCCATGGTGGCCACCCGCATATCGGGCTCCCACATGACGTGCCGTTCGCTTGGACTTCATGTCAGTGCTGCGATCGGTGTCGGAAGAAACCTTAGCCGCGTCGCCCGCGGGTACGCCTTTATCCGTCGTCTGCTGGTTGCCATCGGATTGGATTTTTTCGGGCGCTTTGATTTGGTCCAATTTCCCGGCCTGTGCCCTGATTTTCTCCGGCGGGGCATTCTGCTGTGCCGCCGGAGCGCTGGGCGTCGTCAGTCTTGATGTTTTGTGCAGAAACAGCGCCGGCACCCAGCAGCAATATCGCCGTCG